>CAWDEW010000007.1:0-383665 GCA_963801445.1 uncultured Chloroflexia bacterium | reverse complement strand
CCCTTTCTGGACGGAGTCCGACCTGGTCGGTCCCGCAGCGCCGCTCGACGAGGAGCCCCGCCCCCACGCCGCCGCTCAGAAACGCACACCGGCCCGTGGCGATTGATGTGCTACCATGTCGCACATGGAACGCGTCGGGGTCCGTGAGCTGCGTCGTCAGGCGAGTGCCATCCTGCGACGGGTGGCTGCGGGCGAGACCGTGGAGGTCACCGATCGTGGACGGCCCGTCGCCGTCCTCTTGCGGACGATGCCAAGCGGCTTGGCCAGGTTGGAACGTGAGGGACTCCTGCGTCGAGCGGAGGCCGACCTCCTCGACCTCCTGCCCGTCCGTCTCCCGCCGGACGCCACGGCGCCATCGCGACTCGTGTCAGAGGGACGGGCTGATTGAGCGCGCTCTACCTCGATAGCTCGGCATTCGTCAAGCTGGTCGTCGAGGAGACCGAATCCGCGGCCGTGCGGACGTTTCTGGCCAACCGCGGTGGGCGTCGCGTGTCTTCAGCCCTGCTGCGCACGGAATCCCTGCGCGCGGTCCGCCATCTGGGGCCGGATGCCCTGGCGACGGTCCGAGAGGGCCTGCGGCGCGTCGATCTCATCGGGATCGATGACCGAATCCTGGACGCGGCCGGCACGCTGGAACCGCAGGTGCTCCGAACGCTCGACGCCATCCACCTCGCGACAGCGATGGCCGTCGGCGACGATCTGGAAGCGATCGTGACCTACGACGAGCAGATGGTCGATGCGGCGAGGCTCATGGGGCTGTCGACGGCCACGCCGCGCTGATCCAACCAGCTCGTTGTGAGCGCGGGATCGGGCAGTCAGGTCAGCTCTTCGCCTGATCCGAGCTATCGTCCGACCCATGGGTGGACTGCGGATGTACGGCGAGCTGGCGTCGTGGTTCCACCTCATCACCGCCCCGGCGGAGTACGCAGACGAGGCGGAGGAGGTGGTCCGGCTGCTGGCCGACCATGGAGTTGGGCTGAGGCCCGCCGACCCGGATGCGACGCTGCTGGAGCTGGGCTCCGGCGGCGGGAACACGGCGTCCCACCTCAAGGCCTGGGCGCACCTGACGCTGACGGACATCGCCCCCGCGATGCTGGCGCTCTCGGCAACCTTGAACCCCGAGTGCGAACACATCGAAGGCGACATGCGCACCCTCCGGCTTGGCCGGACGTTCGACGCGGTGCTCCTGCATGACGCCGTGATGTACATGACCACCGAGGCCGATCTCCGGGCCGCCATCGAGACCGCGTTCGTCCATCTCCGCCCCGGCGGCGCGGTCGTCCTGTTCCCCGACTTCACGGCCGAGACGTACCAGCCGAAGGCGGAGCACGGCGGGCACGACGGACCTGACGGACGGTCCCTCCGCTACCTCGAGTGGACCTTCGACCCCGACCCCACCGACACCACCGTGGTGACGGACTTCGCGTACCTCCTACGCGACGCGGACGGGTCGGTGCGGGTGCTCGACGACCGCCACGTCGGGGGGATCTTCCCGCGAGCCACCTGGCTGCGCCTCCTCGCCGAGGTCGGATTCAGGGTCGATGCTTCCGTGGGTCGGTGGGAGCTCGAGGTGTTCGTGGGCGTGCGTCCTTAGTCCTCGGGCTCCGCCGGATGCACCTGGAGCTCACGCCGGCAGCGGTCGCCGCAGGGCTCGTGGAGGCGTTCTCGAGCGCATCTGCTGGTTTTGGTCGGGGCGAGAGGAGTCAACCCTCCACGACCGACCTCAATGTCCCGGGGACGTGGGCGCTCCGGTGCCGGGTGACCGAGCCCGGGCACCCGTGGCGGTCGTCGCCGACTGACCCAGCGATGCTGAACAAGGCGCCCGCCGAGCGTGGCAACGTGGCTATCCTCAGTCCCAACTTGATGTGCACGACGGCGGCGCACCAACCGGCGCCGCCAGGCGCGGTCAGGACGGCGAACCTCGAGATCGATCCCGTCCTGGCGGGCGCGGTGTGCGAGGTGTTCGCGGAGGTCCCGACGCGCTGACCAGGCTCGAAGCTTGAGGGAGGACCCAGGATGTCGCAGGCAGACTCCTACCTGGCGGACCTGGTGGGCGCCTTCGGCGATCCTATCGCCGAGAACCCCACCGGCGTCATGCAGGAAGCGGCCTTCCGCGCCCTGGACCTCAACTGGCGGTACCTGACCATCGAGGTCCACGCGGCTGACCTCGCTGCGGCGGTGGCCGGCATGCGAGCGATGAACTTCCGGGGGATCAACCTCACGATCCCACACAAGGTCGAGGTCCTCTGCCACCTCGACGAGATCGCGCCGGATGCCGGGCTGATCGGCGCCGTCAACACGATCCGCCGGGATGGCGACAGGCTGGTCGGCGAGAACACGGATGGCAAGGGCTTTCTGCGCTCCCTGCAGGCAGTCCCGATCGACCCACGAGGCAGGCGCGTGGTCATCCTGGGCGCCGGCGGCGCTGCCAAGGCGATCGCCGTCGAGCTGGCGCTCGCCGGAGCGTCGTACATCACGGTCGTCAATCGGTCGGTCGAGCGCGGCCGGGCGCTGGCGGACGGACTCGCCAGTACGATGGGCACCGCCGCAGACTTCCAGCCATGGACATCGAACCATTGCGTCCCCGACGGGACGGAGATCCTGGTGAACGCCACCTCCATCGGGTTGTTTCCCGAATCCGCCGCGGACTCGCTTCCTGGCCATGGCGGAGGAGCGGGGCGCCACCACACTCGACGGGTTGGGCATGCTCGTCTACCAGGGCGCCATCGCCTTCACGATGTGGACCGGTCGCGAAGCGCCGACGGACGTGATGCACCGGGCACTGCGCGAGGTGTTCGGTTGATGGGGCGGGCAGCGCGCACGGGCGGATGCGCCGGCTGCCCCGTGTGAAGCACCAGTTGCAGGGATCCGTGACGACCGAACCATCCTCTGACGTCTTCATCGGCGTCGACCTCGGAACGTCGGGCGTGCGGGCCCTGGCGACGGACGGTCTGGGCCGGCGCCTCGGCATGACGCACCGGAGCGTGCCGGTCCTGGCGCCCTCCCGTGACGCGGCCGAACAGGAACCGCGTGCCTGGTGGGAGGCGAGCTGCGCTGCCCTGCGCGAGCTCGTCGGTTCGGGCGCCTGCGTCGGGCGCCGCATACGCGGGATCGCCCTCGCCGGCCAGATGCATGGCCTCGTCCTCCTCGACCGCGAGGGGGAGCCGGTCCGGCCCGCGATCATCTGGCTCGACAACCGTTCCCGGGGCGAGCTGCGAAGTTGGCGAGAGCGACTCGGCGAAGGAGTCGTCGAGGGGATCACCGGGATCCCCCTCTCGCCGGGCATGCTGGGCCCGTCGTTGTCCTGGGTCGCCCGAAACGAGCCCCACAACTACGACCGCGCGGCGGTCGCGTTGCTGCCCAAGGACTACCTCGGCCTCCGCCTCACGGGCGTCACGTGCACGGACCCGACCGACGCGGCCGGCACGCTCCTGTTCGACGCGGCCGAGCGGAGGTGGTCGAACCGGATCGTGCAGGCCGTGGGTCTACGCGAGGCCCTGCTTCCCGAGGTCGTCGAGACCTTCGCCGAGCGCGGCCGGGTCACCCCGGAGGCCGCCGAAGCGACCGGCCTGCCGATCGGTCTTCCGGTCATCTGCGGAGGGGGCGACACCGCGCTGGCCGCGCTGGCGCTCGACCTCGCACCCGGCCGGGTCTCGATCGCGGTCAACACGGGCGGCACCGTTTGCACCGTCTCCGACAGCGCCCGTATGCGCCCAGCCGCGGGCCTACACACGCTGTGCCACGCCCGGCCGGGTCAATGGCTCCTGATGCAGCCCATCCTCGTGGCTGGGGAGGCGCTCGTCTGGCACGCCAGGGTCTGCTTCGGCACGCCGGAACTGCCCGCAGGCGCCATCGACACGCTCCTCGCGGAGGCCGCGACCGCTCCGCCCGGGTCCGACGGCCTCATCTTCCTGCCGACGCTGGTCGGCGAGCGGACGGATCCCCAGGGGCTGGGCGCCTTCGTCGGCCTCCGCCTAGCACACACGCGGGCGTCGCTCACGCGCGCCGTGCTGGAGGGCGCGGCGTTCGAGCTTCGACGGGCGCTCGAGACGGTCATGGAGCGCGAGACCGCGGCCGCGATCATCTGTTCGGGAGGCGGCTTCCGCAGCGCCCTCTGGCGGCAGATCCAGGCTGACGTGCTCGGGCGGCCTGTCACCGTCGCCGACGATGATCAGCACTCGGCCCACGGCGCGGCATGGGTGGCCTGCCGCGGCGTGCTCGGACCCGATGTGCCGGTGCCACGCCTGAGCGGCCATCTCCTGCCTCCGGACGACGGCCGTCGGGCGACCTATGAGACCGCCTATGCCCTGTTCCGCCGGGCGCGCGCCGACACGCGCCCGATCTCGCATGCGATCTCGCTCGCCGCCGGGTCGTGATTGCCTTAGGCGAGCTCCGGTCCCCAAACAGGTTGTTGACGGGCTGAGGGCCTCGATCGTTCGGCTGCTGGTCTCGTCAGCGAACTTCTGGAGCTCGAGCTTCAGTAGCCGCTGCTCCCGGCGGCGCCGCCGCGAAGCCGACGCGTTCGAAGCCGCCCGGGCGAGCCTCGCCGGCTTTCGGGTGGACGCTGCGCCCGCCTGATCAGGCGGCAGCCAGCTCGTCAGCGTCGAGCAGCAGGATGCGATCGTGCGGCGTGACCCAGTCGAGCGAGGTCAGCTTCGACCGCAGACTTCGAGGCGCCGGGCGATTCGCGCACAGGAGCCGGAGCGCGCCTGCTTCATCAACCGGGACCATGGGGGCTCCACAGGAGCAGAGGCGATGGGCGTTCTCGGCGGTTTCGACGAGATCGAGGATCGCGTTTCGGTCGTACATGAGGAGCAAGCTCCCTTGCTATAGATACGGTTCGTCACGTATCATAACGTCATGGCCGGTGAGAAGCAAGACGTATCGTATCGGAACTCCCCCGACACCGAACCGGCACCCGCAGGTGGGGCCAAGGTGCAGGCTCCCGGGGCGGCAGCCGCGCGCCGGCCCGGCGGCCGTCCCCGCAGCGAGAAGACGCACCGGGCGATCCTCGACGCGGCCCGCGCCGAGCTCATCGAGGAGGGCTTCACGCGCTTCCGCCTCGAGCACGTCGCGGCACGGGCGGGGGTCGGAAAGGCGACGATCTACCGGCGCTGGCCGTCCAAGGAGGCCCTGGCAGGCGAGCTGCTCGCCGAACTCGCGGCGCCCCACATTGCCATCGTCGACTCGGGCGACACGCGCGCGGAGCTGGCGAGCTGCACGGACAACGCGCTCCGCGCGGTCCGCGACACGACGTTCGGGCCGGTCGTGCGGGCTCTCCTCTCCCAGATCGCGACCAATCCCCGTCTCGGCGACCCGTTCCGGGCGACGGTGGTGCAGGCCCGCCGTGCCGAGATCGCCCGCGTCGTGCAGCGGGGGATCGCTCGCGGCGACCTGCGCCCGGACGCCGACCTCGAGATCGCCACGGAGCTGCTCGTCGGACCGGTCTACTTCCGCCTGGTATTTGGTGGCGAGCTCGACGACTCCCTGGTGGTCCAGGTCGCCGACGCCGTCATGGAAGGGTTCGCCGTCCGTCGCTGAGGGCCTGCCTTGGGAAGGTAGGCCTCGCGAGTGATCCCGCCTGACCCCGAATCAGTCCGCGGGCCAGCCCCCGAGCTCCGCGAGGCTCGGAGGATCGGCGCCCGGACGCCCGCACACGATGGCTGCGGCGCGCACGGCGAACCGCGTCGCCCGCACGACGGCCGCCGGATCCGCGGCCGCGTCCCGCCCGCCCCCGGCCGCGAGCAGGCAGGCGAGGAACGCCCCGCCGAACGTGTCCCCCGCCCCGACGGTGTCGACGACCTTGACCGCGGGCGCCTCGACCTCATGCACGGTGCCATGCACCAAGGCCCGGACCGGCCTCGCGCCGTCCGTGATCACCACCACAGGGGCCCCCAGAGCGACCACCCGTCGCGCCGCCCCGTCGGCGCTCTCGCCCGGAACCAGGAACGCCAGGTCCTCGGTGCTCGTCTTCACGACGTCCGCGCGCGCGAGCACGCGGCGGATCCGGGCCCGGTATCGCTCGGGATCGCGGACGACCGAAGGGCGGCAGTTCGGATCGACCATCAGCAGCACCTCGCTCGACAGGCTGCCGACGAGCGCTTCGAGGGTCGTGGCCATCGGCTCCAGCACCATGCCGAGCGTGCCGACGTGGACCGCTCGCGTCGAATCCGGCAACCCGGCGCCGAGGCCCTCGGGTGTGACCGCCGGTGCGGACGTGCCGTCCACGTAGAACCGATAGGTCGCCACCCCGGCCTCGTCCAGCTCGGCGAGCGCGAGCGTCGTCGGCAGCACCGTTCGTTGGGCGAGCGCCAGCGAGACCCGGTCGGCCGCGAGCCCTGCCTCGAGCACTCGCCCGAATCGGTCGCCAGACAACCCGCCGAGCCACGCTACGTCGACGCCCAGGCGCCCGATCGCGCGCGCCGTGTTGTACGGTCCGCCGCCCGCCACGGGCACGAGCTCGCCGTCCGGGCGCAGGAGCAGGTCGATGAGGGCCTCGCCCGCGACGACGATCATCCCGCCACCTGACCCGTCACGGAGCGGGCGGCCGGCCCGGGCTCGGCGCGAGCGGCTCACGCACACCGATCGTCAGCAGGACGTTCGCGTACGTGCGCTCGTCGCCCGTCGAGACTGCGAGCGCGACGTCCGGGCCGCGCGCCATCTCGTAGAAGTCGGCGCTGGCGTGGGGCTGGAGTGGCAAGCCGGGCAAGAGCGCCCGGAAGTCGGCGACGATGGCCGGCTCCTCCCCGCTGTCGGTGGTCATCACGTCGGCCGCCTCGATCGGGACGCTCTCCACCAGGACGTCCAGGACGTCGCTGACGGTGACCATGCCCGGAGCCAGGTTCAGGTAGACCCGCCGCGCTGTCGCGCTCGACCGCGTCAGCAGCGGATAGTTGCCGTCGGCGATGAGGATGCGCGCGCCGTGCCCCGCGGCACCCAGGGCCGCCAGCATCTGCGGGTGGAGAAGGCGGGTCTTCAGCACCTTGGCGTCTCCCTCGCGTGGTTGGCTCCACAAACGTCCGCCCCGAGCGCCGTCCCCCGCACGAGGGTCGGGCGGCCGCGTCGGGCCGGGGTCCCGGCTCCGGCGCGCCCGCCGACGGAGGAGCGGTGTGGCTGTCCTCGCTGCCTGCGCTCCAGGCGCCCAGGGGCAGGCGTGACGCCGGCTGCCGCCTCTGTGGTGCTGCTCACCCGGCTGGACCGGGCGCCGGCTCTTTCAGCACCTCGGCGATCGCCGACTCCAGGACGGGGTCGACCTGGATGACGGACGTCGTGGTCGCCCCTGCCGCCGTCGCCGAGAATGCGGCCCTGGCCGCCTCCACGACCTGGCGTATGGCATCGTCGACCGAGGTGGAACCGGTGTCGACAGTCAACCCGTACCCGGCCGGCTCATCGGAGTGGCGGTTGTAGAAGCGGGTCACGAACTTGTGATGCCCGATGTCGTCCTCGCGAAGGTGTTCCTCGGCCGCTGCGGTATCGGTCAGGCCGTGGCTGGCCATGGTCCGCTGGACCCGCTGCGCCATGGGCGCGACGACGTGCACGTTCAGCGCCTCGGCGTAGCCGCCCAGGACCGCGAAACCGACCCGGCTGAGGATCACCACCTTGCCGCGCCTGGCGAGCGCCTCCAGGATCTCGTTGTACATCGAGATGATGAGGAGGTTCTCGACCCGCACGAGGTCGAGGAGGCTGGGTCCCGAGTCGTACAGCTCCTTGAACTTGGTCAGCCCGTACTGGCGGAGGATGCGATCCGACGTGCGCTCGTCGACGAGCGCATAGCCCAGCTCCGCCGCTGCGCGACCGGCGATCTCGACGCCGCCGGTCCCGAGCTCGCTCGAGATGGTGATGACACCCATGGTGAGCGCTCCCCTCGGATCCACGTCATGCACCCGCGGATCCGACGGCGTACTGCATGATGGCCTCTTCGCTGGCTTCGGCCCGTGACAGCTCCTTCACGATCCGACCCTGGCGCATGACCATGATCCGGTCGCTCATGCCCAGCACTTCGGGCAGCTCCGACGAGATCATCAGGATCCCGACGCCACGCTTCGTCAGCTCGTCCATGATCTGGTAGATCTCGGACTTGCTGCCAACGTCGATGCCGCGCGTCGGTTCGTCCATCATGAAGATGCGCGTGCCTACGCTGAGCCAGCGTGCCAGCACGACCTTCTGCTGGTTGCCCCCGCTCATGTTGACGACGAGGAAGCTCGGGCTGGGCGTCTTGATTCGAAGCTCCAGGATCATCCGCTTGACGAGCGTGAGCTCCTTCGCGAACTGGATCACCCCCACGTGCGACAGCGCGCGGAGGC
The DNA here is from genome assembly GCA_963801445.1 of uncultured Chloroflexia bacterium. Classification (GTDB taxonomy): domain Bacteria; phylum Chloroflexota; class Limnocylindria; order Limnocylindrales; family CSP1-4; genus CTSoil-043. The sequence continues at coordinate 375,362 of CAWDEW010000007.1, read as the reverse complement.
CCGAGATCGTGGTGTTGATGCGGACGCTGAGCTTGAGGAAGAGGCCCTGTGCCTTGCGGTCCTCGGTGACCAGGGCCACGCCGTGGCGGATGGCGTCGGAGGGTGATCGCGGCTTGTACGGCTTGCCGTCGATGCGCATCACGCCCGTCGACGGGTCCGCCCCGAAGATCGCGCGAGCGACCTCGGTCCGCCCCGATCCCACGATGCCCGCGAATCCGACGATCTCGCCGGCGTGGAGCTGGAACGAGATGTCCCGCAGGAGCTTGGCCTGCGAGAGGTTGCCCACCTCGAGGAGGACCTCGCCCTGCTCGACGGTCCGCTTCGGGTACACGTCCTTCAGGTCGCGCCCGATCATGAGCTTGACCAGGTCGTCCATCGTCACGTCCGAGACCTTCTGCGTGGCGATGTAGCGCCCGTCCTTGAGGATCGTCACCTCGTCGGCCAGCGCGAAGATCTCCCGCAGGCGGTGGGAGATGTAGATGATCCCGATGCCCTGGGCCTGGAGCGACCGGACCACCCGGAACAGGTTGTCCAGGTCCTTCTCCCCGAGCAGGGCGGACGGCTCGTCCATGATCAGGACGCGGGTCTTCCGGTTGAGGGCCTTGGCAATCTCGACGAGCTGCTGCTCGGCGACGGACAGCGACGAGATGGGGGCGTCGACCGAGAACTCGACCCCCAGCGTGTCGAGGATCTCGCGCGTCCGGGCCTTGACCGTCGACCAGTCCACCGTCACCCCCTTCGTGGGCAGGTGGCCGAGGAAGACGTTCTCGGCGACGGTGAGATCGCGGGCGAGGTTGAACTCCTGGTAGATGGTCGAGATGCCCAGCGCCTGGGCGTCGTGCGGGCCGCGGATCTCGACGGGCTTTCCCTCGAACAGGATCTGCCCCTCGTCCATGCGGTAGGCACCCGAGAGGATCTTGATCAGGGTCGACTTGCCGGCCCCGTTCTCGCCGAGGAGGGCGTGGACCTGGCCCTCCTTGACGGTCAGCTGGACGCCTTCCAGCGCGCGGACGCCGGGAAACGTCTTCCCGATGCCCTGCATCTCCAGCAGGACGTTGCCCGGGGAGGTGGAACCACTCATCGCGACATGCCTCCCGACTCGCTACTTGCTGCGGTGCGAAAGCGCGTCGACGGCAACCGCGAGGATCACAAGGACGCCGGTGATGAGGACCTGGTAGTTGGACTCGACCCCCATCAGCTGGAGGCCGTTCCGGAACACGCCCACGATGAGCGCGCCGATCAGCGTGCCGAAGATCAGGCCCCGTCCCCCGAAGAGGCTCGTGCCGCCCAGCACCACGGCCGTGATCGCGGCGAGATTGTCCTGCGTCCCCGCGCCTCCGGAGTTGGGGTCGCCCACGCCGGTGCGCGCGACCAGGAGCAGACCGGCGATGGCATAGAACAGTCCGGCCGTCGCATACACGCCCATGAGGACGCGGTTCGTGTTGATGCCGGCGAGTCGCGCGGCTTCCGGGTTGTCCCCGACCGCGTACACGGCCCGCCCGACGGTGGTCGAGCGGAGCACGTACCACACGAGCACGTACAGGAACAGCATCACCACCGAGCCGTAGGTGACGTCGGTGCCGGCGACCGTGAACGTGTTCCCCAGGAATGTCTGGACGTCGGGCAGCCGGTTGATCGTCTCGCTGGTATAGATGTGGACCAGGGCGGTGGCGATGCTGAAGGTGCCCAGGGTCACGATGAACGGTGGCAGCCTGATGGCGGTGACGAGCCAGCCGTTCAGGAGGCCGAACGCCATGCCGACGAGGAGGCCGACGAAGATCGCGAGGACGGGATCCATCCCGGATCGCATGGTGAGCCCGGTCATCATCACCGTCGACAGGGCCATGATCCAGGAGCACGAGAGGTCGATCCCGGCCGTGAGGATGATCAGCGTCTGACCGATGGCCAGGGTGCCGACCACCATCACCTGCTGGAGGATCAACGAGAAGTTGGATCCGGAAAGGAACTTGTCGCTCTGCGTGGAGAAGACGACGATCGCCAGCACGAGCGCGGCCAGGGGGCCCATGATCGCCGAGCCCCCAAGGACGCCCAGGGCACCCGATCGCCGCGCGGTGACCCTGCTGATGAATGCGTTCATGGGCCATCCTCCCGACGAGAGAGAGGCGGCGGGGCAGCGCCCCGCCGCCAGCCAGTCAGGTCAACCCTACTTGGTGCCCCAGCAGTTGGCAGCGCCGTACGTAGAGTCCTTGCTGTCCACGCCGGTCTGGGCCTTGTCCGTGATCAGCGTGACGCCGGTGTCCGTATAGCCGCTCGGCTTGGTGCCCTTGGTCGCGTAGTCGTACAGCGCCTGCACGCCGAGCGACGCCATCTTGAGCGGGTACTGCTGCGACGTCGCAGCGATCTGGCCGTCGACCACGCCCTGCACGCCCTGGCAGCCGCCGTCGACGGAGACGACGGTGATGGAATCCTGCTTGCCTGCCGCCTTGATGGCCGTGTAGGCGCCGAACGCGGCCGGCTCGTTGATCGTGTAGACGAGGTTGATGTTCGGGTTCTTGGTCAGGCAGTTCTCCATGGCGGTCTGGCCTTCGGTCTGATCGCCGTGGGTGTCGAGGGAGCAGACGACCGCCGCGTTGGTCGCGAGATCGGTCGAGTTGGGGTCGATGCCGCTGACCAGGCCGTAGCCCTGGAGGAAGCCGTTGTGGCGCTGGGCGCCGACGGTGATGCCGGGCTGCAGGTCCAGCGTCGCGATGACGGGCGTCTTGCCCGCCATGTAGGCCTTGGCCCACTGCCCGATCAGGAGGCCGGCGTTGAAGTTGTTGGTGGCGAACAGCGCATCGACGGCCGACTGCGGATCGGTGGCCGTGTCGAGCGCGATGACGACCACGCCCTTGTCGCGCGCCTTCTGGATGCTCGGGACAATCGCCTTGGTATCGCTGGGGGTGATGAGGATGCCCTTCGCCCCGGCGTTGACCATGTTCTCGAGGGCCGTGACCTGGCCGGCGTTGTCGCCGTCCTTGGCGCCGGCGCCAGTCATCAGCTTGATGCCGAGCTCCTGGGCCTTGGCCTGGGCGCCTTCCTTCATCTTGACGAAGAACGGGTTGGTCTCCGTTTTGGTGATGAGGCCGACGATGATCTGGCTGCCGGCGGTCGCCTGGCCGGACGCCGGCGCCTGAGTCGAACTGGAGCCGCCACAGGCGGCCAGCAGGACCCCTGCCACCAGCAGGGGCGCAACACGCTTGAAAGACACCGAACTCCTCCTCCCCTCATCGGGTACTGCGCTTGATTGAACGCCGACGGAGGCCGTTCGGGTCTCCGTCCGTTTCCATGTTCTGCCGTGGTGCGATCGTCCCAATCGCCGGCCCCTGACTCCGGGCCGCCACGACCCTGGCCGCGAGGCGCGATTCGTCCACCGGCTCGGTCGGGGACGGACCAGCAGGGTTCGCGGCCGTCGTCCACGCCGGCCCACCCGATGGTCCCACCGGCCGACCTGGCAGGTGCTCGTCGGTTCGCCTGGTCGCCTCCTCCTTTCCCGAAGAGGATGACAACGTTGTCATGAGGACACTATGGCGAAGCACTGAAGATGTCAATACCCATCTTGATTCCTGCTCTCCGTTTCGGATACGATGTCCTCGTGGTGAAGAGGACAACGTTATCTTCCGCGAGCTCCGACGACGTCTCGCGGCCGACGATGCGCGACGTCGCCGCCCTGGCCCGCGTCAGCCTCAAGACGGTCTCGCGCGTGATCAACCAGGAGCCGGGGGTGTCGCCCGCGCTGCGAAGCCAGGTGGAGCGGGCGATTGAGCAGCTCGACTACCTGCCGAACCTCACCGCCAGCAGCCTCCGTCGCGCGAGCGGTCGGAGCGCGACGATCGGCCTCATCCTCGAGAACGTCGCGAATCCCTTCTCGTCCGCCCTCCACCGGGCGATCGGGGACGTTGCCTGGGCACGCGGGGTCCAGGTGTTCTCGGGCAGCGTCGACGAGGACGCGATCCGCGAGCGGCTCCTGGTGTCCACGTTCGCCGGCCGGCGCGTCGACGGTCTCGTCGTCGTGCCGGCGAGCCACGATCACAGCTACCTGCTCGCCCAGAAGCAGGCCGGCATGGCGATCGTGTTCGTCGACCGCCCGGCCGAGTTCCTCGACGTGGACGCCGTCGTCAGCGACAACCGCGGTGGGGCGGAGGAGGCGGTCCGCCACCTCATGGCCGCCGGTCACCGCCGGATCGCCTACCTGGGCGACCTCGCCGGCGTGTACACGGCGCGCGAGCGGTACGCCGGCTACGTGCGCGCACTCGAGCGCGCCGGCATTCCCCTCGACCCGGCCATCGTGCGGCACGACCTCCAGGACGTCGATGCCGCCGAGAGCGCGGCTGCGGCGTTGCTCGCCGCGCCCTCCCCGCCGACTGCCGTGTTCGCCAGCCAGAACCTCGTCACGATCGGGACGGTCCGGGCGTTGCACCAGCTCGGCGTCCAGCACCGGATCGCGGTCGTCGGCTTCGACGACGTGATGCTCGCCGACATGCTCGAGCCGGCCGTGACCGTCATCGCGCAGGATCCGCGCGCGATCGGGACGGCGGCTGCCCAGATCCTCTTCCTGCGCATGGACGGCGATGTCGCCCCCGCCGCGCTCCACGTGGTCCCGACACGCCTGATCGCGCGGGGCAGCGGCGAGATCGCTCCTCCGGTGGCCTGACCGGTGCCCGGGGTGAGCACGATCCGGCGAAGGCCCTGGTGGTCGTGGCCGAGATCCACGCCCTCCACGACCGCAGGGTCTCGGGCACCAGGGTCAACATCGACCACTTCGTCATCGGTCCCGCCGGCGTTGGGCGCACGACAAGCGGTACAAGGGCCAGATCGACATCCGTGATCGGCTCGAAGTGCTCGGCCCGGTGATCGTGGAGGTCAGGCTCTCCGAGGATCTCCTCGGGGCCCGAACGCTTCCGCTGTCCCTGAAACCACGACGAGCCGAGCTCCGGGGCCAACACGTCGAGGTCATGCGCCAGCTGCTCGATGGCCGGAAGTCGAGGCGCGTCCGCGTCGACACCGGAGGCGCGCAAGAAGCGACGCCAGCGAGATCCAAGGGGGACATCAAGGTGCATTGGTCGGGGCGAGAGGGATAGCCCCTCCTTAACTCACGATCGCCCGCGGTTCCGGATGGTCAACTGCACCCCGCCAACTCGGCTCTTCGCGGATAAGGCGGAGAGCGCGTGAGCGAGCTTGCCCCGACGCTGTGGCAGCTTGAAGTGCTTCGGGCGACTCTTGGGGATCAGCCCCGAGACGGTCCGCTGGCACCTTGCGCGCCTGTTCGAACGTTGTGAGTGCGTCGACGACGCCCAAGCGGCCTACCGACACCACGCTGAACTCATCGGTGCCGATCGCGCGGCCTAGCGGCGCCATCTACGGCTTCGCGAGCGTCTCGCGGCCCCCCGGGTTCCGCCACCGATCGGCTGCGCCGGCACCGCGCCGCGCAGCTACTCGTCTCTCACGCCTGCCGCCTTGGTTGCAGCCGAGCGTCGGCTCTCGTAGCGAATCGCCCAATCCACGGCCACTCCGACGATCAGGCCCCCAATGATCGCATCCACGAGGGCGAGCCCGTCTGCTACGGGGCCGACAGTCCAGGTGGTGGAGAATCTCGCTTGCTACGAGGCCCCCGACGAACGCCGCAATGGCCGTGTCGATCCACTTGAAGCGCGGTCGGACATCGCCGATGAACTGGGCGATCACACCGAGCAGGATCGAACCGCCAATCAGGAGGGCCCACCCTCCCGGGCCAAGGTCGATCGTCATTGCACGCCTCCCTCGGCAGCCACCACCGCTCCGCATGCGTTAGAGGCTGTCTGACCACTCAGGTCCCGCTCAGCCTGTCATCCGCTAGGCATCGAGGGCAAGTGCCGCGCGGTACCCGCGTTTCGGTGCCGACCGCTCTTGGCCGTTGACCGGCAGCCTCCGAGTCGCGAGCTGAACGGTGCGAACTACGAGTGCCCCACAAGCACGCCCGGCTCGTGGCGAACACGGCGCCGCTGAGCACGAGAATTCGCAAACCCGAACGCCGGGCCGCATCGTCAAGGGCAACTACGCCCTCCGCCTGCGCTGCTCAGGCTGTCATCGCTTCCTGTACGACGACATCGGAAGGTACCGCCACCCTGCGCCCACCTGCGAGGCGTTCATTGCCGGGACGCCCAATGCACGTCAGCGCTACACGAAGGGCGACGACCGACGCAAGGGCGGCCACTCGTATCGGAAGGAGTGGTACGAGGACGCCATCGGTGCCCTCCTGGCCGAGGTGGGATCGCTCGACGACTTCACGATCACCGAGGTCGTCCGCCGCTACCACGATCGCCCGGCCCAAGTCGACCGCGCCTCGCTGGCCAGAATCGGCCACGAGCGCGAGGAGGCTGGCCGCCGGCTGTCCAAGACCCGGGACGTGCTGGCCTGGCAGCGGGAAATGGCCCAGCTCGATGCGGAGGAACAGGCGGCGCAGGGAGCAGTCGAGCCAGACCGGCTCTCGGCAGCCGAGGTCGTCGCCTACCTCCGCTCGCTGCCCTCGCTCTGGACCGACTCGGGTCCAGATGGGCGCCAGGTGCTAGCGGCGCTGTTCGCGCGGACCGACGTCACGGGCTTCGAACGGCTCGAGTACGAACTCACGCGGGACGCGATCGACCTGGGGCTCGACGCCGCGCTGCCAGCGGTTCTCGAGCTCGGAAGCCAGATCGGTGAGTTTGGTCGGGGCGAGAGGATTTGAACCTCCGGTTCCCACATTGCCCCGGATCGTTGTTCCCGAGTGGATCGGATCGGCCGTGGCGGTGCGGTCTAGCTCCGTTGATTTGACGACCTTGCCCAGAGAGCAGATGGGCGCCCAACCCGCCAGTCAGAATGGATGTGCGTCCTGACGTCTGACCTACGCTGGAGGTGTACGTGGGCCTCGACATCTACGCGGGGCCGCTTACGCGCTACTACGCTGGGCTGTGGAAGACAGTCGTCCAGCAGGCGGGTGAAGCCGAAGGCTTCGAGGTGCGGCTTGTCCACCCTGGCGGCGAGCCGGAGCCTCCGCCACCTGCCGAGGCTGTCCTCGGGGCCGTCCTCGGTTGGCAAGCAGAGCTGAGGCAAGCCACAGGGCTTGCGTCCATGCATTGGACGGAGTCCCCGACTGCCGAGTACTTCACGGACAAGCCCGACTGGGATGGCTACTGGGCTATCAAGTTCCTCGCTGCAGCTGACGAGTTCCCGGACGTGGCGCCACCGAAGGAAGTCCCGCCCCCATCGCGTCTCCCGGACCCATCGAAGCATCCGCTGATGCGCCGCGTCGATGACGCATATCACGCGAAGGGCAAGAGTGGCGGCCTCGGCAGGTTGTTCGGTCGATCGACGCCGCCGCCATCGTCGCAACCCACGCGATACCGACACTTGCTGCTCGACGAGGAGCTGTGGCTCCCCGTCGACTTCGAGCAGCCGTTCACGGCTCAGGACGTCTCGGGCCAGCGGGTCTCAATCGGGTCGTCACTTAGGCTCTTGAAGGAATTGGAAGGCCTGAACGAACGAACGCTCCAGGGCGACAGCGAAGCCATCGCCGCATGGCGCCTCGGCGGGCCTCCTGAGACCGACTGCAGCCTCGAGCGTGTCGCCCGGTTCGGGCTGGCCATTCTGCTCCAGGCAACCAGAATTCTCCGTCGATCGCCGCGTTCCACTCAAGTTGGACTACTGACGCGCAAGAGACGGCCGGCGACTGTCTGACGCGGGCTTGCAACGAGCGCGGCACTCCCCCGATCGCGATCGGCTCCGCCTGCGGCCGAGTCGGGGTCGGACCCAGGCACATCCCCGGGCCGGCGATCCATGAGGAGGCGGTTGGGGCTGCGGCGAGAGGATTTGAACATCCGGTTCCCACACCGCGGATCGTGCTGCCGCGTTGGGTGGCGGATGCGTTGGCGGCCGCCTCTTAGGGCGACGAAGCGTGGTGTGGTCCGGGTGACGGGTGGCGTGCCGAAGGACCCTTGCCGGCTGGTGGCTCGGGACTGCAGATTGCGGCCGTGACCCGATCCGGAGGCGTGGCGCGAGCGGTCGCCGTGCTGTTGGCATGTTGTGTCGTCTCCGCATGCGGTGCCGGGGCGTCGGCAACCCCGCTGCCGTCGGGCGCATATGCGCTCAAGACTGTGGATATGAGCGGCTGCGCCAGCGCGAGCGCCGTCTGCGCGTGCGGCGGGGTCGGGCTCGAGAACACCACGATCGAGGGGAACGCCGCCGATCCGCGGGTCGCCTGGCTCGCGAGCCCCGGGCAGCCCGATCACTCGGTCGTCTTCCCTGCGGGCTGGTGGGCGCGCTTCGCGCCGATGCTCGAGGTCATCGACGCCAGCGGCCACGTGGCGTTCCGGGCCGGGGACAGCGTCGTGGGCGCGTGCGTCGAGTCCGACGGGTTGCTCATCGGGTGGCCCTGAGGCTGCGACCATGTCCGGCCCCGCCGCGGGGTCTGTTCGACCCGATTGCCCTCCTGGTCGAGCAGTCGCCCGCGCCACATAGCAGCCCAGTCGGCACTTGCCGCCCGGTCCCCGACCGGGTCTCCTGTCGGGGGCGATCCCGGGAACGGGTGCCCGGACACTGGCACGAGGCGCGAGGGGGAGCACACGCGATCGGAAATGCCCAGGGAGAGCGCACATGACAGGCGATCAGGCGACGCCGGCCGAGCCGACGCTTCCGTACGGACAGCTCATGTCGCGCACGCTGCCGATCATGCACCGCGGGTTCCTCGTCTTGAACCGTCGCCTGGCGCTGCCCGTGCTCCACGCCGGGCTCGCGCCGTTCTGGTCGCTGCCCATGACTGGGTATATGGCGATCCTCCGGTCGCGTGGCCGCACGAGCGGCGTGATCCGTGAGGCGCCGCTCGGGTACGTGATCTGGGAGGGAGCCGTCTACGTCTGGGCGGGCTTCGGCCCCAAGACCCATTGGCTGCGCAATATCGAGGCCGATCCGCGCGTCGAGGTCGTGCTCCCCGGTCGATCCTTCTCGGGCCTCGCCGAGCTCGTTACCGACCCGGACGAGCGCGTGCGGGCTGGCCGGGCGCTGACGGCCTCGCTCGGCGTCATCGGGATGGCGACACTCGGCGTCAACCCGCGAACCGCGTCGGACGAGGAGCTATCACGCCGGACGGAGGGGCTGCCCCTGGTGAGGATCCGCCCCACCGGGATCGCGGCGGGGCCACTCGACCCCGGCGGCAGGGCGTGGATCGCCTACCAGGTCGTCGCATTCTGGGCAAGCTGGCGAGCGCTCGCCATGCTCGCCCGACTCGTCAGGCGACGGGCTCACCGATGACGCGCGAGGAGGGGTGAGGCGGCCCGACGCAGAAGAAGCGCCGGCGAGGACGTCGCCCGACATGCACTGCCGCCGGCGGCGTGTAAGGATTTGAACCGCCAGTTCCCACACGGATCGTGCTACCCGAGTGGATCGCCAAGGCGCTAGATGGGGTCGCGTAGGTCGGCGGGCCGAGACCATGCGAGACGAATCGTTGACTGCGCAACATCGTGTGGGAATGGTCGGGGCGAGAGGAGTCAGGACGACGATTTCGATGCCGCCTGGTCGGGGCGGACGACGGCGAACCCCTCGCGCTCGGCCGCCTGCGCGAGCCTCTCATCGAGGGTGACGAGCGGCAGGGTCGCCGGATGATCCTCGGCCGCGACGATCGCGGCGCCGAGTTGGAGCGCATCGGCGGTCCGCAGCGGATGGACGCGAAGCAGCCGGATCGCGGTCTGGCGGACGGCCGAGACCGGCTGCACCTCGCGCCAGGCGCTCGCGAGGCCCTCGAGACGCCGGAGCCCCTCGGTCATCGATGGCGCGGCCAGGCTGCCGTCCCGCTCGAGACGGGCGAGCGCCGAGACACCTGTGATGACTCCGAGCACGGCCGGAGGGTCGGCGAACCACGTCCCGGTCTCGAGAGCGCGCATCCCAGTTATCCGGCAAGGTCCGAGCGAGCCGTCTACCGAGCGGTGGACGCTGTCACCTGGGCCTACGGACCGACACGGACCCCCGCGAACTCGACCGCATGGTCGTAGAACGCGCAGGTGGCCGTCCTGAGCTGCTGATACTTGACGCTGGCCGAACCGGTGAAACCGCCGAAGGCGGACGTGCCCCCTGATTGGACCGCATCCGCGCCGATATACGTTGCGGACTCCGTGAACTTGGCGGTCGGCCCGCACTGTGGCTCCCCGCCCGCGTACGTGTGGGTCAGTCGCCCGTCCGACGTAAGCGGCCACGGTCCGCCCGTGGCCATTCGAAGCGGGGACTCGCCGGTATCGGGCACGCCGGATGCGGTGACGAGCGATGCTTCACACCCGGACGCGGCACAGGTGATCATGACCAGCTGAGTGCCTGTGGATCCCTTCGGCCACTGGTCAGGAAAGGCCGGATCGTGCGCCTCGCTCATGACCGTCCAGGAGACCTCGAACGTCCCGGCGAAGGGGTTCAGAGGAGCCGCCGTGGCGCTTGGGCTGACGATCGGCGACGGCGAGGCGATGGCCACGATCGACGCCGCACCCGACGGCGACGCGAGCGAAGGCTCGACCGAGGCGAGGGCGACCGGCGCCGGGCTGCCGCCAGCCAGTCCGCCACCGAGGACGAGCGCACCGCCGACGACCGCGACCAGGGCGACGCCGGCCACGACGGCAGCCACCGGGATCGACCGCCCCAGGATCGACCGCCCCAGGATCGCGCCGCCAGCCGCGGCCGCGGTGATCGGTCGCGCGACCCGGGTCACCGAGGCGGCGTTGGATGGCTCCGTCTGATCCTGGCGGTCGTCGCGCCGACGTCGCTTGCCGGGCCGGTCGCCGATCTCGCCCAGGGGTGGACGCTCGGGCACGAGAAGTCGCGCGGCCCCACCGACCGTGCCATAGAGGCCGGGGGTCCTGGTCTTTCGCGCCGAGTCGAGCGCCCGGCCCGCGTCCGAGGCAGCGAGGAAGCCGGCGAGAGCACCGTCGAGACGGCCCGCGTCGAGGGCCGCGAGGGCGGACCCCAGCGCCGGGCGCGGCAGGCAGGCGAAGCCGGTCCGCCGGCCGTCGCTCACCCGCAGAATGGCGAAGTCCCAGCAGACGAGCGCAGGTTCGATCCGGAGATCGCCGCGGTGTCGGACCCGGACGAGCGCGCCGAATGGGTGCGCCGCGGCGGTGAGGTCGATTGGTCCACCATCCGGTGGCGCCTGGGCGATGGCGCGCGCCTGCTCCAGCTCGATCCCGAGCGGCGCGGCGCCGGCGACGATCCGGTCCAGGGCCGCGATGTCGGCCGGGTCGCCGCCGGTCCCCAACGCCGCCCGGGCGATGGCCCAGCAGCGCTCGAGGTGAGCCTGGGCCGAGACGGTCCCGCCGCGCCGGAGGCGGAGCCTCGCCCGCCGACCCGCACGGTACAGGTCGGGTGCCACATCGCTTGGCGCGACGAACCAGCCGTACCGCTCGATGGCTGGCTCGGACCGCACGAAGACTGCCGGCGGGAGCCGCCGATACGCAAGGATCGGCCGGCCGGCGGCGCGGGCGACGGCGCGAACGCTGCCGACCACGAACGCGACCGCCGCCCGGAGTCGCTCCCCGTCCGCGAACTCGCCGCCGAGCTCCAGGCGCCCCGGGCGCGGCCGAATGAGCAGGCCCGGCGAGGCGGGGCCGTCGAGCAGGAGCATGAGGGCCGGGGCGAACGTCTCCGTGTAGAGGCGGGCCGCCCGCTCGACGAGGCGGTCCGGAACCGCCACGCTCAGGTGTGTCGAGTAACCCTCGAGCGTGGCGTCGGCTGGTAGCGCAGCCCGCAGTCGCTCGCGGCCGAGGCTCGTGAGCGCGACGACGATGGAGCTGAACCCGGGAACCGTCGCCACCGGTGGGATGGCGATCTCCGCCTCTCGCCCGTCGCAGGTGATCGTCCCGCCCCAGGATCCCCGATAGGCATTCGGGTCCGCGGGATCGACCCGCCGACCGTCGATCGGCAGCTCGTGGATGAGCCGGCGAAAGTCGATTGGGCGCTCGGCGACAAGGACGCGGAACTCATGCTCGAGTCCTACCAGCGTCGCGGGAGCCTCGGTGCCGTACTTGGATGCAGCCGCGCCGATCGTGCGGGCGAATGCGGTGCTGAACCGGTCAGATTCGCACGAGCGCACCAGTGGGAAGGCCATCGGGAGCCTGGCTTCTGGATCTCGGACGGGCCGGCTGTCCGCGGCCGGTCAGGCGTCGACCGTCTTGTCCTCGACGGCCCGAGCCGACGCCTGGGCGGCGCTCGCGGTCTCCTCGGCGGCGTCGGCCGCGCGACCCATGTCACGGACCGTCCGGAACTTGAGGTACGTGTCGAACCAGGCGTTCACCGTCTCGGGCGAGTTCTTCAGGGCATCGAGCGGGAGCGCGTCGAGGGCCGCCATCGGGTCGTTCGCGACCAGGTTGCCCTTCTCTCCCACGGCATGACTCCTTCTGCGACCGTGACGACCACTCGGTGGCGGGAGTATAGCGGCCACCCTCGGGCCGGTGACGCTTGCCGGTGACGTTCGCCTGTGAGTCGGCCGCCCAGGACGAGATCGGCGCAGGCACTACCACTGGCACCGCTCGGCGTGGCGATGACGGTTTGGATGGCGAAACTTCGCTGACCGGGGTCCCGGGCGCGCCGATCTTGCCGTCTCCCCGCTGTCCGAAGGAGTTGCGGTCTTCGCCCTCCCTCGTGGACCGGATGGAACCCGCGCCCGCGCCCTCGAGTGTTCCGAACGCGGCGGGCTCAGGTGCCCGAGGGGCCGATCCGGCACTCGGCGAACATCGAGGCGCCGGTGGCCGCGGCCTTGCCGTCAGGGCACAGGCCCTTGTAGAACGAGATGCTGTTGGTGTACTGCCCGCTCCGGGGCTTGAAATGGGCCCCGGTCAGGTCGACGTTCATGAAGCTGGCCCCATAGAGGGTGGCGTGGCGGAAGTCGGCTCCGGTCAGGTCGCCCATGGCCCCGGACGGCCAGCCGAAGCTGACCCCGGTGAGGTCGAGCGTCCCGAAGTCGTAGCCGGCCAGGGCCCTCGACGACCCATCGCGTGGGAACATCACCTGGGCCCGCAGGAGACGGGTCCGGGGGTCGATCCTGGCCAGGAAGGCACTGGGGTCGAGGGTGGCCCCGAGGAGGTCGGCCCCGGTCAGGTCGGCCCCGGTCAGGTCGGCCCCGGTCAGGTCGGCGACGATTGTCGCCCCGCGCGCCGGGACCCCGGCAAGGTTCGCGCCGGTGAACCTTGTGTCGGAACCGAAGGTGGCGCCGTTCAGGTCGGCCCCGGTCAACTTGTCGCCAGAGAGATCGCTGGACGAGACTTGGGCCCCCGAGAGGTCGATGCCGGTGAGATCGGTATTGGCCGTCAGGCCGCTGATGGTACTGAACGAGAAGTCGGCACCTGGGCCGGGCGTGCAACTGCCCCAGGGAACCAGGTTGCCTGGCGTGCTGCGCACAATACGCACCCGGCCGGACGGCCGGCTGGGGTCGTCGAAGGCCTGGCTGGCGACCAGCAGCACGCTGCCATCGGGCTGCGGCGCCAGCTGGCTGGACGGGCCGACCAGAACAGGTTTGGCGGACGGCAGATGCGTCCACGCGGTTCCGCCATCAGAGGTAGTCCAGCTCATCACCTGGGATCCCACGCCCTGCTCCTGGTTCGCATCATTGCGTCGCGGCCTAATCGATAGCAACGTGAGGGGTGATCCGGTGCCGGTCAGGGTGGCTACCGAGCCCGTGATGGCGGCAGGATCCTGATCGGCTGGCATTGCGTCGGGGAGGTCGGCGCCGACCCAGTGGGTCAAGTCGTTGGTGATGGCGACCTTCGTGCCATCGGCCGAGAGGACCCCCAAGGTGTTGCCGCTGACCCCGGCGAAGGTGCCGCGGGTTGCGAAACGGCTTTGGATCGCGGAGAGACTACCCGGGCATTTCTTGATGCTGGCTGGAGCCGGCTCGGGCTGGGTGATGACTCCACTCGCGAGGGCATCGTGCGCCGTCCAATGGGCTCCGCCGTCGAGCGAGTCCCAGAAGCGCATCTGGCCGCCCAGGGAGAAGGTGGCCTGCGCGAAGGCGTGCGTGTCGCAGGCATATTCGACGCCCTCGATCACCAGGCGGGGACCCAGCGTCATCACGGCGTATGGATCGAGCGCCCAATGACTCTTGATGGTGGCCGCCAGCTTCCAATGGGTTCCATCGGGGCTGGTCAGCACCGCCACTTGCGCCGTGCGGGTCGCATTCAGGTTGGAGATGCTGCCCACGGCGACGAACCCGCTGGGAGTGGCGGACAGGTCGCGCAGCTCGAAGGAGTTGCTGGTTCCGACCACCGTGCGCAATTCCGCGCGTGTCCAGCCGCGTCCATCACGGGAATGCCATATGACCGATTCCAGGGTGGCGCTGTACTGCCCGGCGTCCCAGAAGGACTGTGTCCCGCCGATGACGAACCCCTCGCCTCCCGCCGCCAGCCCGCTGACGTGCAGGTTGTTGTTCGTGTTGGGGTATGCGGGCGGATGGCCGACCGCCCGCCCGTCGTCGACCGTCACGTCGGCCCATTGGCCACTCACATTCCGCACCGCGACGTGGACGCGGGCGGTGGCCGTGGTCGCGCCACGCGAACCTGGGACCACGGTGGTCCGGCCATCGGGGGAGGTGGCGCTGGCGGTGCCCCAGGCGGAGCTCGTCGGCAACGTCTCGCCTGGTCCCGGGAGCTGGGCCCCGGCGGGCAGGGCCACTTGCGCCACGCTGGGCTGGGGGGTGGCGGCGGGCGGGCCCGACGCAGAGGCCGTGCTGAGCGGGTTTGCGCTGGTCGTCGGAACGGCGGATGGTGGCGACGGCGACGGCGACGGCGCGATGCTGGGGGTTGGGCCACAGGCTCCCAGCACCAGGCTCAGGACGAGGCCGCCCACAACCGCGGGGCGCAGATGGGATCAGTGACGCATGGCAGGCATGCGCGGCACTCTCGCCTTCAACGCGGGCCATGTCAAGACGTGCAACGCCCCTCACCGCGCCACCAGGGCCGGAACCGCGGCATCCGCTCCGCGCTTGCAGCGCCCGCTCCAGGGTCGCGTGGTCCCGACGTCCGCCGAGGCACGCGCCTACCTCGAGTCGCTGCCGGAGCTGTGGGCGAAGACGTCAGACGCCGGCCGCCACGCGATCGCCGAGGCGGTCTTCGAGCGGATCGACGTCCTGGGGGTGACCGACTACACGTTCACGCTGACCGCTCACGCCAAGGCGCGGGGCTGGGATGCGGCCTTCGGGGCCGGCGTCGTCCGCGTGAAAGATAGTCAGTCTGGTCGGGGCGAGAGGATTTGAACCTCCGACCTCATCGTCCCGAACGATGCGCGCTGCCAAACTGCGCCACGCCCCGACCGAGGGTGCCCGTTCAACAGGGCCTGCCAATGATAGCGCGGGTGCGAGCGGACTGCCGCGGCCGCGCCAGGCGCACGGCCCAGCCGGCACCTCGTTGGGTATAGTGGCCGACGCCCCCCTCCGCGTCACGGTCGCCTCACCGTGGCCCCGAGGGGACGTTCGAGCGCCGGGACGGGATGGTCAGAGCCGAATCGCAGCCCCTTGACGCGCAGGTCGGGTCGTTCATGGCCCGCCTCGCCGAGTCCCCGTGCTGCGCGGCGATCACCGACCCGGCGCACCTCGAGGAGGCGCTGGGGAGCCGCGTGGAGATCGTCTTCATCCTGCGCGCGGACGGGTTGACGCTCGCCCCCACGGTGCGCCGGATCCACGCCGCCGGGAAGCTGGTCGCGGTCCACCTGGACCTCGTGGACGGCGTCAGCCCCGACGCCGCAGGGATCGCATGGCTCAGCCGGATGGGCGCCGATGCGATCATCAGCTCGCGCGGCCACCTGATGCGGACGATCCGGCGCGCAGGACCGGTGGCCATCCACCGGCTGCTGCTGTTGCGACGAAGCCTGGTCGAGACTGCCCTCGCCGCGGTCTCGAAGTCCGGGGCCGACATCGTGGAGGTCCTGCCCGGCGTGATCCTGCCCGACGTCGCCCCGCTCCTCGCCGGGGTCACGGTCCCGCTCCTTGCCGGGGGCTTCATCCGCACCTTCGAGGAGGCGCGGCTGGCGCTGGCCGCCGGGGCTGCTGGCGTCACCACCAGCTCCCGGTCGCTCTGGCGAGCCGACTTTGGGTGAGCCGGCGCTGCCCGTGCTTCCGCGCGTGCTGGTCGCGACCGACGGCGCCGCGAACCTCTCTCCGGGCCTGGCCGGCGCGGAGTTCCTTCGCGACCTGGACCTGACGGCGCTCGTCCAGCGCGTCAATTCGGCCGGCCCACCGTGCGCCCTCGACATCGACGGCGTGGAGGGCCTCAACGCCGACGCCGCGGGCGTCCGGTTCGTCGTGGAGGAGCTGGGAATCCGGATCATCCTGACGCGCCGGCCCGCGATCGCGATGCGGATCACCGAGGCCGGAGCGCTGGCCCTGCTCCACGTCTTCGCGTTCGATTCGACGGGCCTCGGGCGTTCGCTCGACGCCCATCCGGAGATCCCCGGTGTCGGCACGGTCATCTCGCCCGGCCCGGTCCTGCCCCACCTCGCACCGGAGGACCGGGCCCGGCTCCCGCGACCGCTCGTCGCGTACGGCCTGATCAGCACGGTCGACATGGCCCGGACGGTGCTCGCCCTTGCCGACAGCCTGATCGTGCGCGCCGGCCTCGCAGGGGCGCTCCTCGACGACCTCGCGGGGGGACGAGGCGGGCGGCCAGTGCACCCGTCGGCTCTTGACAATGGAAGGCCGCGGACATAGAAATAGCGCAGCCTCAGTCACGGGACTAGGATTCGGACAAGTCCCCGCTCGGCGACGTGCCGCAGCGGGTTTTTTTGTGCCGGTGAATCCGAGGCCGACGGACATGGAGGGCTCCTGTCGATGGTTCCCGAGGCCACGGCAGCGTTCGGGACGCGCGGGGTCCAGGTGGACCCGTCCGGTCGCGACCGGACCGTTCCGCTCACCTCGGGACCCGGCGTCAGCAGCGCTGGTGAAGGCATGGCGGCCGACGCGCCGTGGGCGCTCCTCGCCGGCTCGGCGGGCCTGGAGCTTCGGGCGACCCTGGCCCTGATCGGCGGCTACAGCCAGAGCCTCCTCCATCTCTCCCTCGACGAGGCGACCCGGCGCCAGCATCTCGAAGGTCTCGTCGCCGCCACCGGCGCCCTGACCGAGGTCGCGAACCGGGTCCTGGAGCTCTCGAATCCCGGGGGCGAGCGGCCGATGCTGCGGCCCCAAGCGGTCGAGGTCGAGTGGCTCGTCGAGCGCGCCGGCCGGGCCAGTCCGGGCGGCAGGGATCTCCCCACCATCGAATACCGGGGCGACCCCGGCCTGCCGCACGCCTACGTCGACCCGACCTGGATCTCCCACGCGCTGCGCATGCTGGCGGCGCACGTCCGCAGCCAGGGAACCGACGAGGTCGTGGTGGTCCGCGCCCGGCGAACGGGGGACTCGGTGGTCCTCACGGTCCGGCCGGCTCGGCCCGAGTGGAGAAGCCCGGATGGAAGCCGGAGTGGAGGAGCCGGGGAAGCATCCGACGCGCCCGTCCCGGCTGCCTCGGTCGTGGACCTCCTCCTGTGCGACCGGATGATCGCGGCGAACGGCGGCAGGACCTGGTTCGAGGATGCGTCCCGTCGCTCGATCGGGTTGACGCTGCCGCTGCTGGGCGCGGCCGGAGCGGTTGGTCCGGGGCCGGCGAGCGCTCCCTAGGAAGGCCGCGGCCGGGCGCGTCAGGCGGGATTCGCCGCGAGCGCCGGGCCGCCGAAGCGGACGGTCCGGAACACGGACAGCCGGGCGCCCGATTCCCGCCACGCATCCCGGCGCAGGCCGGCCTTGGCGGACAACGCACCGAAGAGCTCCTCCGCTCCCCACCCGTAGTCCGTCGCCACCTCGGGCAGGAAGATGGCCCGCCGGCCCCGGATCTCGAGGAGGATGCCGTCCACGCCCGGCCGGAACGCGGCCACGTCCGGCAGCGGCACGAACGGACCGAGGACAGATACGTCGAGGTGCAGCCGGACCAGCTCCCGCCCATCGACGGGCCAGAAGCGGGGATCGCCCAGGGCGGCCGACACGGCCGCGTCCGCGACGGATCTGGCGAGCGGCAGGTCCGGGTCCAGCGAGCCGATGCACCCGCGCAGCTCGCCGTCCTCGGTGAGGGTCACGAACGCGCCGGCATGCGCGCGCAGCTCCGCCGGGAGGAGCTCGAGGTCGAGCGTGTGCGACGCCGTGCCCTCGTGCTCGATCGCCGCGGCGATGGAGGAGCGGGCGATGGCAAGGAGCGCATCCCGGGCAACCTGGCCCAGGACCGGGACGGGCCTCCGGTCCTCGGTCCCGCCGACCGTGCCCGTGGGGTTCGAGCTGTCCGCGGCTCCGGGCATGACCTGGGCCCTCCTGCTGGGTGCGCTCTCCGGGCAGCGATCGTCGCGCCGGGAGCGGGCTTCGGCCAGTGCGCAACGGCCCGCGCGAATGCAGGACCTGCGGCCCTACCCCGGGCCCGGGGCCCGTCGGAGACTCCGACGGCACAGGGAGGTCACGTGTCTGTCGCCCGACCCGCCGTCCGCCGCGGCGGCCCCGTCCCAACGATCCTCGCCGAGCGCTTCGACGACGGCAGCGTCCGCTGCGGCGTGTGCGCCCATCGCTGCCTCGTCCGGCCCGAGCGGACGGGGATCTGCGGGGTCCGCACGAACGTCGAGGGGACCCTCATGTGCCGGGCCTACGGGGTGGTCGCGGCCGTGGGCCTGGACCCCATCGAGAAGAAGCCGCTCTTCCACGTCGCCCCCGGGTCCCTCGCGTGGTCGCTCGCGACGGCGGGCTGCCCCTTCCACTGTGACTTCTGCCAGAACTGGGAGCTGGCCCAGGCGCCCCGTCTCGGGCACACCCTCCCCGAGCGAACGCTCTCCCCCCAGGGCGCCGTCGATGAGGCGCTCCGCCAGCGGGCCGACGCGATCGCCTACACCTACGTCGAGCCGACCGTCTTCCTGGAGTACGCCCTCGAGATCGGGGCCCTCGCCCGCGACGCGGGCCTGCTGAACCTGTTCGTCACCGACGGGTACGCCACGCCGGAGGCCGTCGGGCTCCTCGCGCGGGTCCTGGACGCGGCGAACGTCGACCTCAAGTCCTTCAGCGATACGTTCTACCGGCGTCGCTGCGGCGCCCGCCTCGAGCACGTCCTGGAGTCGATCCAGGCCTATCACCGGGCGGGCGTGTTCCTGGAGGTCACGACGCTCGTGATCCCCGGCGAGAACGACGATCCCGGCGAGCTGCGGGACCTGGCCGACTGGCTCGTCCGCGAGCTCGGGCCCGAGACCCCGTGGCACGTGAGCCGGTTCTACCCCGCCTTCCGGATGCTCGATACGCCGCCGACGCCGCTCGCGACGCTGCGGCGGGCAGCCGAGATCGGCCGCGAGGCCGGCCTCGCCCACGTGTACGTCGGGAATGCGCCGGAGCTGCACCTTGAGGACACGCTCTGCGCTGGCTGCGGCGCGACCCTCGTCGAGCGCACCGGGTACCGGATCCGCTCGCACCTGCTCGACGGGCGGTGCCCGTCCTGTGCCCGCCCGATGGCCGGGCGCGCGCTCGACCGCCGGAGCACGCCGCCATGCGGCTGAGCAGCCGCGCGACCGTGGACGGGACCCGGCCATGATCCGGCCTCCGGCGGTGGCCGGCGCCTTCTACCCCGCCGACCCGGGCACGCTGGCCGCGCTCGTGGACCGGCTGCTGGCGGATGCCGCCCGGCGGTCGGGCGGCGAGACGGCTCCAATAGGGATCCCCGGCGCCGCATCAGACCGGGCTCCGGCCGGGCCGCCGCTCGGCGTCCTGGTTCCCCACGCCGGGCTCGTGTACAGCGGCGCCGTCGCGGCGGCGGCGTGGCGCCTGCTGGGGACGGGTCCGGCACCGACCGTGGTGATCCTGGGCACGAACCACCGGGACCCCCGCCTCGACGGCGTGGGAGCCTGGGACGGCACGGCCTGGGAGACGCCCTTCGGCCCGGTCGCCGTGGACCACGAGCTGGCGGCCGCGATCATCGCGCTGGGCCCGCCGTTCGACCTGGACCGCGCGACCCACGGGCGGGAGCACTCCATCGAGGTCCAGCTGCCCGTCCTCGCGCGGGTCTCCCCGGCGGCCCGCATCGTGCCCCTCTCCGTCGGCACGGGAACCGGCCCCGAGGCGCGCGCGGCGGGTGCCCGCCTGGGGCGCCTCCTGGGCGAGAAGGCCGCCGGGCGAACGGTCGACGACGGGCCGGTCGTCCTCGCGATCAGCACCGACATGGCCCACTACCCGCCCGACGAGACGTGCAGGGCCATCACGACGGCCCTCGCGCCGGCGATCCTGGCGCTGGACCCGGACGCGCTGGCGCAGCTCGAGTGGGACGTGCGCCGGGCGACGTTCGGCCTGCCCGGGCCCGGGCACCGAGGTCCGGCCGCGGTGGCCTGCGGCATGTGCGGGATCGAGCCCGCGGTCCTGGGCCTCGCCGCGCTGGCGGCCATGGGCGCCAGCCGGGGCCGGGTCCTCGCCGCGGCCACGTCGGCGGACGCCGGCGGGGACCCCGAGCAGACCGTCGGCTACCTCGCGGTCAGGTTCGACCGCGCCTGAGCCGTCCCCGGGGATGCGCCGCGCGGCGTTCGCTGGTGCGGGAAGTAGCTCAGAACGCCTCGAGGTATCGATCGATCTCCCACGGGGTGACCTGGGTCCGGTATTCGTCCCACTCGGCCGTCTTGGCCGCGACGAAGTGCTCGAGGACGTGCTCGCCGAGGGCCTCGCACACGACCGGGTCCGCCCTGAGCTCCTCGATCGCATCGCCGAGCGTGCCGGGCAGCTCGCGGATCCCGCGCTCGGCCACCCGGGACGCCTCCATCTCGAAGAGGCTCTCCTCGACCGGATCGGAGATGGTCAGGCCCTTCTCGACGCCGTCGAGGCCGGCGGCGATCATCACCGCGAACGCGAGATAGGTGTTCGAGGAAGGATCCGGGCAGCGGACCTCGGCGCGAGTGCCCTCGATGGACTTGCCCGGCGAGATCATCGGGACGCGGATCAGGGCGGAGCGGTTGGTCCGGCCCCAGGTGATGTAGGTCGGCGCCTCGTAGCCCGGGACGAGCCGCTTGTACGAGTTCACGGTGGGGGCCAGGACGGCGATCATCCCCCGGGCGTGCTCCAGGATGCCGGCCATGTACGAGCGAGCCAGGTCGGACAGCCCGTACTTGTTCGCGGGGTCGGCGAACGCGTTGCGCTGGTCGCCGATCGAATAGAGGCTCTGGTGCGTGTGCATGCCCGAGCCGTTGATCCCGAAGATCGGCTTGGGCATGAACGTGGCGTACAGGCCGTGCTGCTGGGCGACGGCCTTGAGGGTGAACTTGAAGGTCAGGGCGTTGTCGGCCGTGCGCAGCGCATCGGAGTACTCGAAGTCGATCTCGTGCTGGCCGGCGGCGACCTCGTGATGAGCCGCCTCGACCCGGATCCCGAACGCCTCGAGGGCGTCCACCATGTCCTGGCGGACCTCCTGGGCGAGGTCCGTCGAGAAGTCGAAGTAGCCGGCAAGGTCGTGCGGCAGCGCCGCCACCTTCCCGTTCTCATCGCGGCGGAACAGGAAGAACTCCAGCTCCGGGCCCATGTTGACGATGAAGCCGAGCTTCTTCGCGCGCTCCACCTGGCGGCGCAGGACGAACCGGGGATCGCCGACGAACGGCTCGCCGCGCGGCGTGAAGACATCGCAGATGATCCGAGCCGTGCCGCGCGGGCCCTCGCCCTTCTGCCAGGGCAGCTCCGCGAAGGTGCTCATGTCCGGCATCAGGTACTGGTCGGACTCGGCGATCCGGGTGAACCCCTCGATCGACGAGCCGTCGAACCAGGTGCCGTGCTCGACCGAGCTCTCGAGCTGGTGGATCGGGATCGTGACGGCCTTCACGATACCCAGGATGTCCGTGAACTGGAGCTGGATGAAGCGAATGCCCTGGGCTTTCGCCTTCTCGATCCGCTCGATCGCGCCGGCCTCGGCCACTGCCGTCCTCCTCGGGGGTCGGCCCGGGGCTGGCACCCGGCGCCGGATGGTTGCGTCGTCCACGTGTGCCGGGCTCGTCCGGCTCGGGATCAGCCCGAGGATACCAGCGGCTCGAGCCGGCTCGACGTCAATACTGGAACAGGAGCTCGCGGTACTTCGGCAGGGGCCAGAGGTCGTCGGATACCAGCATCTCGAGCTCGTCGGCCACCGCACGGAGGGCGTCCTGGGCCGGGATGACCCCGTTGACGAATGCCCTGGCTTCCTCCTGCACGGAGCCGGCCTCGTGGGCCGCGTGCTGGGCCGCCTCGAGGGCGTGGATGGCCTCGACGAGTCCATCGGCCCCGGCCGCGACCCGGTCGGCCACGGTCGCGATGCCCCTGGATGCCGACCCGGCCCCGAGGACGCCCAGGTACCTCGCCGCCGCGGGCAGGATCATGGTCCGGGCGATGTCGAGGGCGCAGCTGGCCTCGATGTTCTGGACCTTGACGTAGCGCTCCCAGTTGATCTCCACGCGGGCGGCCAGCTCCCGCTCGGAGAGCACGCCGTGCCGGGTGAACAGGGACTTGGCCTTCGGCGTCGTCAGGGCGGGCAGGGCGTCGACGGTGGACCTGTTGTTGGGCAGCCCGCGCCGGGCGGCCTCCGCGTGCCACTCCTCGGAGTAGTTGTTGCCCTCGAAGAGGACCTGCCGGTGGTCCCGCACGATCTTCGAGAGGATCGTGGTCAGCCCGTCGAAGTCGCCCGGCTCGAGCGGCTCGAGCGCGTCCGCGAGCTGGGCCAGCGAGTCGGCCACCGCGGTGTTGAGGATGGTCTGGGGCCAGTAGATGGGGGCCGACGAGCCGACGGCGCGGAACTCGAACTTGTTGCCGGTGAAGGCGAATGGCGAGGTCCGGTTGCGGTCCGTGGCGTCCTTGGGCAGGACCGGCAGCGAGGTGACGCCCAGCTCCAGCTCTCCGCCCTTCTTGGAGGCGGAGGCGGCGCCCCTGGCCAGCTGGTCGATCACGTCCTCCAGCTGGGAGCCCAGGAACACCGACACGATGGCCGGGGGCGCCTCGTTGGCGCCCAGGCGATGGTCGTTCCCGGCGTCGGCGATGCTCGCCCGGAGGAGGTCGGCGTGCACGTTGACGGCCCGGATCACGGCCGCCAGGAAGGCCAGGAACTGGGCGTTGGCATGCGGGTCGTGGCCCGGATCCAGGAGGTTCTCGCCCTCGTCGGTGCCCATCGACCAGTTGTTGTGCTTGCCCGACCCGTTGATGCCGGCGAACGGCTTCTCGTGGACCAGGAACATCAGGCCGTGCTGGGGCGCAAGCCGGCGCATGGTGCTGAGCACGACCATGTTGTGGTCCGAGCCGACGGATGTCGGCTCGTAGACGGGAGCCATCTCGAACTGGCCGGGGGCCACCTCGTTGTGGCGCGTCTTGGCCGGGATGCCCAGGCGCCAGAGCTCCCGGTCGAGGTCCATCATGAAGGCCAGGATGCGCTCACGGATCGTGCCGAAGTACTGGTCCTCGAGCTCCTGGCCCTTGGGCGACGGAGCGCCGAAGAGGGTGCGGCCGGTGAGGATGAGGTCGGGCCGCTGCTCGGCCAGGCGCCGGTCGACCAGGAAGTACTCCTGCTCGGGCCCGATGTTGGTGAACACCCGGCTGGCGGTGGCGTTGCCGAACCAGCGCAGGACCCGCAGGGCCTGCCTGCCCAGGGCCTCCTGCGAGCGCAGCAGCGGGATCTTGTGGTCGAGCGCCTCGCCCGTGTAGGAGACGTACGCGGTCGGGATCGTCAGGGTGACCCCGTTGGGCTCCACCTGCAGGAAGATCGGGCTCGTGACGTCCCACGCGGTATAGCCTCGCGCCTCGAAGGTCGCCCGGATCCCCCCGGAGGGAAACGAGCTGGCGTCCGGCTCGCCCTGGAGGAGGTTCCGGCCCGAGAACTCCGCGATCGTCAGGCCGTCCCCGGTCGGGGTGAGGAAGGAGTCGTGCTTCTCGGCCGTCGAGCCGGTCATCGGCACGAACCAGTGGGTGTAGTGGGTGGCCCCGTGGGACAGGGCCCACTCCTTCACGCCGTGGGCGACCGCGTCCGCGATCACCGGGTCGAAGGGCTCGAGGCCCGCGATGGTGCGCTGCAGACGCCTGAAGATCGGCTTGGCCAGGAACTGCCGCTGGGCGACCTCGTGGAACACGTAGCCGCCGTAGATCTCCTCGCCGGCGTGCTCGAGGTAGTTCTGGGTGGAGGCAACCTTGTGACTGGAGATCGCCTCGATTGCCTTCTGACGAGCGGACATGTGACTCCTGCCGACGGGGCGGCCTTCCTGGTCGGTGGCTGATGCGCGGCTCATCCCGATTCCCTTCCGGGCGCGCGGGACGACATCTTCGAGGAACGAGCACCAAACTAGCGGACCGGGTCGGACAGTCCAAGGCCCCGGCCGGCGGAGACTCCGAAATGACTCGCAACGGAAACCCGGCCTACGCGCTTTCGCCCGGTTGATCATGGGCGAGTGGGCCGGGCAAGGCCGGCCCCTCCCCTCCCCGTCCCACCCCGCGGACCGCGATGGTTCGCGGCCCTCAGGTCGTGCGCCGCGCCACCAGGTCCGCGAGGAGCGCGCCGAACTCGCGACGCAGGTCCACGTAGCGGTCCGCGCGGGCGACGAGGCGCAGGTCGCCGTCGGGCCCGAGGCGGGCCCACACGCGCCGGCGCGGGAGGTAGAACGTGATCGAGAGGCCGATGATCAGCAGGAGGAAGCTGAGCCAGACGATGGGCGCGCCGGGGTCCCGGCGCACGACCACGCCGGAGTAGGCCCCGACGTCGTCCAGGCTGATCGCGAGGTCGCCCGCCGGCGTCGCGTAGGCCCGTCCGGTCGTCACGCCCCCGACGAAGGCGGTGTCCACGATCGGGGTGCCGTCCGCGGCCAGCTGGCCGGTCGGGGCGTAGCCCAGCAGCACCAGCAGCGGGCTCCCGTCGGCGTTCCTGTCGAGGAGCATCTCGATCCCCTCCGCCCGACCCGGGATCGTGAAGCGGCCGTACGGACGACCGGCATTGGCCTCGTCGAGCGGGATCGGCCCGGACCACAGGAGGCCCCCCGCTCCATCCCTGATCGTGAGGGTCACCGCCGGGCCGAAGAAGTTCTGGTGGAACGAGTAGCCCGCCGCGACCAGCGGGTCGTTGACCCGGATCGTCTTGCGCGCCACGAGCTGCCCGCCCTGGTAGACGGCCAGGTCGGTGGTGAAGTCGGTGAAGCGGCCGGCGCCGTCGCGGGGCGACGCAAAGCCCAGGTTCTTGATGCTCACGAGGTTGGGCGTGCCGATCGCGTCGATCGGGGTTGCCTGCCCGACCGGGAGGACGAACCCGTCCTCGAACCCGAAGATGCTGGTGACGGCGCCCGCGACCAGGAAGCCGACCAGTCCCGCGTGGGAGATGAGGGTCGCCATCTTCACGTACTGGTGGCGGTCGCCGTAGAGGTAGTGGACCCGGTCCGCGCCGTCCGCCCCGTCGGCCTCCCGGACGCGGAAGTGGGCCCGGCGCAGGGCCGCCCGGACGTCCGCCGCGCCGAGGCCCCCGGCGATGACGGCCCGATCCGGCAGCTCCGGATCGTAGTACCCGTCGGGCTGCGCAACCCGCACGTCGGTCGACTGCCTCCAGAGGCGCGGCGTCCGATCCAGCGTGCATACGACGATCGAGAAGACCAGGAGCGTCAGGAGCAGGGTGAACCAGGGAGCCGTGAAGACGCGGAAGAACCCCAGGCGCTCGAAGGCGTCCACGACGCCCTGTCCCAGGCCGGGCTCGAGGCGCGCGCGAACGAGGTCCATCTGGGTCTGGTAGTCGGCCGCCGTCCGGATCGCGCTCGCGGGCAGCTGGGGCAGGATGATCCCGACGACGCCCGCGAGGGCGATGCAGACGATCTGGACGACGGCGAAGCGAACCGAGGTGAACAGCCCGTAGAGCCCGCGCCCGGCGCGGGCAAGCGGGTTGACTGGCCGGCCGGCAGCGAAGGCGGGCCGGATCGCCCGGGTCGTTGAGCCGTCCATCGGCCGATCCTACACCGGGCCGACGGGACGGCCGGCTGGGACGGTCGGCGGGAAGCCGGCGAGCCGCGGCGGTGCGCGTCCGGCGCGGATCAGCCCGCGCGCTCGCCCGGGAAGCGGATCGGCGGGTCCACGGAGGCCGCGCGACCTGCCCGCGCGGCCGGCGAACGCGCCGGACCGAGGGGCAGGTCGTCGCCCTCCCTGGCCATGACGCCCCGACCGACCCAGCTGCCCGCCCGCCTCTTGCCCAGTCGCTTGGCGCGATACATCGCCTCGTCCGCGGCGTTCATGAGCTGCTCGACCGTGGTGCCGTCGCCCGGCCAGCTGACCAGCCCGATCGAGATCCGGACCCGGATCGGCGCGCCTCGCTCCATCGGACCCAGGCCGGCGACGCCGACCCGGATCTTCTCCGCGACGACCCACGCACCGGCCGGGTCCGTCTCCGGGAGGAGCACCAGGAACTCGTCGCCGCCGAGCCGTCCGGGCGTGTCGATGCGCCGAACGCCGTCGCGGATCACCTGGGCGATGGCGATGAGGACGCGATCCCCGAGGCGGTGGCCGTACGTGTCGTTGAGCACCTTGAGGTCGTCGAGGTCGGCCATCAGGAGGCAGAATCCGCCGCCGTAGCGCGCGGCCCGCTCGATCTCCCGCTCCAGGGCCGCCACCAGGTAGGCCCGGTTGGCGAGGCCCGTCAGCGCATCGGTGGTCGACAGTCGGACCGCCGAGTCGCGGATGCGCCGCTGCTCGCCCGCGACCACCATCGCGACGTAGGTGAGCAGCACCAGCGCGACGAGGTTGATCCCGATCTCCGCGACGGTCAGGGCGTCGGGCGTGACGTCGACGAGCGCCGCGAAGATGTAGCCGAACATGGCGATGGCCACGAGCCGGAGCGCGACCTGCGACTGCACGACCAGCGCCGCACCGGCCACGACCAGCGCGTAGGCAAAGAAGAAGGGGCTTCGAGGGCCGCCCGTGAGGAGCACGATCAGGGTGACGATGACGATCGCCACCGTGCCCTCGACGAGGTACTTGGCGCGCCCCAGCGTGTCGCCCGGCAGGAGGTCGTGGGCGACGACCACGAAGACGCCCCCGAGGGCGAGCACGAGGAGCAGCGCCGACTGCGTCTCGACCCACAGGCCCGAGACCCACACCACGACCGCGGTCGAGAGCAGGTAGGCCCAGCTGGTGATCCGGACGACGCGGTCGTAGGCGTGGACGGAGAGGCCCTGGCCGGCCGCGACGTCGTCGGCCAGCTCGGCCAACCCCCGGAGATCGGCCGGTCCGGGCATGGGGCGGCCCGCAGCGGACGGCCGAGCGCGCCGCCGGGCCCGGAGGATCGGCCGCACGAGCACGCCGACCAGCAGGAGGTCGAAGGCCGCGATCGCGACCAGGGCGATGATCAGCCCCGCGCTGGACAACCCGCACCCCTCTTCACCCGGCGCCACGCCGGGCGTAAGCACCAGCCCCGCGACGATGGGGACCCCCCACGCTGGATTGTAGCCGCGACCGACCGCGGTCCGGCGCCCTTGGCTGCTGCGTGGTGCCGGCCAGCACCGTCCAGGCAGCCCCAGCGAGGAGACGGCTGCCGGTGGCCAGGGTGGGCAGCCGCGGCAGTACCACGGGCCGGGACGCTCGGCCTGCCCATGGCCCTCCTGCCTCCCGGCGTGCGAGATTCATACGGGTCGGGGAGCCGCCTGCCAGGCTCGCCGCGCATCGAGACGGGCGGGCGGCGCCGCGCGGCGCGCACGTCCCCGGGGATCGCGATGGAGGTGCTCGTGACGCAGCCGACGCCACGCGCTCGCAACGGCGAGAGTCGAACGCCCAGCGCCGAGATCTCGGTGCTCGACAAGCGCATCATCGAGCACCTCCAGAAGGACGGGCGACGGGCCTTCACCCAGATCGCCACGGATCTCGGCGTCTCGGAAGCCGCCGTGCGGGCGCGGACCAACCGCCTCATCGAGCGCGGGATCCTCCAGATCGTGGGAGTCACCGACCCGCTCAAGCTCGGCTTCCAGCAGCAGGCCATGATCGGGGTCGTCTGCCAGGCAGACCGGCTCCTGGAGGTCGCGGCGACGATCCGGGACTTCCCCGAGGTGGACTACCTCGTGATCACGGCCGGCTCGTACGACCTCCTCGTGGAGGTCGTCTGCGAGGACAACGACGACCTGCTCCGCTTCCTGACCACGAAGCTTCGCAAGGTGGAGGGGGTCCGCTCGACCGAGACGTTCGTCTACCTGCGCAACATCAAGCAGACCTACAGCTGGGGCACGCGCTAGGGCCGCCTTCGGGGCCTCGCGAGCGCGGGGCTACGCGGTCGGAGCCTCGGCAGCGGCCGCGATGGTCGTGGCCGGCGCACCGCCCGCTGCCGGCAGCGGCTCCAGGACCGGCAGCGGGACCCCGCCCTCGGCCAGCCAACAGGCCGCCGTGTGGCCGCCGCCCATGTCGAACAGCGGGGGCTCCTGGGTCCGGCAGCGCTCGAGGATGCCGGCCCGCTCCGCCCAGGGGCAGCGGGGATGGAACCGGCAGCCGGTCGGGATCCGGACCGCGTCGGGCGTCTCGCCGACGAGGATCTGGCGCCGAGCTCGCGATCCGCGGCGCGGCGGCTCCGGCGCCGGCATGACCGACACCAGCGCCTGCGTATAGGGGTTGCCCGGCCGCTTGATCACCTCCTCGGCCGGTCCCAGCTCCATGATCCGGCCGAGGTACATCACCGCGATCCGGTCGGCGATGACCCAGGCCACGGACAGGTCGTGGGTGATGAAGACGTAGGTGAGGTTGCGCTGGGCCCTGAGGTCCAGCATCAGCTTGAGGATCTCGGTCCGGATCGAGACGTCGAGCATGCTCACGGGCTCGTCGGCGACCACGATCTCGGGGTCGAGCACGAGCGCCCCGGCGATGACGGCGCGCTGGCGCTGCCCGCCGGAGAGCTCGTGGGGGTACCGGAAGGCGAAATCGCTCGCCGGGCGGAGACCAGCAGCCTCGATCGCCTCCAGGACCCGGGCCTCGCGCTCCGACGCGCGAAGGGGCAGGGCCTGGACCTCCAGCGGCTCGGCCACGAAGTCATGGATCGTCTGCTTCGGGTTCATCGTCTCGTAGGGGTCCTGGAAGATCAGCTGGACCCGCCGCCGATAGTCGCGCAGCGCCCGGCCGGACCAGACCTCGGTCACGTCCTGGCCGTCGAGGAGCAGCCGGCCGGCCGTGGGCCGGGTCAGCTTGACGATCACGCGTCCTGTCGTCGTCTTGCCCGACCCGGACTCGCCGACGAGCGCCAGCACCTCGCCCCGGCGCACGTCCAGGTCGATCCCGTCCACCGCCCGGACGACCGGGCGCGGGCCGCGTCCGAAGATGCTGCCGAGGCCACCCCGGACGGCAAAGTGCACCTTGAGCCCGACCAGGCGAACGAGCGGCTCGGTCACGGGTGCGCTCCCGGGGCAGCGGTCCCGGCCGGCCCTTCCTCCGGGAGCGCGGGCACGAGCACGCGGGGGCCGTCGCCGCCCGCCGGGTAGAGGTGGCAGGCGACGCGAACGCCGTCGGCGAAGCGCACCTCGGGCGGCACCACGGTCCGGCAGGCCTCCATCGCCAGCGGGCAGCGAGGATGGAACCGGCAGCCCGGCGGCGGCGTGCGCAGGTCGGGCGGCGAGCCCGGGATGGTGCCCAGGTTGCGCTGGTTCGAGGCCGGGTTCGGGATGGCCGTGAGGAGCATCTGGGTGTACGGGTGGCGCGGGGCCCCGAAGACCGTGTCGACCCGGCCTTCCTCGGCGACCTTGCCGGCGTACATGATCATCACCCGGTCGCAGGTCTCCGCGATCACCGAGAGGTCATGCGTGATCAGGATCAGCGAGAGGCCCAGCTCTGCGCGCAGCCGTTCGAGCAGCTCCAGGATCTGGGCCTGGACCATCACGTCCAGCGCGGTCGTCGGTTCGTCCCCGATCACGATCGCCGGGTCGCAGGCGAGGGCCATGGCGATCATGGCCCGCTGGCGCATGCCCCCGGAGAGCTGGTGGGGATAGGCGTTCGCCCGGGCCTTCGGGATCCCCACCAGCTCCAGCAGCTCGCCGGCCCGCTTCCGGGCAGCGGCCGCGGGCTGGGCCAGGCGGATCTCGATCGGCTCGGCGATCTGGTCGCCCACCCGGCGAACCGGGTTGAGGGCGTTCATCGCACCCTGGAAGATGATCGAGATCTCCCGCCAGCGGTAGCGCCGCAGGGCGTTGTCCGACTTGGTCCGGAGCTCGATCCCGAACAGCTTCACGCTGCCGCCCACCACCCGGCCGTTGGCCGGCAGGAGCCGAACGAGCGAGAGGGCCGTGGTCGTCTTCCCGCAGCCCGACTCGCCGGCAATCCCCAGCGCCTCGCCGTCATCGAGCGTGAAGCTGACGTCATCGACGGCATGGACGATCGCGGAGCCGAGCGTGAACTGCGTCGACAGGCCCTCCACGACGAGGAGGGGCGCGTTCGGGTCGGCCTGCTTGGGCAGCGGCCACAGGCGCCGTCCGCGCGCGGCGGCGGCCGCCGTGCGCTCTGCGGGCGCGCCCCGGTCGAGAGGGTGGCCCCCCGCGCCGCCGGACGGGGCCGCGCCGGGCGGGGCCGCGCCGGGTCCGGCGCCCGGGACCGCCTGGCCGCTCATCGAGCCGAGCCCGCCTTCGGGTTCATCACGTCGTCCAGCGCGTTGCCCACCAGCGTGAAGGCGAGCACGACCGCGACGACGCAGAACGCGGGCGGAGCGATGTACCACCACGCCCCGAGGCCCGGCGCACCCGAGGACTGGGCCTGGTTGAGGATCTGGCCCCACGAAGGGGCCAGCGGATCGCCGAGGCCGATGAAGGCCAGCGTCGTCTCGGTGAAGATCGCGCCCGCGAACGTGAGCACGGCGTTCGCGACGATCAGGTTCATGACGTTGGGGAGGATGTGCCGCCACATGATGTGGAGGCCGCCGCCCCCGATCACCCGCGCCCGGTCGACGAACATCCGCTCCCGCACGGAGAGCGTCTGGGACCGGATGATCCGGGCCGTGGACGCCCAGCTGGTGATGCCGATCACGGCCGCGATCACGATGAGGGTCGACCGGACGCCACCGATCTCGGAGCCGGCCCCGACGAGGTCCAGGATGATCGGCGCGAGGATGACGGCGAGCACGAACGTGGGGAGCACGAGGAAGAAGTTCGTGATGAACATGAGAATCGTGTCGAGCAGGCCACCGAGGTAGCCCGCCACGATCCCGACCAGCGCGCCGACCAGGACCGAGAGCAGCGTGGCGATCGCCCCGATCATCATCGACACCCGACCGCCATGGATGGTCAGGTTCAGCATGTCGCGGCCGAGGTCGTCGGTGCCGAAGATGTGGGCGGCGGACGGGGCGTCGAATCGCGCGCCCGACGCGGTCGTCGCCGTCTGGAGCGCCCCGACGAGGAGGTCCGGCAGCAGCGCCGCCACGATGAACACGGCCAGGATGGCCAGCCCCACGACGCCGTCCTTGCGGCGGAGATACCGGGCCGCGAAGTCGCGGGCGGCCCGGATGCGGAGCCCACGCCGCTCGTGACGCAGCGAGCGCGGCTCGACTGCCGCAGTCACGAGCGCACCCGGGGATCGAGGAACGAGTAGACGAGGTCGGCGACCAGGTTGGCCACGACGACGGCGACGGACAGGAGGAGGAAGATCCCCTGCAGGACCGGGTAGTCGCGGGCCGAGAGCGCGTCGACCGTGAGCGTCCCGATGCCCGGCCAGGCGAAGACCTCCTCGAGGGCGATCGCGCCACCGATGACGTAGGCGAGGCTGATCGCGATCAGCGAGACCGTCGGCAGGAGGGCATTCGGGAACGCATGCGAGCGCAGGATCCGGCCGTCGGTGAGGCCCTTGGCCCGCGCCGTGGTGATGTAGTCCTCCGACCGCGTCTCGATGATCGAGGCGCGCATCAGGATGGAGTACCCGCCCACCAGCCCGATGGTGACCGCGACCAGGGGCAGGACCAGGTGGCTGCCGATATCCCAGACCTGGTCCAGCGGCGAGCTGTAGGTCGCCCCCATCGTCGAGAAGCCGGATGTCGGGAACCAGTGCAGGACGGCCGCGAACACGATGA
The DNA here is from genome assembly GCA_963801445.1 of uncultured Chloroflexia bacterium. Lineage (GTDB taxonomy): Bacteria > Chloroflexota > Limnocylindria > Limnocylindrales > CSP1-4 > CTSoil-043. Next base: position 343,374 of record CAWDEW010000007.1, on the reverse strand, counting down.
TGAGGGGCATCGCGATCACGAAGTAGGGCATCGAGTAGAAGATCAGGCTGACGCCGTTCCCGATCCGGTCGGCAGGACCGCCGCGGCGCCAGCCGCTCCACGCCCCCAGGGCCAGCCCGAGGATGATCGCGAGGATCTCCGCCAGGCCGAACAGCAGGACGGTGGGCCAGATACGCGAGCCGATCACGTCAACGACGCTCTGGCCGCGGAACTTGTAGGAGTCCCCGAGGTCACCCCGGAGGGTCGCCTCAAGGTAGGCGACGAGCTGGTCCGGGACCAGCGGCCGGTCCAGCTGCCAGCGCGCCAGGACCTGTGCCCGGGCGGCTTCCGGCATGTTGCGGGCCAGGATCCGGTCGGGCGACCCGGGCATCATCCGGAAGAGGACGAAGTTGAGCAGGACGATGAGGGCCAGCGTCGTCAGCGCCTGCACGGCGCGTCGGAACACGTACCGGCTGCTCATCGCCCGCTCTTCCGTCCTGGTCCGGCCCGGTCAGGCCCGGTGTGCGATCGGGGAGCTCGTCACTCCTCTTCCTGGGCCGGCCGCCGCCGCATGAGCAGGTAGCCACCTCCCACGACCACGACGATCACGATGGCTGCCGCGACGATCAGGAGCGTGTTGTCGCCGCCACTCGCGCCGCCCCCGCCGGGAGCAGGCGACGGGGCAGGCGTGGGGGTCGTCGAGGCGCCCGGCGACGAGGAGCCCGGTGCCGCGGACGCGCCCGCCGAGGGCGACGGCGCGGGGGTCGGCGAGGCCGTGGCGTCGGTCAGGATCGTGTAGTTGTAGCTGCCGTTCACGAACAGCGGCGTGCCGTCGGTTGGCGGCTGGGTCTGCCAGTTGGAGAAGCGATCGGTCCGGTAGACGTCCAGCACGTTGTCGTAGTAGAGGATGTGGTAGGGCGCCTGGTCGTACATGATCTGCTGCATCTGGGCCATCAACGTCTTGCGGGTGGCAGCGTCGGGCGCCTCGTTCTGCTGCGTGAAGAGGGTGTCGTACGTCGGGTTCGAGAACTGGCTGTCGCTCGAGTTGCCGATCGCCTCGGTCTGGAAGATCGCCAGCAGGGTGTTCGGGTCGGGGTCGCCCACCCAGCCCCAGATGAACATGTCGTAGTTGAGCTTGGTCTTGGGCATCACGCCATCGGACGGGCCGACCTCCAGGTCGGTCAGGGTGCCCTCGTCGAGGGCCTGGCTGTGGACCTTGATCCCCAGCTGGCCGAACCAGTCGGTGATGAACTGGGCGGACGTGGCGTACGAGCTGTCGGTGTTGGGGAAGTACAGGCGCAGCGCGATGACCTTGCCCTGCTTGTCGAGCCGGTTCCCGGAGGCGTCGGTGGGATAGCCGGCGGCGTCCAGCTTCTGCTTGGCGACGCCGATGTCGAACGTCCGGATGTCGGTCGGGGCGACGTACCACTTCACCTGGCTCGGCGGCACCTGGGTCGTTCCCGCCGTGCCGAATCCGTTCAGGACCTTGTCCACGAGCGCCGGCTTGTCGATGGCGTAGCCGAGCGCGTCGCGGAAGGCCGGGTCGCGCAGCGCGGTGGTCGAGGCGCCGCCGCCGGCGATGTCCTGGCCGTAGGTGTTGAAGCCGAGCTCGGTGAAGCCGTTCGCGCTGGCGCTCAGGGCGACCACGTCCTTCTGGGCCTTGAGCTGGATGAACTGCGCCGCGGTCGGGTTGTGGATGTAGTCGAGCTCCTTGTTCTTGAACGCCTGGACCATCGTGTCCTGGGCAGTGGGGAAGAACCGGATGTCCACCTCCGTCGGCGCACCGTGGCTGCCCCAGTACGACTCGTTCCGGGCGAACCGCATGAACTGGCCGGTCTGCCATTCGACGGCCTGGTACGGGCCGGATCCCACGACCGGCGCCTTGTTCGGGAAGTCCGCGATGGTCTTGTACGTGTACGTGCCCCACACGTGCTTGGGCAGGATGGGGATGAACATCGCGAGGACGCGGTCGTTGGCCCGTGTCGTCGTGACCACGAGCGTCGTGGGGTCAGGCGCGGCGACCGACTTGATGGCCGCGTACTTGACGTACGGGTCCAGGTACCCGAGGCCGATGCTGGCGCCGGCGTTGACCGCGTCGAGGACCGTCTGCAGGGTGAAGCGGGCGTCCTCCGACGTTGCGGGCTTGCCGTCCGACCAGGTCATCCCCGGGTGGATCTTGAACGTCCAGGTCAGCCCGTCCGACGACTGCGTCCACGACTCGGCGAACCCGGGCGCCGGGTTCATCATCTCGTCGAAGTTGACCAGCAGGTCGTAGTTGAGGGTGAACGCCTCGTAGCCCACGGCGAGCGCCGTCTGGAACGGGTTCATCGAATCGAGGTCCTGGGTCGTCCCGACGCGCAGGATCAGGCTGTTCGCGGCGCGGGTCGGTAGGGCCAGGCTGGGCATCGTCAGCGCAGCGACCAGCAGAAGCGCGGCGCCCAGCCGGGCGAATCGAACACGGGCGTTCGGACGCATCCTCAGTCCTCCGTGCGCTGCCCGTCCCCGGGCAGCCAGCTCCCGTCGTGGGGAACGAGTGTCCTCCGACGCTGGCGCGCCCTGGCGGGCCGGCACGACCGGTCAGCGAAAGGGCGCACGGGACGCGTCGCCACTACGCTACGCCTGTCGCGCAGTGTGCGGAGCGGTCGGTGCGCCTGCCGGGCGCGCGACACCCGGATCGGCCTCGGCACGCCGCCGGCCGGCTACCCCCGGTCGAGCTCGTCGAGAACGGCCGCCAGGGAGTCGAGCGAGCGCAGCGTGATCGGATCGACCACCAGCTGGACGTGCCCGATCCCCTCGGCCGCGAAGCTGCGCAGCACGGCGGCCATCTCCTCCGGCCGGCCCGTGACGGGCGGGATGGCCGCCATCGTCGTGTCGCCCATCTGGCGACCGTGCCCGCCGGGCAGCTGCACCAGCACCGCGACCGTGCGCGCGACGTCGGCGGGATCGCGCCCGGCGGCCCGGCAGGCCGCATCGACGCGGTCCCGGAGCGGAGCGACGCCGGCCGGTCGGTTCCCGATGGCGTCGTACCACGAGTTCCAGGCTGCGACGTGGGGGATCGCGATCTCGAGCATCCGCAGCCCCGAGGAGCCGAGCAGGAGCGGCGGCCCGCCGGGTCGCGGCCGGGGAACGAGCTCGCAGTCGCGCGCGCTGAAGTACTCGCCGGCGAAGTCGATCGCACCGTCGCGGAGGAGCGTGCTGACGATCGTGAACGCCTCGGCGAAGCGACTGATCCGATGGTCGAAGGGAAAGCCGAAGCCGGCGAACTCGGTCGCGTTCCAGCCTGCTCCGATGCCGAGGACGAGCCGGCCGCCGCTGATCTCGTCGACGGTCGAGGCCATCTTGGCCAGCATCGCGGGCGCGTGGAAGGCGGTCGCGGCCACGAGCGGCCCGATCTCGACGCGCGACGTGACGGCCGCCAGGCCGGCCAGCGTCGTCCAGGCCTCCCACGGTCCGCGGGCCCGAGCCTCGCCGGGCAGGCGGTAGAGCAGGTGGTCGCCGTACCAGACGGAGTCGAACCCCAGCTCCTCGGCCCGCAGCGCCAATGCCCGCAGGTCCGGCCAGCGTGCCTCCCACTCCACCTCGGGCAGCTGGATGCCGACCTTGAGTGGCCGGCCCGGAGAATGGCTGGGGGCGGATCGTGCTGCGTCGCTCATCCGTAGAGCGTAGCGGCTCGGCGCTGCTCCACGCGGAACGAAGGCAAGAGCCCCGACCCGTCGGAGGAGGGAGGAGGACGGACCGGGGCTCTCGTTGTCCGGATCCCGGCGGAGAGGGGCCGCCTTCGATCCGTTGGCCGGGCGGTGCGGCCGCCACGACCGTGTTCGTTGATCGGAGTCTCCTCCGCCGCGGGCGACGCGGCCATGGGTGGAACGTACCGGTACGGGGCGGACCAGTGCGGCAATCGGGACGGCGGTGCGTCGGGCCGCAAGCCGCCGGCCGCGCCCCACAGCGGCACGCGGCCCGGCCGGGCCGACGAGCCGCGCGATGCGCGGAACAGGCCTAGTGGCGGAAGCCGCCGGCGCTCGCGAGGTCGCTGACGGGAGCCTGCTGGCGCTCGAGCCGGGGCAGCTGGCGCTTCAGGTCGGCGATGAACAGGCTCGCCACGTCGTGCGTGAAGCCGCGCTTCACGACGATCCGGAGCACCGCCAGGTCCTCCCGGTTGGCCGGGAACGTGTATGCGGGAACTTGCCATCCGCGCTCCCGCACCGCGTTCGAGACGTCGAAGACGGTGAAGTTGCGAACGTCGTCGCGCAGCCTGAGGGCGAAGACCGGGAGCTGCTCGCCGCGGGTGATCAGCTCGAAGGGCCCGAGCTTCTCGATCTCCCTGGCCAGGTCCCTGGCCACGTCCCGAGCGTACGCCTGGACGCGTCGATAGCCTTCGAAGCCGAGCCGCAGGAAGTTGTAGTACTGGGCCACGATCTGGGCGCCCGGCCGGGAGAAGTTGAGGGCGAACGTCGGCATGATGTCGCCCAGGTAGTTGACCTTGAAGATCAGGTCCTCGGGCAGGGACTCCTCGTCGCGCCAGATAATCCAGCCGACGCCCGGCGCGACCAGCCCGTACTTGTGGCCGGATGCGTTGATCGAGACGACGCGGTCAAGGCGGAAGTCCCAGTCCAGGTCGGGATCCAGGAACGGCGCGACGAACCCGCCGGAGGCGGCGTCCACGTGGACCGGGATGTCGAGGCCGGTCTCCACCTCCAGGGCGTCGAGCGCCCTGCAGATCTTCTCGATCGGCTCGTAGGAGCCGTCATACGTCGAGCCGAGGACCGTGATCACGCCGATCGTGTTCTCGTCGCAGAGCGCCACGGCCTCGCGGGCGGAGAGGTGGAAGCGGTCGCCTTCCATGGGCACCAGGCGCGCCTCGACGTCCCAGTAGCGGGCGAACTTCTCCCAGCAGACCTGGACGTTGATGCCCATGACGATGTTCGGCCGGTCGATCGACTTTCCCGCCGCCTTCCGGGCGTCCTGCCAGCGGCGCTTCATGGCCAGGGCGCCGAGCATCGCGGCTTCGCTGCTCCCGGTCGTGGAGCAACCCGGTGCCTCGTCCGGGTCGGGTGCGTGCCAGAGGCGGCTGATCATGTCGACGCAGCGCATCTCCATCTCGGCCGTCTGGGGGTACTCGTCCTTGTCGATCATGTTCTTGTCGAACGTCTCGGCCATCAGGCGCTGGGCCTGCGGCTCCATCCACGTCCCGACGAACGTGGCGAGGTTGAGGCGCGCGTTCCCGTCGAGCATCAGCTCATCGTGGACGATCTGGTAGGCGACCTCGGGATCCATCTCGTCGTCCGGCAGGCGGTGCCGCGGGGCGCGCTCGACCTCGGAGAAGACGTCGCCGATCGTCTGCGCCTGGGCACGCTTCGTGCGCTTCAGTGCCACCGCGCCGCCTCCAGTCCATCGCCCGTGTCCACGCGGGGACCCCGTCTCCGCGGTGCCTTCGGACGCGAAGCCTAGCGGGCCGGGCGACCGCTGCACACCCGACCGCGTCGCGGATGGGCGCGCCCTTTGCCATCCCGCTGCCTGGCGGAACGAACGACAGCGGCCCCCGCGTGGCGCGGGGGCCGCTGCTCGGCTGCGGCTCGGGCCGCCCGGGGCGGCCGCGGGACGTGCTCCTGGCGCTAGAGGGTGATGCGCTGGCTCACGTTGGGGCTGGTGCTGGTCCGGAAGTTCGTCGAGCCGACGTAGGTCGCGTGCATCTGGAAGGTGCCGGTCGTCTGCCCGGTGTTGCGGTAGTTGAGCACGGCCACTCCGCCGGAGAGCGTGGCCGAGCCGATGAGCGTGCCGCCCTTGTAGAAGCGGACGGTGCCGGTCGGCGTGCCGGCGCCGGGGGCCACGGCGACGACCCGGGCGGTGTACCGGATCGTGGTCGTCCGGCTGACCGGCGAGACGAGGGTCAGGGTGGTGGTCGTGCTGGCGGCCGTGACCGCCTGGGTCAGGGTCGGGCTCGTGCTGCCCAGGTAGCGCGGGTCCCCGACGTAGGTGGCCACGACGGAATGGTTCCTGGTCGTCAGGAGGGCGACGGCGGGGGCGTACGTGGCAACGCCTGACCCGTTGACCGTGACGGTTGCGCGGAGGACGCCGTCCAGCCTGAACTGGACCGCGCCGCTGGGCACGAGGCCCAGGCCGCCGGCCGGCCCGGCCACCGTGGCGGTGAAGGTCACGACCTGGCCGTGGACGGACGGGTTGTGGTTGCTGGCGAGCGAGGTCGTCGTTGCGGCCCTGGTCACGGTGACCGTGCCCGCGATGTAGCTGATGGTGTAGTTGGCGTCAACGGCACCGCTGCAGGTGGTGACGTAGGTTCCAACCGCAGTCGTGGTCGTGAAGGCCGGGACGCAGGTCGGCTGGGTGGTCAGCGAGGCCACCGTGTCACCGGCAACGAAGCCGGCCATGGTCGGGGCGAAGGCCGGCACCGGGCCGCCGTAGGTCATCGTGCCGCTCGGGGCGGTGATCGTCAGGGCGACGGGGGTCACCGTGACGACACCCGGGACGTACACGAACGCGTAGTTCGGGCTGGCTGCACCGCTGCACGTCATCAGATACGAAGCGGCCGTCGAGGTAGTCGTCAGGATCGGCCCGCACGTCGCTGGGGTGGTCAGCGAAGCCGCGGTGTCACCGTTGACGAAGCCAACGTAGCTCGGGGTCATCGGCAGCACCGGGCCGCCGTAGGCCATCGTGCCGTTCGGCGCGAGGACCGCGAGTGCGGCCTGGGTCACGGTGACCACGCCCGGGAGATCGTTGATGGTGTAGTTGGCGTCGACCGCACCGGAGCAGGTCGAGGCGTAGGTGCCGACCGGCGAGGCGGCGGTGACGTTCGGAACGCACGTGGGCTGGATGGTCAACGAAGCCGCAGAGTCACCGTTGACGAAGCCCGAGTAGGACGCGGTGATCGCCGGGGGCGTGCCGCCGTAGGCCATCGTGCCGTTGGAGGCGGTGATGACGAGGGTGGCCTGGCCGACGGTGACCGTGCCGGCGACGTAGCTGAACGTGTAGTTGGTGGCCGTCCCGCCCGAGCAGGTGCTCGGGTAGGGGCCGACCGGCGAGCTGACGGTCGCGTCCGTCGTGCAGGTCTGGCCGCTGATCACGGACGGGCCGTCGCCGTTGACGAAGCCCGCGTAGGTCGGGGTCAGGGCAGGGACCGGGCCGCCGTAGGTCATCGGGCCGCTGAACGCGGTGACCGTGACCACGGCCTGGCCGACGGTGACCGTGCCGGCGACGTAGCTGAACGTGTAGTTGGTGGCCGTCCCGCCCGAGCAGGTGCTCGGGTAGGGGCCGACCGGCGAGCTGACGGTCGCGTCCGTCGTGCAGGTCTGGCCGCTGATCACGGACGGGCCGTCGCCGTTGACGAAGCCCGCGTAGGTCGGGGTCAGGGCAGGGACCGGGCCGCCGTAGGTCATCGGGCCGCTGAACGCGGTGACCGTGACCACGGCCTGGCCGACGGTGACCGTGCCGGCGACGTAGCTGAACGTGTAGTTGGTGGCCGTCCCGCCCGAGCAGGTGCTCGGGTAGGGGCCGACCGGCGAGCTGACGGTCGCGTCCGTCGTGCAGGTCTGGCCGCTGATCACGGACGGGCCGTCGCCGTTGACGAAGCCCGCGTAGGTCGGGGTCAGGGCAGGGACCGGGCCGCCGTAGGTCATCGGGCCGCTGAACGCGGTGACCGTGACCACGGCCTGGCCGACGGTGACCGTGCCGGCGACGTAGCTGAACGTGTAGTTGGTGGCCGTCCCGCCCGAGCAGGTGCTCGGGTAGGGGCCGACCGGCGAGCTGACGGTCGCGTCCGTCGTGCAGGTCTGGCCGCTGATCACGGACGGGCCGTCGCCGTTGACGAAGCCCGCGTAGGTCGGGGTCAGGGCAGGGACCGGGCCGCCGTAGGTCATCGGGCCGCTGAACGCGGTGACCGTGACCACGGCCTGGCCGACGGTGACCGTGCCGGCGACGTAGCTGAACGTGTAGTTGGTGGCCGTCCCGCCCGAGCAGGTGCTCGGGTAGGGGCCGACCGGCGAGCTGACGGTCGCGTCCGTCGTGCAGGTCTGGCCGCTGATCACGGACGGGCCGTCGCCGTTGACGAAGCCCGCGTAGGTCGGGGTCAGGGCAGGGACCGGGCCGCCGTAGGTCATCGGGCCGCTGAACGCGGTGACCGTGACCACGGCCTGGCCGACGGTGACCGTGCCGGCGACGTAGCTGAACGTGTAGTTGGTGGCCGTCCCGCCCGAGCAGGTGCTCGGGTAGGGGCCGACCGGCGAGCTGACGGTCGCGTCCGTCGTGCAGGTCTGGCCGCTGATCACGGACGGGCCGTCGCCGTTGACGAAGCCCGCGTAGGTCGGGGTCAGGGCAGGGACCGGGCCGCCGTAGGTCATCGGGCCGCTGAACGCGGTGACCGTGACCACGGCCTGGCCGACGGTGACCGTGCCGGCGACGTAGCTGAACGTGTAGTTGGGGTCAGCGGCACCGCCGCAGGTGACCGGGTACGTTCCGACGGCCGAAGTCGGCGTGTAGGTGGTGGAGCAGGTCGCCGGGGTCGCCGGCGCGGTGGCCGGCGGAACGAGGGTGGCGTAGGTCGGGGTCAGGGCCGGGATCGGGTCGCCGAAGGCGACGGTCAGGGCCGGCCCCGTCACGGTCACCGCCTTCGGGACCACGGTGACGGTGCCGGCGATGTAGACGATCGAGTTGACGTAGGTGGGATCCGGGGTCCCGATGCCCGCACAGATCGTGGGATACGTACCGACCGGATCACCCTGCTGGTAGGTCGTCGTGCAGGACGTCGGGTTCGAGGCCGGCGTCGGGCTCGCCGGGAGGTAGCTGTAGGTGATCGTCGGGGCCGGGTCGCCGAAGGCGATCGTGTGGCTCGACGCGATGACGTCGAGGCCGAAGACGCCCGTCTGGGCGTTTGACGGCGTGCCGCCGCCCTGGTTGTACGCCTCGACGACATAGCTGTACAGGACGCCGCCGACTCCGTTCTTGTCGGTCCACGTCGTCGAGTTCGCGAGCGCCGTGGCGACCTGCGTGTAGTCAGCCGGCCAGGTGGGGGTCCCGCTGGTCGCATCGGCTCGCCAGATCTTGAAGCCGATCTCGTTCTGCGGGTTGGCCCACGTGGCCGGATCGAGATAGTCGATCGGGGTCGGGTCCACCCAGTGGAGCACGACGCTGCCGGGGGTCGTCGGGAGCTGGTTCACCGCGGGCGGCGCGGTTGAGGTCACCTTGACCGTCATCGGCCGCATCATGTCCATTTCCTCGTGGCTGAGGATATGGCAGTGGTAGACGTACTCCCATCCGAAATCCGTGACCACGTTGACGATGGGCGCGATGGGGCGGCCGAGGTTGTCGGTGTTGTTGAACCCGGCTTCCGTTCCGAGCGTGCTGTTCGGATCGCCCTGGGCGCCCTCCGGCAGGCTCGGGTTGAGCAGTCGACTGCTGTCCGGGACGGCGAAGGGGAGCGTCGGCACGATCGGGCGCACGGCGATGATCGTGTCCTCGAGCGGACTGACCCTGACGGTGTCCTTCCACCCGAGCTCGCTCGGATCGGGCGGCATGATGATGTTGTCCCAGGTCACCCGGTTGAGCACCTGGACGTCGAACAGGTGGAAGTGGATCGGGTGCGTGTCCACCCCGTTGTGGGTGATCTTCCAGATCTGGGTGCCATCCGCGGCCGACGCGATGGGCGTGACGTGGAGGCTGCTCGGCAGTCCGTCCGCGTCGAGGACGTTGTCGGTCGGGGGGTTCACGTACGGGAAGAGGATGATGTTCTGGAGGAGCGGCGTGGCGCCCGGCGCTTCGAGGCCCAGGTTCGCGGTCATCCGCCCCCATGGGTCGAAGCTGGCCGAGTTCATCTCGTCGTGCAGGCCCTTCGGCTGGAAGGGGATCGCGAGCTGGGGGCCTGTGCCGTCCTTGAGGGGACCCAGCGTGTCGAACTTGAAGAGGTCGGTCGGCTGCGATCCCTGCTGGATCCTCGCGAACCCGTCGCACTTCGCGCTCGGGTTCACGGGGCTGCTGCAGTAGCCATTCGCCACGAAGCTCGTGCCGTAGGCCGAGTTGTAGGCGGCCTGGCCGACGATGATCGGGTCCATCGAGGACTCGAACACGCCGGTCCCGCTCGCGTTGTGGGCCCAGGCCGTCATGAGCGCGCCCAGGCGGTCGGCGGTGGTGTTCGGCCGGTCGAAGGCGACCGCCGGCGCGGCTGTCGACACCTTGACCTGCATGATGGTCCGCGTGTTCGGGCCGTAGCCGGGCAGGGTCGTGGGCGCGCCGACCGGGGACAGGTCCGGGCCGCCCGTGTAGTAGTCGTAGCTGGCGACGCGCGCCGGGAAGGCCGCGGGGGCGTCGTTGTAGAGGATGAGCGTCTTGCCGCGGTACTGCGAGAAGTCGACGATGACGTCGGCCCGCTCGGCCGGGGCGAGGAGCAGCGAGTGCTTGTCGACGTTGCCGACGTCGAAGCGGGTCGGGTCGGTGATGAAGGTGATGGGCTGGTTCGGGACGACCACAGGGGCCGGCAGGAAGCCACCCTCCGTGCCGATCTGGATCCAGCTCGGGCCCGCGGGGCTCCTGGCCAGGTCGGGGGTCGGGAAGACGTTGGGGTCGAGCTGGGCGGCCGCGACCTCGGCGGGCTTGAGGGCGACCTCGCTGAGAGTCCCGGTCGTCGGGTCGGCAACGTACCACTGCAGGTTCCAGAAGCGGTCGTTCGACGCGTTGAGGATCCGGTAGCGGTACGCCTTCGGGTCGACCGTCGTGGTCGGGTAGGCCGTGCCGTTGACGATCGGCGTGTCGTTGAACGCCTCCATGCCCACCGAGACGTTCGGCGTGGACGGGATCTGGGCCGGCTCGCAGAACGCTGCGACGTTCGGGTCACAGGTCGGGTCGAAGTAGGGGTTGGCGATCGGCGGGTAGACGGCGTCCTTGGCGGGCGGCCAGAACCAGGGTCCGTACATCCAGCGCCCGAACGCGCTCATGCCCGAGGGATCGCCCGGGTTCTGGGCGGGCATGTAGACGTGCGGCGTCCACAGGCTGCCTTCGCCGCCCCATCGGGCGGGGTCCCACGTCGGGTCGGTCGACGCCAGCTTGACCGCTCGATCCGTGGATCCCACGGATTTCGACACGAAGGTCTTGTCCTGGATGACGAGCGGGGTCCCGATGCCCAGGCCGTCGAGGGCGCCTCCCGGGGCCATCAGGCTCTGTTCCATCGCGTCCGTGAGAACGTACGGGGCGGCCTCGCCCGCGTACACGTTCAGGCGGGTGATGCCCCACGCGTGGTCGTGGTAGAACATCAGCCGCGCGCTCTGCTGGTTCGTGTAGAAGAAGGTCAGCGCCCCGGGGCCCGGATCGGGCATGTCGGGGACGTTGCTGACGCTGACGCCCTGCGGATAGGCGGTGTCCTCGCCTGCAGGGGTGGTCCACTGGTGCGGCGTGCCGTCGCTGATCCAGGGCGTGACGCCGCCGTGGAGATGGAGGGTGGCCCGGGTCTCGGCGAAGCAACCGGCCGGCTTGGGAGACGCGTTGCAGACCGGGTTGCGGACGTCATCGTTGACGGTGCCCTGGTCCGTGGCCATGATCGGCACGTGGTTCGCGTCGAGCTGGACGCGGGCCGGGCCCTCACCGGAGCCCATCAGGGTCGTGTCGACCGGCAGGAAGAGGTCTCCGTCCACGCCGGTCGGGAGCAGGTTGCGGAAGAGGATCCGCACCGGCCTGTCCTTCGTGGCCACGATCGTCGGCCCGAGGTAGTGCGGGTTGTCGACGCCGAGAGCCTGGGTGACGCCGTCGGGCAGCAGGGCCGGGGACGCCGCGAGGGTCGGATCGAGGTTGGCGTTGGTCAGGGGCACCCGGTTCCCGGGCACGACGCTCGTCGAGAGCTGGACGTAGCCTCGGAGCAGGGTGGCCGGCAGCTGGGAGCTGAACTGCTGGCGGTACTGGACGACTGCGATCTCGTAGTAGTCCGCACCCGGATAGGTCGTGGTGTCGGGGACCGCGACCGGGATGTACTGGCCGTAGTTGTTCGCCGCCGTGGGGCCGAGGCCCGGCAGCGTGTCGACGAACTTCTTGAGGCCCGGCGTGAGGTAGCCGGAACCCGCCGCGACCACGTTGATCGCGGTGACGGCGCCGACGACCGCGACCGACGCGACCGCAGATGCGTTGCGATCGACGCCGCCCGCGTCCGTGATCGCCACGACGGGCGTGGAGTCATACCCGGCGCCGCCGGTCATGACGTCGATCTGGGCGATGGCGATCGTGCTGGTCACCGTCGCCGGCGTCCCGCCGGAGACCGGCAGGTTCGCGTCGAGGATGGTCACCGCCGGAGCGGCGGTGTAGCCGGAGCCAGGGTCGGTCACGGCCACGCCGTTGATGGCGCCATTGGCGTCCATCGTCGCCGTCCCCGTGGCCTGGGTGTAGCAGCTCGTGGTCAGGGTCGGCGGCGCGCACAGGGGCCCGAGGTTCGGGAGCGCGAACTCGACGGTCGGCTGGGTCGCATAGCCGGCCCCGCCGTCGACGATGGTGAGGTTATCGACGCCACCGCTGGCCAGGGCAGTCGCCGGGGTGCTGGGGGAGCCGCCACCGGTGATCGCGACGCTGGGGGTCGTGAAGCCGAATCCGGGCTCGACGACCGCGATGCCGGTGACCACGCCCGGGGAGACCACCGTCGATGCGGAGGCGGGGGACGTCGGAGTCACGCCCGGGCTCGTGATGGTGACCGCCGGGGCGGACGTGTAGCCGCTACCCGGGTTCGTGATCGTGTACTCGGTGATGCCGCCCGTCTTTGGGTCGACCGTTGCCGTGGCCTCGGCCGTGGTGGCCGAGGAGGCAGGCACGACGTTGGCGGCGATGGAATACGTGCCGAACGCAGCCGTCCCGAGGGTGACGACATCGGCCGCCACCGGCGCCGTGGGCGGCACGGTCGCGGCAAGGACGTCCGTTCCGGGGACCGCGTCGAACGGGATCCCCTGGCCGTACCAGCCGATGAGGTCACCGGCCTGCACGACGACGCCCGGTGCCACCGGGAACGTCACGAGCTCGGACACGGCGCCGGTCAGGGCGGGAACAGTCTGCAGGCCGGTGTCGTAGACAACGGTGTACTGGCCCGCCGTGGCCGTCGGCCGCAGCACGTACGCGTGGAACTGGTTTCCGGCGGATGCCGTGGCTCCCGCCTGGTTCCAGGTCTGGAAGCCGGTGAGGGTGCCGGCGGGCAACAGGCTGCCGGCAACGACCCCGAACGCGGGGGCGGCGTCGGTGGCGGCCGCGCGATCTGCGCCAAGCGCGTTCCCGACGGAGACGGGCGGGGCCGCGGCCGGTGTCGGGGCGGCGATCGCCACGATGGCGTCCGCGAGCACTTGCGGGCTGTTGGCCCAGTTGGAATACGGCCCGAAGTAATGGGGAATCCTCGTCGGGTCCGGCGGCGCCGGAGCCTGCGCGGCCGGCGCAGCGGCCGCGGGCGGCGGCAACGGGCTCGCGATCGCCGACGGGACGGTGGTCGCGCACAGCACGATCACCGCCAGGATGGCCATCAACCTGCGACTCATCGCCGTTCCCTCTGTTGTACCCCGATCGAGCACCGAGCCCCGTCGTGGGGCTGGGGCATGGGCCGCCTGCTCGCACAGCGCGGGCGATTGGCCGCATCGTAGGTAGCGGGTCCCGACGGAAAATCAGGAGCGGTACGGACGCGGGTACGGGATCACGAACTGGGGTACGGGATGACGAATGCGTACCCGAACGAAGGATGCGCGCCCGCTGCTCGCCGCAGCGGTCGGCCATCGGGATCGCCGGGCCACGATCCGCAGGACCCCCCGGCGGACCTACGCCAAGCGGCGCGGCACGGTCGATCTGCGGCCAAGCCCTCGTCAAGCGGCCCGGGCGGCCGGCGCGCGGTGGGCGCCCCACGCCTACTTCAGGAGGCCCAGCACCGTGGCGGCGAGGCTCGCATCCGCGGTCTGGATCGCATACACCACCCCGTTCAGCCCATAGACGTACACGGGTGACCCCGTGGCATAGGAGATCTTCGTGATCGCATGACCAGCGACGGTCACCTGCGAGCTCGTCGCCTTGGCAGCGGTGTTGGTCAGCTGGCTCTCGATGACGGCCTTGCCGAGCTCCGCCGCGTCGACGCCGTTGACCCGGTAGGCGAACATGCTGAGATCGAGCGTGCCCGTGTGGTCGTACCCCCCCGCGATCTGGAGGTCGGCCGGCGTCTTGCCCAGCTTCTGGAGCGAAGCCACCAGCGCCTGGCTGGCCGTACCCGAACCGAGCGCCGTCGACCCGAGCACGCTCTGGGTGGTGATGGTCGTCGTCCGAACACGGTGCGGCAGCAGCTGCTCCAGGTCGGGCACGACGTGGCTCTCGGCAGCGGGACTGGAGCTCGGCGAGGGACCGGCAGAAGTCGCGGGCGGACTCGCGCCCGTCGTGGCCCGCGGTGGACGCCCGGGCAATCGGGGACGGTTGGGGAATCGGGGCGGCGTCCGCGCCAACGGCCAGCGAGCGGACCATGGCAGCGTCCATCGTCCGGCCGATCGCGTCGAGCGTGGCTCGGTCCACCGACGCCGGGCCGGTCAGGTCGGCGACCAGGACGCCACGCCGGAAGTAGAGCGTGATCGTGGAGTCCGAGGGGCTCACGACCGCGAAGGACTCGTCCCCGAGCGCGGCCGAGGCGGCGTCCGCGCCACCCGCCGCGAGGGCTCCCTCATGCGCTCGCCGCAGGGCAAGGCTGGCGTCGCCGCCGTAGCAGCTCATGGTCGCGAAGACCGCTGGTCTCTGGCTCGTCGAGTCGGACGGCGCCGGGCCGGCGATCGTTGCGGTCAGGGTGTCGACGAAGACCCGATTGGAGACCATCGACCAGCCGGCCGGAAGCGTGCTCCCATCCGGCAGCGCCTTCCAGGCGACGGTCGCGCAGATCGACGGGTCGGGTACCCGCATGGCAATGGCCAGGGCGACCACAGCCACGACCGCGGCCGCGATGCTCAGCACGGCCGTCCCGACGATCACCGGCCAGGTCGGCCGTGACCGTTCCGGGACCTGCTGTTGCTTCCTGCTCATCGCCTCAGTCTGCCCTGCGTGCGCTCAGCGGGCAATGTCCCCGCGGCACGCTGGTCGGCGACGGTCCGGTCGCGGCCCTCTTCGCGTTCGACGCCCCTGTCCCTGTGTGGTGAAATTCGTCTCCGATGTGATGTCGAGAATCGGCTGCTGGCTCCGTTCCTGGGGCGACAGGGCCAACCTGGGCCCCAGCGAGTGGACACGAGGAGCAACACGATGAGGTTCCTACTGATCGTCGACTTCCAGTCCGGCGTGACAGACACGCCCATGGAGGAGTGGAAGCCGGAGGAGATCACGGCGCACCTGGACTACTACAGGGCCCTGGAGAAGGAGCTCGTGAGCAGCGGTGAGCTGGTCGAGTCCGAGGTGCTGGCGGGGCCCGACCTGGCCAGGATCGTGACCTCCGACGGCGCCACCGCTCCGGTTGTCACGGATGGCCCGTTCGGCGAGTTCAAGGAGTGGGTCGCCGGCTACCAGATCGTCGACGTGGAGTCGGAGGCGCGTGCGATCGAGATCGCGGGGAGGATCTCGGCGGTGCCGGGGCCGGGAGGCGTACCGATCCAGCAGCCGATCCAGGTCCGGCAGGTGATGGACCAGTCCCCCTCCAACGTGGCCGAGATGGAGGCCTTCCTCCAGCATGTGGGTGACGCCCGCTGAACGTGCCCTCCGGCGTCGAGGACCTGCTGCGCGAGCTGGCCCCGCAGGTCCTTGGCGCGCTCACCCGCCGCAGCGGCGACTTCGACGCCGCCGAGGATGCCGTCCAGGAGGCGCTGATCGCCGCTGCCGACCACTGGCCGCGCGAGGGCGTGCCGCCGAATCCGCGCGGCTGGCTGCTCCGGACCGCCGGTCTCCGGTTGATCGATCAGCGGCGCAGCGAACAGTCCCGGAGAACCCGTGAGCACCTGAGAGTGCTGCGGGAGCCACCCGCGCCGGACGCCTCCGCCCAGGACGACACGCTGATCGTGTTGTTCATGTGCTGCCATCCAGCCCTGACCCCGGCCTCGGCGATCGCCCTGACCCTGCGGGCTGTCGGGGGCCTCACGACCGCCCAGGTCGCGAACGCGTTCCTGGTGCCGGAGGCAACCATCGCCCAGCGGATCTCGAGGGCGAAGCAGCGGATCAAGGCCTCCCCCGTGCCGTTCCGGATGCCGACGCCGGACGAGGAGCCGGCCAGCGTGCGCACGGTGCTGCACGTGCTGTACCTGATCTTCAACGAAGGGTACGTCAGCAGCACCGGCAGCGAGCTGCAGCGGACGGACCTGGCCGATGAGGCGATCCGGCTGACCAGGATGGTGCACCGGGTCCTGCCCGATGACGCGGAGGTCGCGGGCCTTCTCGCGCTGATGCTCCTGACCGATGCCCGGCGCCCCGCACGCACCAACCCTGAGGGGGAGCTGATCCCGTTGGCGGAGCAGGACCGGGCGTTGTGGGACCGGGGTCTCATCGCCGAAGGGGTTGCCCTGGTCGATGGCGCAGTGGCGAAGGGCAGGGTCGGAGAGTACCAGCTCCAGGCCGCGATCGCGGCCATCCATGACCGGGCGCCGCGGGCCGGCGACACCGACTGGACCCAGATCCTTGCCCTCTACGGCCTGCTGGAGCAGATGACCGGCAACCCCGTCGTCACCGTCAACCGCGCGGTCGCTGCGGCCATGGCCCACGGCCCATCCGCCGGCCTTTCCGTGCTCGACGCGCTCGACCAGCAGCTGAGCGGACACCACCGCCTGCACGCGGTTCGCGCGCACCTGCTGGAGATGGCCGGCGACTACGAGGGCGCGGCGACGCACTACCGTATCGCGGCGAGTCGAACAACGAGCCTCCCGGAACAGCGGCACCTGGCGACACAGGCCGCCCGGCTCAGGGCGCGCAGCCCGTCGGCTGCCCCAGGGGGACCTGCTGAGCCATTCGCGCGGCCAGCGGATCCGCAGCGCCGGAGCTGAGCCCTCACGGGGAGGTTGGTCGGGGCGGTGGGATTCGAACCCACGACCTCGTGCTCCCAAAGCACGTGCGCTACCGCTGCGCTACACCCCGCCTGTCCTGGAACGTGATCGCAGGATACTCGACGTTCGGCCGGGAAAGGCTGGCAGAGCGACGCCCGAACGAATCAGGCTCGGTCGAGCACGACGTCGATCCCGACCAGCACGAGCGCGAGGTTGGAGGCTGACAGGGCCCCGAACCGCTCGGTGAGGGCATCGCGATCGAGGGTCACCAGCTGCGAGACGTTCGCCACCGAGTCCCGGGGCAGCCCGGTGGCACGGGCGGGCAGGAGCACGTTGCCCGGGGCGTCGGCCCAGCGCAGGTTGCTGGTGAGGGTGGCGCAGACCACCGTCCGCAGGGAGCTGCGGTTGAAGGCGTTGCCCTGGACCACGACCACCGGGCGGCGGAAGCCCGGCTCGGACCCGGCCGGCTCGCCGAGATCGGCCCACCAGACCTCGCCCTGGGCGATCACCATTCGGCCGAGGCGAAGGACAGGCGTGCGGCGGCGACGGCGAACGGGTCGCCGGCCGCCTCGCCGACCTCCGCCACGACGCGGTCGAGGCTGGCCGTGACCTCGTCGGGCGCATGGCGGGCGACGTACTCGCGCAGAGCGGCCCGGTAGACCTCGCTGCGGGATCGGCGTGAGCGCCGGGCGAGGCGGTCAACCTGGGCGAACAGGTCGTCGGGCACGGACACGGCGGTCTTCATACCCGGAGTATAACCGGCTCGTCGGCGCGGGGTCGGAAGTCCCGATCGCTCACGCGAGAACGCGTTGACGAGGCAACGGACAGGGTGGGACTCCGTCGGCTTGCACTCCAGTCCGATCCGGCCGCCGTAGCCGGCCGCGTCGAGCGCGTGGAGGATCGCCGCCAGTCGAGGGTGCATGTGCCAGGGTCGTGGCGACCCGGGTTCCCCGAACTGCACGTGGCCGATATGGCCGCCGGCGGCGCAGGCCACGGCAACCGGATCCTCGCTCCCCATAACGGCGTGATACGAACGACGCGCCCCGACGGCGCTTCAGTAGCACGCTACAATGGGTTGCGTTCAGCGCACCAAGAGTTCACTGAGTGAAACGATGGTGACCCGCACCCTGAGTCGGGGTCTCGACGTCCTTGAGGCCTTGGCGCGCGCGGACGAGGACGGTCTCGGGCCCTCGGCGCTCGGCCAACGGGTGGACCTCGATAAGGCGACCGTGACGCGCCTCCTACGGACCCTCGTCGAGGCCGGGTACGTAACCCAGGACGAGACGACGCGTCGCTATCGACTCACCGGCAGAATCCTGTGGCTGGCCCACCGAGCCACCGTCCGCCTCGACCTTCGGAGCGTCGCTCGACCGCACCTGACGGCGCTGCGGGACGAGCTCGGAGAGACCGTCCACCTGGGCGTCATGGATGATCTCCGGGTCGTCTACGTCGACAAGCTCGAAGCCGACAACAGCATCCAACTCGTCTCAGCCATCGGCCAGATGATGCCGCTCCACTCGACCTCGCTGGGAAAGGCCATGCTCGCCGCGTTGCCGGACGAGGAGCGCGAGGGGACGTACGCACGGATGGACCTCTCGCCGCGGACCGACCGGACGATCCGGGATCTGCCCACGTTCCGGGAGGAGATCCAGCGCACGCAGCTCCGCGGCTATTCCACCGACGACCGCGAAAACGAGCCGTTCGGGGCGTGCGTCGGGGCCGCGATCGTTGGAGCTGACGGCCGGCCGGTTGGCGCGATCAGCGTCTCCGGACCGCACTTCCGCATCCGCGATCGCCTTCCGTACTTCGGCGAACGGGTGCGCGCCGTGGCCGGAGCGATCGCCCGGGAGCTGGGGGCCGACGCGGGCGTGCCGACTGACGGTCGCGGCCACGCCACCCACGAGGCGACCTGATGTTCCCCCTGGAGGTCGATGCGAAGCTCGCGGGTGTCTTCGCGCCGATCTGCACGCCCTTTGCCGCGAACGAGGATGTCGACCACGGCGCCCTGCAGTTCAACCTCGCCCGCTACGCGGAAACCGGGATCCTCGGCTACCTGGCACTGGGGTCGAACGGGGAGAACCGGAGCCTGGCGGAAGACGAGAGGCGGCGCGTCCTGGACGATGTCGTGCGGCACAAGGGGCCTGGGCAGGTGATCCTGGCCGGTGCCGCGTACGACGGGCAGCGCGAGGCGGAGGACTTCCTTGCGGCCGCGGCGGACCTTGGAGCAGATTTCGGGCTCGTTCTGCCGCCGGGCTACTTCCGGGCGCAGATGACGGACGAGGTCCTGTACGGGTATTTCTCGTCGCTGGCCGACGGGGCGCGGATCCCGCTCCTTCTCTACAACGCTCCGGGCTTCTGCGGCGTCACCCTGAGCCCGGACCTGGTCGGGCGCCTCGCGGCCCATCCGAACATCGTGGGTCTCAAGGACAGTGCGGCGAGCGGCATCGACGCCTTCCTGCGATTCCAGGGTCCGTCCTTCCAGGTCCTGGCGGGCTCGGCCAACTTCCTCTTCCGGGCCATGATGGGCGGCTCGCCGGGCGGCACGGTGTCGCTGGCCAACTCCTTCCCGGAGCTGGCGCTCGAGCTGTTCGGGTACGGGCGCGTTCGCGACGAGGCCAACGGCGTCCCGCTGCAGGATCGGGTCAGCCGCATCAACGCGGCCATCTCCGGAGCTCACGGGGTGGCCGGCGTCAAGGCGGCCATGACCCTCGGCGGGTTCCGGGGCGGCATCCCGCGGCGCCCCCTGCTCCCCCTGGAGCCGGGCCAGGTCCAGGCGCTGAGAGCGCTCCTCGTCGCGGAGGGTCTCCTGCCGTGAGAGGCGACATCCTTGGCATCGACGTCGGGACGAGCGCGCTCAAGGTCGGGGTCTTCGGCGCCGGCCTCGAGCAGCGAAGCGAGGCGCGGCGCACCTACGCTCCGCACATCTACGATCAGGGCAAGGCGGACATCGAGCCCGAAGCCTGGTGGGAGGCGCTGCGCGAATGCTGCGCGGAGGTGGCGGCCAGCCTGGCCGGGGTCGGCGTCGTCTCCCTGTCCGTCACCACACCGGGGCTGACGCCCATGGCCGCCGACGGCACGGCGCTCGCGCCTGCCGTGCTGTTCCTCGACGGACGTTCCCGTGCGCAGTCGGCCGCCATTCGCCGGATCGTTGGAGAGAGGAGGTTCCTCGCGGAGACGTGCAACCTGCCCGTGTCGGGCGGCTCGTCGCTGTCGTCCATCCTGTGGTTCCGAGAGGAACGGCCTGAGGTCTGGGCGGCGGCCGCGAAGTTCGGCCACTGCAACACCTATCTCGTCAAGCGGATGACGGGCCGCTGGGCGATCGATCCCTCGACCACGTCGATCACCGGCCTCTATAACACGGCCCGCAATGACCTGAGCTGGAACCAGGCAGTTCTCCGCCTCGCCGAAATCCCGGAAGAGCGGCTCCCACCGCTGTTGCACTCCCACCAGCAGGCCGGTCGGCTCCTGCCCGCAATCGCCGATGAGCTTGGGCTGCCCCGCGACTGCCCGGTGCTCTGCGGGGGCAACGACGCCGTGCTCGCGGCGCTATCGGGAGGCCTGACAGAGCCCGGCGACGTCAACATCATCAGCGGGACGTGCGACATCGCCAATGTCTGCACCGACCGCCCGATCGCCTCGCCCACCTTCAACGTCCGCTGCCACGTCGTCCCCGGTCGTTGGCTCACCTTCTTCGTCCTCAATGCCGGCGGGCAGGCACTGGACTGGTTTCGGCGGGTCGCCTGCAGCGAGCTGGACGCGGACGAGTTCTACGCGAAATACGTTCCAGGCGTGCTCGACGCGTTCTTCCAAGGCCCGGACCCGGCCGCTCGTGAGGCCGTGCTCCCCGAATTCGTCCCCTACCTCGGCGGGAGCCGGTACTCCCTCGAGCCTCTCACGGCCGCCTTCAGCGGCCTGACGCTCGAGACCACGCGCGAGGACCTGTTGCTCAGCCTGATCCGCGGCAACGCGATGTACCTCGGCCAGCATCTCCGCGACGTTGCCGGGCTTGTGCGCATCAGCCACCGGATCGGGATATCCGGAGGCGGAGCGAGGATCCGCGGAATGCTCGACGCCAGGCGCTGCTGGACCGGCGACTACGAGTACGTGTTCCAGGACCAGTCCTCGCTGCTCGGCGCGGCGATCCTCGGCCAGATCAGTCAGTCGGGACGGCTGTCCGGTTTCGGGCAGGTCCCACCGCGAGTCACCCAGGAGGCAATCTCATGAGCGCAATTGGCACGGGCTCCACGACGTCTACAGATCCGACGATGGCCGCAGCCGAGTTGGTCGAGCGGGCGAAGGCCGGCCTCGTCGGCAAGCCGACTCTGGCCATCCTGTTCGCGACGACGCAGTACGACACGGAGAGCCTCGTCGCGGGCGTCTCCGGACTGCTCGGTGACGTTCCCCTCTGGGGCGGATCGTCGTCCACCGGCGTGTTCCAGGATGCCGGCTGGATCACGAGTGACGGCGGCGCCGCGAGCCTGATGCTCATCGGCGACCGGCCGGCCGGCGTGGGCGTAGCTGCCGTCGGCGACGGCGACGGCTTCGCGGCCGGCAAGACTGCAGCTGAGGAAGCCCTCAAGCAGCTTGGCGGCGACGCCAGCGCCCTGCTCACCCTCGCCTTCATGGGGCCGGAGGAGGAGATCCTGCGGGGGATCGCTGCTGTGTCCCCGGGCGTGCCGGTGGTGGGCGGCTCAGCCTCGGACCACTCTCCAGACGGGAAGTTCCAGCAGTTCGCGAACGGCCATTCCTACAAGAACCACTTCGCCATCGCAGCTATCGGGGGGTCGGTCGGGTACGCGTTCACGAATGGGTACCGACTGACGGGCAAGAAGGCCACGGTCACCAAGGCCACTGGGCGCACCCTGTCTGAGCTCGGCGGCCGTCGGGCCATGGACGTCTATACGGAGTGGGTCGCGAGAGCCGAGTCCGAGATCGGGGGCGGCGCCCTCGTCTCGTTCAGCGTCCAGTACCCGCTGCTCTTCCACAAGGACGGGATCACCTACGCGGCCCACCCGGTCAACAGCAACGCGGACGGGTCGATGGACTTCGGGGCGGCAATGAGCCCCGGCATGATCCTGGAGCTGGGCGAGGCCTCCGTGAACGGGCTCATCGCCGAAGCGGGCAACGCTGTTCACCAGGCGGCCGCCGGAGTTGGCGAGCCGAAGGCCATCCTGCTCGCCCATTGCGGCGGCCGCGCCATCGCCCTCGGCGACCGGATCAAGGAGATCCCCGCCGAGCTCGAGCACACCGTCGGTCACGTGCCGCTGATCGGCTATCTCGCGTTCGGCGAGCAGGGCTGCTCGGTGGTGGGAATCCCTACGCATGCCGATTTGAGCCTGTCGGCGCTCGTCCTCGGCTAGGGTCAACGCCTGTTGCCTTGGTGACGGGCGCAAGGTCGATCGGCGACTTGACGGCGGGCTCGCGCCCTGCCACCCCCATCATTGGCCGCGCCAGGAGTGCGGCCGGCCTACTCGGAGGATCACGATGGCTGTCGCAACTCGCCACTACCAGAACTACGTGAACGGGCGGCTTGTGGACCCGCACGGGGGCAAGACACTGACGGTCGAGAACCCGGCCACCGGACAGATCGTATCCGAGGTCCCGGACTCCTCGGCCGAGGATGCCCGCGAGGCGATCGAGCTCGCGGACAAGGCCCAGCGCAGCTGGGAGAAGCGTGCGCCGGTCGAGCGAGCCGGGTACTTGCACCGGATCGCTGCGGGGATCCGCAAGGATGCCGAGCACCTGGCGCGGGTCTTGTCCGAGGAGCAGGGCAAACCCCTCGACCAGTCCCGGGGTGAGGTCAACGGGACGGCAGACTACTTCGACTACACGGCGGAATGGGCTCGCCGGGTCGAGGGCGAGATCATCGCCAGCGATCGGCCCAACGAGATGGAGCTGCTGCTGCGCCAGCCCATTGGCGTCATCGGCGGGATCGTGCCCTGGAACTTCCCCCTTTACGTGCTGGCCCGCAAGGTGGCGCCGGCGCTCCTGATGGGCAACGCGATCGTCGTGAAGCCGAGCGAGATCACCCCGAACAGCACGCTCGAGCTTGGTCGCATCTTCGACGAGGCGGAGGTGCCCGCTGGCGTCGTCAACCTCGTCTGCGGCTATGGACCGATCGTCGGCGAGGAGCTGGCCGCGAACCCGCTCATCGGCATGGTGAGCGTCACGGGCAGCATCAGGACGGGCTCCCGGGTCATGGAGCTCGCCGCGCGGAACATCACCAAGGTGAGCCTCGAACTCGGGGGCAGCGCCCCGGTCATCATCATGCCGGATGCCGATCTGGACCTCGCGGTCAGGTCCATCAAGGCATGCCGCCTCCTGAACACGGGTCAGGTCTGTGGGGCTGCCGATCGGACGTACGTGGACAAGCACGTTGCCGACGAGTTCACCGACAAGCTGGCCATCGCGATGGGCCAGGCGACGTATGGGAATGCGCTCGTCGACGAGGGCCGAGACCTCGGTCCCCTCGTGAGTGCCCGGCAACTCGATGCGGTCAGCGGACGTGTCGAGCGGGCCGTCGCCGATGGCGGCAAGATCGTCACCGGCGGAAAGCGAGTCGAGGACATGCCAGACGGGCACTACTACCCGGCGACCGTGATTGCCAACTGTCGCCAGGACATGGCAATCGTCCGAGAGGAGATCTTCGGGCCCGTGATGCCCGTGGTCACGTTCCACGACCTCGACGAAGCGATCGCCTGGGCGAACGACTCGATCTACGGTCTCGCGTCGTCGATCTTCACGAAGGACGTCAACGTCGTCATGCGGGCCTGCAACGAGCTTCGGTTCGGCGAAACGTACGTCAACCGCGAGAACATGGAGAACATGCAGGGGTTCCACGCCGGCTGGCGAAAGTCCGGGATCGGCGGCGCGGACGGCAAGCACGGGGTCCTCGAGTACACGCGAACCCACGTCGTCTATCTGCAATACGACATGGCGGCCGGGCGGCGGTAACGGATCCGGTTCGTCTCGCCGCGAGCGCCGACCAACTGTCCGCCGGTCACCGGCGGACGCCGGCGAGACGCCCCGGGTCACGCTCGGGGCGTCTCGCTCCATCCCGATCGGTTCGCGGCGATCACCTCCCAGGCCGCCTGCGGGGTCGAGTTCGCCCGGGCTCACGCGGCCGACGGTGGCGACGCGGTGACGACGATCTTCTTCGGCTACTCGGGAGGCGCCAGCGTCGCCGCGCAGGTCGCCTCTGCCCGCTCCGAGCCGACGGCGGGGCCGTTTCGGGGCGCGACGCTCGGGGCGATCGCTGCCCTGGCCACCTGGCCGCCTTCCCGAAGGCGGCGGCGCAGGACTGACGCACGGGATCGCTGACGTCCGCCAGCGGTCGGCGGGCTGCGCTACTCCGTACGCAACCGGCGCATCGTCTACGAGGGGTCGGCGGCGGTCGCTGTCGCGCGCGCGGATCGCACAATAATCGGCGCCTTCTCCGCTCGTCGGCTCGTGCTCAGGCCGCCCCCGCCTTCACCGCAAACGGCCTGACGGCTCCCAAAGCACGTGCGCTACCGCTGCGCTACACCCCGCCGTTTGGCTCGCAAACCATGTGCTCGCGGCGCGAGACTGCCTGCAGCGCTCCCGGCCCCCATCGCCGGCAGGCCGAGCCCCCGAGCGCGCCCTCCCCCGCGAGCGCCACGTGCCGTTCGCCCCTCGCCAGATTGGTCCCGGCGACATGCCGTCTTCTGCAGGCTCCATCGAGGCAGTGGCCGCGCGCCCGGAGGAAGACCCGAGGACCGGGGTCGTCACAGTGGCGCCGCTGCCGTCTGAACGTGACGCAGCTATCGCCGCACCGGGATACTCGACGTTCTGCCGGTAGAGGCTCGCACAGCCGCGCGGACGACTCCCAACTCCCCCGACGCAGCACCGGCGCGACGCACGACGCACCTGTGCCACCGCATCGCGTCGCCGGCGGAGGGGCCACTGTTCATCAAGAAGGTCGTCCACCAGGCGAACATCGACGTCGACGAGAAGGGCGTGACAGCATCTGCGGCGACCGCCGTCGTGATGGCGACCGGGGGCGGGCCGGGAGCGAAGCCGGTCACGTTCAAGGTCGACCGGCCGTTCCTGTTCCTGCTCCGCGATGTCCCGACCGGGACGGTGCTCTTTGTCGGCCGCGTGACCGACCCGACGCAGAAGTAGGCCGCTGGAACGCCGGCCGCAGCGGCTCCGCGGGCCGGGTCCGCGGGACCCGGGGCTGGACGGTGGAGGATGTCGCGGCGGCGGGAGACGCGTGTCCAACCCCGCGAGCGCCACGCGCCGTTTGCCCCTCGCCCGAGGCGCCGTCCCCGATATCGAGGTCGCCCAGGATCGCGAGAAGCTGCTCCAGGGGCGTCGATGCGCAGCTGGGGGCGGTCCTCGCGTAACTGACAGGGCAGACCTGCCCGTCGGGTGGCTCGTCAGCCGGCCCTCGAGCCCCCGGGGCGGGGCACCACGAAGTCGCCCATGTCGGGCGGAACGGGCGGTGGTGGGGCATCCGAGATGCCGCCCTTGACGAGCTCTGCCTGCCCGGCCCGTGCAGCCTTGCTGTGAAACGAGTCGACGACGTCCGGGAAGACCTTCTCGATGCACCATTGGTGCAGGACCTCGTCGTGCCACTTCTCCAGGGAGACCTGGCGGTCCTGGTCGAGCCAGATCGACGTCGGGACGAGCTCCATGATCTGATCGACGGTGACGCTGGTCTGGCCCGTGCGCGCGATGTCTTCGATCGACCTGCGGTTCAGCACGGAGGCTTCCGACGCAACCTGCGCGCCGAGCGGCCCCGACAGGTTGAGCATCGTGTTGTCGCCGCCGACGTGCAGGACGTCACCGCGAGCGTTGCCGACCACGAGCCCCTGCTTGTTGAACCAGTCGTGCACATTGAGCCCGGCGAGGGAGATGAAGGAGCTGTTCAGGAAGTCGCGATAGGCGCCGTAGTTCTGGTCGACCGAGCGGCCCGCGGTGGCCTGGACGCCCGACCCGGCACGACGCCCCTCGTAGGTGCGCCGCTCCGACCCGGTCTGCGGATCGGTGGCGTAGTCGCCGAGGTCGCGGTCCATCCCGACCGTCCCCGCGCTTGTCGGGGGCGTTCCGTACAGCGACCGTCCGGCGATCCCCGGCTGCTGCTTCGAGCCCATCGTGTCCATCACGGCATCGCTGGGCATGCCGTACCAGGGCTTGGTGTCGTCGCCCCACCACATCCGGCCCAGCAGGTCCCACCAGTGCGACGACAACCCGTTCACGTAGTCGACGAACCACTGCATGACGAGCGTCTTGTTGACGAGGTGGCCGGCCGCGAAGGAGTCCTGGAGGAAGTGCTCGCCGTACCCGTTGGTGACGACGGCCTGGTGATACGCCTCGCTCGCGGACTCGCCCTTGTCGTCGATCGGGCGCGGCTCGCGCTGCTCGTGGTAGTAAGCGAGGGCGTGATCGCGCGCCTCCTCGTTGAAGCGTGCCCAGCGGTACCAGCTGAACGGCGCGAAGTGGCACGCATTCCGCGACAGCAGCCCGAAGTAGCGCTGGGCGCCGAGCCCGGCCGTCGCGCGGTCCGTCGCCTTGTCGGCGGCCACCGACTCGACGTTCTCGTAGATGCCCGCGGTGGCCTCGCCGGCGAACGGGACCCGACCGCCGATCCCGGGATCCCCGAGCTTGAACCCGATCTCCAGGAGGTTGCCGACGGTGCCCGATCGCATGCGCTGCACGACCGGCTCCACCACCGAGCGCGGCAGCTCGTCGACGTTCGAAGGGAGGTTGTCCGCGAGGGAGGTCAGCTCGCCGTAGCTGATCCAGAGGCGCGACGCTCGCAGCTGGATCCAGCGGACCTGGGGAAAGGCCCTGCGGGGATCACGGCCCGCGTCGTACTCGAAGAAGTTCGCCTGGCGAAGCTCCTCCTGGACCACGTGGTGGCGGGTCTCGGGCGACACGACGGCCTTGCCCAGCGTCCTCGGGTCCGAGTTCCCGAGCATCGTGTGCTCCCAGGACGAGTGGCGCTGGACCGTGAGGGCGAGCGCCTGCTGCCCGCCCAGGACGGCCGCCACGGCGCGGTTTCCGGCGGAACGCTGGAGGGTGAGGATGGCGGGGTCCCGTCTCCCCTCGGGCCGCCGACAGTCGCGATCGAGGCGCCCCGTATTCCCGATCTGACCGCAGACCTTCCTTCACAGTTTTGTGATCGTGCCCCGTCTAAATTCCGCCGCCCATGTCCTCGCGGGCAGAGTTCGACGTCGAATGGGGCAATCCTGCGACGCGCCCGGACGGGGCTGCGCAACACCGCGGCACGCGCCCGACGAGCACCGTGACCTCAGCCGAGGCGAGCGAGAGCCTCCGAGACGAAGGCCTCGAGACGGGCGCGGACCAGGAGGGCCGGGACATGGGGCCAGGGGCCGGACCAGGCCGCCACGGCGGCCGGGCTCGACCAATCGAGGAAGCCAAGGGCGGCCTCGATGTCCCAGGCGGGATCACCCGGGACCAGGCGGTCGGGCGCGGCCGATCCATGGAGGACCGCGAAGTTCACCCGAAGGTGACTCGCATCGAAGGCGGCCGGCCCGGTACACGCATCGACCCAATCGACGACGCCGGTCAGGTTGCCATCGACCCACAGGACATTGCCCGGGTGGAAGTCACGGTGAATGACGACCGGATCGGCTGTCGGTCGAGCGGTCTCCGTCTGCCGGATCGCGCGCGCCCATGACCTCGCATCCTGCCACCAGGGCGGCCGGGAGAGCTCCACGCCCTCGTGATAGCCACGGTACGACCATGCCGAGAGCCCCTCCGTCGGCAGGGCGTGGACGCGGGCGAGCAGGTCCGCGACGGCACCCGGGTCCGGGATCTCCAGCTCCGGCGCGCCGGCGACGCAGGTCATGAGCAGTGCCGACGGGATTGCGCTCCGACCAGGCGATCAGGCGCGGCGCCGGGATGTTCGCGCCGGAGAGTACCGTGAGCGCGGCCGCCTCGCGGGTGATTGCCTCGGGACCCTCATCGAAGAACCAGGCCTGGTCATGCAGGCGCAGGACGAGCGTCCGAGGTGACCCGTCGCGCTCGACCTCGACGGAGAGGAGGGTGGCACTCGACGCCTCGAGCGGCGTCACGTGCCGGATCGCCCATTCCGGGCCAACGGCCGCCCTGAACCAGCCAGCGACGTCGGTCGGGAGCTCGTTTGTCACGCTCGGTCCTCGATCACCGCCGGCGTCGTGCAACCCCGAGCACCGTAGGAAGCGCGCTCGTCCGCGTCAAGCGCTCGCGCCGAGAGGCTCCCGGCCCTTGCGACTCCCAGGCACATGCCCACCCAGCGCACTGCGTCCGATCCGGTTTCGTGCTCGTGAAGCGCACCTCGTGCGCGGGCGACCCTTAGGTCTGCCCCGCCCGACGATGGTCCCGCCTTGGAAGCCTGCTGCTAGCATCTGGTCACCATGCGCAGACTGAGCGTCGCCTTCCTGTTCATCGTCCTCACCTCACTTGCCACTGGGCCGTTGGCTCCGCCCACGCGCGCCTCAGCGCCCGGGCCCAGCGCAGCCAGGGTGGGAAGCTCACCGGCCGCAGCCGCGCTGCATGCCACCCAGCGACCCTGCCCCGGCAGCATCTTCACCTGTGTCACCCTGACGGTCCCACGCGACCATTCCTCCGCCAGCGGCGGCCCGACCTTCCGGGTCACGTTCGCGATCCACCGCGCCACGCAGGCACCGCGCAAGGGCGTCTTCGTGACCGTCACAGGCGGGCCGGGCACGAGCGGCATCGCGGCGGCCGACAGCTACACAGCCGCCTTCGACCCGCGCATCGTCGAGGACTACGACATCGTCTTCCTCGACCAGCGCGGCGTCGGCCGCTCGGAGCCGCTCCAGTGCCCGAACGCCGCCCTCGCCTTCTACTCGTTCCCCGGCGACCCCGCGCAGAACGCCTCGCAGGGCCTGGCATACGCCGCAGCAGCAAAGCGCTTCTCGCGCGACTGCGTCGCCGAGACCGGCGTGTCGCCGAGCCTCCTGCCCTTCTACTCGACCGTCCAGGCCGTCGAGGACCTCGAGGCATTCCGGACATGGCTCGGGGCGCCGCAGATCGACCTGTACGGCGAGAGCTACGGGACGCAGTACGCGCAGACATACGCGGCGGCCCACCCGGACCGCGTCCGGGCACTCTACCTGGACGGCCCGGTCGACCTCACGCTCACCGGGATCCAGTACTACACGGAGGATGCCCACGCCTTCGACACGGTCCTGGCGATGACGCTCGACACGTGCTCGGGTACGCCGGAGTGCCGGTCGGACGTCGTCGGACACGATGCGCTGGCGGAGTACGACGCGCTCGCCCGGCAGCTCCGCGCGGCGCCGCGACCCTACTCGTTCATCACGGCGCGCGGCGGGATCGTGAGACGCACGTTGACGATCGGCGACCTGGAGACCGCCGCCGCAGGCTTCGTCTATAGCACCTACGACCGGATGCTCCTGCAGCGAGCGCTGGCCCAGGCCTCCCGGGGCGACCTGTTGCCGCTCGCACGGCTGACCTACCTCTCGCTCGGCCAGGACCCGGAGTCCCTCCAGGCTGTGCCCGACCCCAGCAACTCGGACGCGATGTACTACGCCGTCGAATGCATGGACTACGACTATCGGACCGGGACCCCCGATGCGAGCGCGCAGGCGTACCTGGCCGCCGGCGCCCGAGCGGGCATGCGGAGCGTGCGCCTGGGGAGCGTCTTCTACGGCGACCTCCCCTGCGCCTCCTGGCCGGCGCACCCGGCGACCTCGACCCGGCCGGCTCCACTGACTCACACCCCGTACCCGGTCTTCGTTCTCGCGTCGTCCACGGACCCGGCGACCCCGTACGCCGGTGCCCTCCGGATCTTCGGCCGCCTGGACAACGCCTACCTGATCGTCCAGCCCGGCGGGCCGCACATCATCTTCGGGCGCGGCAACGCCTGTCCGGACGACCTCATCACGGCCTTCCTCGTCGACGGCCAGGTCCCCGCCCACCGACGGACGTTCTGCGACTGGGCCGGCGTAGATGCGTACGTGTCCATCCCCGCACAGACCGTCGCCGGCTACGCAGATGCGCTCGACGCGATGGCGGCGGTCGACGACGAGATCAACAACAACGGCGACTACTGGTACTGGGACGGCACCGGGACGCTGCAGTACGGCTGCCTGGACGGCGGCTGGATCGCGTACGTCGCGAGCGACACGGGCGCTGACCTGCGGCTCCACGCCTGTGCGTTCTCGGGCGCCCTGCCGCTGACCGGCCGCGGCATCCTCGACTCCACGAACGGGACGTTCTCGCTGACCGTCACGGGCCCGCCCGGCACGAGCCTGGCGTACACGCGCGACGCCGGCGGGGTGCGGTCCGTCGTTGGCACCTGGTTCGGGACGCCGGTGTCGATCACGCGATAGGCGCCTCCAGCGCTCGCCCGGCCGCCCGAGCCGAGGCGAGTAGCTGAGCGTCGACCTCGGTTGCGTCGTCCGCCACGGCGTCAGCCGTTCGCGGAGGTTGCCGAGGGATGCCGTCGCGCAGTGGCTCGGCGGAGCCCGGGCAGCGCCCGCACGGCAGGCCGGCCCATCCGGCGAATACGTTCGGCCGCCCTGCGCCCGGGTGAGAGGGGGCCGTTGGCTCGCCGAGGCGGCTCGGCCCGCTAGCTCCCCTGGACGTCGATCTCCGTCAGCCACGGTCCGGGCCCCCGGCCGTCCTGGGGTCGGCCGAGCAGGTAGCCCTGGCCGTAGGGGATCGCGAGGGAGCGCAGCGTCCGCAGCTCGGCCGGCGTCTCGATCCCCTCGGCGACCAGGCCGATCCTGCGCTTGACCGCGAAGTAGGCCATCCCGGCGAGGAGCGCCTGGCGGGCCGGGTCCTGGTCGATCCCGCGGATCAGCCCGATGTCGAGCTTCACCTTGTGCGGAGCGAGCTCGAGGATATGGCGGAAGCTGGCGTAGCCGGCCCCCGCGTCGTCGACCGCGAGGCGGACGGTCGGTCCGAGGGCCGCGAGCTCCGTCCGAAGCGCCGGATAGTCGTCGATCACGACATGCTCGGTGATCTCGAGGAAGATCGCTCGCTCGAAGCCGGCCAGCAGCGACCCGAGCGACCCCGCGTGGACCAGCTCCGGGGACACGTTCAGGCTCAGGTACGCCTCGGGCGGCAGGACCGCCGCGGCCGCGATCGCCGCGCGCCAGGGTGACCGTCTCGAGCTCCATCCCGAGCCCGGCGCGGGCCGCCCCCGCGAACCGGGCGTCGGGCGGAACGCCATCGGCGAACCGGCTGAGCGCCTCGTAGCCGACCACCGCCCCGCTGTGAAGGTCGACGATCGGCTGGAAGAAGGGCCTGAAGGCGCCGGAGTCGATGATCGCCTGGACCGTCGAGCGCGCGGTGTCCTGGCGATGGCGGGTCTCGAGCCCGGGGGCAACCAGCGCTCCGACGATCGAGCCGAACGTGGCGAGGGCCGGCAGGCGCTCGACGATCCGCGCCGCGCCGGCCGGATCGATGGCGCCGAGGCCGATCACGCCGATGACGCCGTGGGCACCCCGGAGCGGGGCGAACGCCGCGGTGTGAAGGCCGGTCGCGCCCACCGCCTCGCCAAAGGGACTGGGCTCCGATTGGGCCTTGCCCGTCTCCACCCACGGTCCGATCGCGGTCCGCTCGATGAGATAGCGCGCCAGCGGCTCCGGGAGCCGCTGGCCGGACTGGAACGCCCCGGTGATCGCCCCCTCGACGGCGAGGATCCGGCCTCGACCCTTCCCGAGCCCGATTGCCCAGGCCGAATCGATTCCCGCAAGCGGCATGAGCTCGGCGCAGGCAGCTGCGGCGATCGCCTCGGGCGGCGCCGCCGGGTCGATCCGTTCGAGCGCGGCCTCGATGGTCTCGCGCTCGCGGGCGTCGCGCTCGAGGGCACCCTCGAGCTCACGCTCGTGGGTCACGTCGCGGTCCGCCTGGACATAGCCCGACAGCCGGCCGTCGGCGTCGCGGATCGCCGAGATCACGGCCTCGACCTCGACCAGGCTGCCGTCCTTGCGCCGGTTGACGATCGTGCCGCTCCACGTCTTCCCGGAGGCGGCCCAGGCCCAGATGGCCGGGAAGAACCCCGGCGCCTGGAGACCGCTGTCGACGATCCCGGCGTACTGCCCGACGATCTCGTCCGGCTCGTAGCCGTAGACCCGGCTGAAGGCCGGGTTGACGTAGGTCACGTGCTTGTTCACGTCCTGCATCCAGATCGAGTCGGCGGTCTGCTGGACGGCCGAGACGAGCCGCGTCCGCTCCGCCTCGGCGACGAGGCGCAGGGTCATGTCCCGGATGTTGCGCTGCAGGCGGCCGTCGGGCAGCTGGGTGAAGCTGACCTCGGCCGGCAGGCTCGTGCCGTCGGCGCGCCGGTACCGGCGCTCGACCAGGAGGCCCTGCCCGGCCCCGGTCGTGGCCAGGCGCTCGTCCATGTCCTCCGGGCTCAGGGGATCATCCGCGGCGCTCAGGCTGGGCGTGGACATGGCCAGCACCTCGGCGCGCGAGTAGCCCAGCATCCGGCAGATGGCCGGGTTCGCCTCGACGTAGCGTCCGGCCTGGTCCGAGACGAGGATGCCGTCGGCGGACTGGTCGACGAGGGCGCGATAGAGCTCCTCGCTCTCGCGCAGCCGCTCAGCCGCCTCGCGGCGCTCGGTCATGTCGAGCGAGAGCACGATGATGCCCTCCGGCACCGGCGCGACGTTCAGCTCGTACCACGCGGTCGACCCATCCGGGAACTGGAACGGGGCCTCGAATCGCTGCGGCTCGCGCTCCTCCATGCAGCGGCGATAGCGCGCGAAGATCTCGCTCTCCTCGACGCCCGGGTACAGCTCGGGCATCGTCCGCCCGAGGATGGCGGAAGGCTCGAGGTGGCCGTGTCGCGCAGCGAGCTCGTTGACGTAGAGGTAGCGCCAGTCGCGGTCGATGATCATCGCGCCCTCGAGCATGTTGTCGAGGGTCGTGTTGTGGCGCTCCTCGCCCTCGCGAATCGAAGCCTCGGCGGCGCTCCGCGCGTCGCGCTCGGCGAGGGCGTCGAGGGCGAACCCGATAGTGTCGGCGAGGTGCTCGAGGACGGCGGCCTCGTCGGGGCCGAACGCGCCGACGATGCCTGCATAGACGCTCAGGACAGCCGCGGGCACGGCCCTGCCCTGGACCGGGAACGCAGCGCCCGAGCGGAAGCCGTGGGCGAGGAGCCGCTCGCGCCAGGGGGCCATCCGCGCGTCCGTCGCCACGTCGACGCACACGATCGGCCGTCCCGTCCGC
This sequence comes from uncultured Chloroflexia bacterium, assembly GCA_963801445.1. GTDB lineage: Bacteria > Chloroflexota > Limnocylindria > Limnocylindrales > CSP1-4 > CTSoil-043. The sequence goes on along the minus strand of CAWDEW010000007.1, from coordinate 310,261 downwards.
GCCACGGTGCCGGTCGGGCCCCGGCCCTCGGGTACGTCCCGGGTCGACACCCGCAGCCCTTCGACGTAGCCGGTCGTGTCGCCCGCGATGGCGAGAGGCTCGATCCACCCGTCACCGTCCTCGTCGGCGCCGATCCAGGCCATCGCGAACGCGCCGGAGCCAACGATGGCGCGACAGGACTCGGCGAGGAGCGTCGAGCGGTCCCCCGAGCCCGCCACCGCCCGAGTCGTCTCGACCACCGTGTCGAGGAACGCACGGAGCCGCGACTCGGACGGGTGGGCCAACCCGGCGACGGGAACGGCGCCGGTGCCGGCCGGGCCGGAGTCAGCCACGCGGCCGAGCCGTCGGCCTGCCCCCTCGCGACGGGGATCTCGCGCCATTGAACCTCCCCCCGGAGCCGCCTCGCTCCAGCGGACGACCACGAGATCGCGGTTGGCCCCGGACGTCCTGGGACGCACAGCGGCGTTTGGTGACCTCGCTACGACACGAATCTAGCGCACGGAGCAGCCGACTGACGGGCCGAATGTCTCAGGCGCGCTCCGCGTCGACGAGCTGGAGCTGGGTGATCACGTCCTGGGCCGCCGCGTAGAGCCTCGCCACGATCCCGGGGCCGACCGCCAGCGCGTCCTCGGACGCTTCGATCCGATGGCTGCCGTCACGGGCCAGGATGACGAGGCCGACGTTGCCGCGACTCGGTAGCGGACAGGCGTCGACGAGGGGAAGCCCGGCCAGGCCCGCCTCGGCGACATCGAGAAGGCGCCCTGTCGCGGCCCTGACGGCGGGGCGGGCACCGGCGCCGATGATCCCGCCGCCCGTGCTCGTGTACATGCTGGTCGAGCCGTCGGCCACGCCCACGATCGACACGTAGCCGACACCGACCGGGAGGTCGACCAGGACCGCCCAGGCCCGCGGCCAGCGCCCGCTCGGCTCGACCCCGATCTGGCCGGGCGTCGTGCCCAGCAACCGGCCGCGCAGCCCCAGGTAGGCGGGGTCCGGCTCGGGCGACGGGCCGCGGCGCTTCAAGGCCCTCCGGGCGCGGCTCATCCTCGCGGCTCGAAGCGCCGCTTGGCGAGCTCCACGAGGCCCAGGTACGCCGCGACGATCAGGGCGAGCAGCGGCCAGAAGACGAGCGGGAGGGACGTGAAGCCGAGGATCCCGCCCAGGGGGCTCAGCGGGATGATCACGGCGGCGGCGAGGGCCGCCACGATGGCCCCGCCGAGCGGGCGGCTCGGGCGGCTCAGCCAGAACGGGCTGCGCCGGGTCCGGATCACGAGCACGACGAGCACCTGGGTGCACAGCGACTCGATGAACCAGCCGGTGTGGAACGCCTGCTCGTTCCGCCCGAGCACGAGGATCAGGAGCCCGAAGGTCAGGTAGTCGAAGATCGACGAGATCGGGCCGAAGATGAGCATGAAGCGCCGGATCGCGTGGACGTCCCAACGGGCCGGGACCGCGCCGACGTCAGGGTCGATGGTGTCCGTCGGGATCGCGGTCTGCGACGCGTCGTAGATCAGGTTGTTGAGCAGGATCTGGCCGGGTGTCATGGGCAGGAAGGGGAGCAGCAGCGCGGCGCCGGTCATGCTCAGCATGTTGCCGAAGTTGGAGCTCGTACCCATCCGGATGTACTTGAGCGTGTTGGCGAACGTGCGCCGGCCCTCGATCACGCCCTGCGAGATCGCGGCGAGGCTCGGCTCGAGGAGGATGACGTCGGCCGCGGAGCGCGCGACATCCGTGGCGTTGTCCACGCTGATCCCGACATCGGCGCTGTGGAGGGCCGGGGCGTCGTTGATCCCGTCGCCGAGGTAGCCGACGACCGCCCCCGAGTCGTGGAGCGCCCGGATCACCTGGAGCTTCTGGTCCGGGTCGACGCGGGCGAAGATCGTGGTCCGCCTGGCCCGGGCGACCAGCGCCGGGTGGCTCAGCCCCCGCATCTCCTCGCCGGTCAGCACGCCCTCGACGGTCAGCCCGACCTGGCCGGCGATGTGGCGGGCGACAAGGTCGTTGTCCCCCGTGACGACCTTGAGCGCGACGCCCTGGCCGGCGAGCCGGGCGATCGTGTCCCCGACTCCGGCCTTGACCGGGTCGCTGAACAGGATCACGCCCTCGAAGACGAGCGCGCGCTCGAGCCGCTCGGCATCCGCGAGGCCGGCCGCCGCCGCGGCGGTCCCCGGGGCCGCGAGCTCCCCCGGATCCAGCGCGCGCGACCCGACCGCCACGAGCCGGTAGCCGTCGGCCGAAGCGCCGTCCACCAGCCGCGCGAGGCGCTCGTGCTCCGCCCTGTCGATCGTCCGCGCCGTGTGGTCCTCGCGGACGCGTGTCGCGCGCGCCAGGACCGCCTCCGGGGCCCCCTTCGTCACCAGGAGCGGCGGCTCATCGCCCAGCTGGACGACCACGCTCAGCAGCCGACGGTTGAAGTCGTAGGGGAGCTCGGCGACCTTGCGGTAGGTCGCGAGGTCGGCCGGCGCCGGGGTCCCGGCCAGGATCGCCGCGTCGAGGGGGTTCGTGAAGCCGGCCTGGAAGTGGCTGTTGAGGTAGGCGAGCTCCAGGGCCCAGGCTGCCTCAGCCGCATCGTCGCGGTCGATCCCGACCGAGCGCACGAACTCCAGGCGCCCCTCCGTGAGCGTCCCGGTCTTGTCGGTGCACAGGACGTTGACCGACCCGAGGTTCTGGATCGCCGGGAGCCGCTTCACCAGGACGCCGTGCCCGGCCAGGACGTGCGCACCCTGGGTGAGGTTGAGGGTCACGATCGCCGGCAGGAGCTCCGGCGTGAGGCCGACCGCGAGGGCGATCGCGAACAGGAGGGATTCGATGAGGGGGCGGTCGAGCACGACGTTGATCGCCAGCACGGCGACCACCAGGATCAGGGTGACCCGGAAGACCAGCGCGCCGAACGTCCGGACCCCGCGCTGGAAGTCGTTCTCCGGGGCACGCTCGGCGAGGTGGCGGGCGATCTCGCCGTAGCTCGTCCGCGAACCCGTCGCGGTGATCAGCGCCCGGCCCGTCCCGCTGACCACGCTCGTGCCGAAGAAGACCAGCCCGTCGCGGTCCTCGTCGCGGGCCGGGTCCAGCGCTCCTTCCCGGGGCGCCTTGGTCGCGGGCGCGGATTCGCCGGTCAGCGACGCCTCGTCGACGTACAGGTGATTCGCCTCAATGATCCGGCCGTCGGCCGGCACGATGTCGCCCGCATTGAGGGCCACGAGATCGTCGCGCACGACATCGTGGATCGGCACCTCCTGCTCGACCCCGCCGCGCACGACCGACGCCCGGAGCGTCAGGCGCGCCTGGAGGGCCGCCACGGCCGCCTCGGAGCGGGCCTCCTGGACGAACCCCAGGGCGGCGCTCATGACCACGATGGCCAGGATGATCGTGGCGTTGAGATCGTCACCGACGACGATGCTGACCAGGCTCGCCCCGACGAGGAGCAGGACCAGGGGGCTGGAGACCTGCGAGACGAGGATCGCGAGGGTCGTTCGACGGCCGCTGCCGCCGATGAGGTTCGGGCCGTCGCGGCGGAGGCGATCGGCCGCCTCGGCGCCGGTCAGGCCGGCAGCCGGGCCAGCGCCGGGTTCCGGGGCGGGACCGGGAGCAGCCACGCTCGGGGTCATGTCGGATGGAGCCTCGCTACCTGCCGGACGCGCCCCTCGATCCGGGCGCAGCGCTCATGATTGTCGAGGATGGGCCCAAGAGGCGGCCCGGGCGTGGGCCGGGCATCGAGCGGCGCCGCCCGTCACCGGCGAGCCGCGCCGTTCCGGGCGCGCTCCAGGCCGGACGTACCCGGCGCTGGCCGAAGGTCATGGCCGCGTCCCTCCCGGGCCCGCCCGCCGAGCCGTCGCCTCGCGGATCAGCGAGTCCGGGGGAATCGGCTCACAGCCCGAACCTCACGATGGCCCGGGCCATCCGCCGCGCCGCCCGGGCGCGGTGCGAGACGGCCTGCTTCCGCTCCGGGGGCCACTCCCCCACCGTCGCCCCGCCGGGCGGCTCCGTCGACGGCTCGAAGATCGGGTCGTACCCGAAGCCGTTCGGGCCGCGCGGCCCAGCGGCGATCCGGCCCCCGAACGTGCCGCGGGCGAGCACGACCGGGATCCCGCCGCGGGGGCCCGTGCGATCCGGGCGGGCCAGCGCCAGCACGCACCGGTAGCGCGCCCCGCGGCGCTCGGCCGGCAGGCCATCGAGCGCGGCCAGCAGCTTGCGGTTGTTCTGCTCGTCGGTCGCGTCGTCCCCCGCGTACCGGCGCGTACGGACGCCCGGGCCCCCGCCCAGGGCGTCGACCTCGATGCCCGAATCGTCGGCCAGCGTCGGGAGCCCGCTCAGCCGGGCATAGAAGCGCGCCTTCAGGGCGGCGTTGGCGGCGAACGTCGCGCCAGTCTCGTCGGCGTCCTCGCCGATGCCGACGTCGTCGAGGCTCACGAGGTCGACAGCCGGGAGCCGCAGCAGGTCGCGCAGCTCGCGCAGCTTGTGCCCTGAACGCGTCGCAACGAGGAGCCTGGGCCGGGCGGGCCCGGCGCCGGCGACCGTCACCGAGCGACCGCTGCCAGCGCCTCGGCCTGCGCCGCGAAGAGCCGCTCCAGCCCGCTGTTGGCGAGGTCCAGCAGCCTGTCCAGCTCGTCCCGGCTGAACGGCTTCCCCTCGGCCGTGCCCTGGACCTCCACGTAGTGGCCGGCGTCGGTGCCGACCACGTTGAAGTCCACGCCCGCCCGGTGGTCTTCCTCGTAGTCGAGGTCGAGCACCGGCAGCCCGTCGAGCAGGCCGACGCTGACCGCCGCCACCTTCCCGACGACGAGCCGCTCCATCCCGAACGTGATCAGTGCCGCCGAGAGGGCGACGTACCCGCCGGTGATCGAGGCGGTCCGGGTGCCCCCGTCCGCGTTGAGGACGTCGCAGTCCACGGTCACGGTCCGCTCCCCCAGGCGACCCAGGTCCACGACGCCCCGCAGGGAGCGCCCGATCAGGCGCTGGATCTCGTGGGTCCGCCCGCCGATCCGCCCGGCGGTCGACTCGCGCTGGGTGCGTTCCGAGGTGGCCCGGGGGAGCATCGCGTACTCCGCGGTCACCCACCCGGTGCCCTTGCCCCGCAGGTGGGGCGGCACGCGATCCTCGATGCTCGCCGAGCAGAGGACCTCCGTGTCGCCCATCCGGATGCGGCACGATCCTTCGGCCCACTTCTGGACTCCAAGCGTGAAGGAGACCTGGCGCAGCTCGTCCGGGCGGCGCCCCGACGGCCGCACCTGGGGCGCCCGGTTGCCGATCGTCATGCCCGGTCCTCCTGCTCCCCTGCCGCGCCATCCGTCGCGGCGATCTCCGCCTTGGCAGCATCCCAGAGCTCGTCGAGCTCCGGGAAGCTGAGGTCGCGGAGCGCGACGCCGCGCTCCATGGCCAGCCGCTCGACGATTCCGAAGCGTCGCCGGAACTTCTGGTTCGCAGCGCGGAGGGCCGCCTCCGCCTGGACGCCATGGTGGCGGGCAAGATTCACGACCACCATCAGCAGGTCGCCCAGCTCCTCCTCGCGGTGGCCCGGGGTCTCCGCCGCGGCGAGCTCGCCCAGCTCCTCCTCGACCTTGCCCAGGATGCCCTCGACGGACGGCCAGTCGTAGCCAAGATGCGCGGCGCGGTCCTGCATCTCCTGGCTGGCGGCCAGGCCCGGGAGGGACCGGCTGATCCCCTCGAGGGCGCTCTTCGGTCGGGCCGGCAGGTCACCCGAGTGGCCGGCCGCATCCGCGGCGGCGGCCTCGGCCGCGCGCTCCGCCTGCTTGATCCGCTCCCACTGGCGGTTGACGTCGGAGGCCGTGCGCGCCTCCGCGTCGCCGAACACGTGGGGGTGGCGGCGCACGATCTTGCTCGCGATTGCGGCCTGGACGTCGGCCAGGTCGAAGACGCCGGCCTCGGCCGCCAGCTGGGCGTGGAGCACCACCTGGAGCCAGAGGTCGCCGAGCTCCCCCGCCAGGGCCGGCGTCGCGCCGTCGGCGAGGGCGTCGTAGACCTCGTAGGCCTCCTCGAGCAGGTGGTTGCGCAGCGAGGCGTGGGTCTGCTCGCGGTCCCACGGGCAGCCGTCGGGCCGGCGCAGCCGGGCCGAGATCCAGGGCATGGCCCAGGGCGACCCGAACGCCGCCTCCGGCGCGACCGGCTCGAGGTAGAGGGGAGCCCGCAGGTCATCGGGCACCAGGGCCGCGACGGTCGTGCCCTGCTCTGCGCCGAATCGGCCGGCCGGGTGGTCCGCGGGGTAGAGGCGGCGGAGCACGTCCAGCGGCTCCCTCCCGAGCGGGCCATGCCGGCCGGGAAGCGGCAGGGCCGGCACGTCGCCGTCGGCGGCCCGCAGCACCGCGAGCGGCACGACCAGCACGGGACGCGACGGGTCCAGGGGCAGGCTCACGAGCCGCTCGGCCGGGATGATCGCGACGCCGCCCCCGGGGTCGAGGCCCCACCGGACGCGGGCCTCGGCGACGAGAGCGTCGAGCATCGGGTCCCCGTCAGCCGCCCGCGCGGGTGATCGTGGTCTGGGTCGGGTCGTTCTTCACGCTCGCATACCAGTTGGAGAAGGCGCTCGAGCGGATCGTGTCGGCCTGGCTCGGGTCGGGCAGCCGGTCCTGGAGGTCGACCACCTTGTAGATCCGGTTCCCGTCGGAAGCCGCGATGACGCCGGAGACGCCGCCCTTCTGGAGCGCGAAGATCGCGTCCTCCTCGTCCTTGGCAACCTGGTACTTGGCGACCCATCCCAGGAGCCCGCCGTTCTTCGCGCTGGAGTCGATCGAGTTGAGCTGGGCCAGCTGCGCGAAGTCCGCGCCGGGCTGAGCCGCCTGCGCCGCGATGCTCTTGGCATAGGCGTCCGGGGTGTCGAGCGAGACGACCTGGATGACGTGCCAGCCGAAGGCGGACTTGACCGGCGGGAGCAGCTGCCCCGCCTTGACCCCGGGGGCGAAGACGGCGGCCGCGAAGGCCGGATCGAGCGCGGCGTTCGGGTCGTCCTTGGCGAGATAGCCGAGGAACCCGTTCTGGGCCCCCGATCCGGTGTCGTCGCTGGTCGCGGCCAGGTCGGCGAAGGTGGCCAGCCCGGCATTCAGCTTCCGGTAGGCATCGTCGGCCTGCTGCTTGGCCGCCGCCCACGCCGGATCGTCCGCCTTGACGGTGGACGCCGAGCTCGGGGCGTGGTTGGGCGAGTACAGGATGTGCTTCACCAGGATCGAGCCGGGAAGGTACGACGTGCCGGCCGCCTGGAGGACGATCATGTCCGCCTGGCGCTGGGGCGAGGCCTTGTCCAGGATCTCGGCGAAGAGCTGGGCCTGGATCTTGTCGCGCGCGACGAACGATGCGGCGACCGCGCGGTAGCTCGCCACGTCGACCCCGGCGGTCCGCAGGCGCTGCTCGAAGCTGGTGTCGACGGTCGCCGCGACGATGTCGGTCACCCGGCCGATCCGGAACGAGCCGTCGGCGCCCTGGATGACGCCCGTGTAGGACTTCGTGTCCGGGAGCGCCATCAGGGCGTCCACGAATGCCGTGTCCGGCGACGTCGTGCCCTTGTCCACGTAGAGCAGGTCCCCGTTCCCCGCCTGGGCTGCCGCGTCGCCGGACTCCTTGACCACGTCCTCCCAGGTCTTGCCGCCCTGGAGGTCCGCCAGGAGCTTGCCTGCGCTGGCCTTCGCGGCCGCGATCTGGGCGTCGGTCGAGGAGGTGGCGCCGGTCGACTTCTCGGGCGCGATCGCGATCATCCAGGCGTGCCGGGACTCGGGCACCGTGGCGTCCTTGGTCATCTGGGCGTCGACGTCGGCCGGATCGATCGTGAGCCCGCGCTTCGCCGCCAGCTGGCGGACCAGCTCGGTGTCGATCGCGTATTCGATCACGCTGGTGCTCAGCTGCTGCTGCTGCTGCGAGATCAGCTGGAGGATCTGCTGGGCGGAGGCCGACGAGATCTGCCCGGCCTGCGACTTCTGCTGGATCCGCAGGGCGGCCTGGTCGAGCTTGAAGGCCTCCACCTTGGCGCGCTCGGCGATCTGGTCCTTGGTGATCCCGACCCCGTTGACGGTCGCCATGGTCGCCAGGTGCTGGTTGTACCAGGTGGCCCCCGCCGCTCCGACGAGGAGCAGGACGGACAGGAGGACGATCAGGCCGAACCCGATGTTGAGGTACAGGTTCCGGCGGTGCTCCTCGCTCGTGCCGCGGCGCGCGCGGGACGCCGGCTTCGTGGTCGGACGGGCTCGAAAGGTCATGGAGGTGGAGCTCTCAGTGTTGGGCGCGCGGTGCCGCGGCGCGGGAAGGGGTCGGCGCGCATCGTACCGCACCGTGCGCACCGACCGGATGGGACTTGGCTCCGGCGGGCTGCCGCACGTCCCGGCCGGGACGCCGGTCGGGATGCGGTGCGGAGGGACGCGGCCGAGCTATCGGCCCCACCCGGCGCCGAGGCGGAGCACCTGGCGCGGTCGGACGGGCCGCCCCTTCGACGAGTTGACCGTGTCCAGCACGAGGTCCGTCCTCCTGTAGACCTCGTCCCAGTCGATGGCCCGGTGGGCCGTGACCACGACCACGAGCTCCGCCCATTCGAGCAGCTCCCCGATCGGAACCGACTCGCCCACGAGGCCGGCGGCATCGCGGAAGACCGGGACGTGCGGGTCATGGAAGCGCACGTCTGCGCCGCGCTCGCGGAGTCCGGCCAGGACGTGCGCTGCCGGCGACTCGCGCGCGTCCCCGACGTTGGGCTTGAAGGCCACGCCCAGCACGCCGACGCGAGTGCCGCGCAGGGCGTGGCCGCGGTCGTTGAGCGCCTCGGCCGCGAGGTCCACGACGTGGCGGGGCATCGTGACGTTCACGTCGGCAGCCAGCTCGATGAAGCGGCCCGTGAAGTCGAACTCCCGGGCCCGCCAGGCCAGGTAGTACGGATCGACCGGGATGCAGTGGCCGCCCACGCCCGGGCCGGGCAGGAACTTCATGAACCCGAACGGCTTGGTCGCGGCGGCGTCGATCACCTCCCAGACATCGAGCCCCATGCGCTCGCAGAGCAGGGCCAGCTCGTTGACGAGCGCGATGTTGACGTTGCGGAAGACGTTCTCGTGGAGCTTGGCCAGCTCCGCAGCATCCGGCGAGGAGAGCTCGACCACCGTGGTGTTGATGCGCCGGAGGAGGGCCGCGGCCCGGGCCGTCGCCGCCGGCGTGGAACCCCCGACCAGCCGGGGGATGGCCCGGCCGGCGCTGGCCGGGTCGCCGGGGTTGACTCGCTCCGGTGCGAACGCCAGGTCGAAGTCGCTCCCCGCCGCGAGCCCCGTCTCCCGCTCCAGGACGGCCCGGAAGGGACCCGTCGTCGTGCCCGGGAAGGTGGTGGACTGGAGCACGACCAGGTGGCCAGCTCGGAGTCCGCTGCGGACCAGCTCGGCCGCGGAGAGGACCGGGCCGAGGTCGGGATCCTTCGTGGCCGTCACCGGCGTCGGCACGCACACGAAGATGGCGTCCGCGGTCGCGATCGCGGACGGGTCGGGCACGATGGTCCGGAATCCCGCTCTCAACGCGGCCGCCAGGCGGGCGTCGGAGACGTCCTCGATCGGCGATCGGCCCGCGGCGACCTCTGCCACGCGCGCCGGGTTGGCGTCGATCCCCACGACCCGGGTGCCGGCCTCGACGAACGAGACGGCCAGCGGCAGGCCCACGTAGCCGAGGCCGACGACGGCGACTCGCCGGTCGAGCGCGGATTCCGGGTCGGCAGCTTGGTTCACGGTTCCTCCGGTGGCATCAGGAGATCCGGGGACGCCCGGCGCCCTCGAGCGCGGGGCGGGCAGACGACGTTCCGTCGAGTGCGACGCTCTCGATGACGCGGAGGTACGTCGCGGCCTGGATGTCCCAGTCGAGCTCGGCCACTCGTGCCGCGGTTGCGGCGACCCGGCGGCGGCGCTCCTCCGGATCGTCCACGAGACGGGCCAGCGCCTCCGCGAGGTCGCGACCGTCGCCCGGACGGTAGGCGGCAAGCGTCGTGGACGCGAAGTACCGGCTCACGGTCGGGAGCATCGAGGCAACGACCGGCTTGCCCATCGTGGCGTATTCGAAGATCTTCGTGGAGAGGCTGAGGTCGGTCATGGGGCTCCGGGCCGTCGGGGCAAGACCCACGTCAGCAGCCGCGATGGCGCCCGCGACATCCTCCAGCGGGACGCGGCCGGCGAACGTGACGCGGTCCGCGATGCGGAGCTCGGCCGTCCGGGCCCGCAGCGCGGCCTCCGCGTCCCCCCGGCCCAGGATCGAAGCATGGACCGGGATGTCGGGTCTCGAGCCGGCGAGCGCCGCGATCCCCTCGAGGACCACGTCGAGCTCGTACGTCGGGGTCAGCGCTCCCGCATACACGAGGCGCAGGGTCCCATCCGTCATGAAGGCCCGGACCGGGTGGGCGGCCGCACGGAAGAGCCGCAGGTCCGGCGCGTTGAGGATCACCGTGACCTTCTCGCGCGGCACGCCCAGCGCGACGAGGCGATCCCGGAGCGTGTCGTTGACGGTCAGGACCGACGACGCGACCGCGATCGACATGCGTTCCTGCGCCCGGAGCAGCCGGTAGGCCGGCGAGCTCGTGCTCGCCCCGAAGCGGGAGCAGAAGAACTCCGGCATCGCCTCGTGGAGGTCCAGGACGAGGGGCACGCCGCCGGCCAGGCGGAGCGGGAGCCCCGCGAAGACCAGGAAGTCGGGGAGCGTGTGCACCTGCAGGAGGCCGTATCGCCGGTGGCGGTGGGCACGAGTCGCGGCGGCCATGGAGCGGACGACGAAGTCCAGGTACTCCGCCAGGTAGGTCCGGAGCCGTGCCCCCTGGTGGCGCTCGACGGGCAGCCGGATCACCCGCACGCCGTCGATGGTCTCCTCGGCCAGCTGGCCGGGGCGTCGCAGGGCGAAGACGTCCACCTGCCGACCCGCCCGGACGATGGTCTCCGCCTCCCGGCGCACCCGCGGGTCCTCCTCGTAGTTCGAGTGGGTCAGCATGCCCACGGGGCGCACGGATCGCTGGATCATGACCCCGAGATCCTAACCGCCCGGTGCCTGCCGCGTCGGCCCGACCTCCCGCTGTCGGGCGCGCGGCAGCCTCCGCGACGGTCAGGGCTCCCTCCCGCCACCGAGCCAGGACAGCGATCCGGTGCCGGTCCCTGGGCTTGACGCTGAGTCCCTCCCGCATCCGCTGAGACTGACAAAGTCACTGAGCAGTTGGCCCTGACAGATTCACTGAGCAGGGACAGCGCCGGGCGGGCGCGTGTTGATGCTCAGCGACTCTGTCAGGTCACTTGCTCAGTGAATCTGTCAGCCGCTCGTCGCGCGGGGTGAGGAGCCGTCGCCTCCAGGGGTGGTCCGCACCGGGACGATAGCCCACGTTGCGGCTGGTCGGCTCGGGCTGCGGACCGCCGGGCGCGAGGACCCGCAGGTCGCGCAGCCGGGCCGGCTCCGGCGGTGCTGCCACGGCGGCGAGGAGCCGGCCCTCGGCGACGACGAGCAGGCGGCCGTCGAGCCGGAGCTCGACCTCCACCCGCCGCCCGGCGAGGGAGCGGCCGCCGGGCCCCGGCGGGAGCTGGAGCACCATCCCGTCGAGCCGGATGCAGCTGTCCGAGCCGACGACACGCCGCCAGCGGAAGGCGCAGACCCGGGCGAGGTCGAGACCCTCGGGCACCGGTCGCCAAGCCGGGACGTCGCTCGCCGGCGGGACCGCGAACCGGCGGTTGAAGCGGGGGAGGAAGTCCCGCAGCACCGCGTTCGCGGCCGGCAGGTCGGCCGCCTCCGCCCGGCGCAGCTCGGACACGAGGCGGTCCTGGAGCGTCCCCCACGCCCGCTCGATCCGCCCCTTGGCCTGGGCCGATCCCGCGAGGATGGTGGCGATCCCGAGCTCGGCGAGGGCCCGCCCCACCTGGGTCGCCTCGTCGCGCCCGGCGGCGCCCGGGGCCGTGGGGGCGAAGACCGACGAGCCGTCCCGGTACAGGGCGGCCGGCAGGCCGTGCCGGCGGGCCATGTCGCGCAGCATGGTCAGGTACCCGGTGCCGTCCTCCTGCTCGCGGAAGACCGCCCCGACGAGGATCCCGGTCGCGTCGTCGATCCCGCCCACCAAGGTGAGCCAGGGCCCGCGGCCCTCGAGCCAGTCGTGCCGGCTCCCGTCGACCTGGACGAGCAGGCCCGCCTGGGCCATGCGTTCGCGGCGGCTCCGGTACCGGGGCGCCCGCCTCCGGCGCGGCGAGGCCATCCCGACGCCGCGCAGCAGACGCCGCAGCGCCGGGCGGCTGATCGCGACCCCCCCGTCCTCGGCGAGTGCCTCCGCGAGGTGGGTGTCGTTGTACCCCCGGTACACCGTCCTGGCGAGCTCGAGGATCCGTGCCCGGTCGCCGTCGGGCAGCCGCCGGGGCGAGGCGCGGCCCCGGTTGCCGTGCGCGAGGCCATCCGCCCCGCGCTCCAGCATCGCCGCCCGCAGCCGCCAGGCGGTCCGCTCGCTCGTCCCGAGCAGGGCGACCGCCTCGGCTGTCGTGACGATCCCGGCCAGCCAGCGGCTCACGACCTCGCTGCGCTGCTGCTCCTTGGTGGTCAATCTCAGGTTCTCCCTCATCGGGTGAGACTGACAAAGTCACTGAGCAGTTGGCCCTGACAGATTCACTGAGCAGGGACAGCGCCGGGCGGGCGCGGCGGGGCTCTGCTACCCTTCGCGGTCGTATGCCTAACCCCACCCCCGATGTCGTCCTGCTCGACACGGCGCGCCGGCGTAGCTGGATCCTCCTCGCCAGGGACGGACTGCTGGACCTGGCCAGCCGACGGCGGCTCGTCCGCTACCTCGTCGGCGCCGATCTCAAGCGCACGCACGCCGACACGGTCATCGGGCAGCTCTGGTGGATCCTTGACCCGATCCTCCAGGTCGCCGTCTACTTCGTGGTGTTCGACCTGATCTTCCGGCGGTCGACCCCGGACTTCCTGCTCTTCCTGCTTTCCGGCGTCCTCCCCTGGAAGTGGTTCGGCTCGGTCATCGGCGAGTCGATGGGCTCGGTCGTCGGCCGGCAGTCGCTCATCCGGCAGGTCCCGTTCCCCAAGCTCGTGCTGCCCACGGCATCGACGGTTGCCGGCACGGTGAGCTTCGTGATCGGGTTGACCTCGCTGGCCGTGGTCTATCTCCTCTACCTCCACCGACTGACGCCCTGGATCCTGACCCTGCCGCTGGTCGCCCTCGTGCAGTTCGTCTTCTCCCTGGGACTCGCGATCGTGCTCTCGGCGGCGAACGCGTTCTACCGCGACGTGGCGAACGTGATGGGCCACATCCTCCGCCTCTGGTTCTACCTCTCGCCGATCCTCTACACGACCGACGACCTGCCCAAGAACCCGACGATCCGCTTCCTGTTCAGCCTCAACCCGTTCACGACGCTCCTGTCCGCCTACCACGACGTGATCTGGGGCACCGCGACCGGGCCCGGGCGGGCGCCGGACTTCGTCGCCCTCGGCATCCTGCTGGCCGCATCGCTGGCGCTGGTCGTCGTTGCGATCGCGATCTTCAAGCGGGTCGAGCCGTCCTTCGCGAGGATCCTGTGAAGGCCGTTGCGGCGCCGTCGTCGGGAGCCATCGTCGTTCGGGACCTCGGCGTTCGGTACAACCTCCGCCTCACCCGGCGCACGACCATCAAGGGCTCCCTCTCGAACATGGTCCGCCAGCGCAACACCGGGCCGACCCACTTCTGGGCGTTGCGCCACATCAACATCAGCGTGGCCCCCGGCGAGTCCCTGGGCGTGCTGGGTCCGAACGGGGCAGGCAAGAGCACGCTGCTGCTCGCGCTTGCGGGAATCCTCGACCCGTCCGAGGGACAGGTGTCGATCAGCGGCCGCGTCTCGACCCTCCTGACGCTGGGCGCCGGCTTCGAGATGGAGCTCTCGGGTCGCGACAACATCGACCTCACCGCGGCGTTGCTCGGGATCGACCACCGGGCGATGGCCGAGCTGACCCCCGAGATCATCGAGTTCGCGGACATCGGGGCCTTCATCGATGCTCCCGTGAAGACGTACTCCACCGGCATGCGCGCCCGCCTGGGCTTCTCGATCGCGACGGCGATCAAGCCCGACATCCTTCTCCTCGACGAGGTCCTGGGGACTGGGGACCAGACGTTCCGGGAGAAGAGCCAGCGGCGCATCCACGGCCTCATGGACGCGGCCAAGGCGATCGTCCTGGTGACGCACGACCTCAACACCGTCGCCGAGTACTGCACCCGGGCGATCCTGGTGGAGCAGGGACAGCTCATCCACGAGGGCACGCCGGATGAGACCGTCGCGCTCTACCGGCAGCGCGCAGAGGACCGCAAGCTCCTTGCCGAGAAGGAGGGGGGCCGGTTCACGGGGCGCGAGGATCGGCCGGAGCGGTAGCCGCCGGAACGGGAGCGGTCAGACCGCGGCGCGGAGCACGAACCCGCCGCGCCCGGCACGACCTTCCGCGTTGAGGCCCCGGGCCTCGGCGGCGAACCGGTCCACGTCGACCGGGGAGTACGCGGAGCGGGCGGGATCGACGAACCAGGACCCGGGCTCGAACTCACCCACGTCGCGCCGGATCTGCTCGCTGCCGATGATCTCGCGCTCCGAGGAGTCGAAGAAGGTCGCGGCGATCTCGAGGCCGACGGACGCCGCGGCCGCGCGGAGCCCGGCGATCGAGAGCACCACGAGGTGGCGCGGCGGGTCCAGCTCCCACCAGTCGACGCCGTAGCGATCCCACAGCGCAGACCCCGCGATCGGCGTCCGGACCAGGATCCGGCCACCCGGGAGAAGCCGCCGGGATGCCGCCGCGAGGGTGGCCCGAGGGTCCCTGACGTGCTCCAGGGAGTGGTGGAACATCACGACGTGGAACCGGTCGACGACGTCCTCCAGCTCCCGCCGCTGGACGACGATGCCGTGGTGCACGAGGTCGCGCGGAACGAACGGGTCCACGCCGAGAAGATGGCGGAACCCCAGGCGACGGAGCGCGCAGAGGCGGGCGGGAGTCCAGCCGCATCCGACGTCGAGGATCCGGTCGGAGAAGGAGCGGATCCCGTAGCGCGGGATGAGCGGCCGCAGGGGCTGCAGCTCGGCCGGCTCAGCGACGAGATGACCAGCCAACCGGCCGAGGCGCTCTCCGCGCGCGAACAGGATCGGGCGCACGGCGGCCCGGGTCAGGGCCCTCCGCAGCCAGGACCCCGGGGGGTCGTGCTCCTCGACCTCCCCCGCGTAGTACTCGGCGGGGTAGTAGGGACCCAGATCGGGGGGCGGGTTGCGCAGCCAGAGGGTGCCGCAGGCAGAGCACTCGAGGTACGTGAAGGCCTCGCGGGTCCCGAACATCATCTCGCGGGCTTCGTGGGCGGTGTGGTCCCCGGTGCTCCGGCAGGCCGGGCAGGCGGGAGCCGGATCGCCGCCAGGCTCGCTCATCGGCCTGCGCCGTCGGGGCGGTCCGAGGGATCATCGCCGTCCGGGGGCGAGCCTGCGGCGAGGAGGCGGACGGTCCGGGCCAGCCACGGGACCGCGTCGGCCAGCGCCTCGCTCCAGGTCCCGGGCAATGCGATGTCGCCGGCCGGCACGCGGTCGGCGCGGATCATCCCGACCGCGTCACGCAGCGCACCGACGAGGTCCTCCACGACCGGGCTGACGCCCAGGATGCGGGGCGAGATCGCGCGCAGCGCCTCGGCGGTCTTGGCGCCCAGCACGTTCGTGACGACCAGGTTGCCGGCCCCCGCCATCTCGACGGGCGGGTAGCTCGTGTGCGGGGAGAGCATCAGCGAGAGAAGCAGGTCGGACTGGCTGAGCAGCCTGGCGTAGTCGGCGTAGCCCAGCCACCCGGACGGCCGAAGCACATGGCGGTCCGAGAGGGCCAGCTCCGGTACTTCCGCCCCGATCGCCACGAACTCCCACTCCTCATCGTCGAACAACCCACCCTGGACGGCGGTCCGGAGCGCCCGCAGGGCGAGGGTGTAGCAATTGCGGTCGATCCGCGGCCGGGCATAGAGGAGGAGTCGCCGGGCGGGCGGGCGGGCCGGATCGGCCGGGTATGCGGATCGCGAGAAGAGCCCCCGATCGACCGAGGGGTCGAACGCGATCGCGAGGTCGCTCCCGGCATCCGGACCGAAGCGGCCGACGTTCGCGGCCGCGAAGTGGGCCCGGAGCAGTCGCTCGTTGAAGATCGCCCGGCAGGGAAACCCGTAGGTCGCCTCGGCCAGCGCGTAGTTCGTGGACCAGGCGTAGAACCCGGGCTCGAAGTCCTGGATCAGGTAGAGGAACTCGCGGGCGCGGCCCCATCGCAAGGCGTCGCGAGCCGCGTAGGCCGTGGGCCACCAGGTGGCCATGAGGACGTCGCCGGCGGCGATGGGGATCGGGCTCTCTGCGGAGATCAGCTCCACATGCCGCCCGGCCGCCTCCGAGCCCGCGAGGGCCGCGATATGGGCTCGCAGCGGGCCGGGATCGCGATCCAGCGGGCCGAACGTGGCCACGTAGCGAACGGCGAGGCCGAGGTCCACCAGCCGGGCCGTCAGGTTGATGATCGTGTTGGGTCCCCCGGTCATCCGGCTCAGCTGGAGGTGCGGCATGAGCACGGTGAGACGGGCGCTGGGCCCTGCGGGTGCCGCCTCGGAACGCGGATGGTCCACGAGCACGGGCGAGTCGAGGGAGCGGAAGCGATCCTCGCCGGGGATCGGCAGCCGGGCGCGCCCGCTTCGCCCGCGCAGGAGCCGGCGGGCCAGCGACCGGGCTGCCGAAGCTCGGCTCATCGGGGCGCGTTTCGGCGGCTCAAGGCCGGGAACCAGGGGTCATCGCGGTCAGTCGATCCGGTTGGGCGACGGGCCGTCGGCGATCACCGTCGGACGCCGGGCGAGCACGTCGGCCGTCGCGCCCAGGATCGCGTCCACGCGATGCCCGAACGTGTGACCGGCAAGGACGGCGGCGCGGCCGCGCTCGGCCACCTCGCGGCGAGCGGCTGGATCCGCCAGGTACCGGTCGAGCGTCGCGATCAGCTCGTCGCGCCGGCGGTAGGTCACGACGCCGCGACCGAACTCCTCGTCGATGCCCGGGACGTGATCCGAGACGACGAAGGCCCCGCTGGCGAGGGCGTCGTAGATCCGGTTCGAGATGAAGCCCTCGTCGCGCATGTCCGGCCAGTGGTCGTTGAGCACGACCGCGGCGCTCGAGTAGTAGCGGCCGAGCTCGTCGTTGGAGATCCACTCGCCCCGGAGATGCCTGGGGTCGAGGAGCCCGGGGGCCCAGTCCCCCCCGTAGACCGCGAGGTCGAAGGAGGTCCCGGCCAGGTCGTCGATGATCTGCCGGCGGACGCCCCGAGAGTTGCCGACGAACAGGAGCTCGTGGGCCGGGCCGGTGGGATCGGGATGGAAGCGGTCCGGGTCGGTGGCCTGGTGCAGCGGGAAGAGCGGAACACCAGTACGCAACCGGAGGTGCTCCAGGAACAGGTCCGAGGCCACGAAGATGGCGTCGTACCCGGCACACAGCTCGGAGGTGACCCGGTCCGGGTGGCTGATCACCCAGAGCAGGCGGACCTGGCCGGACCGTGTCTCGGGGGCGCGCACGCCGAAGATGTGGACCGCCATGTCCGCGCGCGTGGCAACCGGCCAGGCCCGCTCCTCGAAGACGGCGAGGATCGCCGGGTGCCCGCGTCGCTCGAACTGGCGCTGGACGTCCCTGCCGAAATGGGTATCGCCCCAGCGCGGCGCCTGCTCCCAGGTCTGGGGCCCGATGTGGAGGGCGACACGGGTCGCCTGGGTCCAATCGAGGAGGTGGGTGCGCATCTCCTCGGCACGATGCGCGTAGGTGTGGCGGTCGAGGACCGTCCGCCGGTAGCGGGCCAGGAGGGCATCGCGGCGGGTGTCGTCCGAGAGGAGCGCCTCGACCTGCCGGGTCAGCGTCTCGGGGGAATCCCAGGTCGGGAAGTCGTCGTCGAAGAGCTCCCTGGCGCCCAGCTCGTTGTCGGTCACGACGATGGCGCCCGCGGCGAGAGCGTCGAAGACCCTCGAGTTCAGCGCGCCGTAGGGCTTGGTCGGGGTGGCCGTGTCGTCCACGACGATTCGGGTGGACGCGTAGGCCGCCGGAACCCGTTCGTAGTCGAGGACGCCTCCTGCCAGGGGCGCCATCCGCGGATCGGACTCCCAGTTGCGGCCCCAGACCCGGACCCGGTGGCCCGCAGCCGCGAGGGCCGGAAGCGCCGTCGCGACGCCGCGCTCCTCCCCCCAGTCGCTCCCGACGAAGGCGGCGTCCGAGGCCAGGGCCGGATCGGTCGCCTGGGGCCGGAAGCGAGCCGGGTTGGTCGCCAGCGGCATCAGGTGGGCGACCTTCGAGCTGTTCGCCTCCACCAGCTGTCTCGATCGCTCGCTGGAAGCCAGGACGATGTCGTAATCGTCGAACCAGGGGTGGGCGAGCCAGCGATCGGTCCAGTTGCGGATCCACGCCACCTTCACGACGTGGCGCGGGACGCGGGTGAGGTCGAAGAGGTCCAGCAGAGCGATGACGACGTCCACGCCCACGGCCAGGTCGTACCAGTGGTCCTTGTAGCGCTCGATGTACGAGACCTGCCAGCCCAGCGCGGAGAGCGCATCGCCGAGCTCGTGGGCCGTATACCAGTCGCCGTACGGCGCGGCCCGGTCCTCGCGGGTGAGGGTGATCGCCACGTGGAGGGGTTCGCTGGACCATCGGCGCTCCCCGGCGATCCGGTCCCGGAACACCTCCCGGAACAGGCGCGGCCCCCACCGGTCGACGACGCCCTGCCAGGGATCCGCCAGCACGTCCGAAGGCTGCTTCTCGGGCTGCGGGTGCTGGTGCCACACGACCGCCATCCCCTCGTACGCCACCGGGCGGCCGTGAGCCCACAGGTCCAGGCAGAACTCGACGACCTTGGTGGCCGGATCGTCCCCCGGAGTGGCGGCCAGGAGGTCAAGGGCATCCCGCGGCACGAGGAGGCAGGCGTCGCTGACGGCGGGCCGGGTGGCCCGGATCCTGGCGGACGGCGCCAGGGGATCTCCGCCCGAGCCGATCATCCGGGGCCTCGGCATCCCGTCGACCATGGCGAGCTCGACGCCGGCGTGATCCAGCGTCAGGTCGGCCGGCTCGCCTGGGCGGGAGTGACCGCCCTGCGGACGTCGGGGGACGACCAGGCGGGCCCCGACCGCCCCCGCGTCGCGGTCTCGCTGGGCGGCCACGAGCCAGGCCAGCCAGGAGCCGTCGAACGGCTCCGCGTCCTCGTGCAGGAAGACGGCGAACGCCCCGTCCCACGCTTCGGGAGCCGCGGCGCGGGACGGCCCGAAGTGCGCGAGATCGCCGTCCTGCCAGGTCACGGTCCAGCCGGGCCGCGCTGCCAGCGCCGCGACGGCCTGCTCGATTGCGGCCCCGGCGGGCGCGGCGCCGGCGCCGGCGCCGCGAAGGAGGATGACGGCGGCACGCGGCCAGTCGGTTCCGTGGAGGCGGGCCAGCAGCCGCTCGAGGACGGGCCCGCCCCGGCGGACCGAGACGACGATCGAGACGAGCTCCCCGGAGGCCGTCGGAGAGCCGCGAAGGTCGGCACGGAGCGCGCTCATCAGCGTGCGCTCCTCGCCGGCCGACGCCCTCGATCGCCCGCGACCGCCCGGCCCGCCGCGGACCCGCTGCCGGGCGGCGGCCAGCGACGCCGTGAACCCCCACCACGCCCGGCGAGCGCGCGACAGCGGTCCGCGAGCGCGTGTGCGGAGGCCGAGGGCGATGCGCACCAGCGCGTATCCCCTGATGCGGTCGAGGTCGCGGCGAATGCGCTCCAGCCGCTGCGAGCGCTCCTCGAGCAGCCGGCGATGCCGGTCGAGCTCCGTCTCGAACCGGAGCCGCTCACGGACCGCCCGTTCCCGGACCTGGACGATCTCCCGCTGCGAGGTCTCCAGGCGGTGCTCGAGCTCCGCCACCCGGGCCCGGAGCTCCAGGATCACCTGCTCCGGTGCGGTCCCCTGCGGCGCCTCCGGGCCGTCCTGGCCGGCGGACGGGCGCTGGGTAGGGTCGGTCACGGCCCGACTATACCCGATCGTCGCCGGCCCAAACCCCGGCGAGCCTGCTCGTAGGCGGCGATCAGGACGTCGATCTGGCGTTCCCACGCGAACGTTCCGGACGCCGCCGCGAGACATGCCTCGCGGTACGCGGCCCGCCGGTCCGGTGACGATCCAAGGATGGCTCGGATCGCGGAGGCGATCGAGGCTGGATCGTCCGGGTCGCACAGGACCCCGCACCCGGTCAGCGCCACGATGTCGGCCATCCCGGGGAGATTGCCGGCCACGATCGGGACACCCGCGCCGAGGGCATCGAACAATCGCGTCGGCGTGGTCAGGCGGTGGTTCGGCGTGGTCCCCCGGATCGGCATCGCCGCGACGTTCGCGGAGGCGGTCCAGCCCGGAATCTCCGACGGGGCGACCGCGGCGTGGAGGTGGATCCGGGCCGCCCATTCCAGCCCGCCCGCGAGATCGCGGATCTCGCCCTCGAGGCTGCCGCTCCCCACGATGACGAGCTCCGCATCCGGGACCTGCCCCATCGCCTCGCAGAGCTGCTCGAGGCCGCGATCCGGCGCGACCTGGCCGAGGGCCAGCACGATCGGTACGTCGTCGGCGAGGCCGAACGCATCCTGCGCCACGCGCGTCCGGACCGGATCCGCGACCAGCGGGCCGTTCCAGACGATCGCCGGCCGCCGGCCGGTGGACTTCTCGATCTCGTCCGCGTACGGCCGATTGGCGGTCACGACGGCATCCGCGGAGCGCGCCCAGCGCCGTTCCCGCGCCTCGAGGAGACGCCGCCAGAACGGCGAGAGGCGGGCGAAGCGGGCACTCCGGACGTCGAGGTCACGCGAGTCGTACACGACGATCCCGCCCCGCTGACGACGGAGCTCCAGGGCGATCGGCAGCTGGACCAGGCCTTCCGCCTGCCAGACATCCGCCGCTCCGACCACCCCGCCGATCTGGTGGGCCGAGCGGCGCGCATACAGGAGATAGCGGAGCGCCTGCACGAGGCGGCCGATCGATTCTGCGACCGCGGTCCTCGCCCGCCTGCCGATCCCACGCCCCCGGCCGGGGTTCGCCGGGCGCGGGCCGCCCGGATCCGTGCCGGTCGTGCCCCCGGACGCGGCCGGCGGCGCTGCGCTGGCGACCTCCCCCGGGAGGCGGGGGGCCCCCATCCGGCCAATTGCCGGCTCGTCCAGCCGGATGACCCGTGCGCCTTCGACGACCTCTTCCCTGGCCAGGCCGGGCTTCCAGCGAGCCACGACGGTCACGACGTGGCCGCGGCCGACGAGGCCCCGGGCCATCTTCCACGACCGCGAATCCGCAACGAACGGGTTCCCCAGCAGGAGGGTGACGCGCAGGCCGCCGGGCGCGACCTCGGCAGCGTCGCTCACCACGGTCGACCCGTGCACGTGGCGTAGACGTCCAGGAGCGCCGCGAACTGCCGGTCCCAGCCGAACGGCCCGTCGGCAGCCGCAAGCCCCGCGGTCCGCCAGCGCTCCCTGGCCTCCGGGGGGGCGCCCAGGATCTCGTTGAGACCCGCGGCGATCGCGGCCGGATCGGTCGGATCGACCAGGAGGCCGCAGCCCGTCCCTCGGACGATCGGCGCCATCCCGGGCAGGTCGGACGCCACCAGCGGCACGCCTGCGGACATCGCCTCGAAGAGCTTGTTCGGCGTCGTGAGCCGATGGTTGCGGGTGGTCGGCTGGATCGGCATGGCGGCCACGTCCGCCGACGCGATCCAGCCGAGCAGCTCGTCCGGCGCGACGGCCGGCATGACCCGCAGCCGTTCGGCGAGCTCCGGCTCGGCGGCCCGGGCGACGAGCGAGTCGGCCAGCTCGCCGTAGCCCATCAGGACGAGGGTGGCGCCGGGGACCAGGCGGATCGCCTCGATCAGCTGCTCGATCCCACGGGCGGGCGAGAACCCTCCGTGGTAGAGCACGATCCGCCGCTCCCGCGGGATCCCCAGCCGATCGTGGAACCGGTGTTCGGGAACGGCCGGCGGAGCGAAGCGGAGAGATCCGTTGTAGACGACGGCCGGCCGTCGGCCGAATCTCCGGGCCTGAACGTCGGCGTACGCGTCGCTCGCGCTCAGCACGGCCGTCGCCCGACGAGCCCACCTGCGCTCGACCCGGGCGAGCGCGGCCCGGGCGGGTCCGGGCAGCCTCGCGAGGCGACCGGCGTCGATGTAGAGGTCCAGGGCATCGTAGACGACCGGGATGCCGTCCCTCCTTCCGAGGGACAGGGCGGCGGGAATGCCCATGAACGCCATCCCGTGCACGAGGTCGCTGCGCGGGGCGGCCTCCACCACCCTCCTGGTGTTCGCTCGGATGGCGCCGATCGCCGCCACGTTGTGACCGAGGAAGCCCGCGGGCCGGCCGTTCCTCCACAGGAGGGCGCTGACGAGGCCGGCGATCGGCAGGCCCCGGAGCGGGTCCACGACAACCCGGATGATCCGGTACCCCCCGGGGGCGGCCTGGGCCTCGGCCAGCCCGGGAGCCCAGCGCGCCACGAGGGTCACGGTATGCCCGCGCGCGACCAGGCCCGTGGCGATCCGCTGGGAACGGCTGTCGAACTCGCCGGTCGAGGGCAGGACGATGACGGCATGCTGCGGCGTCCCGGCGAGAGCGTCGGCAGGCGGGGCGCTCAAGGGCGTCCCTCCCTCACCGCGGGCCGCCCTCTTCGAGTGCCCACGCGATCGCCTCGGCGGCCCCGGAGCCGTCCAGGTGGAGACCGGCGCTCCGGGCGAGGGCTTCGCGCGGCGCGTCCGCGACGGACGCCAGCCGGCGGAGCGCAGCCTCGGCCGCTCCGGCATCCAGCCCCACGATCGCCGTCCGGCCGCCGCTCGCCGCGACGGCCTCCACCCACTCGGTCCGGTCGCGCAGGACGAGGCAGGGGGTCCCGAGCCAGGCCGCCTCGCGCTGGACGCCGCCGGAGTCGGTGAGCACGGCGGCGGCGTGCAGCTGGAGGGCGAGCGACGTCCGGTAGCCGAGCGGGGGCACGATCCGGATCGTCGGCGCGAGCGTGACGCCATTCGCCTCGAGGGCCGCCCGGGTGCCCGGATGGAGGGCCAGGACGACCGGTCGGTCCGGGCTCGAGGCCGGGCCGAGGACCGCCGCCCAGGCGTGCAGCGCGGCGGGCTCCCGGTTCTCGGCCCGGTGGATCGTCGCGAACAGGTAGCCTCCCGGTGCCAGGGGCACCCCGAGAGAGGCCGAGATGCCGTCCAGGACGGTCGGGTCGCGAACCTCCGCGACGACCCGGGCCGCCAGGTCCTGGAGCAGGTCGCCGACGAGGAACACGCCGTCACGGATCCCCTCGGCCGCGAGGTTCGCCACCGCCGCCGGCGTGGGGGCGAAGCACCAGTGGGCCACGTGGTCGGCGACGACCCGATTGATCTCCTCGGGCATCCGCCGGTCGAAGCTGCGCAGCCCGGCCTCGACGTGGGCGACCGGGATCCCGCGCTTCGCTGCTCCCAGCGCGCCGGCGAGGGTCGAGTTCGTGTCGCCGTAGACGAGCACGATATCGGGGGCCTCCGCCTCCAGGATCGGCTCGAGCGCCTGGAGCATGCGGCCCGTCTGCTCGCCGTGGCCGCCGCCGCCGACCCCAAGGCTGTGGTCCGGGTGCGGAAGCCCGAGCTCGGCGAAGAACGCCCCCGCCATCTCCTCGTCCCAGTGCTGGCCGGTGTCCACGAAGACCTCGGAATGGCGCGCCCTGAGCGCCGGCACGAGCACCGCGGCCTTGATCAGCTGGGGACGCGTCCCGACCACGCTGACGATGCGCACTGGCGGCTCCGGTCGGGCCGGCTATGCGCCGGGGACGCGACGGGTTGCCGCCTGCACCCCGACGCCCAGGTACGCGACGCCGGGCGGGAGGTCCACCATCCGGAGGCTGTTGCGGCCGTCGAAGACGACCCGCAGCTCGGGGAACCACTCCGATCGCAGGCCCGCGAACCGGCGGTCGGCCGTCTGCGTGACGATCGCCTGGAACGGACCC
Source organism: uncultured Chloroflexia bacterium (assembly GCA_963801445.1). Lineage (GTDB taxonomy): Bacteria > Chloroflexota > Limnocylindria > Limnocylindrales > CSP1-4 > CTSoil-043. Next base: position 286,347 of record CAWDEW010000007.1, on the reverse strand, counting down.
GGCGTCCCCCAGGTCCAAGCGCGCGCCCCAAGCGCCGCGAGCTCGGCGTCGTCGAGCAGCGGATCGTGGGCCCAGACGTCGGCGCCCGCTTCGCGCAGGGCGTTCACCAGGGGGATCGCCCGGCTGTAGGCCAGCTCCTTGACGTCCTCCCGGTAGGTCATCCCGAGCACCAGGATCGTCCGTCCGGAGAGGCCCTCCAGCAGCGCCCCGATCGTGCGCACGGTTCGAGCGACCTGCCCGTCGTTCACCCGCCGGGCCATCTCCACGAGGCTCAGGCCCGGCACCCTGGCCAGCAACAGGTGCGGGTAGACGGGGATGCAGTGGCCGCCGACCCCGATCCCGGGCTGGTGGATGTGGCTGTAGGGCTGGCTGTTCGCGCCGGCGATCACCTCCTGGACGTCGATCCCCAGGTGGTCCGCCGCGCGCGCGAACTCGTTGGCGAGCGCGATGTTCACATCGCGGTAGGTCGTGTCGGCGAGCTTGCTGAACTCGGCCGCCTCCGACGAGCTCATCGCCACGACCTCGGCGTCCAGGACGCCGGCATAGAAGCGCGCCGCGCGCTTCGTCGACGCTTCACCGATGCCGCCGACGAGCTTCGGATAGGCCGCCAGGTTCTCCAGGACCGCGCCCGAGAAGAGCCGCTCCGGCGAGAAGGCCACGAAGAAGTCCCGGTCGGCGACGAGCCCCGAGACCGCCTCCAGGGCGGGCGCGAACCGCCGTCGCGTGTCCCCGATGGGGAGCGTCGTCTCGAAGATCACCGTGCTCCCGGCGTGGACGCCGGGCGCGATCGAGGCGACCGCCGGGTCCATGTGGCGGTAGTCCGGCCGGTTCTCCGTGTCGAGCATGACCGGCACGATCAGGACGACGACATCCGCTTCCCGGGCCGCCGCGGCGGCGTCCAGCGTGGCGCGCAGGCGGCCCTCCCCATGGACGCGCTCCACGAGGTCAGCCAGCCCGGGCTCCTCGCCGACATGCGAGCGGCCCGCATTGATCCCGTCGACGACGGCGGGGTTGACGTCGACGGCGATCACGGTCCAGCCGTGGCTGGCGAACTGGGTCGCGAGCGGCAGCCCCATCTTCCCGGCACCGACGACGGCCACCGTACCGGAGGTCCCGTCCTCGCCCGTCCAGGGGCGGGCGGCGCGAGCGGGGGCGTGGCGGCAGGGCGCGGGCGCGACCCGGATGGAGCCGCCCAGCATCGACGCTCCGACCGACGGGCGACGGACGATCGTCACGCCGGGACCCCCGCCGCGTCCGTGGTCCGGAGCGCGACCGGGCGCGCGTCGGCGGCCGACTGCAGCAGCGCGTTGGCGATCTCGACGGCCCAGGCCCCGTCGTCGGCGTCGACATATGGGCGCTCGCCGGTCCGGATCGCCCGCACGAATGCGTCGAGCTGCGCCTGGAGCGGCTCGTGAACCTCGACCGGGATCTCGGCGACGTCACCGCTGAACGTGGGCGCGTAGCCGGCGATCAGCCGGGGGTGGGCCAGGTCCGACTTCGTGAAGGTGAGGCGCTGGGTGAGGTAGTCCAGCTCGAACATGCCCTCCTCGCCCACCACCACGAGCTGCCGGCGCTTCACCGGGGTCAGCCAGTTCACGTCCAACATGCCGCGCGCGCCGGACGGGAAGTGGAGAAGGCCGAAGAGGAGGTCCTCGTGCGACGCGTGGATCCGCCGCGCAAGCTCCGCGTAGACGCGGCTCGGCCGCTCGCCGGCGATCCAGCAGAGCATGTCCGCATCGTGCGTCGCCAGGTCCACGGTGACGCCCACGTCCCGGATCCTGGCCGGGAACGGCCCCGCCCGGCGCGAGGTGATCGCGTAGATCGTCGTCAGCCAGCCGGCCCGCAGGAGGCGGCCCAGCTCGAGGACGGCGGGGTTGTAGCGTTCGACGTGGCCCACCTGCACGGGCACGCCCCTCTCGCGGCCGGCGAGGGCGATCTGGCGCGCCTGGTCGGCCGTGGCGGCAAGGGGCTTCTCCACGAGGACGGGCAGGCCTCGCTCGATCGCGGCAAGGGCCAGGTCCGGGTGCGCTGTCGTGGGGGCCGCGACGACGATGGCGTCGACGTCCGCTTCGCGGACCATGGCCAGCGGGTCGGCCCAGGCCGCGGCGCCGGACCTGGCGGCGGCGGCGGCGAGGGACCCCTCGTCAGGGTCCCCGACCGCGGCCAGGATCGTGGACGGATGGTTCGCGATGACGCGGAGATGGTTCCGCCCCATCGACCCGACGCCGGCGAGGCCGACGCGGATGCGCCCGTCGGCCATCAGGCTCGCCCGGCGGCGCTGCCGACCGGCGTCGCGACCGCGCGAACGGCCGCGACGATCGTCGCAAGGTCCTCGTCGGAGAGCCTCGGGTGGACCGGGATCGCGAGGACCTCGTCGGACAGGGTGCTGGTGACCGGGAGGTCGAGGTCGGCGGCCCCGGGCAGGTAGCCCTGGAGGTAGGCCTGCTTGTGGATCGGGATCGGGTAGTAGATCAGGGTCCCGATGCCGCGCTCGGTCAGCCCGTCGATCACCCGCTGGCGCTCGCCGGGGAAGCGCATCACGAACTGGTGCCAGACGTGATCGCGCCCGGGGGGCACGGTCGGGGTCAGGTAGCTGTCGCCCAGGTGGTCCACCAGGTAGGCCGCGTTGCGCCGCCGGCGCTCGGTCCGCTCGTCGAGCCGGGCCAGCTGGGCAAGCCCGATCGCCGCATTCAGGTCACTTGGCTTGTAGTTGGTGCCCAGCGACTCGTGGTGGTAGCGGACGCGCATCCCGTGGTTCCGGAAGAGTCGGATCCGGTCGGCGAGGTCATCGTCGTCGGTCGTGGCGAAGCCGCCCTCGCCGGTCGTGAGGTTCTTGGTCGCGTAGAGGCTGAACATGGCCGGCCCGAACTGGCCTGCTCTGCGCCCATGGTAGGCGGCGCCGTGCGCCTGGGCCGCATCCTCGACGATCGGAAGCCCATGCCGCCGGGCGATGTCCTCCAGCGGTGCCATGTCCGCCATGAGCCCGTACAGGTGGACCGGCATGATCGCCCTCGTGCGGGGCGTGATGGCCGCCTCGACCTGATCGGGGTCCATGCAGAAGTCGTCGGCCCGGATGTCGACGAAGACCGGAGTCGCGCCGGTCCGCAGGATCACGCTGGCGGTCGCGTTGAAGCTGAACGAGACCGTGATCACCTCGTCGCCGGGGCCGATCCCGAGGGCGTGCAGGACCGCCTCCTGGGCGACCGTGCCGTTGCTCATCAGGACCGCGTGCTTCACGCCGCAGTAGGTGGCCCAGGCCTCCTCGAAGGCGGCCGTCTGGCGGCCCATGGCGAGCATGCCGGAGCGGAGGACCTCGAGGACGGCCTCCTCCTCGGCCGGACCGAGGTCAGGCCTGGAGATCGGGATCATCGGGCTGCCTCCGTTGGGCGTGCCGCGCACGCGTCGCCGGTGATGTCGAACCGTGCCTTGCAGCGGGGGCAGGAGGCCGGTCCTTCGTGGTTGGCCCGGACGCGCGTGCCAGAGGCGTCCGCCAGCCGTTGCCCGCAGAAACAGACCCAGCCGAGGCGGCGGGCAGGGTTGCCGGCGACGAGGGCGTGGGCGGGGATGTCCCGGGTGACCACCGACCCGGCGCCCACGGTCGCGAAGCGGCCCACGGTGGTGCCGGCCACGACGACCGCGCCTGCGCCGATGGCCGACCCAGTCCGCAGCAGGATCGGGCTGACCTCCCAGTCGTCGGCGCGGGCCAGCTCGCCGGTCGCCGTGATGGCGCGCGGGAAGCGATCGTTCGTGAGGATCGCGTTGGGGCCGATGAAGACGCCGTCCTCGACCGTCACTCCGTGGTAGACCAGGGCGGCGTTCTCGATCTTCACGCGGTTGCCGATCGGGACGCCCACGTCGATGAAGGCGTCACGGCCGATGACGCACTCGCTGCCGATCCGGGCCCCGGTTCGCACCTGCGCGCGCTGCCAGATGCTGGTTCCCGCTCCGACTGAGACGTCGGCCTCGAGGTCGGCGGATGGGTGGACCCGGGCGGCGGGATCGATCACGGTGCGGGGATGCCCTCCCTGGGTGCGGTCGCGACGGGACGCCTTTGATGGTCGGCGGCGCAGCGCGGCGACGGCACGAGGCCTCGCCGAGTATAGCCGAGCACCGAGCCCGTCCCGGCTCGGCGCCTTGCCCTCGCCTCGCCCGGGCCGGGTCCGGCGGGCTTCGCGCCTAGCGCTGCCGACGGACCCGGCCGCGCGAGGCGAGGATGCCGGCGACCACCCCGAACGCAGCGCCGAAGGCCAGCGCGCCGCGCCAATCGAAGACCACGCGCGGATTGCCGTCAACGTGCCGTGCGGCCAGGAACAGGATCCCGACCTGCGGTCCCACGGTGACGTTGTTCGCGATCATCGTCTGGACCGCCGCCTGCTCGACATGCGCATCCTGCGCGACGACATGGCGTACGAATCCCTGCTGGACGGTGGCCTCGCGGGCCAGGATCCCCGACACGGTCCCCATCTCGACGGACGCCGAGCCCGCGGCGATCCCGCCGACGACGCCCTGGCGCACGTGAACGTCACGGGCACGAACGCCGCCGATCGCGCCGCGGGCGAACTCGAGCGCCCCGACCTCGAGCTGGTCGACCGCGCCGGACGTGGGCACAGGCACCCCGACCGGGGCCGGTGCCTTGGCAGCGACCGGCGCGGCCACGGGCACCGCGGCCGCAGGCGTCGCCGCGGCCTGAGCAGGCGAAGCCGTGCCGCGTGGCCTGCGCGTCGGCGCAGGGCGGTGCTCGTCGGCAGCGGCGCTGTCGGCTGCCGGCTGGTGTTCGGGAGCGGGCTGTTCGGTCATCTGATGCCCTTCGACGCGCGAAGCGGGTTGATGGAACCGCTCCAGCCTATCCCTTCGCAGGCTCGGCGTCCTGCCCCCTGATCGTCCCGGCCCGCAACGACGCGCTGCCGGCCGGGCCTCCGCGGCAGGGTCGGGGCGCCCATCGTATGCTCATGCGCTGATGCGCCGGATCTACTTCCTTGCCCTCGTCCCCGCCGCGCTCGCGATCGGGTTCCTGACAGCGTTCCTCGTGAGCGGGTCAGCCGCGCCGGGCACGGCAAGCGCGGGCTCGTCGCCCAGCCATGCCGGCGCCTCGAGCTCCGCGTCAGCCGGCGGCACGGCCCCCGCGAGCTCTCCGTCGGACGCCGGGTCGAGCCCGAGCGCCGGCCCGGCCGCGACACCCACGCCGGCGCCCACCCCGGTCCTCGTGCCGGCACCGCTCACCGGCAGGCTCGTCGCACCGGCCCTCGCAGCGCGCCACCCGATCGCGGTGATGGTCGACGACCAGTTCTTCGCCCGTCCCCAGTCCGGCTTCACCGAGGCGTCGGTCGTCTGGCAGGCGCCGGCGGAGGGCGGCATCCCGCGCTACATGATGGTCTTCGCCGAGGGCAACCCGAAGTCCGTCGGGCCCGTCCGGAGCTCCCGCCAGTACTACATCGAATGGGCCTCCGAGTGGCGCGCGATGTACGTCCACGTCGGCGGATCGCCGCAGGCGATGGCGACCCTGGCCGCCAAGGGCAGCGGGCAGTACGTCTGGAACGCCGACGAGTTCCGCTGGGGTGGCACCTACCTCTGGCGGATCACCGAGCGCCAGGCGCCCCACAACGTGTACACGGACGGAGCGCACCTCCGCTCGCTCGCCAAGAGGCTCGGCGCCACCTCGGCCCCGGCCCGCCCGATCTGGACCTTTGCCCAGCCGGCGGCCCTGGCCGATCGCCCGGCAGGCGCCAGGATCCAGGTGGTCTACCCGCAGAACACGGTCGGCTACACCTACGACCGCGCCTCGAACACCTGGCTCCGCCTCGTCGGCGGCAAGCCCCAGGTCGATGCCGCGAACAAGGTCCGGGTCGCTCCCACGAACGTGGTGATCATGATCATGGCCTTCGGACCGCTCAACGACGGCCATCCCCAGAAGCACCGCCTCGAGGCGAAGGACGTGGGCAGCGGCGTGGCCTGGATCGCCACGAACGGCAAGTTCGTCAAGGCAACCTGGAAGAAGGCGGCGATCACGAAGCCGACCCAGTTCTTCGACGCGAGCGGGCACGCGATCCCCCTGACCGTGGGCCAGACGTTCATCCAGGTGATCCAGCCGGACTACTCGTTCACCCTGGTCAAGGGCAAGGCCGTGGCGCCCCCGCCCGCCACGGGCGCCCGCTGACCGGGCGTCCTCAGGTCGAGCCGGGGCGCGCCCCCGCCACCTCGGCATAGACGACCCGGGTCTCCCGCGCGACGTCGCTCCAGGTCCGGCGGCCGGCTGCGGCCCGCACGGCAGCCGCGGCGGCGATCCCCCGGTGGACCTGCTCCTCCGTCCACACGGCCCGCAGGGCGAGGGCCAGGCGATCCGGATCGCGGGGCTCCACCAGCAGCCCGGCCGTCCCGACGGCATCCGGCAGGGCCCCGACCGCGCTCGCCACGACCGGCGTCCCGGCCGCGAGCGCGTCGAGCGCCGGCAGGGCGGTGGCATCCGCGAGGACCGGGTGGACCAGCGCCCGGGCTCCCGCCACGAGCAGGGCGGTGCGCTCCGCGTCGAGCCCGGGGGCGTAGGCGAGGCACTCCCCGACACCGACCGCGGCCGCCTCGCGGGCGAGCGAGGCGCGATCCTCCGGCGACGCGTCGACGAGGAGGATCCGGGGCGGCCAGGCGACGGCCCGCGCCAGGCGGGGCGGTCGGCCGGCGGCGGCCAGCCGGGCGAGCGTCTCGAGGAGCGTGCCCAGGTCATGGCGCGCGTCGTAGCGGCCCGAATAGACCAGGTAGCGTTCGGGCAGCCCGAATCGCTCGCGCTCGCCGCGCAGGGCCTCCCGGGCCGCGTCCCCGGGCTCGGTGCCGGCCGGTGGCAGGGGCCGGAAGGCGTCGCCTCCGGCGAGGGGGACGACCCGCAGGCGGGCCGCCCGCAGGTGCAGGAGCCTCGAGGCCGCCCTGGCCACGGCGGCTGACCCGACCAGCACGACCGCCGCATCGCGCAGCAGCTGGGCGCGCAGGCGCTGGCCGAAGCGGGCCGCCGGCGTGCGCTGGTACTGCTCGGGGAGCTCCCACGGGGCGAGGTCGAGGAGCGTTGCGACGACGGGCAGGCCCGGGCCGATGGGCAGGGCCCCGCCCACGGCATGGGCGACGACGCCGGCGGCCCCTTCTCCGCGGGCCCCCCAGCCCGTGCCCAGCGCGGCGCCGCGCAGGAAGAACGGGTCGAGCGTCAACGCTCCCGAACGGAAGAGGCGGGTCATCGGCAGGCGACGTCGGCCCGCGAGCACGAGCCCGGGGAACGAGGCGAGGGGGTCGTCAGCGCCCATCTCGAGGAACGCGACGACCGACTCCCCGGGCAACGGCTCCGCGGCGAAGGCGCCCAGGAGGCCGCGCAGGTAGGCCGCCGTGACCGGGGCCCGACGAGGATCCTGGAGCGGCCGGAGGTCGATCAGGACGCGGACGCCCCGGGGCGCCGGAGGGGCGACCTCGTGCTCGCCGAGCCTCACGCTCGCCGTGGCCCCCGTCCGCGCAGCTCATCCCAGCGGAGCTTGACCACCACCGCCAGCGCCTCGAAGACGATCCGGCGGCTCATCTTGGACTGGCCGACGCGCCGGTCGCGGAACGTGATCGGGACCTCGCGGACGCGGGCGCCGAGGCGCTGGGCCCGGTAGGTCATCTCGATCTGGAAGACGTAGCCCCCGGCGTGCACGCCGGCGAGATCGATCGAACCGAGCGTCTCCGCCCGCCACGCCTTGAACCCGCCGGTCAGGTCCCTGGCCGGGAGGCGGAGCACCGTCCGGGCAAAGAGGCTGCCGCCGCGGCTGATCAGCCGGCGGCCGATCCCCCAGTCGACGACGCCGCCGCCCTTCGTGTAGCGCGACCCGATCACGAGGTCGGCGGCTCCGTCGAGAGGCGCGAGGAGCGCGGGCAGGGCGGCGGGGTCATGCGACCAGTCGGCGTCCATCTGCACGATCCGACGCGCCTGGCCATCGAGGGCGACGCGGAAGCCCGCCAGGTAGGCCCGGCCCAGCCCGGCCTTCGCCTTCCGGTGGAGGACCCGGACCCTGGGATCCGCTGCGGCCAGGCCGTCGGCGAGCTCGCCCGTCCCATCCGGCGAGCCGTCGTCGACGACCAGGAGGGTCGCGTCGGGCAGGGCCTCGAGGATCGCCGTCGCGATCGGCGCCAGGTTCTCGGCCTCGTTGTAGGTGGGCAGGACGACCCAGGCGCCGGCCCCCGGTCCGGTGCTCCCGGCCGATCCGGCCGAGGTGGTGGGCGCGGAGCCGTCAGTCATGCCCGCAGTGTAGGCCAGCGCCCCGGCTGCTTGGACCGAGCCGGGCTGCCGCCGGAAGGCGTCCCTATGGGACCACCGTGGAGACCGCGAAGGTGTTGAGCCGGCCGCCGGTGTCGCGGCCCTTGATCGTCACGGTCGCCGGACCCGGGGCGCCCGTCGCGACCTTGATGGTCGCCCGCCAGCTGCCGTCGGCGAGGTGGACGACCGTCATCCGCGCCGCCGACCTGCCGGCCTGCCGGAAGGTCACGACCGGAACGGTCGAGAGGGGCTCGACGCTCCGGAAGGTGAGGCCATAGGTCGCGCCGGCGATCGCGGGCGTCGCCGCGACCACCCGGAACGCTGCCGCGAGGATCGTCCGGCGCAGGACCGTCGCGCCATAGGGACCGACCACGGTCAGCTGGGCGACGTAGGCGCCCTGGGGAGCCATCGCCCCGGTCCCGGTGCGGCCGTCCCAGGCCCACGTCCAGGTTCCCGCCGCCCGGCTGCGGCCGGTCCAGGCGGTGCGGACCGGGTGCCCGCCGGCATCGAGGATCACGAGGCTGGTCCGCGCGGTGCGGGTCAGCCGGAACGAGGCGACCGACGTCCGGAGGATCGCGTCTCCGTCCTGGGGGAAGAAGGCGCCCGGGCTCCAGCGCAGGAACCCGGCGGTCCGGTCCACCAGGGCCGTGGCGCTCCTCGTGGAGCGGTTGCCGGTGCCGTCGAGGACGTCGAGAGTCACGGTGTACCTGCCGTCGGGCACGAGGAGGCCGAGGCGGTTCCGGCCGTTCCAGGTCGCCGCACCGCCGGTCCGCGCCGCCGCCCAGGACGCGACCAGCGTCGTCCCGCGCCAGACCCGGAGCGTGCCGGTCACGGCCTCGGACGCCGTCCAGGCGAGGCGGGTCGTGTCGACTGTGCCATCCCCGTTGGGGCTGAACGCGGACGGAGCAACCGCGAGGCCGAGCACGGCCGCGGTCCGATCGACGGTCACCGTCCAGGACCTCGCCGCCACGTTCCCGGCGGCATCGAAGAAGCGCAGCGTAAGCACATACGAACCGTCAGGCACGACCGACCCATTGTCGCCTCGACCGTCCCACGCGATGGATGCGGCGCCGCCGGCGCCGCCGATCCGGCGCACGGCTGCTCCCCCGAAGGGCGCGACGGCGAGCGTCCAGCGCGCTGCCCCGCCGGTTGCCGTCCCCTTGATCGCGAGGGTGTCCAGGCGGCCGTCGCCATTCGGCGAGATCCTGCTCCCCGAGATCGTGGCGCTCGCGAGGACCGGCGGGATCGTGTCGACGAGGGCGCCCACGGCTGCGACCTGGGCCGCCGTCGCCGGTGCCGCCGACGGCCACGTCCACGTCGTCGTCCCCGCGCTGGCGACCAGCTGGAGCAGGTACCGGCCATCGGGGACGCGGGTGCCGCCGACCTTCCCGTCCCACGCGGTGCGCTGGGCCCCGGCGGCGACGTTCGCCAGCGCGATCGAGCCCGCCAGCGTCCCGTCCGCCCGGAGGACGCGCAGGGTCATGGAGGCGAAGGCGCGCTGGTTGTCCCAGCTGAGGGGAAGCACGTCCTCCGAGGCGTCGCCGTTCGGGGAGAAGCTCCGGGCGGCCAGCGCCGGGGCGCTCGTGCCGAGCGAGTCGGCCGACGTCAGCCCGCTGAATGCGACATGCCGGATCCCGGCCGACACCACGGTTCCGTTGGGGGCGAGCGCCGGGGCGAGGAGCGTGGCGCCGCCGCCGGAGGCGGCAACCCAGGCGTCCGAGCGGACGTAGCCGGTGGGACCCCACGAGGCGATCGGGCCGTTCACCCGGTACCAGGCGTACCCGTCGGCGCTGACCGGACCGCCGGTGATCGCCAGGATCTCGCCCGCCAGGGCGGTGTCGAGGCGGGCCGCGGTGACCGTCGGGGCGCTCCGGACGTTCAGCGTCGGCGCGACGACCTGCCCGAAGCCGCCGGCGGCGAGCCTGGGCGGCGATGTGACGCTCGTGACGGCGTAGACGCCGAGGTTGCCCTTGCCGTCCCGGGCCCGAACCCGGAACGCGTAGCCGTGACCGTCGGCGCCCAGCCAGACGTCGTTGGTCGCCGTCGTGCTCGTCTTCCAGTTCGCCCACGGACCGCCGTCGACGGAGACCTGGACGTCATAGCCGGCGATCCCGTTCCAGTCGTCGATGCCGCTCCAGCGGACCACGAACCCCTCGTCACGCTGGGTGGCCGGCAGGATCGTGATGCCCGCGAGCGGAGGAGTGGTATCGGTGAGGAACTTGTCGGCGAGGGCCTGGTAGAGCTCCGTGCGGGAGCCGTCATAGCCCAGGGCCCAGATCCCCACTCCGGCGATGCCAGCCCGGTTCACCATGTCGTAGCGAGCCTTGAGGGTCGCGGCGTCGTCGTAGTAGAGCTGGCGCCAGGTCGTGACGCAGCCGTAGGTCGTCGTACAGCTCTGCTTCTGGTAGGCGACCCAGGCGCTGACTTCGCGGCCGTCGTAGCTGCGGCCGTACTTGCTGGCCAGCGGGACGGCGTCCAGGTAGATGACCGCGGTGGAGGCGCCGTACTTCGCGCCCGTCTGGGTCTTCGCGTTGAGCGTGCCCGCGACCGTCGACCAGGCTCGCCCGTAGTACGGGATCCCCAGGATCACCTTCGACCGCGGGACCCGGGCCGCGTAGGCCTGGACGGTCTCGGTCAGGTCGTAGGCCGGTCCGCTGAGCGGATCGATCGAGGCCGCGACGGTCGAGCCGGCCTGTCGATAGTCGTAGCCCATGATGAACACGGCATCGGCGACGCCGGGTGCCAGTGCCGCCTCCAGCGGGTAGTTCCCCGGCTGGCCCATCGTGTCGAAGGAGAGGTGGTAGCCGGGGCCGATCCTGTTGAACTCGGCCCGGATCGCCTTCAGGAGGGCAACGAAGCCGGCTTCGGACCCGCTGACCAGGGGCTCGAAGTCCAGGTTGATCCCGTCGGCCCCACGGTCGCGCACGGCTGCAACCGCCTGCTTCGCGAGGTTCGCGCGGGCTGCGGCGCTGCCGAGGAGGGCCGCCTGCAGCCTGGCCTGTCCGCTGGTCCAGGCGAAGACCGAGATCGTGAGCGTGACCCGGCTATGGGCCCGGTGGGCGGCGTTGATCGTGGTGGTCATCGCGGCGCTCGTCCAGCCGGCCCAGCCGGTGGTGAGCGAGCCAGTACTCGTCCGCTTCAGGAGGTTGCCGGCGGCGTCGGCCCCCACCGAGAAGTAGGCGACGTGGGAGAGGACGGAGAAGTTGAGCCGGGTCGTGGACGCTCCGACCTCCCAGTACGGGAGGAACCCGTACACCTGGCGCCGCAGCCCCGTGGCCGCGGCGGGCGCCGCCGGCTGGGCCGCCGGGGACGCGATCCAGGACGTGCCGACCGCCGGGACCGGGACGACGGTCGAGGCCGGCGCGTCGATCGGGGCTGGGATCGGGGACGTTCCCGGCCCGGGCGCGGGCGCGCCCGCCCTGATGGCCTGGGCATCCATCTCGACGCCGCTGAGCCGGCCGGCCGCAAGGGCATGGGGCGCCCGGCCCCCGACCGGCAGACCGTCACGGGCGTCGGGGGCGAACGGGATCGTGACCCGGCTCCCGGGCGTGAACGCGTAGTGCTGCCCGGCGTGCGCCTGCGCATCCTCGTACATCTGGCTGGGCGCCTCGCCGGGCCCGACGGCGGCCGCCGCGAGTGACTGGCCGGCATCGGCGGCGGGCCCAGGGGTCCCCGCGACGGGCGCGGCCGCCAGGCCGCCCTCTGCGGCGGGCCATATGGTGGCGAGCGAGGCAGCGTCGACGAGGACCCGTGACGGGGCGGCAGTCAGCGGACCGGGAGAGAGGAGGGTGACGGCGACGAGCACCGCCAGGACGGCGCCGTGGGCGTGGCGGCGCGGACGGGACGGTCCGAAGGAGGCACGGGGATAGGTCACGAGTCCCTCGTCGGCGGCGGGCGTCGCGGTCTCGACGGCGGGGCGGGCAACGGACCCCGCGGCAAACGACGGCCTCACTTCCTGAGGCAGCTCAAACGGTACCCCTGCCTGGCAAGCGGCGAACCGGCTCGATGGTCCTGCCCGCGGGTGGTACGTCCCGGTCCGGAGCGCTGCGGTGTGGTTGCGGGGAGGCGCCCGCGGCGGCAGTCAGCCGGGGGACCGACCGCCGGTCCGGTTCAGTGGAGCCGGTACGTGGCGTAGGTCACGTTGTAGTGACCACCGGCGTCGAGGCCCGTCACCCGGACGGAGAGCGTCCCCGTCCGCCACCCCACCAGCGGCACCGTGACCCTGTAGACGGTGCTCGAGATCCTCGTGGTCCGGTACCCGACGCGGGCGCGACCCGGCTCCATGATCCCCACGATCGGCGCGACCCGGAGCGGCTCGACCGTCGTGACCGTGTAGGTGATCCGCTGGCGTCGCGCGGGCGTCGCGTCCGAGGCCGCGATCCGGAACGCCTCGATGGTCAGCACGGTCGACTCGGTCACCGTGGCCGTGCCGTCGGTCGCGCTGACCACCGACCGGTACTGGCCGCGCGGTGCGTACGTCCCGGCGTCGGTTCGGCCGTTCCAGGCGAACAACTGGGGCCCGGCAGCGCGCGCGGAGCCGGCGAGGATCGTTCGGACGGTTGCCCCTGCCCCGTTCACGATTCGCCAGCCCACCGTCGCCGGAGTGACCAGCGTGAACGAGAGGCCGGCCGTCTTCGAGTAGGCGTCGTTGTCGATCGGGAAGAAGATCGTCGGCGCCGAGGCGACGGCCCGGATCGCCGCGTAGGCCCGGACGGAGGCCGTGACGGGCGAGCCGGCGTTCCCGGCGAGGTCGATGGGCGCGAGCTCGACCGTGTACGGGCCGTCCGGCACGAGCGAACCGGCGGCGTTGCGCCCGTCCCAGGTGACCGTGCCCAGGCCGGCGTTCGTCGCGACGTCCCAGGCATCGACGACCGCCGCGAGACCATCCCGAACGGTCACGTGGAGCGAGCCCGGCTCGCTCGCGGTGTAGGCGACGCGCCCGGGGTCATTGTTCCCGTCGCCGTTGGGCGAGAAGGCTGTCGTGTTGCTGCTGATTCCCGCGACGGCGCTCAGGACGGGCGGCGTCGTGTCGACGCGAACAGTGGCGCTGGCCGTGCCCGGGGCGTTGCCCCATGGGTCCTGGGCGCTGACGGTCACGGTGTAGGTCGCGTCGGGAGCTGGGCTGCCCGTCGCTCGTCCGTCCCACGTGGATGAGAACGTGCGCCCGGAACCGGTGCTCGTCGCGACCACGGCGCCTTGCGGATCGGTGACCGTCGCGGTCCACGCTGCCTGCTCCGTGGCCACTGCCACGATCGAGGCGATGCTGCCGGGGACGGCGGGGCTGATGACGGCGGGCGTCACGGCCAGCCGGTTGACCATCGGCGACGCGCTGTCGCGCGGCACGAGGTCGGTCGCCCGCGCGAAGCCGGAGGCCGACCCGTCGAGCGTCGTCACGGCGTAGACCGCGACGCCTCCGACGGCCGGGCTCGTGGCAGTGAGCCGCAGGCGCGTGCCGGCCGGCAACGTGGCCGGGGCCAGGCCGGTCCCCGGATCGGGACTGAGGCCCGCGTCGCCGTAGAGGCCGGCCCCGCCGGGACTCGAGACCTCGGCCGCGCCGGGGACGACGAACCAGCCGGGATCCCCGTCCGTGGGCGCGAAGCGGGCGCCCGTGATGTCGTCGGTTCGGAGCGTCGGGCGGGAGACCATCGACCGGTAGAAGCCCGCCACCGGGCTGTCCTGGTCAGGGTCGTACTCGACGGTGAACCCGGGCAAGCGGCTGCTCGCGAACGTGTAGACGGGACCGTCAGCCCAGGGCTTGCCGCGGAAGATCTGGTCGACCGTCTGGTGGCTCGCGAAGAGCTGGTCGATGTAGTAGGAGGGATCCCCGTGCCCGTCGGCGATCACGGCGCGCGCGCCGGCTTTGATGAACCCGGCTCCGAAGTTGTCCATCCGCTGGCGAGCCACGGAGAGCGACGGGGCGGCCTTGCCCGGCTCGCTGTTCCCGGACGCGTAGCAGAGGTGGCTGAGGATCACCACCGCATTGGGGGCAAGGCGCACGTCGCGGACGAGGTAGTACTCGCCGTAGTACGTCGTGTTGGAGTCGCCGGCCCCGGCCGTCGCGTTCAGTCCCAGGCCGTCCATCGAATACGGCCAGATCGTCGTCCGGTAGGGGCTCGGGAAGCCGTTCCCGTGGCCCATGTACACGACGACGCTCGCGCCCTGCAGCGCCGCCTTCGCGGCGCTCCACGTCGCGTTCGGGCTGTACACCCGGACGACGTTCGTCGTGTACTGGCGGACGGTCGCATAGACCTGGTCCATCCAGGCCCGGTAGGTCGGGGTGGTCCCATGCGTCGCGCCGACGATGAGCACGACCTTGGGGTTGGCGGGGCCGACCGCGGCCGTCATCGGGACGCCGAAGGTGAGGAGCACGAGAAGCGCAGTCAGGATTCCGCCGGTGAGGCGTCGCACGATGATGATCTCCGGATGGGGGCGAGCTCGGCCTCGCCAGCATGGCCGCCCGCGAGCGCCCGAACCATCGCGCGGTGGTCCTGTCGGGCGCGGCGATCGGGCTACGTCGTCCGCAGGACCCGGACCGGCTGCGGGTCGCTGGCGGCCGTCGGCCGCCCGGACCGTCAGCGCCCGCGCAGGCGCGCGACGAGCTCCGCGAGCGAAGGGTTCGAACGGTCGCGGCCCGAAAGGATCGGCAGCCCGTCGGGAGCTCCTGCGACGACCGGCCACGGGACGGCGGCCAGCGGGTCGTCCCAGGCGAACCCCAGCTCATCCGTGCCGTCGTACTCGCCGGTCACGAGGTAGGCGAGCATCAGCGGCTCGAGCGCCAGGAAGCCGTGGGCGACGCCGACGGGGATCGTGACCGTCGCGTCCTCGCCCACCTCGCGGATCTCGACGATGGGGCGTGACCCGCTGCCCGTCACGAGCGGGCGGGCATCGACGAGCGCGACCACGGCGCGCCCGGCCAGCACGACCCAGAAATCGAGCTGACGGCGGTGGAGGTGGAGCCCGCGGAGGACTCCGGCCGCCGAGGTCGAGACGTTGGCCTGCACGAACCGCGCGTCGGGCTCGCCCGCCGCGGCCTCGTCGAGGGAAGGGAACCAGCCGGCCCGCCAGACCTCGCGGAAGAAGCCTCGCTCGTCGCCGTGGCGGGCCACGACGCCCCACTGGACGCCTGGGATCGAGGATGGCGCGCCAGCGCGAACGGAATCTGTCACGGTCGCACCCTTTCGCTCGATCGTCGCTCAGGCAGGTCAGCGGCGGCCGGAGGCAGCCCGGCCGCGGAGCAGAATCGGGAGGTAGTCGGCAAAGGCAGCCTGCCAGGGACGAATCGCCTCGCCCGAGGGGAGCGCAGTCGGGGCCAGGACCGCCCACGGGGGAACGGTGGACGGGCGGGGCCAGGTCGCCAGGGGGACCTCCACGATCGGGACCTCGATCCCGGCCTCCGCCAACACATGGCGGGCGAGCGCGGCACGCGTGACGATCCCCGCGTTGACCAGGTGGTGGACGCCGGCGAAGTCTCCATCCCAGAGCAGCCCGACGATCGCCTCGGCCAGGTCGGGGGCATAGGTGGGCGAGCCGACCTCGTCGCGGACGACCCGAAGCGGCTCCCCGGCCGCCCGGGCACGGTCCGCGGCCGCCAGGATCTTGGCCGGGAAGTCGTTGCCGGGCGGGCCGAACAGCCACGCCGTCCGGACCACCGCGAGCAGCGGGCCGGGTCCCGGCGCGCTCGCGGGCTTCCGGTCCACCGTGCCGCCCACCCGCAGGAACGCAGCCTGGGCCGACGACTCGCCGGCCAGCTTGCTGGACCCGTACGGGTTGCCCGGGGCGGGTCGATCGGTCGGACCGTACCCGACGCCGTCGGTCCTGCGCCCGTCGAAGACCTCGTTCGTGGAGACCAGGACGAGGTCGATCCGGCGCTCCGCGCAGCCGGCGGCCAGCTCCGCGACGGCCAGGGCGTTGCGGCGCATCGCGCGCCCCGGCTCGCGGGCGCAGCCGTCCACGTCGGTCCAGGCCGCCGCGTGGACGACGACCTCCGGTGCGTCACGATCCAGGCAGCGCGCGGCGGCGGCGGGGTCGTCCAAGTCGTAGTCCGGTCGGCTCCAGGCGAGTGGCCCGGCCGGGCCGGTGAAGGGAGCCTCCTCGAGGGCCGCCACGAGGGCCCGCCCAAGGCGGCCTCCCGCGCCCGTGACCGCGACGCGCATCAGCGCGCCCGGGCCCCGCCGGCGGCCGGCGCTCCCGGGTCAGGCGTCTCGGCCGCGACGGAGCCGGCGAGCCGGTCCCCGTACTGGAGCCGGTAGTAGTCGTCCCAGGCGCCGGAGCGGACGGCGCGCCACCAGGCCTCGTTGTCGCGGTACCACGCGACGGTCGCCGCGAGACCCTCGGCGAAGTCCGTCCGGGGCAGCCAGCCGAGCTCGGCGAGCTTCGCCCCGTCCATCGCATAGCGCCGGTCGTGGCCCGGCCGGTCCGCCACGCTGCGGACCAGCGACCAGGGCTTGCCAAGCCGTTCGAGGAGCGCCGCGACGACGTCGCGATTGGCCACGTGGTGCGCCCCCGGCACGTTGTAGACCTGGCCGGCAAGCCCGTGGCGAAGCACGAAGTCGATCGCCGCGGCGTGATCGGCGACGAACAGCCAGTCGCGGACCTGCAGCCCGTCCCCGTAGAGGGGCAGGGCCAGGTCCTCCAGCGCGTTCGTCACGAAGAGCGGGATCAGCTTCTCGGGATGCTGGAAGGGCCCATAGGTGTTCGAGCCCCGGGTCAGCACGACGTCCAGGCCGTGGGTCACCTGGTAGCTCCGGGCCAGCAGCTCCCCGGCGGCCTTCGCGGCCGCGTACGGCGAACGCGGCGCGAGGGGGTCTCCCTCGGCGGACCAGCCCGTCTCGACGCTCCCGTATACCTCGTCGGTGGAGACCTGCAGGAAGCGCGGGGCGCCGGCCCGCTCGCCCGCGGCCGCTCGCCCGGTCTCTCGCCGGACCGCCTCGAGGAGCACGAAGACGCCGTCGACGCCGGTCCGCAGGAACGCCCGCGGGTCCTGGATGCTGCGATCGACGTGCGATTCCGCGGCGAAGTTGACGACGGCGTCGGTCGTCGCGACGAGCGGATCGACGGCCGCGGCGTCGGCGATGTCTCCGCGGACGAAGACGAGCCGCCCGGCCTGCTCCGAGTCGGCCATGACCGGGGCCAGGTTGGCCTCGTTGCCGGCGTAGGTCAGCTTGTCGAGAACCGTGATCCGGGTGCCGTCCCGGCGGGCCAGGACGTCGCGGACGTAGCAGCTCCCGATGAAGCCGGCCCCGCCGGTGACGAGGAGGTGGGCGCCCGGGACGGGAGCCGTCACGGGATCGGCCGCTGGGGCGGGGGCGCCAGGGTCCCCTCGTCGTCCGCGGCCTCGGCCAGCTCGGCCGCCCGCAGGAGCGAGGGCACGGTGCCTGCATCCGTCCAGTGCCCCTCGTAGCGCGGGGCGTAGAGCCCACCGCCGGGGATGTAGTGGTTGAGCACGTCGGTGATCTCGAACTCGCCGCGGCCGGAGGGGGCCAGCTGCTCGATCACCTCGAAGGCATCCCGGCGCAGGAAGTAGACGCCGATCGGGATGAGGTCGCTCTTCGGCCGGGCGGGTTTCTCCTCGAAGCCGACGACGCGGCCCTGCGGGTCCAGCTCCGCGACGCCGAACCGCTCCGGGTCCGCCACCTGGTAGAGGAGCGTGCCAGCGCCCCATGGACCGGCCTCGAACTCGCGGGCCAGGGGTGCGAGGGCGGGGCCGCGCAGGATGTTGTCGCCCAGCACGCAGCAGAACGCGTCGCCGCCCACGAACTCGCGGGCCAGGCCGACCGCGTGGGCGATCCCGAGCGCGCCGCGCTGGTAGCGGTAGGTCAGGTTCAGACCGAAATGGGAACCGTCGCCCAGCAGCTCCACGACGTCGCCGACGCTCTTGCCCCCGACGACCACCATGACCTCGACGATCCCCATTCCCGCCAGGGTCTCCAGCGGGTAGTAGATCATCGGCCGGTCGTAGATCGGCAGCAGGTGCTTGTTGGTGACGATGGTCAGCGGAAAGAGGCGCGTGGCCGTGCCACCCGCGAGAACAAGACCCTTCATGACCGGAGATCGTAGCAGCCGACCACCGGTTCAGGGCTGGCCCGAGGCGCTGGGCGCCGGGGAGGCGTCGGGGATCCCGCCGGTGTAATTCGTGATCACCAGGACGACCTCGAGGCGGTCGAGGTCGATCGCGGGCTCCAGGTAGGCCGTCTGGATGACCGCGTTCGGGTCACGGGTCGCGTCGACCACGCCGCCCACGACGAGGCCCTTGGGATACGGCGATCGGATCGTGCTCGAGAGCGCGATCCCGGCGGTGACGACCTCGTCGCCGATCCCGACCCGTTGGGTCGCGTCGATCTTGTCCATGATCAGGGTCCCGCCGAGGTCGCCCCGAACTTCGCCCGTGGCCCGGTTGGACACGACCTCGCCGATCACCGTCGAGGCGGGGTCGTTGATCAGCGTGACCCGGGCCGAATGGAGGCCCAGGTCGGTCACCCGGCCCGCCAGCGCCCCGCCGGACCCCACGACCACCGCCCCGGGCGGGATCCCGTCGGCGCTGCCCTTGTCGATCATGACGATGCGGTTCACGTCCGCGACGTCACGGGCGATGACCCGCGCGGCGACGGTCTTGTACTGGAACGAGTCGCGGATCTGGAGGAGCGCCGACAACTGCTCGTTCTCCGTGCCCAGGGCCTGGAGCCGCTGGTTCTCCTGGACGAGCCGGGTGTTGTCGGCCGTCAGCGTCGCGTTGTCGCGGCGGAGCCGATCGATCTCCGCGATGGAGCCGAGGATTGACCGGACGTCGTTGCCGATCCCGTTGACCGCCTCCTGGGCCGGCGCGAGCGCGAAGGCCAGGCCGCGCTGGAGGTTGAGGACGGGAGTCGTGGAGCTGGCGGCCATGAGCAGGATGGTGATCGCGACCAGGACCGCATAGATGATCATCCGGCGTCGGGTCACCCGGGGAGCCCGGTGCCCGTAGCCCATGATCCGACCGGCCATCTGGATGCTCCCGGCGGTCTACCGGAGCGGCCGGGCGTAGGTGTCGGCGACCAGGACGCGGCTCATCCGGTCAAGCTCCTGGAGGACGACGCCTGTTCCCCGACACACGCAGGTGAGTGGGTCGTCCGCGATGTGGACCGGCATCTGGGTGGACTCGGCGACACGCCGGTCCAGCCCCAGGAGGAGGGCGCCGCCACCGGCCAGGACCACGCCCTGGTCCATGATGTCGGCCACGAGCTCCGGCGGCGTTTCCTCGATGGTGTCCTTGATCGTGTCGACGATCTGCTGGACGGACGGCTCGATCGCCTCGCGGATCTGGTCGGCGCCCACCTCCACGCTGCGGGGGAGGCCGGTCAGCAGGTCCCGGCCGCGGAGCAGGACGCGCTGGCTGTCCCAGTCGCCCGGGTTCGCGGAGCCGATCGCGATCTTGATGTCCTCGGCCGTGCGCTCGCCCAGGAGCAGGTTGTACTCGCGGCGGGCGAAGGCCACGATGTCCATGTCCATCTCGTCGCCGCCGATCCGGATGCTCCGGCTCACCACGATCCCGCCGAGCGAGATGACGGCGACCTCCGTGGTGCCGCCGCCGATGTCGACGATGAGGCTGCCGGTCGGCTCGCTGACGGGCAGCCCGGCCCCGATCGCGGCGGCCATCGGCTCCTCGATGAGGCGAGCCCAGCGCGCGCCGGCATTGAGGGCAGCGTCCCGGACCGCCCGCTTCTCGACCTCGGTGACGCCCGACGGGATGCCCAGGACCATCCGCGGGCGCGGGATCAGGCCGATCCGGTCGTGCACCCGGTGGACGAAGTACTTGATCATCTGCTCGGTCACGTCGAAGTCGCTGATGACCCCGTCGCGGAGCGGCCGGATCGCGATGATGTTGGCCGGGGTCCGGCCGACCATCCGCTTGGCCTCGGCGCCGATGGCCAGGACCTTCTTGGTCTTGGCATCGATCGCCACGACGCTGGGCTCGCTGATCACGATCCCGCGGTCGCGGACGTGGACGAGCGTGTTCGCGGTTCCGAGATCGATCCCGATGTCGCGGGAGAAGATGCCGAGGAGCGCGTCGAGCATGATGCCGGCGGATTCCTTCGTCTGGATGGCGGGGTCAGGGCGCCGCACGCAGGGCGGCGCGGGGCGGCCGGAAGTCGCGTGGCCGCGCGGGGAGTATACGCTGCGGGGCCGACCTGGCCCGGCCCGGGTCCCGCGGGACTACGCGGCGCTGCCCCGCGGCCGGTCGAAGGCGACGCCCCGGTCACGGAGCGACACGAACGCGTCGTGGCCGATCACGACATGGTCGAGCAGCTCGATGTCGAGCAGGCGGCCGGCCGCGAGGGCCTCGGCCGTGAGGTGCAGGTCGTCCGGCGAGGGCGTGGGGTCGCCGCTCGGGTGGTTGTGGACGAGGATCACGCCCGCGGCGCTGATCCGGACCGCGTCGCGGTAGAGCTCGCCGACCCGGACGAGCGAGGCCGACACGTTGCCCTGGTAGACCGTCACGACCTTGAGGACCGTGTTCTTGGTGGTGAGGAGCACGACCCGGAGCTCCTCGCGCTCGAGGTGCCCCATCTGGGGGATCAGCCGGTCCGCCACGTCGCGCGGGGCGCGCACGGTCCAGCGCCCCGCCGGCCAGTCGGCGGCCAGGCGGCGGCCCAGCTCGAAGGCGGCCGTCAGCTGGGCGGCCTTGGCCGTGCCCACGCCGGGCAGGTCCAGGAGCTCGAGCTCACCGGCGGTGGCCAGGCCGGCCAACCCGTCGTGGCGGGCCAGGGCCTCCTCGGCGAGATCGACGGCGCCCAGGCCGCGCGCGCCCGAGCCCCAGACCAGGGCGACCAGCTCTGCGGTCGTGAGCCCGGCCACGCCGCGTGCGGCGAGGCGCTCGCGGGGACGCTCCTCGGCCGGGATCTCCCGGATCGCTCGCCGGGACGGTCCCCGCAGCGGGCGCGGAGGGCGCCCTTGACGGCGGACGCGAGTGGGCCACGCGCTGACTACTCCCTGGCGGGTCACGGGCGGGATCTGGGGGTGCAGGGAGACTATCGGCCGCCGCTTACGCGGCACTCACCGGTGCGCCCGGATCGTCGAGCCGCGTTCGCCGGCGACGCCCGCGCCGGTCCCGGGCCCAACCCGAGCCCGCCTACCGGACGCCCAGCGCCACCGCGAGGAAGCCGAGAACGAGGAGCACGGTGGCCCCGATGAGGATCAGGTCGCGCGGCATCGTCGCCGGGAGGTCCGGGCCGGCGTCAGGCCCGGCGACCATCGGCTCACGGCGCACGGTCGCCTCCCACGGACCGCGAGCCTTCCCGCGGGCGGGCATTTGAGGGCGAGTCGGCCGGGTGCGGCCGAGGCCGCGGTCGTCATCCCGGATCGACTCGCCGGTGGACTGCGTCCTGACATCGATCGTCCGGTCAGCCAACGGGCAGTCCGCCGATGGTCGCCGCGACCACGAGGAGGACACCGAGGATCCCGAGCAGGAGGCCGACCGCCTCGAGGCTATCCCGCCGACCTGCCCGCCCAGCCAGGATGTCCGCCCGTCCCGCCGGTTCCTTGACGCGCTCGGCAGATGCCACGGTCTCCTGCCCTGCCCCGGGACTCGACGCCCGCCCCGGACTCTCGGACGTGATCCGAGTCTGTGGTGCGTGGAGGTGGGCGTCATGACGGCCCGTAATCTGCCGGGCGCACACCATCCGACAGCCCCGCCGAGGTTGCCAAGGTCGTGGGGTCCCGGGCGGCGCGTCGGGATCTCCCGAACGGCTCTCGCGAGCGAGCCCGGCGGGGCGGCGATTCGGCGCCCTTCAGCTCGGTGCGGATTCCCTCCCGAGGGGCTCGCCCTGCCATCCCGAGCTCGAGAAGGTCGGGATGAAGCGGTAGCCCTTGCCGGGGACCGTCGAGATGAAGCGCGGATGGCGATAGTCATTCTGGAGCTTGATGCGCAGGCTCCGGATGTGGCGGTCCACGACGTTGCTCTCGGCCACGAAGTCGGTGCCCCAGATGGCGTCGAGGATGTCCTCCCTGCTCACGACCCGCCCGGCGCGACTGGCCAGGAGGTAGAGCAGGCTCTGCTCGATCCCGGAGAGGTGCACGACCGAGCTGCCGGCCCGGACCTGGCGATTGACGATGTCGATCTCGATCTCGCCGAGCGCGATCGTGGGGATGAGTGGCCGATCGACTCCCGACGCGCGCCGGGTGATCACGATCGAGCGGGCGAGCAGCTCCTCCGGCGAGAAGGGGATCGTCAGGATGTCGTCGACGCCCGAGCTCGAAGGCCCGCAGCTTCGTCTTGAGGTCGCCCCGCCGGGTGAGGCCCAGGACCGGCGTTCCGGTGCGCTTCATGGTGTTCGAGGCCCCGAGCAGCCGCAGCACGGCGGTGCTGTCGTCGTGGTCCATGTCGACCACGGACATGTGCGGGACCCATTCGGTCAGGATCGCCGTCGCCTCGGCGAGGTTGCTCGCGGCCCGGACGGCGAACACACCGTGATTGAGCGTCAGCGTGATGAGGTCCACCACCAGCGGGCGATCGTGGAGCACGAGCGCGCGGCGTGCCTCGGCTGGCGGTGCGCTCAGCGGTACATCAACGGTGCCATCCATGGCGGCCGTCCTCGTTGCGCGAACGACGGTCCAGACGGCAGATCGTCCGCACGATTATAGGTCCAGCCTGCCAGCCGCCGGCCACCTCCTCGATGCCAGGCGGGAGGGGATGGTGCGCCCCGGGTCGGCCGCCACTCCAGAGACTCCGGCCCCGGCGGTACGGAGTGGTGTTCCCGGACCCGGACGACGGAGCCCGCCAATTCCCCCGCCATCCGGATCCGGGAACGCAGCGCAGCCTACGCGGGGGGCCTCACCGCACCCTCAACGACGCCTTTGCGGGTGCTTGCCGGACATCGGCCGCTCACCCGGACGGGATCGCCGGGCCGGCCAGCAGGAAGAGCAGGATCGGGAGCACGTTGTATGCGGCGTGCAGCGCGATGGGGGCCGCCAGCGATCTTCGACGCAGGAAGAGCCAGCCCAGCAGGAACCCGAGCGGGAGCCGGATGGCGAAGATGATCAGCGCCACCCGGGCCGCGCTCGAGAAGTCGCTTCCGGTGAGCGCGATCACGTGGACCGCCGCGAAGAAGATGCCCCCCCGCAGGATCGCCCCGCGTGCGCCGAGCGTGCGCGCCCACGCCGTCGTGGCGAACCCCCGGAAGAAGACCTCCTCCCAGATCGGCGCGACCACGGCGGCCGCCAGAAGGTTCGCGACGATGCCGCCGGGATCGCGGGTCGGCTCGAGGACCGGGTCGGGGGCCACGCCCAGCAACGCGACCAGCGCAGCCGCCAGCAACCCCGCCATGAACAGCGCGGGCAGGGCGAGGGCAAGGCCCCAGGCGACGTCCTCGACCAGCGTCCC
Organism: uncultured Chloroflexia bacterium; assembly: GCA_963801445.1. Taxonomy (GTDB): domain Bacteria; phylum Chloroflexota; class Limnocylindria; order Limnocylindrales; family CSP1-4; genus CTSoil-043. Next base: position 262,729 of record CAWDEW010000007.1, on the reverse strand, counting down.
TTCGCCGGGCCCGGGCCGCCGGAAGCCCATGGCCCGCCACGAGAGCGCCGCCGGGCCCACGACCAGCGTCCGGACCAGGGCAAGGCTGACCAGGGCGGAGATGGCCACGGAGAGGAGCGAGCCGTATGGACCGGACATGCCCACGCCGAGCGCGTCGAGGAGGGTTGCCAGCAGGTAGGTCGCGAACAGGCTGAGCACGAACGCGGAGAAGAAGACGAGGAAGGGCGACGGGCCGGCCCAGGCCCGGCCGTCGGCCGCGCGCTGCAGCCCCTGGGCCCCGGCCGCAGCGAAGGATCCGAATCCCAGCAGCCCGAGCCCGGCGACGAACAGGATCAGGCCGGCCGTGCCGCCCCCACCCGCCCCGAGGCCGACGACCAGGGCGGCGAAGCCGGCCCCGACCAGGATCCAGCCGACAGCGTAGAGGCCCGGCGCCGCGCGCCCCTCCAGCTCGAACGTGCCGGGACGCGGACGGTCGGCCGGAGCCGTATCGTCGGCCGGTCGCGGGTCGTCCCCCGGGCGAGGGCCGCCGTTCAGCTGGGCTGGGTCGGAGGTGCGGCGGCGGTTGAGCGCGGTGCTCTCGCCGTCGACGCCCGGGCCGCGCCCGCGGTGCGCGCACCGCGTCCGGCGCGGGCGGCGGCCGCGGCCGGCGTCTCCTCGACGGCCGGCGCCGGGGCGTGGACGGGAACGGGGATGGCCCCGATCGCGGCGACCGGCCGCTCGAAGTCGCGGCCGCACCAGGCGCACAGGGACCAGTCGAGGCCCACCAGCTTCTGGCAGTTCGGGCAGACGCGCTTCAGGCGCGTTCGACAGGTCGGGCAGAGGATCCAGTCCTCGTGCACCTTCCGCCCGCAGGTGGCGCAGTGCTCGACGGCCTCGATCTCGGCGAGGAGCGCCTCCTCGGCGAGGCCCCGTTCATAGGCTTCGCCGATCCGCTCCTGGGGGCGAATGATCTTGTAGATCAGGACGGCGAACGGGAAGAAGACGAACGTGAACGCGATGACGAATGCCGCCGCGAGGTACGGCAGGACGGGGTTCGTCGTGCGCAGCCGCATGTCCACGAAGGCCCAGAACGCCGAGGCGAGCCAGATGACCACGATGTAGGCGAGGATCATCTGGATGCCCAGCTGGACCAGCGGACTCGCGAAGAACTCACCGATCGAAGCGCCGATCCCCGAGAGGAAGTCGAGGTTCATGCCGCGTGCTTCACCCGCGTGTGGTTTCCGTTCCAGCCCGGACGACCGGGGGCCCCGGTCCCGCTCGGCGCACTATATCAGGGGTCCCGGGGCTCCCCGATTGGCTGGGACGATTCGGCCCTGGCGGGCGTGACGCGGGATGATCCGGCGCTGAGATGCGGCGCCCGTCAGTCCGTCGACGCCGCGCGGCGCACGGCCGAACGCAGCACGAGCACCCCACCGGCGACGAGGAGGATCCCCGCCGCAAGGAGCAGGACGATCCCCGCCGAGTAGCCGAACTGCGAGGTCGTGTAGATCCAGCCGATCGCCGCGAGGGCGCCGCCCAGCGCGAGCGGGAGGACCCCGCCGACGATCCAGGGGGGCACGCGGTTCGGGAGCGTGGCCAGCACCAGCACGATGACCGCCGTGCCGAGGGGCACGAGGTTCCCGATCGCGGCGAGGCCCCAGCGCGCGAAGAGCCCCTGGCCCGGGGTGGCCCCGATCACGACGCTCTGCTCGGGAATCCAGGGCAGGACGAAGGAGAACACCGCCATCGCCGCGCCGATCGCCACGAGCTTCGGGCCAGCACCGGCCGCGACCTGGAACGGCATGTCCAGCACCGGGGCGCGGGGCGGGCGGGTCGCCGTCGGGGGAGCTGCCGGGGCGGGGTGCCCGGTCGGTGGGGCGAACGAGGTGGCGGACCGGGCGCCCGCGCCGTGGGCGTCTCCCAGCGGCGTCGCCGGCCGGCTCGCGGGCGCGGCCGCGGCGCGGGCCCGAAAGATGTCCGACGGGGGCAGGTACGACCCCGGGATCGGCCGGCCCGGGTCGGCCGTCGGGGCCGCGATCGAGGGACCGGGGATCGGGGTGGGATCGGGCTCCGGAGCCGGCGGGACCGCGTCGACGAGCATGGGGGGAGGGACAGCCTCGACGATCGCCGGGGGCGCGACCGGGCGCGCCTCGGTCTGCGGTGCCGATGCCGCCGGCTGGTCGACGGGCGGGGCGACCGGCTCCACGACGGGCGGGCGGAGCGTCGTGGCTCGCCGGCGCACCGCGACGGTCGAGGGGGCGCCGCCCTGCGCTTCGCGCCGCGCCTTCGGGACCGTCGGCGCAACCCTGGTGGCGACCGTCGGCGCGGCGGCTTCGGGCGCGGTCCGGGGCTCGGCCGCCGCCCGGGACCCGCTCGCCGCGCCGACGGGCCTCCCCTCCGGCACGGCGCGCGCGGAGGGCGCGACTCGCCCTTCGACGGCTGCGAGGAGCGCGCCGCACGACGGACACGACAGGCGGCCGGAACGGACCGGCGCGTCGCACTCGGGACAGGCCTGCGGCTCGGCAACCATTCGATCTCCCGGATGGGCGTGTGGCCCGGAGTGTCGCACGGTCGTCCAGCCCTGGACGACGGTCCCGGCGCCTGCGGTCACCATGTCCGCCCCGCGCGAGCGCGAAGGCAGGACCATCTTCCGGGTCCCGACCCGGACCAACGGTCCCCACGCCGCCGGGCGTGGTCGGCCCTACCCGAGGCGATGCCGACCTTCGAGCCAGGCGGTCCACAGCGCCGCGCGCCAGGCCGCGGCGACTCCGGCCACGGTCAGCGCCGCGCCCAGGGCGGTCACCACGACGACCGCTCCGAGGAAGATCGGGACCGCTCCCAGGTTGTCGACGAGCGCGATGCGCGCGCGGTCCCAGGCGACGGCCACGACGGCGACGCCGGGCGCCAGCACGACGACCGATCCGGCAAGGCCGAGCGCGAGCGTGGCGAGCGAGGCCAAGGGCGCGCGGACCAGGTCCCCGAGCCCGGCGAGGAGCGCCCGCGGCGCCGATGTCCCGACGAGCGCGATCCGGCGCGTCGCCAGGCCGCCCAGCGCCTCCCCCACCAGCCACGCGGCGAGGACCAGCACGCTCGGCCCCAGCGCTCCAAGGAGGACCCGGACCGGGAAGGGGATCGCGAGGTCGGTCGGCAGCACGAGCTCGGCGTAGGCGACGGAGACCCAGGCGGGGGTGGCGACGAGGAGGGCGAGCAGAACCGGGACGAGGAGGATGAACCGGACGGCGGCGGCCGCGAGCGCCGTCCGGCGGATCGAGCGCCGGAGCGCCCTCGCCGGCAGAGGCGGGCGCGCGCGCACCTCGTCCGGATCGTCGGGGTCAGCGGCGATCGTCGCCCGATGAAGGGCGACCTCGGCCGCGGCCGCGATCAGCGTCCCGGCGATGACCGCCGCGGCCACCGCGGCGACGCCCGCCCCGATGGCGGCGACGAGCTCGGCAGTGGGCCCCGCGGCCGTGACGGACGTCGGGCCCACCGCGTTGGCGAGCTCCACGAGCGTCGGCAGGGTGACCATCGGCACGACCAGGACGAGGATGCCGCCGCGGGCGAGGAACGCGACCAGGGCGTAGGCCCACAGCACCGGACGGGCGCCGGTCACGATCGTGGCCGTGAGCATCGCGCGGCGCCACCCGCCCTGGGGCGGCGCGGTGTCCGGGCGGATCGGCGTCCCGTCGAGCTCCTCGAGGACCGGGCCGCCGGCCGCCGGAGCGGCCATCACGCGCTGGCCGCTCCGCTCCGCTGCCGGAAGGCGAGAACCGCCGTCACGACGGCGTCACGAGGAGGCCGCATGACGCCCGGCCGAGATCACGGCGTCGCGCTCGGGGACGGGGCGGCGCTGGGCGCCGGCGGCGCGCTGGGGGCGGGCGTCGCGGTGACGATCCCGAGCTGCCTGAGCGCCGCCTGCACCTTGGCCATCTCCGACCCGTAGGTCGCGAAGTCGCCGGCACGCAGCGCCGCCTGGGCAAGCTCGTAGTGCGCGTTCGCGTAGCGGATCAGCCCGGCCACGTCGTCGGGACGCGGCGTCGCTTCGGGCCCTGACGTCGGCGTCGTGGTGGGTGACGGGCTCCCGCCCGGCGACGCGCTCGGACCGGGGGTCGGCGTGGGCGTCGGCCCGGCTCCACCCGCGAGCAGGGCGGTCAGGGCCTGGGCGAGCGTGTCGCCCCAGACGATCTTCGTGGGGCTGGCCACGACGATCTTGGTGAACTCGGGGATCGCGGAGCCGGTGGACTGCAGGTAGATCGGCTCCAGGTAGATGATCGAATCCTGGACCGGCACCACGATCAGGTTGCCCCTGACCACGGTGCTGCCGGCCTGGCTCCAGAGCGTCAGCTGGGAGCTGATCTCGGGCTCCTGGTCGATCCGGGCCTCGATCTGGGCCGGCCCGAAGATCGACGTGTCACGCGGGAAGCGATAGACCCGGACGGCCCCATAGTTCGGCGCGTCGTTCCGGGCGGCGACCCAGGCGATCATGTTCGGCCGGGCCTTGGGCACCATCGGCTGGAGGAGCAGGAACTCCGGGTCCGGCTCGCCGGGCATCCGCATGTAGACGTAGTAGGCCTCCAGCGGCAGCTGGCCGGTGGCCGTGGCGCCCTGGTTCTGGGGCACGGTCCACAGGTCGTCGCCCTGGTAGAAGCTGGCTGGGTCGGTCACGTGGTAACGGGCGAACGTCATCGTCTGGACGTTGAACAGCTCCTCGGGGACCCGGAGGTGGGCCTGGAGGTCCGGGGTCATCGATGAGAGCGGCTTGAACATGGAGGGGAAGACGCCCTGCCAGGCCCGGATGATCGGGTCCGTCGAATCCGCGACGTAGAACGTCATCGACCCGTCGTACGCGTCCATGACGACCTTCACGCTGTTCCGGACGTAGTTGAACTGGAGCCCGCCGAGCCCGCTCCCCTGGGTCAGGGCCGAGTTGTCGAAGAGCTCCGCGTTCGGGAAGCGGTCCGACGTCGTGTAGGCATCCTGCACGTAGACGAGGCGCCCGGCGCCGGTGACCACGAGGTACGGGTCCTTGTCGTAGGTCAGGAACGGGGCGATCAGGTTCAGGCGCTCGCCCAGGCTGCGGTACATGAGCAGCTGGCTGTCGGCGGTGACCTGGTCCGAGATGAGCAGGTTGAGGTCCTTGAAGCGGGCCGCGAAGAGCAGGCGGGTGAGCAGCGAGTCCAGCTTGATCCCGGTGGTCCCGGTCCAGCGGGTCTCGACCTGCTGGTTCGGGGCGGCGACGTCGCTCGTCCCCACCGGGTAGTCGAACTCGGCCTGCTTCGCCCCGACGATGACCCAGTCGTTGGGACGCTCGCCGAAGTAGATCCGCGGCTCGTTCACCGGGGGGGCGCCGGCCGAGGCGACCGGCGGCAGGTCCCGGATGATGAGCTTCGGGAGGCCCTGCGAGTCCACCTGGTTGACCGGGACCATCGCGACGCCGTAGCCGTGGGTGAACACGATGCGCTGGTTGACCCAGCTTCCGCCCTGCGGGTTGCGCTCCGGCGCCAGCTCGCGCGCCGCGAGCATGACCTGGCGGTCCTTGCCGGCGATCTGGTAGCGGTCCGTGTCGACGTCCACGAAGTCGTAGTACTGGCGGACCGTCTGGATCGCATCGAGGGTGGTCTGCAGCGGGCGGTAGTCCCACAGCCGGGCGTTGTCGAAGGTGGACGCCTCCTGGGCGATCACGTCCGCGGTGAGCGGTGCCGCGCCCCCGTAGTTCTGGTCCTGCCAGCCCGTGAGGTTGTAGGCCGTCCGCGTCATCTTGATGTTGTTGACGATGTACGGGCGTTCCTGGGCGAACTGGTTCGGGTCCACCGTGAACCGCTGGATCGCCTCGGGATAGATGCCACCGACGAGGATGGCCAGCCCCAGCCAGACCGCGATCCCCGCCCCGATCGGCCACACCCAGCGGGTGAACGCGGCGACGATCAGGAGGACGCCCACCAGGCCGGCGACGATCGTCAGCGCGTCGTTGGCGAAGAATCGCGCCGCCTGGTCTGTATAGCTGACGCCGGTCGCCACGCCGTTCGTGCTGTAGACCAGCGACAGCTTGTCGAGCTGGTAGCCGGCGGCCACGGTCAGCAGGCTGAATGCGCCGAGCACCGCGAGGTGGACCCGGACGGCGATCGGGAAGCCGCCACCCCGGAGGGCGGCCACGGCATAGCGCAGCGCGGAGAGCACGAGCGCAGCCAGGAGGAGCCCGGCGAGGATCGACTGGACAAGCTGCAGGAAGGGCAGCTCGAACAGGTAGAAGCTGACGTCCCGGCCGAAGACCGGATCGGTGACGACGGCCCCGGCCGCGTCCGTGAACGGCGATCGGTTCTGCCAGAGCGCGATCGTCTCCCAGCCGCCCGAGAGCGACCCGGCCGTCCCCAGCGCCGCGAGGATCGCGACGATGATCAGGCCGACCGTCACGAACGGGGCGAGGTTCGGGAGGTCCTCCATCGTGAACGCGGGAGGGCCGACGGGCCGCGCCGTGCGCGGGCGATCGTCGTCGCCGCCGAACGGCGGGCGCCTGCGGCCGCCGAACGGGTCGCGGGCACCGAACGCATCGCGGGCGCTGGCCCCGAACGGCTCCGCGCTTCCCCGGGCCGCCTCGCCCAGCCGCGCGATGAACGCGCGGAACCGCTCGCCACCGGTTCCGGGGGGCGGCGCGATCCGTCCGGCGAGAAGCAGGTTGAGGCCGAGGAAGACGAGGCTTGCGAAGAGGCCGGCCGCGAAGAGCCCTACCTGGAGGCCGAGCCGGGTCCAGAAGACGGAGTCGTAGCCGACCGAGCGGAACCAGGTCGCGTCAGTTGCGAGCTCGATCCCGGTCCCGACCAGGAAGACCGCAGCAAGCAGGATGACGCCGACGATGACGAGGAGCGCCTGGGGCCCCGCACCGCCGATCCGGCGTCTAAGGGAGCCGCCGTCGTTCGGCCCGCCGGGACCGCGGCGACGAGGCGGCTCGCCGGACCCACCACGCCTGCCCGCCTCACGGTCGTCAGCGTCGCGCGGGGACCGCCGGTCATGGGACGAGATCTGTACTGGCCGGCGTGGATCCTCATCGTCCGCGGTGGGCGCCGGGGCGTCAGCGGCCGCGTCGTCGGCCCCGCCAGGATGCCGATCCTCGTCGCTGTCCGCCCGGGGGACGGGTTCGGCGGCCCCATCCGGCTCGGTCGCCTCCTCGCCGTCCGCCGGGGACGGGTCGGGTTGAGCGTCGGACCCATCGGCCGGGCGGCCCTCCAGCTTTCGCTGCCGCTCCGCGAGCTCGCGCATGAAGTCATCGAACAGGTCGCGCATCGATCCGAGTGTACTCCGCGACGGGCCGGACCCCGCGCCGCCGTCGCGGGCCGGACGAGGTCCCGGTCAGGGACGGTTCGCCGACTCGACGGCCCGCCGGAATGCGCCGAGGACGGCGTCGGCGAGAGCGTTCTCCGTCATCGTCGCGGCACGCGCCGGCTCCCAGCGAAGGGCGGCCTGGATCACGAGCGGGGTGGACCACGGGTGGTCCGGGTCCTCGGGCGGCACCGGGAGGCGGAGGCGGAGCTGCTGGCGACCGTCCTCCTCCAGGATCAGCCCGGAGAGGCCTCCCGAGAGGAGGGGCCCCAGGCGGGCGAGCGGCGGGCCCGGCGGAGGGCCCGCGGCCGGGCCCATCGTCCGGCAGGGGACGATTCCCTCGTCGTCGGCGACCCAGAGCACCGCCAGCCACCAGCCCTCGATGACGGTGGGCCGGTCCATTCCGACCCGCAGCCGACGCTCCCCGAGGGTGACCATGTGCTCGCGCAGGAACGAGGGACCCGGCGGCGGCAGGCGCGATGACATGCCGGAAGGATAGGCGTGCGGAGCCCGACCCAGGTCGGATCAGGCGATCGGAGGATCCTCGTCGGCGGCGCGCGAGCTGACCGCATCCTCGTCCGTCGTGGCGTCACCCTCGAGGGGCGCCTCCAGCGGCTCCTGGTCGTCCTCGGCGGCGGCCCCCTTGAGGCCCAGCGGCGGGAGGCGCTGTCCGTGCTCGGAGGCGATCGCCTGCGCCTCGCCCTCGAGCTGGGCGAGCTTCGCCTGGAACTCCAGGCGCAGCATCTCGAGCCGAACGTCCGGATCGGGGGGAGCCACGGCCTGCAGCTCGTCCTCGGCCGGCGGCGCCTCGACGCCCCCGCCGATCAGGATCGAGCCGAGGCTCAGGCGGCTCCGCCGCCCCGCGATGCCGCGCGTCTTGGCCTCCGGGTCGAGCGACGTGAGGCCCGGGATGGCCTTGTCCAGCTCCGGTTCGACGAGACGGGCGCCGCACGCCGGACAGGCCGCGGCCTCCGGATCGGGAAGGCTCGCAGAGCACCAGGGGCAGGCGGGACCGGCGGGCGCTCCGCCGTCAGGGGGCCTGGTGGCGTCCTCGGGCATGGAGGGATGCTAGTGGATCGAGGGGCGCTCGGTCACGTCCCGATGGTCCTGCCGGGCCCGTGCGGGCCAGCCGCCGGTGACGCGAGACACCGCCGGCCCCGCTCATTCCCACTCGATCGTGGCGGGCGGCTTGCTGCTGATGTCGTAGACGACCCGATTGACGCCCGGGACCTCGTTCACGATCCGCGACGAGATGGTGCCCAGGACTTCGTAGGGAAGCTTCGCCCAGTCCGCGGTCATCCCGTCCTCGGAGGTCACGGCCCGGATGGCCACGACGTTGGCGTAGGTGCGGCCGTCGCCCATCACCCCCACCGAGCGCACGGGCGTCAGGATCGCGAAGGATTGCCAGAGGCGGCGATAGAGGCCGGCAGCCTTGATCTCGTCGATCACGATCCAGTCCGCTTCGCGGAGCGTGTCGAGCCGCTCGGCCGTCACCTCCCCGATGATCCGGATCGCCAGGCCCGGACCAGGGAAGGGCTGGCGGTAGACCATCGCCTCGGGCAGGCCCATCTCGAGCCCGACCAGCCGGACCTCGTCCTTGAAGAGGTAGCGCAGCGGCTCGATCAGGGTGAATCGGAGGTCCTCGGGGAGCCCGCCGACGTTGTGGTGGGTCTTGATCTTCTGGGCGGCCTTGGTCTCCGGCGTCGTGGACTCGATGACGTCGGGGTAGAGCGTTCCCTGGGTCAGGAAGTCGATCCGGCCCAGCTTGACGGCTTCCTCCTCGAAGACCCGGATGAACTCGTCGCCGATGATCCTGCGCTTCGATTCCGGGTCGGCGACGCCGGCCAGGCGGGCCAGGAACCGCTCCCGCGCATCGACCATCACGAGGCGCATCCCGAGGCTCTTCTCGAAGGTCGCGCGGAGGAGCTCGGACTCCTTCTTGCGCATCAGGCCGTGGTCCACGTAGATGCAGGTGAGCCGGTCGCCCACCGCGCGGTGAACGAGGGCCGCGGCGACGGCCGAGTCCACGCCCCCGGAGAGCGCGCAGATCACCTTGCCCTCCGAGGCGGTCGCATGCGCATGGGCATCCACCCGCGAGCGGATCTCGTTGACGGTCGATTCGATGAAGTTGGCGGATGTCCATGTCGGGCGGGCCCCGGCAATCCCGACCACGAAGTTGCGGAGCACGTCGCGCCCGCGCGGCGTGTGGACGACCTCGGGGTGGAACTGGATGCCGTAGAGGTTTCGCCCCGGGGCCACCAGGCCCGCGAACGGCGTGGAGGGCGTCAGCGCCGTCGCATGGAATCCCTCCGGGAGGCGCGTGATCGAGTCGCCGTGGCTCATCCAGACCGGCTGGTCGCGTTCCAGCCCGGCGAAGAGCCCGTCATCGGACGTGATCGTCATGGTGGCCGGGCCGTACTCGCGCCGGGTGGCGGGCAGGACGTCGCCACCGAGCTCCAGGGCCATCAGCTGGGCGCCGTAGCAGATCCCCAGGACGGGGATCCGCCCCGACCAGATCGCGGGGTCGGGCTTCGGCGCGCCGGGATCGTAGACGGAGTTCGGGCCGCCCGAGAGGATGATCGCGCGGGGCCGACGCCGCTCCAGCTCCGAGTACGGAGTGTCGTGCGGAAGCAGCTCGGAGTAGACGTGCAGCTCGCGGATGCGGCGGGCGATGAGCTGGGCGAACTGGCTGCCGAAGTCCAGCACGACCACCGTATCCGGCTCGCCCTGGCTGGCCTCCCCCCGGGGCACGCCGCCACCGGGTCGGTCCGCCGCGTCACGCTCCGGGGCCGGGGCGTCCAGCGCGACCTCCAGGTACGCCTCGACCTCGGCATCGTCCGGGGCCAGGACCCGGTGGCCGGCGTTGGCCGGCTCGCCGTGAACGGTCTTGCCCCGATCGCGGGGCGGCTTCGCCTGTCCGCCCGGATCGGCCGCCCCGCGAGCGGCGCCCGTATCGCTCGCTGGGACCTGGTCCTCCGCCTCGCCCAATCGCCGCTCCTCCGCACGCCGCCCCACGTTTCGGGAAGTGTAGAGGGACGGGCGTTCGGCCGGGGTCGGGTTCGGCCGGGGTCGGGTTCGGCCGGGGTCTGTCGGCCCCAGGGTTCGTGGCTCGATCCGACGGCAGGGATCCCGCGCGCCGCACCTCCACCGGCGGTGGGACGTTCGTCGCCTCGGCCAGTCGACGCCGCGAGGCGTGGACGTACCATGGCGGGAGGCGCTGGACAGCTCACGACCCGTGAACCGCCGGCTGGATCGAATACACCGAAGGTCGTATGGCGTGAACGGCCATGTCGCCGCAAGAATCACCCGCCGGCCGCGAGACGGTTGGTGACGGGCGGGAGGATCCGATGCACAGGATTGGTCAGCGGCTGACGTCTGCCGCTATGGTTGCCCTGATGCTGGCGAGCGGCCTGCCGCCGGCGGCCGCGCTCGCGGCGGGTCCGGCCGACCACCTCTCGTTCACCATCGGGCCGACGAACACCGTCGCCGGATCGACCATCACCACGGTGACAGTCGAGGTCCAGGACCTCAGCAACGCCGTCGTGACCACTGACAGCTCGACCCAGGTCTCCCTGGCAATCGGCGCGACCCCCGCCGGCGGGACCCTGACGGGCGGCGGCGCCGTGACCGTCGCGAGTGGCGTGGCGACGTTCGCCGGCCTGTCCATCGACAACGTGGGCACGGGCTATACGCTCGTCGCGTCCGCGACAGGGCTCCCCGACGCGACCAGCGCGCCATTTGACGTCACCGCCATCGCCCAGGCCATCACGTTCGGCGCGCTCGGCGGCAGGACCTACGGCGACCTCCCGTTCACCGTCAGCGCGAGCGGGGGAGCCTCGGGCAATCCCGTCACGTTCAGCTCCACGACCCCGCTCGTGTGCAGCGCGACGGGCACGGACGGGGCCACGGTCACGATCCTCGCGGCCGGGACCTGCACGATCGACGCCGACCAGGCGGGGGGCGGCAACTACGCCGCGGCGCCCACCGTCTCGCAGGGCTTCACCGTCGATCCGAAGAACCTCACCGTCACCGGGATCACTGCCGACAACAAGCCCTACGACGGCCTCCTGACGGCGACGATCCACACCGGGCTCGCGGCCCTCGCGGGGGTCCTCCTGGGCGACGTCGCCAACGTGACGCTCGACGTGAGCGGAGCGAGCGGCGCCTTCCTGACCGCGACTGCCGGCGCCGGCAAGACGGTCCAGATCGCGGGCCTGGCCATCACCGGGAGCGCCATCGGCAACTACGCCCTGACGCAGCCGACGACCACGGCCGACATCACCGCCATCGCCCAGGCCATCACGTTCGGCGCGCTCGGCGGCAGGACCTACGGCGACCTCCCGTTCACCGTCAGCGCGAGCGGGGGAGCCTCGGGCAATCCCGTCACGTTCAGCTCCACGACCCCGCTCGTGTGCAGCGCGACGGGCACGGACGGGGCCACGGTCACGATCCTCGCGGCCGGGACCTGCACGATCGACGCCGACCAGGCGGGGGGCGGCAACTACGCCGCGGCGCCCACCGTCTCGCAGGGCTTCACCGTCGCGACAGCCAGCCCCGGCATCTCGGTGACCGGCGGGGGCTTCACCTACACCGGCTCCCCGCACGCCGGCAGCGGCTTCGCCTACGGCGTCGGCGGGATCGGCGACGTTCTCGCCCCGGCCGTGACGCTCACCTACGCCGGGACCGGCGGCACGACCTACGGGCCGACGACAACGGCGCCGACGGCCGCCGGCACCTACAGCGTGACCGCCGACTTCGCGGGCAACGCGAACTACGACCCGAGCTCGGCGAGCGCGGCCCTCACGATCGGCCAGGCCAGCCAGGCCATCACGTTCGGCGCGCTCGGCGGCAGGACCTACGGCGACCTCCCGTTCACCGTCAGCGCGAGCGGGGGAGCCTCGGGCAATCCCGTCACGTTCAGCTCCACGACCCCGCTCGTGTGCAGCGCGACGGGCACCGACGGGGCCACGGTCACGATCCTCGCGGCCGGGACCTGCACGATCGACGCCGACCAGGCGGGGGGCGGCAACTACGCCGCGGCGCCTACCGTCTCGCAGTGGTTCACCGTCGCGACAGCCAGCCCCGGCATCTCGGTGACCGGCGGGGGCTTCACCTACACCGGCTCCCCGCACGCCGGCAGCGGCTTCGCCTACGGCGTCGGCGGGATCGGCGACGTTCTCGCCCCGGCCGTGACGCTCACCTACGCCGGGACCGGCGGCACGACCTACGGGCCGACGACAACGGCGCCGACGGCCGCCGGCACCTACAGCGTGACCGCCGACTTCGCGGGCAACGCGAACTACGACCCGAGCTCGGCGAGCGCGGCCCTCACGATCGGCCAGGCCAGCCAGGCCATCACGTTCGGCGCGCTCGGCGGCAGGACCTACGGCGACCTCCCGTTCACCGTCAGCGCGAGCGGGGGAGCCTCGGGCAATCCCGTCACGTTCAGCTCCACGACCCCGCTCGTGTGCAGCGCGACGGGCACGGACGGGGCCACGGTCACGATCCTCGCGGCCGGGACCTGCACGATCGACGCCGACCAGGCGGGGGGCGGCAACTACGCCGCGGCGCCCACCGTCTCGCAATCGTTCACCGTCGCGAAGGCGGACCTGACGGTGACCTTCACCGCGGACAACAGGCAGTGGGACGGAACGCGCACGGCCACGATCGCGAGCTGTGCGCTGGTTGGAGTGGTCGGGATCGACGACGTCACCTGTGACAGCTCGTCCGCGACCGCCTTGTTCGACACGTCAGCCGTCGGAGCCGGCAAGACCGTCACCGGGACGGGATTCGCCCTCGCCGGCACGGCACGGTCCAGCTACCAGATCGCCGCCGTGGACACCACCACGGCCAATATCACGGGCAACGTCGCGCAGACGATCACCTTCGGCGCACTCGGCGACAAGACGTACGGCGACGCGACCTTCGACGTCTCGGCGACCTCCGACTCGGGGCTCACCGTCACGTTCACCTCGGCGACGACCGGTGCCTGCACCGTCAGCGGTGCCACCGTGACGATCCTTGCCGCGGGCACGTGCACCATCCACGCCGACCAGGCCGGCGACGACACGTATGCCGCGGCGTCGACGGTGCCCCGGTCGTTCACGGTCGCGAAGGCAACCCTGGCCGTCAGCGCGGACAACCAGCTGATCACCTACGGGTCGTCCGACCCGGCCTTCACGTTCACCTACGGAACCTTCGTCGGGAGCGACAACGGCACGGTCATCGACACGCCGCCGACCTGCTCGGTCGCCGGTCCCCACGCCAACGTCTCCGGCAGCCCGTACACGATCACCTGCTCGGGCGGGGTCGACAACAACTACGGCTTCTCGTACACGGACGGCTCCCTGACCGTCGCCAAGGCAACGCCGACGATCGGCCTCCTCGGCTCCGTGACCACCTACGAGACGAACGTGCCCGTCACGTTCACGGCCACGCTCCCCGCGGTCGGCGCCGGATCGGCACCCACGGGCAGCGTCACGTTCAAGGTCACCGGGTTCGCCGATGCCATCCAGCCCCTCGCGGCGGGCGTGGCGACCGACCCCGTGACCTTCCCGACGACCGGCGCCAAGTCAGTCCAGGTGGACTTCGCCGGCGACGGGAACTACCTCGCGGCCTCGGCCTCGATCGCCCCGACCGTCGTCGCCAACACCGTGAAGGTCACCGGCGTTGGCCTCTCGGCGACCTCGTTCTACCCGGTCGTCGATGGCTGGAGGGACACCGTCCTGGTCCGCGGGACGCGCCTGGAGCCGATCTCTGTCGCGATCTCGATCTACAACCCGGCCGGCGCGAGGATCAGGGTCCTGGCGGTGGGCCGGGCAAGCGGTGCCTACGCGGTCGCCTGGAACGGGCGGAACTCCAGCGGCGTGATCCTGCCGGCCGCCAGGTACAGGGTGACCCAGACCCTCACGGACGCGTTCGGGGCCCGTGCCGTGGTCACCTCCTACGTCACGACGAGCCTCAGGCGGATGTACTGGCGCACGGTCATCCTGTCCGCGCAGCCCGGGCCGCGCTGCTGGCTCTTCTGGTCCGGGTCCGGGACGACCACCGGCGCTCGCTGCACGGCGGGCTCGCTGGTCGTCAGGGGCAGCGCCGGCAAATGGCCGTTGGTCGGCTACCAGTTCACCGTGCCAGCAGCCACTGCCTACCGCTCGTTCGCCTTCCAGGTGAGAGGCAGCCGGTCAGGCGCCCGGACGCCGAGGCTCGGGCTGCTGGACTGGACGTACACGGCCTACGGCCCGGCCAGCGCGGCGTCCTGGAAGCCCGTCTACGACGCGCGCGTCACGACCGTCCCGGTCATCCCGAGCACGACGATCTGGAGGGGCATCACGCGGTGGGACACGTCCCGCCTGGTCCGGAGCCGGATCGTGCGGGGCTTCGTGACGTCCGGCGGCTATCTCACCTCGTCGTACGCGCTCTCGCTGACGGGCGTCCGCCTCGTGGTCGTGTACGGGATCCTCAGGTAGGGGCGCCCGGCGGGGCCTGGTCCGCCAGCGGGCGCAGCCGGAAGGCGGGTCCGACTCCCAGCCGTTCCGACGGCGTGCCGTAGCGCAGGATCAGCTCGACCACCGTCCGCGCGCGCTCATCGTCGGGCAGCTCCTCCGCGACGCACGAGCGTGTCGCATCGCCGACGCGGATCCGACAGCGCGGGTCGGCCCGGAGGTTCGCCACCCAGTGGGCCGCCGGGTCGCCGGCTGCGACCAGCAGGCTGCCGTCGGGCTCCTCGATGAAGCCCAGGACGGTCCGGGCCGCGTGGCCGGTCACCCGCCCGACCGTCTCGACGGCGACGGCCCGGCCGATCGCGACGAGCGATTCGCCGAACTCGTCCGTCACGTGGGCCGGCGATCAGCGACCGGGCGCCGGCGATCAGCGGCGGCGGAGCTGCCAGGACTTGCCCTCGGTGACGACCGACGGGGCGAACACGATCTCGACCTGCTGCATCTCGCGGATCGTCCGCGCGCCGAGCGCGGCCATGGACTGGCGCAGGGCGCCCATCAGGTTCTCCGTGCCGTCCGTGACATGCGACGGCCCGAAGAGGATCCGCTCCATCGGGCCGATCGTGCCCACCTTGATGCGCGTGCCGCGCGGGAGGACCGGTGACGGCGCGGCCATCCCCCAGTTCGTGCCGCCGCCCGGCGCCTCGGTCGCGCGGGCCAGCGGGCTGCCCAGCATCACCGCGTCGGCTCCGGCCGCGATGGCCTTCGCGATGTCGCCGCCCTTCTTCATGCCTCCGTCCGCGACGACCGGGACCCAGCGGCCCGTCTCAGTGAACCAGGCGTCGCGAGCCGCCGCGACGTCCGCGACCGCGGTCACCTGGGGGATCCCGATGCCGAGGACCTCGCGCGTCGTGCAGGCGGCGCCCGGGCCGACCCCGACGAAGACCGCCGCCGCGCCCTGCTCCATCAGCTGGAAGGCGGCCTCGGCGTTGGTCGTGTTGCCGACAGCCACGGGGATCGGCATGAACCGGGTGAACTCGGCGAGGCTGAGCGGCTCGTACTCGGAGGCGAGGTGGCGGGCGGTGCTGACCTGGCTCTGGACCAGGAACAGGTCGGCCCCGTGCTCGGCGCAGAAGGCCCCGAACCGGCGGGCCGCGCCGGGGGTGGCCGCCACCGCGGCCCGGCTGCCCGCGGCGTGAATCTCCTCGATCCGGCGGGCGATCAGCTCCTCCCGGATCGGCGCCGCGTAGGCCTCGGCAAGGACGTCGTGGATCTCCGCGTCGGGCGCGCTCGCGATGCGGGCGAGGACCCCGGCCGGATCCTCGTAGCGAGCCTGCACGCCCTCCAGGTTCAGGACGGCCAGACCACCGAGCCCGGCCAGCACGCCTGCGGAGCGCGGGTCGACGACGGCGTCCATCGCCGATGCGATCACCGGGATCCGCAGCTCAAGCCCGCAGAAGTCCTGGGCGAGGGCGACGTCGTTGGGCTCGACGGTCTCGGTTCCGGGCGCCAGCGAGACGTCCTCGAAGCCGTAGGTCCTGCGGATCGCGTCCACCTTGGAGCGGAACGCGCGCCGGGCTGCCGGGGCGGTGGTCAGGTCCTGGTTGCGCAACTCCGGCCTCCCTGGGGCACGCGGCGGCGGGTTGCGGGCGAGTCTAGCATCCGTCGGCGCCGGGAGCGGCCGGCGGACGGCCCAAGGCGCGCCCCTCGGCAGGTCAGCGCGGCGCGCGCAGCCCGTCGAGGGTGAGCTCGAACCACGGCGCGCGCTCCGGATCGCCGAGGTCGTCGCGGAGCCGGGTCGCGGCCTCGCGATAGCCGGGCCAGACCAGCTCCGAGGCGAGGCTCTCGATGCGCACCCAGCGCGCCCCGTCGTGCTCGTGGGACAGGACGGGCTCGGAGCCGGGGCGCACGCGGACGGCGAAGACGGCGGCCACCAGGACCGCGTCCACGGACGGCTCGTGGAACTGGTTGACCAGGTCGAGGTCGTAGAAGGCCTCGATGTCGTCCGGCCCGAAGCCGGTCTCCTCCCGGAGCTCGCGCAGGGCGCCGGCGGCGACGCGCTCGCCGGGCTCGACCGAGCCCGACACGCATTGCCACAGGCCGGCCAGGATCCGGCCCGGAGCCCGGTGCATGAGGAGGACCTCGCGGGCGGCCCGGTCGCGCGTTCGCCCGCCTTCGTCCGCGCCCGGCCCCGGACCGGCGCTCGCCGCGCGGATGATCCAGCAGTCGACGATGTCCGGCCGGATCATCGGCCCCGGGCTCCCGCGCCGGCGCGCAGCGAGGCCGCCAGGGCCGCCAGCTGCTCCATGTGCATCAGGTCGTGGACGCCCGCGAAGAGGAACCACTCGCCGCAGCGCAGTCGACCCACGAGCGGATGCTCCAGCGGGCACGGGTCGAGCTCGTGGCCGGCGATCGTCCGCGCGCCGCGAGCCACGTGGCGTCGACTGACCTCGAGGCGCTGGAGCAGCTCCGCCCGGCCGGAATCGCCCGGCCCCGGAACGCCCGGCACGACGCCCGGCGCATCCAGCGGGAACCGCCCGGCGGCCGCCAGCGCGGCGGCGAAGACGAGGCCGCCGCGCGCCTCGAACGTGTGGCCGAGGGCCTGGGCGACGTTCCAGTCCGCCTCGCCGCCGGGCATCGTGAACCCCGCGGCGGGGAGCGCCGCGATCCGGGCCGCGAACGCATCGGCGATCGCCTCGTGCTGGGGCAGGATCCGGGTCGCGCTGCCCGCGCCGGCCCGCCGGCGCACCTCGCGTCGAACGCCGATCGGCCGCTCGGCGGCGAGCTCCTGCCACGCGGCCACGACGTCCGGGGCGGCGGCGGCGAGCGGGGTGAGCCAGTCGGGCATGTCGCGCATCCTACGCCGCGGGGCGGGCAGGGCCGCGGGGCGCATGGCCGCGGCGGCGGACGGGAGACCCGGCCCGCGCGGTCAGCTCCGACGGCGAGGGTCGGTGGCGCCGAGCCCTACAGGCGCTCGAAGCGATCCACCGGCAGCACGAAGACCGTGGCGCCCCCGACCTCGACCTCCAGCGGATAGGGGAGGAAGAACTCCCCGGGCTCCATGATCGGCGGCATCGGGTGGACGAGCTGCGTCCGCGAGTGGCAGCTCTCGCGGATGATCTCCAGCACGACGTCCACCTTGTCGTCCTCGACGCCCAGCATGATCGTGGCGTTGGACTGCTTGAGGAAGCCGCCGGAGCTGTGGAGGCGGGTCGCCCGGTACTCCTTCTCGAGCAGCGCGTTGACGAGCACGCCGGCGTCCTCGGGATGCACGATGGCCACGACGAGCTTCACGCGAGCGAGGATAGGGGCTCGCGCCCCGTGCGTCGACCCCACGTGCGAGGGACGCGCCGCGCGCCCGCGCGTCGACTCCGCTGGCGAGGGCCGCGTATGATCGAGCATCAGCGGCGCATCGGGGACCGCGAGCCACCGAAGGGGACCACGTGAGCGAGGTCGATCGACCAGGCGACCGCGACGAGCGGCTGGCCGCCGTCATCCACGAGCTCGCCCACGGCGCGGACCTGGATACCGCCCTCGATCCGGCGCTTCGAGCGGCAGCCGACGATGTCGGCGCCGGGGTCGTGCTGGTGGCCGCCGTCGACGACGACCGGTCGCGGCTCCATTTCCTCTATGGGATCGGGCTTTCCGAGGCCGACGTGGCCGCGGTCGAGCTCTCGACCGAAGACCTCGCCGATCCGATCGTCGGGGCGGCCGTCGAGCGCCGCATCGTCGACAGCCCGGACGTCTCGACAGACCGGCCGACCGGTGCCCTGGCCGAGCGGATGGCGCTCGCCCACGTCAGGGCCCTGCCTCTCGTCGTGGGCCACGACGGGATCGACCAGGCGGTCGGGGTGCTCGTCCTGGGCTGGACCGCCGACGGGGAAGTGGGCGCCGGAACGCCCGGGTTCCTGGCCGCGATCGCAGATCTCGCGGCCATCGCGGTCGATCGCAGCCACCTCGCGACGACGCACGCCGAGCGCGCGGAATGGCATGAACGGCTCTCCCAGATCGATCCGCTGACCGGGCTCGCCAACCGGCGCACGTTCGACCGGGTCCTGGAGCTGGAGCTCGCGCGCGCCGGCCGGCAGCAGAGCGAGGTCTCGCTGCTCGTCTTCGACGTGGACGCCTTCCGGGCCACCAACGAGGCCCACGGCGCCGAGGGCGGCGACCGCGTGCTGCGCGCCGTCGGCGCGGTGCTGGCGGAGCAGGTCCGGCTGGTCGACACGATCGCCCGCATCGGCGGCGACGAGTTCGTCATCGTGGCGCCCGGCTCGGCGGGACGGACGGTCGCCCTGCGCGTCCTGGAGGCCATCCGGGCGCTCGAGCCCGTCAACGGCGAGCCGATCACCGTCTCGGCCGGGGTGGCCCGCTTCCCCGTCGACGGCGTCTCCTCGGACGAGCTGCTCTCCGCCGCGCTGGCGGCGCTCGGAGCCGCCCGGAACGGCGGGCGCGGCGCAATCGTCGAGGCCGTCGCGCCGGCCTGACGGGGCCCGCGCCGCGCGTTCAGCCCGCGGCGCCCGAGGGCGCCCCGGCGCCGGCCTCCAGCCGGTCACCCAGGCCTGCCAGGTCCGCCAGCGCGGCCCGCACCGCCAGGGCGACGTCCGCCTCGGGCGCCGTCGCGTCGATCACGATCCAGCGCGCCGGGTCCTCCCCCGCGAGGCGCAGGTAGCCGGCCCGGACCCGCTCGTGGAAGGCCCGGTCGAAGTGCTCCTCGAAGCGGGTCGTCTCGGCGTCCGACTTGCGCGCGAGCCCGACCTCCACCGGCAGGTCGAAGAGCAGGATGCGGTCCGGCAGCAGCCCGCCGGTCGCGAACGCGCAGACCGCGAGCAGCGGCTCCAGGTCGAGACCACCGCCGAACCCCTGGTAGGCCAGCGTGGAGTGGAAGTAGCGGTCCGAGACGACCAGGGCGCCGCGGGCCAGCGCGGGCCGGATCACGTCGTCGACCAGCTGGGCCCGGGCGGCGTTGAAGAGCAGGGCGTCGGTCCGCTGCGTGAACCGGGCGGCGACCTCGCCGCGATCCATCAGCATCGCCCGGATCCCCTCCCCCGCCGCGGTCCCGCCCGGCTCGCGCACGATCACGACATCGCGGCCGGCCGCGACGGCGGCCGTGCGAAGGCGCTCCGCCTGGGCGGTCTTGCCGCTCCCCTCGGGACCCTCCAGGGTGATGAACCAGCCGCGCCTGCCTGTCTCCACGCCGCCGAGTGTAGTCGGCCCTCAGCGGGCAGTCCGGGCCGCACCGGCGGCCGATCCAGGCTGACCGTGCCTGCCCTCCAGCACGAACGCGGCCGCCACCAGGATCGCACCCGCCCACACGGTGGGGGCGACCCCGAACGCGATGAGGAGCGCGGCCAGCAGGGCGACCTCGCGCCGGATCTGCATCAGCGCCGGCAGGAGGAAGAGCATCCCGTAGTTGCGCGGTGCCGGGACCCCCAGGACCAGGAGCAGGCCGCTGCCGGCCCCGAGCCGCCCGGCCGGGACGCGGAGGACGAGCACGACGGAGATCGCGGTGAGCGCCAGTGGCCACGGCCCCGGCAGCAGCTGGGCGAGCGACGTGCTCCGCAGCGCCCAGGAAGGGTCGGCGCCGCGACCGAGCTGGGCGAGCCAGGCCGACCACGCGTCGAGGCCCGTGAGCGGCAGCGTGGCCAGGGCCACTGCCCCCACGACGGCGAGGCCCGCCAGGGCGCCGGCCGGCCGGCGCCGGAGGAGGGCCACCCAGCCGTGGGGCTGGGTGGCCTTCAGCGCGGGCGTCACGGCGGCGAGGAGCCCGTCGACGATCGTTCTCGGCGCACCGTCGCCGGCAGGATCGCGCGGCAGCGCCTGCCAGGCCCCGGCAGGCCGCTCGAAGAAGACGGCGACGAACGCGGCGACGAGGAGCACCTGGGCGTTTCCGCCGACCAGCCCCTCGGAGAACGGGACCCAGCAGAGCGCGATCGGGACCGCCCACCAGGGCACGCCGAGGCGCCGGAGCAGGAGGACGGCGGCCCCGACGAGCGCCGCCGCCCAGGCCACGTCCAGCACCGGTCGCGGCAGGGCGAGCAGCGGGACGAGGAGGGGCAGGACCGGGGGCGGATAGAAGAACGGGAAGTCGTACGGGCCGGTGCCATCGGCGAAGGCGCTGGCCAGGTACGGCTGCCCCCCCTGCGCCCACCGATCCGCCGCCCGGAGCGGGATCTCCAGGTCGACCATCAGCGGGTGGGTGAGGACGACGACCACGGCCCCGCCGACGACCACCAGGGCCAGGAGCACGGCGAGCGCCTGCTGGGCGCGACTCCCGGAGGTCGGCGCGAGGCCGGGCGCGCGGGCGAAGGCGAGGGCGCGGCGGGCGGCGATCACGCCGACACCCTACTCGCTCGCGGTGACCCGCAGGAAGGCCGCCCCGGCGCGAAGCGGCGAAGGCCGGAGCGGGGCAGGCGACAGCGCGCGTACGGCATCCTCCCGATCGAACCGGGCGGCGCCCGGTGCTACCGTGGGCCCCCATGCGAGCAATCACGGACCGCGCGCTCGACACGGCGCGGGCGCGGGGCGCGACGTACGCCGATGTCCGGGTCGTCCACCGGCTGGAAGAGTCGATCGACGTCAAGACGGGCCGCCTGGCGGGGGTCGGACGGTTCGACAGCGAGGGGCTGGGCGTCCGGGTCCTCGTGGACGGCGCGTGGGGGTTCGCCAGCAGCCACCTGCTGACCACCGCGGAGGCCGACCGGGTCGCGGCCGCTGCGGTGCGGATCGCTCGCGCGAGCGCCACCGCCATGCGCCACCCGGTCGTGCTGGACGGGCGCCCGCCCGCGGTCGGGACGTTCGAGACACCGGTGGCCGACGACCCCTTCGCCGTCCCCCTCGAGGAGAAGCTCGCGGGGCTGCTCGCGGCCGACGAGGTCATGCGCAAGGTTCCCGGGGTCGCGTTCGCCGACACGACCTACGGCGCCCAGCGCGAGTGGAAGACGTTCGCGGCCACCGACGGGAGCTTCACCGAGCAGGTGATCACCCACGTCGGCGCCGGCATCGAGGCCAACGCCGTCGACGGGGACGAGCTCCAGCGTCGGAGCTACCCGGACGCGGGCGGGGGCTGGCAGGCGGCGGGCTTCGAGTACATCCGCGGCCTCGACCTGGCGGGCAACGCGGAGCGCGTGGCGACCCAGGCCGTCCAGCTGCTGGCCGCGCCCCAGCTTCCCCGGGCGCCGGACGATCGTGCTCCACCCGTCCCAGCTGTACCTGCAGATCCACGAGAGCTGCGGCCACCCGACCGAGCTGGACCGCGTCTTCGGCACCGAGGCCAGCTTCGCCGGCACGAGCTTCCTGACGACCGACAAGCTCGGCACGGGCTTCCGCTATGGATCGCCGCTGATCGACATCGTGGCCGACGCGACCGCGCCGGGCGGGCTGGGGACGTTCGGCTGGGACGACGAAGGCGTGGCCGCCCAGTCCGTCCCGCTGATCAGGGAAGGCATCTTCGTCGGCTACCTCTCCTCGCGGGAGACGGCGCCCCGGATCGGCCGCCCGTCGGGCGGGGCGATGCGCGCGGACGGCTGGAACCGCCTGCCCCTGATCCGGATGACCAACATCAACCTCCTCCCGAAGCCCGGGATGTCGCTCGACGAGATCGTGGCCGACACGGACGACGGGCTCCTGCTCCAGTCGAACCGGAGCTGGTCGATCGACGACCGGCGCCTCAACTTCCAGTTCGCCACCGAGATGGCCTGGGAGATCCGGGGCGGAAAGCTGGGGCAGCTCTACCGAAACCCGACGTACACGGGGATCACGCCCGAGTTCTGGGGCTCGTGCGACGCGGTCGGCGACGAGTCCAGCTACGTGATGCTGGGCACGCCGAACTGCGGGAAGGGTGAGCCGGTCCAGACCGGCCATGTCGGCCACGCCTGCTCCGGCGCCCGCTTCCGCAACGTCCAGGTGGGGGTCATGAAGTGAGCGCGCAGGGCACGATGCCGGGCGCGGCCCCGGCCGAGCGCCTGGCCCTCGCCGAGGCGGCCGTCAGGGCCGCCGAGGCGGCCGGGGCCACCGAGGCCGAGGCAGTCGTCATCGCCGAGGACGCCGCCCTGACCAGATTCGCGAACTCGGAGATCCACCAGAACGTGGCCGAATCGAACGTGCGGGTCTCGCTGCGCTTCGTGATCGGGACGCGCGTCGCCGTCGTGGCCACGGGCCGGACGGACGACGAGGCGATCCGGACGCTCGCCGAGGACGCCGCCCGGATCGCGGCCCTCGTCGACGAGGCGCCCGACTGGACGGGCCTGCCCGAGCCGGGGTCGATCGACCCGGTCGTGGGCGCGTTCGCCGCGGGCACGGCCGACGCGTCGCCGGAGCTGCGGGCCGAGGGCGTGCGGGCCGTCATCGGCGAGGCCGACGCGGCCGGGGTGACCGCCTTCGGGTCCTTCTCCACGACCGTGGAGACGGTTGCCGTCGCCAGCTCGAAGGGCATCGCCGCCGCCGAGGCGCGCACGGCGGCCCAGCTGATCGTCGTCACGATGGGCCCGCAGGACGGCACCGGGTACGCCGAGACGCTGGCCGTCGACGCGACCACGATCGATGCCGCAGCGCTCGGCCGCGAGGCCGCCGCCAAGGCGCGCGCGTCGGCCAATCCCGTCGCCCTGGCAGCCGGCGAGTACCCGGTCATCCTCGAGGAGTACGCGGCCGTCGACCTCCTGGACATGCTGGGCTACGTCGGCTTCAGCGGGCTCGCGGTCGAGGAGGGCCGCTCCTTCTACGAGAAGGGTCGCCGGGTCGGCAGCGACCTCGTGACCGTCCGCGACGACGCCCGCGACCCGGCCGGCCTGCCGGCCTCGTTCGACTACGAGGGCGTGGCGACCGTCCCGGTCCCGCTCCTGGAGCGGGGCATGTGCCGGGAGGTCGTCCACGACAGCGCGACCGCGGCCCGGGCCGGGGTCCGATCCACCGGGCACGGCCTGCCGGCGCCCAACACCTACGGACCGTTCCCGCTCCACAGCCAGATGGCCGCGGGATCGACGCCGCGCGAGGCGCTGATCCGCGGATTCTCCGACGGACTGCTGGTCACCCGCTTCCACTACACCAACGTGGTCCACCCCAAGCTGGCCGTGATCACGGGCATGACCCGCGACGGCACGTTCCTGGTGCGCGGCGGGGAGATCGTGGGCCCCGTGCGGAACCTCCGCTACACGCAGTCCTACCTGGATGCGCTGGCCGGCGTCGAGGCGGTCGCCAGCGAGCGGCGCCTGCTCAAGGGCTCCTTCGGCGCCGTCCTGGTCCCGGCGATCCGGATCGCCGCGTGGCGGTTCACGGGAGCGACCGGGGAGGCCTGAGCCCAGGTGCGGCACACTACGCGGGTCACCGGAAGCATCGGCGTCCGGACCCGGGGGAGGTTGCACCATGGCGAAGATCGGCTACGCGGCGATGCTCGAGCAGTTCCACCCGACAGAGCTCCTGGATCGCTGCGCCCAGGCCGAGGACGCCGGGTTCTCCGCGGGCTTCATGGTCTCCGAGCACTTCCACCCCTGGACGCCGCAGCAGGGCAACGCCGCGTTCGCCTGGTCCTTCATGGGTGCCCTCGGGACCCGGACCACGCTCCCCTTCGGGACCGCCGTGACCTCCCCCGGTTTCCGCTACCACCCGGCCGTGGTCGCCCACGCCGCGGCCACCCTGGGGGCGATGTTCCCGGGCCGCTTCTGGCTCGGCCTCGGCGCGGGCGAGGCGCTCAACGAGCACATCGTGGGCGGCCCCTGGCCCGAGATCGGCGTCCGCTCGACGATGATGTTCGAGGCGATCGAGATCATCAAGAAGCTCTTCTCGGGCAACGTGGTCCGCCACCGGACCAATCACTTCACGCTCGAGTCGGCGAAGCTGTACACGCGCCCCGAGCAGCCCGTCCCGGTCTACGTCGCGACCGCCGGGCCGGTCAACGCGAAGCGGACCGGCCGGCTGGCCGACGGGATGATCACGGTCGGGGCCGCCGACGAGAAGATCAGGATGCTCTGGGGCAAGTTCGAGGACGGCGCCCGCGAGGCGGGCAAGGACCCCGCCGGGATGCCCAAGCTCCTCCAGATCCACGTCTCCTGGGCGCCGACGGAGGACGAGGCCATCGCGAACGCGGTCCGCGAGTGGCCCAACGGGGGCATGGCCTTCCCCAAGCAGGACGTCAAGAACCCGGAGGACTTCGCCGCGATGGCCAAGATGGTCCGGCCCGAGGACTTCCGCAACCGCGTCCTGATCTCGTCCGACCTGGGCCGGCACCTGGAGCACATCCAGCACTACGTGGACATGGGCTTCGACGAGGTCCATCTCCACAACGTCGGGCGCAACCAGGCCGAGTTCATCGAGACGTTCGGCCGCGAGGTGCTGCCGGCCCTCCGCCTCGGCGGCTGACGTGACGGCCGATCCGCGCGCCGATCTCGTCGTGGTCGGCGGCGGGATCGTCGGCCTGGCGACCGCCTACCGGCTGCTGGAAGCGCGGCCCGGGCTGCGCCTCGTCCTGCTCGAGAAGGAAGCCGAGCTCGCTGCCCACCAGAGCGGGCGCAACAGCGGCGTCATCCACTCGCCCAACGCGTATGCCCCGGGCAGCCTCAAGGCGCGCCTCTGCCGCGAGGGGATGGACGCCGCGCTCGCGTTCGCGGACGCTCACGGGATCCCCTACGAGATCTGCGGCGAGCTCATCGTCGCCACGACGGAAGGGGAGCTCCCGCGGCTGGCCGCGATCGCGGAGAAGGCCCGGGCGAACGGCTCCGAGCTGCGCGAGCTGGGGCCCGAGGCGATGCGCGAGGTGGAGCCGGAGGTGGTGGGCCTGCGCGGGCTCCACGTCACGTCCACCGGGATCATCGACTGGCGGCGCTTCGCCCTGGCCCTGGGCGACGAGGTGCGCGCCCGCGGCGGGGAGATCCGGACCGGCGCCGCGGTGACCGCGATCCGGCGGGCCGCAGGGCGGGCCAGCCCGTACCCGGCCGGCGACGAGAGCGGCGGTCTCGTCGTCGAGACGACGGCGGGGGCGGTCGCGACCCGCGACGTCGTGGCCTGCGCCGGGCTCCACTCGGACCGGGTCGCGGCCATGACCGGTGACGCGGCCGACCTGCGGATCGTCCCGTTCCGGGGCGACTACGCGGTCCTGCGCCCGGAGGCGCGGCGCTTCTGCCGCTCGCTCATCTACCCGGTGCCCGACCCGCGCTTCCCGTTCCTCGGGGTCCACCTGACGAAGCGCCACGACGGCGCGGTCTGGGCGGGACCGAACGCGGTCCTCGCCTTCGGCCGCGAGGCCTACCGGCGGCGCGACCTGGACCTGCGCGAGGTCCGCTCGATCCTGCGCTACCCGGGCTTCCGCCGCCTGGCCCGCCGCTACTGGCGGGCCGGCGGCGCCGAGATGATCCGGGACTGGAGCCGCCGCCTGTTCGTCCGGGCCCTCCAGGCCTACACGCCGGCGATCACCCTCGCCGACATCGCCTGGGGCCCGTCGGGCATCCGGGCCCAGGCGATGCGCCGCGACGGCACCCTCGTCGACGACTTCGTGATCGGCGGGGGCGCCCACGTCCTGCACGTGCAGAACGCGCCGTCCCCGGCCGCGACGGCCTCGCTGGCGATCGGCCGGGAGCTGGCCGGGATGGCGATCGAGCGCTTCGGGATCTGAAGCCGTCTCCGATCGGCGTCACGGCGCGTCGGCAGGGAGACCCGCCTCCTGAGCAGGTCGGAAGCAGCGTCGCCCGCGCGCCTCAGAGCTGGTAGCGATCGAGGATCCGGCGGTAGGCCTGCTCATTGAGGCCCGGGTCGATCGGAGCGCCGGCCGGTCGTGGCGCCCGGGGGCCCGCTGGTCGCGGCGCGTGCGAGCCGACCGGCCACGACCCGTCGGCACCGGACGCGCCTCCAGTCAGCCCATGCCCCTTCCCGTCGCCACCCTCGACCGCGGCCGCGACATCGCCGGCGGGGGCACCCGCCCGGTAGATGAGCCCCACGGCCATGCGGCCGTCGGCCGCCAGCGTGGAGGCTGTCCGGAATGCCGCCGCGCGATCAGTCGGATCGTAGCCGGGCTCGGCCTCGACGTCGTACAGCGATGCCTCCCACTCGGGGTAGGTGTCGTTGTAGTTGACGCACGGGGAGAGGACCTCGAGGAAGGCGAAGCCGCGGCCCGCCCGGGCATGCTCGAGCGCCGCGAGGGTGAGCCGGTCGAGCTGGGAGCTCCAGCGAGTGAAGCCCCGGGCCACGAACGTCGAGCCCGTGACCGAGAGGCCCATGGCCACCGCGTCGAAGGGCGCAGCCCCGTCATCCGCACCGACCGAGGTGGGCGACCGCTGGCCCTTCGTCAGGCCGTAGATCGCGTTGTTCATCACGATGTAGGTGAACGAGATGTTGCGCCGGAACGAGTGGACCAGGTGGCCCATCCCGATCGCGTAGCCATCGCCGTCGCCGCCCGCCGCGATGACCGTCAGCGACGGGTCGGCGAGGGCCACGCCCGTGGCGCTGGGCAGGACGCGGCCGTGCAGCGCGTGGTAGCCGTACGTCCCCAGGTTGTTCTGGATCGTCCCGCTGCAGCCGATCCCGGCCAGGATGATCGACTCGTGGCGCGGCACCTCGAGCGTCTCGAGGGCCCGCTCGAGCGATGCCTGGACGCCGAAGTGGCCGCAGCCGGCACACCAGATCGGCTGCGCGGTCGGGTACGTGGCGGTCACGACGGGCTCCCCTCGGCTTCCAGGATGCGCGCCACCAGCTCGCCCGGCCGGAACGGCAGGCCGTCGTACCTGAGCACGCCGCGCAGGTGCTCGCGCGGAGCCCCGGCGCCGGCGAGCAGGCGCGCGAGCTGGCCTTCGGCGTTGTGCTCGACGACGTAGACCCGATCGTGGCGACGGACGAACTCCAGCGTCTGTTCCTGGCACCGGCCACAGCGTGCGCGGCTGGAAGCAGGCGACCGGCAGGCCGGCGGCGTCGAGGCGCTCCGCCGCCTCGCCGATCACGCCCGTCGTCATCCCGATCCCGAGCAGCCCGACCGTTGCGCCCGGCGACCCCCACTCACGCGCGCCGGGCAGGTGCGCCCGGCCCGACTCGATCTTGCGCATGCGCTTGTCCATCATCGCCGCGCGATTCGCCGGCGCCGCCGAGACGAGACCCCATTCGCTGTGCTCGTTGCCGGTGACGAGGCTCATCCCTCCGGGCGTGCCGGGCGGCGCCCACGGCGAGATCCCGTCGTCGGTCAGGAGGTAGCGGCGGAGCTCGCCCAGGCCGGCCACGTCGGCCGCCGAGAGGCGCTTCCCGGCGTCGATCTCCACGCCGCCGAGGTCGAACGCATCGACGGTCCCGGAGTCCTGTCCCAGGGCCTGGTCGAGGACGACGTACACGGGGCACTGGAGCCGCTGCGCGAGGTTGACGGCATCGACCGCCAGGTCGAAGCAGTCGGCCGCGTCCCCGGGGGCGAGCACGATGCGGGGGAAGTCGCCGGGCGCGCCATGGGCGAGCATCGCGAGGTCGCTCTGCTCCGGCTTGGTCGGCATGCCCGTCGAGGGGCCCGAACGCTGGCAGTCGACGATGACGATCGGGATCTCCGCCGACCCGGCGTGGCTGACGCCCTCCTGCATGAGCGCGATCCCCGGGCCGGAGCTCGCGGTCATCGCCCGCGTGCCGGTCATGGACGCGCCGAGCGCCATGTTGATCGCCGCGAGCTCGTCCTCGGCCTGCACCGCCACGCCGCCGAACCCCGGCAGGTGCGCGGCGAGGAAGGTGAGGATCTCGGTCGCAGGCGTGATCGGGTAGCCGGCGAAGAAGCGGCCGCCGGCGACGAGGAAGCCGAGGGCGATCGCGTCGTTGCCGGTGACGAAGATCCGGGCGGCGCGCTCGGTCGGGACGAGCTGCCAGGGGCCCTCCCCGGAGCCGAACCCACGCTCGTCGGCGGCCAGGAACCCGGCCTCGAGGGCGCGGACGTTGGCCGCGATCCCGTCAGCGTCGAGGCGCCGGAAGCGTCCCCGCACGACGTCCAGCGCCTCCTCGTCGGTCAGGCCGACGATCCGGGCGACGATCCCGAAGGCCAGGCTGTTCTTGAGGAGGTCGCGGCGGTGGTCCCGGACGGCGAGACGAGAGAGCGGGACCTCCACGATGGTCGCGGTCTCCGGGATGTAGCCCGTCGGCGGCCGGCCGGCGGACGAGTCGAAGACGACGATCCCGTCCGGCCGGAGTCGCGCACCCGCGCGCTCGACGGCCTCGTCGTCGAACGCGACGAGCAGGTCCATCCGGTCGCCCAGGCAGCGGCGCGGGACGGTCGAGGCCCGCAGGAGCGCCGCCGCGTGCCCGCCCTTCGCCCGCGACGCGATCTCGCGGGCGCTGTACAGGTGGAAGCCACGTCGCCCGAGGACCGAGCCCAGCAGGTTGACGACGGTCAGGGAGCCGTCACCGCCCTGCCCGGCAACGAGGACGTTGAGGTCGTCGAGGGAACGCCGGGTCGCGACCGTCATGCCCTCTGCTCCCGGGCCGGATCCTGGCGCATCGCACCGCCCGCCCCGGCCGCGACGCCTTCGGCCGGCTCCGCCGGCGCGCCGGGACCAGTCGTGTAGAACGTCTTCGGATCCGTCCATCCGAGGGCCTGTCGCTCGTCGAGCGTCGGCATCAGCGCCGGATGCGGGCGGTTGCGCTTCTTGTCCGCGGCCAGCTTGTCCAGGAGGAACTCGCCACGAGGCTCGTCCGACAGCGGGCGGGTCTCGATCCGGCCGGCGTCGATGGCCGACTGGAAGGCAGCGTGCCCGCGCTCGGTGCGGACCAGCACGAACGTCCATCCGTCCAGGCCGATCCCGCCGCAGGCGAGGTCCGCGTGCTCGGCCGAGTAGTCCAGGCAGTAGAGGCAGGCCGGGCGGGCCCACTCCCTGTAGCGCTTGAGCGAGGTGGTCACGACCTCCCCGTCGTCGAGCCGGACCACGAGCTTGCCCTTGATGTTGATGTTCCGAATGCGCTTCCGCTCCACGCCAAGGATCTCGGCGAGCCGGTCGAGGCTCTCGTGGGTGAAGCTCTCCGAGCAGAACAGCCCGATGACGAGCGCGACGTTGCGCCGGTACCAGGCCGCCATCTCGAGTCGGATGCTCGAGTTCTGCTGCAGCCGCACGCCGTCGACCTGGCACGGGACGCCCACCACCGCGACGGGCCGGACGTCGCGGTGCATCGCCTCCTGGAGGGCGAGGGTGTTCGGCGAGTACGTGTAGCGGGTCGCCGCGCAGGACAGGACCTCGGCCCGGGTGGTCGCCAGCTTCTGGCGGCCCACCTGGCTGTCGTCGGGCTCGACGTCGCCGAGGACGGCGCCGGCAAGGCTGCCCGTCTCGAGGCCGTGGACGATGAGCGCCGAGACGACCCCGCCGTCCTGGGCCCGGGCCTGGATGTCGGGGGCCGTGGACCGTGCGTAGAAGCCGTACGTGTAGGACCCGTAGCCATCATCTCGAGTGGGCTCGCGGAACCCCAGGAAACCTCCCAGGTCCTTGTCCATCGGGCGCAGGACGCCGCACACGTCCACGCACAGGACGCAATCGACGCAGGCCTGCGCACGGGCCGCGACCGGGCGCTCGTCGACGTAGTCGAACACGTCCACCGGGCAGATGGTCACGCAGGCGGCGCAGCCGACGCACCTGCCGGCGTCGATGACCTGCTCAGCGAGGAAGTCCACCGCCCGGAAGCCACCGCGGTTCAGCTCGCTCCGCCAGGCGTATGGCCATTCGTGGGGATCGGTGCCCTGCTCGAGCATCGCCCGATAGCGCGTCGCGACGCGCGTGGCGCGGAGATCCGGCGGGATCACCTCGGCTCACCTTGCTCGCGACGGGACCGCGCCCGGGGCCGCGGTGGCGCACCACCGCCCGCCGGGCCGGAGGGGTGGTCGGGAATGGCCCGGTCTCCGGCAGGCAGATCCACCTTCGCACACCTCGCAGCCATGAATCGCGCCAGGACGAGCCGCCCGGCGCCGCGTGCCCGACGAGCGAGCCGCGCTCCCTCCTGGGCGGACGGATTGTACGCAATCTGTGTGATCTTGTCTACTATTCGAGTTGCCTTGGTGGCCGTACGATACCCGGGCGCCGGCCGACGAGGGCGGGAAGCCCTGGCCGCCAGGCCCTGATCGCGACCGGCAGGACGGGACCGCTGCCATGACCCACCGCACAGATCACTACGCCGCGCTCGGCGTCGCCGGGACCGCAACCGACGCCCAGATCCGGCGCGCCTTCCGGGCGATCGCGCGCGGCTCGCATCCCGACCTGCACCCGGGCGATCCCATCGCCGAGCGGCGCTTCAAGCGCGCCTCGCGCGCGTACGAGATCCTCTCGGACCCGAAGCGACGACGGCAGTACGACGCTCGCCGTACCGGAGGCCGGTTCGCCGGGCCGGGCTCGGGGGGGCCGGCCAGCTTCACTGTCGACGAGGGTCCCATCTACCACAGCGATCTCGGGCACCACAGCGACTTCTACCAGGCGGGCGACCCTCTGACCATCAGGGAAGCCGCCGAGATGGTGGGCCGACACCCGGCCTGGCTCCGGCGCGCCGTCAGGCAGCGCCGCCTGGCAGCCATCCGCGACGAGGGCCGGTACCTGCTCCGGAGACGCGACGTGGACCGCCTGGATCGCAGCGCACCCCGCCGCCGTCGGCGAACGCCGCCGGAGGCGCCGGGGAACGATCCGCCGGCCGGGCACGAGCAGGTTCCTGCCGGGGGGCCCTGGGCCGGCGTACCGCGCACGGTACTGGATACATAACACATCCGTCTGTGTACACTTCCTCCCACGACGACGGGGAGCACCTGGCGGAGCATGGCGGCCGTCGAGGCCGGTTCCTTGGCCGGGTTCCAGGTTCGCGCGGACCGGAGAACCGCGTCGCCGAGCGTGGAGGTTGCGATGCAGTTCACGGGCAGCGCCAGGATCGCCGCTCCGCCCGCCCGCGTCTGGGCGTTCGTCATGGACCCCAACCAGGTCGGGAGCTGCGGACCGGGCGTCGAATTCGATCGAAGTGGTCGATGCCGACCACTTCAAGGTCAGGGCGAAGGTCAGCGTCGGGTTCATCGCAGCCCGCTTCGTGATGGACATGACGATGGCCGAGCGGCACGAGCCGAGCGTGGCGGTCATCAGGGCCCGCGGCCAGGCGCCCGGTTCGGCCGTCGACGCCACGGCGCGGATGGAGCTGTCCGGGCCCGACGAGGGCCCCACGACGATGGACTGGACAGCCGATGTCACGATCACCGGGACGCTCGCCGCAGTCGGCCGTCACCTCATCGAGGGCACAGCCAACAAGCTGATCGGGCAGATCTTCGACTGCTTCCGGACGAAGCTCGAGGCGGGCTGAGCCCACCGGACAGGTCCGGGACGGGTGCGCGAGGACGGCCCCCGCTGCTGGCGGATCGATGTCCCGCGAACCTTGATGCTCTGTCAAGATGCAGACAAACTGGTTGACATTGTCCACGTCGATAAGAACAATGTAGCCCTTGGGGGCAGGTCGAAGGACGCAGAGGACAGGTCGTTGGTGAGGACCGGGCTGGTCGTCGACTCCGCGCCGTTGCACGCCGAGGGGCCGAACCGGAAGATCAGGCTGCGCATGCGGCGTGGATGGGATGGCCTGCCGCCCGGGCCAGCGAGGGCGGCCGGGCCGGGGATGGTCCAGTGACGGCGCCGAGCGAGTGCGCCCGGAGGCAGCAGTGACCGAGATCGGCACGATGTACCCCAGCGCCGACACGCAGCTGCGGGTCATCCACCCGAGGCAGCGACGAAGGCGATCGCCGCTCGCCCGCTGGTACCGCAGGAACGAACGAGTCCTCCTCGGCGCCGCCGGTGTCGTGGGCTTCTTCGCCATCTGGGAGGTCGGCGCCGCGCTCAACCTGATCGATCCGTTCTTCTTCAGCTCCCCCATCGACATCCTGGCCGCCGGGGTCCGCGAGGTTCAGAACGCGCGGTTCTGGGGTGACGTCCAGGTGAGCCTGGTCGAGCTGAGCGTCGGGTCCCTCGCGGCGCTGGTCCTGGCGGTCCCGCTGGGGATCATGATCGGCTGGTTCCGGCGGCTCACGTTCGCCTTCGATCCCTGGCTGAACTTCTTCAACGCCCTGCCCCGGGTTGCCCTCCTCCCGCTGGTGATCCTGTGGGTGGGCCTCGGCATCGAGATGAAGATCCTGATCGTGTTCCTGGGCGGGTTCTTCTCGATCATCATGCCGACCGTCGAAGGGGTTCGCACCGTCGATCGCCAGTACCTGGACGTCGCGCGCAGCTTTCGAGCGTCGCAGCGCCGGATCCTCACCTCGATCGTCGTGCCGGCAACGATCCCCTTCATCGTGACCGGCATCCGCCTGGCGATCGGCAGGGCCCTCATCGGCGTGATCGTCGCCGAGCTGTTCGCCCAGACGGAAGGGCTTGGCGTGATGATCGCGAAGGCCGAGGCCGCCCTGCAGAGCGACCGGATGCTCTTCGGCGTCCTCATCTTCACTGCCGCCGGGATCATCACCACGGAGACGGTCGGCTACGTCGAGCGCTACCTCCAGCGCTGGCGGCCCAGCATGGAATTCGAAGAAGAGGCGGCCTGAGATGATCGAGCAGAACCTGGCCCTCAGCGCCCGTGGCGTCCGGATGGAGTACCGCGACCGGTCCACGCGCCAGGGGTTCGTCGCCCTTGAAGGCCTGGATCTCGACATCGCCCAGGGTGAGTTCGTGAGCATCGTCGGCCCGAGTGGCTGCGGGAAGACGACCTTCATCAAGATCGTCAACGGGCTGCTCCAGGCGACCGCCGGGGAGATCCAGCTGCGGAGCGTGGGCAAGGGGCGCGAGGACGCGATGGTCTTCCAGGACGCTTCGCTCTTCCCCTGGTACACCCTCGTCGACAACGTCGCCTATGGGCTCGTCTGCTCGGGCGTGCCGCGGCGCGAGGCGCGGGAGCGCGTCATCCCGTTCATCAAGCTCGTCGGGCTCGACGGCTTCGCCGACAAGTACCCCTACGAGCTGTCCGGAGGGATGCAGCAACGTGCGAACCTCGCCCGGGCACTGGCCGTCAACCCGGCGCTGATGCTGATGGACGAGCCCTTCGCGGCGCTCGACGCCCAGACCCGGGAGGTCATGCAGGCGGAGCTGCTCCGGATCTGGAACGAGGCCAAGAAGACCGTGCTCTTCATCACCCACCAGATCGATGAAGCCATCTACCTGTCGGACCGGGTCATCGTCATGAGTGCCCGGCCGGGCCGGATCCTGGCCGACATCCGGGTCGACATTCCACGCCCCCGCTCCCTCTCCATCAAGCGGACGCCGGAGTTCGTGAAGTACGAGGCCCGGGTCTGGGAGCTGATCAGCAGCCAGATCCCCGGCGTCAGGTCGACCGACCACCGCGAGGCCTGAGCGATGACTGCCCAGGCGAACGATCTTGCCGGCGCGGGCCGGCCCGGACGCGCGATTGCATCGCGCCTGCGCCTGCCCAGTGAGCGCGTCCTCTACGGCACGTTCGGCGTCGTCGGAGTCCTCGTGCTGTGGCAGCTCGCCGCCAACCTCAACGTCGTCCCGAAGACGCTCATGGGCTCGCCGTTGCTCATCTGGCGAGCGGCGGTGGAGGACTTCTCGTCCGGTGTCATCTGGCCGCACATCACGGTCAGCCTGACCGAATGGGCATGGGGCGTCGGCATCTCGATCGTCACCGGCGTCCTGCTCGGGCTGGGGATCGGCATGTTCCGCCGGCTCGACTTCCTGGCCAGCGTCCTCCTGTCGGGGCTCTACGCGACCCCGAAGGTCGCGCTGGTGCCGCTGGTCATCCTGGTGGCCGGGCTCGGCCTGGAGTCCAAGGTCGTCATCGTGATCCTCCTCACGATCTTCTCGATCATCGTGAGCACCGTCTCGGGCGTCCACTCGGTCAACCCCCGGTACTACGACATCACCCGCAGCTTCGGGGCGTCGCGCTGGCTCACCTTCCGATCGGTCGTCATGCCGAGCACGATCCCGTTCATCCTGTCGGGCATCCGGATCGGCGCGGGACGGGCGCTCGTGGGCGTCGTGATCGCCGAGTTCATGGCCGCGAACGAGGGCATCGGCTTCTACATCAGCTTCAACGGCACGATGCTCAATACGTCCCGGGTGATGCTCGGGATCGTCCTGATCGGCCTGTTCGGCATCGCGATGGGCGAGCTCGTTCGGCTTGTCGAGCACCGGTTCGACGTCTGGCGACCGACGATTCACTGAATCGGCGGCTCGAAGCGGCGCGGGCACCCGAGAGGGACCCGCGCCGCTTCTTCATGGCCGAGACCTCGGCGTCGGCCCTTCCGGCCGGCCCGGCCCCGTCGGCCCATCCGGTCGCCCGCCACAGCCACCCTGGGCGGGCCTGCGGTCCGTCATCGCGGTCAGCGCCGTCCGCACGGTTGCCGCAGCTGGCCCTTCAACGCGGCCCCGGACGCGCCGACGAATCCCCGGCTCCCGGTGGGGCGCCTGACCGTCGGCCGGCCTGACCTGTCGCCGGCGGGCTGGAGGGGCCGCCACGCCGATCGACCCTGGATCACGGAGACGACTCGCCGTGGCGCCGCGGTCCGGCCATCGTGGACCGCGGCCCGCCATCGCGGAGCCCGCGGCCCGCACGTGGGCACGTCGCGCCGCCGCCGCGCCTCGCGGCCGCTCGCCGGGAGGCTGCTGGCGTCCCCTTCCGCGACGAGCGACCGAGCCCCGGACGCGCCGTCCACCGCAGCGGCGGGCGTGCGGTCCGTCATCGCGGTCAGCGCCGTCCTCACGGTTGCCGCAGCTGGCCCTGTGACGTGGCCCCGGACCCGCCGACGAAGCCCCGGATCCCAGGTGAGCGACCGAGCCCCGGACAGCGCGAGGCCCCCGGAGCCGTGCTCCGGGGGCCTCGGACGCGGGTCGTCAACAGGTCAGGGGAGCGGGTCGCCGATCTTGGTGTAGAACCCGAGGTCGGCGAGCTTCTGCAGGAAGCTCGTGTCATAGGCCTGCGTGACGTCGACGTTGGCCATGGCCGGCTGGACGGCCGCGAGGACGTCCCGGGGAGCCTGGAACGCCGAGGCGTCGAACATCATCGTCCGGTCGCCGGTCTTCGGGAACGACTCGATGGCCTTCGTGGCAGTGGGGAGATCGATCTGGGCGTACTCGGCGAACTTTGCCGAGGCGGTCGCCGGATCGGCCCAGATCGAGTTCTGCGCCTCGAGCACCGCCGCGGCCACGACGAGCGCGGTGTTCGGGTTCTTCTGCAGGAAGTCCACCTTCGCTGCGAGGCCGCTCCGACCCCACTTCTGGCCGGACGTGACGAGGTTGACCAGCATGTTGAAGCCGAGCGCTTCCATGTCCGGCTGGAGGGCTGCGTCGACCGGGGCGCAGCCGATGGATCCGCCCTTGAGGGCCGCGATCCGGGACGACTGGCCGCCGACCTGGGTGATGACGACGTCCTTGGGCGTCAGCCCGAGCGCCGTGAGCGACATGAGGACCGAGCCGTGGGATGTCCCACCGAAGGTGCTGACAGCCACCTGCTTGCCCTTCACGTCGTCGGCCGTCTTGATGTTCTTGGTGCAGAAGAAGCCGTCGTTGATCAACACGGAGTTCATCGAGATGACCTTGGTCGGCGTGTCGGTCGTCACCGAGTTGATGACCGAGGACACGCCGACGACCATGAAGTCGAGCTGGCCGGCCATCAGCGCCTGGACGCTCTTGCCGTCACCCTCGAACCCGACGACGTCCGCCGTGATCCCGTACTTCTGGTAGAACCCGAGCTGCTGGGCGAGCTTCTCGGCGAACTGGCTGGGCTCGCTCGTGACGCTCAGGCCGATCCGGACGTGGTTCAGCTCCGGGGTCGGGAGCTGGCCGGTGGGCGCAGTGGACGGGACGCTGGAAGCCCCGGTCGACTGGGCCGCCGTTGGAGCCGCAGTCGGGGCCGCAGTCGGAGCCGTCGTCGCACCCCCGCTGCATGCCCCGACCGCCAGTCCGGCGACCACGGCCATCGAGAACAGTCTGCCGCGCATCGAGGTGGACATCTACGCTCCTCGCTCGACCATCCGACCCGCGGTCGCGCGGGTCCGGTAGGTGCATTGCGAGAATGTAGTCGAAGCGACCGGCATTGTCTACATCTTTCGAGGATTGTTATCCAGTCGAGTCCGCATGGATATCCTGGCAGGGCCTCTCCACCCGCGGGCCGGGCTGGTCGGCCGCCCGCGCGGCGGCCAGGCGTGGACGCCCGGATACGGAACCTCGCCGACTACCGGCGGTCGGCGTCGCGCTCCCGGAGCGCTGCCCACACCCGATCCGGAGTGAACGGCACCTCGCGGAGCCGGATGCCGGCCCCTCTCCGGACGGCGTTCGCGATCGCGGCAGCGACCGGGTTCAGCGAGCCTTCGCCGCCGCCCTTGGCGCCGTAGACGCCCACCCCGTCGCCCCGCTCGACGATGACCGAGCGAAACTCGGGCAGGTCGGTCGTGCGGGGCACCCGATAGTCGAACAGGTTGCCGTTCATGAGGGTCCCGTCCTCGTAGACCAGCTCCTCGCGCATGGCCATCCCCAGGCCCATCATCGCGGCACCGACGTCCTGGGCCTCGACGAGCTGCGGGTTGATGGCGCACCCGACGTCGCCCACGGTCACGATCCGGTGAACCGTGATGACACCCGTCTCCTCGTCGACCGATGCCTCGACGCCGACGCAGCCGATCTCCCAGAACGGGGGCATCTCCTCGGTCGTGCCCGAGCGCCGGACGTACCCGCGGCCGATGACCTCGCCCATCGCCCCGCCGAACCAGGCTCGGACGATCGCGCCCCAGTCGTGGACCGTATCCCCGATGCGGACGCCGCCGCGCTCCTCGATGACGGCCGTCCCGCCCAGGGCAAGCGACTCGCGGGCCCACTGCAGGAGCTGCGCCCGGGCATCGCGAGCCGCGGACTGGATCGCGAGACCCATGATGGTCGTGGTCCTGCTCGCCCCGGTGGACCGGTCGAAGCTCACCGCGGACGTATCGCTCTGGAGGAGGTGAACGCGCTCCATCGCCACCCCCATCTCGCCGGCGGCGATCTGGGCGAGGACCGTGGACGAGCCCTGGCCGATCTCCGTGCTGCCGCAGGTCACGGTCAGCGAGCCGTCGGCGTGGACCCGCACGATCGAGGTGGTCATCGGCTCCGAGCCCGCGTCGGACGCGGAGAGGCAGATGGCCCGGCCGTGGCCGCTCGGGAGGGGGGTGTTCCAGCCGAGCTCCTCGGCCGCCAGCTCGAGGTCGGCCCGCAGGTCGGCGTCGATGCCCCGGACCTTCGGCCACAGCCGCTCCCCGGGCCGGACGAGGTTCCGCCGCCGGACCTCGAGCGGATCGAT
Organism: uncultured Chloroflexia bacterium; assembly: GCA_963801445.1. Lineage (GTDB taxonomy): Bacteria > Chloroflexota > Limnocylindria > Limnocylindrales > CSP1-4 > CTSoil-043. The sequence continues at coordinate 224,786 of CAWDEW010000007.1, read as the reverse complement.
CCCGAGGCGCTCGGCCGCCTCGTCGAGCTGCGATTCTCCGGCGAGGGTCACCTGCGGCGCCCCGAACCCGCGGAACGAGCTGCCCGGAACCGTGTTCGTGTACACGGTCGAGCAGGTGACCTCGAGGGCCGGGATCCGGTACGGGCCCCCGAGACGGTTGGCCGCCTTGCGGCCAACCAGCGGGGAGTTCTCCGCGTACGCTCCCGAGTCGAGGAGGATCGTGGCCTGGCGACCGAGGATGTGGCCCTCGCGGTCGAAGCCGGTCCGCAGCCGGACGGTCGCCGCGTCGCCGCGGGTGGTCAGGATCGACTCCTCGATCGAGAGGGACAGGCGGACGGGGCGACCGGCGCGCAGCGCCAGGGCAGCCGTGAGGGGTTCGACCTTCGTGTACGACTTGCTGCCATACCCGCCGCCGACGTAGGGCACGATGACCCGCACGGACGACAGCGGCAGGGCGAAGCAGCGGGCAAGGTCCTCGCGGACCATGTACGGGTGCTGGCCGGACGTCCAGACGGTCAGGTCCCCCTGGGCCCAGCTGGCGACCGCGTTGTAGGGCTCCATGGCATAGGCGTAGCAGCGCGGATAGCGGTACTCACCCTCGATCACCAGGTGCGCCCCGAGCAGGGCGGCTTCCACGTCCCCCCAGGCCTGCCGCGAGTGGGAGCACACGTTCGGGTGCGTCCGCTCGATGTCCTCGTCGAAGCCACGGTGGGGCCGCTGCTCGCCTGGCTTCTCGTGGATGGGCGGGGCGTCCCCGGCGAGCGCGGAGACGACGTCGGTGACGAACGGCAGGGGGTCGTACTCCACGGAGATCAGCCGGACGGCCTCCTCCGCCGTGACCGGATCCTCGGCGACGACGCCGACGACAGGCTCGCCAACGAAGCGGACCTTCCCGGTCGCGATCAGCGGGTGGTCCGCGATCGAATGCCCGTAGAGGAGGTTGACGTCCCCCAGGTCTTCGGCCGTGACGACCGCGATCACGCCCGGATGGCTGCGCGCGGCGGTCGTGTCGATGGAGCGGATCCGCGCGTGCGGGTAGGGGCTGCGGAGGAGCTTCGCATGGGCGAGGCCAGGCATCCCGAGGTCCACGGTGAAGTGCGCGGCCCCGGTCACCTTGGCCAGGGCGTCGCGCCGGGGCACGGCCTCGCCGATCGGAGCCGGCGGCGCCGGTCGCGTGGTGACCCGCCTCATCGCGCGCCTCCCTTGGTGTTCGTGGGTTCCGGGGGGGAGGCGGCCTCGCGGCCGTCGCCCGCCCGCCCCGATGCCGCCAGGACCGCCTCGATGATCGGCGCATAGCCGGTGCATCGGCAGATGTTGCCCTCGAGGCCGTGGACGACCTCGTCGCGCGTCGGCGAGGAGCTCTCCTCGAGGAGGGCCGTCGCGGCCATCAGCATCCCGGGCGTGCAGAAGCCGCACTGGAAGGCCGCGAAGTCCACGAACGCCTGCTGCAGCGGCGTCAGCACGCCGTCCCGAGCGAGGCCTTCGACCGTCCGGACAGCGCGCCGGTCGGCGTCCACCGCGAGGAACGTGCAGGCGCTCACGGCCAGGCCGTCCACGAGGACGGTGCACGCTCCGCACACCTGCGCGTCGCAGGACACCTTCGTGCCGGTCAGCCCCAGGCGCTCGCGGAGCACCTCGGCGAGCGTCTCGCGGGGTTCGATGTGCAGGGATCGGGCGGTCCCGTTCACGGAGAGCTCGATCGTGACCATCTCGTGCATCAGGGGTGCACCTCCGCGAGGGCGGCCCGCACAGCTCGTCCGAGCAGCACGCCCGCAAGGTGGCGCTTGAAGTCGGCCGTGCCATTGAGGTCCGACGCGGCCTCGACCTCGCCGAGCGTCGCCGCAGCAGCCTCGAGGGCGGCGTCCAGGCTCTCCGCCCCGACCGGAGCGCCGATCAGCGCCTCGGCCGCCGCTCCGCAGATGGCGGGCACCGGGCCCAGCGAGCCCAGGGCGACGGTCGCAGCCGTGATGACGCCCTGCCGGACGGTGAGCCGCACGCCGACGGAGGCGGCGGGGCGCTCGAAGAACGCCTGCTTGTCGTAGGCACGGCCTTCGCCTGAACCGGCAGGGGGCACCTGGATGGAGGTCATGACCTCGTCGGGCTCGCGGTCCGTGGACAGCGGGCCGACCACGAACTCCCCGATGCCGAGGTCGCGCCGGCCCGCGGGGCCGGCGAGGGTCACGGTGGCGCCGCAGGCCAGCAGGAACGTGGCGGGGTCGGAGTGCGGCTCGGCGAAGGCGAGGTTGCCGCCGATGGTCCCAGCGTTGCGGACCCGGACGTTGGCGAGCCTGGCCTCGAGCGCGGCGAGTCCGGGAAGCTCGTGCCGGATCACCTCGGACCGTTCGATCTCCCGGTGCGTCGTGGCGGCCCCGATCTGCAGCCAGCCGTCCGCGCGTCGGGCGATGCCGCGCAGCTCGGGCAGGCCCTTGAGGTCGATGAGCGTGCCGAACTGGGCGAATCCCATCTTCATCACCTGGAGCAGCTCCGTGCCGCCGGCGATGTAGGCGGCGTCCCCGTCGACCGCGGAGAATGCCGCATGGGCCTCCGGGAGCGCCCGCGGGCGGACGAGCGAGAAGCGCGGGATCACGGCCAACCTCGTTCGGACGTTTCGGCGCCGCGCCCAGCCGGGCGGGTCGGAACTACGTGCATGTTACCAAACTGGATCGCATTGGCTACAATATCCTTGCCAGTGGCCATCAGACGAGGCCCGGAGCGCGGTGCGACCGGGATGAGGAGGAATGCATGTCCGAGGACCGCACGCTGGTCACCACGCGAGAGCAGCCGTTGAGCGGCACGGCGATCTCCGAGATGACCCAGCGCGAGCAGTGGAACAAGAAGAATCCGCCGGTCGAGGGCGCGATCATCAAGAACCTCCGCACGACGGAGCTCGTCGCGCGGGAGTTCCGCCATACCAAGGCCCGCTTCTACCGTCTTTCGGGCGCAATGCGGCTCCAGCCGCACCTCTCGGAGCTTCCCCCGTCGCTCCCGTCCGTCAAGCACCGCCACACGACCGAGGCCGTCCTCTACATCGTGCGCGGCAAGGGCCACACGGTCATGCACTACGACGGCGACCCGGAGCAGCGGGTCGACTGGGAGGAAGGCGACCTGGTCGGGATCCCGGTCTGGGCCTGGCACCAGCACTTCAACGATTCCGAGACCGAGGTCGCGCGCTACCTCGCCATCCAGGACACGTTCACGATCAAGCAGCTCGGCCTGCACCAGATCGAGCGCCACCCCGACAGCCCGGCCGGCGAGTAGCAGCCCGCCGATGGCCAACCTCGAGACGCCCCGCGGGACGGCGCCGGTTCCCGCCGGCCTGTACTGGGACGAGACCCGCCAGTTCCTGATGGTCGAGGGCGTCATCGCCCGGGACCTCGCCACGTTCCCGCTCCTGCCCCGCCCGAAGCGCCGCGTCCAGACGGACGCGGGGGACGGGCCGGCGCCGCGGGCGGCCGCATTCGACTCGCTCGGCGGAAACACGACGCTCGGGATCCACATGAGCGAGGTGCCGCCCGGCGGGGAGAAGCAGGGTCACCGTCACCTCGACGAAGCGACGTTCTACATCGTCGCCGGTCGTGGGTGGAGCGAGCTCCGGCAGGGCGAGGACGTGCCCGACCAGCGGATCGACTGGGAGGCCGGCGACGTCATCACGATCCCGTCGAACGCCTGGCACAAGCACTACAACGCGGACCCGGACCGGCCTGCCCTCCAGATCGCGTTCAAGAACACCCGGCTGCTCCGCAAGCTCTTCCACAGCCGGGAGTTCGTCTACCAGAACGGCTTCCGTTTCCACGACCGGTACGACGACGAGCCGGACTACTGGACTCGCCGCGAGCCCGGGAACTACGGCAAGGTGCGGGCCAACCTGGTCAAGAACGTGGTCGCCGAACCGGTCGAGCCCGATCCGGACGCCGGGGTCGGGGTCGGCATCCAACGGTTCTCGATGGGCGGCCACCGGATGATCGACCACGCGCTCGTCGAGATCGGGATCGGCGGACGGGTTCGACCGCATCGCCACCTGGCCGAGGAGGCGATGCTGATCCTGCAGGGCTCCGGCCGGACCCGGCTGTGGACCGACGACGGGCGGGAGGCGACGGTCGAATGGACCGCCGGCGACCTGCTCTCGCCGCCGTTCCAGGTCTGGCGGGAGCACGTCCAGTCCGGAACGGCTCCGGCGCGGTACCTCCGGATCCAGAACAGCTTCATCGAGCGCGCCCTGGGCGTCAAGGGCAACGTCTCCCTCGACGGGGGCCTGCCGGCGCGCTGGCCGGGCGTCATCGAGGCCGATCGCAGCGCCTTCGCAGCGCGGACCGAGCCCGCCTGACCGGCCGTTCCCGGCTGCCGGGCGGACCTTCCGCCCGCCCGCGCAGCGGCCGCTTGCCAGGGAGGCACCCGGCGCGGGCGGGGCCGGCCGGGCCGGGCGACGCGGCCGCGCGACACCTACCGCGCGAGCGTCCGGGCGGCCACCTCGCCGACCAGCACGGCGGCGAGGTTGGTGTTGGCCCGGGGCACGGTCGGCAGGACCGAGGCGTCGGCGACGAACAGGCCGTCGATGCCATGCACCCGCAACCCGGCATCGACGACGGCCCCCTGGTCCCCCGCCGGTCCGATCCGGCACGTCCCTACCCCGTGGTGGTAGGTCGAGTAGCTCGTGCGGACATGCTCCTCCCACTCGTCCTCGGACGCCGGGTTGATGAGCGGGCCGTAGAACGCTGCGAGCGCCGGATGGCCGGCCAGGCGCACCGCGAACCGGATCCCGCCCACCAGCGCCCCGACGTCGTCCGGGTGGGCGCACAGCCCGGGGTCCACGGTGGGCAGGTCGGCCGGGTCCGCGGAGGAGAGCGAGACCCGGCCGGAGGAACGATGCTCGAGGAGGTGGAGCGAGACCGGGAGCATCGGCGGGAGCCCCGGAACGCGCACCGTCGGCCGCATGAACACGTGCAGGTCGGGCGCATCGAGCGCCTCGCTGCTCTTCGCGATGAGCCGGACCTTGGGGATGACGTAGTCCTCGCGGAGCTCGGTCGTCCCTTCGAACGTGATGTAGACGACCGCGTGGTCGTGGTAGTTCGCACCGACGCCCTCGAGGGGATGCAGGATCGCGATGCCGTGGCGCTCGAGCTCCGCGACCGGCCCGATCCCCGAGACCATGAGCAGCTGGGGCGAGTGGTAGACGCCGGCCGCGAGCACGACGCGCTCGGCCTCCACGAGCCGCCGCCCGTCGGCGCCGGCCAGCTCCACGCCCCGCGCCCGGCTTCCGTCGAGGATGACCCTCGTGGCCGTCGTGTCCGGCAGGATCGTCAGGTTGGGGCGGCCGCGCGCCGGGTCCAGGTAGGCCACGGCGGAAGACTGGCGGCGACCCTCCCGCACGTTGTAGGGAGATGAGCAGACGCCGTAGGGAGCCGCGATGTTGAGGTCGGGGCAGAGCGGCAATCCGAGCGCCTGCGCCGCGTCGATGAGCGCGCGGACCGGCGGATCAGCGGGGTCGTCGAGCCGGAACCCGCGACCGAGGGTCAGGGGTCCGTCCCGCCCGTGGAGCGGGCCGGCAGGGTAGTCCTCGTCGCGTTCCATGGCCCGCATGACCGGGAGCAGGCGCTCGTACGACCAGGCCTCGCCGCCGTAGGTCCTCCACGCGTCGAAGTCGCGCTCCATCGGGCGCACGGCAGCCAGGTTGTTGACCGACGAACCGCCCCCCATGATCCGCCCGGACAGGAGCGGGAACGTCGAACCATCCAGCCTGGTGGCGTCGTACATCCGGACGTAGGCCGACTCGAGGAGGAGCTCCGCCTGGCGCTTCGGGTCGGACACGATGTCCGGGACGGGGTCGGGGTCCGGGCCCGCCTCGACGAGCAGCACCCGGACGGTGGGGTCCTCGCTTGCCCGGGCCGCCACGACGCACCCGGCCGTGCCCCCGCCGACGACGACGAGGTCGAAGCGCTCGCCGGTCACGCCCGGACCTCCGGCGCGGGGATCGCGTCTTCCAGGCGGTCGCGCAGGCAGCGGGTGGCGTGGTCGATCATGAGGCTCGCCGTCGCCCGCAGGACCATCTCGCCGAGGATCGCCAGGCGACCCTTCACGTTCACGACCGCGTCGTAGGCGAGCTCGGTCCCCGCGGGTTGGGCCGGCGGGGCGTCGGTCGGCGCGACGGCGGCCCGGATCGACGCCTCGAGACGGCTCCGGGTCACCGTATCCGTCCCGATCAGGCGGACGACGAGCCCGTCCGGGTAGTCCGTCCGCTCGAGGACGGCGGAGAACGGGAAGTCTCCGTCCATCGGACCGACCGCGACGCTGATCGTCCCCTCGAACGTCCGCTCGTCCACCTGGCGGATGTCGCGGACGCCGGGCACGCAGGTCGCCAGGCTGGCCGGTGTCACGATCATGTCCCAGACCGCTCGGGAGGGAGCGGCGATGCGGATCGTGCCCCTGAGCTTCATGATTCCCTCGGCCTCGAATGCCTGCCGTCTGGAAATGTCTACAATCACGATTGTACTGGATACACGATCGGAGTGGCACCGTGATCCTCGAGCGGCTTCTGGCGGGAGGGCCAGGCGATCCCACGCCGACCGTGGGCTCATTCGTCGATGGCCGGCTGGACGAGAGCCCCGTCGATGATCAGGCGATCGAGGTCCACGATCCCGCGACCGGGCGGCCGATCGCCCGGCTCGCCGAGGCCGGCGAGGTCGGCGTCGCGCGAGCCGTGGCCGCAGGCCAACGAGCGTTCCCGGCATGGCGTCGGACCCCTGCCCGTGATCGAGGCGCGCTGGTGTCCGAGCTCGCGGGCAGGATCGGGGCCCATGCCGAGGACCTCGCCCGGCTGGACGCGCTCGACACGGGCAACCCGCTGGGCGCGATGCGGGCCGATGTCGCCAAGGGCGTCCGGCTCCTGCGCGAGGCCGCCGGCCTCGCCCTCGAGGTCCGGGGCGAGACCTACCCGCTTCCGGGCCACCATTTCACGCAGCGCGAGCCATGGGGCGTCGTGGGCAGGATGACGACGTTCAACCACCCCACGATGTTCACCTGCGCGCGGCTCGGGTCGGCGCTCGTCGCCGGGAACGCCGTGGTGCTCAAGCCCAGCGAGCTCGCGCCGCTCTCCGCGCTGGCGATCGCGGAGCTGACGGCGGGCCTCCTTCCCGACGGCGTCGTCTCCGTCGTCTCGGGTGGCCCCGCGACCGGGGCCGCGCTCGTCCGCCATCCGGCCGTCGCGCGCATCTCGTTCACCGGGAGCACGGGCACGGCCCTGCGCATCCAGGCCGCGGCAGCCGGGAGCGGTCGCGTCAAGACCCTGTCCTTCGAGCTGGGGGGCAAGAACCCGATCGTCGTCTTCCCGGACGTGGACGTCGACGAGGTTGCCGCGGCCATCGTTCGCGGGATGAACTACACGCGAGTCCAGGGCCAGAGCTGCGGGTCGACGAGCCGGCTCGTCGTCCACGCTTCGATCGCCGAGCCGGTCCTCCAGCGGGTCGCGGCGGCGGCGGCACGGATCCGCATCGGCCCGCCCATGGATCCGGACACGGAGATGGGATCCCTCATCAGCCTGGCGGCCCGCGACCGGTGCGTCGCGGTCCTCGAGCGTGCCCGGGTGGCCGGGGCACGGATCCTGGCGGGCGGCCGCGCGCCTGCCGGGGAGGCGCTGGCGAACGGGGCGTTCTTCGAGCCGACCGTCGTCGATCGCGTCGTCGCCGGGACGCAGCTCGCCGACGACGAGGTGTTCGGTCCGATCCTGGCGGCGATGACCTTCGAGACCGAGGCCGAAGCGACGGCCCTGGCGAACGAGGGTCCGTACGGGCTGACGGCGGCGATCTGGACGCGCGACCTCGACCGGGCGTTCCGGATGATCGACTCGATCGAGGCCGGCTACCTGTGGGTCAACGACGTCGAGACCCGCTTCCCGGCCATTCCCTTCGGGGGCTGGAAGGACTCGGGGGTCGGCCTGGAGCACGGCCTCGAGGAGATCCTGTCGTTCACCCGGGTCAAGGCGGTCAACATCAGGGTCCGATAGCGCGCCCGGCAGCGGCCCCTTCAGGTTCCCGCCGAGGTGATCACCGCCGGCTCGTCGGGCGCGCCCCGCGCATCCCAGCGGCCGTCCGATCGGGCCGCCAGGCGAGTCCATGCCCGCCGGGTGGCGACCAGGCCGAAGGGCGTCAGGACGACCGCGGCCAGGACGGCGTGCTGGGCCCCGAACGCCCCGGCCAGGAAGCCGACGATGAGCGCGACGAAGGGGCGATTGCCCATGTGGGACATCTGGTGGAAGGCCATCACCCGCCCCCGCAGGCCGTCCGGGACTTCCGTCTGGAGGATGCCGGTCAGCACCGGGAAGCAGAGCGAGAAGCCGAACCCAACCAACGCGACGCCGACGACCGCGACGGCCAGCCCCGGGGCGAACGCGGTCGCGACGAGGCCCACGGCCTGGAGGCCGTAGCCGAAGGTCACCATCCGCTCGGCCCAGCCGCGACGTCGAAGCGGCACGAAGACGAGCAGGGCGAGCGCGGACCCGACCGCCTGCGCGGCCACGATCAGGCCGGCCGAGCTCTCCGGCGCGCCCAGGCCCTGGGCCGCGAGCGCAGGTGAGAGGGTGCGGATCACCTCGAGGGGGGCGCTGCAGGCCACGACGCCGGCCAGGAGGGCCAGCACCCACGTCTGCTGGCGGATGAACGTCATCGCGCTCGCCGCGCTCGCCGCGCTCGCGGCGCTCGTCGCGCTCGCGGCGCTCGTCGCGCTCGTGGCGGCAGCGCCTGCGCTGCGTCCCTCGGCCACGCGCGGGGCGCCGGTTGCTGGACCCGTTGCGGCCCCGCGTGCCGGCCGCTCCAGGTTCGCGCCCAGGCCATGCCGCTGCAGGTAGACCATGCTGACGATCGGCCCCAGGTAGGTGAAGGCGTTGATCGCGAACGCCCAGCCGGCGCCGGCCGTGGCCATCGCGAGCGCCGCGATGGTCGGCCCGATCACCTGTCCGAGGATGAACTGGAGGGTGTTCAATCCGACCGCATCGGAGATCTCGTCCCGGGGAACGAGTCCCGGCAGGATCGCGACGAGCGCGGGCTTCGCGATCGCATACGTCGTGTTGAGCGCGAAGGCGACCACGTAGATGTGGAGCTCGGTCACGGACCCCGTGAGGGTCACGACCGCCAGCGCGGTCGCCACGAGCCCGGCCAGGATGTGGGTCCAGATGACGATCCGACGGCGATCGAACCGATCCGAGATGACTCCGCCCGCCACCGAGAAGAGCAGGACCGGGAGGAACCCCAGGAAGTTGAGGATGCCCACCGCGACCGGTGAACCCGTCAGCTGGTAGACGAAGATCGACCCGGCGACGGCCTGCAGCCAGGTCCCGAGGTTCGACAGCAGGCCGCCGGCCCAGTACAGGGCGAACGGGCGGTGGCGGAACGGCCCGAGCCTGCCGGCCGCCGCCACGCGCCGCGGCGGCCCCGAGGTGGATCGCGGTGGATTCATAAATGCGCCTTGTCTCGACAAAATGCCTGAGATTGGATACATTCTAGGTCGTGGAAGCGCCATCCGGACACCCCCCCTTCGACCTCGCGATCCACGGCGCACGCGTCTACGCGACCGCCGGCGCGAGGCTCGCGGGAGATGCCGTCGGGATCCGCGACGGCTCGATCGTCGCGCTGGGACGCTGGGAGGACCTGGCCGGCGGAGCGTCCCGGGGGACCCGGGTCGTCAACCTGCGGGGCGCGACGCTCCTGCCCGCCTTCATCGACGCCCATACCCACTTCCATCGGGGCGCCATCGCCAGGCGCCACCACCTGGACTTCGAGATGCTCGCGCCCGCGCGCGTGGGCGACATCCTCGAGCACGTGCGCGCCCGGGCCGTCACGCTCGGACCGGGGAGCTGGATCGAGGGCGACTCGCTGTCGCCGAGCCGCCTCGCGGAGGGTCGGCCGCCCGACCGCCACGAGCTCGACCGCGTCGCGCCCGGGCACCCGGTCATCCTTCGCGGGATCGGCAAGCACGTGGTGGCCGCCAGCTCCGTCGCCCTCGCCGCGGCGGGCATCGACCGGAACACGCCCGACCCGACGGGCGGCCGGATCGAGCGGGACCAGGCCGGGGAGCCGACGGGCATCCTCCACGAGGCGGCCAAGCTCCGACTCGACCCGTCGCGCAGCGACACCGTCGTGCCGAGCCTGTCAGCCGACGAGCGACGGGCGGCGCTCGAGTCCGGCTACCGCGACCTCCACTCGCTCGGCATCGCGACGATCCACGAGATGGTCCGGTCGCCCGAAGAGGCCGATGACCACGCCGCGCTCCGCGCCGCCGGTCGTCTCGGCGTCCGCGTGCGCCTCTACTACCGGGTCCACGAGTCGCCCCTGTCCCTCGACTGGCTCGAGCGGCTGGGCATTCGTCGCGGGCTCGGGGACGACTGGCTCAAGGTGCTCGGGGTGAAGGTCAGCGTCGACGGGTTCTGCATCTTCCGCAATGCGGCGGTGGAGGAGCCGTACCTCGACGAGCCCGCGAACCGGGGCCTGTTCCGGATCGACGGCGAGACTCTCGATCGCCTGGTGGCCCGGGCCAATCGACAGGGGCTCCAGGTGGCCGTCCATGCCGTCGGGCCGCGTGCTGTCGACCTGGCCCTCGATTCGTTCGAGCGGGCCGGGGCACCGGTCGCGGCTCCGCATCGCCTCGAGCACGCCTACGTCGACATGGACGAGCGCCGCCTGCGCCGGGCGCACGACCTTGCCCTCGCCTGGTCGGTCCAGCCGGCCTTCCTGCACGCGTACCGCCGCGAGTGGGCGGGCGTCTTCGATCCCGCGCGGATCGATCGCCTCATGCCCCTCGCGACCGGGGTCGCGATCGGCCTCCCGCTCGTGTTCGACAGCGACTTCCCGTGCGCCCCGCTCGACCCGCTCGACGGCATCAGGCTGGCCGTGACGCGAGACATCCAGGGTCGGGCGATCATGAGCGACCAGGTCGTCTCGCTCGAATCCGCGTGGCGCGCCTACACGACGACGCCCGCCGACGTGGCCGGCGACGATCGCCTCGGCCGGATCGCGGTCGGCGCCCTCGCGGACCTCGTCGTCTTCGACCAGGACCCGTTCGGCGACGATCTCGATCTCGAGCAGATCGTCGTCCGCGCGACCATGGTTCATGGCAGACTTGTGCATGGGTGGGAAGGGCTAGGGGACAGATGAGGTTGGAAGAGCGGAATCGGGCGAGCGGCGCGAACGCGAAGCTTCTCGAGATCATCGAGGAGGCTCGGAGCGAGAACGTCACGGCGCAGGATCTCGTGCTGACGTCGGTCCGCAAGGCGATCCTGTCCGGCGTGCTCGGCCCTCGGGTGCGGTTGCGCCAGGAGGAGCTCGCCGATATCTTCGGGACGAGCCGGATTCCCGTCCGCGAGGCGCTCAGGGCGCTCGAGTACGAGGGGATCGTGTCATCCGCCCCGAACCGCGGGTTCACGGTGAGCACGCTCGACGCGGACGACGCCGAGGAGGTCTACGACCTGCGCATCCTGCTCGAGGGCCACGCAGTGCGACTCGCGATGCCGCTCCTCACGGAGCAGGACCTCGAGGACCTCGAGAGCCTGTTCCGTGCGATGCAGGAGGCCGCCACCGCCGACGAGCAGCTCGCGGCGCGCGAGCGGTTCTACCTGCGCCTGTACTCGGTGACAGGCCGCCCGCGGCTGGTCGGCCTCATCATGCGGCTGCGCCAGGAAGTCGCGAGGATCCTGCGCTGGGCGACGATCCAGCACTCGAACTCGATCCACGAGCAGTTCTACGAGGCGATCAAGGCTGGCGACGCGGAGCTCGCGATATCCCGCCTCAGCGATCACTACCGGCGCGTTGCCGTGCTGATCCGGCGTTACATCCGCGAGGCCGATGCGCGCGAGAAGCGCGACAGCCGCCTGGGCCCCATGACCGGCGCCTGAGCGCCCTCGCGGCCAGCTGAGCGGCGCCCGCGCCCTGCTTCGACGCGCTCCCTGTCCGACCCGCGTCCCGTCCCGGCCCCCGGCGGGCCCCGGCACCCGCCCTCCGGGTCGCCGACATCGGCTGCCTCACGTCCCCCCCCGGCGAGACGCGCGCCACCTTCCCGGCGCGTGTTCGGCGCGGCGCGGTCCGGCGACCTCGTCGCCATTCGTCGCGAACAGGGCGTCCATATATGTAGACAAAGTCTGTTGGTTTGGCTACACTCGGCCCACTCTCGTGTACTCGAGGCACCGCGGCGTCGGCATTCCGGCGCCGACTGCGAATGGGGAGCCATGGCCAGCGAACAGGTCCGCTTCTACAGTCACGGGGTGGTCCTCGCCGGGACCCTGATGCTCCCGGACGCCGCGAACGGACCGCTCCCCGCGGTCGTCCAGGGCCCGGGCTGGCTGGGCCTCCGGGCCGCCAGGCTCTACCAGCCGTATCACGACGGCCTCCTCGCGGCCGGCGTTGCCGTCCTGGTCTTCGACTACCGGGGCTTCGGCGAGAGCGGCGGTGACGCGACCTACCTCGACCCCATGGGGCAGGTGGCCGACTACCGCGCTGCCGTCACCTACCTCGAGTCGCGACCGGAGATCGACGCCAGCCGAATCGGCGTCTTCGGCTCGGGTGGTACCGGAGGCGGGAACGCGATCTACGCTGGCGGCCTGGATCCCAGGGTCAAGTGCGTCGTCTCGCAGGTGCCGGTGGCGGACGGTCGGGACTGGCTGCACCGGATGCGCCGCGAGTACGAGTGGCTCGAGTTCCTGGAGCGGATCCGGCAGGATCGGATCCGCCTGGTGACGACCGGCGAGTCGGAGCTCGTCGCGCCGCGCGACGGGATCATGGTCCCCACCCCGGAGCGGCGGACCACGACCGTCAAGTCCGACGTGGACGACAAGGTCCCCGCACAGGTCCAGCTCGCGAGCGCCGAGGCCATCTTCGCCTACCGCCCGATCGACGTGGTGGACCGCATCGCCCCGCGGGCCCTGATGATCATCGCGGTCGAGAAGGATGCGACGACCCCCGAGGACCACGCCTACGCGCTCTACGAACGCGCGCGCGGCCCCAAGCGCCTCGTCGTCCAGACCGGGACGACGCACTACGCCGCGTACGCGCAGTACCGCGACCTGGTGAACCCGTTGATCGTGGAGTGGTTCCAGCGCCACCTCGTCTCGGGCGAGGTGCTCGTCCACGAGCGGGCAGTCGAGGCCGAGGTCCTCCGCCTCACCCGCCCGACGGCCTGACCGGAGGTTCCCGTGTCCTACGACCTCGCCATCCGCGGTGGGACGCTCGTCACCGCAACCGGCCGCTTCCCGGCAGACGTCGCCGTCTCGGGAGAGCGAATCGCCGCGATCGTCGCGCCCGGCACGCCCCTGGAGGCGGCCCGCGAGCTGGACGCGACGGGCAGGCACCTGATCCCGGGCGCGATCGATGTCCACTCGCACCACCGCGAGCCCGGCTTCACCCACAAGGAGGACATCATCTCCGCCACGAGCGCCTGCGCGGCCGGCGGCGTGACCACCTCGTTCGCGATGCCCAACGTCCAGCCGCCCCCCAACACCGTCGAGCGGCTCGACGCGATGATCGACCTGTACGAGCGGAAGGCGATCGTCGACTGGAACATCAACGCTGCCGGGACGATCCCCGATCAGATCCCCGGCCTCGCGACCCGCGGCATCGCCGCCTTCAAGGTGTTCATGGTCGTGGACACCGGCCGCGACTACCCCCACATGCCGGGAATCGGCGTGCACGACCAGGGCAAGCTGCTCGAGATCTTCGAGACGATCGCGCCAACGGGCCTTCCGCTGATGGTCCATCCCCACAACCAGGAGCTGATGGCCCATATCGAGCAGGGGTTCTGGTCGCGCGGCGAGCGCGACGCGCAGGCCTATGCGAAGGCGTACGCCGCGCTCGACGGGATCATCTGGGACACGGCGGCAGCACTCCTCCTGCGCCTCCAGAAGGCCACCGGGACGCCGCTCCACCTGCTCCACACCCAGACGATCGGCGTGGTGGATCAGCTGCGGGTCGCCAAGGCCGCGGGCCAGCGCGTCACCGCCGAGCTGAATCCGTGGGCGGTCTTCCTCGGCAACGACTGGAACAACATCGTCAAGTGGGGCCCCTACGCGCTCTCCTACTACGTGCCCGAGAAGAACACGGAGCCGCTCTGGGAGGCCCTCGCCGACGGCACGATCGACCTGATCTCCACGGATCACGCCCCGCACACGCGCGAAGAGAAGGAGCCGGGCTGGACCGACTGCTGGAAGGCGCACACCGGGACGCCGGGGACCCAGTTCTACGTCCCGATGTTCATCGATGCCGCCCTCAACGGCCGGCTCTCCCTCGAGCGGGTGGTCGAGCTCGTCGCCACGGCCCCGGCGCGCGCCTTCGGCCTGGCCGACAAGGGCCGCCTGGAGGTGGGCGCCCACGCCGACATCGTGCTCGTGGACCTCGAGCAGGAGATGGAGATCCGCGACGAGATCGTCCTGAGCAAGAACGGCTGGACACCCTATGCCGGCAAGCGGGTGCGTGGCGTCGTGGAGACGACGCTCGTCCGCGGGGCGGTCGTGTACGAGAACGGGGCGGTCGTCGGGAAGCCTGGCTGGGGCCGTCAGGCCCGCCCGGCGCACTGACGACATTGCGGCCGCAGGCGGTCCAGGAAGCGCGAAGGAGCACAGGCATGCCCACCCGTTTCGGCCTTCTCGTCCCCCACTTCGGGGTGGAAGCCGACCAGGACCTCCTCATCGAGGGCGCTCGCCTCGCCGACCGGCTGGGCTTCGACTCCCTGTGGGTCCGTGACCACCTCGTCTTCCATCCGCATGGGATGGAGGGTACGGACCGCACGTTCATCGAGCCGTTCGTGACCCTGAGCTACCTGGCCGGCGTGACCGAGCGCATCGGGCTCGGCGCGGCGACGATCATCCCGTTCCGCCACCCGGTGAACATGGCCTACAGCGTCGCCTCGATGTCCTGGATGACGCGGCGCCGGTTCGACCTGGGGATCGGGGCCGGCAACTTCCAGCACGAGTTCGATGTCATCGGGCAGGGTGCGCTCAAGCGACCCGACCTGATGAAGGAGCAGGCCCTGATCGCCCGCCAGCTGTGGACGGGAGAGTCGGTCGCCTGGCACAGCGACGTCTACGACTTCGAGGACGTGGACCTCAAGCCGCAGCCCATCCGCCCGGTGCCCCTCTGGTGGGGCGGCGCGACGCCGGCCTCGGCGCGCCTGGCCGTCGACTTCTGCGACGGCTGGCTCCCCGGCCGGGTCACCTTCCCGACCTACGAGGCTCGCGTCACGAAGATCCGCGAGCTGTGCGACGAGCAGGGCAAGCCGCGGATCATGACCGGCGCGGTGCCCGTCACGAGCATCGACGTGTCGTTCGACGCGGCGACGGCCCGCATGAACGTGCCGGGCCTGATCAAGAACGCGAATGCCCAGAAGTTCTGGCTCCGGCCTGAGTCGGGCGAGTTCACCCGGATCGAGGAGCTGGACGGGTCGATCCTGGCTGGCAGCCCGGACGACATCGTCCGGGGCGTCCGCCACTACCAGGAGATCGGCTGCGACCTGCTGATCTTCGACTTCCGGATGCGCTTCCCCGACTGGCTCGCCCAGATCGAGCTGCTCGCCACGGAGGTCCTCCCCCGCGTCTCCGCAGAGGCAGCCGCCCGCTGAGCATGGGCGCCCCCGCCGTCGTCCGGATGGCGTCTGCCGGCCGGTTCGAGCAGCTCCCGGACCGAACGCGTCGACGCGAAGGAGAGCCCCGGTGAAGACCACGACCCAGACCCAGGTCACCCACTACGAGATCCAGAAGAAGCGTCGCGAGACGCTCCTCGAGGAATGGCGCGGGTATCACAAGACCGTCCTGAAGCGGGCGGATGTCGTGATGCGCGAGGATCCCCAGCGCCGGATGCGCCGCGGCGTGTTCACGGGCCTCGACGGTGATCGGCCCACGAAGAACCTCGACGCGACGATCCACGAGATCGATCCCGGGGTGACGTCCGCGATCCACCGCCACAGCTGGGACGCGATCATGTTCGTCGAGTCCGGCTCCGGCTGGACCGAGGTCGACGGGCAGCGAATCGAGTGGCGGCCCTGGGACACCATCCACCTGCCTGCCTGGGCGTGGCACCGGCACGGCAACGAAGGCGACCGGCCGGCCGTCTTCCACACCTGGAGCGTCCAGCCGATGCTCGAGCAGTTCGGCGTCGCGCTGCTCGAGGATGGCGGCGACACGCCGGTCGCCCAGCTCCCGCCGCGCCCCCGCCAGGTTGAGCCCCTCACGGGCGACGACCCGTACGCTCGGCGAACGCAGCGCCTGGCCAGGCAGTGGGAGGGTACCGAGAGCGCCCGCCTGATCACCCGCTTCGACGACGTCCGAGGGATCGTCACGAAGCGCGGCGCGCGCAGCCTCTTCATGGTCGACAAGTCGATCGGGTTCCACACCGCAGGGCTGAGCGCCGTCATGCACGAGCTCGCTCCCGGGCTCTACCAGTCTCGCCATCGCCACGGCGGCGAGGCCTGGCTGTACGTCATCTCCGGGACGGGCTACAGCGTCATCGACGACGTCCGCCACGACTGGGAATCGGGCGATCTCATCGTGGTCGACCACTGGGCCTGGCACCAGCACTTCAACGCCTCGTCGGAACGGACGGCACGGCTCGTCCGGATCCACAACTTCGACGCCCTGTACGACATGATCAGGATCCTGCTGGATCCGCTGGACCTCTTCGAGGAGCTGCCGGTCCTCGACGCCCCGGACCTGTCCGGGATCGCCTGGCCCGACCACCTCGACGGCAGGCCCGAGGCCTGACGTGCCGGCCATCGCCGTGCCGCCCGGCGTCGAGGGAATTGTCGGCCTCAGCGAGCTGCCCGATCCCGGGTGGGAGGATCGCTGGGAGCGCATCTTCGTGCCCGAGGACGTGAAGGCCCGCCTTCGGAACTACATGGTCTTCTCGCTGCGCCATCGTGGCCGGCTGCGCGAGGTTGCCCTGCCCGTCCACGGGCTCGTCGTCCTGGCGGGCCCGCCCGGCACGGGCAAGACCACCCTGGCCGCCGGCCTCGCGAACCGGGCCGCCCAGGAGCTCGGGTCGCCCATCCTGTTCGTGGACATCAATCCGCACGCCTTCCCGAGCCAGATGCTCGGGGAGAGCCAGCGGAGCGTCGCCCGCCTCTTCGAGCGGACCCTTCCCGATCTCGCCCGGCGGGGGCTTCCCACCGTCGTCCTGCTCGACGAGGTCGAGGCCATGGCGGTGAGCCGGACCGGGGCGTCGCTGGAGACGAACCCGGTGGACGTCCACCGGGCCACGGACGCAATGCTCGCCGGCCTGGACCACGTGGCCCGCTCCTGCCCCAACGTCACGTTCGTCGCGACGACGAACCATCGGGCCGGCGTCGACCTGGCGTTCCTCTCCCGCGCGGACCTGGTCGAGGAGATCGGCTACCCCGGCGCCGAGGCCGTGCGGGCGATCCTGCGCGATACGCTCCGGGAGCTCACGGACGCAGCGCTCGACGAGGAGGCGCTGGCCACCTTCGCCGGCGCCTGCGCGGCCAGCGAGGTCGATGCCCGCCAGGTGCGGAAGCTCGTCCTGCGGGCCGTGTGCGACCGGCGGGAGCTCGCCCTCGACCCGACGGGGATTCGCGTGGCCGACGTCGAGGCGACCTTCCTGGCGGAGCGGGCGCTCCTGGAGGCGGCGATCTGATGGCCGCGGCGCCGGGCGAACCGGCGGTCGGGTCGTCGACCGGGCCGGCGGAACCCGGCGCGGCCCCCCCGGTCGCCATCCCGCGCGAGTCCCTGCTCCTCGCCTCCTCCATCTTCATGTTCGTCGCCGCGACCAACATCCTCACCCCGCTCGTGCCGACGGTGCGGAACGACTTCGGCGTCAGCATCGCCACCGCCGGCCTGATCGTCGGGGCGTACGGGTTCGCGCGGTTGCTCGTCGACCTGCCCGCCGGGTTCCTCGCGGACCGGGTCGGTCCGCGACGCCTCAGCGTCGTCGGTCTCCTCCTGCTGGTCGCGAGCTCGGGCGTGGGGCTCACCGCCGGCAGCGTCACGGCCCTCATCGTCGCCCGCGTCGGCAGCGGGATCGCGGTCGGGATCCTGGCCACCATCGTCCTGGCCGGGCTCAGCGCCACGGCGACGACCGCCAACCGCGGGAAGGTGATGAGCCTGTTCCACGTCGCCAACAACACCGCGATCGCCATCTACCCGATGATCGGAGGGCTCCTCGGCGCCGCCTTTGGCTGGCGGGCCACGTTTCTCGTGACGGCAGTCCTGGCGGTGCTCGGCGGGGCGATGCTCCTCCGCGTGCTCCCCCGCATCAACTTCGCCTGGGGCGCCGCCCGTCGCGGCGGCGCCGACGAATCCCGGGTGCTGCACGGCCGCCAGCGCACCATCGCCTTCGCCGCGACCCACGTGGGCGTGATGGCGAACATGATCCACCGGCACGGGTTCCGGAACACCATCCTGCCCCTCTACGCCGCGACTGCGCTCGGCCTGGGCGGCGTGTCGATCGCGACCGCGATCGCGCTCATGGCGATCACGGGGCTCGTCGTCGCGACCCCGGGCGGCATGCTCGGCGACCGGATCGGGCGCCGGCGCGTGATCACCGCCGGCCTGGCCGCCGTCGCCGCGGGCGACCTCGCCTTCCTCCTGACCCACGACCTGCTGACCTTCCTCGCCCTGGCGGCCCTCATCGGCTTCGGTGACTTCTTCACGAGCTCCCAGACGGCGCTCCTCTCGGAGATCGTCCCGGCCGCGCAGCGCACCCGTTCCCTGAGCTCGTATCGCTTCTCGTCGGACCTGGGGGCGCTGATCGGGCCGGTCCTGCTGGCGGCCGTGATGGACGGCGCCGGAGCCCAGGCCGCCATCCTCGTGGCGGTCGTCGTGCTCGCCATCTCGTCCGCCGTGGCCTGGCTCGGGGTGCCGGCCCGGGTCGAGGCCGGCGACCGGGTCCAGCCGCTCTCGCCGATCTCGCCGGCCCGGCCGGTCCCGCAGGAGGAAACCATCCCATGAACCCCGACGACGTCGTCGCGCGCATCGATCCCCAGGAGGTCGTGGATCTGGCCCTCGCCCTCGGCAACGTGGACAGCCCGACCGGGAGCGAGGGTCCCGCGGGCGAGTTCGTGTTCGACTGGCTCGCCCGGAACGGCTTTGCGCCGAAGCGCTACGCACTGGTCGAGGACCGCTTCAACGTCGCGGCCTGGCTGCATGGGCTCGGCGGCGGCTACAGCCTCGTCTTCAACGCCCACCTGGATACGACGCTGCGGTCCGATGCGGTGTGGTCCGGGCGGGATCCGCGCGACCCGCTCTACCACTCGGCGTGGGTCGAGGGCGACCAGATCTACGGCGACGGCGTCGTCAACGACAAGGGCCCGATGGCGGCGTTCCTCGTCGCCGCGAAGGCGATCCACGACGCCGGCTACCCGCTTCGCGGCGACCTGGTGGTCAGCGCAGTCGCGGGCGAGATCTCGCGCGAGCCGATCGAGGAATGGCAGGGGCCGGCCTTCCTCTCCAAGGACCTCGGGGTCCGCTTCATGGCCACCCACGGCGTGGTGGGGGACTTCGCCCTCGTGGCCGAGGGAACGGGCTTCGGCATCGTCGGCATCGAGCCGGGCAAGGCCCACTACAAGGTCACCGTCGTGACCGACACGCCTCGCTACTACACGCCCTACCTGCCCCGCCCGACGGGGCTGGTGGACGCCCCGAATGCGATCGTCCGCACGAGCGCCGTGATCCAGGCGTTCGAGCAGTGGGCCTACGACTACCAGGTCCGAAACACCTATGAGAGCGAGTACGGACGGATCGTCCCGAAGGCCTCGATCAATGCCATCCGGAGCGGCTACCCGTACGGGCTCACGAGCGCCCCGCAGGTCTGCGCGTTCTACGTGGACACCCGGATCCTGCCGGGCGCCAACCCGCTCGACGTCCGGGAGGAGCTGCGGGAGCTCCTCCGGCTCGTCGGGGTGGCTGGCGAGGTGGAGCTGTCCCTGTACCGTCCCGGCTTCGAGGTCCGGGGCGCCGAGCCCCTGATCGCCGCGATCCGCCGGCAGCATGCGAAGACGTTCCCCACGGCCCCTCAGATCGTGGCCGACCCCGTGACGAGCATGTGGCGCGACACGAACGCGTTCAACGAGCTCGGGATCCCGGCGATCTCGTACGCCCCGCGCTCGGCGAGCCACGCCGCGCGCAAGTCCTTCGCGGTCGCCGACCTGGTGGACGCGGCCCGCGTCTACGCCCGGATCGCCATGGACATCTGCACCGTCGACCGGGTGCCGGGAACCCCGCTCGGAGCGCACATCAACCGGGAGATCGCCGCGAGCGTCCAGGAACGGTCACGGTCCGCCGGCTGACGTCCGCCCGGACCGGGGCCGGGCTCGGCCCCCGAGCGCGGGGTGCGACGCCTGCGCGCGTCCCCTACCCTTCGCCGACGCAGAACTCGTTGCCCTCCGGATCGGCGAGCACGGTCCAGCGGTAGTCGCCCAGCGAGCGCTCCGCGATCAGCGTGGCGCCGAGCTCCACGAGGCGGGTCACCTCCGCGGCCATCGACGGCGCCCCCAGATCGAGGTGGACCCGGTTCTTCACCACCTTCGGCTCGGGCACCACCTGGAAGAGGAGCGCCGGGCGGCCGGGCGCGGGCTCCCGCGGCGCCAGGGCCACGTACTGCTCGTTGACCTCGTGGCGGACGTAACCGAGGGCGGCGGCCCAGAAGTCGACCACGCGGCCGTGATCGGCGCAGTCGATGACGACCTCGCTGACCCGGAGCGCCGGGGCGGGCGGCTCGGTCACCGGTGGCTCCTCAGATGCCCAGGAAGCGCTCGACCAGGCGCCAGCGCCAGGCCGCCGTGAGCGCGACCGTCCAGACCGCGACCACGGCGAGGACGAACACGACCTCCGAGATCCCCAGCGGGTGGAGCGCGAACACGCTGCGCCCGATCGGGTGCCAGAGCACGAACACGAAGACGAGGGCGAGGAGGCCGGCCAGGATCGTCGGGCGCCAGTCGGGGCTGAGCGGCTCGATGACGGCGAGGAACCGGATGGGCGGCTCCACGAAGACGACGAGGACGAGCCCAGCGAAGACGAGGAATGACGTCAGGGCGGCCTGGGCGGTCGCCAACGCCGCGATCTTGGCCGCCGGGTCCACGGGAACGCGCCCGGCTACCGCGTCGACGCCGCCGAGCTGGATGACCAGGATCCCGTAGAGGACGGCGACCCCGGCCAGGCTGGACAGCACGGCCGCCGGCACGACGAACCGGGCGAGCGTCCGCCCCAGCGAGTCGTGGACCCGCGGGCCCGGCTGCGCCCACACGGCCAGCAGCGCGGTCGGGATGCCCACCGTGAAGAGCGTCAGCGCGGATCCGTTGCGCAGGTCGATCGGGAAGGTGCCGATCACCAGCGAGGTCACGACCAGGAGCCCCACGGTGGTGATCCGGGCGAGGAAGAGGCGCAGGATGTCCTGCATCCCGTTGATGATCCGCTGGCCCTCCTCCACGGCGGGAGCGAGCGAGGCGAACGAGTCGTTGGTCAGGACGATGTCGGCCACGCCCCGGGCGGCCTGGGAGCCGCTCTGCATGGCGATCCCCAGGTTCGCCTTCTTGAGCGACAGCACGTCGTTCACCCCGTCGCCGATCATCGCCACGTAGCGGCCCCGCGAGCGCAGCCCGTCGACGAGCCGCTCCTTCTGGGAGGGCGTGATCCGTCCGAAGACGGTGGTCTCGATGGCGACGGCCGCCAGCTGCTCGTCGTTGAGGGCATCCAGCTCGGGTCCCGAGATCGAGCGGATGTCGGGCCCCAGGCCAGCCTGGCGGGCCAGCGCGACGACGGTCTCGGGATCGTCGCCCGAGATGACCTTGGGCGTGACGCCGGCCGCCGCGAACCGGGCCAGCGTGACCCGCGCGTCGGGTCGCAGCTCGTCGCTGAGCACCACCAGGCCCAGGACGTGCATGCCGGCCGGGAGCCGTGCGTCGTCGCCCTCGCCGGTCAGGCCGGCCGGATCGTCGTGGCCGGCCACGACGATCACCCGGAGCCCCTGCGCGGTGTGCTGGTCCATCCGCGCCCGCAGCTCGCGCCAGCCGGCCTCGTCGGATGCGCCCGCACCCAGCGATGGCCGGAGGAACTCGGCGGCGCCGAGCGCGACGACGCCCCGCGCCGCGCCGGCATCCGGCCCGAACGCGACGGCGCTCCACTTGCGGGCCGACGAGAAGGGCACGTCGCGGGCCAGGGGCCGGGCGGTGCCCGGGCAGGCGGCCGCGATGGCCTCGGACGTCTTGTTCCGGACGGCAACGCTGGCCACCATGTCGCCGAGCAGGCTGCGCAGGTCGGCCTCGCTCCCGGCGAACGGCTCGATCGCCTCGACGGAGAGCCGGTTCGCGGTCAGCGTGCCCGTCTTGTCCAGGCACAGGACGTCGACGTTGCTCAGGGACTCGATCGCGTTCGACTGCTGGACGAGGGCGCCGAAGCGGATGATCCGAACCGCCCCGAGGGCATAGGCGATCGCGATCGAGACGAAGAGCCCGTTGGGGACGAGGCCGACCAGGAGCGCCGCCTCGCCCACGGTCTGGCCCGCGGCGACGAGCTTGAGCAGGTTGTTCAGGATCAGCACGATCTCGAGGTAGACCACGACCGCCAGGGCGATCCGGATGACCAGGTGGATCTCGCCCTGGAGCGGCGTGAGCACGCGCCGGAAGGTCCGGGCGCCGCTCGTGATCCGGTTGGCCAGGCTGTCCGCGCCGACCGCGGTCGCGACGAAGCGTCCGCCGCCGTTGACGACGAAGCTGCCCGAGTAGACGGGATCGCCGGGGCGCTTCGGGATCAGGTCGGACTCGCCCGTGAGCTGCGACTCGTCGGTCTCGACCTGCCCGTCGACGAGTCGCCCGTCGAGCACCACCTGGTCGCCCGCCCCCACGCGCAGGAGATCGCCCAGGACCAGCGCCTCGGGGCCCACGGCCTGCTCCACGCCGTCGCGGATCACGGCCGCGGTCGGGCGCGTGAGCAGGGCGATCCGGTCCAGCATCCGCTTGGCCCGGACTTCCTGGACCACGCTCACGACGATGTTCACGCCGATGACGGCGAGGGACACGGCCGCGTCCAGGGGCCGCCCGACCAGCACCAGCAGGACGCCGAGCACGAAGATCACGTCGTTGATGAACGTGAACACGTTCTCGCGCACGATCTGGGCGTAGGTCCGGCTGGTGGGGGGACCCGCCACGTTGCCCTTGCCCGCGGCGCGTCGCGCGACGACCTCCGCCTCCGCGAGTCCGGTCGCGGGCGTCGCCGCGACGATCGCGTCCAGTGCCGCGCTCGCCTGGGCGGTCGAGGGCCCGGCCTGGGCCGCGGCGCCTCCTGCCGGGGAGGGGGCCACGGATCCGGGGTCGCCCTCGGCTGGCGCCGGGGCGCCCTGGGGCAGGGCGGTGGTCTGTGCTGTGTCGGCCATTCGCAGAGCGTACGGCCCGGGGCAAGAGGGCTGGAGGCGGGCGGCCTACCGCCAGGTGCGCGCTTCGTCCGGGTAGAGGCGGACCCGCCGGTACGGCTCGCGCCCGCGGGAGCGCGAGATCAGGTTGGCGCGTTCGGCCATCTGGTGCTGGAGCCGGCGCACGTAGGCGTTCTGGGGGGCCAGCTCCACCGGCTGGGCCTGGCGCGCCACCAGCCCGATCGCCTCCTCGGTCTCGCGCAGGGCGGCCTCGCGGGGATCGATCTCCAGGCTGAAGATCGAGGTGAGGCTCGCCTGCATCTGGAGGATCGTGTTCGCCTTGAGCACGTAGACCGGCAGCGCCCGCTCCTCCGCCTCGCGGATCGTGGAGCCCTTCTGGCGGTACTCGCTGCGGAGCGTCATCACGACGTCCGCCTCGTCGATCTCGCGGGCCACGACCACCGGGAGCTGGAGGTCCCTGACCGCCTGCTCCAGGCGCTTGCGGCTGATCCCGAACGGGAAGACCCTGAGCGTCGGCAGGATCCCCAATTCGACCCGCAGCGCGGGGGTCTCGTCGTCCGGGGTGTCGGCCGACCCGTGATCGTCCGGGCCCTCGTCGTCCTCGTCGAGGTCCGCGGCAATGACCGGGCCGGTCCCCTCGTCCGCCTTGAACGCCTCCAGGGCCCGGGCGGCCTGGTCGCGCCACTCCTTCTGGCGCTCCCACTCGCGGGCGTCCCTCGCGCGCACGTCGGTCACGACCGGCGCCGCCGGCCGCTCGACGGGCCCGCGATCGGCGATCACCCCGGCGACGAACGGGAGGTCCGGCGGCGAGACGGGGGTACCGGGGAAGCCGGGGCGGGCCGCCTGGCCGCTCCCGGCGCGGCCGAAGCCGCCGGACGAGCCTTGTGAGCCGGATCCGGCCCCGGAGGGGGGCCTGCCGGCACCTCGCGAGCCGCCCGGGTCGTGCTCGTCGAAGCGGGCGATCCGCTCCCCGGGCATCGTCGGCCGCGAGGGATCCCGGCTCGCCTCCCGGCCCCGGGAGTCGCGCCAGCCACCCGTGGCGCCCGGCCGGAAGCTGGGCCGGGCTGCCGCCCGGTCGCCGTCCCAGGGGCCCGGCCGGTACGTGCTGTCGCCGCGCCAGGTCGGCTCCTGGCGCCAGCCGCCGTAGCCCTGCCCGACCAGGCCCGCGAAGCGCTCCCGGCCCAGCTGCTCGCGGGGGGAGGGGCGCGGGCGCGACTGGGTCCGGTGGACGCCGGCCTCGTCCTTCCAGCGCAGCTCGGGGGCCACGGGGTCGCCCCGCAGCATCGCGTCCACGGTCTCCGTGACGTCGGCGTGGACCATGACCTTCTCGCGGTCCTGGATCTCCACGATCACGTCGAACGTGGGCGGCGCCTTGCGCTCGAGGACGCTCTTCTGGGTGCGCCGGCGGCGCGCCTCCTCGTCGCCCAGCGTGACGGTCTGGATCCCGCCGATGAGGTCGGAGAGGGTCGGGTTCAGCATCAGGTTGTCGAGGTTGTTGCCGTGGGCGGTGGCGATCAGCTGGACGCCCCGTTCGGCGATCGTCCGGGCAGCCGAGGCCTCCTGCTCGGTCCCGATCTCGTCGATGACGATGACCTGGGGCATGTGGTTCTCGACCGCCTCGATCATCACCATGTGCTGGAGGCTGGGCGTGCGGACCTGCATCCGGCGCGCCTTGCCGATCGCGGGGTGCGGGATGTCGCCGTCGCCGGCGATCTCGTTGCTGGTGTCCACGACCACGACCCGCTTGCCCATGTCGTCGGCCAGGACCCGGGCGGCCTCGCGCAGCATCGTCGTCTTGCCGATGCCGGGCCGGCCCATGATCAGGATCGACTTCCCGGACTCGACGAAGTCGTTGATGATCTCGATCGTGCCGTAGACCGCCCGCCCGATCCGGCAGGTCAGCCCGACGATCTTCCCGCTCCGGTTCCGGATCGCGCTGATCCGGTGGAGCGTCCGCTCGATCCCCGCCCGGTTGTCGTCGCCGAAGGTCCCGATCCTGTTGACGACCTCGGCGATGTCGGCGTCGGTGACCTCGCGCTCGAGGAGGCCGATCTCGGAATCCGGGAAGCGCGCCTCGGGCCGCCGGCCAAGGTCGAGGACCACCTCGATCAGGGTCGCCCGGTCGGGCAGCCTGTTGATCGCCGCGACGATCTCCGGGGGCAGGGCGGCCAGGAGGACGTCCAGGTCGTCGGTCAGCTCCCGGTGCTGGCGGTCCGTCACGTGGATCCCTTTCAGCGGATGGCCGGCACGAGGGCCGGTTCGGTGACGCGGACGAGCGTCTCCTTCACGAGCAGGGTCACGGTTGCGATCGTCGAGAAGCCCTCCTCCTCCAGGCGGTGCTCCAGCGGAGACTCGTACGTACGTACCGGTGCGATCACGCCGTGATCGTGGCGATGCCCCGCCTTCTCGGTCCGGGCGGCGATGACGCCGAGGCCGAACCTCACGAGCGGGGTCGCATCCACGCCGGGCCGGACGAGAACGCGAAGGTAGTGCGGCTGGTCCTCGTCGGCAACACCCACCTGGACGAAGCCCTGGAGCGAGGTCGGGTCGGACGCACCCTCCGGCGGCTGCTGGACGTAGGCCTCCACGTCCGCGAACCGGAGGATCGGCGTGAGGCTGGAGCGGGGCATCCGCGTGCCGGCGCCGTGGCGCTCCCAGTCCGCGATCCGGTTCATCTCCAGGCGCTGGACGGGCGCGGGCGTGACCGCGTTGTAGAGGCGGTAGAGGGCGACGGCATCGGTCGGGCCGACCGGGCGGATCCCGCACTGCCCCGCCTCGTCCTCGGTGAACGGGGCGGGCAACGCCCGGTTCGCGGGCCGCACGCAGATCAGCTCCTCGCCGTAGCGGGCGAACCCGGCCTGCATGAACAGGTCGACGTTGCCGTCGACGTCCGCGCAGGCCACGTGGAAGCGCGACGAGCCGCGCTTCGCGCCGTCGCGCAGGCAGGCCTGCACGAGCCGGTAGCGGATGTCGCCGGCGTCGGCCAGGCCCACCGCGTCCAGCTCGACGATGGTCCATTCGTCGCGGTGTCCGTCGCGCTCGACGCGGAGCAGCCCGCACAGGCGGCCGTCGCGCTCGTGGACGTACAGGAGATCGTTCGGGCGGAAGGCGCCCAGGGGCAGCCGGAAGAGGGTGAAGACCCCGATCGGCGGCCCGGCCAGGGGCAGGCCCAGCGAGCGGGCGCCGCTGTCGTCGGCCTGGGCCAGGCGCGAGAGCTCGCCGAGGCCGGCGAGATCCGTCAGCCGCGCCGGCCGGACCTTCCCTGCCCGACCCGCGGGGAGCGCCGACCGGCCCGTCACGCGTCCGGCCTCGAGCGCCGCGTCGGATGGGGTCGGCGCCCGGAACCTTCCCCGGGGTCCTCGTGCTCGCTGGCCATCGCGGCCACGAGGCGGTGGAAGCGGGTCTCGCCGGCGAGCTCCGGGTGGAACGAGGTGGCGATCACGTTGCGCTGCCGGACCGCGACGATCCGCCCGTCGTCGAGCCGGGCCAGCACGTCCACGTCCGGGCCGACCTCCTCGATGATCGGGGCCCGGATGAAGATGGCGTGGATCGGCAGGTCGCCCAGGATCGGCACGGCGAGGTCCGTCTCGAACGAGTCCAGCTGGCGCCCGAACGCGTTGCGCTCGACCACGACGTCGAGGAGGGGCAGGACCGGCTCCTCCCCGCCCACGATCGACCGGGACAGCACGATCATCCCGGCGCACGTCCCGAACAGCGGCGCGCCGGATCGGGCGAGGTCCAGGATCGGCTCGCGGAGCCCCCAGCGCTCGATCAGGTTGCGCATGGTCGTGCTCTCGCCGCCGGGCAGGATCAGCCCGCTGACGCCGTCCAGGTCCTCGGGGAGGCGCACGGCGATGGCCTCGACGCCGATGGAGTCGAGGGTCGTGAGGTGTTCGCGGAAGGCGCCCTGCAGCGCCAGCACGCCGATCCTCACCTGGCTGCTCCCGCGCGCCGGGCGCGCCGGGCCGGCACTACCAGCCGCGGACGGCGAGCCGCTCGCCCTCGGGGATGGCCTCGAGGGCGATCCCGCGCATCGGCGCGCCGAGTCCCTTGCTGACCTCGGCGAGGATCTTCGGGTTGTCGAAGTGGGTGGTCGCCTGCACGATCGCGTTGGCGGTCCGGGCCGGATCCTCGGCCTTGAAGATGCCCGACCCGACGAAGACGCCGTCGGCGCCGAGCTGCATCGCCAGGGCGGCGTCCGCCGGGGTGGCGATGCCGCCCGCCACGAAGTTGACGACCGGCAGCTTGCCGGCTTTCGCGACCTCGCGGACCAGCTCCACGGGCGCCCGCATCTCCTTTGCGGCGACGAAGAGCTCGTCGTCGCGCATGGACGCCAGGCGGCGCACCTCCGCGGTGACCGTCCTGATGTGGCGGACGGCCTCGACGATGTTGCCGGTGCCGGCCTCGCCCTTGGTCCTGATCATCGCCGCGCCCTCGGAGATCCGGCGGAGCGCTTCGCCGAGATCGCGGCAGCCGCACACGAACGGGACCTTGAAGGCGTGCTTGTCGATGTGGTTCGTCTCGTCGGCCGGCGTGAGGACCTCGGACTCGTCGATGTAGTCGACCCCGAGCGCCTCGAGGATCTGGGCCTCGACGAAGTGGCCGATCCGCGCCTTGGCCATGACCGGGATGCTCACCGCGGCCATGATCCCCTCGATCATGCCGGGGTCGGACATGCGGGCGACGCCGCCGGCGGCGCGAATGTCCGCGGGAACGCGCTCGAGCGCCATCACGGCGACCGCGCCGGCGTCCTCGGCGATCCGAGCGTGCTCGGGCGTGACGACGTCCATGATGACGCCGCCCTTGAGCATCTGGGCGAGGCCCTTCTTGGTGGCCCAGGTAGATGTCTCGACGGTCATGTGCTGCTGGTCCCTGGCGTGTCGAGGCGGGGTACCCGGAGCGGCAGGTCGCGGGCTCGCGCCCGCGGGGTCGCGCCGTCGCCCACGCTCGTTCGGCAAGTATAGCGGAGGCCCATTTCGGTCCCGGGAACGGCGCTCGGCGGCCCGGCACCGCCGAGGCCCGCTCGCGCTACCCTCCCCATCGTGCCTGACATCCGACCGATGACCGTCGCCGACGTCACCCGCGCCGCCGACGCCGTGCGCCGGGGCGGGTGGGGCGATCGCCTCCGCTTCTTCGGGTACGCGGTGGCGACGCCCGCCTGCATGCCGTACCTCGCGGAAGGCGGCGACGACGTGATCGCGACCGGCGTGGCGGTGCGTCACGGACCGGTGGGCTGGCTCGGCACGATCTGGACCGCCCCGGCCTGGCGCGGCCGGGGGATCGGGCGGGCCATGACCGAGCGGATCCTCGAGGACCTGGTCGGCAGCGGCTGTGCGACGAACCTGCTCGTGGCAACCGACCTCGGCCGCCACGTCTACGACCGGCTCGGGTTCCGCGTCCTGGGCCCCGAGATCGGGCTGACGGCCCCGGGCCTGGACGTCGTGACGGCCGCGGTGGGGAGTCCCGCGCCCGGTGCCGCTGCCCCACGCGTGCGCGCCTTCGCCGCGTCCGACGTCGAGCCGGCCCTGCGCCTCGATCGGGCCGCGACCGGCGAGGATCGCCGCCACCTGGTCGAGGCCGCGGGCGGCGATGGCTTCGCGATCGACGCCGACGACGGCGATCTCCGCGGCTTCCTGCTCCACCCGCCGTTCCGCGGCTGCGGCGTGGTCGCGAATGACGTCGAAGCCGGGGTCGCGCTCCTGCGGGCCGCCCGTGCCGCCGCCGGGCCCGGCGCCGAGGTGCGGATCGGCCTGACCGGCCGGAACGAGGCCGGGGTCGCCGCGCTGCTCGCCGACGGCTGGCAGCAGGCCTACGAGGTCGTCCGGATGGTCCGGGGCCCGGATCCCACGTGGAACCCCGCCATGCTGTTCGGCGACTTCAGCTATGCGACCGGCTGAGGTGGAGGAGCGCGACTCTCGGCGGGCGGCGCTGGCGGACCTGGCCGCCGAGATCGCGGCATGCCGGGCCTGCCCACGCCTGGTGGAGTGGCGCGAGGAGTCCGCGGCCCACCCGCCCCGGCGCTTCGCCGGCCAGGCCTACTGGGCCCGCCCCGTGCCGGGCTGGGGCGACCCCGATGCCCGGATCCTCCTGGTGGGGCTGGCCCCCGCCGCCCATGGCGGCAATCGTACCGGCCGGGTCTTCACCGGCGATCGCTCGGGCGACTTCCTGTTCGCGGCGCTCCACCGGGCCGGGCTGGCCAACCAGCCGACGTCGGTCGGCGCGGACGACGGCCTTCTGTTGCGCGCTGCCTACGTGGTCGCGGCCGTCCGCTGCGCGCCGCCCGCCAACCGGCCGCTCCCCGAGGAGCGCGACCGCTGCGCGCCGTTCCTCCAGCGCGAGCTGGCGCTCCTGCCGGCGATCCGGGTCGTCGTCGGGCTGGGCGCCTACGGCTGGGACGCGGCGCTCCGGGCGATCGAGGCCGTCGACGGGCCGCTCCCGCGCCCACTCCCCCGCTTCGGCCACGGCGCGGAGGCACGGGTCGGCCGGCTGGACCGTCCTGGGGACGTACCACCCGTCGCAGCAGAATGTGTTCACGCGTCGGCTGACGGCGCCGATGCTCGACGCCGTGCTTGGGCGGGCGACCGAGCTTGCCGGGGTCGACGTCATCCGCCGATGAGAGCGAGGACCCTCCCGGATCAGGGCAATCCGCCGTCGGTACGGCTCTGCTGCGTTCGACCGCTATGAGGCGGCGGTGGGCACCAGGAGGGTCGTGTCTCGGCGTCGGTCGCCGAACTCGATAAGCAACCAGGCGAGGTCGGCGGGGACGAGATACCACCCGCCGAAGGGGAAGCCGAGCACCAACAGCGCAGGCAGCAGAAACGCCGGGAGGACCATCCGGTCACGGCGACTCGTCGGTTGGTCTCGCGTCACGATCCATGGAACGATCAGCAGGATGGTCCAGAGGGCCACGTATGGCCATCCCGCGAAGCCGCCCGCCAACAGGGGAAGGCCAAGTCCTACTACCGCGAGGATCCAAGGAATGGATCGAATGCCCAGTCGCATCGCCCACCTCGCGGCCATGACCAACGTTGCAGATCGACACTCTACGCCGACCCGGACGTCGGTCAACGGTCGCGATCCTACAGGCGGCTGTGACCGGGAGGTCGCCGCGGCACCGGCGGCGGCAATGGAGCGAGGATTGCGTACGGGACGGACGCTGGGCCGTCGGCCAGTACGCCGACATGACCTCGTAGAGCCGCCGCCCGTGGATGAACGCGTCTTTGCCGCGCGCCTGCTCGTTGAACCAGGTGTGCAGCTCTTCGTCGACCAGGGTCCAGTCGACGCTTCGGTCCGGCGTCGAGCTCAGCGAGGTCGGCGGCCGGCCAGCACGGCCAGCGCCCGGACGGCCGGACGGACCGCGCCCGGCGGAAGCCCGGCGAGGACATCGGCGAGGGCCGCGAGATCGGCCGGGGAAAGCTGGGCGAGCAGGCGGACGAGCCGCACGATCGTCTCGTCCGAGACCCCTCCGGCGACGATGAGGAGCGCCTCCAGCTCTCGAGGCGCGAGAGCCGGCACGAGGCCGATGGCCCGGTCGAACCGGAGCAGGAACCCGTGGAAGCGGGCCAGCCAGTCCCCGAGCTCGGCGAGCTCCCCGTCCATGGGATCCGCCAGCCGGCGTGCGGCAACGTCGGCCGCCAGCTCCGCGATCGCCGCGACGACCGGGTCGGCCTCGCTCCGCTTCCGCTCGGCGATCACTCGCCCGAACCACTCCCAGTCGTCGTCCAGCACCTGATAGGCGATTCCGACCGGGCCCCGCGCCCCGACCCGCTGTCCGTCGACGCGGTCGGCCAGGCCCAGGGCAACGGTGCGCTCCAGCGCCAGCGAAGCCGCCCGGTGGCTCAGGCCCAGCGCGTCCCGGACCTGCCGTTCCGTCATCGGCCCGCGGCAGGCGAGGAGGTAGCCGTGGACCCGGGCGACGGCGGGCGGGACGCCCCAGGCCGCGCCCATCGTTCCCCAGGCCTCGGCGACGCGAAGCCTGAGCTCATCGACCGTCGGCCGGATCTCCCGATCATTCAACATGATGCTTGACAGTAGCATGTTCCGTGTGCCATGAATCGTGCTACCTGGTAATAGCACGAACGGAGCAACACCATGACGGGCCTCGACGCGGTCACCGGCGCCTACGGGTTCACCGGCCGGGCGATCGCCAGCCAGCTCCTGGCGTCCGGGCGGCGGGTGGTGACCCTCACCAACCGGGCGCCCTCGAACGCGCCCGTGGCGGACGTCGTGCCCGCGCGACCCCTGGACTTCGGCCGGCCCGGCGAGCTCCGCGCGTCGCTGTCCGGGGTCGACACCCTGTACGCCACGTACTGGGTCCGGTTCCAGCGAGGGGCGATCTCCTTCGAGCGGGCGGTGGCGGAGAGTGCCGTGCTGTTCTTGGCCGCGCGCGACGCAGGCGTGCGCCGGATCGTCCACGTGAGCATCACGGGCGCGGACCCGACCTCGACCCTGCCCTACTTCCGCGGCAAGGGCCGGGTCGAGGAGATCCTGGGAGGCATCGACGTCCCGCACTCCATCGTCCGGCCGGCGCTCGTGTTCGGGCCGGGCGACATCCTGGTCGGGAACATCGCCTGGCTCCTCCGGCGCCTCCCGGTCTTCGGCATCCCGGGCGACGGGGCCTATCCCGTCCAGCCCGTCCACGTGGACGACCTGGCCAGCCTGTGCGTCCGCGAGGGGCAGCGCGACGGGACGACGACCGTCGATGCCGTGGGTCCCGAGGTGCTGTCGTTCCGGGAGCTGGTCCGGATCGTCCGGAGCGCCGTGGCGAGCCACGCGCGGCTCGTGCAGGTGCCTCCGCGGCTGGCCCTGGCGGCTGCCGGGGTGGTCGGGCTGGCCGTCCGGGACGTGGTCCTGACCCGCGACGAGATCGCCGGCCTGATGGCCGGCCTGCTCGTCTCGGGGGCACCGCCGACCTGTCCGACGCGGTTCTCCGACTGGGTCACCCGCGAGGCCGACCGCCTTGGCCGCTCCTACTCGTCCGAGCTCGCGCGACACTTCGCCGGCCTGGCCACCGTCCGGTGATCCACAGAGAGGAGCTTCGGGTGCTCGCCCGATCGGCCGACGAACGGGCGACCCGCCGGTCCGGGGCGCGGGTGGCGGCCGGGGTCGTGCTGGCCTGGGGCGCGGTGGCCGGGATCGGCACAGCCTTCCTGGAGCTCGGGGTCGCGCCCGGCCGAGACCCGGCCTGGGATCTCCCGACGCGAACCCTGGTCGGCGGGCTGGTCGGCCTCGCGCTCGTCGTCCTGCCCGGGCTGCCCGTCGGCATGCTGGTCGGCCGCCGCCTGGGTCCCGCGGCCGCGGCCGGGACGCTGGGCTCGCGGCGGCTGCTTGCGTGGGCAGCCATCGCGGCGGTCAGCGGCGCGGAGCTGTTCGCGCTCGAGCTCTTTGCCGGGGATTGGCTCGTGGCGGGAATGTCGCCGTCAACGGATGCAACCCCGATCGCATGGCTCCCCTGGTTCGGGCTCTTCGCCCTCGTGTACTCGCCGGTGGGCCTCATCGCCAGCATTCCGGCTCTCGTCACCTGGCGGATCGCGATGCGCCGCCGGACGGGCAGAGGAGCACCACCCGGCGACGCCAGCGCCCGAATCGGCGATCCGGCATGATCCGGCCATGCAGGATCCCGCCGCCAGCGCCGTCGGGCGCGTCGCCCAGGTCAACGTCGGGTCGGGCGGCGTCCCCAAGCTCCCGGTCGATCGAGCCCAGGTCGGGCGGCTGGGCCTCGAGGGCGACGCCCACCGGGAGCCGGAGCCGATCCACGGCGGGCAGGACCAGGCCGTCTGCCTCTACGCCGCCGAGGCGATCGCGCGCGTCGCGGCCGATGGCCACCGGGCGTTCCCCGGGGCCTTCGGCGAGAACCTGACCACCGAGGGGATCGCGGTCGGCCTCCTTCCGCCGGGCACGCGCCTGCAGGTCGGCGACGGTGGGCTGCTGCTCGAGATCACGAAGCACTGCCAGCCGTGCTCGACGCTCGAACACCTCTTCGAGGGTGGGCGGATCGCCCGGATCAGCGCCAAGGTCCGGCCGGAGGACGCCCGCCAGTACGCCCGCGTGATCATGGAGGGCCCGGTCGCGACGGGCGACTCGATCACGGTCGTCGGGCCGGCCGCCCACGACGGCTACGCGCCCGCGGGATGAACGTCCTCGCCGTGCCCCACGGTGACGACCCGCGACGCTTCCGCTGGGTCCGCCGGGGGGCGCTGGCCGGGCTGGCGGGCGTCGCCATCGTCCTCGGCGTCGCGCTGATCGCGGCCCTGCCCTACGCCGGCAAGGGCGGCGAGCCGTACTCCCCGCTCAACCACTGGATCTCCGAGCTGGGCGAGGTCAACGTCTCGGTCCTGGCGCCCGTCTTCAACGTCGGGCTGGTCCTGGCCGGCAGCAGCTTCGTCGCGTTCCACGTCGCCCTTGCCCTCGCCACGACCGGACGGCTCCGGCTGGTGATCGCCGGCTTCGGGATCGTCTCGGGGAGTGCCGGGGCGCTCGTCGGCGTCTTCCCGATGAACCTGCGGGAGATCCACGCGCTCGTGGCCCTCACGTTCTTCCTGACCGGCTGGATCGGCCCCGCGCTCCTGGCCGTTCGCCTCGTCGCGGACGGCCGACGCCGGACCGGGCCGGGGAGTGAGCCGGCGGGGAGCCGACCGGGCACGAGCCCCGACGGCCTGCCGCGCTGGCTGGCGATCCCGGGCGTCCTGGCGGCGGTGGCGTTCGTCTGGTTCCTCGTCGAGCTGTTCGGCTCCGGTGCGGCCAGCTTCGCCAGGCCGTCCGATCGACCCGACTTCTGGCTGGCGGCCACGCTGGAGTGGGCGACGCTCGTGGCGATCCTGGCCTGGACCGCCTGCACCGGCGCGATCCTCGTCCGCCCGTCCACCGAACGGCGCCTGGCGGCGACTCCGGGATCGTCGGCCGCATAGCCGGCGCCGCGCCGTCGAGCGCGCACGATGGCGCGAACGGCGCGTCGGCGTGCAACCTCAGAGGCGCGCGAAGCGGATCCCCCAAAGCTCCGCCGTCGCCCGCGCACCGGCCGACCCGAGGATCCCGACCTGCGCTCCCCGCGGATGCCCGCCCGGCGGAACCAGGCGGATCGCGTGCTCTCCGACGCGCGCCTCGCGCGCCCCAGGCTCGTCGTCCGGGGCGGCCGCGAAGGCCACCCCGACGGCGGACCGGTACGCGGCGGCCGTCGCGCTCGGGTCCGCCACGGGGAGCTCGAGCCCGACGAGCCGGGCGCGTCCGCCGAACGGATGGACGAACCGGGCCCGATCGGCCCGGGCCGCGTCGTCCCATTCGGGTCCAGCCATGTCGTGCTCGATGAGGAAGGGCGGCCGGTCCGGGCCAAGCTCGGGCGGGAAGGCGCACCGCCAGGCCACGACGCTGCCGTCGGCCCGCCGGCGCGAACCGGCGATCGGGTCCGAGATGGCCGACCCGGCTGCACGGAGCCTCGCGACGTCGCGAGCGACGGAATCGGTGGCCAGCGCGCAGGCAACGAGGCCGGGACGACCCGCCTCCAGCGCCGCGAGCGCCACGCGCCCGATCGGGTGCGCCGCAGCGAGCCGGGCGTCCCACACGCCGATCAGCTCGAGGTAGGCGCTCCCCAGGAAGGCGAGCCGGTTCCACGTCCCGCCGGATTCGTGGCGGCCCCCGCCGGTCGCCCGGATGCCGATGGCCGCCTCCAGGTCGGCGGCGGCCGCATCCGGGTCCGGGACGGCGATCACGATGTGGTCGATCCCGAGCAGCTCCATCGCCCGGAGCCTACGCGGCCCGGCCGGCGTCCGCGCGCCGGAGTCACCATGGCGGCGCGTTGGCACGCGGCGCGCAGTCACGCTACGCTGCGAGGATGCTGCGTCGCCTCCTGCGGGTCCATCCCGCCCTCATCCTGGCCGCGCTCGACACGTTCGGTCTCGCGGTGGCCTCGTACCTGTCCATCGTCGAGCTGGGGGGCGGCGTCCCCGCGTGCGGGCCGATCCACGGCTGCGAGACGGTGGCGCTCTCGCCCTACAGCCGGATCGCGGGGATCCCGGTGGCCGTCTTCGGCGTCGGCCTGTCCCTGATCCTTCTCGCCGCGGCGCTCGCCTGGTGGAAGACCGGCGACCGGCGGCTCCTGGCGACCCACTACGGGTTCAGCCTCGTGGGCGTGACCTTCGAGCTCTACTTCACGTACCTGCAGGTGTTCGTCATCGACGCCGTCTGCGTCTGGTGCGCGTCGTACGGGATCAGCCTGGTCCTGCGCTTCTTCATCGCGCTCGCTGTCTGGATCCGGCGCGACCGGATCGCGGAGACCGGCACCGCCTGGTAGCGGGCGCCGCGGCCAGCCCGGGCGCGGCTGGACCGCCGGCGGCCTCGCCCGCCGGTGCCGCCTGTTCCCGCCCGGCGCCGCCACTTCCTTCCTCTCTCGCCACCCTCACGACTCCCCGCGCCTTCGCGCTTCGCGCCTGATACGATCGCGCCGCATGGACGGTGTCGTGCTCGTGCTCAACCAGAATTACGAGCCTCTGAACGTCTGCAACGTGCCCCGGGCATTCCGCCTCGTGTTCGGCTCAAAGGCGGAGGTCGTGGAGTACGACCACCAGACGCTCCACACGCCGCGCGCCGCGTACCGCGCCCCGTCCGTGATTCGGCTGCAGCACCAGGTCCGCCGCCCGCGGCCGCGGGTCAAGCTGAGCCGGCGCGAGATCTTCGTGCGCGACCAGCACACCTGCCAGTACTGCGGCCGGCAGGGTAACGACATGACCCTCGACCACGTCCTTCCGCGCCATCGCGGCGGGGGGCACACGTGGGACAACCTGGTGACGGCCTGCCGCACATGCAACCACCGCAAGGGCGGCCGGACTCCCGAGGAGGCCCGCCTGCGGCTGCTCCACTCGCCGTTCGAGCCGCGCAGCGACGTCTACTCGCTCTTCACGCCCTACCTCGCCGACGAGCGGAACGAGCCGTGGCGGGGGTACCTGTTCCTCGGCAGGAGCTGACCGGGCCGCCGGGCGGGCGCCCGCGGGCTGGCCGGCTCCCGGCCGGCGTGGTGGAGGTCGGGGCGCGCCTGCGCGCGGGCGGGCATGCGGCGCACCTCGTCGGCGGGTGCGTGCGCGACCTCCTGCGCGGCGTCGAGCCGGTCGACTGGGACCTCGCGACGGACGCGCGCCCGGCCCGGCTCCTGGAGCTCTTCCCGGGCGCCCTCTACGAGAACCGGTTCGCGACCGTCACCGTGAGGCTCCCTGACCTCACCTGCGAGATCACGACCTGGCGACGCGACGGAACCTACACCGACCACCGGCGGCCGGACGACGTCTCGTTCGCGGACCGCCTGGAGGACGACCTCGCCCGCCGCGACTTCACGATCAACGCCATGGCCCTGGCCCTGGATGAAGGCGACCGGCGACCCATGGACGCCCTCCTCGAAGGCGGCCTCGTGGACCCGTTCGACGGCCGCGACGATCTCCGCGACCGGATCCTGCGGGCGGTCGGCGACCCGACGACCCGGTTCCGCGAGGATGCCCTGCGGATGCTCCGGGCGGCCCGCTTCTCGGCCACGCTCGGGATGACCGTCGAGCCGGCGACGCTCGCAGCCATCGGCACGAACGCGGCGCTGGCCGCCCACGTTG
Source organism: uncultured Chloroflexia bacterium (assembly GCA_963801445.1). GTDB lineage: Bacteria > Chloroflexota > Limnocylindria > Limnocylindrales > CSP1-4 > CTSoil-043. The sequence continues at coordinate 187,861 of CAWDEW010000007.1, read as the reverse complement.
CCGGCGAGCGGGTGGCCGCGGAGCTGCTGAAGCTGCTCGCCGCGCCCGCCCCGTCGGTCGGGCTTCGCCTGGCCTCCTCGACCGGGCTCCTCGCTGCCATCGCCCCGGAGCTGGGCCGCCAGGCGGGCGTGCCCCAGGCCAAGATCCCGGGCGACGACCTCTGGGATCACACCTGCCGGACCGTCGACGCGGCCCGCGCCCCCCTGCCGGGCGAGCCGCCGACGCTCCGCCTGGCCGCCCTCGTCCACGACATCGGCAAGCCGGCGACGCTCGCGGACGGCCACTTCATCGGCCACGAGGCGGTCGGAGCGGACCTCGCCGCCGCCTGGCTCGAGTCGCTGCACCTCGCCCGGGCGATCCTGGATCCGGTCGTCCACCTCACCCGCCTGCACATGTTCGCCTACGATCCCGGCTGGTCCGACGCAGCGGTCCGGCGGTTCATCCGGCGGGTCGGGGCGGGCGCCGTCGAGGACCTCCTGGACCTCCGGGCGGCCGACAACGCCGGGAGCGGCCAGGCGCTCGACGTCAACGGGCTCGAGGAGCTGCGTGGCCGGTGCCGCGAGCAGCTCGCAGCCCGGGTGGCGCTCGAACGGGAGGACCTCGCGATCGACGGTCACGACCTGATGCAGGCGCTGGGGATCGGGTCCGGGCCGCTGGTGGGCCACCTGATCGCGCTGCTCCTGGACCGGGTGATCGCGGACCCGATGCTCAACGACCGGGCCCGGCTGCTCGCGCTGGCCAGGGAGCTGCTGGCGGGGGCCGGATGATCGAGCTGCTGCTCAACGCGGAGAACCTGCTCGCGCTCGGCCTGCTGGACCAGGCGGAGCAGGCGTACCGGCAGGCGAGCGCCTTCGACTCCCGAAACGCCATCGCGGTCGTGGGACTGGCGCGGGTCGCGCTGGAACGCGGCGACGAGCGGGCCGCGCTCGAGTGGGCCGAACGCGCCATCGAGATCGACCCCGAGAACGCGATGGCCCGCCGGCTGACCCAGCGCCTGGCCGAGGTGATCGCCTGGCGTGGGGGCCGCCCGGCCGGGGAGGGCGTCCTTCCGGGGGCTCCAGCAGCTCCCGGGGCCGCCGGGGCTCCAGCAGCTCCCGGGGCCGCCGGGGCTCCCGCGGCAGGCCTGGGTCCGCAGGCTCCCGAAGCCGAGGCGGCCCCGGCCGTTCCTGCCGCCACTCCTTCCGACGCGGCGCCCCCGCCGCCCCGGCCGGGCATCGTTCGCCGTCTCCTCCGGAGGTCCTGAATGCGCGTGCTCGTGTCCGGCGGGGCCGGCTACGTCGGATCCGTGTCGGTCGAGGCGCTCCTCGCGGCCGGCCACGAGGTGGTCGTGCTCGACGACCTGTCCCGGGGCCACCGCGCGGCGGTGGCCGATGCGGCCCGCCTGGTCGTGGGCGACTGCGCGGATCCGACCGTCGTGCGGGCGGCCCTCGCCGGCGTCGACGCGGTGCTCCACTGCGCGGCGCGCTCCCTGGTCGGCGAATTGATCGCGGACCCGGCTGCCTACTACCGGGCCAACGTGGCGGGCGGCGTCGCGTTCCTCGAGGCGATCCGCGGGGCGGGCGTTCGTCGATTCGTCTTCTCTTCGACGGCAGCCGTCTACGGGGACCCCCTCGAGGTGCCCATCCGCGAGAGCGCCGTGCTCGCGCCGATCAACCCGTACGGCGAGACGAAGCGGACGTTCGAGGGCGCGCTGCGCTGGTACGCGGCCGCCTACGGCCTGCGCAGCGTGAGCCTCCGCTACTTCAACGTGGCCGGCGCGTCGGCCCGGAACGGCGAGGTCCACGTACCCGAGACCCACCTGATCCCGAACGTCCTCGCGGCCGTCGAGGGCCGGGGCGAGGTGACGCTCTTCGGCACCGACTACCCCACCGCCGACGGCACGTGCATCCGCGACTACATCCACGTGGAGGACCTGGCCCGGGCGCACCTCCTGGCCCTCGAGGCGACGGCGCCGGGCGACCGGCGGACCGCTGCCCCCGCCGGAGCCGGCCAGGCCCCCAGCAGCGGCGCGGCCGCCCTGGCCCTCAACCTCGGCAACGGCGGTGGCTTCTCCGTGCGCGAGGTCGTCGCTGCCGCCGAGGCGGCCACCGGCCGGGCCGTCCCGCTCCGGATCGGACCGCGGCGGGCCGGGGATCCCGCCGTGCTCGTTGCCGACGCGGCCCGCGCCCGGGAGGTCCTGGGCTGGGAGCCCGTCCAGCGCGACCTCGCTGGCATCGTCGGCTCGGCGTGGGCCTGGCGCGTGGCCAATCCGGCGGGCTACCCGGGCTGACCTGCCGTGGCGCGCCGCTGGGGGCGGACCGCCGATCCCGTGCGAAGCGCCCCGCGCCGGGCTGCAACCCAATCGCTACGGAACCATGCCCGACGCGGTACTGACCCGGCCGGCCATCGTCGGTAGCGTCGTGGACACGGGACGGAATCCCGCCGCGGCGAGCGCCGCCGCAGCTTGGGGGGTCGAGCAGCCCCGAGGATCGAGGACGAGCCGATGAGCGCGATCAACCTGCAGCCTTCCAGCGGCGCGCCGCTGCGCCCCATGACCGGTGGCGGCACCGCCGTCCGCGTGGCGTCCGGCGCCATCGTGTGCGACGCCTGCGGCTGTCGCCTGACCACCCGCGAGTCGATCGATGATGCCCACTTCGCCGGGGCCCGCACGTACTGGCACTATGCCGGGGCCGCCGGCCGCGACGCCCGCGGCTGCACCGTTGCGTGTGCCGACCTGGCCCATCGCCTCGGCTGACATGCGCCGGCCCGCTCGGGCCGAGCCTTGCCGCTCCTGACGCCCCGGCCCGGCCGGGGCGTCTTCGCGTTCGGGACCTGCTCAGGCGACCGCGGCCAGGGCCACCTCGTCGGGCACGACCGGCCGGTCGCTCACCGGCCGGATCAGCAGGTAGCCGATCACCATCGTGACCAGGAGCGTGCCGACGCCCAGCTGGTAGGCCCCGTTGCCCAGGCTGCGGTAGAGGGCGAACAGGGTCAGCCCGAAGAGCAGCTGGCCCACCACCTGGGAGCCCTTCCCCACCAGGCCGTAGAGCCCGAAGAACTCGCCGATCCGGTCGGGCGGCGAGAGCCGGAGCATGAACACGCGGTCCGCGACCTGGACGCCGCCGAGCCCGCTGCCGGCGATCGCGCCGGCGATGACGAAGCAGATCGTGCCGCTGGTCGATCCGGGCATCCCCAGGGCCACGACCCCGAAGCCGAGCCCGATCGCCCAGGATGCCAGCACCCAGAGCAGGGTGCGCCGCGGCCCGTAGCGATCCACGAGGCGGCCCCACCCGAAGCTGGCCGCGATCGCGACCACCGTCAGGACCAGCAGGAGCGCGAAGTAGACCTGGTTGGAGAGGCCCATCGCCTGGGTTGCCAGGACGCTCATGGTCACGATCAGGGTGTTCACCGCGTCGGAGTAGAAGAAGCGCCCCAGCAGGAAGCGGCCCAGGCCCGGCACGGCGCGGGCGTGCACGATCGTGGTCCGGATCTGGGTGAACGAGGCGACGAGGTCGGCGCTCCGGAACGCGGGGCCCTGGCGCCGCGTCTCGCGGACGACGACGAAGATGGGCACCGCGAACACCGCGAACAGGAGCGCCTGGACGGGGAAGACCGCATCCCAGGGCAGGTCCAGGACCAGGAGCACCACCGCGATCGCGATCGTGCCCATGTAGCCGACCGCGACGCCGATCCCCGAGAGCCGGCCCCGGGTCGCCGGGAAGGACACGATCGAGAGCGTCGCGTCGTAGTAGATCAGCGCCGCCTGGTACGAGAAGTTGGCGATCGTGAAGAGGATCGCCCCGATGACCGCGGGGCTGAAGCCGATGAACGCCGACGGGATGATCGTGAGCACGGTGAACAGCAGGAGGTAGGGGAGGCGCCGCCCGCCGCGGTCGCTGATCGCGCCCAGGGGCGGTGAGACCAGGGCGTTGAGGCCGACGCTCACGATCACGCAGATCGTCAGGACGAGCTGGCCGACGTCCGGCCCGAGCCCCTTGGACTCGATGAGCCAGGGTCCCATCGCGCTCGAGACGACCGCCGCGCTGAAGATCGTGTTGGCGAAGTCGTAGAGCGCCCAGGAGCTCGCGACCCGCGCTCGACCGCTGGGCGTGAGCCCGGCGAGGCGGGCGGAGGGGCTCGTGCCGGCCACGGCCGCGGTCATGGCCGGCGGGCAGGACGCGGCAGCAGCGACATGGGCGGATGGTAGCGGCCGCGGAGGCGGCGGGTCGACGGTTCGCGCGATCCGTGTCGCCTGGCGGACCCCGCATCGCGCGGCGCTGTAGGATCGAACCCATGGTGCTCGAAGCGCACGCGTGGCGGCCCCAGGCGTTCGGCACTCGGCATGCCCGGGACGTGCGCGACGCACTGGTCGAGCCCGCGTGGAGCGGCGAGCGCGTGCTGGTCCACGTGGCGCCCCCCGAACGGGTCGCGGTCCTGACGGTTTCCGGGGAGGACCTGGCCGGCGAGCTCACGGAGATCGCCGACGCGATCGGTTCCGCGCTCACGGCCCGATCGGCCACGCTCGACGGCTTCATCACGGACCAGGCCACCCGGCCGTCGGTCGGGATCGAGCTCGAGAGCGTGATCGCGCCCACGGCGCGCCAGCAGGTGGTGCAGCTCTTCCTCGGCAGCAGCGCGGGACACCTGGTGGAGGGCGGCGCTCGCGAGGCGATCGACGCGCAGCGGCGCGAGCAGGCCGCGCGCCAGGAGCGGACGCAGGCTCGGCAGCACGCCGCGACGGAGCCGGAACCGGAGGAGGCGCCCCTCGCGTTCGTGGCCGTCGACCTCCTCGCCCTCGACGGACGGGCCCTCCTGGACGTGCCGCTCCTCGAGCGCAAGCGCCTCCTCGAGAGCGTCCTCGTCGAGAGCGAGCTCGTCCGCCGAACGCCGTTCGTGCGGGCGCCGCTGGGCACGTGGATCGCCACCTGGCGATCGATCGGATTTACCGGGCTCGCCTTCAAGGCGGCGAACTCGCGCTACGTGCCGGGCGGCCGCAACAACGACTGGGTGCGCGCGCCCATGCCGAGGCGCTGACGGTGCCCGCCACCACCCTGACCAAGGCGATCCGCGACGAGATCGACCGGCTCGGACCCGCGGACATCATGGTCGGCATCCCCAGCTTCCGGAACGCGACGACCATCGGCCACGTCGTGCGCGCGGCACAGGCCGGCCTCGTCCAGTACTTCCCCGATCTCCGACCCCTGGTCGTGAACTCCGACGCCGGCTCGCCCGACGGCACCCAGCGCGTCGTGGCCGAGACGGAGCCGCCCGACTACGTGGAGCGGATCCTCCTGGTCCGGCCGACCAATCGCCTGGTCCGGCTGACCCTGACCTACCCGGACGTCGACGGCATCGGTGGCAAGGGAGCGGCGCTCCGGACGATCTTCGAGATCGCCGGTGCGCTGGACGTGCGGGCCCTCGTCGTCGTGGACAGCGACCTGCGCTCCATCGGACCGGAGTGGATCGAGCTGCTCGCCGGGCCGATCCTCAAGGGCGGCTTCGACTTCGTGACGCCGCTCTACGCGCGCCACAAGTACGACGGCACGATCACCAACACGGTCACCTACCCGCTGACCCGGGCGCTCTACGGCCGGCGGATCCGCCAGCCGATCGGGGGCGACTTCGGGGTCAGCGGGGACCTCGTCCGCCATTACCTCGCCCAGGAGGACTGGACCGAGGACGTCAGCCGCTTCGGCATCGACATCTGGATGACGACCCACGCGCTCACCGGCGGGTTCGCCGTGTGCGAGGCGCGCCTGGGCGCCAAGGTCCACGACCCGAAGGATCCCTCCTCGGACCTCGGGCCGATGTTCCGCCAGGTGGTCGGGACCATCCTCGCCCTCGCCGGCCGGAACGCCGACGCCTGGCTGCCGGTGCACGGCAGCCACGAGATCCCGGCCTACGGCTTCGAGCGCTGGGTGGAGCCCAGCCCGCTCGAGGTCAACACGCTGCGCCTCCTGTCCGAGTTCGGGGCAGGGCGGGTCAGCCACGCCGACACCTGGCGGGCGATGCTCGCGCCCGACCACGCGGCCGCGGCCGAGGCGCTGGCCGTCCAGGCCGGCCTCCTCGCCGAGGCCGCGTCGACCCGCCTGGGCATCGGTGGCGAGGCGACCGACGCGTCGGTCAGCACCGACCAGATGTCCACGGCGGTCGCCGCCTACCACTTCCCGGACGAGCTGTGGGCCGAGATCGTCTACGACCTCGTGGTCGCGGCACGCTTCGGCGCGATCCCGCTCGAGCGGCTGGTGCAGGCCCTCGTGCCGCTCTACTTCGGACGGGTCGGGGGCCTCGTCGTGGAATGCCGGCACCTGGCCCAGGAGGACGCCGAGGAGCGCGTGGAGCGCCAGGCCCGGGCCTTCGAGCTGCGCAAGCCCTACCTCGCGGAGCGCTGGCGGGCCGCCGAAGCGGCGGCGGCCGCGGCGGGTGCCGCGACCACGACGGCCGCGACGACGACGACGGCCGCGGCGGCGGTCGATGGTGCCCAGCCGTGACCCCCCGGGTGCCGCGCCCCGGGCGGATCCTCATCCCGGTCGCGAACCCCGCGACCGCCGAGGACCTGATCCGGATCGGCGCGGACCTCCTGGACCAGCGAACCGGGGAGCTCACCGCGCTCGGGATCGTGGAAGTCCCCGAGGAGATGGCGCTCTCCGAGGGCGCGACGAAGGCCCGCCAGGCCCGGCGGCTCCTCCAGAAGGTGGTCGACTACGCCCCCGAGGGGACCACCGTGCGCCCGGTCGTGCGGATCGGGCGGCGCGCTGCCGAGGGGATCATGGAGGCGGCGCTGGAGCTCGAGGCCGACCTCGTGATCTTCGGCTGGGGCGGTCGCAGCGCGGCCCGACCCGGCGCGGGAAGCGCCGCGGGCGCCGGGGCGGGCGGCGCGCCGACGGTCTTCTCGCCCACGATCGACGCCGTCGTGCGCGACGCCCCGTGCGACATCGCGGTGGTCAAGCAGCGGCCGATGGACGAGATCCGGCGCATCCTCGTGCCGGTCCGCGGCGGCCCCCACGCGGAGCTCGCCCTCGAGTTCGCCGATGCGCTCGCCCGTCGCCACGCGGCCCGGGTCACGGTCCTCCACGTGGTCTCGCCCGGGATCACGCCGACCGTCCGAGCGCAGGCCGAGCGGGCCCTCGCGACGTTCCTGAAGCAGCACGCGCGCGGCCACGCCGACGGCATGCTCCGCGAGGCGTCGAACGTGCGCAACGCGATCCTGCGCGAGGCCGAAAAGGTCGACCTCGTGGTCATGGGCGCGTCGGCCTCCCCGGAGGGCTCCGCGGCCGGCAACTTCCTGTTCGGGGCGCTTCCCGAGACCATCGCGGCGAAGGCGCGGCCGCCCGTGATCGTCGTCAAGACCCGCGAGCCGATCGGTGCAGCCACCTTCGAGGAGCTGGCCGGACGCGCGGAATCGCTGGCCGCGGCGGAACGCGCCGCAGTCGAGAGCCGGGCCGTCCCAGCCCGGGTGGAGCGCTGGTTCGGCGAGTCCAACTTCCACCACGCGGAGTTCCGCGACCTGCACCGCCTCGCCGCCCTCAAGGAGAAGCAGGGCCTGACGGTGAGCCTCGTCCTGCCCACGCTCAACGAGGCCGCCACGATCGGCCAGATCGTCCGGCGCGCCCGGGCGATCCTCGTCGACGGCGTGCCCCTGGTGGACGAGCTCCTGGTCATCGACTCGTCGTCCGAGGACGACACCCGCGCGATCGCCGAGCGGGAAGGTGCCCGGGTCGTCCAGCACTCCGACGTCCTGGCCCGCTACGGCAGCTACCGGGGCAAGGGCGAGGCGCTCTGGAAGAGCCTCTTCGAGACCAGCGGCGACATCGTGATCTGGTGCGACACGGACGTCCGGGACTGGCACCCGCGGATGGCCTACGGGACGCTCGGGCCGCTGCTCGTGGAGCCGCGCATCCAGTACGTCAAGGGCTACTACCAGCGCCCGATCGTGGAGAACGGCATCCTCAAGGAGGGTGGCGGCGGACGGGTCACGGAGCTCGTCGCACGCCCGCTCCTCAACCTCTTCTACCCGGACCTCTCCGGCTTCATCCAGCCGCTCGCAGGCGAGTACGCCGGGCGCCGCTCGCTCCTCGAGACGCTCTCCTTCTTCACGGGCTATGCCGTGGAGATCGGGCACCTGATCGACATCGCGGAGCGGGTGGGGCTGGAAGGCCTGGGCCAGGTCGACCTGGAGCGCCGGGTCCACCGGAACCAGGAGCTGGAGGGGCTCTCGCGAATGAGCTTCGTGATCCTGCAGGCCGTGATGAAGCGGCTCGAGGAGCGCCACAAGGCGCGCCTCTTCGCGGAGATGGGCTCCACGATGAAGCTCCCGCGCTCGGGCGCGGACCGCCTCGGCCTCGAGGTGATCGAGCTGGCCGATCTCGAGCGCCCGCCGATGATCCGGATCCCGGAGTACCTGGAGCGGCGCGCGGAGCGCGCCGGCGAGTGACGGACAGCCCCGGTCGGGGTGCGGGGCAACGCGACGGCCGGCGCCGCCGCCGTGGCAGGAATCGCCGTTGCGCCCGCTGACCGTCGTCGTCGCCCCGGATTCCTTCAAGGGATCCCTCACCTCGGTCGAGGTCGCCCGGGCCCTCGCCGCGGGCTGGGCCCGGGCGCGCCCGGGCGATCGGCTCCTCCTCGCCCCGCTGGCGGACGGCGGCGAGGGGACGCTCGTGGCGATCGAGACCGCCGGTGGCTGGGAGCGCCGCAGCGCGGCGGCCCACGACCCGCTCGGCCGGCCGATCGACGTGCCCTGGCTGGCCGACGTCGCAGGTGCCCGGGCGGTGGTGGAGATGGCCGCCGCGTCCGGGCTGTCGCGGGTCGCGCCGGCCGAGCGTGACCCGGTGGCCGCGTCAACGTACGGCACCGGCGAGGTGCTCCGGGCCGTGCTGGATGCGGGAATCCGCCGGATCGACCTCGGGATCGGCGGGAGCGCCACGACCGACGGGGGCCTGGGCGTGCTCGCGGCCCTCGGCCTCGCGATGACCGTGGAGCCCGAGGTCCTGGTCCATCTCGAGGAATTGGACCCACGCCTGGCGGACGTGGACCTGCGCGTGGCCTGCGATGTCACGAACCCGCTCCTGGGAAGGCACGGTGCGGCCGCCGTCTACGGACCCCAGAAGGGAGCGAGTCCCGCCCAGGTCCGCGAGCTCGACGCCGCGCTGGGCCGCTGGGCCGACGCCCTGGAGGACGCGACGGGCCGCCGCGAGCGCGAGACGCCCGGAGCAGGCGCCGCGGGCGGGCTGGCGTTCGGGCTCGCCTGCCTGCGCGACCGGTTCCGCTCGTTCGCCATCGTCCGGGGCGTGGACCTGGTCATGGAGGCGACCGCGTTCGAGGCGAAGCTCGCCGGCGCGGACATCGTCCTGACCGGCGAGGGCCGGATCGACGGGCAGACGGCGTTCGGCAAGACGGCCCTCGGCGTGGCGCGCCGGTCGGCCGCCGCCGGCGTGCCCTGCATCGCGGTCGGCGGAGGCGTCGAGCCCGAGGGGATCGAGGCGCTCGCGGCGGTCGGGGCCGTGGCGGTCCCGGTCAGCGAGCGATCGCAGACGGTCGAGGCGGCCATGGCCGCCGGCGCGGCCCCGCTGGAGCGCTGCGGGGAGCGCCTCGCCCGCCTCGTGGGGATCGGCGCCACGCGGGGCCCGATCTCGTGATGGACGCGAAGCCGGCGCGGGCCGGGGGAGCGCCGGGGGGCGCGACTTCCGGGCGGCGGACCGCAACGCCCTCGAAGCGCCGCCCGGCCCGCCGCCCGGCGGATCCGGCGCTGGCCTGGGCACGGCGGATGACCCGGACGCGCCCGGACCTCGTCGCATTCGTGATCGCGACCCTCTCCGACGCGTATGGCCGGCCGGTTCGCGATCCGCGCCTGGACCCCGTGAGCGAGCTGGTCCTCACGATCCTGAGCCAGAACACGGCCGACGTGAACTCGGAGCGCGCGTTCGCCGCGCTGCGGACCGCGTACCCGTCGGACGGGCCGGTCCGGATCCACCGGGTCTCCGCCCCGGACGGGACGGAGCGGCCGCCGGAAGGCTGGGGCGGCCTCGGCCTGGACCCCGGGTCGGCCCCGGACTGGGATGCCGTCGAGCACGCCCCGCTGCCGGAGCTCGTCGAGGTGATCCGGCCGGGCGGCCTCGCGCTCCAGAAGGCGCCCCGCATCCAGGCCGCGCTGCACGCGATCCGGGAGCGCTCCGGCGGCTATGACCTGGAGTTCCTGGCCGCGATGGCGCCGCCGGCGGCCCGCGACTGGCTGACCGCGATCCCAGGGGTCGGCCGGAAGACCGCCTCGATCGTGCTCCTGTTCTGCTTCGGCATGCCCCTCATGCCGGTCGACACGCACGTGGAGCGGGTGAGCCGGCGGATCGGGCTCATGCCCCCGAAGGCCGGCCCCGACGAGCAGCACGAGCTCTACGCCCGGCTGCTGGACCCGGCCGACGTGCACGCGGCCCACGTCCTCCTGATCCAGCACGGCCGGCGAACCTGCGACGCCCGGCGGCCGGCCTGTGCCCGCTGCCCCATCGCCCCCCGCTGCCGCTTCCTCGACCCGAAGGCGCCGTAGCGGGCGGATGCGCGTGCCCAGCCCGCGCTCGGCGGGCGGGCCGGGCGCTATGCTCGGGCCGTGATGATTCCCGGCGGGCCGGGCGGCCAGGAGCGTCCGGCGCGGATCCTCCTCGTCGACGACGACCCGAACCTGCTCGTGGTGCTCGCCGAACAGCTCAGCTCCGACGGCTACGACGTCACGACGGCGCGCGACGGGCTCGAGGCGCTGCGCCGGCTCGGCTCGGCCTGGCCCGATCTCGTCGTCCTGGACATGACGATGCCCCGCCTCGACGGGCTCGCCCTGGCGCGCGAGATCAAGGGGCGGGCCGACCTGCCGATCATCGTCCTGTCGGCCATCGACGTGGCCGATTCGAAGGCGGAGCTCCTCGACGAGGTGGCCGAGGACTACGTCACGAAGCCCTACCACTACCCGGAGCTGCGGGCCCGCGTGAACCGGGTCCTGCGCAGGATCGGCGACCGCCTACCGGGCCAGCGCGTGGACCTGGGCCCGGACCTGCAGCTCGAGCTGGGCCACCGGGTCGCCTGCGTCGCCGGGGCGAACGTCGCCCTGACGCCCACGGAATCGCGGCTCCTGTTCGCGCTCGCGGCGAACCTCGGCCGAACGGTCTCGACCCACACGCTGCTCACCCGGGGATGGGCCGACACGGACGGGGCCGACCCCTCCTACGTCTGGGTCACGATGCGCCGGCTGCGCCGGAAGATCGAGGTCGACCCGGACCACCCGCGCTACCTCGTGACGGTGCGAGGGGTCGGCTACCGGCTCGAGGCAGTCGAGCCGTGAGCGAGGACGAGGAGCGGGCAGGGGCCGCGCTGACGCCCCTCGACGCCGCCGCAGGCGGCACGCACGCGCCGCCGGGCCTGCAGGCCCGGCCGGGCACGCAGGCCCCGCCGGGTGGCGAGCCGGTCGCTCCCCTTCCGGGCGCCGGCGAGCTGGACGCGTTCGACCCGGACGACGACTGGCGGAGCGCCTCCTCGGGCGGCCCCGTTCCCTTCCGCGCCCGGGTCACCGTGGCTGTCCTCGTCGCGGCCCTGGCACCGGTGGCCGTCTTCGCGGTGCTCCTCCTGGCCACCCAGAGGCTGACGAGCGATGCGGCCGTCGAGGCGATCCTCCTGGGCTCGCTCGTGCTGGCCGTGCTGCTGGGGGTGGGACTGGGCGCGTTCGTGACGACCAGCCTGACCAGGCCGCTCCGCGACCTGGCCGACGCCCTGGACAGGATCGCCGCGGGCGACCGGCCGGCCGGCGTGCTGCCCGTGGCCGACGACGAGCTGGGGAGGCTGGCCGAGCGCCAGAACCGCCTGGCGGACGACCTTGCCCGGCGCGACCGGCAGCTGGCCCGGGTCGTGGAGTCGGTCGCGACCTACAGCCCGATCGACGGCCCCGACCGGATCACGGCCCGCGTGCCGGACGACGCGGTGGCCGCGTTCGGGCTGATCGACGCCCAGCTGCTGTCCGGTGCGGCGGCGCTCCTGCCGATGGACGAGCGGGTGCCCGGCGAGCCGCTCCCCGTCCGCGCGGAGCTTCGGGCCGGGGGCGACGAGCTGGGCGTCCTCGTCGGCCGGGCGCCGGCGACGGTCCGCTGGGAGCGCTTCGACCAGAACCTCTTCGAGCTCTTCGCGACCGTGGTCGGAGCGAGCCTGCGAGCCGCCCAGCTCTATGGCCGGGTCGATGCCCAGAACACGCGCCTCCGGGAGCTGGACGCCGCCAAGGACGACTTCCTGCGCGGGATCGGCCACAACCTCCAGACGCCGCTGGCCCGGATCCGGGCGTACGCGGACCAGCTCGCGGTCGAAGTCGCCGACGGCCGGGACCGGCGGGCGGCGATCATCGCCGAGCAGAGCGACCGACTCTCCCGGATGGTCCGCCAGCTGCTCACGGTCAGCCGGCTCGACTCGGGCGTGCTCCGCCCCGTGCCCGAGGTCTTCGCGCCGGCCGGCCTCGTGCGCCGGGCGTGGGAGGCCCTCGGGGCGGTCGGCGTGACGTTCGAGCTCCGCGACGACGCCCGCGGTTGGCTGGCGGTGGCGGACCCGGACCAGGTGGACCAGGTCGTCTGGGCCCTGCTCGACAATGCCGTCCGCCACGGCGGCGCTCCGGTCCAGGTCACGGTGGGAATCGACGAGGCGGCCGCCCTCGTTGCCCTGACCATCGCGGACTCGGGGCGGGGCGTGCCCACCGAGGATCGCGAGATGCTGTTCGGCCGCTACGCCCGCGGCGGGGCGGCCGTGGCCGACGGGACCGGGCTGGGCCTCTACGTTGCCCGTGCCCTGGCCCGGGCGAACGGAGGCGACCTCGTCCTCGACCCGACCGGCGCGGCCCGCCCCGGGGCGGCCTTCACCCTCACGCTCCCGGCCGAGTCCGCGACGGAGGGCTGAAGGCGGGCCGCTCCGGGCCGGCGCGCATCTGACCGGCGTCGCGACCGGGCCCCGCTCGGCAGGGGTGAGCGCAGCTCGCCGTCGTTGCTCCGGGGCGAGGTCAGGCGCGCCGGCCGAACGCCGCCCGGAAGAGCGCCCGCGGCCCGGGCTTCTGGCCGTAGGTCAGGACGCCGGCCGCGTAGACGCGGGCCGCGACCCACAGGGCGCCGAGGATCGTGAGCACGAGGAGCACCGTCGCGATCGTGACGTCGAGCGCGCCGGCCTGGCCCGCGATGACCCGCGAGAGCATGAGGTACGGGCTCACGAAGGGCACGAACGAGAACGCCACGACCCACGGCGCATCCAGCGGGATCAGGCCCGAGGCGGAGTACACCGCGACCAGGTAGCCGACCATCCCGATCATCGTCATGGGGCCGACGACCGAGTTCACGTCCTCCATCCGGCTCACCAGCGACCCGGCCGCGGCGTACAGCACGGCGTAGAGCAGGAAGCCGAGCACGAAGAAGATGCCGAACGCGACGATCACCGGGAAGGTGAGGCCGGCCGAGCCCAGGTCCACCGGGCCGCCGCCGGAGCCGAGCACGGCGCTCGCGATCCGGTCCTGGAAGACGAGGGCGACGATCGCGCTGACCACCGCGGCCGCGTACTGGGTCAGGCCCAGCGCGCCCACCCCGATGACCTTCCCGCCCAGGAGCTCGAGGGGCGTCGCGGCGTTGATCACCAACTCCATGACCCGGCTGCTCTTCTCCTCGGCGACGCTCATGGCCACCCACTGGCCGTACAGGATGATCGCGACGAAGATGAAGATCACGAGGGCCTGCCCGACGAGCATGCTCGTCACGTCCGCCAGCCCGCCCGACGGCTTGTCGGTCGGCAGGGGCGGCTCCACCGTGACTGCAGGGGGCGCGAACGCCTGGGCCTGCTGCTCCGGTGAGAGGCCAAACCGCTCGAGACGGTCCACGATCGCCAGCTGCTGGCAGCCCGCCCGCAGGAGCGTCGGGGTCCGGGCGCTCAGGGGATCCTTGGAGACGATCGTGAAGGCCAGGTCGCCCGAGGCGGACCGGTCGATCAGCAGGAGGGCGCTGAGCCCTCCGTCCTTCACCTGGGTCCGTGCCGCGGCCTCGTCCGGGACGGTCGTGAACGTGAACGCCCTGCTCGAGCCGGTGATCGAGGGCAGGTTGAGGATCGTTCCCAGCTGGCTCGCGGGATCGAACGGCAGCGTCGCGCTGGACCGGACGCCGATCTTCGCGCCCTCGTTGCCCTCGACGAGGCGGATGACGATGGGCGCGAGCGCAACCGCCAGGGCCGCGACGACCAGGAAGGCGGTGGCGATCTTGAACGAGCGCGTGCGCGCCTTGACCAGGTACTCGCGGCGCGCGACGAGGCCGATGGCCCGCAGGCGGGGCACCTGCATCGCTCAGGCCCTCCCGTTGCCGGGGAGCGCCGCGAGGGTGCGCTCCTCGAGCGGGGCGGCTTCGCGCCCCACCAGCTCCACGAAGACCTGCTCCAGCGAGGGGTCCGCGATCTCGAAGCGCGTGATCCGCTCGCCCCGGGCCTGGGCCTCGGCGAGGAGCGTCTCCGGGTCCCGGTCCGCGGCCACCTGGATCTCCGTGTAGTCGCGGCCGGCACGCACGACGCGCACCCCCGTCAGCTCGGCGAGCCAGGGCAGCTCGGGATCGCCGGCCACGCCGAGGAGCACCACCCGGGCGCCGAGGGAGCGCCGGACGTCGGGCGTCCTGCCGCTCGCCACGAGCTGGCCACGATCGATGATGGCGACGGCGTCGCACAGCTCCTCGGCCATCTCCATCTGGTGGGTGCTGAAGATCAGGGTCTTCCCGCGGTCCCGCATCTCCAGGAATGCCGCCTTCAGCAGCGCGACGTTCACGGGGTCGAGGCCCGAGAACGGCTCGTCCATGATCAGGACCTGGGGGTCGTGGATGACGGCCGCGATGAACTGGACCTTCTGCTGGTTGCCCTTCGAGAGCTCCTCGGCGCGCCGGTCGGCGTACTCCGGGACGCGGAAGCGGGCCAGCCAGGCGCTGACCTCCTCCTTCGCCTTGCTCCCGGGCACGCCGTAGAGGCCGGCGAAGAAGACCAGCTGCTCCATGACCTTCATGCGCGGGTAGAGCCCGCGCTCCTCGGGCAGGTAGCCGAACGTCCGGCGCGGGAGGTCCGTCGACGGGCGGCCCTGCCAGGTGACCGTCCCTTCGTCGGCGCGGATGATGTCCAGCACGATCCGCATCGCCGTCGTCTTGCCGGCTCCGTTGGCACCGAGGAATCCGAAGACCTGCCCGGGCTCGACGGCAAAGGTGACGCCGTCGAGCGCCTGGGTCTCCCCGAAGCGCTTGCGCAGGTTCGTGATCTCGAGACTCATGCCGGTGGCGCCCCCGCCTTGATCCTGGACGCGTGTCAGCAGCAGGCGTAGTCGAGGGTCGTATGACCGCGGGAGGGTCCGACGGGCCCCGGACGGTGGGCCCACTCGGCACCTATCCGCCGGACGCGAAACCGGCCGCCGGGGCAGGGCGTAGGACGTGAACAAGCACCGCTCGGACAAGAGGAGGATCCCCATGGCTCGTTCCCTGCGCCTCTCCCTGCTCGCCGGCGTCGTCGCCGCCACCATGCTCGCCGGCTCCAACGTCGCGGCGGACGGCGGCCGCAACATCCTGAACGCATCGCTGACCGGGATCCCGAACTCGCCCTCGCTGCTCGGCCAGCCGTTCATGGGCGCGATCGGGGGCGGCCTCCCGTGGATGCTCGAGGGCGGCCGGGCCAGCCTCTCGGCGGGTGGCCGGCTCGAGCTCGAGGTCGAAGGGCTCGTCCTGGTCAAGACCGGGGGGAACCCCATCCCGACGGGCCGCGCCCTCGTCGCCTGCGGCGGCACGGTCGTGGCGATGTCGCCTTCGGTCCCCTTCTCCACGACGGGTGACGCCCATGTCGAAGCCCGCGTCACGCTGCCCTCGCCCTGCCTGGCCCCGGTCGTCTTCTTCGCCGGCGACACGGCGGGTGGCCCGCGCTGGTTCGCCGTCACCGGCTTCTGAGCGAGGGGGGCCCGTTCGCTCCCCTAGCGCGGTCGCGGCCCCTGGCGCGGGCGCGTTCGCGACCCTGGCGCGGGCTCGGCGCGGGCGCGCCCCTGGCGAGGGCGCGCCCCTACGGGCTCGGCGCCGGCGTGGGTGTCGGGCTCGGCTCGGGCGTCGGCGTCGGCGTCGGCTCGGGAGTCGGGGTCGGCGTGGGCGTGGGCGTGGGGGCGTTGACGAGGAGCGGCACCTGGGCCGCCACGACGCCGCGGCGAGCGAGGGCGATCCCCCCGGCCGGGGTCAGCCCGAGGAAGACCGTCAGGTTGCCGCCCGTTGCCGGCGCCGTCACGGGCACGTCTACGGTCACCGAGGCACCCCGCCCGAGCGGATCCACGAGCGTAGCCCGCCCGATCTCGGTCGCGAGCGGCGACCGCTCCGCGCGGCCGTCGAAGAACGGCTGCGCCGGCAGGATCGTCGCCACGATGGCGCTCCCGGCCGGCAGGGTGGCCATCCCCCGGTTCGTGATGCGCACCTGGTAGGTCGCCGGGGCCCCCGGGTCGAGGATGGCCGGTCCGCCGAGGACCTCGTAGCGGGCGCCGTAGGTCCGGGCGGCAAGCCAGCGTGCCACGGCGTTGAAATCCGCGGTCGCGATCGCCTGCCGGACCGAGGCGGACCTGAGCTTCGCGAGATCGCCCCGGTTCGTAACGAAGAGCGACTCCGCGAGGATCGCGGGCATCAGGGAGGATCGGGGGAGGGTCAACCGGACGTAGGGCGAGAGGACGTAGAAGTCGTACCAGTGGACGCCCCTGTTCACGGGCGCCCAGAACGCGCTCCGATAGCGACCCAGGGCGCGCATCGTCTCCTGCTGGACCAGCGTCGCGAGGCTGCACGAGGCGCTGCCCCAGGGCCGGTCGCTCCGGCAGAAGGTGGACGTCCCATGGGCGCCGCTGTAGGGGCTGGCGTCGTTGTGGAGGACCAGGAACAGGTCCGCCCGGGCCCGGTCGGGGACGTCGACCCGGGCCTGAAGCTCATCCTTGATGGTCACGCGGCGATCGCCGGTGAGGTCGGACCGGGCCCTGTTCACCGCCGCGTCGACCGTGTGGGTCATCACGACCGTGATCCCGGCGCCCTGGAGCATCGCAGCGAGGCGGCGGCTGATGTCCAGGTTGTAGGTGTCCTCATGGCTCCCGTCGGCGGCCGTGGCGCCGGGGTCAGGGCCGCCGTGACCGGGATCGATGGCCACCACGATCGCCCCCGGGTTCGCCGGATACGGCACGTACGGCGCCTTCGTGACCCAGCGGCTCGTCGCGGACCAGGTGCCCGCGGCGTCGGCCGCCGTGACCCGGAACGTGTAGGGCCCATCCGGGGCGAGCGCGCCGCTGGAGGTGCGCCCGTTCCAGGTGAAGGCGGTCGAGCCGGCGGCCCGGGCGACGCTCGAGGCGAGGACCCTGACGGTCGCGCCTTCGTAGCTGACGACCCACACCCTGAGCGTCGTGGCCCGGCCCAGGGTCAGCCTGAGGCTGACGGTGTCGCGGACGTGATCGCCGTTGGGCGAGAACGGCGACCCGACCACGGCGAGGGAGCCGATCGGCGAGGTCGCGGCCTGCGCCGGGGACACCAGCACGGCCCCGAGAAGCGTCGCGAGCGTGATCTGGGCGAGCCGCACGGAGCGGCCGGGTCGGTTCGACTTCATCGTCGGGCGCCTCCTCGGCGTTGCGGCGCGGCCTGCCGGGCAGGTGCGCCCGTCGAGTATCGACCCACCGGCGAATTGCGGCCCTGGTCCGAACGTCCGGCGGAGGGAGGACCTGCGCCGCCGCGGCCCTCGTCGAGACGATCCGCGAGGCGGCCGTCGGCGACGACGAGGCCGTGGCCGGAGCGTTCGGGATCCGGCGCGTCACCTGCGCCGACTGCACCGCGTCGGCCGGGCCCGCCCGACGCTGAAAGCCAGGTGCCGGCGGACCGTCGTGACAGTCGGGCCGGACGAGCCGGCCGGCCGGGCCCGCCCGACGCTGAAAGCCGGGTGCCGGCGGACCGTCGTGACAGTCGGGCCGGACGAGCCGGCCGGCCGGGCCCGCCCGACGCTGAAGGCCGGGTGCCGGCGGACCGTCGTGACAGTCGGGCCGGACGAGCCGGCCGGCCGGGCCCGCCCGACGCTGAAGGCCGGGTGCCGGCGGACCGTCGTGACAGTCGGGCCGGACGAGCCGGCCGGCCGGGCCCGCCCGACGCTGAAAGCCAGGTGCCGGGTGGCGACCGTCGTGACAGCCGGTCAATGATTCGCGCACTCCGCCTGCGCGGAGCGCTCCGGCGGGTCGCATCGACCCCCGCGCTGGGTGTTTCCGCCGGCGATCCGGCCGGCTGGGGTCCGGCAGGCGAACAGAGCGAGCCTCGAGCGGTCGTGCCCCCGGGAATTGGCCCTGGGGAGGTGACGATGGGCTGTCCGGACGCCGCCGAGTGCACGGAAGATTGACGGTGGGTCACGACCCGGCCTCCGCGGCCGGGTCCGATCGTCCGGCGGCCCGGACCGGCCTGCCGGCGCGGCCCTGCTCGAGGCGATGCGCGCGGCGGTCGTGGGCGACGACGAGGACGAGCTCGCCGGCGAGGGGCGACGAAGCGCGGCGACGAAGCGCGCCGGCGAAGCGCGCCGAAGAAGCGCGCCGGCGAGGCGCGCCGGCGAAGCGCGCCGACGAAGCGCGCTGGGCGAGGGGCGACGAGCGCGGCGACGAAGCGCGGCGGCGAGGGGCGCTGGGCGAAGGGCGCTGAGCGGCCGCCAGGCATCGGGCGGCCCAGAGGGGCCGTTCGGACCCCCATTTGGGCTCCCCGGGCCCGTTGGTCGGGGACGCGGGCCCCTCTACCGTCCGGTACAGCCCGTCCCCGATCGGGAGCCACGATCCGGCCAGTCGTCCCAGCCCAGCCATCTCCCAGAGGTCACCCCGTGGAGCTGAACGTCGTCCTGCCGCTCGCGTCGTCGCTGTTGAGCTTCGTGTTCTGCCTGTTCCTCGTCGACCAGTGGCGCGAGCGGCGCAGGCCCTACCAGCTGATCTGGGCGATCGGGATGCTCTGGTACGGCCTGTCGGCCGGGACGGAGTTCCTGGGCGGGGCCGCCGGCTGGAGCGAGCCGCTGTACCGGGCGTGGTACCTGATCGGGGCCGTCTGGGTGGCCGGGTGGCTGGGCCTCGGGACGATGTACCTCCTGGCGAAGACCCGGTTCGGCTACGGGGCGGCCTTCTCGGTCCTGCTCGCCGGCCTCTTCACGTACCTCTCCTGGAAGCGCTACGACTATCCCGACAGCGGCGTCGCGCCGTTCGTCTACTTCGGCGTCGCGGTCGCCGGGGCGATCGTGATCGCGTTCCTCACCTGGCGCGGCAGCACCCGCTGGGCCCACGTGGCGGGCGCCTTGATCGCGGGCGGCACGCTGGTGTCGATCCCGATGGTCCTGCTGTGCGCCCTGCCGGCCCCCGGGTTCGCGATGGATGCCGTCACGGGGATCCCGACCGGCACGCTGTTCCCCGGCTACGTGCGCCTCCTGACCCCGTTCTTCAACATCACCGGCGGCTTCGCCCTGGTGCTGGGCGCGGTGTACAGCGCCTACGTCTTCATCCCCAAGCGGCGGGTGATCCGCTACGAGCTGCGCCGCGACGCCGGCCTGGCGAGCTACCTCGGCAACCTGCTCCTGGCCCCCGTGGCGATCACCGTGAACCTCATCGCGTCGATCCCCGGGGCGGCGGTGGCCCTCGTCCACGGCCAGCTGCATTCGCGCGTCCCGGCCACGATCCTGCTGGCCCTGGGCGGGCTCGTCCCATCGATCACGAGCGGGCTCAGCCGCTTCGGCGCCACGGGCCCGTTCTTCCTCGGCGAGTTCCTGGGCGTGGTGCTGCTGTTCGCGGGCTTCCTCGTCTCGATCGAGGTCTTCGGGGAAATCCGGGTCCCGTTCACCCGGTTCGTGCTCCACGCGCGGCGCGAGGTCGGGTAGGCGCCGTCGGACGGGCGCCGTAGGAAGCCGTCGCGCCGCCCGCGCCGCCGCCCGAGCCCACGCCCGTCGGGCCGACCGGCCGCCGCCCGATCAGGCCAGCAGGGCGTCGACCTCCGGGGTCCAGGTGGCCATCCCGTCGGACGTGATCGCGTAGGCCCCGAACCCGGGCTGCCGGGCGACCCAGGCGATCCCGGCCCGGCCCATCGCGAAGGCCGTGGTGGCGTAGGCATCGGCCAGCGCGAGCGTGGGCCCCACCACGGTCACGGAGCGCAGCTCGCGCTCGACCTCGCCGGTCCGCCCGTGCCGGATGTGGTCGCCGCGCTCGTACAGCCCGGAAGTCGCGACCGCGAGATCGCGCACGACCAGCACCGCCGCGACGCGATCCGCCTCGTCCGGGTGGCGAATCCCGATCCGCCAGCCCCGGCCCGGCGCGGGCTCGCCGCGGGCGACGATGTCGCCGCCGACGTTGAGGCAGAAGCAGGCGATCCCGGCCGCGTCCAGGATCGCCGCGGCCCCGTCGACCGCCCAGCCCTTCACGTACCCGGACGGGTCGAGGTGCCCGTCCGGACGGTGCGACCGGACGTCGAAGATCCCGTCGGTCGCCTGGCGGAGCTCCTCGCAGGCGCGCAGGACAGCGCGCACGTCCGGGTGGCAGTCGGCCTCGGCCAGCTCGCCGCGATCCAGGCGCCGGATCTCGCTGTCCTCCCGGTACGTGCTGAAGCGCCGGTCGACCTCATGCAGGTGGGCGATCGCGGCGTCGAGCGCGGCATCGGCCGTCTGCGCCGGGGCAGCGTCGTCCCGGACGTGCAGGCTGGCGACCGTGCCCATCACGGGCTCGACCCGGACCCGGGCCGGCGGGAGGCCCTCGGGAGCGATCACGTCGGCCCGCGCGCGGGGAGCGCCGCCCTCGGGAGCGATCACGTCGGCCCGCGCGCGGGGAGCGCCGCCCGGGGCGGCGACCATGCGGGCCGACCCGCGGGCTCGCGAGCTTCGCCGCCCACGGCGCCCCCGGGCCCACGGGCCTCCGGCGGGATCGTGGGTCAGCCCTTCGCGGCCTGGTCCAGCGCGGACTGGACCGACTCGGCGTAGGCATAGCTCGTGTAGGTCGCGCCGGAGAGCATGTCGATGTTCGCGCTCTGGGCCTGGAGGACCTCGCTCCGCAGGGTGGGCTCCGCATACGAGCTGATCTGGGCGGAGCGCGAGCGGTCGAACGGGAGCTGCAGCGCGGTGACGTCGGCGATCTTGCCGCCGCTGATCGTCACCTGAACCTGGACCGGCCCGAAGCGCATGTCCACCGCCTGCCCGGTGAACGTCCCGTCCTTGTAGCCGGCCGGCTTCGGGGCCGTCGCGGCGCCGGCACCGGGCGCGGAGCCGCCGCTCGCCTGGCCAGCCTGGGCCGTCGAGCCGCCTGCCGTCGAGCCGCCGACGGGCTGCGAGCCGCTGCCGGAGCCGGACCCGGTGCCGGTGCCGGAACCGGCGCCGCTCCCCGACCCCGTGCCGGCAATCCCCGTTCCGGCATTCGCCGCGGCGGGGCTCGGATTGCCGACCGCGACGGTCCCGGCCAGGCCGACCCGGGGCGGGGTCGCGTCGGGGGTCCGGAAGCTCAGGAGCAGGGCGAGGGCGATGGTCGTGAGCGAGAGAGCGGCAACGCCACGTTTCGGCATGGGGGGACTCCAGGTCAGTACGAGAAGCGTTCGAGGTGGATCTGGGCCGGGGGCACGCCCATCGCGCGCAGCCCCCGCGTGGAGCCGTCCATCATCGCGGAGGGTCCGCAGACGTAGACGTCGCGCTCGGCAGCGTCCGGCACGAGGCTCGCCAGCCGGTCCGGGTCGAAGGGGTCGTGGGGCATCGCCCGGCTGCCCCGGGCGCCCAGGAGGTAGTGCACGGTGGCCCCGCGGGCCGCCGCGATCCGGTCCAGCTCCTCGCGGAAGACGACCTCCTCGGGGCGGCGGGCCCGGTAGAGGAGGGTGAGGTCGCCCGGCTTCGCCGGAAGCGCCTCGAGCAGCGCCCGGAGGGGCGTGATCCCGACCCCGCCGGCCACGAGCAGGACCTTCGCATGCGTTCGACGGGCGCCGGTCAGGATCCCGTAGGGCCCCTCCAGCATGATCGGGGTGCCCGGCGCGACGTGGCGGAGCGACCCGCTCCAGTCGCCCAGGTCCTTGACCGTGAAGCGCAGGAAGCGGCCGTTGGGGGCCGCCGAGATCGAGAGCGGGTGGTGGCGCCACCAGCCCTCCCGGTTCAGGATGCGCACGTTGAACCACTGGCCGGCGCGCACCGGGAGGCGGTCCAGCTGGCGCCCCGTGACGTAGAGCGACACGACGCCGCGCGCCTCCGGGACCACGCTCGCGACGGAGAACCGGTGGCGCAGCGTGATCCGGAGGGGCAGCCCGAACCGGAAGGCGAGGATCAGGCCGACGGCGCTGGCGTAGAGCCCGATCCAGTACAGCCGGGCGATCGGGTCGTCGATGAAGTCGATCCCGGTGACCAGCTGGTGCATGAACGCGAGGGCCACGGCGAGGTAGGCGTAGAGGTGGATGTTGAACCACGTCTCGTAGGCCATCCGCCGGCGCGCCGCGCGCACGGACGTCGCGGCGACCAGGACGAAGAGCGCCATCGCGGCCACCGACCAGAGCACGAACGGATACGTCCCGACCAGGGTCAGGGCCTGGTCCACGACCGTGCGCCCGGCGCCCTGGGCGTACCCCACCGTGACCAGGAGCCCGTGCCCGAGGAGCATCCACGTGCAGGTGAACCCGACCCAGCGATGCGCCCAGGCCAGCCGGTCCGTCCCGAAGGCCTGGTCCAGCCACGGGCTGCGGGACATCAGCACGAGCTGGATGAGGACGAGGTAGGCGCCGTACAGCCCGGCCAGCTGGCCGGCCGCCGTGAACGGGCCACCGGGCGTGGCGAGCTCCGCGAGGCCGCCGTGGCGGACCCACATCAACCCGATCAGGACGCCGTTGCCGACCAGCAGCGCGACGACGTCGACGGGGCGGACGCCCCAGGTCCGCGGCAGCGGGACCCGTCGAGCCGGAGCGGGCCGACGATCCACGGCGCGGGCGGGAGGCAGCGCGTCGAGCATCGGGCCATGCTCGCGGTGCACCCTGAAAGGGACCTGAAGGCCCTCCTGGCCGACGCCGTCGGGCGGACAGGGTTCGCGTATGCCCCATCGGCGAGGTGGCAGCTCGCCAGGTGGCGCCACCAGCGACGAGACGGTGCGCTTCGGGCCTACGGCGTCCGGGCGGCGGCCGCGGCGATGAAGCCCTCGACCATCGCCAGGAAGCCCGGCGCCGCCTGGTCCCGGCGAGACACGCCCGGCCTGGGTGGGCCGAGGAACAGGCCGTGGTCGGCAGCCGGGAAGACGGCGATGCCGTGGGGACTGCCCGGCAGCTCGGGCAGGTGCTCGGCGAACGCCAGCACGCTCTCGCGAACGGGCACGATCGGGTCCGCGGCGCCAAACGCCGCGAGGACCGGGCAGCGCACGTGCGGCAGGACGGCAACGGGGTCGAAGTCGATGACCCGCGCCAGGAAGGAGAGCATCGGAAGGTCGTCGAAGTACTGCGTGGCGATCGCGTACCAGCTGCGGTCCGCGCGACGGTGCTGGTCGGCCAGCACGTCCGCGACAGGCTCGCCGGCGCGCAGGCGCCGCTCGCGTTCGTCGATCCAACCGAGCGCCTCGACCAGCGCATCACCCTCGATCCCGCTGGCCCGGAGCTCTCGTTCGATCCGCACCCGGTCCTGCGAGGCGGGTGTCACACCGGGCCCTGATACGGACACGATGAAGTCGACGGCGGGCGGCTCCAGGGCGGCCGCGAGCAATGCCACCCAACCGCCCTGGCTGACGCCGAAGAGGCCGACCGGTCGCCCGGCCACGGCCGGGTCCGCCCGGAGCACGGCGACGGCGGCGAGGGTCTCGCGGGCCCGGTCCTCGAACGCCTGCTCGCGCCAGTCTCCCGGCGAGGTGCCCGAGCCCGGCTTGTCGTGGCGGAGGATCACCGCTCCGCAGTCGGACAACATCGACGGGCGCTCGCCCCAGTCTTCGCAGCTGCCATCGCCAGACCCGTCGACGAGGACGATCCCCGGCAGCGGCGCGCCGCCGTCGGGCACGCGGATGATCGCGCGGAGGTCCCCGACGGCGGTCGGAACCGTGGTGTACGTCTCGGTCGCAGCGGTCATGGGTGGCCTCCATCGGATGTATCGGAGGGTGGAGTCAGGCGGCGTCGAGGGCGGCAGTGGCGTCCCCGCGGGCAGGATCCGCACAGCCCCGCAGCCAGGACCGACGATCACAGAGGCGTCCAGCTCGACGGCCAGCCCTGATGGAAGGACCAAGCTGCCTCTCGATGGTATGCGGATTGGCCGTGGTCATGGATCGCCGCCCGATCGGGTCGGTGACCCCGGTCGGGGAATACCGCCATCAGCCGCAGGTACCCGTTGAGCTTCGCCTCGATGGCCGGCGGTGGATCAGCTGCTCGGTGGCCGGGCAGGGCCGAAACCAAAGCGTCGACGTGCGGACGGAGCCGCAGCTCCGATTTCCTGAAAGGGGTCCCGGGCAACGCATTCTGGAGGTTTCATTCGCCTCGCTCCTGCGGCCGAATCGCGTTTCCGCATCGCGACGGTCGCGGTGGCGCGACCCACCTGCCAAGACTTGTGTCGCACTTGGGCGCGAGCGGGCTGAGCTTGCCGTCGAGGACCACGTTCGCTCGGAAGTCCAGCCGCGTGCTGGGGTCGCCGCCGACTATCAGCAGAATCGGCTGCGGACACGCGTAGGCGGGATCCCCGGCGAACGCGACGGACTGCTTGCGGTCGGTCTCGCTGGGCGCCGCGTCCGCGAACGGGTGGTAGTGCCACTCGCCCAGGTAGTAGTCGTTGCTGCGCCAGGCTCGGGCGAGCGCCCGACCTAGCCCACGAACGCCCCGCACGAACCACTGCCGCCCCGCGCGGGAGTCCGGCGGCGGCCCGGTCACTACGGTCACCAGCGCCTGGTCGTGCAGATCGCTGTAGTGGCCGATGAGGATGCCGCCCGTCTCGCGCCGCCCCGCCCTCCGGCAGTGTTCGACCATCTTGTGGCAGAGGCGATCGTCGAGGACGACGGCGACCATCTCGTCGACCGACACGTACACCGCCATCGGGGGCGATCTTGCAGATGCCGGCGAAGGAGCCGTCGTCTCCGGAGACGCGCTCGAAGACGTGCAGCCGGGCGTCCCCGGCGGCGATCGGCCATGCGTCATTGAGCAGCCCCACGGCCGCCGCGGCGAGGATCCACACCTCGTCTGCGCGTGCGGGGAAGACCGGGTGCCAGCACCCGACGCCCTCCATCGGCAGCTCCACCCCCCGCTCCCGCTCGGCGCGTGCGAACGGCTCGTACGCCTGGTCGAACGTCGCGACCGGAAGCGCTCGTCGCCGCGCCAAGAACGCGAAGAGGCGGCGGGCGCGGGCAGCTGATCGAGATCGACGTCCACGCGACGGGCGCGCGGCTCGCGAGCCGTGCGAGCTCCTCAAGGACGCGATGGTCCCCTGTCGTCTCGACCACGAGGTCGAAGCCGCCGAGGTGACTCGCTGGTCGAGACGCTCAGCCGACGAGGCGATCGCCACGGCACGAGGGCGTTCGGTCCCGTCGCGAACCGGAGGCGCGGGCGACCGCCGCGCCTTGCTGGCGCCGATCGCCCCGACGGTCAGCGTGTGGCGGACGAGGTTCCGGGCGACGAGCGCCTCGTGGTCGACCACGATGAGGTCGAGGACGCCGGCGCGGACGGGCGTTACCGCGATGGCCGACCCGACGGCCCCGGCCCGATCAGGAGGACCTTCGTCGCGGTCCGCGGCAGCCGGCCGCGTGCTTCGAGCTCGTCCGGGTGCCAGTTCTCCGAGACGGCCCAGTCGATCGGTGCCCTGGCGCGAAGACGTGCGCGTTCGCGTGCCGCCCAGCGCGCCGCTGCCCGGTCTTGCGCCGCGCTTGCTCGCGCCGCCGCCGGGAGGGCCGGCAGGTCGAGCGCCAGCCAGTGGACCTGAGCGGGGCCCGCCGACGACCGCCGGCACCGGGAAGCCCAGCAGGAGGGGGCCGGCGCCCGCATCCCGCCGGGGGCCCCAAGCTCGCGAAGGAGCGGGTCAAGCTCGACGCCCTGCTCCGCGAGCGCCTCGCGGAGCTCGACTACGTGCCGGGGCCTCGTACGGCGCGAGGACGGGCACCGCAGGGCATCGGAGCCACAGCGCGGCGGCGCCCTTCTGGCCCGGGCGGACCGAGCTGATCGCGCCGCCCCACGACGGGGTCGCGACAGGCCGCGCCGTCGAGCGACCGGAACGCCGTCACCACCGCCACGGGCCACCGGCGGTGTCGAGCCGCGCCACGTCGGCGGTCCCCACCCCGCCTCGACGTCGTCCCAGGCGGCAAGGTCGCCCGGCCCTCGCGGAATGCGAGGTCGCAGCGTGCCGGCCGTCCGGGTAGAAGGGGAGCTCGAAGTGGGCCCCGGGTGCGAGAAGCGTGCCCTCGGAGGCGCCCTTGATCCAGCCCACGGCGCGGTTGACGTGCCAGGCGAGCCGGTCGACCGCGGCCCGGGGCTCGGCCTCATCGAGGGTGCGCAGCACCCTGCCCGTGTCGGTCGCCACGCAGATCTTGTCGCCGCGGTACGGGGCGTCCGGCGGCACCGGGCCGTGTAGCTGGTGCGGGAAGATGCTGGGCAGGCCGCCCTCCCTCGACGGCAAGATGTCGATCAGCCCGTCCGGGTAGTCCTCGCCGGCGCGGACGAACCAACGCGTCACGGCCGGCACCTCCCGACCGAGCCCAGCGGCCCCGGGGCCAGCTCGACCTCGAGGCGCCAGTGCCCGGGCCGGTCGAGCTCCCAGTCGCTGACGACCCTGACCCCCTCGACCTCCTCGAGCGTCCGCCGCCCGGCGCGCAGCGCGGCCGGCGGGTCAGCCATACCTGCCCGTGCTCGCGACGGTGCTGACCGCCGTGCGCCTGGCAAACCCGCCGTCGTCGGCGGGCGCCGTGAACTGCAAGGACCGACAGCTCGCGCCACAGGCGGGCGCTCTCGGGGACCGTCGGCGCGTCGAGCGCCCGGCGGGCGAGGCCCGCAGCCTCTGCGACCATGGCGTAGAAGCCGGCGAAGTCCTCGGCCGTCACGCGCCGGAACACGTCGTTCTCGGGGACCCCGTGGTCGGGCAGCACCGGCTTGCCGCCCATGCGCACGTCGAGGCCGTACCGCGCGACGATCGCCTCGAGCGACCTGGTCACGCCCCTCCGCCACCGACTCGACCCGGTCGGGGCAGTTGCGCCGACGAGGTGCTCGAGCGGGTAGCCCTTCGGGTACTCGCGGTCGGCGTGGCGGCTGCGCCACCACTTGAGGGACCTGACGACGTTGAGAAGTGGCCGTCGTGCGTGCGCCCTTCCCCTCGGTCCACTCGATCTGCGCGATCGGGTGCGTCGGCACCCAGCGGCTTGAGCAGCCGCGTCGAGGGATCTGGAGCGGCTCGCCCGCCACGTCTCGGTGCCTGTCACCTTTCGGACCGCAACCCCGATCGCCTCCCGGAACGACTGACCGGTCGCCGAGATCACCGGGCCCCGCGCGATGTCGCCGCGACGCGTCAGCAGATCTGGCCAACGCCCGGGCGTGCCCGACGGCCTCCCCGAAGGTCTCGCGCTCCGATCTCGACGGCGCCGCGGTCGAGACCAAGTCGATGGTCACCGGCTCTCCTCGAACGAGATCTCGATCGACCGGTCGTTCGGTGATCCATGCTCCGGGTAGTGCAGGTCGAGAAACGGCCCGAAAGCGCTCGACGACTTTCGTCGGGGCTGTTGCAGATCCTCGTGGTCCAGGCTCGTCACGACCACGAGATCGACGTCGACGTGGTCCCCGGACCTCGTCCGGGTCGAGCGGCCGAAGCCCGTGTGGCGGCGGTAGCTGCCCTTGGAGGAACGCGTCGACAGATGATCTTGCGAGAGGATCCGCCTCGTCGGCGAGCCAGCTTGGCGCGCAGCTCCCTGTGTGCGTCCGCGGCACGCCCTTGCCAGCCGGGTCGGTCAGGCGGATCTCGGCCAGGAAGCCCGCGAAGTAGCTCGGGATGGCGGACACGGCGATCAGGCCTCCATCGGACGTGATGGGGACCGTGATCCCCGGCGTGTAGCCGCGGTGCGGGTTCTCGAATTCGAACTCGTAGACGGTCGTTGGGCCGAGAGGCGGCCGCGGCGCCGAGCTGGAACACGAGGCCGTTCGGCGCCGCGGCGAACAGGTGCACGCGGGTCCTCCGGTCTCGTCGACGAGCAGGCTGCCCGGATGCGCAGCAGCGCCTACGGCCGCGAGGGCGTCCGCGTGCGCGCCGTCTGCGACCGAGGCCGGCCCGGGTTCCGGCACCCTCAACTCGACACCCGGCGACCGCGGAAGCGACGCGCGACCTGCGCCATCACGTCGGTGAGGACGTCGTGGGTGACGCTGACGGCGACGGCGATGTCCGGGCCACCGGAGCCGTCGACGTCGACCGCGTCCTCGACGTAGAGCGGGCCGTCCGGGCCCGGCCATCGCCGGCCACGGACAAGGCGACCGCGGACGGACTGGACCGGGACAACGTCGGCGCGGTGAAAGCGCCCAGCCCGCCGCGAACGCGATCGACGCGTGGGCGTCGAGGTACAGGCGGTAACTGCGACGCCCGCCTGGACGTGCTCCGCGGCGAACGCCACGACCCGGGGGCGACGTCGCGGTCCCACTCGACGCCGCCGGCGAGCGAGCGGTCGTGGAACATCGGACGAGGTCGAGCAGGTCCGACTGGCCTCGTCCTCGAGGTGCACCGCGCCGATTACCCGGCTGCGGATGGCGAGGTCGCGCGCCCGCCGTCTCGGCGGGCCGATCGGCGGTCAGAGGCCCGGCGTCGGGAGCGACCGCCGCCGCGCGGGCGCATCGAAGTCCCGCTCGTCGCGCCGCACGTGGGCGTTGACGAGGTCGACGATACGGGTGGGTGACCGAGCCTACGGGCACCGCGGCGAGGCCAGAGCGCCGAGGAGCGACACCTCGAGCATCCGGCGCACCACCTCCGGATCGCGGGGCAGCACGCGGAAGCGCCGGAGCAGGTCCTGGAGCGAGGCGTCCGTCACGCCGAGATGCTCGCGCCACGCCTTCCGCACCCTCCCCGCGCCGAGCGGTCCCCGTGCCGTCGAAGAGCCGCGACAGGCGGACGCTCCCGTCGGTCGCACACAGAGATCGCGGAGCAGGTCGCCCGGGCGAGGACCACGGGCTCACCAGCGTGAACCGGCCTCGCTCGCCTCGCGCGTCGGCGCGCGGGCTCGCCCCCGGAGCGCTCGAGAAGGGACGTCGACGCGCCGCGGAGTTCGAACTCCGGGTCAGCGAGGTCGGCCACCGATCGTGTTCGGTGGTCGACGTGGAACTTCGCCTGGTAAGCCTCGAGGCGAGCCGCCTCGCCCACACGTCCGTCGAACGGGCGGGGACAGGCGGCTGACGACGTCGTCGAAGCCGCGGGTCTCCCGATCCTCGATGGACCCGCGCCAGCGCGAACTGCCGGTGCAGGAGGCGGACCGCCTCAGCCAGAACCAGCGGGCCTGGTAGTCGAAGCCCAGCAGGATCGGGATCACGGACGGGCTCACGGGTCGCGCACCTTCTACAGGTGGGGACCCGGGTCGCGCCATTCGCGGCACCCACCCATCGACCACAGATGCGCGCGTCACGACCCGACATGTCAACCGCACGAGCCCGTCTAATGTGCTTTGCCACGCTACCGACCGTCAGCGTGATTGACAGCGGCCCGGGCGTATTGGCGTATGCTCTACCCGATGGAGGCGTTCTACGAAGAGTTCGGCGCCCGCGTGCGTGCCGCGCGCGGCGAGCGCCTCAGCCAACGCAGCTCGCCCGA
Organism: uncultured Chloroflexia bacterium; assembly: GCA_963801445.1. Taxonomy (GTDB): domain Bacteria; phylum Chloroflexota; class Limnocylindria; order Limnocylindrales; family CSP1-4; genus CTSoil-043. Next base: position 158,137 of record CAWDEW010000007.1, on the reverse strand, counting down.
CAGGTGGGCATAAGCCGCGGCTCGATCGCCAACATCGAGACCGGCCGCAGCACGTCCCGCTGCACATGATCCTCGTGCTCGCGCGAGAGCTCGGGGTGGATCCAGGAGTCGCTGCTGCCCGATGAGTTGGCGCCCCCGACGCCCTCGTGCCTCCAGACCGGCTGGAGCACCTCCACTCGCCCGACGTGAGCCGCTCTGGAGAAGCGTCGTGCGCCGACGCGCGCGAGGAAAGGAGGGCACCCATGGCCAAGCCTGAGGCCGAAGCGCCCGCCTGCTCGAGGAGACGAGCAGGGACCTGACCTCCCCGTCGACGTCGATCGGATCGCCGAGCACCTCGGCGCGCAGGTCGTCGAGGAGAGGCTGGACCGCGACCTTTCCGGACTGCTCTACCGCGACGGCGACCACGTCATCATCGGCGTCAACAGCACCCACGCGGAACGGCGAGACGGTTCACGTCGCCCACGAGATCGGGCACCTCGTCCTCCACAGGGGCCGACCGCTCGTCCTCGACCACGTGCGCGTCAACTTCCGAAACGCTACCTCAGCGCCGCGACCGACACGAGGAGATCCAGGCGAACGCCTTCGCGGCCGAGTTGCTGATGCCCCGACACAGGTCCTCGCGAACGCCAGAGCGGCGATCAAGGAATCCAAACGCGCAGCGACGCCGCCGATCGTCCGCGACCTCGCCGACGGGTTCGAGCGTCAGCGAGCAGGCGATGGAGTACCGGCTGATCAACCTCGGGCTGAAGCGCCAGATCTAGGTTGCGCGGCCCTGCGGGCGACCTGTCACAGGCCCGTGGGCCGACTGGTCGCAGCGGAATTGGTCCGGGTAACGCGGAGGCTGGGGTGCCGGACATCAAGTTCAGGTGGGTGGTCGGTGAACCCGCCGGGCCAGCAGCTCGCCGCCGTCGACGTGCGCGGCTCGCGCTGGCGCGCACCAAGGCAACGCTAGCGGCGCACGCCGCGGACGTCACGACGCTAGAGGACCCGGCTGGCTTCGCGTGGGGTCAAACGGCAAACCGAACCCGCTTCTGGATCGTCGTCGGTTCGGACTGAGCAGCGGCGGGGGTTCTGCATCGGGTCGATCATGGTCGTACCCTGAGGCACTGACCACCTGCTCCGTCGCTTGGAGGTAGCCGTGGTTCCGGGGGGACCGACCAACGATCCTCGTTGTCGTCAAGACGTACCCGAACCCGAGCCAGTCGCACGTGGAGACGGTGTGCTGCGCTGGCGTCGACCTTGACTCACAGTCGTGGGTTCGGATGTACCCGATCACCTTCCACCAGCTGGCCGAACAAGAAGTTCGCAAAGTACCAAGTGATCACGTGCGCGGTCGGCATGCCTCGGCGACAACCGGCCGGAGAGCCTGCGGGTTGACCAGGACACGATCGAGCTCGTGGGAGAGCCGATGCCCGCCGGCGACCACGGCTGGCGTAGGCGCATGTCCTGTTTGCCCCTGCCGGCCCGGTCGCTTGAGGAGATCCAGGAAGCGCAGCGGCCCGGACGGGACGAGCCTGGGTATGTTCCGGCCCAAGGAGATCAAGCGGCTGGTCAAGCGCAAGGCAAAGCCGTGGAGCGAGCGCCAGCGCGCCGCACTTCTTCAGCAGCGGCTCGGCCTAGGAGAGGCGGAGCTGGCCGAGCTCGCGGACCTGGAGCAGATCCCGTGGTCGTTCGCCTACGAGTTCACCTGCGACGACGACCGCTGCCGCGGACACGAGCTGGGCATCCTCGACTGGGAGATCGGGGAGTCATCCGCCGGTGGTCCCGTGAGTACGGCGACCGCTGGGAGGAGGTCCTGCGCGCGAAGTACGAGGTCGAGCTACCTGGCCGCGACCTGCACTTCGTGGTCGGCAACCTCGCCGAGCGGCGTCGGACATTTCGAGATCATCGGCCTCGTCCGTCCGCCCAGGCCGAAGATGGTGGACGGCGGCTTCGTCCAGGAGTCCTTGGATCTCATGGGCGAGCAGCGACCGGTGGCAGGCGCCGGGGTCGGCCTCGAAGCAGAGCAAGCCGACCCGCTCGGTCTCGATGAGGGGAAGGAGACCCTTGAGCTCTTCCCCGGCGAGGCGTAGGCGCTCACGGTAGCCGTCGGCGAACCCGTCCCAGTCGTCGGTGGCGAGCGCCCGCAGCGCCTTCGGCGCACCAAGCGCCCGAACGGAGCGGTACTCGATGTCGGCGGCGGCGAGCGCGGCCTGAAGTGCCTTTGGCCGGAACTCCACTCGCCGGCTCATCGGCGTCTCGCGGGTGTCCACGAGCACTGATACGTCGGCCTCCGCGAGCGCGTCGATCAGGCGTTCGAGGGACGCGCCCTGGTAGCCGATCGTGAACATGATTGCCGAGGACATGGCGGGAGTGTCGCTGCGCCCCGCGATCCACGGGCCAGATGCTCGCGACGAGGCACGATCATGGCTAGGACCGAGCGGTACCTGCGGCCCAACCTGAACGAGGCTCGCGCTGCCGGCGCCGCTGGACCACGTTGCCTGCTGGCTGACTCGGGCTTGCACCCGCCAAGCGCGAGGAGATGCTCGCGAAGACCCTATGCTCCGGCCTGGCGATCGTCTATAGGTGCGTCGTCCAGGCGGTCGCCTTCGGGGCGTTCGGCGACTCCCGCGTCGCGATCCGCCCCCCGCCACGACGGCGGCTAGCTCGCCAGCGACGACCTCGGGGAGTTTCCTTCCACTCGGTTGGGTCTCCAGGGGAGGAATGACCGCCCGGCCGCGTTGCGCGGGCTCCGGCCCGATCTCACAATCGGTGATGGCCTCCCGCTCGCTCTTCTTCATCGGGCGCCACCCTGACGGCCTACCGGGGCGGTGGGTGACCGCGCGCGTCGAGGGGGCGAGGGTCGAGCGTCTCTGGCCTGGCGCGCTCCATACCGTCCGGATCCAGCGCGACGCCCGCGCCTAGATCTGGTCGGGCGATTCGGCCCGGGCGTCATCATCACCGGCCGCGAGGTCGTGTCGCAGGGGCGATGGGGGCCCTAGGGCGCTGTCACGGGGCTTGGAGGCGGAGCGACAGGCGACGTCGTCACGACGGGTGCAAACGTCGGCTCCGGGCCTGCGCCGAAGGGGCGGATGATGCCCCCGGCCAGGAAGGCGAGGGCGAGCCCGGTGACCGCGATGACGACTGTGAGCCAGAGCATGGTGCGACGGCTCCACTTCTGTCCCCGGACGTCGTCGACGAGCGCCGCGACGGCCTCCCCCTGGGCCCGGATCACCTGCCCTTGCTCCGTCAGGACCGCCAGCTGGTCCTCGGCGAGCCGAACCTGGTCGTCGTGCATCTTCTCGAGGCTCTCGCCCACCCCTCGCAGCAGGCCCACCTCGGGACGCACCTCCGGCGTGAACCGGATGGGCACGAGGGACCGCGTACCCATCTCGAGTGCCGGGACCCTCGTGCGCATGTTGAGGGGCGGCAGCGCCGACGCTGGGAACTTCTGCACTGCCTGGGTGTCGGCCATCATCTTCTTGAGGGCGTCGCCCATGGCCGAGGTGCCCGCCAGGGCCTTGAGGTCGATGCCGGCCAGGGCGCTCGAGGCGAACAAGCCGGTGATCTTCGAGAGGTCCACGCCGGCGAGCGGCGAGATCGCCGCCTTGTAGGCGGCCATGTCGATGCCCTTCATGGCGGCCGCGACGGGCGGGCTCAGTGCCCCGGTGGTCAGGGACGAGATTACCGCGAACAACTCACTCAGCCTCTTCGCCCGGCGGGCGCCCTGCTCGCAGATGGCGTCGCGGAATGCCGCGAACGTCAGGGACTCGGCCTCGACCTCCGGCTCCGTATCGCCTTCGGCGTCGCCCTCTACGAGCTCTTGGGATCCATCCTCCTCGTCGGCCGTGTTCTCCTCGTCCGTGTCCAGAGAGAGGTAGGCGTCAGCGGCGTCCAGGAGCTGCTCGTCGGCCCAGGCGCGCACGTCCTCGAGGGCCAGTTCCTGGTCGAGCTGGCGCTGGACCAGGACAACGGTGAACTCGCGGTCGTCGAGCTCCTCGCTCGCCGCGTCCTTGTAGTTGTCCGAGGCCTGGCGCGCCGACGGCGCGCGGATCGTGAGTTCGGTCCCGGGGACCGTCGCGCGGGCGAAGTGCGCCAGGAAGCCCCTGGACAGCGCCGACCCAGCCTCCAGGGCGTCCGTCGGCGCGTCGTCTCCGGCCGGCTCCTCAGGGGCCCGCTGCGGCTCGGGGGTGGACTCCTCGCTCACGTGCCCATTCTACGAGGTCGATCCGTGAATAGCACGGATGTTCGCAGGTCGGGGGCGAGCGTTGGGTCTTCCGCTGCTGCAGCCTGACGAAACGTAGCGGCCGCCTCGACGACCCAGTCGGTGAGGGCGTTAACCAGCTTGTGGTGCAGGTCGATTGCCTCGGTCGTGTGCAGCACCAGGTGGACGCGCTTCCTGTCGGCTGGCCTGGTGATGTCGATCTCGATGCACTCCTCCACGTTGACATCGGTCAGGCGGCCGGCGCCGCGCTCGGCCACAGCCGCAAGTCCCGCCTGGCCGCCGACGTGTATGGTTACCTCCCGCCAGAGATCGCTCGTCGCCTGGCGGACGGCGCGGAGGCCGCGCTGTGGACGGTCGATCCCGCGGTCGGCTATCCTGAGAGCAGCTCGCCGAGCCGCCCAGCGAGGGGCCATAGGTCGTCAGATAGGTCGTCAAGGCGGCGACTGTTGACCGATGCCGAGCCCGAATCGAGCACACCGGCCGACATAGCTCAGCGGTAGAGCAGCTGTTTCGTAAACAGCAGGTCCTCGGTTCAAATCCGAGTGTCGGCTCCACTTCTCCCTCTGTGAGCGCGACATGACGTCCGCCGCGACGGCACTGGCTGCCGCCATTCCGGCATCCTGGCGCCCCCTCCTCGCGGCGGCGACGACCACCCGGACATTCGCCGATCTTGCCGAGTTCCTGGAGGCCGAGCGGCAGCGCACAACGGTGTTTCCGCCCGCCGCGCTCGTATTCCGCGCGCTGGCCCTGACTCCACCGGACGCGGCGCGCGCCGTCATCCTCGGCCAAGACCCCTACCACCGCCGCGGGCAGGCGCACGGGCTGGCGTTCTCGGTGCCGACTGGGACGAGAGTCCCTCCATCGCTCCGGAACATCCTGGCAGAGCTGCCAAGGGCGGCAGGGGGCCCGTCGCTGGAGCCGTGGGCGAGCCGGGGCGTGCTCTTGCTGAACACCGTCCTCACCGTGGCGGAGGGGAAGGCGGCGAGCCACGGGCGTCGCGGTTGGGAACCGTTCACCGATGCGGTCATCGAGACGGTCAACGCGCGGCCTGGGCCGATCGCCTTCTTGCTCTGGGGCAAGGTGGCTCAGCGCAAGCGCAGCCTGATCGATGTCGGGCGACACATCGTCGTGGAGGCAGCCCACCCTTCCCCGTTCTCGGTCAAGGGGTTCCGAGGCCGGGCTGGCTTCGGCGAGGCGAATGCGATGCTGCGGAGTCGTGAGCTGCCCGAGATCGACTGGAGTCTCAGCTGACGCCAGGATCACCCAGCGCTCCCCGCGACCCGTGCCGGCCGCCTACACTCCGGCTGAGCCAGGCGTCGCACCGGAGGGGATCGTGGCCAGGACTGCCCGAGCGAAGGCCGACACAGGCGCGAACCTCGGCTTCGAGGCGAAGCTCTGGCAGACCGCCGACGCCCTGCGCAACAACATGGACGCCGCCGAGTACAAGCACGTCGTCCTCGGCCTGATCTTCCTCAAGTACATCTGCGACGCCTTCGAGGCGAAGCACGCCGAGCTCGAGGCCGACCGCGCCGCAGGGCGCCGACCCCGAGGACCCCGACGAGTACCGCGCCGCGAGCATCTTCTGGGTGCCCAAGGAGGCCCGCTGGTCGCACCTGAAGGCCAGCGCGCCGCAGCCGACGATCGGCACCCTCGTCGACGACGCGATGACCGCGATCGAGCGGGACAACCCGTCGCTCAAGGGCGTCCTGCCCAAGGACTACGCCCGGCCCGGCCTCGACAAGCAGCGCCTCGGCCAGCTCATCAACCTCGTGAGCGACATCGCCCTCGGGGCCCCCGCCGACCGCGCGAAGGACACGCTCGGCCGCGTCTACGAGTACTTCCTCGCCCAGTTCGCGAGCGCCGAGGGCAAGAAGGGCGGCCAGTTCTACACGCCGTCCCACGTCGTCCGGATCCTCGTCGAGATGCTCGCGCCGTACAAGGGCCGCGTCTACGACCCGTGCTGCGGCTCGGGCGGCATGTTCGTCAGTCAGCGAGAAGTTCATCGAGGCCCACAGCGGCCGGCTCGGCGACATCAGCATCTACGGCCAGGAGTCGAACTACACGACCTGGCGCCTGGCGAAGATGAACCTCGCGATCCGCGGCATCGACGCCCAGATCGCCCACGGCGACACCTTCCACAACGACCGCCACCCCGACCTCAAGGCCGACTGCGTCCTGGCCAATCCGCCCTTCAACGACAGCGACTGGCGGGGCGAGCTCCTGCAAGGACGACAAGCGCTGGGTCTACGGCGTGCCGCCGGCGGGCAACGCGAACTTCGCCTGGGTCCAGCACTTCATCCACCACCTGGCGCCGACCGGGATCGCCGGCTTCGTCCTCGCCAACGGCTCGATGTCGACCAACCAGTCGGGCGAGGGCGAGATCCGCAAGAGCGATCGTCGAGGCCGACCTCGTCGACTGCATGGTCGCCCTGCCGGGCCAGCTCTTCTACTCGACCCAGATCCCGGTCTGCCTCTGGTTCCTCGCCCGCGACCGGCGCAACGGCCGCTTCCGCGACCGCCGCGGCGAGACGCTCTTCATCGACGCCCGGAAGATGGGCACGCTGGTCGATCGGACCCACCGCGAGCTGACCGACGAGGACGTCGCGAAGATCGCCGGCACCTACCACGCCTGGCGCGGCGACGAGGGCGCGGGCGAGTACGCCGACGTGCCGGGCTTCTGCCGGGCCGCCCCGCTCGACGAGATCCGCAAGCACGGCCACGTGCTCACGCCCGGCCGCTACGTCGGCGCCGCGGCCGCCGAGGAGGACGACGAGCCGTTCGACGAGAAGATGCGCCGGCTCACCGCGACGCTGCGCGAGCAGCAGGCCGAGGCCGCGCGGCTGGATGCCGCCATCGCCGCCAACCTGCGGGAGCTCGGGTATGGCGGGTGAGTGGCGAGCCCGTCTCGAGCATCTGCGGCGAGTTCGTCGACGACCGTCAGCGACGGCCATGCTCCGCCCGCGGCGAGCGGCATCGCGACGGCGGAACGCATCCGAGTCGAGCTGCGTCTGCACCCGGCCTGTGAGATGCGCACGGTTCGTGATCCCAGCGAGACGAGCTCAACCGGTCCATCGGCGGTCATCCGGTACCTGGCGAGCGTACTGTCCGTGTCGAGGGGACGCTGGGCAGCGTCTATCTGCGTTCCGCGATCCAGCCGACTTCGCACTGCTCAGTGACGTCGGTGGGCTCGTGCCGACGCAGCAGGACTGACCCGCGGTTCTACTTCTACTACCTGCGTCTCAGCCGTCCGGGCGAACTTGCCAGCGATGCACGTCGGCAGCGTCGGCATGTCCGACACTTCGCGGAGCTGACTTCGCGCAGTCTCGAGGTTCGCTGTGCCCGACCGGCTCAGCGAACAACGCGCCATCGCCCACATCCTCGGCACGCTGGACGACAAGATCGAGCTGAACCGGCGGATGAACGAGACCCTGGAGGCGATCGCGCGGGCGCTCTTCAAGTCCTGGTTCGTCGACTTCGACCCCGTCCGCGCCAAGGCCGAAGGCCGCGACCCCGGCCTGCCGCCGCACCTCGCCGACTTGTTCCCGGACTCGTTCGAGGACTCGGAGCTGGGCGAGATCCCGGCGGGATGGCGCGGTCGACGGTCTAGCGAGAAGCTCGACTGTACTCGGACGGGCACGCCCTCCAGGATGATACCGAGCTCCTGGGCCGGTGACATTCGCCTGGTCGACTCGGAAAGGCGACCGAGTTTCGGACGCCGAGCCACTGAGTACTCACGCGGAGCGGGCATCGCATCGTCGGCCGCCAGCGCTACATCGCGAACCACGGCGATATGCTGATTTCGTGGCGCAACGCTGGCCAGGTCAGCCTCATCGGAGATCGAGACCTGCGCGAACCAGTCATCGTCGGCGTTCTCGGCACCTCGACACTACCGAATGGTTTCTTTACCTCTGGGCTGACAGCGAGCACTTCACGAGCTCATTGGCCGCGGAGACAGGCGACCGCTCATGCAGCACATCAATGAGACACTGACGTCGACGACGCTTCGGGTGGTCGTCCAGCCAACCGGTGATCGTCGCCTACCTCGGCGCAGGTGCGGCCGGCGTTCGACCGGATCTGGTCGCGGCTGCATGGAGGTCCGCACTCTTGCCGAGCCTTGCGCGACACGACTCTTGCCCGAGCTCATCTCGGGCGATGCTCCGAAAGGCTGATCCTGAGCGATCCGCTGGGCAGCCGTGCTCGTGAGCGGCTCCTTTCGCCGAGTCGATCGTCGAGGAGGCCGCCCTCGCCTGGCTCGGTGGCGCTCGGCTACGTCGGTCCTCCACGGCCCGGAGATCGCCGTCGGGATGCCGGGCGCCGAGCGCGACCGACCCCGGATACCGCGATGTCGTCCTGGAGCGGCGGCTGCGGCAGGCGCTCGTCCGGCTCAACCCGGACCTGCCGCCCGAGGCGCTCGACGATGCCTTCCGCAAGCTCACGCGCGCCGACGCGCCGTCGCTGATCGAGCGCAACCGCGCCGTCCACCGGATGCTCGTCGACGGCGTCACGGTCGAGTACCGCCGGCCGGACGGCTCGATCGCCGGCGCGCAGGCGCGCGTGATCGACTTCGACGACCCCGGAGAACAACGACTGGCTCGCGGTCAACCAGTTCACCGTGGCCGAGGGCCAGCACACCCGCCGGCCGGACGTCGTGCTCTTCGTCAACGGGCTGCCGCTCGCGGTCATCGAGCTCAAGAACCCGGCCGACGAGAACGCCACGATCTGGTCCGCCTTCCAGCAGCTCCAGACGTACCAGGCGCAGATCCCGGCGCTCTTCGCCTACAACGCGGCGCTCGTCGTCTCCGACGGCGTCCAGGCGCGGATCGGCGCGCTCGGCGCGGGGCGCGAGTGGTTCAAGCCGTGGCGGACGATCGGTGGGCGAGAGGACGCGCCGGCGAGCCTGCTCGGAGCTCCAGGTCCTCCTCGAGGGGTCTTCGAGCAGCGCCGCTTCCTCGACCTGGTCCGCCACTTCATCGTCTTCGAGGACCTGGGCGGCGGCGTCCTGGCGAAGAAGATCGCGGGCTACCACCAGTTCCACGCCGTCAACGTCGCGGTCGAGGAGACGCTCCGTGCGGCGCAGGCGGCCGCGGCCGCGGCCCGTCAGTTCGAGAGTCGCCGGGTCGCTACGAGGCGGGCACGCAGCCCGGGCGGCGAGCCCGGCGACCGCCGGGTCGGCGTCGTCTGGCACACGCAGGGCTCGGGCAAGAGCCTGACGATGGCCTTCTACGCCGGCCGGGTGATCCTCGAGCCCGCGATGGAGAACCCGACGATCGTCGTCCTGACCGACCGCAACGACCTCGACGACCAGCTCTTCGGCACGTTCGCCCGCTGCCGCGACCTGCTGCGCCAGGCGCCCGTCCAGGCCGCGGACCGGGCCGACCTGCGCGAGAAGCTCCGGGTCGGCTCCGGCGGCGTCGTCTTCACGACGATCCAGAAGTTCTTCCCCGAGGAGAAGGGCGACCGCCACCCGGTCCTCTCGGACCGGCGGAACATCGTCGTCATCGCCGACGAGGCGCACCGCAGCCAGTACGACTTCATCGACGGCTTCGCCCGGCACATGCGCGACGCGCTGCCGCACGCCTCGTTCATCGGCTTCACCGGGACGCCGATCGAGATGACCGACGCGAACACGCGCGCCGTCTTCGGCGACTACATCAGCGTCTACGACATCCAGCGCGCGGTCGACGACGGCGCCACCGTCCCGATCTACTACGAGAGCCGGCTGGCCAAGCTCGAGCTCGCGCGAGTCCGAGCGACCGAGGATCGACCCCGACTTCGAGGAGGTCACCGAGGGCGAGGAGGTCGAGCGCAAGGAGCAGCTCAAGACCAAGTGGGCGCAGCTCGAGGCGATCGTCGGCTCGGAGAACCGCCTGACGCTCGTCGCCCGCGACCTCGTCGACCACTTCGAGAACCGGCTCGCCGCGATGGACGGCAAGGCGATGGTCGTCTGCATGAGCCGGCGGATCGCCGTCGAGCTCTACCGCGAGATCGTCGCGCTGCGGCCCGAGTGGCACGGCGACGACGACGATGAGGGCGCGATCAAGGTCGTCATGACCGGCTCGGCCTCCGACCCGCTGGCCTGGCAGCCGCACATCCGGAACAAGCCGCGGCGCGAGGCGCTCGCCGAGCGCTTCCGCGATCCCGCGGACCCGTTCCGGATCGTCATCGTCCGCGACATGTGGCTGACCGGCTTCGACGCGCCGAGCCTCCACACGATGTACGTCGACAAGCCGATGCGCGGGCACGGCCTGATGCAGGCGATCGCCCGGGTGAACCGCGTCTTCCGCGACAAGCCCGGCGGCCTCGTCGTCGACTACCTGGGCCTCGCCGACGAGCTCAAGGCGGCGCTCGCGACGTACACGGAGAGCGGCGGCACCGGGCGGACGGCGATCGACCAGGCCGAGGCGGTCGCGCTCATGCTCGGAAAGTACGAGGTCTGCTGCGGCCTCTTCCACGGCTTCGACTGGTCGGCCTGGATCTCGGGGACGGCGGCGGAGCGGCTGTCGCGTCCTGCCGGCGGCGCAGGAGCACATCCTCGCCCAGGAGGACGGCAAGGACCGGCTGCTGCGCGTCGGTCACCGAGCTCTCGCAGGCGTTCGCGCTCGCCGTCCCGCACGACGACGGCGCTCGCGATCCGCGACGACGTCGGCTTCTTCCAGGCGGTCCGCGCCGTGCTCGCGAAGGGCACGTCCGGGCGACCGGCGGACCGACGAGGAGCTCGACCACGCGATCCGCCAGATCGTGTCGCGGGCGGTCGCCTCCGACGAGGTGATCGACATCTTCGCCGCGGCCGGGCTGAAGAAGCCCGACATCTCGATCCTCTCCGACGAGTTCCTCGCCGAGGTCCGCGGGATGCCGCAGCGGAACCTCGCCGTCGAGCTGCTCCGGAAGCTGCTGGCGGGCGAGATCCGGTCGCGCTCGCGCCGGAACGTCGTCCAGGCGCGCTCCTTCGCGGAGCTGCTCGAGCAGTCGCTGCGCCGCTACCAGAACCGGGCGATCGAGACCGCCCAGGTCATCGAGGAGCTGATCGAGCTGGCGGCCGAGATGCGCGCGGCGAACGCGCGCGGGAGCGAGCTGGGCCTCACCGAGGACGAGCTCGCCTTCTACGACGCGCTCGAGACGAACGACAGCGCGGTGGCGGTCCTGGGCGAGCCCGAGCTGCTGGCCATCGCCCGCGAGCTGGCCGCCACCGTCCGCGCCAACGTCACGATCGACTGGACCGTCCGCGAGAACGTCCGGGCGCAGCTGCGAGTCCTCGTCAAGCGCATCCTCCGCAAGCACGGCTACCCGCCCGACAAGCAGGAGAAGGCGACTCGAACCGTCCTCGAGCAGGCGGAGGTTCTGTCGGAGCACTGGGCTGCGGCGTAACCGCGTGATGGTTCGCAGCGGCGCGCCCTCGTCCTAGTGACGCCTCACCGGCACCACCACGATGGAAGCATCATGTCGCTTCGATTTGGGACGGAAGCGGCCGTGGAGTCGGGGAGATTGTCCCCGGCCGCCGACGGGCATTCTTGGCTGGCTGCGCTGCATGCTCGTTCGGCCCCCCGTCTCGATTGACGCCGCCGCGGAACGCCGACGCACGTCGAGGGCTACCCTGACGCCGAGATGGCAGATGCGGTCATAACCACCGAGTTGGGTTCCCGTCCGTGGTGAAGCTCGCCGATCTGCAGTACGCCTGTCGGCTCTACGGGCAGTTGACCACCTACGACGCTAGCCTTCTGCGGTTTCGACGCCTCGTCGCCCCTGGCATGGATCTCAGGCGAGCGGACCAGCGAGCTTCGCTCTTTCAGTGGCTGAACAGTTGGGGGTGCCGCCAGTTCGCCGTGGAGCACCACGCAACGACCGCGTCGGACTCGCTCGTTCAGTGGGCGGACGCCTGGCTAGCGCGGCTGCCGGCCCCGGGCGCGCTGTTGACGGACCTCAGCCAAACAGAGGTCCGAGACACAGCCAAGGCCTACGACGCCCTCCGGAATCGGGTGGCAGGCTATCGAACGCTCGTCGGCGGTCGCCGCGCCACGGTCACTTTTGGGGCGACCGGAGCAGCAAAGACGCTCTTCGCGCTGCGCCCGAACGCCGTTCCGCCATGGGACGAACCAATCCGCGCCGCGCTCGGGCACAGTGGGGATCTCGGGTCGTTTCGCGCGTACCTGACGGGCGTTGCGGAACAGCTGCGATCGTTGGCGCAGGAGGCCGGTGTTCCGGTCGCCTCGCTTCCTGGACGAGTTGGCCGCCCTGGCTCGAGTCCCCCGAAGCTCGTCGACGAGTACAACTGGGTCGTTATTACGAAGGGCCTTGCTCCCCCATCGCCGGGTTGAGGTCGCCGCTCGGGCACCACTCCGAGGGGTCCGACCGGTACCGCACGTGGATCCGATCCTTGCGGAGATCGAAGTCGACCGCACCGCGATCATCTGGGGTCGGATCCTGACGGTCGCGCGTCACCATGAGTAGATCGTGCTTACCGTCGTTACCGCGACCGGATCATGACGGACGACTCTCCTTTCTCACGCCCTCCGCGACACGGCCCTCCGGTGGCCCGCCAATCGCAACCGTGGACAACTCGAATGCCTCAGTCTGAACCGGAGTCGCCGCCCTCCTGCGGCTCCATGGTCAAGTAGTCCCATCGGTCACGGTAGGCATCGAGCCAACCATTCGGATAGCCCGGCACCTCGAAGGGATAGCCCCGCCCGAGAGAACGGACGGCGTTGTCGTTCCGCGGTTGGTTGTGCCGACCCGGCGTGGAGAGAAACACTTCGTGCGATCGCCTGAGCACCTCGGCGACCACCCAAGAGGGGACGATGAACACCGCCGGGGTGGCCGGGACGAGATCGACAAAGGCGTAGAAGAGGCGCGGATGGACGTGCTCTGGTCGCTCGTTCTTCTCTCCCAAGACCCAGCTGTGGGCCCGCGTCGTTGTCTTGACTTGGATCATCGACCCCACGCTCATCTTGGGGTCGAAGACGAGAAGGTCGGCAATGGGTGCCCCTGAAGGCACCGGAGCGGCGAGTAGGTCCCGCCTGTGGAGTTGATAGAGGAAGTAATCCTCGCCCGTGGCGCCGATTAGGATCGAACCTCGCGCGGTCATCGCTCGAACCTCACACACTTTCTCGGACCGTCACAGGCAAGGCCGTACCTGTCCCCGACGCGCCGACAGTAGCAGCGCGTGCGTCCCCCGGGTCAGGTCCCGCAGGTCATCGCCACACGTCCCTCGCAGGAGGAGACGGATGAGCCATCGAGCCGCGTGCGCCGGGCGTGACCGGGACATCGACCCCTCCCCGCCATCCCGCCGGGGGATGGCAGGCCCGCAGGTCCTGCGCGATTCACCCTCGTGGCCCATGCCTGGGCTGGCCCCCGCGCTCGACCATTGGCCGACGCGCGGCGTGTCGCCCGCCATTCCACTCGCATCGCCGTGTTCCGCGGAGGGGGGGTCCGCTCGGGTCGCTGGCGGAGGCCGCGCGCGCGGGGAGGACGTGCGTCCGGCTGGGGGCGTCGCGCGAGGCGTCGGGAAGGAGGATCTCGTGTCGGCTTCGATTGGACCGCTGGACTCGTCGGGGGACCGCCGCAGGCGGTGGAGGTATCTCGCCGCGGGCCTGTCGGCGATCACCGCCCTCCTCTACCTGCTGATCGGCCTCCGGATCGTGTCGGTCGTCGACAAGGTCACCGGCGACGCCCCGGACCTGCTCATATTCGGGCTGGCCGCAGGGGCGGCCTACGTCCTGGGGGCCTGCCTGCTCGTCGCGTTCGACCGGCGGGTCCTGTGGATCGTCGGGTCGATCTTCCAGGTCGGCGCATCGTCATGTACGTCGTCGTGTCAACGAACCGGACGCCGCCGTTCGAGGCCTGGGGCCTCTCGATCAAGGTCCTCCAGCTCGTCCTGCTGGGCGCCCTCCTCTACCTCTCGGTCCGGCCGCCGGTCGGGTCCTCCTGGCCCGGCATTTCGGGGAGGTCGTGATGGCCAGGCTGCTCGTCCGCGGCGTCCTCGGGCTCGGGCTCGCCCTCGCGGGGATTGCCGGGCTCCTGGTGGTCGCCGCGCGTCGGTTCGACCGATCCATCGGCAGCGACCGACGCCGGCTCCTCTCGAGACCGCGGCCTGCTCACGCTCCGGTCGTGACCGAGGAGATGCTGGCGGACCTGCCCGCGCCCGCCCAGCGCTACCTGCGCCACGCGGGCGTCGTCGGACGCCCGATGGTCGACACCGTGCGGATTCGCCAGGCCTGCCGCATGCGGCCCGCCCCGAACGGAGCCTCGTTCCCGATCACCGCCGAGCAGTGGTATACGGTCGAGCCACCGGGGTTCCTCTGGGATGCGACGGTCGCGCTGGGCGGCATCCCGCTCGTCCGCGGACGAGACGGCTACCTCGACGGTCGGGGCCTCATGACGATCAAGGTCGGCTCGATCTTCCCGATCGTCGACGCAGCGGGGCCGGAGATGGACCAGGCGTCGCTCCTGCGGCACCTGAGCGAGATGCCCTGGTTCCCGAGCGCGTTCCTCCGGGAGCGGATCGCGTGGGAGGCGATCGACGACGGGCACGTCCGGGTCTCGCTCGTGGATGGCGACCTCAGGGCGACCGGAACGCTCGAGATCGATGCCGACGGGCGCCTCGTGGAGTTCCGCTCCGAGCGTCACGCCATGGTCGGCGATGGGTTCGAGCTGCGTCCGTGGTCGACCCCCGTGTACGCCTACGGCGAGCTCGAGGGGCTGCGCCTGCCCGTCCGGGGAGCCGCCGTCTGGACGCTGCCCGACGGCACGACGCTGCCCTACATCGAGGTCGAGCTGCTCGAGGTCACGTCCGACCCGCCGTTCCCGGCCTGACGCGGTCAGGACCGCGTCCAGGGCTGTGAGAGACGCGCCCCGGGCAGACCCGTCAATCGATCCGTTGGGCAGGCGATCCCTTGGTCCGTTGGGGCATAGTGGTCGCATGAGGTTGGGATCGAGCGTCCGGGCCCTGGCCCTCATCGCCTCGGTGTCGGTCGTCGGTTCGTGCACCCTGGTCGACGATCCCGGTCGCATGACCTGCGGGACCTGGCTCCTGATCCCAGCCGAACAGCGGCTCACGCTGACCGACCGGTTGGTCGGCACATCGGACGACGTGCTCGAACGGATCCGCGCTGCTGCGCATCAGCAGCCGCTCGGCCTTGAAACGCGAGCTGGGGTGATCCGTTGGGTCGCGGCCAGCGTCACCAAGAACTGTGACATCTGGCCGCCGCGCACGCGCACGGTGCGAGGGACGTTCGACGCCCTCTACCCATAGCCGCCCAGCTCGAACCGCCGTCTCCACGGAGCGCCGCCGAGCGTCCCCGCTGAGCTGCCCTTTCGAGCACCCGGGTCTGCCCCGGACCGCCCCCGGCAGAGTGCCCATGGCCCTCGTGCCGACGCGGCCGGGAGACGACGATGCGCTCATGCATGAGCAGGAGCGCCGCCTGGTCGAGGGTGCCGGTCCGGGCGCTCCGGCGCGCCGTGCGCTCGCCTCCGAGCACCAGCTCGCCTTCCTCCAGCGGACGGCCGGCAATGCCGCCACATCGCGCCTCCTGGCGAGCATGACCGTCCAGCGCCAGGAATATCCATCCGGCGGTGGCGAGGCCGGACCGTCCGAGGCCGGTGTCGTCAACCTCGTCGCTGGCATCGTCAACGTCAGCGGCGGCATCGTCAACGTCAGCGGCCGTGGCCCCGAAGGCGGCGGTGGCCCTGAAAGCGGCGGGCCGGGGGGCGGCGGGCCGGGGGGCGGCGGGCCGGGGGGCGCCTCAGCCGGGGGCGGTGGATGGGGAGAAGAGATCCCGGTTCCGGCAACCGGCGGCGTCTAGCCTGACCCAGCCGGGAGCCGGCGATCGTCTCGCCGAGCGGCGCCCGATCCAACTTTCGGGTGGTTGCGCCGAGCCCCGACCCGATCTACCAATGGGTCATGTTCGACCGTCTCCCTGACGGCCCGTCGCGCCGCTCTGCGGCGCCGGCGGTCTTCCGTGCATAGCGCATCCGTGCATGGCGCCTCTTGACCGACGCCAGTCGGAGGGCGACAGTGCCGTGTGCCGGGCAGGACGGTCGCGTCCCGACGCCCGCGTCGAGGTCGCTCCGGGTACGAGGGGTGCGCACGATGGGCATCGGGGCTGCAGGCCGCCGCCTGGTTGCGTTCGCCATTGCCGTGGTGGTCGTGACGGCCTCTCCTGGCGCGGCGCACGCCACCACGCCGACGACCACCCGCCAGGGCGCTCCCGATCCTCCGCATCTCGTCGCCGGCCAGACCGTGGCCCTTGGCGCCAGCGTCTCGCCATGGCAGGCGGGTGACGGCGGGACCATCGCGCTCACCTACCGGGCGCCGGGTGGCCCTGAGATCCCCATCGCGACGCTGCCGGTCGCCAACGGGGCAATCTCGACCGTCTTCCCGGCTGGCGAAGCGGTCCGACCGCCGGATGGTCGATATGCGCTCATCGCGCGCTACTCGGGCTCAGGCACGCTCGCCCCGAGCGAGGACGACTCGGGGGTGCTCTTGGTCGGCCCTTACGACACGATCGTCATGCTCGACGTGCTGACGCCGCGGCCCGATGGAACGGCGCGCCAGCACGACACCGTGGAGCTCGGAGCTCGGATCTACCCCTTCGGGTACGCAGGCCAGAACCAGCCGGAGCCGACCGGGGCAGTGCACTTCGCGGCGACGAACGGAGCATCCGTCGTGGACCTCGGGACCGCCATGGCGCCGCATGCCTGGATCACGTTCGACGCGGCGACCCTGGCCGCGGGGTCCTGGCAGGTCGATGCGTCGTATGCGGGCGACACGACCTGGGCACCGTCCATCACTGCGCCGGCTGACCTGACGGTGCTCCCGAACGTCGTCGAGGCGAGCAGCGTTGGCATCTCGGCGACATCGATCTATCCGATCGTCGACGGGTACCGCGACACGATCCGCATCAGCGGCTCCCGCCAGGAGGCCCTCTCCGTTTCCGTCCGGATCGTGAACTCCCTCGGGCACATCGTCCGGTCGTGGAGCCTCGCCTCTGCGCCGGGCACCTACGCGATCAGCTGGAACGGCCGCACCTCGTCGGGCGTCCTGCTGCCCGCGGGGACGTACCGGATCGTGCAGGCCCTGGTCGATCCCGCGGGCGCGAGGCTCGTGGTGACGTCGAGCGTGGCCCTGTCGCCCAAGCGGCTCTACTGGTACACGAGCACGCTCTCCCGCCGGGGCGCGAGCTACACCTCGTCGAGCCGGAGCGGCACCGCCCGGATCATCACGTCGGGCGTTCCCTACTGGGGTGGCGTGCGCCTGTGCTGCGGGTCGTCGACCAGCGTCCCGGGCTATTTCGCAGCCGTCGGATACACGTTCACCATGCCCGCGGCGGCCAGGTACGGCGCGCTGACCATCCGCTTCTACGGCAACGGGCGCATCCAGGGCCTGACAGGAATGGCAGGCATCCAGGATTGGACCCGGTCGACCTCGACCACCACGTTCGTGACGTCGAGGGGCGGATTCCCGCCGGGCAACTTCGGTCCGCTCGTGAGCCTCCCGCCCGGCTATCACGTCACCGCGCTCCCGGTGAGCGCCGCCACGAACGTCCACAACCGTCTCGTCCGCGCCATCGTCAAGCAGACCGCCGGGACCACCGACGTCGCCAGGGTCACCCTCACGGTCCGCTATGCGGTGCTCCGGTAATGGGGACGGCCCGCACGCGGCCGGCGAGTGCCGCAGGCAGGAGGGGGCGACATGGCTGAAGTGCTGCTGTTCCACCACGCTCTGGGCCAGACGGCAGGGTTCCACGCGTTCGCCGACGACCTGCGCCGGGCGGGCCACACGGTCCACGCCCCGGACCTCTACGACGGCCGCACCTTCGACAGCATCGAGGCGGGGATGGCCCACGCCGCCGAGATCGGGTTCCCGGAGGCGATCATCGAGCGCGGCGTGCGCGCGGCGGAGGCCCTGCCGGCGGAGCTCGTCTACGCCGGCTTCTCGCTGGGCGTGGTCCCGGCCCAGAAGCTGGCCCAGACCCGCCCGGGCGCCCGCGGTGCGCTGCTGTTCTACTCGTGCGTGCCGACCTCGGCCTTCGGGTCGTCCTGGCCGCCGGATGTCCCGGTCCAGGTCCATGGGATGGATGCCGACCCGATCTTCATGGGCGAGGGCGACGTCGATGCCGCCCGCGCAATCGTCGAGTCGGCCCCGGATGCCGAGCTCTTCCTGTACCCCGGCGACCAGCACTACTTCGCCGACTCCAGCCTGCCGTCCTACCGCCCCGCTGCCGCGGCGCTGCTCCGGCAGCGCGTGCTCGACTTCCTGGCGACCCGCTGACCGCTCCTTCGCCGGGCTCCGGGACCTACGGTGCCAGCAGGCCGAGCGTGGCGACCCGCTGGACCGCCTCCGCACGCGTCCGGCAGTCGAGCTTGGTGAGCGCGCTGCTGACGTGCATCTCGACGGTGCGGGGGCTGATGAACAGGGCCCGGCCGATCTCCCGGCTCGTGAGGCCGTGGGCGACCTGCTGGATGACCTCGAGCTCCCGCCGGGTCAGGCCCCGGTCGGCCAGCCGGCGCGCCTCCCGGCTGCCGAGGCGGCGCTCCACGGGCTCCCCGAGAGCGGCCATGTCGGCCGCGATGCGCACGCCGAGGGGAGTGGCGCCCAGGTGGCGCGCCGTACGGGCGGCCGCGACCAGCGCGGCAAGGCCCTCGGCCCGCCGGCCGGCGCGGACCAGGGCGACGCCGGCGCGCCGCCCGATCTCCGCCCGCTCGAGGGGCAGGTCGCGGGCCGCGATGGCTTCGAGCGCGCTGGAGAAGTGCGCCGCGGCGGCCTGGGCGTCGCCCTCGAACAGGGCCGCCTCGCCGAGCGCGGTCGCCAGCGCCGCGATCGCCTCGGGCTGGGCCGTCTGGGCGGCGATCCGGGCGAGCGCGTCCGCGCAGGCGCGGATCCCGGCCAGGTCGAGCTGCTCCGCGAACACGGTCGCGGCCCAGCGGAGGGCCGGCACGACGTAGTGCCGCTCCTCGGTCCGCTCCCAGCGGGCGAGGAGCCGGCGGCAGCGGTCGACCGCCCCGGCCTCGTCGCCGTCGAGGCGGTCGCACAGGGCGAGGCCCCAGCTCGAGATGAGCTCCATCGCGGTCAGCTCGATCCGGTGGGCGGCCTGGAACGACGCCTCGAGATGGGCTCGCGCTCGCCCGGGGCTGCCGCGCAGGGCGCCGATGATGCCCAGGATGCCCTCGGCGACCGCCCGGGCATGCACCGTCGCGTCGATCGAGGCGCACACCTCGCGCGAGGTCTGCTCGGCCTCCGACCACTGGCCCGTCTGCCACAGCACGACGGCCATGCAGGCCAGGCAGAGCTGCGCCGTCGGCTCGATCGAGCGCGTCCGACAGTAGTCGGCGCCCTCGAGGTAGGCCGTTCGCGCGGGATCGTAGCGGCCGGCGTGCTCCAGGGAGTCGGCGAGGCGCTGGAAGAGCTCGGCCGCGGCCGCCGTGAGCCCACCGTCGAGGGCGAGGGTCAGGCCCTCGCGGACGAGCCCGAGACCCTCGTCCCCCCGACCCATCCGGGCCAGGACGTTCCCCTCGAGGCCGATCGCGCGGGCCTCCAGGTCCAGCCGCCCCGCCTGGCGCGCCTCGCCGCGCGCGCTGCGCAGGAGGGCGAGGGCCGCCGTAAAGCTCGCCGCCGAGCGGAGATGAGCCGCGGCGGCCAGCCGTTCCGTCGCCGCCTCCGCCGGGCGGCCGGCTGCCTCGAACGCGGTCACGGCCGCCAGCCGGGCCTCGATCGCCCAGCTCCAGCGTCCCTGGACCTCCAGCACGCGCGCCCGGCGACGCTGGTCCTCCGCGGCGAGCTCGAGGTGGCCTTCGGCCGCCCGGGTGGCGGCGGCGGATTCCCAGGTCCTGGCCGCCTCGCCGAGGGCCCCGGACAGCTCGAGGCACTCGGCCAGCCGCTCGAGGACCTCGACCGGCGAGGCGAGCGCTCCGCGGTCCTCGTCGAGCGCCCGCCGGTAGGCGCTCGCGGCATCCCGGTAGGCGTGGACGCGGCACGACGCCTCGGCAGCGCGGAGCAGCCAGGCGACGGACTCGCCCGTCTCGCCGGCGCGGAGCCAGTGCTCGGCCACCACGAGCGGCTCCGCTCCACGGGCGGCGAGGAGCCCGGCGATCCGCCGGTGCCGGGTCCGGCGCTCGGGCGCGGGCAGGTCGTCGAGCAGCACCTCGCGCACGAGCCCGTGCCGGAACGCGACGTCGCCCTCGCCGCGGGCGACGAGGATCCCGCGCTCCACGCCGGCCCGCCTCCAGCCCCCGTCGCTCCCGACCAGCTCGTCGATGAGCGTCGCGTCCACCTCGTCGCCCAGGAGGGCGGCCGTCGCGAGCGCCTCGCGGTCCGCGGGCGCCATCCCCTCGACGCGGACCAGGATGCTCTCGCGCAGCGTCTCCGGGATGGGCAGGTCGTCCCGGACGAGCGTCGCGACGCCGTCGGCGATCACGACTGCCCCGTCCGCCAGGAGGGCCGCGGACAGCTCCTCGACGAAGAGCGGCAGGCCCTGGCTCCGGTCGACCAGCCGCTGCGCCAGGACGTCGTCCGGCCGAGCGCCCAGGGTCCGGGTCGCGAGCGCGACCGTCGACTCGGCCTCCAGCGGGCCAAGGACGATCTCGTGGAGCCGGGCGTCCCGGCGCAGCTCCACCCGCAGGCGCCGGACCGGGCTCGAGCGCGGCAGCTCGTCGGTCCGGTAGGTGCCGATGACGAGCAGCGGCTCGCGGGCCGCCAGCCGGGCGAGGGTCGGCAGGGCGTCCATCGTCGCGTGGTCGGCCCGCTGCAGGTCGTCGAGGATGACGGCCAGCGGCTCGATCCGGGCGAGCTCGACGACGAGCCGGCACACGGCGTCGCGGGTCGCGTCCCGGCTGCCCTCGGCGGCCGGGTCCGCGGCCCCCGCCTCGCTCGCGCCGGGGCCGTCCGGGGGTGCCAGCTCGCCGAACAGCGAGGCGATGCCCACCCGGCCCGGCCCGCTCAGGCCGGAGGTCGCGAGCACGCCGGCCGCGATCGCCGGCCAGCGGGGATGGGACCGGATCGCCGCCACGAGCGGGTCGAACGGGGCGGCACCGGAGGCGCGGGCGGCCCCGCGCAGGACGATCGGCAGGCGACCCTCCAGGGTCGTCTCGACGAGGGCGGTCTTGCCGATTCCCGCGTCGCCGGCGACGAGCACGAGATTGCCGCGCCGCCGCCCCACAGCGGAGGCGGCGGCGCGGAGCTCGCGGATCTCGCGCGCGCGACCGATCAGCCCGACGGCTCGCATCAGGCTCAGAAGGTAAGCGAACCAGCGCCCGATGCAAGGAGCTCCACGACCTGGGCGGCCGTCACGATCGTCGCGCCCTCGACGAGGTCGTCCTGGGTGATGCCCCGGGGCTTGGTGCACGCGCCGCAGGCCCAGATCCGACCGCCGGCGGCGACGAACTGGGCCATGACGTCGCGGAGGGCCGGCAGGCCCGCGTGCGCGACACCGTCCGCGCGTCCCCGGACCCCGAGCCAGGCGCCGTCGATCGTGAGGAGCACGACCGCGTCCTGGTCGGCGGTCGCGGCCACGTTGCCCACGACGAAGGGCATGGTCGCGAGCTCGGGATCGTCGGGGCCGTGGGTCGCATTGACGAGAAGCGTGGCCATCACTCGGTTCCTCCATGCTGGGTGGGTGCCGCGCGCCGCGGCGTTCGACGGATGCCATATCGGCTGGCCGACCCGGGTCCCGCCTGGGTCGAGACGAGCTCGTTGCCGGTCAGCCGCGTCCAGGACCGCAGGCCCGCCTCGGCCTCGGGGTCGTCGGTGACGATCTCCAGGACGGCCCCGAAGTCGAGCTCCTGGATCGCGGAGCGGATGGTCGGCGTCAGGGTCGCGCAGGACAGCCCGATCGCATCGAGGCGGGCAGCCGGCTCCGGGGCCGGCGCGTCGGCGCCGCCGGCGTTCGGCAGGCCGGCCGCGTGGAGCGTCCCGGCCGCGCGTTCGGGATCGGGCGCGAGCGGCCGGAAGCCCGAGCAGACGACGGCGAGGTCGCTGAACGTCGCGCCCGCGACGGTTGCCGCGACGTGCTGCTCCACGACGCGCCGCTCGCCGTCCTCGGTCAGCTCGAGGCGATAGCCCAGGGCGAGCCGGTCCCCGACCGGGGCGATCGTCGAGCCCAGCAGCAGGCGCCGGTCGGTCTCCCCGAACCAATCCTCCACGAGCGCCCGGGCGTCGGGGGCGGTCGAGGCTTCCTGGTACTCGTCGGGGATGATCGCCCGGAAGCGCACGTCCGGCGCGAGCATGGTCTCAAGCCGGTCGAAGTCTCCGGCGACGATGGCGTCGATGAACGCCCGGCCCAGCTCGTCGGCGGTGCGGTCGACGCCGGGCGGCGGCTGGACGAGGTCGGCGGGGGGTGCGAGGTCGAGCATGGTGTGGCTCCTGCGCTGCGCTTCGATGACCGGACCGTAGGGCGTCCGGGCATGCGCGAACCACCGCAGGACTACGGGGTTTTCGGCTCCTCGGGATTGCCGGAGGCCGGGGCCGCGAGTCGCTCCGGCCGGCCGATGAAGGCCCCGTAGGCTCGAGCCGCCTTCGTGAGCCCCTCCCTGCGCGGTGCCCCGCAGGCGGGCGAACGGGACCGGCTCGATGACGATCTCGCGGGTCGTCATGATCCGCCTCCACGTGCCCACGACCTCGCCATCCACGACGATCGTCGGCTTGAACATCCCGTTGCCGCCCGGGACGATCGCCTGGCTGTGCTCCGGCGCCAGGGCCGCGCTCCGATCCCCGTAGCCCAGCAGGTACTCGTCGAAGCCGGGCAGGAGGTGGACGCGGGCAGCCGGCGCGCCGAGGGCCGGGGTCTCCGACGCGAGGTGGTAGGTCACCCCATCGAGCTCGAGGGTGGTGAGGCGCCTTCCCGCAGATCGCCAGCCCGCGGCGCACGTCGCCCAGGGTCAGGCCGGACCACCGGGCGAGGTCGGCGACCGTGGCCGGTCCGTGGCTCCGGAAGTAGCGCAGCGCCAGCTCGCCCAGCGCTTCGTCGCGCTCCAGCCGCCTCGGATTCGGCACCCACTCTTCGAGCAGCGCGAAGGTCTGCTGCCGGCCAGCGGTCGGGCCGAGGACGAGCGTGCCGGTCTGGGCGAGGTACCACAGCACGTGATAGCCACGCTGGCCGACGGTGCTGACACCGGCCGCATCGAACGTCGCGAGGAGGGCGTCCCGCGTCAGGGCCCGACGGCCGGCCAGCGCGGCCGTGGCGATCTCGCGGGCGCGCTCCACGTCGGCCTCCGTGATCCCCAGGAAGGCCCGCCGTCCCGCGGCCGAGGCGAGCGCACGGGGCGCCGTGAGCGCCAGCAGCCAGCCCAGGTCCTCGCCGGCGACGAGGTGCAGGGTGCCCCGCAGGGGCCAGGAGCGCACGATCTCGCCGGCGTCGCAGGCCGCCTCGACCGCGGCCTCGGTCGCGCCGACCTCGCGAAGGCCGACCGACCACTTGACGCCCGGGAAGTCCTGGGCCTGCAGGGCCAGCATCCAGCGGACGGTCTCCACGGGCGTCGTGAGCTCGCTCCCGCCGATGTGCTGGGCGGCCATCCGCAGTGCCGTCAGGTGTCGGCGATCTGGCGTGAAGGCGGGTGGAGGCATACGCGCAGTATCGACCGGAGCGCCGCCCGCCGGACCGCGGCTGACCGATCGCCCCGGCCGTCCGCGACGCGGCCCGGTCAACCTTGTGCCGGGTCTGCAACCTCCGCAGGCCGGAGCGCGGGAACGCGACTCCTGCGGGCCCGGCGGACGCGATCGCGATTGCCGCAGCCCGCCGTGTCGCACCACCGACGGGCGTGGTTCCGGGAGCCATCCTCGAACAGCAGGCGGCACGCCGGGTTGGAGCAGCATCGAAGCTCCACGCCGTCCTCGGCGAGCCCGAGCAGCGCAACGAGCAGGTCCCGGCAGAACCCGGGCCAGCCCGTCCGCGTGCTGGAGATCCGGCCCGCTGCGTCGAGTCGGTACTCCCCGTCCGCGAAGAGCGCCCGGCCGTCCTCGGTCCACGGGTCGCCGCACGGCGGGAGGAGTCGCCGGACCATCGCCCGCACGAGCGCGAGCTCCGCGAGCGCGGCCGGATCCGGCGGATCGGGCGGGACGGGCACGCCGTGGTCGGCCAGGTAGCGCAGTGCCGCCCCGGGTGACGCGAGATGGTCGTGGTCGGGCTCGCCGCCCCGGACCCGAGCGTGCCAGTGGCCGGCCGGGCCGTGGGCGGTGTTCGCGACCCAGAGCAGGTCGCTCCGGCTCAGCCGGGCCGTCAGGCGCACGATCGCGAGATCCCGGGAGGCGATCCGGCTCACGGCGCGGACTGGCCCCTGCTCATCGGGCCGGGCTGACCCAGACCATGGCCTGGTCGTTGTCCGGGTAGCCGGTCCGGCCCACCGCGATGACGGTCGCACCGCCGCTCAGCGCGAGCCCGGTGATCTGGCCGCCCGAGAACGTCGGCTCCCAGGGTGACTGCTGCCAGGCCACCCCGTCCGCCGAGGTCCAGGCGACCGCCGAGCCGTTTGCGGCGTCACCCCGCCATCCGCCGGCGACGAACCCCGCCGGGCCGGCCACGACCGACTGCATCCGGACGGGAGACGAGTGGGAATGGAAGGCCGGCTGGTCCGCGAGCGCGGTCCAGGCCAGCCCGTCGGGCGAGGTCCAGGCCCGGGCGCCGTCGTCGCCGCCGTTCAGGCCGACGGCAAGGAATCCGGACGAGGTGACCGTGACGGCGCGCATCGCGCCGGCCGCGTCGGGCCCGATGCGCCCGCGCTGCCAGCCGTCGGCCCTGGTCCACCGCCACGCCGCGGCCGGCCCGTAGTTCGGATCGCCGCCCGTCCCGACGGCGACGACCACCCCGGCCGCGGCCGCGACGCCCCAGATCCGGCCGCCGCCGAACGTCCCCGATCCGTCATCGGCGCGCCAGGCCAGGCCATCGCTCGAGCGCCACGCGGCCGCCGACGCGGCGGCGTGCTCCGGATCGTCGCGGTAGCCGCCGGCGATGAACCCGCCCTCGAACGCGATCACCGACGTCATCGCGCCCGCCGCGTGGGGCACGAGGAGATCGGCCTGCCGGGGCGCTTCGGTCCAGGTCCCGCCAGCCGACGCCCAGGCGGTCGCGCCGAGGGGATCGGAGCCGACGATCACCGTCCGCGGGCCGTTCGACGCGACCGCGATCGCCGTCGTGCCCGGCGCGCCGGTGAAGCCCGGAAGGGGGACCCAGTGCGTGCCATCGGTCGAGGAGAAGGCGATCGCCCGGGCCGGCGGCTGCTGCACGCCGACCGCGATCGATCCTCCGGTCGACTGGCCGACCCCGAAGAGCTGGTTGGCCTCCGGAGCGTGGCAGGGCGAGCACCTGACGCCCGGCTGCAGGGACGGCGCGCTGGTGACCGCCGACGGCAGCGCCACCTCGACGGCCCGCCAGGCCTCGTTCGCCGGGGGAGTTGCCGACGCGGCCGCGGTCGATGGGGCGGACGGCCCCGGGGTCACCGACGGAGTGCCACAGCCGGCGACGGCGATGATGAACGCAGCCACGAGGGCCGCCGGGTGTCGGATCGTCACGGGAGCCCCCAGCTGCTGCTAACGATCAACTGGCTCTGACGCATGTTACGACGAACGGCTGTCGGCGGCACCCGAGGGCCCGTGCAGGCCGACCCGCGATGGCGACCGACCGCGGCGCGGGGACCCGCCTTCAGGCGGAGGTGAGCGCCGGAGGTCGCGGAACGGCCAGGTGCCGCCAGAGCAGGACCGCCACAGCCGCGACGACGACGACGGACGAGATGATCATCGCCGTCGGGATCCCGAAGAAGGTCCAGTTGTCGGCCTTGAGCGTCTCGACGGCGAAGCGGACGGAGCCGTACCAGATGAAGAAGACGAGCAGCAGGTCGCCGGCTCGGAGGCGCGCGGCGAACCGGCGGGCCAGCCAGATCAGGACGATCGCCCCGATGAGGCCCGAGAGCGACTCGTAGAGGAACATCGGCTGGAAGTGCTGCCCGAGGGTCGCCGCCGGGTCGGAGCCCGGGGGGCAGGCGTAGCCCTGGGTCCGGTACTGGCACTGGATGGCGATCCCCCAGGGCAGGTTCGTGGGTGCGCCGTAGAGCTCCTCGTTGAAGAAGTTGCCCCAGCGAGCGATCGCCTGCATCACGAACAGCCCGGGCGCGACGGCATCCGCCCAGCGCAGGAATGACTGGTGCTTCCAACGCGCGTAGAGGAAGGCAGCCGCCGTCCCGGCGATGATCCCGCCGTACACGCCGAGGCCCGAGTAGGGCGGCAGGACGATCGCCGGCAGGTTGTCCCTGTAGAGCTGCCACTGGTCGATGACGTGGTACAGGCGGCCGCCGATGAGGGCGGCGATGGCGACCACGATCATCGCGTTCGGGAACAGCTCGACGTCGAGCCTTCTCCAGCGAGCTTCGTGGCTGACAACGAAGTAGACGGCCGCCAGGCCGATCGCGTAGGCGATCCCATACCAGTGGACGGCGAGCGGGCCGATGGAGAAGGCGATCGGGGACGGCGTGATGTCGATCACGCGCGCAAGTGTCGCACCGATCCTCGGATCGCCTCGGCGGGCGTCCGACCGACGTCGACGTGGGAAGCGCTCCGGCGATCCCGAGGGGGCGCAGACGCGACCGGCCGGCGCCGGCGGGCCGATCGGGCGGACCCATCGACGCCGTCGTCGTGGCCCACCGGACGGCGCTCAGTGGAGGAGGAACAGGCTCGTGAGCAGGATGGCCAGGACGACCAGGGTGATCGCCGCGTAGAGGCGGTCGCGCTCCAGGGCGAATCCCACGACCGAGGCGGCGACCCGGACGACCGGCGTGGCGATGAGCACGACCAGGCCCGCCTGGGCGAGGCCGATCGGCCGGAGCGCCAGGAGGTTTCGGCCGAGCGTCCCGAAGTCCGTGGCGTCGATGCCGGGGACGGCGCCGTTCAGCGACCCCTCCCACCCGACGACGAGCGAGCCGACGAACCCGGCCGCGATCAGGGCCGCGCTGGTGGTGACGCCCACGATGAGGACGGTGCTGACCACCACGCGGAACCGCTCGGGGGTCACAGGCCGATCCCGAAACCGCGGGCCAGCGTCTGGAGGCCGATGACGATCAGCACGGGCAGGAAGACGAGCCGCACGTGGCGGTTGGCCAGGCGGGGCAGCAGGCGCGCCCCGACCGTCGCCCCGACGAGGACGCCGAGGGCAACCGGCGCCGCGATGGTCGGATCGACGTCACCCCGGCCGAGGTAGATGCCCGCCGATGCCGCCGCGGTGACCCCGATCATGAAGTTGCTGGTCGCCGACGACACCTTCATGGGCAGGCGCATCGCCCCGTCCATGGCCAGCACCTTCAGGGCGCCGGAGCCGATGCCCAGCAGCCCCGACACGACGCCCGCCCCGGCCATCAGGGCGAACCCGAGCGGCACCCGCTGGGCCGCGTACCTGACCTCGCGGCCGAGGCGCGCGTCCGGATAGGAGCCCTGGAGGCCCAGCCGCGCGGTCAGCGGCGAGGCGGCGACGCTCGGCGGCAGCTCCTCGCCCAGGCGGAGGAACTGCTGGAGGGCGGAGAAGAGGAGGACGACCCCGAGCAGCATGTACAGGAAGCCGGGCGCCACGATCGCCGCGAGCACGGCCCCGACGACCGCGCCGCTGGTGGTCGCGAGCTCGAGGAACATGCCGACCCGCATGTCGGTCAGGCGGTCCCGGACGTAGGCCGCGGCGGCGCCGGAGCTCGTCGCGATCACGCTCACGATGCTCGCGCCGATCGCCAGCCGGATGTCCACGCCGAACAGGAGCGTCAGGGCCGGGACGACGAGGATGCCGCCGCCCACCCCGGCGAGAGCCCCGATCAGCCCGGCGAGGGCGCTGATCGCGAAGATGCCGACGTCGGCGCCGATCGTCATCGGCATTCGGCGATCCCGGCGGAAGGCGGCTTCACGGCCGCAGCATGCCATAGAGGGCCGTCACGGAACGGACGCTGCGTTGGGGACTGCTGATCTGTCACTTGCGCAAGTATGCAACAAAAGGTACTGTGGGCGAGCCATGACCACGCCCGGTGAAGCCCTCGAGCGCTACCGCCTGCACGCCGAGGTGTGCAAGGTCCTCACGGACCCGAAGCGGCTCATGCTGCTGGATGCGCTCCGCTCGGGCGACCGGTCCGTGGGGGAGCTCGCCGCCGAGATCGGCGTGGCGCTCCCCAATGCGAGCCAGCACCTGGCCGTCATGCGCACTGCCGGGCTCGTCGACAGCCGCCGGACCGGGACCACCGTCCTGTACCGCCTGGCCGAGCCCGCGATCGTCGCGGCCTGCGACGTCATCCACGGCATCGTCGTGCGCCGGATGGCCGGGAACGTCCCGGGCACGCCCGGTCCCGACGCGACCCTGACCCCCTCCGCAGCCCCGAGGTGATCCCCATGATCCGCACCAGCTTCACGTTCGGCACCCGCATGCCCGGGTCGCTCGCCGCCGTTCGCCCGGCCGTCGAGGCCGCGCTCAAGGCCGAAGGCTTCGGCATCCTGACCGAGATCGACGTGCAGGCGACGATGAAGGCGAAGCTGGGCGTCGACCGGCCGCCCTACCTGATCCTCGGCGCCTGCAACCCGCCACTCGCCCACCGCGCCCTCGAGGCGGACCCCTCGGTCGGCGCGCTGCTGCCCTGCAACGTCGTCCTGCGCGAGGACGGAGCCGACACGATCGTCGAGGCGATGGACCCGTTGGCCGCCCTCGGGATCGTCGAGGCTCCCGGCGTGCGTCCGGTCGCCGAGGAGGCCGCGGAGCGGCTGAGGCGGGCGATCGCCGCACTCGAGCAGGCAGTCCCGGCTCCCGCCTCGCCCGGCCACTGAACCCCGCCGCTGAGGATCCACGCCATGGCCAGCAGGAGCTCGAAGCGACAGCGATCGGGGAACGGAACGGCGGCGTCCGGGCGAAACGCCGCGACGACAACCAGGGGAGGCGCGGCGGCGTCCGCCAGGCGAGCGGGGAACGGAGGGCGTCCGCGTCGCCTGGCCTGGCTCGCCGGAGGTCTCGTCGTCGCCGCGATCGCGGTCGTCGTCGGGATCGCCGCGTTCTCCGGCTCGACGCCGGGCAGCGCTCCCGTCACGGGCGCCCCGGGAACGGTCATCCAGGCCAACGGTGGCACGTGGACCAACATCACCCCGGACACGCTCGCCACCATGCTGCGGGCCAAGGCCTTCACCCTGCTGAACGTCAAGACGCCGTACATGGGCGAGATCGCGGGCACCGACCTGTGGATCCCGTACATCGACCTCGCGGCGCAGGCGTCGAAGCTTCCGGCCGACAAGAAGGCGCTGGTCGTCGTCTACTGCCGCTCGGGCAACGAGAGCGCGATCGCGGCCCAGACGCTGCTTGACCTTGGGTACACGAACATCGAGAACCTCGACGGCGGGATGACCGCGTGGACGGCAAGCGGGCGCAGCCTCGTCCAGGTGAATCGCTCGTGATGCCGGCCGTCCGGGCGCTCGCGCTCGACCGCCGGTTCGTCGGCTGGACGATCGCCTGGAGCGCCGTGGCCCTGGTCGCCTTCGGGCTCGTGGCAGCGATCATCCCGAACCCGGTGTTCGGGCGGCAGATCCCGCCCGAGCCGTTCGCGATCGCGACCTGGATCCTGTCGGCGCCGCTGATGGGGCTCGTCGGTGCGACATACACGGCGCATCCACGGCCGGTCGCCCCCGCGGTTGCGCGGCCACTCACGGCCCTCGACGCGCCCGGCGAGGGCAACGGGACCACGCTCGGAGCCCTCGGGAGTCTCGGCGCGTTCCTCGCGATCGGCTGCCCCGTGTGCAACAAGGTTGCCCTGCTGCTGCTGGGTGCCAGCGGGGCGATGACGGTGTATGCCCCGCTGCAGCCCGTGCTCGGGGCCGCATCGCTCGCGCTGCTGGCCGGGACGATCGCCTGGCGCCTGCGCCTGCGGGCTCGCGGGGGCAGCTGTCCCGTCTGACGACGCAGCCGCCGAGGCGATCCTGCGCGGACTCTCCACGGAGCCTCCATCGAGCCTCCACGAACGGTCGCGAGCATAGGCCCCGGTACCGAAGTCGGTGCCGCCGGGAGACCGGCCAAGCGCAGTCCAGAGGCTGACAATGAAACGACTCGCCATCTCGCTCACGGTCGCGGCGTTCGCGATCCTCGCTCTCGTCGCGACGGTCACCGCGGCGAGCCCGTCGCCGGCTCCGACCCAGGGCCAGGCGCCGGCGCAGGCCACGATCCCGGCCATCCTGGGGCTCTCGCAGGCCCAGGTCATGGACCTCCGCCACGACGGCCTGTCGCTGGCCCAGATCGCCAGCCGCCAGAAGGTCGATCCCCAGAAGCTGATCGACGCGCTCGTCGCGCAGTGGAGCGCACGGATCGACGCGCGGGTCGCCAACGGCGCCCTCACGACCGCTGAGGCCGCAAGCCTGAAGGCCCAGCTGGCCACGCAGGCGAAGACGCTGATCGACCAGACGACGCCGGGCGGCATGCGCGGCGCCGCCGTCGGCGCGGGGCGCGGAGCCATGGGCGGCGCCGGGATGGGTGGCGCCATGGGCATGGGCGGCCGCGGGAGCGCCGCCGGAGCCGGCCTCTGCGACGGCACCGGCCCCCAGCGCGCGGCAACCCCGTAACGGTCCTCGGAGATCGGGACGGCCGGGCCCTCCATGGACCCGGCCGTCTCCCTATCCTCCTGACATGGCACGCATCCTGGTCGTCGACGACGAGCCGCACATCGTCGAGGTCGTGCGCGCGTATCTCGAGCGCGACGGCCATGAAGTGTCGACGGCCGCGGACGGCGACGACGCCCTCGCCGTCGCTCGCGACCAGGCCCCGGACCTGGTCGTGCTCGACGTCATGCTTCCCAGGCGTTCCGGGTTCGAGGTGCTGCGCGAGCTGCGCGCAGCCGGGAGCACGGCCGCGGTGGTCATGCTCACCGCGCGGGACGACGTGATCGACCGGGTCGCGGGTCTCGAGATCGGCGCCGACGACTACCTCACCAAGCCGTTCGAACCCCGGGAGCTGGTCGCGCGAGTCAGTGCCGTCCTCCGGCGAACCGCGACGCCCGGCCGGCCCGGGACCGCCGGCGACCTCCCCGGCGAGCTGGAGCGCTTCCTCGACCTCGAGATCGACCGGGCGGCGCGCGAGGTCCGTCGCGACGGCACGGCCCTGCCGCTCACGCGCGCCGAGTTCGACATGCTGGCCGCGCTCGCGGCGCACCCGGGCCTTGCCCTGACCCGCGAGCAGCTGGGAGAGCAGGTGTTCGGCGAGGCGTTCGACGCCTACGACCGCACGATCGACAGCCACGTCAAGAACCTCCGCCACAAGCTCGGGGAAGGCCCGGATCGGCGGGCGTACATCGAGACGGTCCGCGGAGTCGGCTACCGGGGAGCGCGGCCGTGAGCCTTCGCCTGCGCCTCGCTGCCGCGTTCGCCATGGTGGCGATCCTGACGGCCGTCGCGGTCGCGATCAGTGCCCCCGCCATCGTCGGTCGGGGCTTCGCGGCCATGGAGGCGGACGGCGCGACCGGCGTGGGCCGCGGGCCGGGGCAGGGCATGGGGCCCATGGCCGGGCTCCACGCCCAGCAGGTCCAGCAGGAGACTACGGTCACCCTCATCGCCGTTGCCCTGATGGCCGCCGGCGTGGCCTCCCTGATCGGCCTCGTCATCGCGAGCCGGATGGTCCGGCCACTCGCCCGCCTGGAGGAGACCGCCGCCGCTGTTGCCCGCGGCGAGCTTCAGGCCAGGTCGGGTCTTGGTGCCCGGGCGGACGAGATCGGATCCCTGGGACGTTCGTTCGACGCGATGGCTGCCGATCTCGAGGCGACCGAGGTCGCGCGTCGCCGCTTCTTCCAGGACGCCGCGCACGAGCTCAAGACCCCCCTCGCGGTCATCGACGCGACGACATCGGCCGTCATCGACGGGGTGTACGCGCACGAGGACCGCCACCTCGAGACGATCCGCGACCAGTCACGACTCCTTGCCCGGATCGTTGACGACCTCCGCACGGTCAGCCTCGCCGATGCAGGTGTCCTGCCGCTGGACCGGCAGGCCGTGGCGATGGCCCCGCTGCTGGCATCAGTCGCCCGGGACATGGGCGCTCGCGCGGCGGTCTCGGGCATCTCGATCGAGACCCGGGCCACCGAAGCAGGGACCGTCTCCGCCGATCCCGACCGGCTGCGCCAGGTGATCGTCGCCCTCGTGGACAACGCGGTCCGGCACACGCCGGCAGGCGGCTGGATCCGGCTCGAGGCCCGGCGCAGCGGGGCGGGGGTCCTGACGGTCGCCGTCACCGACTCCGGCCCGGGCATCGCGCCCGAGGACCTCCCGCATGTCTTCGAGCGCTTCTACCAGGCCGACCCGGCTCGCGATCGGTCAACCGGATCCTCCGGGCTGGGCCTCGCGATCGTCCGCGCCGTCGTCGAGGCCCACGGTGGTCACGTCCGGGCGGGCAACGAGCCTGGAGCGGGCGCCCGCTTCGAGGTCGACCTGGCCGCCGCCCCGTAGTCGAGGCGCGGCTCCCCGGCAAAGAAGCCTCCGCGGCGCTCTTTCTGCCGGGCACGTCCGCGCTGGCGCTCCCGCGGTTGGTCCAGTCCCGCGTCGAGCCGGACGGCACGCGGATCAGTGACTTCCGGATCAAGGCTGATAGGTGTCGAGCGCATATAGATGTCCCTAACGAACAGGGGCCTGATGATTGAACGCACGCCGAGGAGACCAGAGATGACGCACACGCTGCCCCAGGTGGCCCACGAGCAGCACGACAACCTCATCCATCATGTCGACCAGATGCCGGCGATCGCGGACCGGCTCCTGACCGCGAAGGCCGACGACGTCCGGGGAAGCATCGTCGAGATGGGCGACTTCCTGACCGGCACGCTCCTCCCGCACGTCGCTGCCGCGGAGCGGACGCTCTATCCGGAGCTCGAGCGGATGTTCCAGAACCGCCATTCGATGACTCCGATGAGGCGCGAGCACGCCGAGGTCCGGCGCCTGGTCGAATCCTTCGGGGCGGTGGCCGAGCAGATCCACGCCGGCCAAGTCTCGATCGGCAGGACGCTCGCTCTCCGGCGCGTGATGTTCCAGCTCTACGCGCTCCTCAAGATCCACCTCGCCGAGGAGGAGGCCTACCTGCGGATCGTCAACCATGGCGTGACGACCGACGTGGCCGACATGCTCGCGGCCGCGCTCGAGCATCCCGGGTTCCGGACGGCCTGACGGTCGCAGCCTCGGCGTCGCGGCCGAGGGACATCTATGCTCGCCGGGCATATGGGTGGGCCAGGCGGGGACCTCGACGACGGTACGGGGACGACGTTCGATTCGGCGTCCGGGGGCGTGACCGTGTCCGGAGAGGAAGAGGGGCCCTCGGGGATCGCCGCGGACCCGGCCCTGGCCGTCGCCTCGGGCCGCGACGCTGCGGGGGTCCCGGTCCATCGTGGCTGGGCGCCACTCGGCGGCCACCACCGCTGGATGGAGCCCTTCGTGATGGTCCTCCTCGCGGGTGGCTCGGCGCACGGCTACGCGATCGTCGGCGAGCTCTCCCAGATCGGGATCACCAACGGCTCCGTGGACGTGGGGGCGGTCTACCGGACGCTGCGCGACCTCGAGCAGGCCGGGCAGGTGCGCTCGTCGTGGACGACGGGCTCGGGCCCCGCCCGGCGTGACTACGAGCTGACCGACGCCGGCTACGCCGCGCTCGACGAATGGGCGGCCGTCATGAAGGAGCGCGCCCGCCTGGTCGCGGAGTTCGACGCCCGCTACCTCGAGACGGTGGCCGCCCCGCGGCCATAGCCCGGGCCGGGACGAACCGGCGGGTCAGCTACAGCGGCTCTGCCATCGCGTGGTCGATCCCGCGGGCAAGGGCGTCCTTCTCCGCGTCGCTCAGGTTCCGGTCGAGGACGCCGAGGTAGAGCTCCTCCTCGGCGAGATGGACCTTCAGGAGCGAATGGAGGCGATACAGGGCGCGCCGGAGGGCCATTCCCTCCACCGTGCTCCAGCGACATCCATCGGCGTGGCGCCGGTAGCGGCCGAGCTCCTCGACCAGGCGCCCCACGGCCGCGTGCTCCTCGCGCATCGGGGCCATCGAATGGCGCTGGCCCATCAGGCGTTCGAGCTGCCCGTAGAGCGTCGTCTCGATGGCCTGCATGTGCGGGACCAGGGTGCCGACGATGAACGCGTACTCCGCCTCGAACGTCGCGTGGATCGCCGAGCAGTCCACCTGGCCCACCATCTCGGCCAGCACGAGCAGCCGATCGACGTGCGGCATCAGCGTGGCGTGGTGGTCCTGGCTCGTGGCCCGCAGGGAGAGCATGGCGTGAGCATGCCACGTTGCGGCCGGCGGCGATCACCCCGCTGATCGCGCGCGACCAGCCACGGGCTGCCACGTCGGTTTCCGGCCTGCTAGGTCCCGTGTGGCTACTTCCCCGTTCCGCTGATCCGGGTCACGTCGTAGAACGTATGCACGTTCACGCAGATGGTGTCCCCCGGGGTTCCCCCCAGTTCCCCGGTTACGTCGATCATCTGCCCGTCCAGATAGTGCACGCCACCGGGGCCGTCGATGCCCTCCGACCCTGCGGCATAGCCCGCAGGAAGGCTGCGCAGCCAGTAGAGGTCGGTAATGCCATCGTCAGGACCGTGGACGTAGACGCATTCGCCGCGGTCCGTGATGTCCAGGAGTCCGGCGATGGTAACGGTACTTCGCGGGAAGCCACAGCCGGATATTCCGATGGCCGCAAGGACAGCCACGACGCGAAATTGGCTACTGGCCCGTCGGCGCACCCGCGACGCAGTCGGCCCCGCCGGGGCAGGCACGCCACCGCCCAGCAGCCGCCGAGGGAAGCTCACATCGCGTCCCCGCTGCGGAACCCTGACGGATGACACGATACCCCGCTGAGCCCCCGATGCGGAGCCGGGGGCACGTGCGGATAATGCCGGGCTGGCCTCTCGCCGCAGATAGCGCCCGGCGATCCGCTCGCGCTCATCAGTCACACGACCGACCCCGCGAGTCCCTAGAGTTGGCGCATGTCTAGGATCCGGATCACCACGGATACGGGCGACTGGAGCACGTTGCCCTCGCGGATCGAGCTCGCCGTCGTCGTCCTGGTCGTCAGTGCCACCGCGATCGGGCTCGCAACCGCCGCCGAGCTCATCTCTCTCGAGGCTGGGCTCCTTATGATCGCCGCGGCCTCGCTGCTCTTCTACGCGGTCTTCGATCGCCGTCGGCCCTGGTGGCCGGAAGAGCCGGGCTTCCCGATCGATCCTATCGGCGGAGGGGCGAAGCGCAGCCTGCGCATGGCGGTCGTCTTGGGCGCCGTGGTGTGCCTCGCGCTTGCGCTCGGCGTCACGCGCCTCTAGGGTCGCCGTCAGGAGGTCTCGCGTTCGTGTCCTCAGCAGGTGCCATGTCGTGGCTCACCCGAGGCGGTGATGAGCGCCCTTGCGCTGGGGTTGCTTCGGAGGGTGGCCGAGGGCGACGGGCGGCGTGAGATGAGCCGTCGACGTGAGGATGACGCTCTCGTTCCGGGCGACGACGGCTTCCCGGCCAGGATTGTCGGGCCTTGGGTTGCCCGGAAGGCGTATTTCGTGGACCGCTACGCCCAGATGTTTGCGACGGGAATGAAGAATCAGTGGCCGCAGCGCGCCTATGTCGAGCTGTTCGCAGGCCCGGGGCGTTCGTGGGAGGCGGAGAGTGGGCGCTTCGTGCCCGGTTCGCCCTTGCGCTCATTCGACCGCGAGTTCACGGATCGAGCCTTCATCGAGATGAACCCTGAGGTGGCGGCTGCCCTCGACCAGCGCATTCGCGCTCGCGGTGCGACGGCGCCGGTCTTCGTCGGGGACTGCAACGACAAGATCGGCGATCTCATCGCGGCGGTTCCCCCGAGGGCCTTGACGCTCGCATTCGTCGACCCCACGAACTGGCAGGTCCGATTCGAGACAATCGCGGCCCTCGTCACAGCCCGGAAGGTCGACCTGATGGTCTCCTTCATGTATGGGGCCATGAAGAGGGTCGAGACCGCTGATCCACCGGCGTTGACAGCCTTCTTCGGAACGCCCGCGTGGAAGGATTGCCTCAGCGGTGCGAGGTGGGAAGTGCTCGACGACCTCGCGAGCCTCTACAACGCCCAACTGGAGCAATTCGGCTACCTGCCGAGCTTCCGGCGGCGGGAGATCGTGAAGAACGGGAAGAACGTTGCGATGTACGCCCTGATTCTCTTCTCGCGTGATCCGCGCGGGGTCGAGTTCTGGGGCAAGGCGATCGGCGGCCCAACAGAGACCGGCCAGAATCGCCTTCCTGGGGTTCTAGCTAGACGGCGACCAGCTCGCGCCTCTCCGCAGGCTCCGGCCATTCATCCCAAGTCCGGCCGTCAAGCTCGCGCCCGCCAGCCTTCGGCGTTCGACCGCCCCACTGCTTGAAGAAGAAGGCGGTGCCGGCCTCGATGCTGCGGTCGCGCAGGTCGCGGAACCACTCGGCCTCCGGCGCCCGGAACCCGGCCCCGGACTCGCCGCCAGCGATCAGCCAGTCGATGCCCGAGAGTTCGAGGGATGGCAGTGGGCCGAGGAGCGGCTCGGCGCTGATGAAACGCACGACGGCCGGGACCTCGCGCAGGTAGTCCGCGCGGACCGTCCAACGATCGTTCTCGATCGTGACACCCGCCCAGACGTTGTCGGGCCAGGGCAGGTGCGGGGCGAGCTCAGCGAGTCGCTCGTGGCGCTTCGTGAGGACCTGGAACTGGTGCTGCGTGCAGGCCGCCATAACGTCGAAGACGTCGCGGACGTAACCAGCTGGCACGAGCTCGTGGAAGAGATCGCTCATGGAGTTCACGAAGATCCGCCGGCCGCCGCGCCACCGTTTCGGGAGGTCGAGGCGGTCCGGGTGGAGGATGACGTTCGCCACAGCGTTCTCCGGCGTCCAGGGCTTCGGCGACCAGCCGAACCGGAGCGAGAGCGTCTCCGCGTAGCAGTGGGCGCAGCCCGGGGATACTTTCGAACAGCCCGTGACGGGGTTCCAAGTCGAGTCCGTCCACTCGATCGCAGAGGAATCACTCACTCCGCGCCCTCCCGTGCATGGTCGCATCGTAGCTGCGGGCAGCTACCAGTTCGATAGAGAACGAATGGACGATTCCAAGGGTGCCGAGACGGCGACGCGGCATGCCGCCGTGCGACCGTCGCGGCCGCCAGGTGGACGCCCGGTCGAGCGGCCGAGACTATCTCAGAACGGGCGTTCTTGTTACCCACGGGATCGTTGGTCTCGCCGTTGCCGGGCGCTCTGCAGACAGGACTTGATCCTGCCCTGAACTCGCCTCGCGGCGGCGCCGGCGATTCCGGGGTCCATCCAAACGACAACGAAGCGTACGGGGAGCGACCGCCTCAGCCGACTCATGGATCCACGGTCGGCGGGCGAAGAGCGGAAGTCAAGAGCCGGCTCCCGAACGCTATCCGCGCGCGGTGCAAGCGTCGGTCGTCGGGATCTCCGGGCCCGTCCGTGCCGGTGGTTGGTCGTACGGACCGCTGTCGTCGCGGAAGTGCGACTCGTAGCCGTCGTCCACGAACATCTGGTAGTCGCCCTCCGGCCCTAGGGTCATCGTTGTGACCATGACATCGCAGGTCGCTGCGTCGAGGACCTCAACGGTGCCGCGAAATGGGGGCCTGGAAGATGGCGACTTTGCGCCACTCCCTGCCGGCGAGGAGCAGATCCAGGGTGCCTTCATCGCGCGGGATCCGGACGATCACCGGCGCCTGGATGTTGTTGTCGACGCTCAGCGTCCAGTGAGCGACCCGGCAGCCTCCAACACACAAAACGATCAAGGGGAGGATGAGCGCAGCGATCGGGCGCATGAACGGCGACTCGTGTCGCGTTGGTCCGCTCGGCCCGTCCATGACACCCCGTGGCTGCTGCTGGCTCGCTCCGGTGGGACGCCGGGCAGGCCGCAGGAGTGATGCCATTCGCGTGTCATCGTGAGCGCGGCGGTCAGCCGGTCACCTCCAGACGAGCATGGCGGAGACGAAGGTCGAGATCATGAGGCCCCACGCCGCCAGTGAGGACCACTTCGCCATCAGCCAGGGCACCCGCATCGACCAGTAGACTTCGCGGACGTCGATCCGGGCGGCAGCGAGGACCGCGATCGGGTCGCCTCCCTCCGCCACGGCGAGCTCGCCTTCGAGGAGGGCGAGGCATTCGCGCCGATGGCGCCGCTCCCGCGGATCCGGGATCGAGGGCCAGATCGCGTGGAGCCGGTCGAGCTCGGGCCGCTGGCCGAGGAGGAGCGACCGGGTCTGGCGCAGCAGCTCCATTTCGAACGTCTCCACCGGCGTCGTCGGGATCTTCGCCGCGATCACCCGGTCCGCTTCGTCGATGCGGCCCACGACCAGCAGGAGCGACGCCCGGCCGGGCCCCTCCGGGTGGGCGTCGAGCCATCTCTCGATCGCCCGGATGCCACTGGGCATGGACGTGCCGGTCTCCGTCTTCCATTCGGCCCGCTCGTGACAGCCGTGATCGAAGTAGAGCTCCGCGGCACCGCGGAACCCGGCATCGGTGAACGGCGCCCAGGCGACGACTGCGACCAGGGCAGCGAGCGCGAGTCCGACGGCGGTCCCGAGGAAAGGTTGATAGGTCGCCGTTCCGACCACGAAGCCGATGACCGCGCTCCCGAGGAACCCGATGATCATCCGCTTGCCCATCGTCCCGAGCGGGGCAGCGAGGCCGGTGGCGAGGCGAACTGCGCGGGCCTGGATGTCCGCCGGATCGACGGCGACCGGTAGCGGTTCCGGGGTCACCCTGCGTCCCTCCTGTATGGCGTCCAGGGAGAGTGTAGGGATCCGGGTCGGGCCGGAGCGAGGAGCGCGCCCGTTCAGTTCGCCGCGTCGAGCGTGCGGACCGCCTGGGCGAAGAGCCCGCCCATGACCCGCGCCGTGGTCGGGAAGGCGTGGATCGTGTCGGCCAGGACGTCGAGCGTCACCTTCGTCTTGATCGCCAGGACCGCCTCGTGGATCACCTCCGATGCTGCGGGCCCGGCGATGAACGCCCCGAGGAGCGTCCGGGTCGGGCGGTCGACCACGATCGTCACGTGGCCGCTGGCCTCGGCGACGTAGCCCTTCGCGCTCGTGGCCAGGTCGGCGACCTCCTCGAACGCGAGGCGGCCGGCCGCGCGGGCGCTCTCGAGCGACATCCCGACGCCGGCGACCTCGGGGTCCGTGTAGACGGCGCTGGGGATCGCGGCATAGTCGGGTCGGACGTCATCGCCGAGCGCGATCCTGACGGCGAGCTCGCCCTGGTAGTGGGCGACGTGGGTGTGCATCTCCGGTCCCGCCGGGTCCCCGGCGACGAACACGCCCTCGGCGATCCGGAGGTCGGGCCCGACGGCCGGCGCCCGGCCGGCGACGTCGAGGCCCAGCGTCTCGAGCCCGAGGCCGGCCAGCGGGAGCGTCCGGCCGACCGCGAGCATGACCTCGTGGCCCTCGACGGCCGTGCCATCCGACAGGTCGACGACGTGCGCGCCGGAGGCCGCCGCCCAGGCCCGCACCCGGGTGGCCCGCACGCCCGTCCGGATGTCGACGCCGTCGCGGCGCAGGGTCGCCTCGAGGAAGGCGGAGTTGCGCGGGTGGCCCCTGGGGGCGATCCGCGGCTGCGAGGCCACGAGCGTCGTCGGCACGCCATAGCGGGCGAAGACCTGGGCCATCTCGACGCCGGTCGGCCCGGCGCCCAGGATGAGCAGGCTGGCGGGCAGCTCGCGCGTGCTCGTCGCCTCGCGGTTCGTCCAGGGCCTGATCTCGTCGAGCCCGTCGAGGGCGGGCACCGTGGAGACGGACCCCACGGCGATGACGATGTTCCGGGCCCGAAGCGTCCGCTCCCGGCCCTCGTGCGCGACGACGACGCGACCGGGACCGGCGATCCGCCCGGACCCCCGGATGACGACCGCGCCCGCGCCTTCGAGCGCGCTCGACGTGGCCGGCGTCGCTCGGGAAGTCGATGCCCTCCCGGCTGATCATGTAGTCGCGCCGGGCCGAGGCCCGCGGCCAGTCGTAGTCCCCGCCCGCGGCGTGGATGGCCGCCGCGTGGAGAAGGGTCTTGGAGGGCATGCAGGCCCAGAACGGGCACGACCCGCCGAACAGCTCGCGCTCGATCACCGCGACCGAGGCGCCCCGCGCGCGCGCCATGTGCGTGGCGGCCTCGCCGGCCGGTCCGGCGCCGATGACCACGAAGTCGAGCTCGTCGTCCATGGAATTGACCCCCCTTCCGAGCGCGCGCGGCTGGCGCTGACCGGCGGCCGACGTCGGCCCGGGCGGCGCCGCCTGTCGCGCAGACAGTACCCGGCGGGCGCGGAAGACCCCTCGCGCCGGATGCTGCCAGCGATCGCGCGCAACTTTCCACTTGCAATGATGTGCGACACACATTATAATGCCGGCCATGGACTTCGACGAGATCCTCGCGGGCGCCCGACAGGAGCTGCGCCGCGGCACGCTCGTGCCGGCCTGCCTCCTGCTGCTCCATCGGCCCGGCTATGGCTACGCGCTCATCGAGGAGCTGCAGAAGCTGGGCTTCGACGTGGAGGCGAACACGCTCTATCCGCTGCTCCGCCGACTGGAGGGCCAGGGAATGCTCGCCAGCGAGTGGAACACCACGGAGAGCCGTCCCCGGAAGTTCTACCGGACCAGCCCCGCAGGCGAGCGTCTCGCAGGCGAGCTGCTCGCCGACTGGCTGCGGATCGATGCCTCGATCCGCAGCCTCGACAAGGGAGAATCCCGATGAGCACCCTGACCGACCGCTATGTCTGGGGCGTGCTGAGCGCCGTTCCCGAGCGGCAGCGCGACGACCTGGAGCCCGAGATCCGGGCGCTGATCGCCGATGCCATCGAGGCGCGCACCGCCGACGCCGGGGACGCCGCCGCCGCGGAGCGCGCCGCGCTCACCGAGCTGGGCGACCCCGAGATCCTGGCCGCCCGCTACACGGATCGGGCGCTCTACCTGATCGGCCCGAGCTACTTCCTCGACTACCGGCGCCTGCTGGGGCTGCTCCTCTCGATCGTCGTGCCCACCGTGACCCTCGCGGTCCTGTTCGCGGGCTTCATCGCCGGGACGGCGGTCGCCCAGGCTGCCGCGAACGCCGTGCTGGCGGGCCTGGGCGTCGGGGTCCAGCTCGCCTTCTGGGTGACCCTCGTGTTCGCCCTGGTCGAGCGCAACGCCGCTCGCGGCGGTGGGCCGCTCCTGGCCTGGACGCCTGACCGGCTTCCCTCCGTGCCATCGCCCAGCCGGCTCGGCGCCGGCGAGGCCATGCTGTCGGTGGCGGCCGCGACGCTCGTCATCGGGGTGATCGCCTGGCAGCCTCCGTTCTTCATCGACGGCCGGACCGTGCCGTTCCTCGATCCCGCGCTGGGGGCGTTCTGGTTCCCCTGGTTCGTCGTGGTCGCGGTGCTCCAGATCGGCTTCACCCTGGCCTTCTATGCCGCCCGACGGTGGACCTGGACGTCCGCGGCCATCAACGCGGTCCTGGACGCCGCGTTCGCGATCCCGGCGGTCTGGCTGCTCGGGGCCGGCCGGGTCCTGAGCCCCGAAGCGGTCGCCGAGATGGACAGGATCGGGGCGGGGGCCGCGCTGGCGCCCTCCGCAGCGGTCGGCATGGTCGGGATCGTCGCGATCGGGGCCTGGGACGCCATCGAGGGCTTCCTGAAGGCCCGGCGGAGGACAGTCGGCCAGTAGGGCGACGGCCGTCCAGCGCCCCGGACGACCGTCCTCCCGCCCGCGCGCCGCCCGGGTCAGCGCTCCTCGACGATCACCAACCGGTTGCCGTCCGGATCGCGGAACGAGAACATCGGCGGCACGCCCTCCCAGCGCAGGATCTCCGCGTCGACGTCCACGCCGCCGGCGCGCAGGCTCGCATGGTCGGCCTCGGCGTCCCGGGTCGTGAGGCGCACCTGGGTGTCGATCCCGGCCTGGCCCCCGGGGCCGGGACGCACGAGGGCGATCGACGTCGAGGCGCCCGGCGGGGCCACCTCGACCCAGCGCTCGCCGGCACCCATCGGGAAGTCCGTGCGCTTCTCGAAGCCGAGCCGATCGAGGTAGAACGCGAGCGCCCGGTCCTGGTCCGTGACGGGGACACCGACGGTCCGCACCCCCGTGATCTGGGCGCTCGGGACGATCTCAGCCATGACGACCTCCTGCCCGCGTGGGCCGCTGCGTGGGCTAGCTGGACGAGCCGGGAGCCTGCCCGTACAGCTGGGATCCCGGGGTGGTGAGCGTCTCCCCGGTCTCGAGGAGCGTCTTGAGGCCCGACAGGACCATGGGCCAGCCGCCGTAGATGGCCTCGCTCCCGCCTTCGGGGAGCTGGTCGTGGGTGACGGTCAGCCGGCAGGAATCGCCCACCGGCTCGATCTCCCAGGTGACCCTCGAGGTCCCCTCGCGATTTGCGTCCTCGCTCCACAGGGCCCGGAAGCTCTGGACGAGCCGACGCGGCGGATCGACCTCGAGGTTCTCGCCCTCGTGGATCGCGCCGGGCGCCAGCGGGTGGATCGCCTGGTAGCGCGAGCCCGGCGTCCAGTCCGACACGACGCCGACCCCGAACCAGTAGCGCTGGCGCTGCTCGCTGTCGGTGATCGCCTTCCAGAGGCGCTCGGGGCTCGCCTTGATGTAGATCTCGAACACCTTCTCCACGGCTTCCTCCTCGATCGCCTTCCTGAGCTCGCTCAGCGCGCTGGCCCAGGGTTCGGCGTACTTGCTGACCCACCGGTCGTGGACGAGCCGGATCGGGACCGGGTTCAGGAAGTGGAGCTTCTCGCGCCCGCGTCGCTTCGTGACCACGAGGCCGGCCGCCTCGAGCACCCGGAGATGCTTCATCACCCCGATCCTGGTCATCGGCAGGCGCCGGCCGAGGGCCGCGAGGTTCTGTCCGTCCTCCCGGAACAGCTCGTCGAGCAGGCCCCGCCGGGTCGGGTCGGCGAGCGCCCGGAACACGTCGTCCATCCGGGCATGATAGGTAACCAGTTAGTTACTCGTCAAGCCCTTGCCGGCGGCCTGTGTGTTACAGGCGTTTGGTGCTGGATGTGATCGTTCGGAGGAGGTAGCGCGTCATTGATCTTCTGATGATGGCGTCCATCCTGCGGGATAGCGGCGCCTCCTGACGCGCGACTGGATCGGCGATGATCCACGTCGTCCTCGCCGCACGGAGGGAGTCTGGGAGATGGGCCTGCTGACCAACTACTTCGCCGCGACGGCGAGCGAACTCGACGGGGTGTCTGTGGAGCACGGCCCGTTCCCGCCGCCGCCCGCCCCGCCCGCGAAGCCGAAAGGGTCGGGCGGGCTGTTCGGGATGTTCCGGTCCAAGCCCGATCCCACTCCCGTCATTGAGGAGCCGCCCGTCCCCGAGGCGCAGTCGCTCCCGGCGTTCGCATCCAAGGGCATCGACGGGCCTCGGATCGCCCTTCTCGACACGCTGCTCACGGGCGTTCCGTTCCGAGACGATGACTGGGTGGGGGCCGCGATGCCCGCGGTGCGCTA
Source organism: uncultured Chloroflexia bacterium (assembly GCA_963801445.1). Taxonomy (GTDB): domain Bacteria; phylum Chloroflexota; class Limnocylindria; order Limnocylindrales; family CSP1-4; genus CTSoil-043. The sequence continues at coordinate 114,554 of CAWDEW010000007.1, read as the reverse complement.
CGGCGGTGACGACGGCCCCTGGATCTTCGCGCTCCGGCCCGAGTTCCGCGATGCACTCGTCGGGCTCGACACCGCCGCGCCAGGGCTGGCCGCCCGCTGGGCCGCCGACACGGACTGGATGGGCGACACGGACCCAGAGTCCGTCCAGGCGCTCCGGGACTTCATCGCGGACCTCCGCGAACTGGCACGGACGGCCGCTGGGTCGAGGCGGGACCTCTACCTGTGGGTCTGCATCTGATGGGGTCCAGGGCGGCGGCCTTCGATCGATCACATTGCGCTCTTGTGATCGAACGATCACATTGCCGGCCGCGACTCGGGGCTCCCTCGACCCAACGCCCATAACACACAGGGCCGGCGGGGAGAATTGGCCCGAGCGAGGAGGAATGCCCGTGTCCCTGGCGCTGCTCGACTGGCGGAGGACGGTCTCCGCGCTGTACGCCGCCGTCCGGGCGGAGACTGCCGGCGATCCCGAGGGCGCCCTGCGGCGGTTCCGGGCCGGTCGCGACCGCCTGTTCGCGGAGCACCCGGAGACTCCGCTCGACCCGGCGGCCCGGGCGGGCTTCCCGGGCATCCCGTACTGGTCGTACGACCCCGCCCTGCGCTTCGAGGCCGAGGTGGAGCCGGCGCCGGCGCAGCGCCTGGTCGCCCACGGCCTCGACGGCGAACCGTATCCCCTCGACCGGATCGGGCGGCTCCGGCTGCCGGTCGGGGAGCTGGACGTCTACTGGATCGCGGTCTATGGGGGCGGCATCTTCCTGCCCTTCCGCGACGCCACGGCCGGCCGCACGACCTACGGGGCGGGCCGCTACCTGCTCGACACGATCAAGGGCGCCGACCTGGGCGGCAGCGACGGCCGGCTCGTGCATCGACTTCAACTACGCCTACCACCCGTCGTGCGCGTACGACGCCCGCTGGAGCTGCCCGCTGGCCCCGCCCTCGAACTGGCTGACGACCCCGATCGAGGCCGGTGAGCGGCTGTGAGGGCGCCAGACTCCCGCGCGGACGAGGCGCCGGCGCGCCGCAGCTCCCGCCGACATGCCTAGATCCCGATCCCGGCGCGGGAGCTGGCCGCGTCGGCGGCCGCCCGCGAGACGCCGCGGGGCATCGTCCGCCGCTCCAGGAGGGTGAACCCCCGCTCGGTGAGGATCGCCAGGACCGCCACGAGGATCGCCCCGGCGACGAGCCGGGCCGTCCCCTCATCGCCCCGCAGCGCGAACCCGTCGACGATGTAGCGGCCGAGCCCCCCGCCCGCGACAAGCGCGCCGAGCGTGGCGGTGGCCACCACCTGGACCGCGGCCGTGCGCGCACCGACCAGGATCAGGGGCAGGCCGACCGGCACCTCGACCCGGCGGAGCACCTGGAGCTCGCGCATGCCCATGCCCCGGCCCGCCTCGACGACGTCGGGGTCGACCTCGCGGATCGCCACGTGGACGCCGGCGAGGAGCGGCGGGATCGCCAGGAGGACCAGCGTCGGCAGCGTCGTGGGGGCACCCAGGGCACCGGTCAGGGTGAAGAAGATGAGGAGCAGCGCATACGACGGGACGGAGCGGCCGATGCTGGCGACGTTCGTGACCACCGTCCCCCAGCGCCCGGTGTGCCCCGTGTACAGGCCAATCGGCACGGCGATGAGCGTGGCCACGAGGAGCGCACCGCCGGACAGCGCGAGGTGCTCCAGGATGCGCGTCGGGACTCCGTCCGAGCCGTTCCAGTGGGCCGGGTCCAGGAGCCAGGAGACGCCGTTCCCCAGGATCTCCATGGGTCAGCTCCTCCCCGCGCGGGACCAGGGCATCAGGAGTCGCTGGAAGCCGACGAGCAGGAGGTCGAGCGCAGCCGCGAGGGCGATCGAAGCGACCACGCCCACCCAGATCATCGTCGGGAAGCTGCGGTTGAAGCCCCGCAGCATGAGCTGGCCAAGGCCGCCTTCACCGATCAGGGCGGTCACCATCACGAGGCCGATCGTGGACACCGTCGCCAGCCGGACGGAGGCCACGATGACGGGCAGGGCCAGGGGCAGCTCCACGCGAAGGAGGCACTGGGGACCGCTGTAGCCCATGCCGGTCGCCGCGTCGAGCGCGTCGCGGGGAACCCCGTCGAGTCCCGAGACGACGCCCCGGATCAGGATCAGGAGGGTGTAGCTCACGAGGCCGATCTCGGCCGTGAGGATGGACAGGCCCGTGAACGGCACCAGGATGGCGAACAGGGCGAGGCTCGGGATCGTGTAGAGGATCCCCGCGATCCCGGCCAGCGGGCCGTACAGCACGCGCCACCGCCGCACCGCGAGCCCCAGCGCCAGGCTCAGGGCGAAGCCGACGCCAACCGCGAGCAGGGTCAGCACGAGATGGTCCAGCGTCGCTGCCGCGATCTGGTCGAGGTTGCCGGCGATCCAGTCCCAGCGGATCGTCATGGCCGGGCGTCCTCGCCGGCCCGGCTCGCGACCGCGCCAGGGTCCCGGTCCGGCGTTCCGGTCTCGCGCAGGATGCCGGCGATGCTGGCCAGCGTGACGAGCCCGAGAAGGCGCCGGTCCCGGCCGACCACGACACCGGCCTGGACATCGGCATCGAGCAGGTTCGAGAGCGCGTCCTTCAGCGTCGTGCGCGGGTCGAGGAGCGGGAGGGCCGGGATGGCCGGCGCGCTGCCCAGCGGCGCCCCGGGCGTGACGTCGTCGCGGGCGACCCAGGCGACGGGCCGGCGGTCATCGTCGACGAGGAGCAGCCATTCGAATGAGCCGGCAAGGGCGTGCTCCAGCTCCGCCGAGCCCAACGCTCCCGCGTTGGCGGTGACCGGCTGGACCAGCTCGAGGTCGGCCACCCGGAGCAGGCTGAGGCGCTTGAGGCCGCGGTCGGTCCCCACGAAGCGGGCGACGAACGGCGAGGCCGGGCGGGCGAGGATCTCGGCCGGAGGCCCGAGCTGGGCGAGGACCCCGCCCTCCTGGAGGACGGCGACGAGGTCGCCCATCTTGATCGCCTCGTCCACGTCGTGGGTCACGAACAGGATCGTCTTCGCGAGCGATTCCTGGAGGCGCAGGAGCTCGTCCTGGAGCCGCCCCCGGACGATCGGGTCGACCGCGCCGAACGGCTCGTCCATGAGCATGATCGGCGGGTCCGCGGCGAGCGCCCGCGCGACCCCCACGCGCTGCCGCTCGCCGCCGGACAGCTGGAGCGGATAGCGCCGCGCGTACGTGCCCGGGTCGAGCCCCACGACCTGGAGGAGCTCCTCGGCGCGCTCGCGCCGGCGGGCCGCCGGCCAGCCGAGCAGGCGGGGCACCGTGGCCACGTTCTCGGCGATCGTCTCGTGCGGGAAGAGCCCGACCTGCTGGATCACGTAGCCGATGCCCCGGCGGAGCGCCGTGAGGTCCCGCCCGGCGGCGTCCGCACCGTCGATCAGGATGCGCCCGGCGGTCGGCTCGATCAGCCGGTTGACCATCTTGAGCAGGGTGGTCTTGCCGCAGCCCGACGGCCCGACCAGGACGCAGATCCGGCCGGCGGGCACCGCCAGGGACAGGTCATTGACCGCGCCCGGGGCGCCGCGAGCCAGGGCCCGGCGGTCGTAGTGCTTGGTGACGTGCTCGAACTCGACGGTTGCCGCAGGCGATGCGGCCTCCCTGGCTCCGTCGCTCACGAGGCTGGCCCCTCCGATCGGCAGTGCCGCCCGCCGCGGGCGGTGGGACGCTGCGTCGCCGGGCCGCCCGTCGGGAGGCAGCCCGGCCGCAGCTCGGCTTGGTCCGGCGCTACGGCGCCGGCTTGGCCAGGTCGCTCAGCGTGACGAGCCCGTACTTGTCGGCCGTGGCCTTGGTGACGACGAAGCCGTTCTGGTCCGTCGCCGTGGCCGGGCTCAGCGCGGCAAGCTTCAGCGGGGAAAGGCGCGCGTTGAGCGCGGCCACGGTGGCCGTGGCGTCGGTCGTCGCCTCGCCGGCGCCCTTGTTGACGAACTCGAGGAGGGTCGCGGCGTACTCGACGACCAGGTCGATCTGGCCGGCCTGGAGGGCCGGAAAGACGATCTCGCGGTTCCCGATGTCGGCCTTCCGGTTGACCGTGAACCCGTTGGCCTCGAGAACCTGGGCGAAGACCTCGCCGAGGACCTCCTGCTCGTAGAAGTTGGTCTCGCCGACGGTGACGGTCTTGCCCGCGCCGAGCGTCGAGGTCGTGAGCCCGTTGGACGCCAGCCAGGCCTGGGCGACCGCCTTGGGATCCTTCTGGTCGACCGAGACCTGCTTGTTGAGGTCGGTCAGGACGGCCTGGGTGATCTTGGTCGTCCAGCCGTTCAGCAGGTCGGCGACACCCGGCGTGGCATCGAGGACCGCCTGCCGGACGACCGGCACGAGGTTGTCCGCGAGCTGGAGGTGCTTGTCGTCCTGGAGGAGGACGAAGCCGTTCGCGGCGATCGAAGGGTCCGAGGTGAACAGCAGGCCGACGTCGACGGTCCCGTTCTTCACCGCGGTGACGGTGATCGGGCCGCCGGCGTCGAGTGGCTTGAAGTCCTTGAACGTGAGCCCGTACGTCTTCTGGAGCCCGGCCGCGCAGAACGGCCGCTGCGGGCATTCGGGCGGGCCGCCCAGCACGAGCGTGCTGGCGATGGTTGCCGACGAGGTGGCGCTTGCGCTCGCCGATGGGCTGGTTGCGGTCGGGGCCGGGGCCGAAGCCGCCGGTGTCGGGGTGCCCCCACCCGACGAGCACGCACCGACGAGCAGTGCGAGCAGCGTCGCCCCGAGGGCAACCGCGCGGGGTGTCCGCATGGGTCGAGAACCTCCGTGCCCCCCAGGCCGGCGGCTCAGGCTTGGCCCTGGTCCGACGCCCGCCCGGATGTGATCGGGTGATCTTGCCCGACCGCGCCGATTCGGTCGACCCCCTCGTGGCGAGGCCGTCCAGGAGCCCCTCCGGCCGGCTCCGCCCCGTCGAGACGAGCTCTCTTGTTCCGCGCTCGCCGCTGGCCTACCATCGCGGCTCCACCTCGCAAGGGGAAGACCATGGCCGTGAAGCCGGCTGTCATCGCGGTCGACGACGACCCGCCGGTCCTTCGGGCGATCGAGCGGGACCTTCGCAAGGGCTTCGGCCGCGACTACCAGGTCGTGGCCGCCGACTCGGGTGCCGCGGCCCTGGGGGCGATCCGCTCGCTGACCCTGCGCGGCACGCCCGTCGCGCTCCTCGTGGTCGACCAGCGGATGCCGGGGATGACCGGCGTCGAGATGCTCGGCCAGGCGCTCGAGCTCGTCCCGAGCGCGAAGCGCGTCCTCCTGACCGCGTACGCCGACACGGACGCCGCGATCCGGGCCATCAACGAGGTCCAGCTCGACCACTACCTCCTCAAGCCCTGGGATCCCCCGGAGGAGAAGCTCCTGCCGATCCTCAGGGAGCTGCTCGACGACTGGATGGCCGGCTTCCGCCCGCCGTTCGAGGGCGTGAGCCTCGTCGGTCACCGCTGGTCGGCGCGCGCCCACGCGATCAAGGACTACCTCACCCGCAACCAGATCCCCTACCGCTGGCTGGACATCGAGAACGACGCCGAGGCGAAGCGCCTGGCCGCCAGCGCGGGGCACGTGGACCTTCTCCGACCGCTGGTCGTCCTCCCGGACGGCACGGCGCTGGTCGAGCCGTCCAACCGCGAGATCGCCCAGAAGCTCGGGGGGCGCACCGCCGCCGCGCTCCCGTTCTACGACGTCGTGATCGTCGGGGGCGGGCCGTCGGCGCTCGCGGCAGCCGTGTACGGCGCCTCCGAGGGCCTCCGGACGCTCATGGTGGAGCGCGAGGCCGCCGGCGGCCAGGCCGGGACGACCTCGCGGATCGAGAACTACCTCGGGTTCCCCGCCGGGCTGAGCGGTGCGGACCTGGCCCGACGGGGCGTCGCGCAGGCGTCGCGGCTGGGGGCCGAGATCCTCAGCCCGCAGGACGTCGTGGCGATCCGCCTGGCGGACCCGTACCGGGTGGTGACGTTCGGGGACGGCACCGAGGTGAGCAGCCATGCGGTGATCCTCGCGACCGGCGTCCAGTACCGGAAGCTCGACCTGCCCGGGGCCGAGGCCCTCGAGGGAACCGGAATCTTCTACGGCGCGGCGATCAGCGAGGCGATCGCCTGCCAGGGGCAGGCCGTGGGCGTCGTCGGAGGCGGGAACTCCGCCGGGCAGGCCGCGATCTACCTCTCGGGATTCGCCCGGAACGTGACCCTCGTCGTCCGCGGGGACCGGCTGGAGGCCGGGATGTCCCAGTACCTGGTCGACCGGATCCACGGCACTGCGAACATCGCGGTCCGCACGCATGCGGCGATCTCCGCCGTCGAGGGCGAGCACGAGCTTGCCGCGGTGGACCTCGAGGACCTCGGGACGCACGCCCACGAGCGCCTGCCGCTCGCGACGCTGTTCCTGTTCATCGGGGCGGCGCCGCGGACCGAGTGGCTGGGCGATCTCGTCGAGCGCGACAGCTCGGGGTTCATCCTGACCGGTCCAGCCCTCCAGCACGACGGCAAGCCGCCGGCCGGTTGGCCGCTCGCCCGCGAGCCGTACCTCCTCGAGACGAGCGTGCCCGGGGTGTTCGCGGCGGGCGACGCGCGGGCGCGGTCGGTGAAGCGGATCGCCTCGGCGGTCGGCGAAGGGGCCATGGCCATCCAGCTCGTCCACCAGTACCTCGCCGGCCTGTGAGCGGGGGCCCGGCGTCGCGGGCCGCCGCCCTGCGCACGGTGCCCCTGCTCGCCGAGCTTCGTCCCGACGGCATCGCCCGCCTCGCCGAGCTGGCCCGCATCGTCGACGTGGCCCAGGGCGCGATCCTGATGCGCGAGGGCGAGGAGGCGGACGGCCTGTTCGTGGTCCTCGAGGGCCGCCTGGAGGTCACCAAGCGGGTCGGCGAGGACGACCTGCAGGTCGGGGCCGTCGGCCCGGGCGAGGTCGTCGGCGAGATGGCCCTCCTGGAGCAGGGTCCGCGGACGGCCACGGTCCGCGCCGTCGAGGCCGGACGGACGCTCTTCATCGCCCGGGAGGCGTTCATCGGCCTCATGACGACGGATCCGGGCATCGCCCTCGCGATGGTCCAGACGCTCGCCCGGCGCCTGCGCTCGACCCAGGCGATGCTCGAGCAGCGCGAGAAGCTCGCCTCCCTCGGGACCCTCGCCGCGGGGCTCGCCCACGAGCTGAACAACCCATCGGCCGCGATGCGGCGGAGCGCGGCCCTCCTCGGGGAGGCCTTTGCCGAGCTCGAGCGCGCCTCGCGAGCCCTGGCCGACGCAGGCCTCGCCGAGGCCGGTCGGGCGGCGGTCGACGACGTCGTGGAGGGCCGGATCCGCCCGTCGCTCCTGCCGACGGCCGCGGATGCCCTGGGCGCCAGCGACCGGGCGGAGGCGCTCGAGACCCACCTCGCGGCATCCGGCGTGGCGGATGCCTGGCGGATCGCTCCCGCGCTCGCGGAGGGCGGCTGGACGGTCGCGGACGTCGCGGGGGTCACCGAGCGCGTCGGGCAACCCGCCCTCGGCGCAGTCGCATCGTGGCTGGCGGCGGTCGCGACGATCGACGGCCTGGTGGGCGAGATCGCGATGACGTCCGAGCGGATCTCGGAGCTGGTGGCCGCGGTGAAGTCCTACACCTTCCTCGACCAGGCGCCGCTCCAGGAGATCGACGTCCGCGACGGGATCGAGAGCACGCTCGTGATCATGCGCCACAAGCTGCGGGACGGCGTCGTGATCGTCCGCGAGTACGCCGCCGACCTGCCCCGGATCCAGGCCTACGGCAGCGAGCTCAACCAGGTCTGGACGAACCTCGTGGACAACGCCATCGACGCGATGGACGGCCACGGGACGCTCACGATCCGGACCCGGCCGGAGCCGGCGGGCCACGTCACCGTGGACGTCTGCGACGACGGGCCGGGCATCCCCGAGCCGGTCGCACGGCGCATCTTCGAGCCGTTCTACACGACGAAGGAGCCCGGCAAGGGGACCGGCCTGGGACTCCACATCTCCCATTCGATCGTGGTGAGCCACCATCGGGGCCGAATCTCGGTGACGTCCGGGCCGGGCTCGACCTGCTTCCACGTGACTCTCCCGGTGGCGCTCGCCGCGCGCTGAGCGTCGGCCATCCCGTCAGGCGTCCGCGGCCGGGCGATCGCGGATCCCGGCCCAGCCCACCGCGGCCCCGGCGACCAGGAGAGCGGCACCCACGGCCATCGCGAACCGGAATGCGGTCGTCGATGCCTCGAGCGCGGCGGCGGCGAGAGCGGGTCCGGTCGAGGCAGGCGCCGGGTTGAACGGCGCGAACGCGTCGCGCACGGCCGCCGAACCCGTGTCCAGGCCCGGCACGAGGCCTCCCAGGGCGGCGAAGAAGACCCTCGTGACCAGCACGAACATCACTGCGCCCACCAGCTGGGGCCCGACTCGCGAGATGGCGTTGTTCACGGCCGACGCGATCCCCGCCTTCGGCTCGGGCAGGGAGGTCATGAGGGCGGTCGTGAGGGGCGCGGCGAGGATCGCCAGCCCGAGGCCGAACAGCAGCATCGTGGGCAGGAAGTCCACCACGACGCCGAGGGGCGGGGCCCACGACGACGGGACGCCGGGCACCAGGTTCCAGGCGGGGCTGTCGGCCGGGAGCCGGACGAGCCAGGCGAGCCCGGCAGCCATGATCGTTGGGCCGGCCACCATGAAGCGGCGCGGCCCATGGCGAGCGGCCAGGCTGCCCATCAGCGGTGACATGAAGGTCAGGAGGAGGGCACCCGGGATCGACAGCATCCCGGCGGCTGCCGCGGAGTAGCCGAGCGTCCCCTGGGCGAAGATCGCGAACAGGTAGAGGAAGACGTACAGGGCGCCGTAGACGAGGAACGTCTCCAGGTTCGTGACGGCGAAGTTGCGGACGCGGAACAGCCCCAGCGGGACGAGCGGGGCGCGTCCCCGCGCCATGTGGAGCACGAACCAGGCCGTCGCGATCGCGCCGACGGCGAGCGAGGCCTGGGCCAGCCAGCCGCCCCAGGCGTGCTGTCCCCCGTAGATCGCCCCGAACGAGAGGCCTCCGACCGCGATCGCGACCAGCAGGGCGCCCGACCAGTCGAACGTCCGTCCGGCGGCCGGGTCACGGCTCTCGTCGACCGACCGCCAGGTCGCCCACAGTGCGACCAGGACGATCGGCAGGTTGACCAGGAAGGCCGCCCGCCAGGAGACCGTCTGGACGAGGATGCCGCCCACGGGGGGACCCAGGACGGCCGCAGCCCCCGAGGCGCCGGCCCAGACCCCCAGCGCCCGCCCGAGCCGGGGGCCTTCGAACGTGGCGGTGAGGATCGCCAGGGACCCGGGCACCAGGAGGGCCCCCGCAGCCCCCTGGAGGACCCGGAACGCGATCAGCGCCTCCAGGGTGGGCGCGATGCCGCACAGGAGCGAGGCACCGCCGAACCCCGCCAGTCCAAGGGCGAAGAGGCGACGCCGCCCGTACGAGTCGGCGAGCGCACCGGCGAGGATCAGCAGCGCGCTGAGCGAGAGCAGGTACGCGTTGTAGACGTAGGACTGGCCTTCGAGGACGCCGATCGCGGGACTCTGGAGGTCCTGCCCGATCCGGGGCAGCGCCACGTTCACCACGGTCGAGTCGAGGAACACCACGCCCGTCCCCAGGACCGTAGCGAGGAGCGTGCCCGTTCGGCGATCCACGTGGCCCGCCTTCAGCCGCCCGAAGGTGAGGCGGGTCGGTCGCCCGGCGCCCAGCCGGGTCCCCGGTCGGGTGTCTCGCCGTCGGCCGGCGCGGGTTCGTCGGCGCCCAGGACGTAGGCGACCGCCTCCTCGAGCGACATCGCCTGGCCCTCGGCCCAGGCCCGCGCCAGCGTCTCGGGATCGAGGCGGCCCGCGTCGGGCAGCGATCGTCCCTCCGCCTTGTTGATGACAGACCCAAGGTCGGCGCCGCTCGTCGCCTGGAACGCGGCCGCGGCGCCGGAGAGGCGGACGGACCGCTCGATCAGGCCCTCCGCCAGCGCGAGGTCCGCCCAGTCGTCGAGCAGGAGTGCGATCCCGGAGACGTCCCCGGCCCGGACGAAGAGCGAGAGGGCCTCGATGAGCTCTGCCCGCGCCTCGTCGAACCTGCCGAAACGGATGAGGCCGATGCTGTCGAGGTGGAGGCCCCAGCCCACCATGAAGGTGTCGCCAAGCCGGCGGAACGTGGGCACGGCCACCTGGAAATGGCGGCGCCGGGCCTCGTCGTCGCCGCGCTGGTGGGCCGTGTTCATCAGGGAGAAGTGGACGCCGGCGATGCCCGAGTCGATGCCCAGCCTCTCGTAGATCGCGAGGGCCTCGAGGAGGAGCTTCTCGCCCCGCGGCAAGTCCGTCAGCGGGACGACGAACACGAACGAGAGGTTGTACAGCGCGTCGGCGATCCCCGCCTCGTCGCCCACCTCGCGCTGGAGCGAGAGCGCGGTCTCGTAGGCCACGCGGGCCGCCTCCATGTCCCCGCGCCAGTACTCGACGCTCCCGAGCGCCTCGTACCCGCGGGCGAGGAGCGAGAGGTGGTCACGGGCGTGCGGGAGGGCGACCAGCCGGACGAGCCAGTCGCGGCCCTCGTCCAACGATCCCCGCATCTGCCAGAAGCGCCACAGGGCAAACCCGAGGCGCAGGCCGCCCTCGGCGGCGTTCGTCTCGATCGCCCAGCCGAGCGCGGCCCGGAGGTTCGCGGTCGAGCGCTCGAGCCGATCGAGCCACGCCTTGGCCTGGGCGCGCCTCAGCTCCGGGGCCGCCCCTTCGGCGAGGTCCACGAAGACGCCCGCATGGCGCCGCTGGAGCTCGTCGGCCTCACCGGATGCGATCTGCCTCTCGAGGGCGAACTCGCGGATCGTCTCCAGCATGAGGAAGCGTGGCTCGCCGTCCGGTCCCTCGTCGCGCCGGACCAGGCTCTGGTCGACCAGCCCGTCGAGCCCGTCGAGCACGTCGACTCCGAGCTCCGCGAGCGGGCCGCAGACCGTCTCCGCCTGCTCGAGCTCCCAGCCCCCGGCAAACACGCCGAGGCGGGCGAGCAGGCGCTGCCGTCCCGGATCGAGCAGGTCGTGGCTCCAGGCGATCGTCGCCCGCAGGGTCTGCTGGCGCTCCGGGCGATCCCGTCCGCCGCCGCGACGAGGAGATCGAGCCGCTTCTCGAGGCGGGCGAGGATCGCCTCGGGGCGAGGACCCGGATCCGCGCGGCGGCCAGCTCGATCGGCAAGCGGCAGCCCGTCGAGGCGGGCGCAGATCCCGGCCACCGCCGCGGCGTTCCGGTCCGTCAGCGCGAAGTCCGGTCGGGCGGCCTGGGCGCGATCGACGAACAGGGCGACCGCCTCCGAGCGCAGGAGGGCGTCGGCGGCCGGGAGATGGGCCAGGTCCGGCAGGCCCAGGGGCGGGACCGGCAGCTCCCGCTCGCCATCCACCCTGAGCGGGCCGCGGCTCGTCGCGATGATCGCGACGCCGGGCGCGGCGCGAAGGATCGCGCCCACGGCCGGAGCAGCCCCCTGGACCTGCTCGAAGTTGTCCAGCACGATCAGCTGGCGGCGATCGGCGAGCACCTCGCGCAGCCGGTCGATCGCCGAGGTGCCCGGCACTTCGGCGATCCCGAGCGAGGCGACGATCGCCGACGGGACCAGCGCCGGGTCGGTGACCGCCGCGAGCGGCACGAACCAGGCCCCATCGCGGTAGTCGTGGGCGATCTCCTCCGCGACCCGCAGGGAGAGACGGGTCTTGCCGGTCCCACCCGTCCCGGTCAACGTCAGGAGCCGCGTCCCCAGGAGCTGGCGCTTCACCGCACCGATCTCCGCCTCGCGCCCGACGAACCTGGTCAGCTGGACCGGCAGGTTGTTGGGCAGCGCATCGAGCGTCCGCAGCGGCGGGAAGTCGGCGATGAGTCCCTTCCCGGCCAGCTGGAAGAGCTCCTCCTTCTCGGGGACGTCCTTCAGGTGATGGACCCCCAGCGAGCGGAGCTCCAGCGGTGCCAGGGCCGCGTCGGGCAGCAGGGCCCGCAGGGTGCGCGAGAGCACGACCTGGCCACCGTGCGCCGCGCTCATCACCCGCGCCGCCTTGTGGACCTCGTAGCCCACGTAGTCGTCGCCGACCCGGACGATCTCGCCGGCGTGGATGCCCATCCGGACGCGGATCTCGGCACCACTCGGCCAGGGATGCGCGGCGAGCGCGAGCTGGGCGCTCGCCGCGCCCCGGACGGCGCCGAGCGGGCTGGCGAACGCCACGAACAGGGAGTCGCCCTCGGATCCGACCACGCCCCAGCGGGCGCCGGCCGGCTGCTCTCGTCCGAGCGCCTCCACGACGAGAGCCCGGTGCTCGGCGAGGAGGCCGGCCCACTGGTCGTCGCCCAGGGCGGAGACGAGCCGCGTCGAGCCTTCGATGTCCGTGAAGAGCATCGCCACGAGGCCGCTGTCGGGCAGGTCGGAGCGCGGCCCGGAGCGATCGCGCGACGGCTTCGGCGGGGCGTCGTCGCCCACGGGACTCCTGTCGTGCACGTCCACGCGTTCACCTCACGCTCCGGGAGCGGTGACGAGGGACGCCGGCGACCGCCGCGGGTCGCCGGCCGCCTCGGCCGGGAGCGGTGGCCGCAGTATGCCGGTGAGGCCCGGCGCGGGGAAGCCCCGCCCAGCCCGGCGCCGGGCCGGCGGCCTCTTCGGGGCCGGGCGACGGTCCGCGAAACGTCGGGTAACGTACGGCGAAGGCGCGGTGCGATTCCGTGCGCGGGTGGGAGTCGTGAGCATGACGGAGCGGGCGGGACGGCTGGCGGCGGCGCTCGAGCGTGCCGAGCACGTGCATGCCGTCGCAACCGAGCGGACGGGCGGCGTCGACCCGGAATGGGCCCTGTTCTACGCCTGGTGGCTGATCAACTGGTCGGACCTCCCCGAGATCCTCGGGGCGGCACCGGGCCTCGGCGAGCTGACCGCCCGGCTGATCGCGCTGGATGCAGGCTACCGGTCGGCGGCGCGCGACGAGCCGTGGCCCGCCTTCTACGCCCGGGAGGCTGCCTGGCGCAGCCGGCCTGAGCCGACGGCCGGGCCGCCGGCCCCTTCCCTGGCGCGGTCCCTCAGCCCTTCGGCTGGATGAGCGAGAGCACGTTCCGGCTGGGATCGATGAACCAGGCCGCCCAGGAGTGGCCCATGTCGGCGACGCCATCGGTCGTCACCGGGTCGGGCGCCTCGTACTCCTCGATGCGCACCCCCCGAGCCCTGAGGTCGGCCAGGGCAGCCTGCATGTCCGGCACCCGCCAGGCCATCTGGGTCTGGGTGTCCGATGTGCCGACGGTGCTGCGCGAGATCGCCAGCAGCGTCCCGCCGCCGCAGCGCAGGACGATCCGCTCATCGTCCTCCGCGAGGACCTCCAGCCCGAGCGTGTCGTGATAGAAGGTCCGGCTTGCCGCGAGGTCCGTCGACAGCAGGATCGGAAACACCGGGTGATCGCCGAGCATGCGCATGCCCCCCTCGCCTGCCTGCTCCGCCGGTCGGTCCGCCCGGGCAGGGTCACCCGGCAATTCTTGCAGGTGCCTGTCAACCTATCGAGATTGAGCAGGGCGCACGACGCTGGCCGGCGGCGGCCGGGCCCGGCACGCGGAGCGGGAGGCTGGTGCAGATGAGCAGCGGATTCGGCGGATTCGAGCCGGACGCTCTCGGCTTCCTTGTCGAGCTGGCCCTCAACAACGAACGCTCCTGGTTCCAGCCGCGCAAGGCCAGGTACGAGGCGCTCCTCAAGGTGCCGCTCGAGCAGCTGTGCACGGCGGTCGACGAGGAGCTCCGCGCCCGGGGGGTTCCGCTCGCCGCGGACGCCGCCCGGTCGCCCTTTCGGATCTACCGGGACGTCCGCTTCGCGAAGGACAAGTCGCCCTACAAGACGAATGTCGGCGCGAGCTTCCCGTGGACCGGCAACGGGGGCGGCGTCGGTGGCTACTTCCACCTCGAGCCCGGCGGCATCTTCGTCGGCGGCGGGATGTGGCACCCGGCGCCGGCCCGCCTGGCGGCGTGGCGGAAGGCCGTCGTCGAGGAACGGGCGCGCGTGCACGCGGCGCTCGATGACCCCGGGTTCCGGGCGACCTTCGGCGAGGTCAGTGGCGACCGCCTCGTGCGTGCGCCGACCGGTTTCGCTCCCGACGACCCGGACGTCGGGCTGCTCAAGCTCAAGGACGTGACCTTCGGGCGCGCGCTGTCGGACGCGGACGTCCTGTCCCCGGACCTTCCGGCGACGCTGGCCGGGACGCTGGCCAGCGCTGTGCCGGTCCTGCGCCTGCTGGCGGAGCTGCCGGGCCATGAATCACCCGCGGGGTGGCTCCGCGACTGACCCGGCGCGACCCGCGAACCCTGGGCGACAGGCTGATCGCAGGCACCCACGTGGACGTCCCGTCTACCTTGGCCGCGCCAGCCAGGCCGTCCACGTCGCTTCATCCCTGCCGGCGGTGACGTCCTGGCCGTACCGGACCAGCGGGAGGCGCACGAGGGACACGTCGGCGAGAAGCCGCGCCACGACGCCGCCGGTGTTCGTCGGGAGCTCCGCGTGGCCGCCGTCCCCGTCCGCCCCGGCCTCGACGTCCGTCAGGGCAGCCGCTCCCAGCCGATCCAGGAACCGGCGAAGCTCGTCGCGGGAGATCGGCCTCTTGGCCAGATCGACGTAGCGGACGACGATCCGGCGCTCCCGGAAGAACCGGACCGCGGCGCGGGTCGCCTGCGAATTCGCGAGACCGAACACGGTGATGTCCGGCATCTTCCTGGTCGGTGTCCTGCCGAGCGGCGCCGGCATCGATCAGGACCGCGGGCCGGACCCGGGGGCGAGCCGGCCGGATGTCCGTCCAAGGTGCTCCATCGGACGCAGCGTAGCCGTATCGGGCCGGCGCGTCGGGGAGGAAGGAGGACCGGCACCTGATCCGGCCCGATCAGGTGCCTTGTTCAGCGACGTCGCCGGCGCACGGGTCCAAGCGTCAGGAGATCGACGATCGTGCCGACGAACCAGGCGAGCAGGCGCAGGAGCCAGTACACGATGGCGAGCGGCCAGGCGATGATCAGGAGAAGGATCGTGATCAGGCAGCCGTGATCGCCGCCCTTGTGGATCACGATGACCTTGGGGCGCTCTGCAGGCACGATTCCCCCGTTCGGGAAGGGGCGCGCTGCCCCGATTGCAGGGAATGGTATCTGCTCGGGCCTGGGAGGCCGCCTGGGCCCGCTCAGGATGCCTGCTGCCCCGCCGCCTGGCCCGCCGCCTCGACCTCGTCGAGGAGCACGTCGAGGTCCGCCTCCTGCGTCCGGAAGTTGATGATGCAGGCTCGCAGCGTGACCCGGCCGTCGAGCACGGTCGAGGTCAGGAAGACGCGGCCGTCGGCCTGGATCCGCTCGATGGCGGCGCGGTTGAGGGCGTCGGTGGCCGCGTCATCAATGTTGGGCGGCCTCAACCGGAAGCAGACCACCGAGAGCGGCCCGGCCGCGACGACCTCGAGCGCGGGGCGGGCGCGCACCTTGTCCTGCAGCGTCCGTGCAAGCGCCACCTGCCGGGTCAGCTCGCGCCGGTAGCCCGCCGCGCCGACCGCCTGGAGCGTCATCCAGGCCTTGAGCGCGCGGAAACCGCGCGTCTGCTGCAGGCCAAACTCGGAGAACCAGGGCAGCTGCAGGTCGTCGCGCAGGTAGGGCGGCACCAAGCTGAACGTGTCGCGCATCGCCGGCCGGTCGCGCACGATCGCACAGCCGCACTCCACCGGGATGTACATCCACTTGTGCGGGTCGATCCCCAGGCTGTCGGCGCGGTCGATCCCCGCCAGAGCGGGCGGACCTGCTCGGCCAGCACGGCGATGCCGCCGTAGGCGCCATCGACGTGGAACCACAGGCCCTCCGCGGCGCAGAGGTCGGCGATCGCATAGAGCGGGTCGATGGCCCCGGTGTTCACCGTGCCGGCGCTGGCGGCCACGCACGCGGGACGGCGGCCGGCCGCGCGATCCTCGGCGATCGCCGCGCAAGGCGGCCAGGTCCATGCGGAAATCGGCGTCCACCGGGATCTTGCGCAGGCTGTCGTGGCCGAGGCCCAGCAGCTCGACGGCCTTCTCGATGCAGGAGTGCCCCTCGCTGGAGGCGTAAACCGCGAGCTGGGGAGCGCTCCGGAGTCCCGCCCCGCGCACGCCCGGGTCGTGGGCGTTGCGCATCACCGCCAGCCCGACGTGGTTGGCCATGCTGCCGCCGCTGACCAGCAGCCGCCCGCCCGCCGGAAGCCCCAGCATCTCCTTCAGCCAGCGCAGCACGGCGTGCTCCAGGTACGTGGTCGCCTGGTCGCCGCCGGCGGCGCTGGAATTCATGCCGGCCGCGAGCAGCTCGCCGATGACGCTGATCGGCGCCGGCGGGCGAGTTGACCCAGCCGAAGAAGCGCGGGCTGGCGTTGCCCATCGGATGCGGGAGGACCAGCTCCTCGAAGTCGGCCAGGATCGCGTCGGGGTCGCGCGGCTCCTGGGGGAGCGGCTCGTCCATGAGCCGCCGGCGCAGCGCATCGGTGGTCGGGCGCCGCGCGGGCGCGTCCGGGTCACCCGCGGTCCGGGCCAGGTCGTCGGCCAGGATCTCCACGGCGCGATGGGCAAGGCGCCGGAACTCCTCGGGGCTCATCTCCAGCACGGACACGTCCTCCTCGCCCGCGAGGATACCGCCGCCCGACCGACGTGGTCACAGCGGTCGATCCGGCCCCTACAATGCCGCAATGTCAGGTCAGTCCCGGCCTCCCCGCCCGCCCCGGTTCCCCCTTCGCGACCGCCTGCGCTACCGGGTCGACGACTTCCTGTCGCGGGGACCGGCGATCCTGATCGGGGTCCTCTTCGGAGCCACCCTGCTGGCCGTCCTCTTCGTGGCCGTCGTCATCACGCTGGTCGGCTGGGGAGCGGAGTCGGGCTTCAACTTCCTCGACGTGATCTGGCGGGCCTTCCTGACCACGCTCGATCCGGGAACCGTCGCTAACTTCCTGGGCGGTTCGTCGAGCCCCGGCTACCTGAGCGCGCTGCTCATCGCGACGCTCTTCGGGATCTTCGTGACGAGCATCCTGATCGGCATCCTTGTGACCGCGCTGCAGAGCCGGCTGGAGGAGCTGCGCAAGGGCCACAGCACGGTCATCGAGACCGGCCATACGGTGATCCTCGGCTGGTCGCCCCAGGTCTTCACGATCATTGCCGAGCTGGTCGTGGCGAACGCCAACCAGCCCCGGCGTGCCATCGTCGTGCTGGCACCCCGCGACAAGGTCGAGATGGAGGACGAGATTTCGGGCGCAGGTCGGCCCGACCGGCCACACCAGGATCGTGTGCCGGGCGGGCAGCCCCATGGACATGACGGATCTCGTCCGGGCCAGCATCGAGACCGCGAAGTCCGTCGTCGTCCTGCCCCCTGAGGTCGACGATCCCGATGCGGACGTCATCAAGACGATCCTGGCGATCACCAACGGCCCGAACCGGCGGGCCGAGCCGTATCACATCGTCGCCGAGCTCCGCGAGCGCGACAGCCTGGCGGTTGCCCGGATCGTCGGCCGGGACGAGGCGCAGCTGGTCCTCGTCGGCGACCTGATCGCCCGGATCGTCGCCCAGACATGCCGCCAGTCCGGCCTCTCGATCGTCTACCAGGAGTTCCTCGATTTCGAGGGCGACGAGATCTACGAGGCGGAGCCGCCGGCGCGGCTGGTCGGCCGACCATTCCGCGAATGCCTGTTCGCGTACGAGACCTCGACCGTGATCGGCCTGCTCCAGGCGGACGGCGTGGCCCGCCTCAACCCGCCGATGGAGGCGCCGATCGGGCCGGGCGATCGGCTGCTCGCAATCTCGGCCGACGACGACACGGTCGTGCCGTCCGCCCGTCCGATCGATGACGTCCGCGAGGGCCTGATCGTGGGAGCGCAATCGCGGCCCCGCGCGCCCGAGCGCGCCCTCGTGCTGGGCTGGAACCGGCGGGGGCCCTCCATCGCGGCGAACCTCGACACGTACGTCGCCCCGGGCTCCCGGGTGGTCATCGCGGCAACGGCCGACGACCTTGCCTCCGGCCCGATGTCCGACGACGCCGGCGCGAACACGACGGTCGAGGTCCGGACGGTCGATCCCACCAGGCGCGAGACGCTCGCCGCGCTCTGCGCCGAGGGGTTCGACCACGTCATCATCCTGTGCTCGGACGTCCTCCCGCCCCAGCGAGCGGACGCGCGCACCCTCGTCACGCTGATCAACCTGCGCGACATCGTCGCCGAGGGCGGCCCGACCTTCTCGATCACCAGCGAGATGCTCGACGTCCGGAACCGCGCCCTGGCCGAGGTCACCAGGGCCGACGACTTCATCGTCAGCGATCGGCTAGCCAGCCTGCTGCTCAGCCAACTCTCGGAGAACGCCCACCTGCAGGCGGTCTTCGACGACCTCTTCGACAGCGCCGGCTCCGAGATCTACCTGCGGCCGGCCGGCGACTACGTCAAGGTCGGCGCGGAGATGACCTTCGCGACGGTCCTCGAGTCCGGCGCCCGGCGCGGGGAGACGGCGATCGGCTACCGCACCGCGGCGGCCTCGACCGATGCGAGCCGGGGCTACGGGGTCGTCCTGAACCCGCCGAAGTCCCGCCCGCTCACCTTCGCCGCGGACGACCGGGTCATCGTTCTCGCCGAGGGCGGCTAGGCCGTCCGGCGCGCCGGCGAGTGCCGGCCGCTCACATCGACGGGCTGAACTTCGGGTCGAGGAATGTCTCGGGATCGTCGCGGAACTCGAGCAGGCAGCCCTTGCCGCAGAACACGTACTCGGTCCCCTCGTGGGTCAACGCCAGGCCCTTCGCCCGGGCCCGGGCGGGGTCGACGGTCATCCCGCACACCGGGTCTTCGTTCGGTTCGATCGCTCGTCGCTCGGCCATTCCGGATCTCTCCTATCTGTCGCTTCGATGGGCGTGCCAGTACGCTGGGGGTCATCCACGAGGCTACGGGAGGGCGGGAGTCGGGACCGCCGCCACATGGGGCTCGACCTGGCTGGCGGGCGCCCTGAACCGGCGCAGGCGCAGGGCGTTCGAGACGACGGTCACCGAGCTCAGGGCCATCGACGGCGCCGGCGAGGATCGGGTCGAGCAGGTGCCCGCTGAACGGGTACAGGGCGCCCATCGCGACCGGGATCAGCACGATGTTGTAGGCGAACGCCCAGAACAGGTTCTGCCTGATGTTGCGCATCGTCGCGCGCGACAGGGCGATCGCCGTCACGAGGCCGCGGAGATCGCCGCTCATGAGCGTGACCGTCGGCGGACTCGATCGCGATGTCGGTCCCGGTGCCGATGGCGATCCCGACGTCGGCCGAGGCGAGCGCGGGGGCGTCGTTGATACCGTCGCCCACCATCGCGACCACCTGGCCGGCCGCCTGGAGCGCCCGGACCTGCGCGGCCTTGTCCTCGGGCCGGACGTCGGCGACGACGCGATCGACGCCCGCCTCCGCGGCGATCGCGCCCGCGGTCGTCGCGTTGTCGCCGGTGAGCATGACCACCGTCGAGCCCGAGCCGGCGGAGCTCGGCGACCGCCGCGGCGGATCCGGCCTTGAGCGTGTCGGCGACCGCCACCACGGCGGCGGGCCGACCGTCGACCGCGACGAAGACCGGCGTCCGCGCCGCTCGATGCCGCGCGCTCGGCCGCGTCGACGAGGAACGGATCCGCAGGGCCGACGAAGCCGGGGCGGCCGACGACGACCTCGCGCCCGTCGACGGTGGCCCGCACGCCCTGGCCCGCGACCGCCTCGAAGGCGGTGGCCTCGGGGATCTCGAGCCCGGCGTCTCTCGAACGTGCCGGACGATCGCCTCGCCGAGCGGATGCTCGGAGCCGCGCTCGGCGGCCGCAACGAGCGCGAGAAGGACGTCGCTCCTCGGGCGCGCCGTCGGCGCGGACGACGTCGGTCACGCGCGGCTTGCCCTCGGTCAGCGTGCCGGTCTTGTCGAGGACGACGGTGCGGACCTGGTGGAGGCGCTCGAGCGCCTCGGCGTTCCGGAAGAGGATGCCGTTCTCGGCGCCCTTGCCCGTCCCGACCATGATCGAGGTCGGCGTGGCGAGCCCCAGGGCGCACGGGCAGGCGATGATCAGGACCGTGATCGCGCTGACGAGCGCCAGGTTGAACGCCGGCTCCGGACCGAAGACGAGCCAGACGACGAACGTGAAGACCGCGATCGCGAGCACGACGGGCACGAAGACGCCGGTCACCGCATCCGCGAGCCGCTGGATCGGCGCCCGGGAGCCCTGGGCCTCCTGGACGAGGCGCACGATCTGCGCGAGGACCGTGTCGGCGCCGACGCGCGTCGCCTGGTAGGTGAACGAGCCGGTGCCGTTGAGCGTGCCGCCGATGACCTCGTCGCCCGGCTTCTTGCCGACGGGCATGCTCTCGCCGGTGATCATGCTCTCGTCGACCGACGAGCGACCGCTCGCGACGGTCCCGTCGACCGGGATCCTCTCGCCGGCCCGGACCAGGACGATGTCGCCGCGGACGACCTGCTCGATCGGGATGTCGATCTCGCGCCCGCGCGGACGACGCGCGCCGTTCGCGGGGCCGAGGCCGATCAGCTTGCGGATCGCGTCGCGAAGTGTGGCTCCGGGCGCGAGCCTCGAGGAAGCGACCGAGCAGGATCAGGGTGATGATGGCGGCCGACGTGTCGAAGTAGAGGGGTAGCGGCTCGCCGTCCATCCCGAGTCCCGCGGCGATGAAGAACGCGGGCGACAGGATCGCGGCCAGGCTGTAGCCGTAGGCTGCGCTGGTGCCGACCGCCACGAGCGTGTTCATGTCCGCCGCGCGGTGGCGCAGGGCGTTGATCGCGCCCCGGTAGAAGGGCCATCCGGCGTAGAACTGGACCGGGGTGGCGAAGCCCAGCTGGAACAGCGGCTCCGAGAAGAGCGCCGGCAGCCATGGCGCGACCGTCATCCGGGCCAGCCCGACGACGAGCGGGGCCGTGCAGGAGCGTGGCCACGGTGAGCCGTCGGCGAACGTCGGCGAGATGGCGATCCGCGAACGACTGCGCTCCTCGGACGCGTCGGCGTCGGCGTCGGCCGCGATCCGATCGACGCGCGCCGTGTACCCGGCTGCCTCGACGGCCGCGGCGAGGCCGGCGATGTCGGCCCGCGTCCGGTCGTAGCGCACCGTGGCCGACTCCGTGGCCAGGTTGACGTTCGCGCTCCTCGACGCCGTCGACCTTGGCCAGGAAGCGCGTGATCCGGTTGACGCACGAGGCGCAGGTCATCCCCTCGACGGGGAAGGACACGATCTCGAGGGGGGTGTTGGGCGTTGTCATCGCTGGCTCCAGATACTCCTGGGGAGTATTCTTGCATGGTGCGACAAGGCCGGCAAGCCCGCCGGCCGGCCGGCCCATCTAGCCACCGGCGGCGGCTCCCGCAGGCGTGCCCCGCCGGGCGATCGACGACGGTGATCGCACCGCCGTACATCCCCATCGAGCACGAGTAGCGGATGGTCCCCGCGGGCAGGGCCGGCAGGTCGATCGTGTTCGAGCCCTGGCTCAGCCGCACCTGGATGCCCAGGTCGGGCACCACGAGGAACGCGGCGCACGTGTGGGCGTCGCGGGACTCGATCGTCCAGCGGGTGGGAATGCCGGCGTAGATCGAGACGTTGCCGGGGCTGTACCCGTCGGTGTCCTGGTAGGTGTGGAGGGCCTGCGCGCCGTCCGCGGCCGGGGCGGCCGGCTGCTGGGCGGCGGCGACGGGGGCCGCGTCGAGCCCGGGGAGGGTGATGCCCACGAGCCGGAACCCGGCTCCCGCGTTCACGAAGGCGAAGGCAAGGACCACGACCCCGACGATGCGCAGGATCGTCGGGCGCAGGTCGCTGGGCACGACGATCGGGAGCCCGGCCAGCGCGAGGAGCCCGGGCGCGGTGCCGATCGCGAAGGTCGCCATGATCACCCCGGCCGTGAGGGGCGACCCGGTCGAGAGGGCGTAGATCTGGACGGCCTGGGTAAAGCCGC
This sequence comes from uncultured Chloroflexia bacterium, assembly GCA_963801445.1. GTDB lineage: Bacteria > Chloroflexota > Limnocylindria > Limnocylindrales > CSP1-4 > CTSoil-043. The sequence continues at coordinate 92,695 of CAWDEW010000007.1, read as the reverse complement.
AGGGCATGAAGAAGGAGGCTGCCCCAAGCCCGGCCGCGCGGCCGTCCGAGTAGGCGCCGACGCCTCCCTCGGCGAGGCCCAGGCGACGGGCGAGCCCGACGGGCAGGGTGGGCGACCAGGCCGCGACCCGCGGCGACAGCCCGGTGAGCCGGGCCCCGATGAGCGTCATCACGACGGCGGCCGCGATCATCAGCCCGGCGGTCACCTGCGGCGGCGGGGTGACGGTCGCCCCGACCGCGCCGAGCAGGGCGCCGAGCGCCCCGTACCCGACGATCCGGCCGGCCATGAAGACGAGCGCCGGGCGCATCTGCGCGACGATCCCGGGGCTGGCCGCCCCCGCCGCGGCCCGGCGGCCCTGGAACGCCGCCGAGAGCGCGAGGACGAGCCCGCCCACGAGGGCCATGCAGGTCGACACGCCCGCCGCGAGCCCGAGGAGGAGCGCCACCAGCAGCCCGCCCTGGCTCAGGTCGCCGGCGCCCGAGGCGAGCCCGCCGAGGCCCAGCAGCTGGGCGAAGACCGCGACGATCATCACGACCATGACGCCGCCCGCAACCGTGGCCCAGACGCCGGGATCACGCTCGAGCCACGGCGTTCGCCCGATCTCGTAGCCCGCGGCCCGGATGGCGCGGGCGACCGCGGACGCCGGGATCGGCCCCGAGCTCTCGATCTCGACCCGACCGTGGATCGCCGACGCCGAGACGCGCTCGACGTTCGGGAGCCGCCCGACGAAGCGCTGGATCCGGATCTCGCAGGTCCGACAGGTCATCCCGGCGACCGGGAAGACCGTCGAGGTCAGCGCACCTAGAGCAGGGGCATCGGCCTGGCGCGTCGGCTCCGCACTCGCGCTCCTGGCGGTCGCGCCGAGCGATGCCTGCGCCACGGCGTCGGAGGTCGTCGGGCGCGCCGCCGCGAGGTCGGGGTTGCGCCGGGTCGTCCGTGCGCTGGCTCGGTTGCTTCGACGGGACATCGGGACGCTTGCTCCCTGGGCCGGGTTGGATCGTGGGTTGGGCTGGGAACGGCTCGAGGTCGTCGACGCCTACGGCACGAGGACGATGGTTCCGCGCATCCCGGCCTCGTAGTGACCGGCCGCGTGGCAGGCGAACGCATATGGGCCGGAGCCATCGAACGTGTAGGTGAGCGACCTCGTCTGCATCATCCCGATGTCCGGCGACCTCGGGCGTCCCCGCCTGGTCGGCCGCGACCGCGTCGGCCGGACCGATCATGAGCTCATGGGTGAGCGGCCCCATCGTCGTGACCTGGAAGGTCACTGTCTCGCCTCGAGCGACCGAGATCGTGGACGGGCTGAAGGCGTACCCCGGGCCGGCGAGCACACGGACCACGCGGGGGGCCGCCACGGTCCCGGCCACGAACCCGGCCACGCCGGGCTGCGTCCCGTTCGTGACGCCGACTCCGGAGCCCATCATCCCGATCCGGCCGGTCGTCGGGCCGAAGCCGGAGCCCATCATGCCCCCGAAGGCCGGTGAGGTGCCGCGGCCCAGAAGCGTGGCCGTGAGGGCAGCCGTGGCAACGACGAGGGCCACGACCCCGACGAGGAGGACGGCCCACGTCGGGATGGCGGCGCGGGAGGGAGCGTGTTCCTGGTTCAACGTGTTCTCCTCAACAGCCGTTCGACGAGGCTGCGGTCTTCAGCAGGCGGCAGAGTGACGGCGGACGCGAGGTCCGCCTGGTGGCCCGCGCCGGCCACCGCCGCCGCGAGCACCGCGCTCGACACCAGCGCGGGCTCGCGGCGTACGGTGACGGTCTCCCTGCGCACGTCGACGCGGACCCTGGTCATGCCGTCCAGGCGCCGGACGTGGGCTGGTGCCGTCCTCGGGCACGGCGTGTCGTCGGGGCGGCCATGGCAGGGCTCCTCCCGGGCGTGTCAGTGCTCGAGAAGGCGGCGCGCCTTCTCGAATTCGTCCGTCGTGATCTCGCCGCGAGCCAGGCGCGCCCGCAGCGTGTCCAGCGCGTCGTCGCCGCCGGAACGGCGGGGCTCCCGCACGAGGAGCCAGACCACGAAGACCAGGACGAGAGCCCAGGCGGCCATCCAGATCCAACCTTCCAGCCCGACCGTCCAGCCGTTCATCATCGATCCGTCCTCGTGACCCGCCGGCGGGTTCTCAACCGGCACGTCACGAGCATGGGCGGACGAGGTCAGGGCCCAATGGAGGACGGGCCAAGCCTTGCTCAAGTTTGGGTCAAGGCGCCTGTCAGGCCGAGGGCAGCTCCAGCAGGAAGGTCGCACCCGTGCCGGGTCCCGAGCTCTCGGCCCACACGCTCCCACCCATCGCGTCCGCCAGGGCCTTCACGATGGCGAGGCCGATCCCCGACCCGCCGGCCGCCCGGCTGCGCGCCGGGTCCACGCGGTAGAAGCGCTCGAAGACGGCGTCGAGCTGCTCCCGGGCGAGGCCCGTCCCGTGATCGGTGACGCCGACGAGCACCCGGTCGCCGGTCCGGCGCGTCCAGACCTCGATGGTCGACACGTCGGGTGCGTGCCGGATCGCGTTCGAGAGGTAGTTCGCCGTGATCTGGGCGAGCCGATCGCGGTCGGCCCGCGCCGTCGCCGGTGGAGCGCTCACGTCGATCCTGATCCCGCGCGACGATGCCGTGGGCGCGAACCCGTCCGCCACCTCGGCGACGACCGCCGAGACGTCCACGTCGGCCAGGCGCATCGGGAGCTGGCGCGCCTCGGCCCGCCAGAGGTCCGACAGATCGTTCACCAGTCGGGTGAGGCGGGCCGTCTCGGTCCGCAGCAGGCGCCAGGTCTCGGGATTTCCCTCGATCACGCCGTCCTCGAGCCCCTCGAGGTAGCCGTCGAGCGTCGTCAGCGGGGTCCGCAGCTCGTGGGCCACGTCGCCGACGAGCTGGATTCGGCGGCGCTCCGTGGTCTCGAGCGAAGCCGCCATGTCGTTGAACGACGTGGCGAGCTCGCCCAGCTCACCGGGCTCGTCGGCGGGGACGCGTTCGGCGTAGTGGCCGCCGGCGACGCGCCGGGCGGCCGCCGCCAGGGCGCTGATCGGGCGCGCGAGCCGGGCCGCCACGGCGAAGCTGACGACCGTGGCGCTGACGACGGCGATGATCGTCGCGGCAACGAGCGCCTGGCGCATCGCGTCGGCGAACGCCGCGCGGGTCGCCTCGCCCATCGCCTGGCCCATCGGATCACCGGGCATGTGGCCCATCGCCTCGGCGAAATAGCCCGGGCCGACGAGGAGCACCGCGACGCCCACCGTCCCGAGCGACGCCGCGCCGACCACGAGGAAGGCGAAGAGCAGGCGCGCCCGCAGGGAGCTCGGCAGCCTCATTCCGGGGTCCTGAGCCGATAGCCCACGCCCCGGACCGTCTCGACGAAGCGGGGGTGCGCGGGGTCGTCGCCGAGCTTGCGACGGAGGTTGGCGACGTGGACGTCGACGAGATGGTCGTCGGCGATGAACCCGGGCCCCCAGATTCGATCGAGGAGGACCTGGCGGGCGATCACGACGCCGGGGTCCCGGGCCAGCGTCGCCAGCAGGTTGAACTCGATCGCCGTGACGTCCACGGGGCCGCCATCCACCCTGACCACGTGGCGGGCGACGTCCACCTCGAGGCCCGGCGTCGGGCTGGCAGCCGCCGCGACCGCGGGCCGGGAGCGCCGCAGGAGCGCCTTCACGCGGGCCACGAGCTCGCGCGGCGAGAAGGGCTTGACCAGGTAGTCGTCCGCCCCGACGGTCAGGCCCATGATCCGGTCGATCTCCTCGCTGCGGGCCGTGAGCATCAGCACGTAGGCGTCGGAGAACGTCCGGATCTGGCGGCAGACCTCGATCCCGTCGAGCCCCGGCAGCATCACGTCGAGGATCACGACATCCGGCGCCTGGGCCCGGACCGCGTCGACCGCGGACGGGCCGTCCGTCGCCGCGCTGACCGCGAAGTCCTCGCGGGTGAGGTAGCCCGTGATGAGGTCGACGATGGGGGCCTCATCGTCGACGACCAGGATGCGGGCTCGCGGGGACGGCATGGCGTCCAGTGTGCCCCATGCGCGGGCGACGGTGGGCCCCGCGGGGTGGGTCGCTACAGCCTTCCCGCCAGCTCCCCGAGGTGCTCGGTGAGGCGCAGGTTCTCGCGATAGTCGATCGGGACGTCGACCACCGCGGGGCCGTCGACGGCCAGGGCGCGCAGGAGCGTGGGGTACAGGTCGGCCGCGCTCGACGGCCGGAACCCGGCGATCCCGAAGCTCTCGGCGTAGGCGACCAGGTCCGGGTTGCCGAACTCCACCCCGAACGGGTGGCCGAACTCGTTGCGCTGCTTCCAGTCGATGAGGCCGTACCCATCGTCGCGCCAGACGACCACCACGATGTTGGTGCCGATCCGGCGGGCGGTCTCGAGCTCCTGGCTGTTCATCAGGAAGGCGCCGTCGCCGACCACCGCGACCACCCTGCGGTCCGGGTGCACGAGCTTCGCCGCGATCGCGCCCGGGACGCCGATCCCCATCGCCGCGAAGCCGTTGCTGATGATGACGGTGTTCGGCTCGTAGGCCTGGTAGAGCCGCGCGATCCAGACCTTGTGGGCGCCGACGTCGCTCACGACGATGTCGCTGGGACCCAGCGCGCGGCGCAGGTCGGCGATGGCCTTCTGCGGCTTGATCGGCCAGCCGTCGTCCTCGCGATACCGCTCGAGGTCACCCAGCAGCTCGCGGCGCAGGTCGCCGTGGCGCAGCCGCTCCCCGCCCTGGGGGTCGCGCGGCGGGATGGCCGCGAGGAGCCGGCGCAGGGTGCCGTCGATGTCGCCCACCAGCTCCGCGGCGGGCAGGTAGGCCGCGTCGACCTCGGCCGGCTGGGTGTCGACGTGGATGATCCGCTTGTCCCCGTCCGGGTTCCAGCGTGCCGGGGCGTACTCCACCGGGTCGTAGCCGACGCTCAGGACGAGGTCCGCCCGGTCGAAGCCGGTGAGGACGTGGTCGCGCGCCTGGAGGCCCACGGCCATCAGCGAGAGCTCGTCCCGGTCATCGATGGCGCCCTTGCCCATGAAGGTCATGGCGACCGGCACGTGGAGCGCCTCGGCGAACGCACGCAGGGCCGGCGCGGCGCGGCGGCGCAGGACCCCGTTGCCGGCCAGGATCAGGGGGCTCTTCGCCGCGGCGAAGAGCTCGGCCGCGCGCCGGATGGCCGCCTCGGGAGGCTCCGGGAAGTAGGTCCGCTGACGGGGCAGCGGACGCGTCCGATCACCCGACTCGGGCGCCATCCGGGCGCGATCCTCGGTCAGCTCGATGTGCGTCGGCCCCGGCTTGGCCTGCTCGGCGACTCGGAAGGCCTTGCGCACGATCTCGGGGATCGCATCGACGCGCTCGACCCGCTGGCTCCACTTCGTGACCGGCTCGAACATGCGCACGATGTCGACGAGCTGGTGGGCCTCCTTGTGGAGCTTGTCGGAGCCGACCTGGCCGGTGATGGCGACCATGGGTGCCCGATCGAGGAACGCGTCGGCGATGCCGGTCAGCAGGTTCGTGGCACCCGGTCCGAGCGTGGACATGGCCACGGCACAGCGCCCGGTCAGGCGGCCGTGGACGTCGGCCATGAACGCCGCACCCTGCTCGTGGCGGGTGGTGATGTGCCGGATCGCCGTCGAGCGGCTGAGCGCATCGAGGATGTCCATCGTCTCCTCTCCGGGCACCGAGAAGACGTAGCGGCAGCCCTCGGCCTCCAGGCATTCGACGAGGAGGTCGGCGGCCGTGCGGGTCCGGGCGGCTGGGGACGACACGGGTCCGAGTGTACGCGCCGGGGCATGAACGGCAATCGCGACCTCGGCCTCGGCGCGGCTGGCGTCCAGGGGCGCGATCTCCCGGCGCCATCCGCCCGCGCGGCCCGCCGCCCCCCGGATGGGCAGCGGCGGGCCCGGGTCCGCCCCGGGTCCGCCCCGGGGTGCGCCCCGCCCGCGGGGGGACGGGGCGCCGGAACGTCCTAGCTGTTGCCGGGGAAGACGAGGGAGAGGGCCGCCCGCCGGCCGGGCTCCGGCCAGCGCTCGGTGACCATCTTCTGCTGGGTGAAGAAGCGCACGCCGTCCTCCCCGCGCATGGCGAGGTCGCCGAACGCGGAGCCCTTGGCGCCCCCGAAGCTGAGGTAGCCCGCGGGGACCGGGATGGGCACGTTGACCCCGATCATGGGCACGTCCACCTCGAGCTTGAAGCGCCGGGCGGCGCCCCCGTCGGTCGTGAAGATCGCGGTCCCGTTGGCGTACTTGTGGCCGTTGATGAGGCCGAGCGCCTCGTCGTAGGTCGCGGTCCGCACGATGCCGAGGACCGGGCCGAAGATCTCCTCCCGGTAGATCTCCATGGCCGGGGTGACGTGGTCGAAGAGGGTGACCCCGAGGAAGAAGCCGGCGGGGCTCGTGGGGTGGACGAAGGGCCGGCCGTCGACGACGAGCTCGGCCCCCTCGGCCGCGCCCTTGTCGATCCAGCGCATGACCGAGGCCCGGTGCTCGGCGGTGTAGAGCGGGCCCATGTCCATGCCGGGCTCCATGCCCGGGCCGACCTTGAGCCGCGCGATCCGCTCGAGCATGAGCGGGCGCAGGCGCTCGGCGCTGTCGCCCACGGCGAGGACGAGGGTCTGGGCCATGCAGCGCTCGCCCGCGGAGCCGTAGCCCGCGGCCACCGCGGCGTCGGCGGTCAGCTCCATGTCGGCGTCGGGCAGGACGATCATCGCGTTCTTGGCGCTCGTGTAGGCCCCCACCCGCTTGCCCCGCCTCGTGCCCTCCTCGTAGACGTAGCGCCCGACCGCGGTCGAGCCCACGAACTGGATGGCGGCGATGCCCGGGTGCTCGACGATCGCGCTCACCGCCTCGCGGCCGCCGTACACGATGTTGAACGTGCCGGGCGGGCCGCCGGCCTTCGTCCACAGCTCGGCCTGGAGCTGGGTGGCCCCCGGGGTGTGGGAGGAGGGCTTGAGGATGACCGTGTTGCCGCACATCAGGGCGATCGGGTAGATCCAGAGCGGGACCATGGCCGGGAAGTTGAAGGGCGTGATCGCCGCGGTGACCCCGAGGGGGGCCCGCAGGGTGAAGGCGTCGACGTTGGTGGCCACGTTGGGGGTGTTGAGGCCGGCGAGCTGGCTCGGCAGCCCGCAGGCGAACTCGATCGTCTCCATCCCCCGGACGACCTCGCCGAGGGCGTCGGGGAAGGTCTTGCCGTGGTCGCGGGTGATCAGCGCGGCGAGCTCCTCGCGGTGCTGCCAGACCTGCTCGCGGAAGGCGAAGAAGATCGCGCTGCGGGCGATGAGCGGGGTATCGCGCCAGGCCGGGAAGGCCGCCGCGGCCGCCGCGACGGCGGCGTCCACCTCGGCCGCGCCGCCCCGGGGAACCCTGCGCGATCACCTCCCCGGTGGCCGGGTTGTGGACCGGCCCCGTCTGCTCGGGCAGGACCTCCACCGGCCGGCCGTCGATCCAGTGGGACAGGATGGGCAGGAGCGCCGGCTGCGTTTCAACGGCCATTTCGAGGGATCTCCCGTAGTGAAGCGGTCATCGGGCCGGAAGACGGCCCACGATTCTGTGACGTTCACAGTAGGCCTCTGCAACCGATGATGTGCCGCCGACTCGCCCAGTGCGAAGCGGGTCGGCCGCGGACCCGGGTCCCGCGCACGCTGCACCGCGGCGGGAGCGGCACCGCGGCGAGGCGCGGCCGGCGGCGGGAGCGGCACCGTGGCGAGGCGGGGCCGGCGGCAAGGCGCGGCCGGCGGCGGCGAGGCGCGGCCGGCGGCGGCTGGGTGGCGGGTACCGGGGAGCGGTGCTGCGCCGGGGCTCGGCGGACCGGCGGGAAGCCTCCGCGGACTGCTGTTCCTGCCCGATAGACCCGGTACGCATCGTCGGCAGTCCCACCGGGTCCGGCCAGGCTGAGCGGACACCCGGTGAGCGTGCGATCGAGCCGCGCGACGCTCGGGCAGGCCAGGATATGCCGCCAGGTTCTCCCGGTGAGGGCCGGCCCTGCCGCGCAGACCCCCAGGGCATGACTGGCGTGCCGCCGGACCACGGACGGGGCTGCCCATGCCTGGGCCGCATACCGGGACCCTCCGGGCGGCGTCCTACCTGCCGACCATGTCCCCTGGGCATACCTGACCGGAAGCGACGCCGCGCGACGGGCGGACGCCGCAGCGCGCGCGGCACGCCCCGCCGCAGCAGCGCACAGCGACGCGGGCGTCTCCGTGCACGAGCGGCCCTGTGCCCGGCCGCCTCGCCGCCGACCTTGCCCATGCCCCTGCACACGGCACCCCAGGTCGCGTCCGTGGATGCATCGGCCCACCCCGGCGCCGTGCGCGTTGACGCCGCGCGGACCGCGTTCCGGGCCGGCGCCCTCCTCGCGCGGGGCCCGCCAGGTGCGCCGAGCCCGGTGCCCCGGCCGGCCTCAGGTCTCCGTGCGGCTCGCTTCGTCCGACAGCGGCAGGATCGGCTCCTCGCGCTCGGCAACGGTCGCCTCGGCCTGGTCCGCCGCGAGTGGCTCCTCGCGCTCCGCGACGATCGCCTCGGCCTGGTCCGCGGCGATCGCGACGGCCTCGTCGAGCGAGATGTCGGGGTCGGCCGCCCGGACCTCGGCCACGGCGTCCTCGAGGTCGATCCCCTCGACCTCGTCCACGGCCCGCCGGTTGACGAGGTAGCGGACCAGCAGGTTCGCAACGGCCACGAACGGGATGCCGAACAGGGCGCCCCACAGGCCGGCGACCTGGGCGCCGACGAGGAGGGCGAGCAGGACGAGGATCGGATGGAGGCCCGAGCTCTCCTTCATCAAGCGGGGCTGGACGACGTTCACGAGCACGGTCTGGACGACCAGCAGGACTGCGATGACCGGGATGACCACCTCCGGCCGGAAGGCGACGGCGACGAGCAGCGGCGGCAGCAGGGCCAGGGGCGGCCCAAAGAACGGGATGAACATCGCCAGGCCGACGGCAACGTTCATCACGAACATGTACGGGAGTCCGAATGCCAGCCCCACGGCGATCGTCAGGCCCACCTGGATCAGCACCAGGATCACCTGGGTGCGCAGGAAGCCGCCGAACGCGCGCCCCACGGAGCGCTCGACCAGGGTGAGCTCATCGGCATAGCGGTTCGGGACCGCGCGACTCAGCGCCCGCTGGATGCCTTCGAAGTCGACCACCGCGTACAGGGAGATGATCACGACCAGGAACAGGTTGCCCAGGACGCTGACCGTCATGCCGGCGATTGCCTGGACCTCGTCGTTCAGCGAGGCGCCGATCGCCGCGATCAGGTCGTGCAGCGCCTGGTCGAACGTCGCCGCCAGGTCGATCACGTCGCGGCTGATCCCCAGCGTCGCCTGGACCCCCAGCAGGAGCCCGTGGATCCGGGTGGTCACCTCGCCGCTCCGGGAGAGGATGTCGGCCGCGTCACGGGCGCCGATCTGCACGGTCGCAGCGACGAAGAGCCCGACGAGCGCCACGACTCCCGCGTAGACGATCGCGATGGCCTTGCCCCGCCCGATGCCCGATCGGAGGCGGATGGCGTCGGCCGCCTGGGCGACCAGGAAGGCGAGGAGCCAGGCCAGGAACACGACCAGCAGGATCGAGCTGAAGCCACCGGCGATCGCCGCCACTCGATCGAGCACGCCGAGCCCGAAGAACAGGCTGCCCAGGACCAGGAAGATCGTGGCCAGGCGGCGCATCGAACGAGCGCCCCCGAGCCCGGGCGTACCGAGCTGGGCGCTCAACCCGGGGATCTCGCCGGGTGGCCGCTTCTGCCCGTGCCCCGCCTCCCGCCCGATGCCGCCGAATCCCTCACGGCGCGAGCATACTCGCCGGCTTCGGCATTCCAAGAGCCCGCCGGCCCGGCAGCCGGGACGCGCACGGCGCGGCCCACCACGGACGCGGGCCGGCCCCGGGAGGTCGGCCCCCGCCCCGCGCCGGCCGTGGATCGGGCGTAGAATCGCGGGTGAAGGGGAGTAGTCCGGCCGCCACCCGCGGCCAGGGGAGATCGACATACCCGGCTTCGGCCCGGTCCCCCACCTCGACCCGAGACGGACGAGACCTTCGACCAGGGACGACTTGGTCGAGGTTGCGCCAGCCCCGGGCGACGCCTCGACAGACCCGGAGGTGTCGAGGGATGTGGCGCAGGCTGGGACTCACCGCGAGCTTTGCGCTGCCCGCGCTCCTCCTGCGCCTCGCCGGGATCGAGATCCCCCCGGGGCCGACGGTCCTCGTCTACGGCGCCGGTGTCGTGGCCTCCGCGGTCCTGCTGTCGTGGGCCGCCGAGGCCGCCCAGGTCGACATCTCGGGCAGCCTCGCGATCGCCATCCTGGCCCTGATCGCCGTCCTGCCGGAATACGCGGTCGATCTCTACTTTTCGTACACGGCGGGCAGCGACCCGACCTACACGCAGTACGCGGCGGCGAACATGACCGGCTCGAACCGCCTGCTCATCGGGATCGGTTGGCCACTCGTCGCGTTCGTCGGCTTCTGGGCCATGCGCCGCCATGGGCGCGGGGCTCCGGACCGTCCCGATTCGGAAGTCGACGATGGCCGGCAGCGCCACTGGACGCGTACCATGGCCGTCGTCCTGCCGGCGCGGAACCGCGTCGAGCTCGCCTTCCTGGCGATCGCCAGTGCCTACGCCTTCCTCATCCCCCTGACCCGTTCGATCGCCTGGTACGACGCCGCCATCCTGCTCCTGCTCTTCGGCGCATACATGTGGCGGGTCACGCGCGAGCGGCCCGGGGAGCCTGAGCTGCTTGGCATCGCGGCGCAGATCGCGGGGCTGGAGCGCCGCCGACGCCGGGCGCTCGTCAGCGGCCTGTTCCTCTTCGCGGCCGCGATCGTCGTCGCCGCTGCCAAGCCCTTCGCCGACGGCCTGGTCGCCACGGGCGAGACCCTTGGGATCGACCAGTTCCTGCTCGTGCAGTGGCTTGCGCCCCTCTCGTCCGAGGCCCCGGAGCTCATCGTGGCCGCGATCTTCGCCTGGCGGCTGCGCGCGTCCGAAGGGCTGGGAATGCTCCTCTCGGCCAAGGTGAACCAGTGGACGCTGCTCGTCGGGAGCCTGTGGGTCGCCTACTCGCTGGGCGGCGGCGGCGGCGCGGCCCTGCCGCTCGACGAGCGCCAGACCGAGGAGTTCCTGCTCACGAGCGCGCAGGCGCTCCTCGCGTTCGCCGTCCTCGCCGACAGGCGGTTCGGGCTGTGGGAGGCCGGCGCGATCTTCGGGCTGTTCGTCCTCCAGTTCCCGTTCCCGACGACGGAGGTCCGGCTGGTCTTCTCGGCGGTCTACGGCGTCGTCGCGATCGCCCTGCTCGGATATCGGCGTGGGTACCTGCCGGGGATCTTCACCAGCATCGGGCGCTGGCGGCCGGCGCGGGATGAGCGCCCGGCGCCGTGACCTGCCCGCTTCGGATAGCCTAGGGAGACCGTCGGGAGGAAGATGACCCGGATGCACGATCGCGGGGTTCCCTGATGGACCTGTCCGCCTCCGCCGAGCTGCTCGCCGCGCGATCGCAGATGGCGTTCACCCTGGGGTTCCACATCGTTCTCGCGTGCCTGGGCGTCGCGATGCCCACGATCGTGCTGATCGCCAATGCCGTCGGCATCCGGCGCAAGGATCCGGCCGCGCTGCTGCTCGCGCGACGCTGGTCGACGGTCATGGCGGTCACGTTCGCCGTCGGCGCCGTGACCGGAACGGTCCTGTCCTTCGAGATGGGGATCCTGTGGCCGGGGCTGGTGCGCCAGTTCGGTCCGGCCTTCGGGCTCCCATTCGCGATCGAGGGCATCTTCTTCTTCCTCGAGGCGATCTTCATCGCGATCTACATCTACGGCTGGCGCCGCCTCTCGCCGCGGGCCCACCTCCTGTCCGGCCTCCCCGTCGCGATCGCGGGGATCGGCGGGACATTCTCGGTGGTGAGCGCCAATGCGTGGATGAACCAGCCGGCCGGGTTCGTGCTGGGCGGCGATGGCCGCGTCGTGGCCGTGACGCCCCTGGAGGTCCTCTTCAACCGGGCCACCTTCTACGAAGTGCCCCACATGCTCCTCGCCGCCTACATGGTCACCGGGTTCCTGCTCGCGTCGGTCTACGCCGTGGCGATGCTGCGCCGCAACCCCGATCGCTACGTGCGGCTGGGGTTCGCCATCCCGTTTGCCCTCGCGGCGGTCTCGGCGCCGCTCCAGGTGGTCGTGGGTGACATCGCGGCACGCGGCGTCATCGGGGACCAGCCGGTCAAGTTCGCGGCGATGGAGCTGATCACGAAGACGGGCCCGCACCAGCCGATGACGCTGGGCGGGATCCTCGTCGACGGCAAGATCGTGGGGGGACTCCAGATCCCGGAGCTGACCTCGATCATCGCCGGCTTCAGCCCCGACACGGTCGTCACCGGCCTCGACGCGTTCCCGGCCACCGACCAGCCTCCGGCCTCGATCGTCCACCTCGCCTGGGACGCGATGGTCGGACTGGGGACTGCGCTGGTCGCCCTCGGCGCCTGGGCCCTCCTCCTCCGAGCCCGGAAGCGGGACGCCGCCGGCGCGCGCTGGTTCCTGCGGGCCTCCGCGCTGTCGGGGATCGCCGCCATCGCGGCCCTGGAGGCCGGCTGGGTCGTGACCGAGGTCGGTCGGCAGCCCTGGATCGTCTTCCAGGTGATGCGCACGGCCGACGCGGTGACGACGTCGCCCGGCATCCAGGTGATCTTCGGGGCCACGGTCGTCCTGTACGTCGTCCTCGGGATCGCCGCCCTGGTCGCCCTGCTGGCGCTGCGCCGCCGCTGGGCGGCCGAGGACGCGGCAGCCGGCGGACGCCGGCTCGTCGGCGGCCGCGCGGACGCCAGTCCGTACGGACCGCCCGCCCGCCCGGACGGGGAGGACCGCGGATGAGCACGGTCCAGGCGACGGCCGTCGTCCTGTGGCTGGGCGTGGCCGCCTACGCGGTGCTCGGGGGAGCGGACTTCGGGGCGGGCATCTGGGACCTGCTGGCCGGCAGCGCCAGGAACGGGCTGCGGCAGCGCTCGCTGATCGCGGATTCGATCGGGCCCGTCTGGGAGGCGAACCACACGTGGCTGGTCTTCGACCTCGTCATCCTGTGGACGGCCTTCTCGCCGGCGATCGCCGCGATCATGACCACCCTGATCGTCCCGGTGAGCCTGGTCGCGCTCGGGATGGTCCTGCGGGGCGCGGCGTTCGCGTTCCGCCCGGTCGCCACGGGGCTGCGGGGCCGACAGCTGGCCGGCGTGGTGTTCGCCGCGTCGTCGGTGTTCACGCCGTTCTTCCTGGGCACGATCGCCGGCGCCATCGCCGGCGGCCGCGTCCCCGCCGCCGGGGCGGGCAGCGACATCTGGGCGAGCTGGCTCAACCCCACCGCGCTCCTGGTCGGGGTCATGTCCGTCGCCGTGTGCGCCTACCTGGCCGCGGTCTTCCTGGTCGCGGACGCCCAGCGCCGCCGCGATCGGGAGCTGATCGTGGCCTTCCGCCGCCGGGCCATCGCGGCGGCGGCCGTGGCCGGGCTGCTCGCGTTCGCCGGGGTCGGGGTCATCGGCGTGGACGCACCGGCGCTGGCGAGCGAGCTGACCTCACGCGGCTGGCCGCTCATCGCGGCGTCCGGCGTCCTCGGGACCGCGGCCCTGGCACTGCTCTGGCGCGACGCGCCGAGGGGAACGCGCCTGCTGGCCGTGGGCGCCGTCCTGGCGATCCTGCTCGGCTGGGGCGTCGCCCAGTACCCGTTCATCCTTCCGCCGACGCTCACCTTCGACCTGGCGGCGTCGCCGCCCGCGGCGCTCGACGCGCTGCTGATCGTGTTCGTGGTCGCGGCCCTGGCCATCACGCCGTCCCTGGCGCTCCTCTTCACGCTGGACCAGCGGGATCGCCTGGTCGGTCACGGCCTCGGGACGGACCTCCAGGCGCCCGGACCCCGGTCCGAGGCGTCGCAGGAGGAGGCGTCGCGCTCCTGAGAGGTCGGAGGCTCGGCAGCTTGACGGGGCCGACCGCGCCTCCCAGCATCCCTCAATTGGCAGCGCTTCGAAGGAAGGACGACGGGTAGCCGTGAAGGTGACGGTCCTGGGGGCCGGGAACGGCGGATGCGCGACCGCGGCCGACCTGGCGTCTCGCGGCTTCGAGGTCGCGATCTCCGATCTCCCCGGGTTCGGCGGGACGCTCACGCCGATCGCGGAGCGCGGCGGCCTTCATCTCAGCGGCGTGCTGGGCGAGCACGACGTCGCGGTCCACGCAACGCCGGACCTCCACCGGGCGCTCGCCGGGGCGTCGGTCGTGCTCGTCGCTGTGCCGGCGTTCGGCCACGCGGCGTTCGCGCGCCTGGTTGCACCGCTCCTGTCGGACGATCAGGTCGTCGTCCTGACGCCAGGAGCGACGGGCGGCGCGCTGGAATGGGCGCACGTGGCCTCGGCGGCCCGGGGGTCCCCGGACCAACCGGTGGCCGAGACCCTGTCGCTTCCGTACGCCTGCCGCAAGGTGAGCCCCGTGCACGTCGACGTGAGCGGCGTCAAGACGCTCCTGCCGCTCGCGGCGTTCCCCGGCCGCCTGACCGCGACGCTCGTCGAGGCGCTTGGGACGGTCTTCCCCCGGGGAGTCCGCGCTGCGGCCAGCGTCCTCGAGACGAGCCTCAACAACCTCAACGCCATGGCCCACCCGGTGCCCATGCTCCTCAACGTGGGCTGGATCGAGGCGACCGGGGGCGCCTTCGCGTTCTACTTCGACGGGGTCACGCCGTCGGTCTCGATGGCCATGGAGGCCGTCGACGGGGAGCGGCTCGCCATCCTGGAGGCGCTTGGCCTCGAGCCAGTCTCCATGAACGAGTGGGACCGGCGGCTGTACGGCCTCGTCGGCGCGACGGCCCACGAGATCAACCAGGCGAGCGCGGTGCACCGCGGCATTCGCGCCCCGGCGTCGCTCGAGGCGCGCTACCTCACCGAGGACATCCCGTTCGGCCTGGCCCCGATCGCGTCGATCGGGCGCGAGCTTGGCGTGCCCACGCCCACGACGTCCCTCTTCCTGGACCTGGCCACGCTCCTGCTCGGCGACCGAGTGCTCGAAGGCGCGCGGAGCGCGGCCTCGCTGGGGCTGGCCGGGCTGACGGCCGCCGGGATGACCGCCTTCGCCGAGTCCGGCCGTCACCTGAACCGCGAGGTCCGGGCCCGGCCCAGGGCGGGACTCGGCGCCTAGTCCGCCAGGTCGCGCCGGGCCATGCCCCATGCGCCGAGCAGGATGCCGCCGACCGCGAGGCCCAGGCAGAGGGCGACACCGGCCAGGTCCCACGACCCGACCATCGGCTGGCCCAGGTGCGCCGTCAGCGCCAGCTGGTGGACCCAATCGGGCACCTTGAAGGCCGGGGCAAGCAGGTCGATGAGGTAGGTCGCGACGACGAGGAGGGCGGTGATCTCGGCCGCGAGGGATGTCCGCCACAGCCCGCCGATCGCCACGCCGACTCCGACGACAGCGACGGCGTAGAGGCCGAGCGCCGCGGTCCCGAGCATCGCCTCGCCCGCGGACACGCCCCCGGCTGCCGCGCCCAGCCCGATCCCGAGCGCGAACAGGACCGTCATCACGACGACCGCCAGGATCGCGCCGATCCCACCGGCGATCACCCAGCGGGCTCGCGCCATCGGCGTCGCGAGGACCATCTCGAGACGACCGTCCGTCTCGTCGGAGGCCCACTTCGAGACGAACGTCGCCCCGGCGAAGCCCGTGGCGATGTAGAAGAGCGCGACATACAGCTGGAGGAAGCCCCCGGCGGACGCGAGGTCGAAGTCGGGGAAGATCATGGTGAAGGTCTTCAGGAGGTCGGGGCTGGCCCCGATCGTGTCTGCCATCGCCCTGACGAGGGAGGCAAGAAGCGCACCGAAGAGGAAGAGGCCGATCCCCCACGACGTCGCCCGCGGGAGCTGGTCACCGAACGCCCGGGCCGTCGGCCCGTGGACGCCCAGGACCGCCGCCGGCAGGCGCGGCAGGGACAGGCCCGCAGTGACGCCGAGGTCGCGCCGCGAGAACAGCTCCACGCCGAGCGCGAGGAGGATGACCGCGACGAGACCGACGAGCGCGAGACCCGGCCAGTCGTAGTAGCCGACGAGCGGGATGTGGTTGACGGTCCAGTGGAACGGGCTCAGGACCACGATCGGGCCACCGATGCCCAGGCCGCTCGCGACCCACAGAACAGCCATGACGATACCGGAGACGCCGGCCGAGCCGGAGCGGCCGAGGAGCGGGGCGAGGGCGAACGTGAGGCCGCCGAAGAAGAGCGCGATGAAGCCGACCCAAAGGGCGAAGCCGATCGAGGAGCCGAGCGGGATCTGGTCGCCGAGCGACGCATCGCCGAAGACGTTCGAGCTGATTGTCGTGAGGACCGCGAGGATCGCCATGGCGAGCCAGAGCATCGTCAGGTGGGCGGCAAGCTTCTCGAGGGCGATCCGGCGCTTGCCGAAAGGCGTCGCCGCAACGAAGTCGAGGCTCCCGCGGGCGGCCTCGCCCGAGAGGGTCCCCGACAGCGCGAGGATCGACCACAGGGCGGTGCCGAGCGCGAAGAGCGCGCCGTACTTCCAGGTCATGTAGCCGCCCATCGTGCCGAGCCTGTCCCCCATCAGGGTGGCGTTGCCGAACAGGTTGACCATCGAGGCGGGCATGCTCCCGAGGAGCTTGTCGATCTCGATGCGGGACTGGGCCGTCGTGAAGACGGCGGAGACGGCGGCGCCCATGACGAGCGCGAGCCCGCCGAGGAAGCCCGCGGCGATGATGAAGGCGAGCCGGGAGTCGCGGATGGTCTTGCCGTAGATGCTGCCGAAGCCGAAGAGGCGGCGACGGAGCGGGATCGGGGGGAAGGTGACCGCCGCCGGCTGGCGCGGCGTCCCGGCGCTAACGGCCATGGCTGCCCACCTCGACGTCCTCGCGGCCGTACTGGGCCAGGAAGGTCTCCTCGAGGGAGGGCTCGCGCGAGACGAAGTCGAGAAGCTCGTAGCGGGCGGCGGCCTGGACCACCGGCGTGATCGCTCCCGCCACGCGCAGCCGGAGAACGTGGTCGTCGACGACCACGTCGCTGACCCCGGGGAGCGCCTCGAAATCGGCCGCGGGGACGGCCCCGGCGAAGCGCAGCTCCACCTGGTGGTGGGCGAGGTCGCGGAGCGCCTCGACGCTGTCGACCTTGACGAGGCGGCCGTCGCGGATGATCGCCACCCGGTCGCAGGACTTCTCGATCTCGCCGAGGATATGGCTCGAGAGGAAGGCGGTCCGACCCTCGGCGACGGCCTCGCGGAGGATCGCGAAGAAGGTCTGCTGGACGAGCGGGTCGAGGCCTGCGGTGGGCTCGTCGAGGACGAGGAGCTCCGGTCGGTGCTGGAGGGCGATGACCAGGCCGACCTTCTGCTTGTTGCCCTTCGAGTACTCCTTGAAGCGGCGCGACGGATCGAGGTCGAGGCGCTCGATGAGCGAAGCCTGGTAGGCGCGATCAACCCCTCCGCGCAGGTTCCCGAAGTACTCCACCGTCTGCCCGCCGGTCAGGCGGTCGTACAAGGTGAACTCGCCGGGCAGGTAGCCCACGCGGCGATGGATCGCGACCGGGTCGACGGTCGTCTCGACGCCGAACACCGTCGCCCGGCCGCTGGTCGGGCGGATATGGTCCAGGAGCAGGCGGATGGTCGTGGTCTTGCCGGCCCCGTTGGGCCCCAGGAACCCGAACACCTCGCCGGCCTGGATCTCCAGGTCGACGTCGAGCACGCCACGGTGCCTTCCGTACCACTTCGTGAGCTTCTCGGTCTGGATGACTGCGGTCATGGGACGCTCCTTCCTGGCGGCCTTCGCGGGCCGCGCGCCACCCGGGGGCGGGTCCCGTCACTGATCACGCTACGTTTCCCTCTGCCGGCCCGGCATCACCGTCGACCTGGGGCAGCAGGAGTGCGCGACGCTGGTCCAGGTAGCGCCCGATGAGGGCCGGGTACTCGCGTTCGAAGAACACGTAGGCGTCGTGGACTTCCTGGAGACGCGCCCGCGCGGCCGTGGGTCGATCGGCCAGCACGTCGAGACCGTCGCCCGTGATCTGCCGGAACCGCCCGTACATGGCGCCGGCCCCGGCGAGCAGCGCCTCGAGGGCGCCGGGCGGCGCCAGGAAGTACTCGCGGCGGTCGCCGCGGCGGTGCGTCCGCCGGATCATCCCCGCCGAGGCCAGCAGGCGGGCGGTGCCGCTGATCGCCCCCCGGCTCGCGTGGAGCGCCTCGGCGAGGTCGGAGGCGGTCTGCTCCGGTGGATCGCAGATGAGCAGCCAGCCCCACATCCGGCCCGCCATCGGCGTCATGCCGCTCGCGCCGAGGAACTGGCCCATCTCCTCGATGAACACCGCTTCGCCTGGCGTCATGCCCCGTATTCTACTGTGATTCATAAATGTCAGTCAATACTGAACGTTCAGGACCTGCGGATCGAAGCCCGCCAGCGTGGCGCCCGGATCGTCGTGACGGGGCAAGAGAGCGGCCCGGGCGGGTACGATTCGGCTCTTGGTCCACCCGCAGCGAGGGGAGAGGTCGCCGTGCATCCGTGGTCAAGGTCGTTCCGCGGTCGCCTCGAGGAGCTGGTCATCGAGAGCCGCGCGCTGGTCGGGAACGCGCTCGGGGACCCCGCCGAGCGGCCGCTCTGGGTCTACCTTCCGCCCGGCTACGACGATGAGGCGGATCGCCGCTACCCGACGATCTACGTGATCCAGGGCATGACCGGGCAGGTGGACATGTGGCGGAACCGGGCCGCCTTCCGGCGCACGACGCCCGAGAACGTCGACGCCCTGTTCTCGGGCGAGGGCCCCGGCGTCGGTTCACCCCCTGCGGCCATCGTCGTCTTCGTGGACTGCTGGACCTCGCTGGGAGGGAGCCAGTACCTGGACTCGCCGGGCACCGGGCGCTATCACACGTATCTCTGCGACGAGGTCGTCCCGTTCGTCGACGGCCGGTACCGCACGCTGGCGGCGCGCGAGCATCGCGGGATCACGGGCAAGTCCAGCGGCGGGTACGGGGCGATGATCACGCCGATGCTGCGGCCCGACCTCTTCGGCGGGCTGGCCACCCATTCCGGGGACGCCCTCTTCGAGGTCTGCTACGGCCCGATGTTCGCGCAGGCAGCCCGGACCCTGCGGGACCACTACGACGGCTCGTTCGAGCGCTGGCTGGCCGACTTCCGGTCGCGTCCCGCCTTCAGCCGGCCCGGCGACGAGTCGGTCCTCGAAGCGCACGGCTACGCGGCCTGCTACTCGGCGGACGCCGACGGGACGATTCGCCACCCGTTCGACCCGGCCACCGGGGAGCTGGTCCCCGGGACGTGGGCCCGCTGGCTGGAGCTCGACCCGGTGCGCCTGGCGCGGACGAGCCAGGGCGCGGCGGCGCTGCGCTCCCTGCGCGCGATCTACGTCGATGCGGGGACGCGCGACGAGTACTTCCTCGACCTCGGAGCGGAGGCATTCCGTCGGGCGTGCGTCGCGGCCGGGACCGCCGAGCCGTTCTTCGAGCTGTTCGATGCGAAGCACGGGGCGATCGAGTACCGCTACCCGATCGCGATCCGCTACCTCGCCGAACGGCTGGCCGGGTAGCCCCGTGCCTGTCGATCCGGAGATCCGGCGCGCGAGCCTCGACGACGTCCCGGCGATCCGCTCGATCCTCGCCGCCCACGGGAACGACGGCCCGATCACGACCGTCGACATCGTCGGGCCGTACGTGCGCCACGTCGTCCAGCATGGCCGGGCGTTCGTGAGCGAGCTGGACGGCGAGGTCGTGGCCTATGGCGCGGCCGTCGACGCGGGCGTCGCCGTCCACCTCGCCGACCTGTTCGTCCGGCCGGACCTCCTGGGCCGCGGGATCGGGCGGCCGCTCCTCGCCGCGGTCTTCGAGGGCTCATCCCGGCGGACGACGTTCGCCTCCGACGACCCGCGGGCCCTGCCCCTCTACGTCCGGGCCGGCATGGCGCCGCTCTGGCCCAGCCTCCACCTCGAGGGGGACGCGGCCCTGCTGATCGCCGCCGGCGAACCGCTGGACGTCGATCGGGCAGACGCCGCGCTGCTGGCCGGCCTCGAGCTCGCCTGGAACGGCACGGAACGTTCGGCGGACCACGAGTTCTGGGCCTCCCAGGCCGAGGCGGACGCCTTCGTCGTGCTCTCGGCCGGCGAGCCGGTCGCCTTCGGCTACGCCCGCGCCCGCCAGGTCAGCGCGACCCGGGTCCTCGAGCGCCTGCTCGTCCGCCCTGCCACCGACCCGCTCCCCGCGACGATGGCGGCAATCCGCCGCGCGGCCCGCGGTGGACCCGTGCTGGCCTCCATCCAGGGTCCCAGCCCGGCCCTGCCCGCGCTCCTCGCGGCCCGGTTCAGGGTGACCGACCGAGACCAGTTCATGGCCTCGGAGCCGGGCCTGGTGGATCCGGCCCGCTTCATCCCCAACGGCGGGATGCTCTAGTCCGGTCTACAGTCCTCGAGGCACGACGCCGCGTTGCGCGGCGGAGACCCGGGACGGACAGATGACCTTCTTCGAGATCGCCTACGAGGGCACGCCGAGCTGGGAGATCGGGCGGGCGCAGGGCGTCGTGATCCGGCTCCTCGAGAGCGAGGCGTTCGGGCCTCCACCGAGCTCGATCCTCGACGTCGGATGCGGAACCGGCGAGCACGCCCTGCTCCTGGCCGCCGGGGGCCACGCGGTGACCGGCATCGACCTCGTGCCCGAGGCCATCCGACGGGCGCGCGAGAAGGCCGCGGCTCGCGATGTCGCGGCCGACTTCGTGGTCGGCGATGCGCTCCGGCTCCGGGACCTGGGCCGGACCTTCGACGTCGCCCTGGACGTCGGGCTGTTCCACGCCCTGGACGAGCGGGGCGCCGCGCCCTACGCGCACAGCCTCGCTTCGGCCGTCCGCCCGGGGGGTCGCGCCCTGGTCGTCTGCTGGAGCGACCGGAATCCGTTCGGCTACGGCCCGCGGCGCGTCTCTCGCCGAGAGATCAGGCGGACGTTCACCCGCCTGACCGGCTGGCGCGTCGTCGCGATCGAGCCCGAATGGCTCGAGACACGGCTGCCCGGCGGCCGGGTCGAGGCGTGGCTCGCCCGGCTGGAGCGCCGGGCCGCGCCCGGAGGGTCGCGATCATAGGTGCCCCGCCGGGCACCGGCGCAGGGCCGAGGGTCCGGGCGGGGCGGCCGCGATCGACCGGCCCCGCCGGGCCTCCGGCTAGCCCGCCTTGAACAGCTTCCAGGTGACCGAGGGGAGGACCTGGTCGGCGGCCTGCAGGACCTCGTCGATGTTCGTGTCCGGCGCGACGATGTCGGCGATGAAGAGCGTCGTGCCGGCGCTGTCCACGCCGACCGCCTGGACCTCGACGAGCTTCGTGGCCTGGCCGCCCTGCGGCGTATGCGTGTAGCAGATCGCCGCGATCTTCCCGGCCGGCCCATTCGCGAGCTGGAAGTCCTGCGGCTCCTTGCAGAAGGCGGCATTCGGATCGTTCTTCTGGACGTCGGCGAGCACCCCCTGGAGCCAGGCCGTCGGAGTCGTCGCGGTCTTCAGCGTCCCGCTGACGAGCGACATCGCGCCCTTCTTGGCGTACAGCAGCGTGATGGCGTAGTCCTGCTTGTCGGACACGGTCCAGGGCGGCGGGACGACCACCGAGATGTTGGTCACGTCCACGGTCTGTCCGTTGGGCGGAGCCGTGGGCTGTGGTGCCTGCGTCGGCTGGCTGGTGACGACCGGGCCGGGCGTGACGATCACGACGGGCGGTGCCGTCACGACCGGGCCGGACGACGAAGCCGGTGTCGGGGTGGGCCGGACGGCCGTGCTCGGCGCCGGGGTCGGCGGGAGCGGGATCACCGGGCTGGGCGTGGGCTTGGACAGGATCGACGCCGCGGCGACCCCGCCGCCGACGAGGACGAGGAGCGCGACGACGGCGCCGCCGACGAGGAGCCCGACGGGGCGTCGCCGGGCGGCCGGGGCGGGTGCGTAGGTCGGGTAGCCGGGGGGCACGGCGCCGGCCGGCCATCCCGCGGGGGCCTGGCCCCATCCGGGCGGCGGCGCGCCGGGCGGTGGGGTCCACGACGGCGGAGGCGCGGGCGCCCACGCCTGGGGCGCCGGGGCGACCGGCTGAGGAGGAACCGGCGCGGGCGGCGGCGCGGCGGCCGCAGGAGCCGCGGCCGGCAGCGGGGAGGCGCAGTTGCTGCAGAAGCGGCTTGCGTCACCGTTGGCGGTCCCGCAGGCGGGACAGACGAGTGCCATCACGCACCCACCTTTCCGTCGGGCTCGGTACCGACGCGGGCATCGCGAACGGAGGCCGGGGCGGCCCCCAGGGCCATCCCGCACGATGGGCAGAACCCGGCGGCAATGATGTCCGTGCGGCAGTTCGGGCAGGTCGTGTAGGCGAGGCCCGCGCTGCCGGCCTCCTCGACGAGCGCCGCGTGCAGGACGATCCGCAGGAAGACGACGACGATCGCGACGCTCACGAACTGCCAGGCCAGGCCCAGGAGACCCGGCAGGCCGAACCCGACCACGATGCGATCGCCCAGGACGAAGAGGACGGCCATCACG
This sequence comes from uncultured Chloroflexia bacterium, assembly GCA_963801445.1. Taxonomy (GTDB): domain Bacteria; phylum Chloroflexota; class Limnocylindria; order Limnocylindrales; family CSP1-4; genus CTSoil-043. The sequence goes on along the minus strand of CAWDEW010000007.1, from coordinate 70,241 downwards.
AGGGCGAGCGCGACGCCGCCCAGCTCGAGGCGGCCGAACGTCCCGTGGCCGAGACGACGCCAGAGGGCGGCCGTGATGAGGCCCGTCGTGCTGCCCGCCATGAGCGGCGCGAAGATGGCGATGGAGATGAGCGGGTAGACCCATCCGGCGACCGCGGTGTTGATCCCGGAGCCGGTCAGGATCCCGGCAAAGTTGACGATCGTCGCCGCCGCGGAGAAGCCCAGCCCGGCCGCGACGCCGAGCACGAGGCCATCGACCGTCTCGGGGATGTCCTTGCGCCCGTGCAGGAGGAGCGCCGGGATCGGCTTGACCACCTCGGCGACGAGGGGGACCAGCACGGCCCCGGCCAGGAGCGTCGGCAGGTCGAGGATCGTGCCGAACGGGGTGACCTGGATGTCGACGAGGGGGACCACCAGCTGGTTCGCGATGAGGGTCACCACCACGCCGAGGAGGAGCCCGCCACCGACCGTGAGCCCGACCACCGGGATCGGGGCGTCACGGTAGATCCGGACCTCGTAGAGGTACATCAGGTAGAGGACGGGCACGAGGAACGCGGAGAGGAGGATCGCGGCGGTCAGCAGGCCGAGCAGCGAGAGGGCGGCGAGGACCACGATGCCCCCGACGAAGACCCACTTGAACTCGTTGACCTCGTTGTGGCCGAGGTGCGGGAAGAGAGTCGAGAAGATGCTGGTGGGGCTCACCAGAGACTCACCCGGTGCGGCGGCAAAGCGATCCAGGCCCTTGCCGCCTCCCCCGCTCTCGCCGGAGCCCTGGCGGGCCCCGCAGACGGTGCAGAACGCGCCATCCGGCACGTCCCGCTCACACTGGGCACAGCGCATTGCGACCCTCCTGGTCGACCCTCAGGCGGGCCGACCCATGCTGACCTGACCGGTGGAGCTCACGGGTAGCTGTTGACCTCGACGCGGCCGCTGGCCTTCCCGATCGAGATCCGGAGGCCGCGGGGCGCGGACCCGGAACGGTCCGTGTACTCCACGACCCAGTGCTCGACGTTGAAGTCGGTGGCCAGGACGGTGGTCCGCGGGAGGCCCGTGAAGGTGGGGTACTGGATCCGGACGATCGTGTCCGCCGCGGCCTCGGCGGCCTGCTGGGTCACGGGCGGCACGGGGTGCATCGCGGCGGCGAGCTCGTCGCTCGAGGTGCCAACCGGCCGGCCAAGGAGGAACACGACGGCGAATCCTGCGACCAGGAGCAGGGTCCAGCTGGCGACGAGGACGGGGAAGCGTCTCATGGCCGACCGAAGTAGACCATGTAGTGGAGCGTCTTCTCGTCAACCTTCGCGGAGTCGACGTTGCCCTCCTGGATGAGCGTGTCGATCGCGGCGCCGATCCCCTCCTTCGCCTTGAAGAAGGCGTCGATCGGGGTAAGCCCGTCGTTGATCCCCCGCCAGAAGAGCAGCTCGAAGCCGGTTCGCCCGCGGGGCGTGTCGCTGGGCCCCATCAGCGTGCTGTACGAGAGGTGGGTGTCCGCGACGTACGCCCGGGCGCCGCCCTTCAGGAAGTGCAGGGCCAGGCTGTTATCCGCCGTCTTGTGGGTCGGCTCCTGCACGGTGTCGAGCGTCCAGGCCCCATAGCAGGCACCGATCTGGACGACCCCACCGCTGGTGGGATTCGTGGCGATCGAGAGGGCGTCCATCTGCTGGGATTCGGTGACGACCCATTCGGCGTCGTACGGCTGGCTGCCGCTCGCCGCCTGCCAGGAGATCGTGTTCGTGGACCAGACGTTCGTGAGGACCCCGATCCCGTGCAGGAGGACGTACAGGTAGCGCGATGTCTTCGCGGCCGGGTCGGCGCCGAAGGAGGTCGCGTCGGACGGCGGCGAGTAGCGCAGCTGGACCTGGACCTTCTGGTCGATGGCGCCGATCACCACGCCGGCCTGGTTCTTGCGCTCGGCGTTGACGAGGGCGAACGCTCCGCCGTCGGGCGGCACGACCTCGCCCAGCTGGGTCAGGAGGAGCTGGGCGTCCTCGCTGCTCGGGATCCGGGCCGTCGGGAGGTCCGGGATGCCGTACGGGTCAGCGTTGAGATCCGTGTAGGGGTCGTCGGAGGGCAGCCAGTCCGAGGGCAGCTGCCAGCCGTCGAGGGCCGACTTCTCCGACGCGCCGACCGGGTTGGCGACATGGGCGAACGGGACGACGTCGTCGTTGCCCAGGATCAGCAGGTACTTCCAGCGGCCGGCCTTGAGCAGGCGCTGGACCTCGGGAATGGCCAGCTCGGGCGTGCTGCGGGTCACGCCGCCCTCGTCGAGGTCATGGACCTCACCCACCCGGGCGGCCGCGGCGAGCACGGCGTCACCGTCGGCGCCGAGCTTCGCCTTGAGGGCGTCGACGCGGGTGACCACCAGGACCTCCGCGGGGTCCTTGTACGGGATCGGGCCGCTGGCACTGCCGGACCCCAGGAGCTCGTCGCCGGTCGCCGTGCCTCCGACGACGAACGAGACGACCTCGTCGGGAACGCCGTTGTAGTCGACCTCGATCGCGTAGTCCCCATCCGGGAACCCGTCCGCGGAGACCAGCGGGAAGACGAAGCCCACGCCGTCACCGGTGGAGCCCGGGTGGCCACTCACCACCGTGTGGCTGGTCTCGTAGACGAAGCGGTCGCCCTGGAAGAGCCGCAGCTTGAGCTCGGTGCCCGGCTCGACCACGCTCCACCCGAGGAGCCCGAGGATCGTCTTCGTCCCGCTCGGGAAGCTCGTGCCGGTGCCCACCGGGGTCCCGTCACTGGAGATGTCGGTCGCCAGCAGGAGGTGGTAGAGGATCGCCTGCCCGACCGAGGCGGGCTGGGCGGGCGCGGGAACCGCCGGCGTGCGGGCCGGCGCCGCGGTCGGCGCGGCGGGGCTGTCGGTGGGCTGGCCGCCCGGGGTGCTGCCGGCGTCCGCCGAGGCGGCCGCGGTCGCGTCGGGGGCCGTCGTCGCGCCGCCCGAGCAGGCGGCGGCGGCAAGGGCGAGTGCGAGCAGGAGGGTCAGGAGGCGCTTCGTCATCGGGGCTCCTCCGTCGCGTCGGGCTGGAGCGATCGGATCAGCGCCCGGAGCTCATCGCCCCGCGCCGGCGACGGCGTCCGATTGGCCCGGACGGTGCTGTGCCACTTGTGGAAGGCGAGCTCGCCCTCCGCCGCGTAGCGTCGCCGGAGCTGCAGCACCGGGCGCAGGCCGGCGGTCCGGAGGAGGGCCGCCTGGCGGCCCAGCCGGCCGCCGAACGAGGTGATCGTCGCGTAGTCCGAATCGCTGACGAGGCCCGCCGCGACCTCGTCGTGGAGCTCAGCGCGCAGGATCCTGGCTTCGCGTCGCCAGGCCACCACGACCGTCACCGCCAGCGTCAGGATCCCCAGCCAGTTGATGACGTTCGCGGCCGACCGGGTCGCGACGCCGGCGGCCGCGTCGGGCTGTCCGACGACCCGCGAGAGGACCAGGGGGAACGTGTCGTGGAAGGAGTGGAGCAGCGCCACGGTGGCAAAGGCCAGGCCGACGACGATGAGGCGGCGGCCGCGCACCATGTGCTGCGCCGCTCCAAGGATGGCCCCCAGGACGGAGCTGTAGAAGGCCTGGTTGAGGCCCGCGATCACGAGGGCGACGATCGTGCCCCCGCCCAGCAGGCTCGTGCCACCCAGGGCGTAGGCGAAGCTCTCCGCGGCTCCGAAGCCCGCGCCGAGGGCGGCGCCGTAGACGACGCCGTCGAGGACGTCGTCGAACTCGTCGCGCACGCTGTGGACCAGCGCATAGAGCAGGCCGCCCTTGATGAGCTCCTCGACGATCCCCAGCACCGGGTCCGCGTTCGGGCCGGGCGCGAAGGCGGGTACGAGCGCGGTCGGCCGGCCGGTCAGGGCGAGGAAGGCGATCGTCAGGAGCGGGGCGACCACGGCGCCCAGGCCGACGCTCGCGAGGAGGAAGGTCCAGGGCTCCTTCTCGTAGCGATCGATCGCGTTCAGGACGAACAGGTAGATCGCCGACGGGACGAGCGCAATGACCAGCGCGGCGGCGAGCGTCGACAACTCAGGCACGCGGAGCGGCTCCCTCTGACTCCGTGGACGACCGATTGGGCGGATGCGAGCTCGCTCCGGCCTGCCGCGGCCGGCGAGCTTCCCATCCTCGGGCGAGCACCCCGGCGCCCCGCCGGTGTGCGCAGTGTCGGCGTTCCCCGAGGCGAACGCAACCGGAATCGCGACGAGCGGTGCGGGCAGCCCGTCGGGGGAGGGCCCGATCGCTCAGGCCCAGGCATCCCCCAGCACCCGGAGCGCGTTGCCGCCGATCGCCTTCGCGATCTCGGCGTCCTCGTAGCCGTGCTTCACGAGCCAGCGGACGACGTTGGGGAAGTCCCCGATATTCTCCAGCCCGCGCACGTGATCCGGCACCACGCGGTCGTACTCGGACTCGCCGGAGACCAGGAGCTGGCCCATCGGCAGGGCATACGAAGCGGCGTGGTCGCCGAAGAACGTGTCCGGCCCGAACGTGACGTGGTCGATCCCCACCAGCTCCACGCAGTGCTCGAAGTGGCGCATGACGCTCTCGATGGAATGCTCGACGAGGTCCGGCCGGACCATCGTCGTGCCCGGCGCAGCCTCGATCCCGATCACCCCGCCCCGTTCGGCGCAGGCCCGGATCACCTCGTCCGGCTTGCACTTGCTGATGGGCCACAGCTCGCGCGCGCCGGAGTGGCTGATGCAGACGGGCACCCGGCTGGCCGCGATCGTCTCGAGCGAGGTGCGGTCGCCCGCGTGCGAGACGTCGATCAGGATCCCCAGCCGGTTCATCCGCTCCACGGCGCGCCGCCCGAAATGGGTGAGCCCGCCGTCGGTCGTCTCCCGGCAGCCCGAGCCCAGCGCGTTGCTCTCGCTATAGGCGATCCCCAGCATGCGCACGCCGAACCCGTAGAGGACGTCGATCCTGTCGAGCTCGTTCTCGATGGGCGTGGCGGCCTCCAGGGCGGCGACGACGGCCACCTGGCCGTTCGCGAACGCGGCAAGGATGTCGGCGACGCGCTCCGCGCGCACCACGAAGTCCTGGTGGGCCCAGTCGCTGAAGCGCATCCCCAGGTCGTGGACGACGTCCGTCCACTTCCAGCCGCTCTTCGAGGTGATCGTCGACACGCCATCCTCGAAGTTCTCGAAGACGGCCGCGAGGCCGGACCGGGCGAGACCGGCGTAGCCCGTCGCGATGTGCGCCTCGCGGACCCATTCGTCGGTCAGGCGGGGATCGCGCGGGTCGATCTCCAGGTGGTCGTGGAGCGAGATCGCAGGGTGCGTGGCCAGCAGGCGCATGGCCCGCGCCTCCTCGGCCGGCGTCACGTCCACGATGTGCGGCGGGACGCGGTCGAGGTCCGTCGCGAGCTCGTAGGCGCGGTAGTCCTCGCCGGGCCGGAGGTACTCGAAGGAGCGGTAGCCGCGGTGGCGGAGGGGGCGCGGGACGGGCGGCTCGTTGGCGGGCATGGCAGGTCTCGAACGGTGTGTCGCGCACCGCATGGCACGGTGCCCACGGGCAGCGTGGCAGCCCCTGCGCCCCCGCGCAACCGGGCCGGGACCCCCGCGCGGTCCCGAGCGAGTCGCGACGAATGGCCCTGTGGAGAGCGCGCGGGGAAGCGCCACGATCCCGCCCATGGTTGAGCCCCCACAGCCAGGGGACACGGAGCCGCCGGCCGCCCTCCGTCCGACCCCGTCCACCCCGACGGTGCACCCGCAGGCGGGCCTGTCGCCGGCGACGCGCGGCGCACGCCCCTCCATCGCCCCGGGTCCGGGCGCGGAACCGCCGGCGCAGCGCTCGTATACCGAGAAGTACCGGGGCACGGTCTGGGCCACCGCGGAGCCGGTCTCGCCCGAACCCGGATCGGGCAGCTCACGAAGGGCGACGACCCTGGTCGCGATCGGCGCGCTGCTCCTGGTCGTCGTGATCGTCGGCAGCGTCTTCGCCCTGGGACAGGGAGGCGCCGCGCCGGTCGCGACGCCGCCCCTCGCGTATCGGCCGGCCGCCTCGCCGACCGCAACGCCGGCGATCCCGGACGACCCGACGGTGCTCGATCGCTTCGTGGCCTTCCTGGGCAACCCGAAGAGCTCGTACCGCGTGGCCGTGACCGGCACCCTCAGCGGCAGCAACCCCGACGCCGCGTTCACGATGAGGGCCGCGGTGAAGGCCCACGATTCCGACGCGACGGCCCGCCTGGCGCCGGCCCGCGGGAAGCCGATCAGCGGGCGCGAGATCTGGGTGATCGGATCGGGGGTCTGGTCGCGCCGCGATGGTGGGAAGTGGCAGAAGACCCCGCTCGCTCCCGGGCTCCTGCCGGATCCTGATCCGTTCCTCCTGCTCGAGGGAGCCTCGACCCTCGTCTACCTCGGTCCCGTCGAGCGCGCCGGCGTCTGGCTGCACCATATCGCCACGTCGAGCTCATGGGTGCCCGTGACCGGGTGGATCGCGCTCTCGTCGGCCGGCACCCAGCTGAACAGGGCGCGGATGGACATCTGGGTGACCTCGGCCGGGGTGCCCGTCGGCGCCGAGATGGCCCTGGAGATCGGCATCGTCTCGACCGCCGTCCGGCACTCCTACACGCTCCAGGCGACATACGCGATCTCGGACGTCGGGGCCCCGATCACCGTCAAGCCGCCCCAGTAGGTGCGTCGGCCGACGATCGTCCGCCGGAACCGGGCGCTCGCGAGCCCGGGGAGGATCCCCGCTGGCGGCTGCATGCCGAGCTGGGAGGGATGCGCCTCGCGGCGGCTCGCAGCCTGGCGGTCGCGCGCCTCGGACGGGGCGGCCCGCCGCTCGGCGTAGAATCGCGGGCATCGCCGCCCGCCGGCGCCGCCCCATTCCCGGAGGTCCCCGATCCGTCCCTCCCGCGTCGGCCTCGCCGCCCTTCGATCGCGGCGCACGGTCCAGGGCGCCAACCCCGCCGGACTCCTCGCGCTCGCGCTGGCGGTCAGCCTTCTCGCCGGATGCGCGGCTGGCGCCAGCCCCGGCGCGTCCGCGTCGCCCTCGGCCTCGGGTTCGCCGATCCCGCGGGCGAGCTTCACCGGCGGGACGGCCAGCGCGCGCCTTGAGGGAACCCCCGCGATCACGTGGAGCGGTGGGTGGTGCACCCGAGATGCCGCCGACGACTGGCTCGCGGTCAACATCGGTGCACCGAACGGGGACGCCTACTTCGGCCTCGTCGTCGGCGCCAGTCCCTACGCCCCGTCGGATGCCCAGCCGGTCCGCGGCGGCGGGCAATTCGTCGGCGACAACGCGACCATCACCTGGCGAACCGGCGGCGTGCCCCAGGTCGTGGTCAGCAGTGGGCTCCAGGTGACGCTGGCGCCCGACCTGGGCAGCGGCACGTTCGACGGCACGACGGCTTCCGGAGCGTCCGTGCGGGGCAGCTTCACCTGCGGTTGAGGCAGGCCCTGGAGCTCGGTCGGCGACGCCCGACGCCGTGATCCGCGCCGCCCCGGGCCCGGCACGCCCGCTGCACCCGGTCAGCCCGCGGCGCGAACCTCCCCGAGGCGGCGCTCCAGGAACGAGCGTTCGGGCGCCGTCCCGGCGAGGGTAAGCGCCCGCTCGTAGGCTCCCGCAGCCTCCGATCTGCGTCCGAGGCGACGCAGCAGGTCCGCCCGGGCGGCATGGAAGTGCAGGTAGTCGTCCAGGGAATGCTCCGCCGCCAGCGCCTCAACGAGGACCAGCCCCGCCGCGGGCCCGTCGGCCATCGCGACCGCGACCGCGCGGTTCAGCTCCACGACGGGTGTCGGAACGGCCGCCACGAGCCCGGCATAGAGGAGCTCGATCGTCCGCCAGTCCGTCTGCTCCGGCAGCTCTGCCCTCGCGTGGCACGCGGCGATCGCGGCCTGGAGCAGGTAGGGGCCGGGCTCGACGGCCGGCGCCGCGGCCAGCCTGGCGAAGCCCCGCTCCACGAGCGCAAGGCCCTCCCCGATCTCGGCCCTGTCCCAACGGCCGCGGTCCTGGTCCTCGAGCAGGACCAGGGCACCCTCCGGGCTGACGCGCGCGTCCCGGCGCGAGTCCTGGAGCAGCTGGAGAGCCAACAGGCCGGTCGCCTCCGGTTGTTCGGGCATGAGCTCCGCCACCAGCCGGGCGAGGCGGATCGCCTCGGCGCACAGGTCCCGGCGGATGAGCGCGTCGCCCGCCGTGGCGCTGTAGCCCTCGTTGAAGACCAGGTAGAGGACGGCCAGCACGCCGTCCAGCCGTTCCGGGAGCAGGTCGTCCGGCGGCACCCGGTAGGGGATCCGGGCCGCCCGGATCTTCGCCTTGGCCCTGACGATCCGCTGGGCCAGCGTCGGCTCAGGCACCAGGAAGGCGTGCGCGATCTCCGGCGTCGTGAGGCCCCCCAGCGTTCGCAGGGTCAGGGCCACCCGGGCATCCATCGGGAGCGCGGGATGGCAGCAGGTGAAGACCAGGCGGAGGCGATCATCCGCCAGGCGGCTCTCCGATCCCAGCCTCACGGGGGCCTCCAGGGGGTTGGCGAGCCCGCGTTCGAGCTCGACGAGCTTCTCGGCATGGCGCCGGGCGCGCCGCACGCGGTCAAGCGCCCGGTTGCGCGCGGTGGTCGTGATCCAGGCACCCGGGTTCGACGGGATGCCGTCGCGCGGCCACGTCTCGAGCGCGGCGACGAAGGCGTCGGCGATGGCCTCCTCGGCCGCGTCGAAGTCGCCGAGCAGGCGGATCAGCGTCGCGAGAGCGCGGCCAGACTCCTCGCGAAAGGTCCGTTCCGCCCGCGCGCGGACCTCGGCCTCGTGAGCTCCCGGACCCGTCGGCGCATGCGCCGGGGCCAGGGCGTCAGCGGCGCGCGCCGCAGGGCGGGCTTCCTCTTCCGTCACATCTCGATCAGCGGCCGGACCTCGACGGAGCCCCACGCCGCGCCGGGACAGCGGGCCGCCGCTTCGAGGGCGAGGTCGAGGTTGTCGCATTCGACCATGTAGTAGCCGCCGAGGACCTCCTTCGTCTCGGCGAACGGTCCGTCGGTCGTGAGCCGCTGGCCCTCCCGGATGCGCACCGTGGTCGCGGTCGCGCTGGGGGCAAGCTGCTCGCCGCCCCGAAAGACGCCGCGATCGATGAGCCATTGCGAGTAGGCGTTCCAGGGCTCCATCGAGGCAGGATCCGGCTCCATGCCGGTCGCCTCCGCGTACGGGCCGTAGATCAGGAGCAGGTATTTCATCGGTGGCCTCCTGGGCGGGACGCGGTGGCCCCTTCTGACCATGCGACGTTCGGGCGCGGCCCGATTCGACAGCGCCCCTGCGCTGGGCGCCATTGTGCGGCCCCGGCCGGAAACGTCGAGCGGGCCGCGGATCGCAGGCAGGTGTCCCGCCGGCGGGCCCGGCGCGGGCCGGGGCGCACCCGGCCAGCGCGCAGCGGCGCGCACGCGGCCTCCCGCGCGGACCTTCTCGACAGGGCCCCGTATCCTCCCCTCCATGGCGCCCAAGCCCGAGATCCTCACCGTGGCCGGCCGGGACGTGACCATCACGAACCCGGAGAAGGCGTTCTTCCCGGACGCGGTCGGCGGCCCGGTCACGAAGCTGGAGCTGGTCCGCTACTACCTGGCGGTCGCGGACGGCGCGCTGCGCGGCGCCGGCGGGCGGCCGATGGCCCTCAAGCGCTACCCGAACGGGGCCGGCGGCGAGTTCTTCTTCCAGAAGCGCGCCCCGACGTCGCGCCCCGACTGGATCCGCACGGTCGAGCTCGCCTTTCCGAGCGGACGGACGGCCGACGAGGTCGTCATCGAGGACGCGGCCCAGCTCGCCTGGATCGTCAATCTCGGCTGCCTGGACCTCAACCCGCACCCGGTCCGGGCCGACGACGTCGATCACCCGGACGAGCTGCGGGTGGACCTCGACCCGGTCCCCGGCGTGCCCTGGGACGACATCCGCCGCGTGGCGCTGGTCGTCCGCGACGCCCTGTCCGATGCCGGCCTGGTGGGCTGGCCGAAGACGAGCGGGAGCCGGGGGATCCACGTCAACGTCCGGATCGCCCGCCGCTGGACCTTCCCGGAGGTTCGCCGGGCGGCCCTCGCCCTCGCCCGCGACGTGGAACGGCGCGTTCCGGACCTGGCGACGAGCAAGTGGTGGAAGGAGGAGCGCCACGGCGTCTTCCTCGACTACAACCAGAACGCCAAGGACCGCACGGTCGCGTCCGCCTACTCCGTCCGGCCCCGGCCGGACGCGCGCGTGTCGATGCCCCTCCGGTGGCCGGAGGTCTCCGAGGTCGATCCGGCCGACTACACGGTCCGGACGGTGCCCGAGCTGTTCAGCCGCCTTGGTGATGCCGCGGAAGGCATCGACGAGGCAGTCGGGTCGCTGGACGGCCTGCTGGAGCTGTCGGCCCGCCACGAGGCGGCGGGCGAGGGGGACGCGCCCTGGCCGCCGAACTACGCCCGGACGCTGGACGAGCCGCCACGCGTCCAGCCATCCAAGCGCCGGATGCCCACGAAGCCGCTGATCGAGATCGGGCGCGCCGCGAAGCAGGCCGACGCCATCGCGGGCCTCGAGCGCTGGAAGGCCCGCCACCCGGCGGTCTGGCCGCACCTCCGGCCCGCCGACGTCCTCGTCGACGCGATGCGTGGCCGATCGACGACCTGGACCCGCATCCGGGTCAACCTCGAGCAGGTGCCGCCGGAGCTGCGACCTGGGCAGGAGCAGCTCGACCCCGACTACGACCCGTGGGCCGGCCTGGACTGGCCCGGGAAGCCGCGCGCGACCAGGGACGACCCGCCGGCCGGGTGACCCGTCGCACCATCGGCCGGCGATCCGCGGAGGACCCCGTCAGCCTCGGCGGAAGTGCGTCCCGCCGGAGATGCAGGCGATGAGGGTGAACCAGTAGCCCACGAATACCGCGCCAACGATCGCCACGAGCACCACGCCACTCACACCTGGCGTCGCGCCCACCGTGTCAGCGGCATTGAGGGCGCTCAGCGACCCGAGCAGGACGAGGCTCATGAACAGGCCGCCGAACAGGCCGGCGATCGTTCCGAGGGCGCGGCCCCACGTGCGCCGCATGAACATCCCGAGCGAGGCCAGGATCTCGAGCAGCGCCCAGACCCCCATGACGACCCCGACCACCACGAGGGCGTTCCCAACGGCGTCCGCGACGCTGGCGAACTGCGCCGTGTTCAGGTAGTCGCTCAGCTTGTTCCCGCCGATCACGAAGCCCGCGGCCGGCACGAGCGTCAGGACGCCCGCTGCCAGCATGAACAGCGCCGAGACGATCACCCGGAGCATCGAGTGGCCGGGCGCCTGCGCCTGGGCCGGCTGCACCCAGCCCGCCTGCGCCGGGGCTGGCTGACCCCAGCCGGGCTGGGGAGCCTGCTGCGGCCACTGCTGCGGTGCCGCCTGGGGCGCCGGCTGGGCCCACTGCTGCGGCGCGGGCTGGGGGACCTGCTGCGGCCACTGCTGCGGCGCGGGCTGGGCGGGCTGACCCCAGGCGGGACCGGCCGGCGGCGTCGGCTGCTGCCAGCCCTGCTGGGGTGCCGGCTGGGGCTGGCCCCAGGCGGGTCCCTCCGCCTGCGGCGCGGCCGCGGGCTGCGGCCAGTCCTGCTGCGGCGGCACGGGGGGTGGAACGGGCATCGTCGGTTGCTCGCTGGCGGCGGGCATCGCCGGCTGCTCGCCCGACGGAACCTGCGGATCGGTCATCGAAGCCTCCCAGTGCCCGTCCCCATACGTGGACGCCCGGACTCTACCAACCCGTGCCCAACTCGGGAAGCCCGCAGCCTCACTTCGGGCCGCCTTGATCCCCGGCGAGGGTGCCCCGCGCCTAGGGCTTGGCGGTCGGGCCGGGTCCCGGACCCGGGCTGGCCTTCGCCCCGGCCGGATAGAGCGCGTGGACGAGGGCGCGGATCACGTCGTCCCCGCGGAACACGTCGCGGTTGAAGAGCGCCGCGATCGTCAGCTTCTCGCGGGGAAACCAGCGGATCGCGGAGCGGGTGCCGGCGAGCGCGCCCGTGTGCCCGAATGCGACGTGGCCGTCGAACGTCACCCGGGAGGCCCCGAGGCCGTAGGCGGTCGCGTATGCCCGGGCGATGTCGGGGTCGAAGGTGAGCATCTCGATGCGCGACACGGGGCTCAGCACCGTTCCCCCGTAGAGGGCGCGACCCCAGCGCGCGAGGTCGCCGGAATCGGCCGCCAGCACGCCGGCGGACCAGGCGGCCGTGGCGACCGACGTGAAGGGCACGACCGCCGTGCCATCGGTCTGGTCCCGGGGCAGGACCTGTCCGCCGGCGCCGACGTACATCACGTTGGCGTGGGCGGGCGGCGCAATGGGCGGATCGACCCCCTGCACGGTGATCCCGTGGAGCCCGAGCGGGTCGAGCAGCTGGCGGTGGACGAGGTCCGCCCACGAGGCGCCCCCGACCTTCTCCGCGACCAGGCCGAGGAGAACGTAGTTCGTGTTCGAGTAGTACCAGACCTTGCCCGGGGCGACGACCGGCTTGAGCACGTAGGCCAGCGTCATGGCCGGCGTCCAGGCCAGCCGCTTGTTCTTCAGGAGCGCGACGTCGATCTTCGGGTTCATGAAGAAGTCGGGCAGCCCGCTGGTGTGCTGGAGGAGCATCCGCAGGGTGATCCGCCGGGCGTTCGGGAAGTCCGGCAGGTAGCGTGAGAGCGGGTCGTCGATCGAGAGCAGGCCCTGGTCCTGGAAGCGCAGGATCAGCGCCGCGGTGAACGTCTTCGTCACGCTCGCGAGGGCGAACGGCGTCTCCGGCCGGACCGGGATCTTCTTCGAGGGGACCGCGTAGCCCGCGACGCCGGTCCAGGCGCTGCCGTTCGGGAAGATCACGGTCGCCGAGACGCCCGGCAGGATCAGGCTCTTCCGGACGGCCTCGAGCGCGCGCTGCAGCCGGGCCGCCGTCGCGGCGTCGACCGGTGGCGGCGCGCTCGGCTCCGTCGAGGGGGCGGCCGTGGGCGCCCCGGACGGGACGGCCGACGGAGCGCTGGAGGGCGAGGCACCACTGGTCGCCGGGGCCGCCGGTGACGCGGACGCCGGAACGCCGCTGGCGGCGCTCGCCGTGGGCGTCGCGGACGGGGAGGATGACGGGACCACCCCGACCAGCTCGCCGAGCCCGCCGGGCCTGGCCACGGCCACGGCCGTGGCGATCCCGCCCCCGAGGAGCAGCATGGCCAGCCCGGCGACGAACGCGCGGCGCCAGCGGCCCGCCCGCCCGTCGGCCATCGACCAGGATCCGGTCACCTCGACCCTCGATCCCCGGGAGGCTGGCCGAAGATCTCGGCGAGCTCGAACGGGGCGGTCGCCTCGAGCTGGTCATAGCGGCAATCGCCGGGCTGGCGGTCCGGCCGCCAGCGCACGAGCTGGGTCGCGTGGCGGAACCGGTCGCCCTGCAGGTGGTCGTAGGCGACCTCCACGACGCGCTCCACGCGGAGCGGTTCCCACGAAAGGTCCTTGCCGCGGTTCCAGCGACTCTGGACGCCGGGAACGCGGCTCCCGGAGGCCCCCGGCGGCTGCTCCGCGGTCGCCCATTCGCGCCAGGGATGCCCGGCCAGCGCGTCGACCCGGAGCGGCGCCAGCTCCTCGACCAGCTCCCGGCGGCGGGCGGCCGTGAACCCGGAGGCCACCCCGACGTGGTGGAGCGTCCCCGCGTCGTCGAAGAGGCCGAGGATGAGCGAGCCGACGCCGCTGCCAGCCTCGTCCTTGTGCCAGCGGAACCCGGCGACGGCCGCGTCCGCCGTCCGGGCGTGCTTGATCTTCACCCAGCCGCGGCGACCGGGCTCGTAGACGCCGTCCAGCCGCTTCGCGATGACGCCGTCGAGCCCAGCCCCCTCGAAGCGGGAGAACCAGTCGCCCGCGACGGCAGGATCCTCGGTGAGGGGCGTCAGGCGAACGCCAGGTACGCCCGCCTCGACGCGGGCCGTGAGCCGTCGGCGGCGTTCGAGGTACGGGGCTGCCCGCAGATCCTCGCCCCCGACCGCCAGGAGGTCCCAGGCCACGAAGCTCGCGGGCGTCTCCGCGGCGAGCATCCGGACCCGGGACTCGGCCGGGTGGATCCGCAGGAGCAGGGCGTCGAAGTCGAGGCCGTCCGGCCCGGCGATGACGATCTCCCCGTCGACCACGGCCTGCGGCGGGAGCGCCGCCCGCAGGGGCTCGTCGAGCTCCGGGAAGTAGCGGTTGAAGGGCCGCAGGTCACGACTCTGGAGGTACAGCTCGTCCCCGTCGCGGAACACGATGCAGCGGAAGCCATCCCACTTGGGCTCGTATCCCCAGCCTGCTCCGGCCGGAATCCGGGGCTGCGGCTTGGCGAGCATCGGCTCCAGGGGAGGGGCGAAGGCGAGGGGCACGCGGGGATTATGCCCGTGCGGCCCCCTGTCGGCGGCGCGAAGTGCGGCGCGTGCTCGTCACCGGCCGCGGCGATCGGCGCCGCTGGCCCCCGGAGCCGGCGTCAGGCGGGATCGTACGGCGGGTAGTCCGGCCACCAGATCGCCTCGTCGACCGCGGCCTCGGCGCGCAGCTCGCCCTCATCGTCGTCGGCCATGCTCTGCGCGTCGATCGTGCCGACCGCCCGGACCACCTCCACGGCGATCTCCCGGGAGACTGCCCGGAGCTCCGAGACGGGCGGGTACAGCGCGCCGGCGGCGAGCCGCTCCGCGCTCACCAGCGACGCGAGCGTCCGGGCCGCGGTCAGGAAGTGCGCGTCCTCGATGCGCCGCGCGCCGGCGACGATCGCCCCCAGACCCAGGCCGGGGAAGATGAACGAGTTGTTCGCCTGGCCGATGATCCGCGTCCCCTGGTCCGTCTCGACCGGCGGGAAGGGGCTGCCCGTGGCCACGATCGCGCGGCCCCCGGTCCACGCGAGGACGTCCGCCGGCGTCGCCTCGCTCTTGGAGGTGGGATTCGAGAGCGGGAAGATGATCGGGGTCTCGACACCCTCGGCCATCGCCCGGATCGCGGCCTCGGGGAAGGCGCCCGCGGTCCCGGTCGTGCCGACCAGGATGGTGGGCTGCACGGCCCGGACGACGTCCTCCAGGGTCGACGCCTCCGTCAGCCCCCAGGCGGCGAGCTCGTCGGCATCAAGGGCGAGCTCGCGCTTGTCGGCCTCCAGCCCTGGCCGATCCAGGGCGAGGATCCCCTTCGAGTCGAGGACGACCATCGCGTGCCGAACGTCCGCTGCGCTCAGACCCGCCTCGGTCAGCATCAACCGGACCAGGCGGGTGATCCCGATCGCCGCAGCGCCGGCGCCCACGAAGACGAGGCGCTGCTCGCGCGGGCTCCCGTGCATGAGGCGGAAGGCGGCGAGGATCCCGGCGACGACTACGGCGGAGGTGCCCTGGATGTCGTCGTTGAACGAGGGCAGGACGTCCCGGTAGCGATCCAGGATGCGGATCGCGGTGTGCTGCTTGAAGTCCTCCCACTGGAGGAGGGCGCGCGGGAAGACTGTCCTGACGCCGTCGACGAAGGCCTCGATGAAGGTGTCGTAGGCGGGCCCGCGAAGGCGGGCGTGATGCCAGCCCATGTACATCGGGTCGGCCAGCAGCGCCTCGCGGTCCGTGCCGACGTCGAGCGAGATGGGCAGCGCGAGGGCCGGATAGATGCCGGCGCCGGCGGTGTAGATGGCGAGCTTGCCGATCGGGATGCCCATCCCGCCGGCTCCCTGGTCGCCCAGGCCGAGGATCCGCTCGTTGTCCGTCGCCACGATCAGCCGGACGTCCTGCTGGGCCGCGTTGCGCAGGAGCTCGGGGATCCGGTTGATGTCGTCCGGGGTGATCCAGACGCCCCGGGGGCGCCGGAAGATGTGGCTGTACTCCTGGCAGGCCCGGCCGACCGTGGGCGTGTAGACGATGGGCAGGAACTCCTCGAGGTTCTCGGCGATGAGCCGGTAGAACAGGGTCTCGTTGCGATCCTGGAGCGCCGCCAGGCCGATGAAGCACTCCAGGTCGTCCGCCTTGCGCCGAGCGTGCTCCAGCTCCAGGGCGAGCTGCTCGTCGAGGGTCATGACGCGAGAGGGAAGCAGGCCATGCAGGCCGAACCAGTCCCGTTCGTCAGCCGTGAACGCGACATCCTTGTTGTAGAGGGGGCGGCCCAGGAGCGAGCGGCCGCGGAACGTGATGCGAAGGGGCCGACGCGGGTCCGGGGGACCCGGCAGCGGTGATCTCGATGCCGGCATGGGGGGATCCTACGACAGGCCCGGGACAGGACGGACGGGCCGGACGGCCCCGACGCGGGGGCCGGAGCGCGCGTTGTTCCGCTGCTCCACGCGCGTCCCCCCGATGGCGCGCGAATCAGGAAGGCCCGGATCGCCCCGTGGGAGGGATCCGGGCCCGCCGTCGAGCGAGGTCGATCTCAGTGGGTGACGACGACCGTGGCGGCCGTGTGGGTGACGACGTGCTCCGAGACGCTCCCCTGGAGCGCCCGCTCCAGGGTTCCGAGGCCCCGGGAACCGATCACGATCGTGTCGTAGCCGCCTTCCTCGGCGACCCGCTCGATCGTCCGCGCGGGGTCTCCCGATGGCTCGAGAAGCTCGGCGGCGACCCCCCGGTCGGCCAGCATCCGCTTGGCGTCCTGGAGCTCCTGGGCGTGCACGGACGAGTCGTCCCACGGCGCGACGGGCGCGCGCCCCGGGTACAGCGGGATGACGCTCACGACGCCGACCTCGGCGCCGAAGGTGGTTGCGAGCTCGGCCGCAGTCCCGAGGGCGTGACGGGCGGCCTCTCCGCCATCGTAGGCAAGGAGGATCTTCTTCATCGCGGCAGACTCCATCTTCCGAGTCGGCTCGTGGATCCGGTCGGCTCGCGTACGGCGTCAGGGTCCGCCCGGACTCCGCTGCGGGCCAGATCCCTTCGCATCCAAGCCGAAGGCCGGTCGGATGGAGCGGCGCCGCCAAACGGCACGCCGAACGGCGAGCCGCGACGGAGGCATCCCCGTGGCCGATTCCGGTCGCTAGACTCTGATCCGCGTCCGGTGCATCGATCCCGCAACGGCGGGGCCCACGACGAGGAGGCGAGACGGGCATGGCCACCCCGGCGATCGAGGCGATCGGCCTGGTCAAGCGGTTCGGGCGCATCCTGG
This sequence comes from uncultured Chloroflexia bacterium, assembly GCA_963801445.1. Lineage (GTDB taxonomy): Bacteria > Chloroflexota > Limnocylindria > Limnocylindrales > CSP1-4 > CTSoil-043. Next base: position 53,252 of record CAWDEW010000007.1, on the reverse strand, counting down.
CCGTCGACCGGATCGACCTCGCGCTGGAGCCCGGCCGGATCTACGGGCTCCTCGGCCCGAACGGCTCCGGGAAGACCACCCTCATCCGCCTGCTCACGGGCCTTGCCCGGGCGACGAGCGGCGAGGCGCGCGTCCTGGGCACGACGATGCCGTCCCGGACGGTGCTCGCCCGGGTCGGCTACATGACCCAGTCGGACGGGATCTACGCGGAGCTCTCGGCATGGGAGAACCTGCGCTTCTTCGCCGCGCTCTACGGGGAGACCGACCCGGCGAACCTGCGCCGCGCGCTGGAGGTCGTGGAGCTCGCGGACCGGGCTGCGACTCCCGCCGTGGAGCTCTCGGGCGGGATGCGCCGTCGGCTCTCCCTGGCCTGTGCCCTTGCCCACCGCCCGGACGTGGTCTTCCTCGACGAGCCGACCGTCGGCGTCGACCCCGCCCTCCGGGTCCAGTTCTGGGAGCACTTCCGGGGTCTCGCCGCGGCCGGGGCAACGCTCCTGGTGAGCAGCCACGTGATGGACGAGGCCGACCGCTGCGACGAGCTGCTCTTCATCCGGGACGGCCGGGTCCTGGCCCGGGGCTCGGGAGCGGAGCTGCGGACGCGCGCCGGGACCGACAACCTCGAGACCGCCTTCCTGGCCTTCGCCCGGGAGGTGACGGCGTGAGCACCCGGCGCGTCCTGGCGATCGCTCGCCGGATCGCCGACCAGTTCCGGCGCGACCACCGGACCCTCGCCCTCCTGTTCGTCGTCCCCCTGGTCGTGACGGGCCTCCTCGGCTGGGTCATCCGTGGCCAGCAGGCCGGCGAGACCCGGGTCGCGCTCGTGGCGAACAGCACGGTCGTGGACGCGATCGGCGGACGCCTCGCCGGCGCCCGGGACATCGCCGTGCTGATCCGTACGGACAGCGTCGACGCGGCCCGCGGGGCGATCCGGGCCGGGCAGGTGGACCTCGCGCTGGTCCTGCCGGCGGACTTCATCCCCGGACCGGGCACGACCGCCCCGACCTCGCTCACGGTGATCGTCCCGGGCGCGGATCCGGCGGCCGACGGTGGCAACGTCGCCCGGCTCCAGCGCGCGATCACCGGCCTGCTGGTGCCCAACGTCCCCACGTTGACCATGGAGACGATCTGGGGCAGCCCGCAGGCCGACCAGCTCGATGCCTTCGCGCCGGCCCTGATCGGCTTCTTCGGGTTCTTCTTCGTCTTCCTGCTCACCGGGATCTCGTTCCTGCGCGAACGGGTCGGGGGAACGCTGGAGCGTCTCCTGGCCACGCCTGTCACCCGCCTGGAGATCGTGCTCGGCTACAGCCTGGGCTTCGCGATCTTCGCGGCGATCCAGGTCGCCCTGATCACGACGTTCGCCCTGATGGACGTGCAGGTCCCGGCCCTGGGGCCCCTGCCGGCCTTCGGGATCGGCCTCGGGATCGCGAACGCGGGCAGCCCGCTGGTCGCCTTCTTCGTCGTGTTCCTGCTCACCCTCGGGATGGTCAACCTGGGGATCTTCGTCTCCACGTTCGCCCGGACGGAGCTCCAGGTGATCCAGTTCGTGCCCATCGTGATCGTCCCGCAGGCGCTCCTCGGGGGCGTCCTGTGGCCCGTCGAGAAGCTGCCCGACCTGCTCCAGCCGATCTCGCGGATCCTGCCCCTGACCTACGCGGTGGACGGGCTCCGCGAGGTGATGATCAAGGGCGCGGACCTCACCACCGGCGCGCTCCAGCTGGACGTCGTCGTGCTGGGCTTCGTCGCAGCCGTGTTCGCGGCGCTGGCCGCCCTGACGATCCGCCACGAGGTGGCCTGATCGCGATGGCGGCTGGCCGCGCTGCCCGATGAGCGAGATGGGCGCCCGCTACGATCGCCGCTCCCGAACGTACGCGCGTTGCTGGGCCCCGGTCCTGAGCGCACCCGCGCTCGATCTGCTTGACGACGTCGCAAGCGCCTGCAGCCGCCCGGGTGCGCGCCTGCTGGATGTCGGGACCGGGACCGGAACGATCGCCCTGGCGGCGCTGGCGCGGTTCCCGGAGCTGCGGGTCACCGGGCTCGACCTGTCCGCGGGGATGCTCGGCCAGGCCCGCGACGCCGCGGCCGGGCTGTCGGCCGCGAGCCGGGCGCGCCTCGACCTCGTCGAAGCGGACATCACGGTCGCGGTCGGGACCTCCCTGGGGCCCGCCGGGTTCGATGCCGCGGTGTCGTTGTTCGTGCTCCAGCTCGTGGGCGACCGCCATGCGGCGCTGGTCGCGATCCGGGCGGCGCTGCGGCCGGGCGGACGGCTCGCCTTCGTGGTGTGGGCCGACGGGCGCAAGCCGACCGGACCCGAGGACGCCTGGGAGTCCGCGTTCGAGGGCGTGCTCGCCGAATCCGGGGCCCCGCGTCCCGACGTGCCGGACCCGCCGCGGGCCGGCCCGATCCCGACCGTCGACGCCGCCCTCGAGGAGCTCACGGCAGCCGGGTTCGCGCAGGCGCGGGCCGAGCGACCGGACCTCGTCCACGACTTCGGACGCGCGGGCGTCCGCGCCCTCGTGCTCGAGTACGACCACGCGGCCGAGCTGGAGGCCCTCCCGGAGGCGCTGGGCGCCGAGGTGCTCCGGCGCTTCGACGAGGGGCTGGCGCAGCTCCCGGACGGCGCCTTCGTGTGGCGCACGCCGCTCCTTCGAGCGAGCGCAGTCCGACCGACCTGACGCCCCGAGGGCTGAGCGCCGGCCCTCCCGGGTGCTGCCCTGGGGTCCCGTCGGACGCTATTCCGCGGCGGGTTCCTCGGGGGCAGCGGCGGCCTCGGGCTCCTCGGCCGCCTCGCCGGCGGCGAGCTCTTCCGACACCCGCGGGGCGAGGACGCGGAACACGATCTCGTCGGGGTCCGAGACGAGGACGACGCCCTCCGCGAGGGGCAGGTCGCGCGCGCGGATTGCCGCCTCGAAGTCCTCCAGCACGGACAGGTCCGCCTCGAGCGAACCCGGCAGACGGTCCGGGCGGGCCCTCACCTTGACGTGGTCGACCGCGTGGAAGAGCGTGCCGCCCTGGCGCTCGACGGCCAGCGACGTGCCGGTGCCATGGACGGCCACGTCGACGGTCATGTCCTCGGTCATCTTCACCCGGAACAGGTCGACGTGGATCACGGCCCGCTCGACCTTGTGGATCTGGACCCCGTGGACCAGGACGGGCGTCGGCCGTCCCCCGTCCACGACGAGGTCGATGAGCGCGTTGGAGCCGGCCTTGCGGCGCAGCAGCTCGAAGTCGTGCGCGTCGAGCGTGAGGGAGACGGAATCGCCGTGGCCGAAGACGACTGCCGGGAGCCGGCCGGCCCTGCGCAGGCGGGCGTTGGCCTTGCCGGTCTCGGTGCGGCTGGCGGCCGCGAGGGTCGGGCGGGAGCTGCTCACGTGGTCGGTTTCCTTCTCGGGAGACGCCGGGTGGGCGCCGTGGGTGGGCGGACGGGCGCCCTCGCGAGGCGCGGCCCGGGAGCCCGATCGAAGAGTGAGGGTACCACGGAGGGTGCCCTGCCCGGCATCGGCCGCTCGCGGGGGCAGCCGAGCAGCCAGCGCGAGGTCGGATTCCGGCCCGTCGAGACGACGCTCGCCGCGCCGTGCGGGCGGCGCAGGTCGGCGGGGGCCGGTCCGGGTGTACGATCCGGCCTCGATGGCCAGCACGATCCTGATCGTCGAGGACGAGCACGCGGTCGCGCGCGGGATCCAGTACGCCCTCCAGCAGGAGGGCTACGAGGTCACCGTCGCGCGCTCGGGCGAAGAGGGGCTCGAATTCGCGATCCACCAGGCTCCGGACCTCGTGGTCCTCGATGTCCGCCTCCCCGGCATGGACGGCTTCGAGGTGCTGCGGCGCATCCGCGCGGGCGAGGGCAAGATGCCGATCCTGGTGCTGACCGCCCGCGACGACGAGGTCGACAAGGTGATCGGCCTGGAGCTTGGCGCGGACGACTACCTGACCAAGCCGTTCGGGCTCCGCGAGCTGATGAGCCGCATCAAGGCGCTCCTCCGGCGCGCCTACGGCGACTTCGCGGACGCCGCCGGAGGGCGCGTGATCCGCCACGGGGACCTGCTCATCGACCTGGATCGACGGCGCGTCCAGCGGGGATCCCGGCGGATCGCGCTCACGCCGACCGAGTTCGAGATCCTGCGCCACCTGGCCAGCCGGCCGGGCCGGGTCTACACCCGGGGAGAGCTGCTGGAGCTGCTGCGCGACTACGAGGCGCTGGACCAGGACGAGAAGACGATCAACGTGCACGTGAGCCACCTGCGCGAGAAGATCGAGGACGACCCGTCGCAGCCCGTCTTCGTGCAGACCGTGCGGGGGGTCGGCTACGCCTTCGCCGAGCGCTGACCGCCGGTCCCCGCCCTCCGGTCCGGCGGCCCGCTGGTCCCGCAACGCCTGGCGCTTCTCCCGGCGCTTCCTCCCGACCACCTTCCGCGCCCGCCTGACGTTCTTCGTGTCGCTCCTGGTCGCGGCGATCCTCCTGTCGGTCTCGGGGATCGTCGTGAACCGCCTGGAGGCCTACTTCCGCGACCAGGACGAGAGTGCCCTCGACGCCCGGGCCCTGGAGGTCGCCTCGGTCGTCGCGGCGGTCGCCCAGTCGACCGCGGGCGGCGCCGTCGTCGAGGCGGGCAACCAGCTCAACCCGGACGTGGCGAACCAGATCGGCCAGCCGAGCTTCCTGCGCCTGGTGGCCGACAGCGTGGCCAAGGCCGACGTCACGATCAGGATCGGCGGGCTGACCCGGACGTCGGGCGGGCTGCTGATCGTCGTCCCGGCCCCCGGCGGCACGTTCTCCCGCCAGACGCAGGCCGTGGCCGAGGCCCAGGAATCCAGGGAGCCGATCGACGCCACGAGCACCTTCGGCGTGCGCGGCTCCGCGCTGGCCGACGACTGGGGCGTCGAGGTGCGGCTGGCCAATCCGCTGACGACGCGCGCCTTCACGGTCCGGACGATCACGGGACTGCTCGCCGCCACCGCCTTCGGCGCGCTCCTGGCGGCCGTCCTGGTGGCCGCCCTGATGGCCGGCCGCTTCACCAGGCCGCTGCGCCGGCTGACCGAGGCGACGCGGCGGCTGGGTGGGGGCGACATGGCGGGCCGGGTTCCGGCCGATGAGCTGGGCCCCTCCTACGCCGAGGTCAGCGAGCTGGCCCGCCAGTTCAACGTGATGGCCGGACGGCTGGAGGAGTCGATCGACATCATCCGCCGCGATCGGGACCGGAGCCGCGACTTCCTGGCCGACGTCAGCCACGAGCTGCGAACCCCGATCGCCGCGCTGCGGACCTTCAACGAGCTGCTCCGGGAGGGAGCCTGGGAGGACGAGGCGACGCGCGAGGAGTTCCTCGAGTCGAGCCGGGTCCAGCTGGAGCGCCTCGACTGGCTCGCCCAGAACCTCCTGGAGCTCTCGAAGCTCGAGTCGGGACTGCTCGCCCTGGACCTTCGCCCGGACGACCTGCGCATCGCCGTCGAATCCGCGGTCGAGCAGGCCGAGGTGGGGGCCCGCAGGCGCGGCGTGGAGCTGGAGCTCCGCCTGCCCTCGAACCCGCTGCGCATCCGCCACGACCCCCAGCGGATCGGCCAGGTCGTCGGCAACCTGGTCGGGAACGCCCTGAAGTTCACGATGCGGGGTGGCCGGGTCGTCGTTGAGCTGCGGCCGCTGCGCGATGGGGCGGCCATCGAGGTTCGCGACACCGGCGTGGGGATCGACGCCGCCGAGCTGCCCCACATCTTCGAGCGGTTCTACCGCGGCTCCTCGGCCAGCGAGGCGCGAGGCAGCGGGAGCGGCCTCGGGCTGGCGATCGTCAAGTCGATCCTCGACATGCACGGTGGCCGGATCTCCGTGGAGAGCCGGGTCGGTGCCGGTTCGAGCTTCACCGTGGTGCTGCCCCGCGACCCGCGGGTCGGCCCCGACGGGCGGTCGGGTGGGGCCGGGGCCGACGGCGCGTCGACGCCGCCGCCGGATGGAGAGCCTGCCTCGCCGCCCAACGCGTGACGAATTCTTCATAGAGGCCCCGCCTGCCCCTGAACCTGCGCATGACACGATGCCGGCCAGATCCTCCCAATCCCATTCGTGACGTTCCAGCGAGAGCTCCCCCGCATGACCGAACCACTCGACCCGCGCCCCCCGCTGCCGAACCCTGCGGTCCCGGCCTGGCCATGGGCGCCGGCCCAGCCACTCCCTCCCGCCGAGCCCGGCGGACGGCGTCCCGCATCCGCGCCTCCCGCCGCTGCATGGGCTCGGGAAGCGACGCCCGAGGACACCACGCGGCCGATCGCCTACTCCCCGGCCGCCGACCGAAGGCCGGCCTGGGCCGCCGCCGAGAGCGACGCGGAGCAGGTCGGGCCCGCGACCCCGGAACGCTGGTTCGAGCCCGTGCCCGAGCCGTCGCTGAGCGAGGGACCGTCCGCGTCCGGGCGCAGGGCCCGCAGCGGGCTTGCCGCGGCGATCGTGACGGCCTCGCTCGTGTCGGCCCTGCTCGCCTCCTTTGGCACCTACGGCATCCTGCGCGCCACCGGGGCCCTCGACGGCGCGGTCGTGACGGCATCCGCCGCGTCGAGCGCAGCGCCGGCCGCCGCACAGCCCATCGCCGTCGACGAATCGTCGGCGATCACGGCGGCGGCCGCCAAGGTCTCGCCCGCGATCGTCACGATCACCTCGACGACCGCGACCCAGGGCCCGGTGGGCGGCCAGGTTCCCGAGACCGGCGTCGGGTCGGGCGTGATCTTCGATGCCAGCGGCTGGATCGTCACCAACCGGCACGTCGTCGACGGCAGCAACGAGCTGTCCGTGGCGCTCCAGGACGGCCGTACCTTCAAGGGATCGATCTACGGGATCGACACCCTGACCGACCTCGCGATCGTGAAGGTGGACGCGACGGGCCTCCCGACCGCGCCGATCGGCGACTCCTCGACCACGAAGGTGGGCCAGCTGGCGATCGCCATCGGCAGCCCGCTCGGGATGTACACCAACTCGGTCACGTCGGGCATCATCTCGGCCTTCGGCCGGACCATCCAGGTCAACACCGGGGCGACGCTGCGCAACCTCATCCAGACCGATGCCGCGATCAATCCCGGCAACTCGGGTGGTGCGCTCCTGGACGCGCAGGGGGACGTCATCGGGATCAACACGGCCGTCGCCTCGACCGCCGAAGGGATCGGATTCGCGATCCCGATCAACATCGCCCGGCCGATCATGCAGCAGGCGCTCGCGGGCCAGAAGCTCGCGCGGCCCTGGATCGGGATCCGCTACACGGCGATCGACGCCCAGATCGCGGCCGACCACAAGCTGCCGGTCACGGCGGGCGCGTGGCTGAACGCCAGCACGACCGGTGGTGCAACGGCGCCCTCCGTCGTGCCCGGGAGCCCGGCCGAGCGGGCGGGCCTGCGCGACGGCGACATCATCGTCGCGGTCGACGGCCAGAAGATCGCCTCGACCTCGCCGCTCGACGACATCCTCACCCAGTACGCGCCCGGCAAGACGGTTGCCCTCGACGTGCTCCGCGACGGCAAGTCCATCACGCTCGAGCTCACGCTGGGGACACGCCCGGCCGACCTGTGACCCTGCGCCCGGCAAGCCATCCGGGCGCGGCTTCGGGACGGGCCCGTCAGCGGGCCCGCCGGATCTCCACTCCTGCCCAGGCGAGCACGCCCGGCAGGGGCGCCTCGGGCTTGCGCAGGCGCACCGTGACGGCCTCCACGCGGGCCTGCTCGTCGAGGATCCGGGACGCGATCCGCTCCGCCAGCGTCTCGATCAGGTCGACGTGCGGCCCCTCCACGACTGCCCGGGCCGCCTCGAGCACGGCACCGTAGTCGACGGTCCGGCCGAGGTCGTCCGCCCGGCCCGCCGGCGCGAGGTCGATCTCGAGGACGACGTCGACCTCGAACGGCTGGGCGGTCACGTGCTCAGGCGGGAGGACGCCGTGGCGTCCCTCGAAACGCATCCCCCGCAGCTCCAGCCGGTCGGTCACCGCCCGGCCCCTGGGCGGTGCACCGCGTCGGCCATGCGGGCAGCCCGCACGTTCGCGCGCACGTCGTGGACCCGGACGATGTCGACGCCCGCCGCGACGCCGAGCGCGGTCGTGGCGAGGGTCGCCTCGAGCCGTTCCTCCGGGGGCAGGTCGAGCACCTTTCCGAGGGTCGACTTGCGGGAGGTGCCCAGGAGGATGGGGCGGCCCAGGACGCGCAGCATGGCCAGCTCGCGCAGGAGCGCCAGGTTATGGACCGGCGCCTTGCCGAACCCGAATCCGGGATCGACGATCAGGCGCGCCCAGGGCACCCCCGCGCCGACCGCCCGATCGACGGCCTGCTGGAGGTCCGCCACGATCTCGGCCATGAGCGCCGTGTAGCGCGCCTCGGCCCGGTTGTGCATCAGGACGAGCGGGGCGCCGTGGGCCGCTGCGACCCGGGCCAGCGCGTCGTCGCGGGCGACGCCCCACACGTCGTTCACGAGGTTGGCGCCGGCGTCCAGCGCGGCGTCGGCGACGGCCGGCTTGACCGTGTCGATCGAGATGGGCGTCCCGGGCAGCGCGTCGCGCAGCGCCCGGATCGCGGGCAGGACCCGGGCGAGCTCCTCTGCGACGGAGACGGCATCGTGGCCCGGCCGGGAGGATTCCCCGCCGACGTCCAGCAGGTCGGCGCCGTCGGCCACCATCGCCCGGGCCAGGGCGACGGCGGCGGCGACCGGGTTGCCGGCACGGCCCAGCCCGTCCCCGGAGAACGAGTCCGGGGTCAGGTTGATGATCCCCATCACGAACGTCCGGGTACCCCAGGCGAACGTCCGCGGCCCGATCTCCAGCGGAGCCGGGATGCCGCCCACGCCCGGGTCGGCGCCGGCCGGGACGGCGAACGATGGCGTGGCCGCCCCGCCCCCCCGGGTCGCGTCCGGGGCGACGACGCCGCGTTCGCCGGGCAGTGCCCGCTCGACCGGGAGGGAGGCGCCGGCGTCGGACCCGTGGTCGCGCTGCATCGGCCGATCCTACGCCGGGTCCCGCAGGTCCGGGTCGTCGACCAGGATCGCCCGCACGGCGCCGACGAGGTAGAGCGAGCCGGCGACGACCACGGGACCGTGCGCGCCCGAGAGCGCGACCCCCAGCGCGCTCGCGGGATCCGCGGCCACGGCCACCCGGGCGGCCGGATCCAGCTCCAGCCAGGCCGCGGCGAGCTGGTCGGGTGGGAGCGCGCGGGCGCCCTCCACGCGGGTCGCGACCACGCGGGCGCCGGCGAGCGAGGCGGCGGCGGCGAGCGGGGCCAGGATGCCCGGCACGTCCTTGTCCGCCATCGTCGCCAGCACGAGCGTCACCGGCGCCGGGCGCCCCGGGGACCAGCCCTGCAGCCGGGGGCGCAGCTCGTCCAGGGCTGCGGCCAGGGCTCGCGCCCCGGCCGGGTTGTGGGCGCCGTCGAGGAGCACCTCCGCGGACGCTCCGCCGGGCCCGGCCCCCGGCACGACCAGCAGCTCGAGGCGACCCGGCCAGCGCGCGGCCCGGTATCCCGCCCGGCGCGCGTCGGGATCGACACGGGCAATCCCGGCCTCGTCCAGGGCATCCAGGACGGCGTCGGCGACGGCGACGTTGGACGCCTGGTGGCGCCCCAGGAGCCCCACCCGAACCTGGCCGAGGGCCGGAAGCTCCACCAGCAGCCCGTCGCGGTCCATCTCGAGCACGACGGCCGGCACCGCGTCGACGAGCGGCACCCGGGCCCGACGCGCCCGCCGCCGGATCACCTCGAGGGCCGTGCCGGTGGCTCCGGTCACCGCCCGGTCCCCGGGCACCAGGATCGCGGCCTTCTCGCGTGCGATCGCCTCGACCGTCGATCCGAGCCACTCGGTGTGGTCGAGGTCCACGTTGGTGATGGCGGCCACGCCCCCGTCCCAGGCATGCGTGGCGTCGAGCCTTCCGCCGAGCCCGACCTCCACGATGGCGAGGTCGACCGACTCGCGGGCGAACCAGCGGAAGGCCAGGGCGGTGAGGAGCTCGAACTCCGTCGGCTGGCCGTGTCGTCGAGCGACGACGTCGGCGACCGGGAGCGCCTCCTCGACGAGTGCCGCGAAGTCCGCCGGCGCGATCGGCCGACCCCCGATCAGGAGCCGCTCGCGATAGGAGACGAGATGCGGCTTGGGGGTCGCGCCGGCCCGCAGCCCCGCGGCGGCGAGGCAGGATCCGACGAGCGCGACGACGCTGCCCTTGCCGTTCGTCCCGCCCACGAGGGCTCCGCGAATCTCGCGTTCCGGCCGGCCCAGGCCGCGCAGCAACGCCCGCGTGCGCGCCAGGCCGAGGCGGATCCCGAACCGGCCGCGGACCTGCAGCGCCGCGACGGCCTCCCGGTACGCCTCCGGCAGGTCCCGGGCCGCGCGCCCCGGCCCGGTCACTTCCCCAGGTCATCCTCGTAGAAGACGCACTGGTTGAACCGCGAGGAGAGGCACACGTCGTTGACGAATCCCTGCTCCATGTGCACCCCGCCGCGAAGCTGGCAGCGCGAGACCGTCTGCTCCTGGCGGACCAGGGCCTTCAGGAGGTGGGGGGCCTGGATCGGGATCGCCCCCCGGCTGCCGGTCATGTAGAAGTGCGGGCACACGTTCCGCCGCAGGTTCGGCAGCCCGAACCCCGTGCGGCGCGCCGCGAAGCCGAGGGCCTGCCCCGGGCGGGCGCCCGGGGATCCGGCGTAGCGCCCCGGCCCGACCGGCATCGGACGACCCGGCGCGGCCGCCGGAGGAGCGGGACGGTCGGGGACCGGAACGGGAGGCAGGGGCGACGGCGCGGACCGGGCGACCCGGGAGATGGGCGGATGCATCGGCGCGGGACCGGGCTGGGCGGCCGCGGGTCCTGCCCCCTGGCCCTGGGGAGCGCGGATGCCGGGCGCGGAGCCGATGCTGCGCAGGCCGCCCGATCGCCCGTCGCCGAACCCGGCGCCGGGCCTGGCGGGCACGAACGGAGAGCCGACGGCCCCCGGGATCCGGGCAGCCGGACCGGGACTCCGGCCCCGATCCTCCCGGCTCGCCGAGGCGTCCGCAGCGCCGCGCTGCCTGCGATCCTCCACCAGCCCACTCTCCGCAACCGCTTCAGACCATCCCCGACGGACGCGATCCGGCACAGCGTACACCGGACCACCTCGCGAGCGGGAGGGCCGATCGGCCGCGTGGGACCGGGCGCGCGGAACGGGTGCAGGAGGCCCCGGCCGCCGCCGTGGCCGGCGACCGGCGGAACCCTCCCTGCGTGCGACAATGCTTCCCGATGCAATCCCGTCGCGGCCGCCCCAGCCAGGTTCGGCCAAGGCCACCTTCCTCCGGCCGTCCCCGCCCGCCGGCGCCCATGCCGCGACGGCCAGCGGCTCCGCGCGTCGGGTCGCGGAGAACCCCGGAAGCTGCCGGCGGGCTGCCGCTGGCCGCGCGGCTGGCCCTGGGCGTCGCGCTCGTCGGGCTCGTCGCCGTCGTCCTGACGACCGTCACCGGCGTGCTTCCGTCGGTCGTGCGCGCCTTCGGGGACATGCTGGCCGGCATCGCGGGGTCGGTCGTGCCGGCCCCCACGCCCAGCCCCACGGTGATCCCGGCGCCGGGCGCCCCGGTCCTGGACGCGCCCCACCAGGCCTACACGAGGTCGGCGACCGTGACGATCACGGGGAGCGTGCCTCCCGACATCGCGGGACTCTCCGGCTACAAGGTCCGGCTCTACGTGACGATCGCAGCGCAGCCGCCCGCCAGGGTCGTCGACGTGGCGGTCGGCGCAACACCGGCCTTCGCGGTCCCCAACGTCCCGCTCGAACCCGGCCGCAACGACTTCACGGCGACGATCCTCGGCCCGGGGGCTGAGGGTAAGCCTTCGCCGATCATCTCCTACATCCTGGACACCTCGAAGCCGGCCATCACGATCACGTCGCCCAAGGCGAATGCGGTCGTCAACGGTCCGGCGACCATCGTGGGCAAGACCCAGGCGGGCTCCTCGGTGATCGCCCGGAACGCCGCGAGCGGCGACACGGGGACGGCGACGGCAGACGCGAAGGGTGCCTTCTCCATGAAGATCGGGACCACGACCGGCACGAACGCGATCTCGATCACCGCCACCGACCCGGCGGGCAATGCGGCGACGACCGTCCTCACGATCCGCGGCGGCTCGGGCAAGCTGACCGTGAAGCTGACAGGCTCGGCCAGCCAGATCAGCATCCGCCGGCTGCCCGCGGTCCTCATCCTGACCGCGACCGTCATCGACCCGAATGGGAAGGCGGTCCCCGGGGCGGTCGCCACCTTCAGTGTCACCGTGCCGGGGGTCCCGCCGATCGTGGGCTCGGAGACGACGAACGCCTCCGGAGTGGCCACGTTCCAGGCCAAGATCCCGCCCGGGGCGACGGTGGGATCCTTCGTGGCGTCCGTCTCCGTCACGACCGCGACGTTCGGCAACGTCACCGGCCTGTTCCCAATCGCGATGGTCGAGTAGGGTCCCTCCCCGGCGTCCGGCAGCGCGGTCGCGCCGCCGGTCCGACGTCGAATCCCCACTGGCGCATCCGTCGGCGCGCAGCTACCATCCAACCATGCCGAACTGGCGCTGCCCGCACTGTCGTGCGCCGCAACCGGAGGCGGCCCGCTGCTGGGTCTGCCGGCGCTCGACGACCAGCTGCCTGACCTGCGCCCATTTCCGCCGTTCCATCGCCGGCGGCTTCGGTGGAACGTGCGGGCGCGATCCGGGACGGATCCCGCTGCGCGGAGATGAGCTGCGAGGCTGCTGGCGACCCATCCGCATCGGCGCCGCCCACGGCCCCGGCGACGAGACCATGCCGGCATTCATCGACCCGCTGGGGCCGCCGTTCCCGGTGCCCGGCACGATCTGGTCGCCCGACGCGGACGCCTGACAAGCGAACGCCCGTTCGTCGAGGCAGGCCGGCCCGTCCGGCCCGTTCCCCCGGCGGGATCGGTCAGACGGTCGGGGCGGGCGTCGGCGGAGGAGTCGGTGCGGGCGTCGGCGTGGCGGGCGCCTTGGCGCTCAAGAGGATCGTGGAGCCCGGCGCGACCGACGTCCCCGCGGCGGGGTTCTGCTTCGTGATCACGTCCGTGTCGGGCGGCGTGGCTCCGCCCTGCCACTTGATGACGAGGCCCTGGGAGGTCGCCTGGACGTTGGCCGCGGCCACGGTCAGCCCTTCGTAGGTCCCCACGGTGACGGTCGGCACGGGCGTGGGCGTGGGCGCGGGCGTGGGCGCGGGCGTCGGGGCGGGCGTGGGGGTCGGGGACGGCGTCGGTTCCGGGCCCTTCGAGACGATGTAGTCGACCGGCGTGTCCGTTGGCACGGTGACGCCCCCGGTCGGGTTCGAGCCGATCACGGAGCCGGCCGGGATCGCCGGGTCGAAGTCCTCGGTGCGCGTCCCGAGCCCGAGCTTCGCTCCCGCCAGCGCCTTGATCGCGTCCGATTCGGTCAGGCCCACGAGGACCGGCACCTGGGTGAGGTCCTTGCCCGAGACGACGTCGATCTTGACGGTGGATCCGACCTGGACGCTCGTGCCCGGCGCGGGATCCTGGGCGACGATCGTGCCCTCGGGCTTGTCGTTGCGCTTCACGTAGTTGGCCAGGAGGGTCACCCCCATCTGCTGGGCCGTGACCTGCGCGTTGTCATAGGTCTGGTCCAGGAACGATGGCAGCGTGACGTTGTTGGGTGCCGGGGTGGGATTCGGCGTCGAACCGGCGGCCAGCAGGCGGAAGAGGCCGAACCCGATCAGGGCGAGCACGATCAGCGCGAGCGCGCCGCCCACCCAGATCCACGGGCTCGTGCCGCCGCGGTCCTCGTCGGGCTCTTCGGGCTGGTAGGGCGGCGGCGCACCGGCGCGCCCCGGGGCGGGCGACGCACCGGTCGGCCGACCGGGTCCGGCCGCGCCGGGCGTGCCGGGCGTGCCGGCATAGGCGTCGGGCGGGTACTGGGGGCGCGGCGGCGGCGGGACGGCACGGCTGGCGGCGGCGCCCGCCGCCAGCCCGGTCCCCGCCGCGAGCCCGGATCCGACGGCCGCGGCGCCGATCGCCGCCCCGGCCACGCCGGTGGCACGGGCGGGCGCCTGGTCGAGGAACGTCTCGAGGGCGGCGGCCATCGCCCCGGCCGTGGCAAAGCGGGCGGCCTGGTCCGGCTCGAGCGCCTTCCGGTCGATCGCCTCGAGGGCCGGGGAGACGCTGGGCCGGACATCGGTCACGTGCGGCGGGGCCGCGGAGATGCGGGCCATCGCGATGGACGCGGCGCTGTCGCCCTGGAACGGACGCCGGCCGGTCAGCAGCTCGTAGAGCACGACCCCCAGGCTGTAGACGTCCGAGGCCTCCGTGGCCGGCTCGCCGAGGGCCTGCTCGGGGCTGAAGTAATGGACGCTGCCGAGCGTGACCCCGGGCAGCGTCAGGCGGGCGTCCGCCCAGGCCCGGGCGATCCCGAAGTCGGTCACCTTCACGCGGCCGTCGACCGTGACCATGATGTTGCCCGGCTTCACGTCCCGGTGGACGATGCCCCGCTGGTGGGCTGCGTCGAGCGCGCGGGCGACCTCGGCCACGAGCCTCGCGGCCTGGCGCGGCGGCAGCGGCCCGTTGCGCCGCAGGAGCGTGGCGAGGTCCTCCCCGTCCACCAGCTCCATCACGATGTACGGACCGTCCGGGTCGGCCCCGAAGTCGTAGACGCCGACGATCCCGGGGTGGCTCAGCGACGCGGCGGCCTTGGCTTCCTGGCGAAACCGGGCCACGAAGTCCGGGTCGCGGCCGTACTCGGGACGGAGCACCTTGACGGCGACGTCACGACCGAGCTGGGCGTCCGTGGCCCGGTAGATCGTGGCCATCCCGCCCTCGCCGAGGAGCTCGACCAGCCGGTACCGGCCGCCGAGGACATCGCCGAGCGCTGCTGCCATCCGTGCTCCTCTTCCTGGTCACGAGCGGGGCGAGAGAGCCCCGAAACCCTCAGGCGCCGAGGTCCAGGCCCCGGAGGTACGCCCCGAACTCCTCCCCGACGTCGGGGCGCGCCAGGGCGAGCTCCACGCCCGCCTTGAGCCAGCCCATGGTCGTGCCCGCATCGTAGCGGGTTCCCTCGAACGCGTAACCGTAGACGGCCTGTTCCTCCATCAGCGCGTTGATCGCGTCGGTGAGCTGGATCTCCCCGCCGGCGCCGCGCTGGGTCTGCTCGAGCTTCTCGAAGATCTTGGGCGTGAGGACGTAGCGGCCGATGATCGCGAGGTTCGAGGGTGCGGTCCCCGGGGCCGGCTTCTCGACCAGGCGGTCCACCTTGTAGAGGCGGCCGTCGGCGCCCTCCGCGAGCTCCCCGCCGATGACGCCGTAGCGACTCGTCTCGTCCGGCGGGACCTCCATGACGGCGACCACCGACGAGTGGGTCTGGTTGTACGCGTGGACGAGCTGGCCGATGCACGGCCGCTCGCCGACCACGACGTCGTCCGAGAGGATCACCGCGAATGGCTCGTGGCCCACGAGCTCCTTGGCCATCAGGACCGCGTGGCCGAGGCCCAGCTGCTCCTTCTGGCGAACGTACGAGATCTGGGCCAGGTCGCTGATGTGGCGGATCTGGCGCAGGCGCTCGATCTCGCCGCGCTCCTCGAGGAGGTGCTCGAGCTCGAAGCTGGAGTCGAAGTGGTCCTCGATCGCCCGCTTCTGGCTGGAGGTCACGATGATGACCTGCTCGATGCCGGCGGCCACCGCCTCTTCGACCGCGTACTGGATCACCGGCTTGTCGACGAGCGGGAGCATCTCCTTGGGCTGGGCCTTCGTGACCGGCAGGAAGCGGGTGCCCCATCCCGCGGCGGGGAAGACAGCCTTGCGAACGCGCATGGAACCTCGTGGCGAAATGCGGCTGGCGGACGTGGGCCCGCGCGAAGTCGGCGGTGCGAGTATACCCACGACCTTCTCGCCGACCGGTCGGTCGCCCGCTGTCGGCGCTCGCGGCGAACGTGACGGGACGGATGCGCGGCGGGTCGTGTGACGGCCGGCGGGGCCGCGGCGCAGCTCTCCGGTGCCCATGGCCTCGTGGTCGGCGACGGGTCCTGGCTCGACCCGCTGTCCGGTGCCGCTCCCGGGCGCCCGCGGCCCAGGAGCCCTCAGGTGCGGCCCGCCGCCGGGTCGGCCACCGGGTCCTGCGGCCGGGCCCGGATCACGATCCGAGTGAACGGCACCCGCAGGTCGGCGAAGACCTCGCTGCTGACCAGGAACCCCAGGAACAGCAGGATGATCGCGGCCAGCTTGGCCACGTGGACGTAGTCGCTGATTCCGAAGCGCAGGAGCGTGTCCCCGGAAGAGGCGACGAAGGCGCCGAGGGCGATGAGGATCGTGGCCGGCACCCGACTGTGGATCTGCCCGGCGAAGAATGCCCGGAGCGCGCCCGGCAGGGAGGCGGCGAAGTTCACCACGATGGCAAACGGCGCGATGAGCAGGTTGAACAGGAACTCGTCGCCCTTCTGGTGCGGATCGAGGGAGTAGTCCAGGACCCGCCGCTTGGGCATGAACACGTAGGCGGAGAAGGCGGCGCCGAGCGCCAGCGAGAGGCCCCCGGTCACGTTCATGAACGGGGTCAGGAGGCGGAGCGTCCCCGGGAACAGGACGGCGGTCGGCACGCCCGTCAGCGGGTCGAGGGCGTAGCCGGGCGCCGGCAGGGTGGTCGTGACCATCAGCCCCGTGGACAGGAGCGTCGCCCCCACCACGGCGAACGCGGCGACGCGCGGCCAGCCGTCCTCGGCGAAGTAGGTAGCGACGCCCACCGCCAGGCCCAGGATCGCGGCGCCCACGAAGTACAGGATCGGGGCCGTGCCGGCGTCCGGGTAGTCGTAGCGGCGCTGGGTCAGGAACGTGAAGAGCCCGGCCAGGAAGAGCGAGAGCGCGAAGGTGTAGCCGAAGCGGGTCCGCCCCAGCAGGAACGCCGTCCCCAGGCCCAGCCAGCCGGCCGTCCAGACCGCTCCCGCCAGGTACCAGGTCCGGTACAGCAGCTCATTCCAGCCGGTTGCGGCGGCGATCGCCTCCGCCCCGGCCGCCAGGCCGAAGAAGAGCGTGCCGATCGCCCAGACCAGCTGGAAGGTCCGGTGCCGATGGCCCCATTGATCGAGCAGGGCGAGCGCGAAGAGGAGCGCGATCAGCGAGGTCAGCGCGGGGAGGACGACGTTCATCGGGGGCCTCTGGCTCGGGCCAAGCGGGTCTGGGTGCGGTCGGCGCCCGGCGCGCGGATCAGGCCGGGACGAGCTCGTGGTCCCCGCGGTGCAGCCCGTCGCAGAGGCCCCAGCGGGGCGGCTCGCCGGGGACCGCGATCGGCCGCATCAGCTCGCGCACGGCCGACAGGCGACAGAACAGGTAGCCGCGGTCGCGCATCCACTCCCGGGCGCAGGCGGGGTCGCGGTGGAACTGGTAGGGCCCCGGGTTGACCGTCGTCCGCGCCGACCAGGCCACGGGAATCTCGGTGGCGACAATGTCCATCACGCTGACGCGGAAGGGCGTGCCCTCGATCGGGCGCGTGCAGCCGCGACAACGGGTGGCCACGTTGTCGTGCGCGATGGTCGGGACCCGGATCCCCATGATGTCGAACGGCACGCCGCGATGGTAGCAGGCGAGGCCGAGCGCGACAGGGTGGTGCCCCGGGGGGAAGTCGGCCGGGCCTCGTTCGGAGTCAGCCCAGGCAGACCCGCAGGTAGTAGGTCCAGAACGCCGGGACCTCGCGAGCGACGAGGAGTGGCATCTCGCCGATCGGCTCGGGATCGACGGCCGGCACGGTCAGGACGTCGATCCCGGCATTGGCGAAGGCGAGCTGCACTCGCGGCAGGTGGTACGCCTGGCTGACCGCGATGACGCGCTCCGGGTCTGCGGCACCGCTCCTGGCGTCGAGGAGCGCCGAGACGTTGGCGACCGTCGCCTCGGTGGAGTTGCCGGCTCGATCGACGAGGATCGCCGCGGGATCGACCCCGGCGCCGACGGCGACGTCGCGCATGACCTGTGCCTCGTTGAACCCGTGGCTCCCGTCACCGCCGGACATGACGAGGAGGGGGACGAGGCCGCTCCGGTAGAGCTCGACGCCGGTCCGGATGCGGTCGGCGAGCAGCGGCGACGGCTGCCCGGTCGCGTACACCCCTGCTCCGAAGATCACGGCGACATCGGCCGGCCGGCGGTAGTCGGTCGTCCCGAAGAACAGCATCTGGGCGAGGGGAAAGGCGGCCGCCCACGCACCGGCAGCCACGGCGAGGCAGATCGCGTGGCGTGGTCCGCCGACCGGGCGCTCGCGCCGCGTTCGGAGGGCACCGAGCGCGAGACCGACCAGCAGCAGGGCGGCGAACAAGGACAGGGGAACGTCGACGACCGGTCGAATGTCGCCTGCGTTCACGACCGAGTAGAAGCGCACGACGTCGCGGATGGCGAGGCCCGCGAAGACCCCGGACGCCGCGGCGGTCGCCCAGCGCAGACGCGGGCCGGGCGCCCGACGGATCGCCCATGCCGCCAGCGATCCCGCGAGCGTCGCCAGGAGAAGGAGCCGGGCGACGGTCGGCAGGTCCCGAAGGTCGATCCACCAGAGGCTGACGTCGATGGTCCGGCCGCGGAGCTCGCCGACAACCCCGATGATCGTGAACGCGGCGAGGAACAGGGCCGCGCCACGCACCGCAAGCACAGCGACGGTCTGGAAGCGCACTCGCACCTCGACAGGACGCCTCGGCTCGGCGCCTTGTGACTCCACCAGGCGTCAGCGTCCAGGAGCGGCTGTTCGGCTCCGCTCGGTCACGGCCGGACAGGACGCACCTTCCCCACGACGCCACAATGCAGCCGGCAGATGCGCGATCAAACGGCCCCTCCAAGAGCCCGTTGATGTGGCGCTGCCATTCGCGCCATTGCCCAAGCGCTCTTTGATAAGGACGCGCCGCCCCGTCCATTGTCAAAGTAATGTGCCATACGCTTTAATAGCGGCATGGATCCGACGCCCACCCGGCAGCGCCTCACATCCACTCGAACGGGCAGGTACATCCGACAGCCGTCCGGATACAGCGCCTTCGTTCCAAACGAACTCCCGCCAGATCCTCCAGTCGAACCCGGACCCCTGACCCAGGTCCTCTCAGATGCCAATCTGGCAATCGGTCGCCTGGATGGAGTCGGGCGAACGTTGCCCAACCCGGACCTATTCGTCGCGATGTACGTCAGGCGCGAGGCCGTGCTCAGTTCCCAGATCGAGGGAACGCAGAGCACCCTTGACGACGTGCTGGCCTACGAGCTCGATGCGAGCGCCGTCCGCCTGCCGAGCGACATCTCGGAAGTGGTCAATCACGTCGCGGCGATGAACTATGGCCTGCAGCGCCTCGCCACGCTGCCCCTTTCGCTTCGCCTCATCCGGGAGATCCACGGCATCTTGATGCAGGGCGTCCGTGGTGACCAGAGAGACCCGGGAGAGTTTCGCCGGAGCCAGAACTGGATCGGGCCACGCGGTGGATCCCTCGCCGACGCGGCATTCGTACCTCCGCCGACCGCGGAGCTGGATCGGCTCCTTGGCAATTTCGAGAGCTTCGCCCGCGAGCCCGGAGGGCTGCCCGCGCTCGTTCATGCGGGCATGGCCCACGCTCAGTTTGAGACTATCCATCCCTTCCTGGACGGGAACGGGCGCATCGGCAGGCTCCTGATCACATTCCTGCTGGTACACGAAGGGGTGCTCCATCGCCCGTTGCTCTACCTCAGCTACTTCCTCAAGCGCCACCGATCCGAGTACTACGATCGGTTGATGGCAGTCCGGCATGACGGCAACTGGGAAGGCTGGCTCGACTTCTACCTTCGGGGTGTCGCGGAGACAGCGGAGGAAGCGACAACAACCGCGGGCGCGATCGTTCGCCTGCGTGAGCGCGATCGCACGGCCGTCCAGGATCTCGGCGCGCACGCGATCGAGTTCCTCGACGGCCTCTACGCGCGCCCGATCATCAATGTTGCTGCCGCCCGGGACGCGCTTCAGGTCTCCTGGCCGACCGCCAACAAGCTGGTCCAGCAGTTCGCTGGCCGGGGAATCCTGCGAGAGATGACCGGCCTCAAGCGGAACCGGGTGTTCCGATACGAGCCGTACCTGCAGATGTTTGCGGAGCCCGCGCCTGTCGATCCAGGCGATGCGAGTCAAGCGCTCCATCTCACGCACAGCGCTCCGGATTCTCCAGACGGTCGAGCGTAGTCACCAGGATCCGTTGGGTGCCGGCCGAGAGTGCGCGCCCCTACAGGTTGTTCTCCTTCACGAGATCTCTGAGTTCGCCGCTGTCGATCACCTTGAACGTCGGGCTCGGGTCCGTCCGATGCAGGTCGCACCAGATGCCCGTCTCGCTCGAGAAGCGGCCGTCAGGTCCGCGGTGTCGCTGAGTTCCATACACGGCCAGCGTCCTCGAGCTGATCATGTGGTCGAAGCCGGCGCACTTACGTTCGACGTCGGTATCCATTTCTCGTTGCTCCAGGTCTCGTCAGCGCTGGATGACGATGAGGTTACCCGTCCGCTCCGCGTCGATCTTCACCGGATCGCCGCTCATCACCTTCACGTAGAAGCTGACGAGCCACCGATTCGCGCACGCGCTGTTGCTGGTCGCCGACAGGGTGAAATGGAGCTTCTGGTGATGGGTGGCGAACGGAATCGTCACCGTCTGAGTTGGAGAGAAGGTCCAGCTTCCGCACACGCTCCCGTTGGCGTCCAGCTGGACCGTCCGGAGGTAGCTGTAGACGGTCGTCGAGCCCGTCCCGCCCCAGTAGCCCGTATAGCAGGTCTGCGAGCCTGTCTTGCACTCGGAGACCTCGAGGCCGCCATAGATCGTCACGCCGTGGCCGGCCGCCGGGTAGATGTCCGAGAACGACATCACCGACGCCGGAGTCCCGGCGACGACGTACTGGCAGTAGCCGGTCGAGCCGTCGTTGCCCGTGCAGAGTGGCCTCAGCTGGCCCTGCCAGCGCTGCCAGGCGGGACCCGTGGCCGTGTCGTAGTAATCGTCGATGTAGGTCGCCGTGGAGCCGGAGCCGTTGACCCTGTGGAGGGTGTAGACCGTGCTGCCGGTCTCGTTCGTGGACGACATCTTCGTCTGGAGAGAACAGGAGTACGTGCCACTCGTGGAGGCAGTCAGCAGATATCGAGTGAGAACCTGAAGTTCGCTGCCGATGTTGTTCTGCGACGCCCACGAGCCCCCGCCCGACGTGCTCGTCAGCTCGTCCTGGACGACAGCACCGAACGGATCGAGGCACCTGATGCGAGCTTGCTCCTCGGCGCCGGAGACACCGGTCAGGGTTGCGTCGACGCTCCCAACAAGATAGCGATGCTCGCCCGCCGCAAGAGTCAGAGTGAACGGCGATTGAAGCGGGACGTCCACGACCAGGCTGTGGGGGACCGTCCATGTGCTCGAGGCGAGAGGATCGGGCGGAACAGGCCCGGTAGCACCAGCAGCAGAACTGATCAGAGCGGCCATCACCAAAGCGAGCATTGCGGCAACCGCCGCTACCCGAGTTCGCACGCGCATTCCGTTGCTCCCCCTTTTCGAAGTCCTGGTGGCCCGGCGCTGACTGCGACCTAGCGGCAACCGCAGTGCGTGGGACGACGCCGCGAGTGTCCATCAGGATACGACCGCGGACCACCGGCCAGTTGACTCGGACCGCTCGATGAGCTCCTTGCGGCCGGTCGTCCGGGCCCTTCTTGTGTCGGATCGGATGCCGTCACGACCGACGCTGTTCCCTCTGAGCGAGGCAAGCCGGATCCTCGGCGTCGCTCATGACAGCGCAGAGTTGGGAGTTGCGCGGGATGCGCACCAGTCCAACAAGCGCCAATTGACCGAGCTAGTATCGACGCAGCACGGCCGGTGGGTCGGCGATGGCGCTTTGATCGCACAGGGAGGTGGGCAGGGGGAGCAGCGAGGGTTCGTCCGCCAAGCCGGATTCGGGCATCGCGTCGCCGGCACGAGCCTCGCTCGCTAGTACCAATCGTTCGGGGTTGTGAAGGAGATCGGTCCGATGTCGTCCCCGTCCGGTCTGGCTCGCGCGTGGCCTCGCCGCTCGCTCGTCGGTTTCCCCTCGTTCGTCCTCACCCCGGCTCGATCGGCGCGCCGGTCTCGACGGCCGCCACAGTGGCGGTTCCGCAGGCCGGAGACGTGGCACCCACCTCGCCCGCCCCGGGCATTCCTGAGCCGGCGGTCCGTACGCCTGACGCCACCGGCGTGCCATCAGGAGGACCCTCGCCCTGCCCCAGGGCGCGCACACGCTCGAGGCCTCGGTGAAAGCGAGGAACGCCGAGCTCAACAGCGGGATCTCCGGCCGGTTCACTGGCACCGGGGGCGCGTTCCTGTGGGTCGACGACAACGGCTCCACACGCTCGTCCACACGGCCACTGCCGCCAACTTCCTCCAGTGGAAGGTCAGGCCACGGAGCGGCGCCTGGGACGCCTCGACGCCGATTGGGGTCTCAACGCCGACCCCTCCGACAACGCATGACGCCGACCCGCCGCGAGGGGGGCCGCAATCGGGGTGCACGTGACCGACTGAGAAGACCGGGCGATCAGGGAGCGGGTCCGCCACGGGCGGACGAGCGAGAGGGAGGGATCGATGGGCGGGACACGGCTCGGACGGCCTCGGACACGGCGCGCCGTGAGGCGTTCCCCCGGGATCCATCGCAGTGCGGTGGCGTGGATGATCGCCGCGCTCGTCAGTGGATCGCTCGCCGGTCCGGTCAGCGCGCCGGTCCTCGCCGCCAGCCCGACCGCGACCAACCCGCCATCGACCAAGCCGCCGGTCGGCCCGCGGCCCGGCGGGGCCCTTGTCGTCCCCGCTGGCGCGGCCCCGATCGTGCTCAAGACCAGCGACGGAGGCGCCGGCGCGGCGGCCCTCGCGCCGGACAGGGCCGAGGTCTCGATCCGCGACGCCGGCACCCGACCGGTTCCGCCGGCGACTAGGACCGAGGTCGTCGCGCTCCGCAACGAGCACACCCGGACGTTCGCGCTTCCGGACGGGACCTACGCCCTCGAGGCCAGCCCGGGTCGCCTGAACTACCCCGACGGGTCGGGCGCCTGGCAGCCGGTCGATCTCGCGCTCAGCGCCACGACCGACCCGACGTTCGGCCTCAAGGTTGCCGCGCTCGACCGGGACGTGTCGTTCGGCACCGGTGGGGCCGACGCGGGGATCGCGCGCATCACGACCAAGACGGCGGGCACGATCTCGCTCGCCGCCCCCGGCCGGGGCAAGGCCCTCGCAACGGCGTCGAGCCTCGCCTACGCGGCGGCCTCGCCCGACGACGCGTCGATCACCGTCCGCCCGACGGACACGGGCTTCGAGTTCGGGGCCCAGTGGCCCAGCGCGAAGGCCAACCCGACGGTCGACTTCGTCCTCGACGCCGGCGGCCTTGTGCCTACGATCGACAAGGACGGTCGGACGATCCTGCTCGGCAAGGTCGGTGCCACCCCGGGTGCGACGCCGGTGACGACCACCGTCGGCGTCATCACCGCGCCCGTGATCCTCGAGGGTGGCGACCGGGGCGACCCGGCCAGGGATCAGTCGATCGTGTCCGTCTCGTTGATCCAGGGAGCGGGCACGACCTGGACACTCCGTTACGCGCTCGACCCCACGTGGCTCGCCGACGCAGCCCGCGTGTTCCCAGTTGTCCTCGACCCGACCGCCTGCCTGGGCGAGGGCGCGTCCGGATGCGACGTCAACGGGACCGGGGTCAACGCGGATCACTTCGTCGAGTCGGGAAGTCCGGATTCCTACCCGAGCGGCTGGACGGTGACCCGGGTCGGCTACGACATCCGAGGCTGGGGGTACGCCGGGGAGCGGGCGCTCCTGTACTTCGAGTCCGTGGCCCTGCCCGACGGCGCGCTCATCTATGACTCCGACCTGCGGCTGCGCATCCAGATGGAGAGCGGCAGCCCCGTCAACCACGTGATGTATGCGTATCGGGTCATCGACTCGTGGACGCAGCAGACGACGTGGCACCAGTTCGGGACCGGTACCGGCGGCAATGGGTACACCGGCGCGTACTCCGCGGCCGCCACCGTCACGGCATCGGGGTACCTGCACTGGAATCCCGACGCGATCGTCCAATCGTGGTACGCCCACCGTGCCCAGGGGTGGACCCAGAACCTGGGCATTGCCCTCAAGCTGGACACGGAGTCGGCCGCCACCGGCGACGTCGAGTTCAATCGCTACAACGATCCGACCGCGGCCTATCGGCCCCTGCTCACGATCTACTACGAGGTCCCCAGGGCCCAGCTCACGTTCGACCCGGCCCTCGGGACGAACTACGCCCCCTCGACGATGCTGGCCGGCGGGTCGACGATCCTGCCGATCCGGATCAAGAACAACTCGGGCTTCACGTTCGGCGCCTACGCCTCGAACGCCAACAGCTACTACGACCTCGGCTACCGCTTCTTCGACCAGAAGGGCAACCTCGCGGGATCGAACCGCACGCACCTGCCGAGCAACCTTGCATCGGGTTCGACGAGTCCCACCATCGCCCTCGCGATCACCGTGCCCTCGGCGGCGGGACCGTATTCGCTGCGCCTCGATCTCGTGCGCTACTACCTCGGCACGGTTGCGTTCGCGTCGGACTACGCGCGTCCGTCCACGTTCTACGAGCGCGCCAAGTACGGCACCTCGACCGACAACACGCGCTGGACGGGGAATTCGGCCATCGAGCGCGACGAGTTCGCGATCACCGCCGTCTCGACCACGCCGCCCGGTGGCGAGTGGCGGACCGTCACGCTCGGCGACGACAGCACGCTCGCGATCAACCTGTGGAGCCGCGATCTCGCCTACACCGGATCCGGCGGCGTGGGCTTCAACGACCTCCTTCCGGTCGCCCTTGAGTACGGCTACCGCGACAGCGCGGCGGCCGATGCGACCGGGATCCTCGGCGCGAACGGCTGGTACACGAACTTCGACGAACGGTTCGTCGGAGGCGCGGGAGCCGGCGACTTCACCTACCAGGATCCGCAGGGCAATCGCACCGCGGTCGACACGAACACCGACGCCCAGATCATCGGCGGCGGCGTGGCCCTCGCCCGGCCACGCGTGACGATCTGGGACGAGAACGGCCTCGCCGCGAGCGGGATCAGCCTGGGCGACCCGACGAACGCGAGCTTCGCCAGCCCGCCCTTCCCGGCCTTCTCGGGCACGTTCGTGCTTAAGGCTCCGTCCTATCCGACCCAGGGCATCACGCCCTCGGGGTTCAAGGCGATCGATCTCAACCAGTATCCGATGGCCCGCTTCGCGGCCCGCACGACCTCGGCGGCGTCGACGGGGGTCGCCTTCAAGATCCACAACGTCACCAACGGCGCGACGCACCCCGATCGCTGGTTCGTCTACACGCTTGGCGCGCCCTTCACCTCGGGCGACTCCCAGGTCGCCCTGGGCTACCAGGCCGGGCACACCACGCTCGTCGGCGACTGGAACTACTACGCCGATGACAACCTGCTCTATCGCGTCGTCGCGGACGGCAACTTCGGGGCCTCGACCGACGACTTCCAGATCATCGCCACCAACCTGTTGTCGTCCGGGGCCAACGGCGGCTCCACGTTCATCGACGGGCTCCGGATGGAGGGCCGGGTGAGCGGCGGCATCGCCGACACGAATCCGCCCTGGACGTCCAACGGCACGGGGACGACGACCTCCCCCGATACCGCCGACGGCTCGCTGGCCTCGATCGTCATCCCATCGAATCCGATCGCGACGTCGCCCGACTGCACCGGCGGCACCTGCCTGGCGCCCAAGAACCTGCTCGAGTTCCCGTACGCCACCTGGACCTGGCGCAAGGTCGGCGGCGGCTCGGCGGCCGTCGTCTTCCACCTGACCAACTCGCGCACCGGCGCGGTCGCGGACCTCACCTACTTCGTCGGCCCGACCGCGCCCGCGGGCGCGTCCCACCCCATCCAGGTCGCCGACGCCCTGCCCGAGGGCTGGGTCCACGTGACCCGGAACCTGCTCGAGGATGCCCGGACCGTCCTCAACTGGTACAACGACACCGCCCGCGAGACCCACAGCTCGAACACGGCCGTGACGTCGGCGAGCACGCGGGAGACCTATGCCCTCGTCGGGGCGACCACGGGGTCCCCGCTCGGGCCCGACGACGTGTCGCTGACGGGCTATCGCGTCTCGGGCGTCGACGGCAGCTTCGTGCTGATCGACGAGCTGCGGATCTGGACCGTGCCGGACCTGGGCGTCGGCGCGTCCGGTCACCCCGCGAGCACGGGCGACGCGACGTTCACCTACGACTTCTCGGCGACCTACCCCGACGGCACCGTCCACTACTTCAACCCGGCGGGCCTGCTGGTGCGCATCCGCGACCGCAACGACCTCCTCGGGGGCCCGAGCGAGAACCGGGTCGCCCTCGACTGGCAGGTCACGCCCAACGTCGCCGGGCAGGCCGCGTTCACGCTGACCGCCATCCATGCCCCGACCGACGGGACGACCGCCTCCGGGGCGACGTTCGTCCGCCGCATCGACGTCGGCCACCCGGCCGGGGGCGTGACGTTCACCGAGGCGCTCGGGACCCAGGCCCACCAGATCGCGGGCCGCTCGACCGCGTTCACGATCAGCGCCGGCAACGTCACGACGGTCAAGCCGGCGCGCCAGCCCGCCTGCGGGACTCGGGCGGCCGGTTCGGGCTCGGGGTGTGTCGATCTCGCCTACGACACGGGACACCATCTCGTGTACGTCGCGGATCCCCGCTGGGACGGCACGACCGGGGGGACCTCCGACTTCCACGACTTCCGCTACCACGTGACCTACGTCGGCGCCTCGACGGATCCCGAGGCCATCCGCGACGGATCCAACGGCGACGTGCCGCTCGTGCGGGTCCTCAACTACGCCGTGGCGGGGACGATCAGCCCGGCCGGAACGCGGGTCCTCTGGCAGGACGCCGCCGCGGCCCGCGTCAACGCCGCGATCTACACGGACCTCACGAGCGACGGGCGGACCCTGTTCGAGTACGCCCCCCTCGACTGCCCGACCGCGGACTGCGTGGCGAACCCGCCCCCGACGACCAACCTCGCCAGCCAGATCCGGGTGGCCCACGAGTTCGACGGGCTCGCGCGGGTCAACACCGAGATCGCGTACCGGTGCCCGGCTGACTCGGGACTGCTTGCGGGCTGCTCGGGCTCGACCGCGGAGCGGGTCGTGACCCGCCAGGCGAGCCGCGCCACGGCGCGCGTGGACAACTTCAGCGACCCATTGACCGCCTCCGAGACTGCCTGGAGCCAGACCGCCGACGAGTACGCGGCCTCGGTGCGCGACTCGGGCGGGGGCAACCCCGACCTGTACCGCACGACCTACCTCTACGACGAGTTCGGGCGCAGGACCGCGATCACCGCGTTCTCGGCCAACGCGCGGCCCGACTACCCCGCGACGGTCACGAGCACCGCGCAGAGCGGGTCGGCCCTCGCCGGGTACTGGCGGCTGGCCGAGTCGTCGGGCACGTCCGCCGCCGATCTCGTTTCGCCGCCCCACGACGGGACCTACACGAACTTCGGGGCGACCCTGGGGGCCGGCGGCCCGCTGGTCAACGATCCCGCCACGAAGGCGCCGACGTTCGACGGGGTCAACGACTACGTGGCGATCCCGGCATTCGGCCCGATCGCGGGGACGTTCACGGTCGAGACGTGGGCGAAGCCCGCGGTCGCCTCCGGCACGGCGGCCTACAGCGTGCTGGGCAGCCGGACGACGACGGGCACGACGTTCGACCTCAAGTTCATCGGCGGAACGACCATCCATGGCGACATCGGCAATGGCAGCGCGTGGCTGACGACCAGCGCAGATGCGGCCTTTGCCTACACGGCCAACCGCTGGTACCTCGTGGACTACGTGGTGACGCCGACCGGCTACACGATCTACGTCGACGGCACCCCGGTCGGGCGCGGTACGTACAACACGGGGACCCCGCTCCTTGCGAATGCGACGAACCCCCTGCGGATCGGCCAGAACGGTCTCGGGACCGAGTACTTCTCGGGCTCGATCGGCGAGGTGGCGATCTGGACGCAGGCGCTCACCGCGAGCCAGATCGCCGACCATGTGCTCGCGGGCCATTCGGTCGCCCAGACCGCGGCCGAGACCGCGTACGACCACTCCTGGCGGCCGACCCAGGTCGACGATCAGTACCTCGCCTCGGGCGGCTTCGAATCGGGCTTCGCGGACTGGGACTTCGGGCAGGGCCTGGGTGGCTCCGTCGTCACGGTTCCCGCGCCCTGCGACCCGGCCCAGCCCACCTGCAACATCCACGCCGGGCTCGCGGCATTCTCGACCGGGCTCACCGGCAACGCTCAGCAGGACGTCGCCCTCGTGCCGGGCCAGACGTTCCGGTTCCAGGTCTGGACGAAGCGCTCGTCCAGCGCGATCAACGGCGTGATCTCGGCCTACTACTGGAAGAAGAGCACCGCGTCGTGGGCCGGGCTCACCACGGGCTACGCGAACGCGTCATCGTGGACGCCGTTCGCCTGGGACTTCACGCTCCCCTTCGACACCGACGGACGCGTCCGGGTGGCGCTCTGGACGACGTCGGGGACCGGGTCCGACACGGTCTACTACGACGACGCCGCGATCTTCACGAGCTGGGCCAACGCGACCTACAACCCGAACGGGACGGTCGACCGGACCCAGGTCCTCCGCCCCGGGCAGCTGGGCATGCAGCCGGGCGCCGCGCTGCCGACCGTCGACGTGCGCCGGACCTACGCCGCCGACGCGGCGACGACCGGCTTCAGCGCGCATCCGGCGATCTGGCCGACGGCGACGATCGCCAACTACGTGGACGGGGTGTACACCCCGGGTACGCCCGACGAGGACGTCGCCTCGAGCGCGACCTACGACGCGTGGGGCCGGACGCTCGTCGCCGGAGACCCCGACGGGGTCACGACGACGACGGCCTACTCCACCGGGGATGCGGCCGCGAACGGCTACCTCACCGACCCGCTCACGGTCACTGACGGCGTCGGCAACGTGACGACCACGAGCTATGACCTCGTCGCGAACGTCCGCACGGTCAGCACGCCCAAGAACGAGACGACCGCGCTCACCTATGACCTCGCGAGCCATCCGCTGCGGGTCACGAGGCCCGACAGCACGGTGGCCCTCGCCGCGTACGACGCGTACGGCTTCAAGACGTCGGACACGGCGAACTTCGTCGATGGGACCCCGACCGCGGCGGGCGTCGACGACGTCATCACGCGCTCCACGTACGACCGCAACGGCAACCGGATCAAGGGTGACGCCGACTGCGCGTCGGCCAACCTCGGGGTCGCGTGCGCGGGCACGGGCTTCCTGGACGAGCGCACGATCACGACCTACGACCAGCTCGGCAACGCCGTCGACACCCGGGCCTACCCGGGATCGGGCGGCGCGGGCACGGTGCGCACGACGACCGCGTACTTCGAGACCACGCCCGGAGCTTCGGGCACGACGATCGTGCGCCCGACGAGCTCGGCCGTCCGGGCGCCGCTCTATCCGACCGGCGCCCCGGCCGCGGCATGCCCGGACGCGACCCTGCCAGCTGCCTTCTGCACCGCCTCGGCGGTGATGCCGGGCGCAGCCGGGGGGACCGTGTCCGGCCTGGACATGGAGGGGCAGACGGTCGGGACGACCGACGCGTACGGGACCGTCAGCCGGACGTTTCGCGACATCGCGGGGCGGCCCGTGTTCTCCATCGCGAACTACGCCGACGGGATCTACGATCCCGCGGCTCCCGATACCGACCTTGTCACGTCCACCCAATACGATCTCGCGGGTCAGGCCATCCGCACGGTCGACGTCCTCGGGCGGGCCACCACGACGACGCGCGACGCTCTCGAGCGCCCCCTGGCGGTCACGGCCACGGACAGCGCGGGTGTCGATCTCAACGTGACCAAGACGGTGTACACGGCGGCCGGCCGGGTCGACCGGGTCGCGGCGCCGGACGCCGTCGGCCTGAGCGACGCGCTGCGCACCTGGACCAGGACCCTCTACGACGCGGCCGGCCGGGCCACGACGACGCTCCGCCACTTCGACACGGCGGGGACGACCGGACGGTACGAGGGCTTCGAAGACGGCTCGCTCGGTGGCTGGAGTGGTGCCGCGACGGGTTGGTTCACCGGTGCCGGCGCAAGCCTCGCGATCGATGCAACCGTTGCCAAGGCCGGCGCCAAGAGCCTGGCGGTGACCACCGATGGCTCGGGCTACGCCGGAGCGACGCTCGACCTCTCGGGTACGACGTTCTACGCCGGCCACCACTACCGCGTCCGCGGCTGGATCTTGGCTCCCACCGGCAAGACCGCCGACGTCTACTTCGGCGTGGACCAATCCGGGGGCGATGCCATCACGGTCTTCTCGGGTGCCACGACGGGCGCCTGGCAGCTCATGGACGCGACCTGGACGCCGTCGGGCTACCGGAATGCCAAGATCCACCTGTCGGCGCGGATCAGGCTCCCGGGCGGACCGGTCGTCTTCAATCTCGACGACTTCATGGTCACCGATACCACCTCGATGGCCCGCCCCTCGCTCAGCACGTTCGAAGCCGGCGTGGGCGCCTGGGCATCGAGAGGCACCGGCTGGTTCCTCGCCTCGGGAGCGACGCTCAGCGCCGATCCGACCGATGCGGCGACCGGGCGCGCGAGCCTCAAGATGGCGACCTCGGGCGACTACCAGGGCGCGGCCCTCGACCTATCGGGCCTCCCCTACCTCTCCGGCCACACGTACCGGCTGCGGCTGATGTTCAAGGCGCCGGCGGGCGTCACGGTCGGCAGCTACGCCGGTTATGACCTGTGGGCGAGTCCGAACTTCGCCGGCTCCACGACTGTCGCCACGGGCACGTGGCAGGCCCTGACGCTTGACTGGACGCCCAACGCCTCCGACACGAGCGGCCCGATCCACGTCGCCCTCCGACGGGAACTCGGGTCGACCGGGCCAGTCGTGATCAACGTCGACGACGTGATCGTCTGGGATACGAGCGCGAGCGCTGATGACCTCGCCTGGAACGTCCCGGGCTCGGAGACTGGCTATGACGCCGACGGCCGAGTGACCG
The DNA here is from genome assembly GCA_963801445.1 of uncultured Chloroflexia bacterium. Classification (GTDB taxonomy): domain Bacteria; phylum Chloroflexota; class Limnocylindria; order Limnocylindrales; family CSP1-4; genus CTSoil-043. The sequence goes on along the minus strand of CAWDEW010000007.1, from coordinate 22,342 downwards.
CCACCGTGGCCCCGCCCGGTGATCTCGCGTCCGGCTCACCGATGGTGACCACGACCGACTACGACCCGCTCGGCCGAGCGATCGCGGTCACGGTGAACGTCCATCCTGATGCTGCAGGGTCCTACGAGGCTGCAGCCCTTGCGAACCCCTCGACCGCCGGGTACTGGCGCCTGCGCGAGCCCGCCGGCGCCACGGCCGTCGGCGACGCGGCCGGCACGGTCAACCTCGCCGCCGGTGCGGGCGCGACGCTCGGGGCGGTCGGGCCGCTCACGAACGGGCCGAGCGGAGCCGCGAGCCTCAGCGGGGCACCCGGCGCCGGGTTCACCTCGTCGACGCTCCCGACGGCCACGACCGGCGATCTCTCGATCGAGGCGTGGTTCCGCTGGAGCGGCGTGTCCACCGCCGACGCGGAGCTCATCGTCAAGGACGGCGACCTGTCCACGGGCTACGGCGTCGGCATCAACCCGACGACGGGGCACCTCGTGGGCCTCTACGAGATGGTCGCCTGGCTGGACACCGGGGTGAGCCCGAGCGTCAATGTCTGGCATCACGTGGCCCTCACCCGCAGCGCCGGGCTCACCAGGATCTTCCTCGATGGCTCCCCCGTGGGTCCGACCTGGAACGTCGCCCCGATCGCTCCGGCGGGAACCTTCGCGATCGGATTGGATCAGACCGGCCGCCCGTTTGCCGGGCAGGTGGCCGAAGTCGCGCTCTACAACGCGGCCCTGACCCCAGCCCAAGTCGCGGCCCACTATCGGGCGGGATCGGGTCCGGGGTCGGCGGACGCCAATCTCACCACGGCGACCCGGTACGACGCCCTCGGGCGTGCCACGGACGCGATCGGCCCGATCGGGACCGGCACCCGGACTGCGTACGACCGCCTCGGCCGGGCGACGTCGGTCATCGAGAACTACGTGACGGGATCCTCGACAAGCCCTGCGCACGACGTCGACGTGCGCAGCTCCTTCGCGTACGACGCGCTCGGCGAGGTCACCGGCTACTGCACGGCGAACCAGGTCGCCGCGGGCGGCTGCGATCCGGCAGCGCCCGGCAACGCCCAGGCCTGGCACTGGACCTACGACGATGCCGGCCACAAGGTCTCCGAGGTCCCGCCGGTCAATCTGGCCATGGCCGCCCTCGACACGTCGACCTGGACGTTCGACCCCGGCGGGCGGCTCACAAGCAGCGCCGATCAGGCTGCCGCGGGCACCGTGCACCGCCACACCGACCTCGCGTACGACGGCGTCGGGCGGATCAGCGCCTCGATCGTCTACCAGGGCGCCGGCACCGCGACGCCCAGGATCCGGACCACGAACACCTGGCTCGGCGACGGAGCGCAGGCCTCGACCGCGACGTATCTCGACGGCTCGGGCACGGCCTCCGATGCGCTGGCCTTCACGTACGACCCGGCGGGCCGGCCGGACCAGGTGAAGCGGGGGACGACGGTCCTGACCGACGACACCTGGAACCCCGACGGCACGCTGGCCTCCCGGGTCGACGGCGACGCCGGTGCGATCGGCACGTCTGCCTTCACGTACGACTGGGCCAAGCGTCTCGCGACGGCCAGCCTGCCCTCCGGCTGGCAGAGCGGCTCCAACACGGCCACCTTCGGGTACCGGGCCGACGGCCTGCTCTCGACCCGCACCTGGAACGGGACGGCCAACCCGCTCACCTTCACGTACGACGCGGCCAAGCGTCCGATCCAGGTGGCCAAGACCCTCGGGTCGGGATCGCTCAGCCTCACCGAGACCTACGACCGCCTGGGCAACGTCCTCTCCGAGGGCCGCTCCATCAGCGGGGTGCCCGGGGACGCGGGGACCGCGACCCAGGCCTTCACGTACGACAACCTCGCGCGCCTGACCGGCTCTTCGGGGCTCGCCGCGGGCTCCCACGCGTACACCTACGACCTCGACTCCAACCGGACCGCCAAGACCGACGGGTCCGACTCGTTCGCCGCCGCCTACGACCGGACCGACGAGCTCGTCTCGGTGGCCAAGAACGGCCTCACCCCGATCAGCGCGGCCTCCGACCCCTTCGGCAACCTGACCGCCGACCCCGAGGCCGGCACGAGCGCGGGGCTGGTCACCTACGGCTTCGACCTTGCCGACCGGACCACCGCGATCACCCCAGCCGGGGCCGCCACCACGACCCTCGCCCTCGACGCCCTGGGCAGGGTCAGGACCCGGACCACCGGAGCTCGATCGACACGTACTCCTACCTCGGGCACGACCAACGCCGTCCTCCGGGTGGCCAACGCCGGGGGCAGCGGGACGACCGACCGACTCGATCGTCGATCCCGCCGGGGACCGCCTGGGCACCAGGGCCGGGACGACCGTGGCCTGGCTCGTGCCCGACCTCCACGGCTCCGTGGCCGCCGGGCTCGCCCAGGACCAGTCGACCGTCACCGACGCCCTCCGCTACGACGGTTACGGGATCACCGCGGCGACCTGGCCGACCGGCGGCTCCGCGGCGAGCACGACCTGGAAGTACCAGGGCCGGCTCGACCTGTCCCCCACGGCCACGAGCCTGTATGACTTTGCCGCCCGCGACTACGCGCCAGGGCTGGGAACGTTCACCAGTCTCGACTCGGTCCTGGGCTCGGCCCAGAACCCCTGGCAGCTCAACCGCTTCCTCTATGCGGCGGCGAACCCGGCCACGCTCGTGGACCCGGACGGTCATGCGGGCTGTGATCCCTTCACGGGTCGCAAGTGCATCATGTCAAACGGCGACGTCATCCTCCCGCAGGCCTCGCTCGCGGGGTGCAGCGCCGTCTCATGCGCCAACGGGGATACCGTCCAGGAGATGACAGGTGTCGATCTCCCACCAAACGTCACCTACCTCGGCAACGCCATTCGCGTCCCGGCTGGGCGACACCTCGATCGCCACTTGGCCGGCGGATGCCAAGACGTCGGGTGCTGGGCAATGGGGCTTGGCCTTGTCGCGGTGTCGTTCGCAGTGGCCGCCTGCCCGGAATGTGCAGCTGCAGCGGTCTCTGGAATTGCTCGAGTAGCCAGCCGCCTTCCGCCTGCTGTGAAGGTCGCGATTGTTGGCGCAGGCGTGGGGGCATCCTCATATGCTGGGCCAATCGTGGCCACGAATGCCGCAACCGGACATGCTCTCTTCCAGGGTCTGGACCCATTCGACTTCTGGAGCTCAGCCGGCGCGGGGGCGATCATGGGGCCCGTCGGAACCACACACCTGCCGCTTGCCGCCAAGGCGCTCATCGGCAGCATCCTAGGAGCGGGCCAATCGACTGGGTCAATGGCGGTCCACGGACGATCGAACCCCCTCGAGGTGTTAGTCGGCGCCCTCTTCGGTGGCCTCGCCCCGAAGCTCCCCGGCGGAGGCGCCGGGGCGATCGGCCTTGGCAAGGCAGTCGTCAGCTCGACGGTCTCGAACGCCTTCCAGAGCTTCGTCCAGTCGTTCGATCCCTCTCCCTGGCTCCGACGATTGGTCCCCGTCGTCCCGCCAATCCGCCTCCCCTCTGGGCGCAGTGCGTTATAGCAGTTTTGTTGGAAATAACGCGTTGACCGCTTGGGGTCAATCTCCATGACGGGACGTCGGCGCGGCGTCAATCTCGTGGACGGTTGCCTCGACGGATGGAGTGCTGCATCGTCCGCGAACCGTCGTCCGCGGACAGTCGTCGGCCGGAGAGGGATAAGGGTCCTCATGTGAACTTCGGTGAATCGCTCTTCGTTGGCGCCATGTGCCTCTTCGTGTGCGTGGAAACGCTTATCTCGTACGGGGAGTTGTCTGGCCGCTTTGCCCACAACGAATGGTCGATGCCGATTCAGTCTTGGGAGCGCTCGGGCCGTGGCGGCTTGATCGCCCGACTCTTCTATCTGTGCATCGCTGCTCTGTCGCAGATCCTCATGCTTGCAGCTGCGACGAGAGCGACCGATGACGCAGCACGTCTTGTCGTGATAGCAGAATTGGGCATCGCGGCTTGGTGGACCGTGCGCGTCTGGCGTCGGCCCCCGCACTCGGCAGTTCCATAGTCGGACCGCCCGTCTTCGAAGGCGGTCCGAGAAGAACGCGGCGGCCAAGAGGCGGGGGCCCTCGTTGTTGCGGCTACGGGATAACCGGGGACGCCTGACCCGTGGGCGGCTCAGCAACGATCGATGTCCCGTCCTCGGAGACCGTCTACGACGCCGACGTGGTGATCGTGACAACGATGGCCCCGCCCGGGGTGCCCGCCGTCACACGGTGACTGACCGCCACTCGCAAAGTTGTCAAGGGACAGCTCGATCTGAACGCTGGCGGCCACGGAATCTGAACGGAGACGGACGGGAGAGCTGAACGCTGGCGGCCATGAGAACTGGACGCCGTCGTGCTCTTCTTCTTCGGTGGCGACGCTGCCAGGAGCCGCGCTGCCAGCTGTGGGCGTCAGCCGCCCTGGGCCGTGGCCAGCGGTTGGACGCCCCGCCCGTCGAGCGCCTCGGCCAGGCGGTGGCTGCGGCCCTCGGTGACGATCACGTGGGCGTGGTGGAGGAGCCGGTCCACGGCCGCGGTGGCGAGGCCCTTGGGGAAGATCGTGTCGAAGCGGGCGGGATGCAGGTTCGAGGTCAGGATCAGCGAGCGCCGCTCGTACGCGGCATCGACCAGGCGGTACAGCGCCTCGGCCTCGTCGGCCCCGTCGGGCAGCAGGCCGATGTCGTCGACCACGATCAGCTCGCTGCGCACGATCCTGCTCACCACCGCGGACGTCGTGGCGTCGATCCGGGAGCGGGCGATCGTCGCGGCCAGCGTCTCGAGGCTGAACCAGGACACCCGCAGGTCGTGGTCGATCGCGCCATGGGCGATCGCCTCGGCGAAGTGGCTCTTGCCGGTTCCCGAGGGGCCGACGAGGACCAGGTTCTCAGCCCGCCCGATCCAGTCGAGGCTCCGGAGGGCCACTCCGACCCCTACGGCAACCTGACCGATCGATCCCGAGGCCGGCACGAGCGCCGGGCTCGTCACCTACGGCTTCGACCTTGCCGACCGGACCACCGCGATCACGAACGGCGCGACGACCACGACCCTCGCCCTCGATGCCCTGGGCAGGGTCAGGACCCGGACCACGGGCAGCTCGATCGACACGTACAGCTACCTCGGGCTCAGCAACAGCGTGCTCCGGGTGGCCAACGCCGGGGGCAGTGGGACGACCGTCGACTCGATCGTCGATCCGGCCGGGGACCGCCTGGGTACCAGGGCCGGGACGACCGTGGCCTGGCTCCTGCCCGACCTCCACGGCAACGTGGCGGCCGGGCTCGCCCAGGACCAGGCCGCCGTCACCGACGCCCTCCGCTACGACGGCTACGGGATCACCGCCGCCACTTGGCCGACCGGTGGCTCAGCGGCGAGCACGACCTGGAAGTACCAGGGCCGGCTCGACCTGTCCCCCACGGCCACGAGCCTGTATGACTTTGCCGCCCGGGACTACGCCCCCGGGCTGGGCACGTTCACGAGCCTCGACTCGGTCACAGGCTCCGCCCAGGACCCCTGGCAGCTCAACCGCTTCCTGTATGCGGCGGCGAACCCGGCGACGCTCATCGATCCCGACGGCCATGCCTTCATCGACCAGGAGGGGACCGGCGCGGCGATCGTGAACACGATCGTGCGACGGACCAGCACGGCGGGCCGGGGCACGAACAACTCCGCCTACAACCGGGCCCAAGCGGCCGCCGAGTATCGAGCGGCCAATCATCGGGTCGGGAGCGCCGCCTCCGCGAGCGCCCGCGTGCCTGGCGGTGGACCTGTCAAGGGGCCGCTGACGTCAGGATGCGTGTCAACGGGCGATTGCCTGACACCAACGGTATCCATGCCCCCGCCGGCGGACATCACATCGGCCTGGGGAGTCTGCGGTCTCGTTCCGGACGACTCATCCGCGTCTGCCATGGCATGCATGCAGAGCCATCTCGGCAAGCAGGCGGGAGTGGTCGCATTCCTCCAGCAGTACGACGGCCGCTTCGACAAGGGACCTCTCGACTGGGCTCTGTCGTTGGCGACGTGGGCCGTGGCGGCGCACGGCGCTGGACCCGCGCCCGCGCTCCAGGCAGTTGATCCCCTGGAATTCGCCGCGGACTCGGTTGTCCCAGCAGGCAAGGTCCAGTACCTTCTTGGACAGATCACGGAGGGACCCAGCGCGGCGAGAAGCGCCGGCAAAGGGGGCCTATTTGCCGATATCCTCGCCTTCGATAATGCGACACTTCCTAAGGCACTTCTCGAGCATCTGAAGGCAGGAATCCGGACCATGTCCGACATCAAGCTGAATGCGCAAGGTGAATGGCAATTCAACGTTACCGGCCCAATGACAGGTCCGAGCGGCCTCACTAAATCGATCGTGGCCGGCTGGAAGCTCACACCGGACGGCGTTCTCTCCATCGTCACTGCTGTTCGAGAGTGAGCGAGCGTGTTGGTGAACACGATGGCGCGGTGGAGCGCCCGATCGACTCGGTCGATCAGCTTCTCGCGGTCCTCGAGTTTCTCAGCGACCGCGATCGAGTCGACTTCTCCGAATGGGCCGTGCTGTTTCTATTGAAGGTCGGAGTAGGCCCTCGTGGGTTGCTCAGCGGCGCTGAGCGGAAGGCGCACGACGTTTTCGAGCGTCTCGGCGATGGGACGATCTCCATCGCCGAGCAACGCGACCTTCACGCCGATCCAGGGAGTGAGGCATCCTGGTACGAGGGGGCTCAGTTGGCAAGCGATCTCGCAAAGGCGCTTAACACTGGGAACCAGGCGTCGCTAGCGAAGTTGCAGCCCGCGCTCGACTGGCTCGAGGCTGCCGCGGCTCGATCGAAGGGTTCGGACGCTATACAGAAGGAACGCTGACGGCGGGCGCCCGTGTTCGACTGACGCGGTCGACCATGGCTAGAGACCCCCGGCGCACAGGATCGTGTGGAGCCCGGCCTGGCGGCCGTCGCGACCCCATGCAACCGCGGCGCCGTCGCCGGCGTCCCAGCCACCAGCAAAGGGGTCGAGCCCCACCGGATCGCCCGGACCCACGACTGCCGGGGGCGGGCGATCCGCGGGGGAACCTCGCCCCAACGCTCCGTTCTCCCGAGGGCCCGGGCAGGCCGTCTCCGCTGTGGACCACGAGTCCGTCGTCGTGTGTGACCGCCCGGGCCGGGAATGCCAGGGAGAGCCTGTGGGGGAGACGTGCCATGCGCGCGATCGGGATCGATCTCGGGCGGCGGGTGGCGGCGGTCGCGGTCTGTGAGGAGGGCGAGGTCCACGCGGCCGGGACCCTCCCGGTGACCCGCGAGTCCCTCGCGGCCTACGGGGCCTCCCTCGGTCCCGACGATGCGCTGGTCGTGGAGGCGACCCTCAACACCTGGGCGGTGGTCGACCTGCTGGCCCCCCGGGCGGGCAGGGTGGTCGTGGCCAACCCACGGCCCGCACTTGGAACGGGACGGCCAACCCGCTCACCTTCACCTACGACGCGGCCAAGCGTCCGATCCAGGTGGCCAAGACCCTCGGGTCGGGATCGCTCAGCCTCACCGAGACCTACGACCGCCTGGGCAACGTCCTCTCCGAGGGCCGCTCCATCAGCGGGGTGCCCGGGGACGCGGGGACCGCGACCCAGGCCTTCACGTACGACAACCTCGCGCGCCTGACCGGCTCTTCGGGGCTCGCCGCGGGCTCCCACGCGTACGCCTACGACCTCGACTCCAACCGGACCGCCAAGACCGACGGGTCCGACTCGTTCGCCGCCGCCTACGACCGGACCGACGAGCTCGTCTCGGTGGCCAAGAACGGCCTCACCCCGATCAGCGCGGCCTCCGACCCCTTCGGCAACCTGACCGACCGACCCCGAGGCCGGCACGAGCGCCGGGCTCGTCACCTACGGCTTCGACCTTGCCGACCGGACCACCGCGATCACCCCAGCCGGGGCCGCCACCACGACCCTCGCCCTCGACGCCCTGGGCAGGGTCAGGAGCCGAACCACCGGCAGCTCGATCGACACGTACTCCTACCTCGGGCTCAGCAACAGCGTGCTCCGGGTGGCCAACGCCGGGGGCAGTGGGACGACCGTCGACTCGATCGTCGATCCGGCCGGGGACCGCCTGGGTACCAGGGTCGGGACGACCGTGGCCTGGCTCCTGCCCGACCTCCACGGCTCCGTGGCGGCCGGGCTCGCCCAGGACCAGGCCGCCGTCACCGACGCCCTCCGCTACGACGGCTACGGGATCACCGCCGCCACTTGGCCGACCGGGGGCTCCGCGGCGAGCACGACCTGGAAGTACCAGGGCCGGCTCGACCTGTCCCCCACGGCCACGAGCCTGTATGACTTTGCCGCCCGCGACTACGCCCCCGGGCTGGGCACGTTCACCAGCCTGGACTCCGTCCTGGGCTCGGCCCAGAACCCCTGGCAGCTCAACCGCTTCCTCTATGCCGCGGCGAACCCGGCGACGCTGATCGATCCCGATGGGCACTGCGTGCCGGTCGCCGCCGCTGCGGGCCCAGGTGGAGTGCTGGTCGCCGCCCTCACATGCGGCCCAGAGATCGCGGTCGGCGCGATCGAGGCGCTCGAGGTGGTTTGGGGAGCGGCCCTCTTCATAGGTGCTGGGGCTGCTGCCGTGGTCAATTGCTCGGGCTGCGCCTACGATCAGAGCCCCAGCGCCCCGTGGAATCAGCCGGGCTTCATCGGTGCACGGCCGATCCCGAGGCCCGTTGCGAGACCGTCGACAAGTCTCCCGTCTACCCTGACCATCCCGGCTCCGACGTTGGCACCGACGCCCGCGCCTGGTTCGGACCCACACCTGATGAAGGGTGATCCGACGCATGTGGGCCCGCCGGTGACCGCACGGGTTCCGGACCTCACGCTTCCTGGCAACGACAACTACCCCCTTCCGCCACCCAGGGGATGTGGGGCCTCGCGAGCCTGTCGCGTCGTCACTGCTCTCTTGGCCATCGTTCTTGGTGGTTCGCCGGTGTTGTCGGGCTTGACTGGTCATCAGTTGGCGGAGGGCGAGGGCGCCAACGACCTTCACAATGAAGGGAACCGGGCAAGGCGCCCCATTCCTCACCCTGTCTTGCGCTCGCCGACGCTTCTCCCGCGCGGCGCTTCGACCGTCTTTCGGCAGACACTGTAGGAGGTGTCATGACCATTCCCGGCAGGCCTTGACAATGCGACCTCGGCCATCACCGCGCGGCCGGTCGGACGCAATCCGGTTCCTTCCGCGGGCCCTCTTCGTGGTCATTGCAGCCATCGTCGCCGAGGCGGTCGGCGCCACCGGAGCCCTTCTCGTCCGCGAGTTCCTCGGGATCGGCCCGATCGCCGACGGCACAGGTGAGCGGGCGCTCTTCATCCTATTCGCCGTGCCCCCGGCGGCGATCGTCCTCTCGATCGGAATTGCCGGTCGCCGTCTGGCATCTGCCGAGGCAGTCGTCGCCCTGATTGCTGTCGGCCTGAGCTTCTGGCTCGGCCCGATCCTGTTCGCCCTTGGTGATCGCATCCTCGCGAGCCTCTTGCCAGCCGTGTGGCCGGACCTAGCCCGCGGCTCGGAGCTCGCGCATGACCCATTCTGGGCAGCCGCGATTGCCCTGGTGGCCGCTCCGGCCGAGTTCTACGTCTGGCAGTCCATGGCCCCGGTTCGGCTTCGGGAGCGCTACCGCATCCTCAGCGAGCTGGCGACGACGTCGGAGCCAACCGCTGGCGATCGGCGACAGGCCAGCTCGCTGGTCGCGTCCCTTCGCCTGTTCGAGACTCGGAGCACAGCAAGGCTTGTCGGGGCGCTCGATGCCTGGGGAGCGGCATTCACGTCAGGCAGCAGCGGGCTCGATGTCGCAACCGCGGACTCACTGGTCCGCGAGGTCGACGCGGCAATGGCAGAACTCTACGGGCGAAGTTAGGGTTCGACGGCACCGGGCTCCGTCCGGCCGTGCGCAACGACTGATGCCCAATCGCCGGTCGGTCACGGTGATGAGTAGTGCGCCGATAACCTACGACCTGACGAACGTGGGCCGCGCAACACCCCGACCCGAGTTGCCAATCGGCCAGTCCTCGACGTCGTCGACCGCGGCCAGTCTCGATGGTGTTCGATGAACTTCGGTGAGTCGTTCTTGATCGAAGCGATGCCCCTCTTCGTATTCGTGGGCGTGGTCCGGGCTTTCGCGGAAAGTTCCGGGCGTCTACCACACAGCTATTGGTTCGATGGATTCAAGCCACCCACAAGGAACACGACGCGCGGCTCACTCCGGCGTCTGGGATATTGGATCCTGGCGGCCCTGACCCAGGCATTCGCCGTGATCACATTCGCAGCCGCGGTCGATGATGGGGCCCGCGTCGTCGTTGTTCTGGAGATCTGTCTCGCGGTTGGATGGGCGGTCAGGGTTTGGCGCCTGCCCCGTCGGTGAGCTGCGGTCGACCGAACCGCTCATCGAGCGGGTAGCCGTTCTCGCCCAGTTCCGAGGGGCGGGGGCGCGAAGCGACCGACCCCGAGGCCGGCACGAGCGCCGGGCTCGTCACCTACGGCTTCGACCTTGCCGACCGGACCACCGCGATCACGAACGGCGCGACGACCACGACCCTCGCCCTCGATGCCCTGGGCAGGGTCAGGACCCGGACCACGGGCAGCTCGATCGACACGTACAGCTACCTCGGGCTCAGCAACAGCGTGCTCCGGGTGGCCAACGCCGGGGGCAGTGGGACGACCGTCGACTCGATCGTCGATCCGGCCGGGGACCGCCTGGGTACCAGGGCCGGGACGACCGTGGCCTGGCTCCTGCCCGACCTCCACGGCTCCGTGGCCGGCGCGACCGACCAGGCCGAGTCGGTCGTCACCGACGCCCTCCGCTACGACGGCTACGGGATGACCGCGGCCACGTGGCCCACGGGCGGCTCAGCGGCCACTGCCAACTGGAAGTACCAGGGCCGGCTCGACCTGTCCCCCACGACCACGAGCCTGTATGACTTTGCCGCCCGCGAGTACAGCCCCGGCCTGGGCACGTTCACCAGCCTGGACTCCGTCCTGGGCTCGGCCCAGAACCCCGGGCAGCTCAACAGGTACCTGTACGCGGCCGCGGACCCCGCGACGCTTATCGACCCGGACGGGCACTGCACCTACGGTCAGGACTGGTTCTGTACCTTCGTCTCGAACGTTCCGTTCGTCGGGCCCGCTGTTGCCTCCGCGTACCTGCCCGACAACGCCGTGAGTGGGCTCGGTCATGCCGTGGCGCCTTACGACAGCAGCACGGCGATGGCCCTGGGGTTCGTCGATCGCGCGGGACAGATCACAAGCGACACGGCCACCGGAGTCGGCGGCATGGCGAGCGGCGCGGTCCGCTACCAGTTCGATCCCGCATTCCACGCCCAGACGGACCAGGCTAATGGGGCGGCGATCCGGGGGCTCGTCGCCGATCCGGTCGGAGCGGGTCGCTCGGCGGCGTCGAGTGCCGCCTTCGCCGCCGCCAACTGGGTCGGGTCGATGCAGCGCCAACTCACCAGCGATGATCCGGTCGTCCGGGGTTCCGCCGTCGCGGACGTCACGTCGGTCGCTGACTCCGCGGCGAGCTTCGGGATGGCCACGGTCGGGCTGGTGCGCGGCGGCCTGCGCACCATGGGGCGGACGGGTCCAGGACTCCTTGAGGATGCGAACCAAATCCCGAAGGGTGGCGTCTATACACTTCGCGAGCCACTCACGGACACCGTAGTCCGCACCGGGCGTACGATCGACTTCGTCAGACGGCAGATCGAGCACGCCGCCGATCCAATCCTCGGGAAGTTTCTCTTTCGGACGGAGTACTTGACCGACGTGTACGCAGAGCAACGTGGCCTTGAAGACGTGTTGTACAACCGCCACCCAGAAGCCAAGGCGATCAATGGCGGCTACAACCGGATTTGGGCGCTCAGCCCTGCCAACCGACTGTACGCTGACTATGTGCGGGCCGCGTACCACTACCTAGATCGGCGAGGGATCTAGGGTGGGGCGGGAGCGCCGCGCCTACTCGGAAGGGGACTGGTTCGGAGTCCCGCTTCAGAGTGGGGGCTTTGCTCTTGGTCTGATCGCACGAGACAGTCGACGAGGCGTGCTTCTCGGCTACTTCTTTGGGCCTTCGAGACAGTCGATCCCGACCAAGAGCGACCTGTTGGGGTTGTCCGCCCGGGAAGCCATCCTGGTGCGGCGATTTGGCCATCTGGGCCTCCGTGATAAGCGCTGGCCGGTTATTGGGCGCCTCGAGTCATGGGACCGTACGCAGTGGCCTGTGCCGATCTTCGGTTCACCTGAGGAACTCAGGGGTGGCGGATTTGCACGACAGTACGCGGACGGTGATCCACTGCTCTTGATTCGCGAGTGGGTTGTCGGTCGTGATGTTGTTGCTGAGCTGCCGCCCGACGACCTCGCCGGCGCGGAGGCTCTCGAACTAATCATCAGCGACCTACTTCGCGGGCAGAGACCGGCTTGGAGAAGTTCGAAGCCGTAGATCACGCCCCCCCGTCGGTCCAGACCGCGACTGCGGCCCCGGCCGCCTGAGGTCGATCCCGATCGGGCGCCTGGCGCGTTCCCCAGCGCCGACGAGCGCCCGCAGGCCCCGGGTCCGGCGGTCGGGTCGCCAGACCGGGGGCAGTGGGACGACCGTCGACTCGGTCGTCGACCCGGCGGGGGACCGCCTGGGCACCAGGGCCGGGACGACCGTGGCCTGGCTCGTGCCCGACCTCCACGGCTCCGTGGCGGCCGGGCTCGCCCAGGATCAGTCCGCGGTTCACCGACGCCCTCCGCTACGACGGCTACGGGATGACCGCGGCGACCTGGCCTACCGGCGGCTCCCCCGCGAGCACGACCTGGAAGTACCAGGGCCGGCTCGACCTCTCCCCGACGACCACGAGCCTGTATGACTTTGCCGCCCGGGACTACGCCCCGGGGCTCGGGGCGTTCACCAGCCTGGACTCCGTCCTGGGGTCGGCCCAGAACCCCCTCCAGCTCAACCGCTTCCTCTATGCCGCGGCGAACCCGGCGACGCTCGTGGACCCGGACGGCCATGCCTTCATCGACCAGGAGGGCACTGGCGCAGCGATCGTCAACACGATCGTGCGGCACACGAGCACCGTCGGTCGGGGGACGAACCGCTCCGCGCTCCTGCGGGCCGATGCGGCCGCCGAGTACCGGGCAACCCATCAGCGGATCGGGAGCACGAACTCGAGCACCGCGGGTAGACGGACCGGCCCCACGTACACGGCCTACGTGGACCCGCAGGACCTCGCGACCGACCCCGGATGGCAGAGAACACTCAAGCTCGCCGAAGATCAAGCGTTCTCACCCGTTAACGCCTGGCTCAATCCAAATCAACGACGCGCGAATCTCGACAGCTACAACGCGCTGGTCAGCGCCGCTGAGGCCAACGCGGCGGGGTTCTGTGGAGCGACCGGGAGCCTGTGTCAGGACCGCCAGACGGCGCAGGGTCTGGGTCTGCTATCGGCTGTAGATGCAGGGCTGACGATCGCCTCGATTGCCGATGCCTTCCCCGGCGATGAAGTGGCGATGTCAGGAGTCGATGCGGCCACGGCCGCTCGAATGGTTCAGGCCGAGCAGGACCTGAGCAACGACGTCCAGCGCTTGGAAGGACGCGTCATGGCACTCCAGGACGTCCTTGACGCCCGCGCCCAAAGAATGCGCACAGCGGCGGCGGTCGGCACCGACGAAGGCATCGATGTCTTGGGTGGTGGAGGCCGCGATCTCACGCCCGAACAGATCCGCCGGATCGCGAAACCGGGTGATGTGACAGGCATACTGCCGAACGCCCATGCCGAACCGACCGTGATATACGGTGCGTGGGAGAACAACCTGACGATCCGGTCCTTGGTAGCCTCCCGGCAATTCTGCCCGGCGTGCCAAGCCGTCATCGTCGACGCTGGCGGGACGATCGTCGCGCCTGACAAGGCCATCTGGCTGGGGCCGTGAGTCGTCGACCCGAGGCCGACGGCCCCATACCCGCCTTTGGCAGGGTCTGTCCGAAGCACTGTGCGACGGCAGTCGTGGACCCAAACTTTGATGCGATCATCGGGTCTCGGGTCATCTCCTTTCCGCTCGCCTCGCGTCTGCGAGGGTTCACAGTCGCGTCTACGGACCGTTGACATCAGCGCCTGCATACAGGGAATCGTGAAGCCATGATGGAGCCCGGAGCGCGTGGACTCGGTGACTATCTGAAGGACCTCAAGGCCGCACTTCGCAGCATGGCAAGACCGAATCGCGCCGCGTTCGCCTGCGCATGCGCTGAGCGGCTCTTCTCAGCGCTCCTCCGCGATCCGGGCGAGTTCGGCGCCGAGAATGTCGCCTTGGTCCGCGCCGCGCTTGACGCTGCATGGGAGGCAGCCGCTTCCGGCATGTTCGCATCCGACCCGGCAGTTCTCATCAAAGGTCTTGACGGGCTTCTGCCGGCCAACGACGAAGAGGAGCTTGAGATCCCTGAGGACGTCGAGGATGCGATCGCTGCCGTGGCGTATGCCGTCGAAGCCGCAGCGGATGCCGATCCCGACGCCGCGGGTTCGGCGGCGCAGAGGCTATTCGATACACTCGAGCGCTACTTGCTCAATCACGGAGTCGAGTGGCCGTCCCGCGGAGCCGACGTCACGCGCATGGACCAGGAGGAATGGGCCCACCCTGCAACGGTTGCCGAGGTCGCACGGCAGCAGGCCGACCTTCGTGTCCTTCGGGGTGGGCCGATCGAACTTGCCGTCGCCAAGATCCGCAGCGAGGCTCGGAGGGCGGCAGTGGCGCCGGCAGGTCCCTAAGACGCTGCCCTGAAACGCACACCGCTCCGACGCGAGCCTGTCACGCGCCTGACCAACTGTGACAAGCGCTGCACGGGTGACGCCGCCTCATCATCAGCGATCCTCGGCGGAGGCGCCGGCGCCCTGATCGGCGTGCTTGCGACCTTATGGCGCACTCGGTGAACGCAAGGCCTACTGCCCGGCGGTCTGCGTCACGCACTTCGGAGTCGGCATGCCCTGTGACCTTGGGGCGAGCTCGGGTGAGGCCTACGAGAGCGGCTGGCACTAGGCAAAGGTCGAGGTCACGTCGTCGTCCATGGTGGACTCGTTGGGCGCTTGCGACGCCAGTTGCCGCCCACCCCAACCATGCAACCGCGGCGCCGCCGCCGGCGTCCCAGCCGCCAGCAAGGGGTCGAGCCCCACCGGATCGCCCGGACCCACCACTGCCGGGGGCGGGCGACCGGCGGGGGTCCTCGCCCCTCGGCTCCGTTCTCCCGCGGTGCCCGGGCAGGCCGTCTCCGCTGTGGACCACGAGTCCGTCGTCGTGTGGGACCGCCCGGGCCCCCGGGAGCCGGGAATGCCAGGACAGCCGGTGGGGGGGACGTGCCATGCGCGCGATCGGGATCGATCTCGGGCGGCGGGTGGCCGCGGTCGCGATCTGCGAGGAGGGCGAGGTCCACGCGGCCGGGACCCTCCCGGTGACCCGCGCGGCCCTCGCGGCCTACGGGGCCTCCCTCGGTCCCGACGATGCGCTCGTCGTGGAGGCGACCCTCAACACCTGGGCGGTCGTCGACCTGTTGGCTCCCTATGCCGGCAGGGTGGTGGTGGCCAACCCGGCCCGGACCCGGGCGATCGCGGACGCCAAGACCAAGACCGACGCGCTCGACGCGGCGACCCTCGCCCACCTCCTCGCCGCGGGCTACCTGCCCCCGGTCTGGCGACCCGACCAGGCGACCCGGGCCCTGCGGGCGCTCGTGGGGGGTCGGGCCGCCCTCGTGCGCGACCGGAGCGCGGCCCGCAACCGGGTCGCGGGCCTCCTCGCGGGCGCGCTCCTCCTGCCCCCGGATGGCGACCTGTTCGGGCGGGCCGGGCGGGCCTGGCTGGCACGGGTCGCGCCCGAGCTCGCGGCCGCTCCCCGCTTCGCGCTCCGGAGCAGCCTCGCGGTCCACGATGCCCTCGCGCGCCAGGTGGCCGCCCACGACCGGGCCCTCGCCCGGCTCCTGCTCGCCGATCCCCGGGCCGGGCGGCTCCTGGGGCTCCCGGGGGTCGGCCCGCTCGTCGCGGCGGCGCTGCTCGGGCTCGTCGGCGAGGTCGGTCGCTTCCCGAGCGCGGGGACCCTCGTCGGCGCGCTCGGGCTAGACCCCCGGGTCCGCCAGTCGGGCGGCCATCCCGCCCGCACCGGGCGGATCAGCCGGGCCGGCGACCCCTGTGTCCGGGGCCTCCTCGTGGAGGCCGCCCGGGGGGCGATCCGGCTGCCCGGGCCCCTCCGGGCGTTCCATCGCCGGCTCGCGGCGCGACGCGGTCCGGGGGTCGCGATCGTGGCCGTCGCGCGCAAGCTCGCCGTCCTGGCCTGGCACCTCCTGACCGAGGACACCCCCTACCGGGGGTCACCACCCCTGCGGACTGCCGAGAAGCGCCGGCGCCTGGAGCGGGCGGCGGGCTGGCCGCGGGTCGCCCCGCCCGGGACCGGCCCGGGCGGCTCACGGGAGGGCCGGCGGGCCGCCCGAGCGGCCGAGTGGGCCGCGCTCGAGGGACTCGAGGCAGACTACCTCGCGGGGCTTGCGGCGCGGAGCGAGTGAGACAGGGCGGTTGCGCGAGCGTGCCCCGGTGGAACGACGACGTTCAGAGCCGCTCGATGATGCCGCGGATGGCGGTCAGCTCCCGGTAGGGCTTCTTCCGTTTGACAGCCCAGCCTTCGGCAACCTCGATCGCCTGGCGGAGGTACTCGAGCACGACGGCGTCGGGCGCGTCGGAATCTTCGTCGGGCAGCGCGACCTGGACCAGCAGCAGGTTGTCCTTGCGGTTGTGGTAGCCGAGCCGGATGCCCGACCATGGAGGCTGCGAGACTGGCCCAGGGATGTAGTAGGTGACGAGAACATCCAAGGGCGACGTCACGCCTGCCCGCGCGTTCTTGACCCGACGAAGAAGCGCTAGCGCCGCGGCCCGCCAAGCCCGTCCACGCTCCGAGTCCCCGCCTTGGACAACTGAGATGGACAGGGCGCTGAGGTCATCCCTAGGTTCGCCCATCAAGTTCACTCAGTCTGCGTCGCCTAGAGCCACCGTTCGCGATTGAGCGGACCCGGATGGGCGGTGATCTCCGAACGCTCCAGGGCCGCAATGGCCCGACGGGTCCCAGTTGCCACGATATCAACGTACTTGTCCTTCATGACGGCGGCGGAATATCGCTTGTAGGGATTCTGCGACATCCCCGTCTTCAGATACTCGCCGGCGTCGGTGTAGAGCCGGTACAGAGATGCTGGACGAGGACTGTCGAGCGAGTTCCCATGACCGGACCAGCCCAGCGCGCTCGGTTCCCGGACTCTCGCCGGGTCCGCGGCAAACCGTCCATCGGGGCCGCGGTAGCGATTGGCGGTTGCGTCCCATTTGAGCCCGGCGACATCGGCGTCCGTCGCGATCCGCTCGCCGGTCCGAACATCGACCGTCGCCTTGTCGACCGCTCGCGCCGCGGTCGAGAGGACCTTGTCGGTGTCCCGCCCGACCGTCACGACCTCCTCGGTCGCCTTGACTGCCTCCTCGACCGTCTTGCCGACTCGGCCGAGCTTGGCCAGCGGCCCGGCGATCGGGACAGCAGCCACCGCCGAGAGGGCCGCGTCGACGTAGTCCCCCTCCGCGGCGTACAGGGCAGCGTCGACGGCGTTGAAGGGGATCCCGATACCCGGGAACATGCCGATGAGGCCGAGCAGGTAGTGCGCGCTGATGTCGCTCGGCTGCCAGGCCTGCCGGAGCGTGGTCATCGCCGCCGGGCCACCCAGCCCCGAGGCATGGCCGTCGGGATCGATCAGCGTGGCCGGGTTCGCCGCGGCATAGAGGAAGCGGTTGAGCTGCCAGGGGTTCTGGGCGGAGCCCAGGACCGAGTCGAGGCTGGTGAACGCACCGAGCCCTGGGCTGTACTCGCGGGCGGCAAAGTCATACAGGCTCGTGGTCGTGGGGGACAGGTCGAGCCGGCCCTGGTACTTCCAGTTGGCAGTGGCCGCTGAGCCCCCGGTCGGCCAGGTCGCGGCGGTGATCCCGTAACCGTCGTAGCGGAGGGCGTCGGTGACCGCGGCCTGGTCCTGGGCGAGCCCGGCCGCCACGTTGCCGTGGAGGTCGGGCACGAGCCAGGCCACGGTGGTCCCGGCTCTCGTGCCCAGGCGGTCCCCGACGTCTCATCCTATTGATCAGCCCATCGGCCACTCCGACCCCGGCAGGAGGTTACTCGCTCGAGGCGTCGGCGCCGACAACGCGGACGCGCGATCGTGACCAATCAGGGCCACGAGTCGTGATCCAGACCTTCCTTCCGAGCGCGCCCACCAACCACTTGGTCATTGCCAGCGCGTCGCCAGCGAGGATGTCAACGGAGGACACGAAGAAGACTGCCTCGTCTTCCGCTCGTGGATCAAGCTCCTCGATCACGCCCTCGAAACCGTAGGCCCTGAACGAGGCCAGCACCTGATCTTCGGTCGGTTCTCCCGGGAGCTCGCCCACTAGAATGCGACCCTGGTCGTCGAAACGATGCGGACCTGACGTGCAGGTTCCGGGACGAGGTACTCCACGGCTCCTCCAAGGTTCCCGTCGCATGCTAGTGCACGTCGACAAGAGACTCCGGTCCAGTCGAGAACGCGGGCTCTCGAAAGCTTCGTGCCGCCGTTGGCATTCGGCAGACCGAGGCGGTCGCGAGGATTTGCCATCGATGTCGGGTTCTCAGGTGTCCAGGACCGGCCGAGCGGGCCAGATCTTCCTCCGTGGACGCGGTAGATCGGCTCGGTCGAATCGGCAACAAAGCGACCATCCGCTCCCCGGAAACGCTTTGCACTCGAATCCCAGCGAACCGCGGCGCTGGATCGAGACGCAGCATCCTCACCGGTCTTCGCGAGGTCGCTCGCCCCGTCCGAGGCGCGGACAATCGAGGCAGCCACCTTGTCGGTGTCCCGCCCGACCGTCACGACCTCCTCGGTCGCCTTGACTGCCTCCTCGACCGTCTTGCCGACTCGGCCGAGCTTGGCCAGCGGCCCGGCGATCGGGACAGCAGCCACCGCCGAGAGGGCCGCGTCGACGTAGTCCCCCTCCGCGGCGTACAGGGCCGCGTCGACGGCGTTGAAGGGGATCCCGATACCCGGGAACATGCCGATGAGGCCGAGCAGGTAGTGCGCGCTGATGTCGCTCGGCTGCCAGGCCTGCCGGAGCGTGGTCATCGCCGCCGGGCCACCCAGCCCCGAGGCATGGCCGTCGGGATCGATCAGCGTGGCCGGGTTCGCCGCGGCATAGAGGAAGCGGTTGAGCTGCCAGGGGTTCTGGGCGGAGCCCAGGACCGAGTCGAGGCTGGTGAACGCACCGAGCCCTGGGCTGTACTCGCGGGCGGCAAAGTCATACAGGCTCGTGGTCGTCGGGGACAGGTCGAGCCGGCCCTGGTACTTCCAGGTCGTGCTGGCCGCTGAGCCCCCGGTCGGCCAGGTGGCCGCGGTCATCCCGTAACCGTCGTAGCGGAGGGCGTCGGTGACGCGCGGCCTGGTCCTGGGCGAGCCCGGCCGCCACGTTGCCGTGGAGGTCGGGCAGGAGCCAGGCCACGGTCGTCCCGGCCCTGGTACCCAGGCGGTCCCCGGCCGGATCGACGATCGAGTCGACGGTCGTCCCACTGCCCCCGGCGTTGGCCACCCGGAGCACGCTGTTGCTGAGCCCGAGGTAGCTGTACGTGTCGATCGAGCTGCCCGTGGTCCGGGTCCTGACCCTGCCCAGGGCGTCGAGGGCGAGGGTCGTGGTGGTCGCGCCGTCTCGTGATCGCGGTGGTCCGGTCGGCAAGGTCGAAGCCGTAGGTGACGAGCCCGGCGCTCGTGCCGGCCTCGGGGTCGGTCGCTTCGCGCCCCCGCCCCTCGGAACTGGGCGAGAACGGCTACCCGCTCGATGAGCGGTTCGGTCGACCGCAGCTCACCGACGGGGCAGGCGCCAAACCCTGACCGCCCATCCAACCGCGAGACAGATCTCCAGAACGACGACGACGCGGGCCCCATCATCGACCGCGGCTGCGAATGTGATCACGGCGAATGCCTGGGTCAGGGCCGCCAGGATCCAATATCCCAGACGCCGGAGTGAGCCGCGCGTCGTGTTCCTTGTGGGTGGCTTGAATCCATCGAACCAATAGCTGTGTGGTAGACGCCCGGAACTTTCCGCGAAAGCCCGGACCACGCCCACGAATACGAAGAGGGGCATCGCTTCGATCAACAACTCACCGAAGTTCATCGAACACCATCGAGACTGGCCGCGGTCGACGACGTCGAGGACTGGCCGATTGGCAACTCGGGTCGGGGTGTTGCGCGGCCCACGTTCGTCAGGTCGTAGGTTATCGGCGCACTACTCATCACCGTGACCGACCGGCGATTCGGGCATCAGTCGTTGCGCACGGCCGGACGGAGCCCGGTGCCGTCAAACCCCTAATTCGCCCGTAGAGTTCTGCCATTGCCGCGTCGACCTCGCGGACCAGTGAGTCCGCGGTTGCGACATCGAGCCCGCTGCTGCCTGACGTGAATGCCGCTCCCCAGGCATCGAGCGCCCCGACAAGCCTTGCTGTGCTCCGAGTCTCGAACAGGCGAAGGGACGCGACCAGCGAGCTGGCCTGTCGCCGATCGCCAGCGGTTGGCTCCCGAGCGTCGTCGCCAGCTCGCTGAGGATGCGGTAGCGCTCCCGAAGCCGAACCGGGGCCATGGACTGCCAGACGTAGAACTCGGCCGGAGCGGCCACCAGGGCAATCGCGGCTGCCCAGAATGGGGCATGTCGCGAGCTCCGAGCCGCGGGCTAGGTCCGGCCACACGGCTGGCAAGAGGCTCGCGAGGATGCGATCACCAGGGCGAACAGGATCGGGCCAAGGCCGAGCCAGGCCGACAGCAATCAGGGCGACGACTGCCTCGGCAGATGCCAGACGGCGACCGGCCGATTCCAATCAAGAGGACGATCGCCGCCGGGGGCACGGCGAATAGGATGAAGAGCGCCCGCTCACCTGTGCCTCGGCGATCGGGCCGATCCCGAGGAACTCGCGGACGAGAAGGGCTCCGGTGGCGCCGACCGCCTCGGCGACAGATGGCTGCAATGACCACGAAGAGGGCCCGCGGAAGGAACCGGATTGCGTCCGACCGGCCGCGCGGTGATGGCCGAGGTCGCATTGTCAAGGCCTGCCGGGAATGGTCATGACACCTCCTACAGTGTCTGCCGAAAGACGGTCGAAGCGCCGCGCGGGAGAAGCGGCGCGAGCGCAAGACAGGGTGAGGAATGGGGCGCCTTGCCCGGTTCCCCTTCATTGTGAAGGTCGTTGGCGCCCTCGCCCTCCGCCAACTGATGACCAGTCAAGCCCGACAACACCGGCGAACCACCAAGAACAATGGCCAAGAGAGCAGTGACGACGCGACAGGCTCGCGAGGCCCCACATCCCCTGGGTGGCGGAAGGGGGTAGTTGTCGTTGCCAGGAAGCGTGAGGTCCGGAACCCGTGCGGTCACCGGCGGGCCCACATGCGTCGGATCACCCTTCATCAGGTGTGGGTCCGAACCAGGCGCGGGCGTCGGTGCAGACGTCGAAGCCGGGATGGTCAGGGTAGACGGGAGACTTGTCGACGGTCTCGCAACGGGCCTCGGGATCGGCCGTGCACCGATGAAGCCCGGCTAATTCCACGGGGCGCTGGGGCTCTGATCGTAGGCGCAGCCCGAGCAATTGACCACGGCAGCAGCCCCAGCACCTATGAAGAGGGCCGCTCCCAAACCACCTCGAGCGCCTCGATCGCGCCGACCGCGATCTCTGGGCCGCATGTGAGGGCGGCGACCAGCACTCCACCTGGGCCCGCAGCGGCGGCGACCGGCACGCAGTGCCCATCGGGATCGATCAGCGTCGCCGGGTTCGCCGCGGCATAGAGGAAGCGGTTGAGCTGCCAGGGGTTCTGGGCCGAGCCCAGGACGGAGTCCAGGCTGGTGAACGTGCCCAGCCCGGGGGCGTAGTCGCGGGCGGCAAAGTCATAGAGGCTCGTGGCCGTGGGGGACAGGTCGAGCCGGCCCTGGTACTTCCAGGTCGTGCTCGCCGGCGGAGCCCCCGGTCGGCCAAGTGGGCGGCGGTGATCCCGTAGCCGTCGTAGCGGAGGGCGTCGGTGACGGCGGCCTGGTCCTGGGCGAGCCCGGCCGCCACGTTGCCGTGGAAGATGAGGCCGGGCCAGGCCGCGTCGTCCCGACCCTGGTACCCAGGCGGTCCCGGCCGGATCGACGATCGAGTCGACGGTCGTCCCACTGCCCCCGGCGTTGGCCACCCGGAGCACGCTGTTGCTGAGCCCCGAGGTCGAGTACGTGTCAATCGAGCTGCCCGTGGTCCGGGTCCTGACCCTGCCCAGGGCGTCGAGGGCGAGGGTCGTGGTGGCGGCCCCGGCTGGGGTGATCGCGGTGGTCCGGTCGGCAAGGTCGAAGCCG
>CAWDEW010000006.1:0-139520 GCA_963801445.1 uncultured Chloroflexia bacterium | reverse complement strand
AGCCAATGAGCGGCCAGTTGTTCGAGCCGCCGCAGTAGTCAGCTGTGTTGAGACACGGCACGATCGAGTTGACAACGCCGTAGGTGAAGAGACCGCCGACGCCCAGGAGGATTCCGGACCAGAAGGACGCCCCCAGCGGGTCAGCCCTGGCAACCTCACGAACGGTCCAGGCAACTGCCAGGACCATCAAGCCGGCGAACAGCACGAGCGGCACGAACTCGACGAGAAGGCCCGCGAGGACCCCGACGCCGATCCCGACCGCGAAGATTCCAGGAAGCTGGCGTCTCGGCCGATCTTCGAACGTGGCCATCGTCAATGCCATCCCGCCACACGCCCAGCCAAAGCTCGCCTCTCGACTTCAGCCGGGCAGGGCCACCGTCTCGAGCGGGCAGTCCCAGTGCGCCTCGAGGAGCTCGAATTCGGCGGCGCTCCTCGGCGCGGTAGCGCTCCTGGTCGGGGAAGAGGCGCGCGGCGATCTCCGCCTCCGAGTGGGCCTCCATCGCCGACCAGTCCCGGTAGGTGATCGTCACGACCGCGTCCCAGTCGGCCCGCCCGTCGCCGTGGAAGCGGGGCACCTCGAGGACGACGTCCAGGAACCGGCCGGCCGCGAGCTGCTCGCGCAGGACCGGCCAGTGGTTGCGGGTGAAGAGCTCGACGAACTCCGCGTGGGCTCCCCAGCGCGTCTTGTAGTAGTAGGCGACGCGGATCGCCTCCGACGAAGCGGCCATGCTGGTGAACCTCGTGGCTGCGGGCTGGGGCGGGTCGATTGTGCCCCAGCAGCGCGGGCGGCGCCCGAGTCGAGCCTGAGCCAGTCCGCGGAGGCGCCCGGCCGGGCGCGCGCCCTCCCCGACGACCGTCGCGCGGCGTACGCTGTCCGGCGGGAGGCCGCCATGCACGTCACGCTCGTCCACGTCCGGGTCCTGCCGGACCAGGTCGACGCCTTCGTCGACGCCACGCGCGAGAACCACGAAGGGTCCGTACGGGAGCCGGGCAACCTGCGCTTCGACGTGCTCCACGATCCCGCCGACCCGACGCGCTTCCTGATCTACGAGGCCTACGTGGACGCCGAATTGGCGGGCGCCCACAAGGCGACGGCCCACTACCTCGCCTGGCGCGAGCGGGTTGCCCCGATGATGGCCGAGCCCCGCCGCGGCGACGTCTGGGTCGGCCTGCTCCCCGGGTCGCTGACCGAAGCCTGAGCGTCGGAGGTCCGCCGCGTGGCCACGAGCGATGGCGACCTGCGGGTCGGGTCCCCGGCAATCGGCGCCCTGTCCGCGTTCGCCGTCGCCCGCCTGCCTCGGATCGCCTTCGGGGCGGGACGGCGCCGCGAGCTTCCGGGCATCGTCGCGGGGTACGGGCGGCGGGCGCTGCTCGTCACGGGCGCGCGGTCGTTCCGGGCATCGCCCGCCTGGGCGGAGCTGACCACGGGGCTCGACGCCGCCGGCGTCGCCTGGGACGACCTGGCGGTCGCCGGGGAGCCGTCGCCCGAGCTGGTCGACGCGGCCGTGGCGCGCCGGCGCGCGGATCCGCCCGACGTCGTCGTCGGGATCGGCGGCGGCAGCGTCCTTGATGCCGCGAAAGGCATCGCGGGCCTGCTCCGGTCGGGGACGTCGGCGCTGGACCACCTCGAGGGAGTCGGGCGCGGCGTCCCCTACCCCGGCCCGGCGACGCCGTTCCTGGCCGTCCCGACGACCGCCGGCACGGGCAGCGAGGCGACGAAGAACGCCGTCCTCTCCGGGCGCCTGCCGGGCCGGGCTCCGGGCGGCTCCACGGGCGGCGTCGCATCGGACGGATCCGCCGAAGGCCAGCCGTACAAGAAGTCGTTCCGCGACGACCGGCTGGTCGCCGCCGTCGCGATCGTGGACCCGGACCTGCTGGAGGGCTGCCCGCCCGCACTGATCTCGGGCGACGGGATGGACGCGCTGACCCAGTGCCTGGAGGCGTACGTGTCGACGGGCGCGTCGCCGTTCACGGATGCGGTTGCCCGGAGCGGGATCGCCGCGATCGGCCCCGCGCTCCCGGCCTGGCATTCGGGGGCCCTGATGGGAGCCCCGTCGCCCGCCACGGCGGCGGCCCGGGCGGCGATGGCCTGGGGCGCCCTCGCCTCGGGGATCGCGCTGGCGAACGCGGGGCTGGGCGCCGTGCACGGGATCGTGGCCGCCCTTGGGGCCCGCCACGACGTCCACCACGGCACCGGCTGTGGGATCCTGCTGGCAGCCACGACGGCGGCCAACCTGGACGCCCTGCGCACGCGCGACCTGCGTGGCGTCGCCCTGGAGCGCTACGCGGAGGCCGGCCGCCTCCTCGTCGGTGACCCCAGGCTCGGACGGGACGATGCCGGGGACGCCCTCGTCGCGTGGCTGGCGACGCTCAGCGCGGCATTGGGTCTGCCGAGGCTCCGGGACGTCGGCGTGGGCGAGCGGGACGTCGAACCGCTCGTCGCGGAGTCGCGCGGGTCGAGCATGCGCACGAACCCGGTTTCCCTGACGGACGAGGAGATCGCCGCGATCCTTCGCGCCTGCCGGTGACGGGCGTCCGTCCGGCCGCGGCCCGCCCGGGCCGGCCGAGCGCAGGGCGAGCAGGGCGATCCGGTCGGCCCTCCCCGCTCAGTCGATCTTGATGGCGTCGACGACGCCCCGGAGCACCTGGACGTAGGTGTCGTACGGCTCCCCGGCGTTTCCGACGGTCTCGAGGATGAGGGAGCCGCGGCTGCCTCGATCGACGACGACCACGGTCTGGCGCACGCCCTTCTGGTAGTAGCCCTCGCCGGTGTTCTCGACCTCGTAGGCCCAGGCGTCCTTGCCGTCCACGGTCCCCGTGTCCGAGTTGAGGAGCGTGTAGACGCTGGTCGTCTTGTAGTCGGCCAGGACGGTCGCCGCCGACCGGGTATCGCTGAAGATCGCGATGCCCACCATCGGCAGCTCCGAATCGGGCGTGATCGTGATCGGGTTGGGATCGAACAGCAGGCAGGTCCAGCGTGCGTCACCGGAGTAGGCGTGCCAGGCCGCGGGGTAGATCACGGTGATCCCCGCCGTCTCGGAGCGGCAGGTGGCCGAGTCCGCGGCGACCGAGGGCTCCGGTGTCGCCGGCGTCTGGGCGGGCGTCTCAGCCGGCGAGTCGGAGGGCGCGACGGACGGTGTCGGCGCAGCGGACGGCGTCGCCGAGGACGGGGTCGTCGCGGCGAGCGGGGAGGACGGGCTTGCCGAAACGAGAGCGAACGCGCTGGGCGACGGGCTGGCGCTGCCCACCCCGAACGGGTGGGCGATCAACACGAAGGCGGCCGCTCCGCCGGCAACGACCAGCACCAGGAAGAGCCCAAGGAGGATCGGTCCGAGCGCTCCCCCACCCCTGGGGGCCGGAGGGTTGGGCGGCATCGGTCCGCCCGCCCAGCCGACGGGAGCCGGCGCCCAGGCTGGCGGCGCGGCCGGCGGAGCGGGCGGGGGCACCTGGCCGGGCTGCGGCCAGGCCGCAATGGGCGGCGGGGGCGGCGGCATCGACGGAGGCGCCGGGGCCTGGAAGCCGACGAACGGCGCGCCGCAGGTCTCGCAGAACCGCTGGTCCGGGAGCGCGCTCGGATGACCATTCGCGCAGACACGACCTGGCCCTGTCATCGAGACCTCCCTGGCGTGGCGATTCCGACCGTGGCGCGCTCCGAGCCGGGGTCGAACCCTGGTACCCGCACCGTCGGGGAGGGGGCGAGCGAGCCGCCAGTGCCGTTCGGCCGGAATAGCCGCGCCGCGCCTCGCGCGCGGCACGGCGCGCGAACGGGCGCATCGGGAGGGCGCGAAGAGCGCGCGGGGCCCGGATGTGCGATCCCTCACGAAGCTCACACGCGCTCGGGGCCAGCGGCGGTGAAACCTGTGGGCAACGGGATGCCTCAATCGAGCATCACCCAAACGTGTCGCTGCACCTCGCCCTCACCCGCGCACCAAGAGGAACGTCCAGATGTCCTACGTGATCGCCGCCCCCTGTGTGGACCACCAGGACCAGGCCTGCATCGCATCGTGTCCTGTCGACTGCATCACGTTCGAGCCCGGCGTGGACCGCAAGGCCTACATCGACCCGGAGGGGTGCATCGAGTGCGGCGCGTGCGTGAACGAGTGCCCCCAGAGCGCCATCTACCACGAGACGCAGCTGCCCCCGGAGTGGATCGACTTCGCCTGGATCGACCGGGCCTGGTACGCCGACATGAACGCGGCCCGCGACGTGGTCAACGAGCTCGTCGCCTGATGGACACGCCGTCGGTCGTCCGTGGTCCGCTCCCGCCGCGGCCTTCAGTCGCCGGCATCCCGGGCGCCCGGCCACTGTCGACCGCGGCGCCGCTCGCCGCGAGGGGACCCCTGCCCGCCCGGGTCGGGGCAGGTCCCGCGGCCGCCGCGCCGAACGCCACGCTGGTGGGCCGGATCGACCACACGGCCCAGGTGGCCTCGTTCCAGGTCCTCCCCGACGACCCGGGCGCCACCCATCTCCCCGGGCAGTACGCCTCGCTCGGCCTCTCCATCGACGGCCGTCCGGTCCAGCGCCCCTACTCGATGGCCTCGCTCCCGCGACCCGGCGAGCCGTGGGAGTTCCACGTGCGGCGGGTCCGCGACGGTGCCTTCACCCCGCACCTCTTCGACCTCGCGGTCGGGGCCCGGCTCCGCCTGGGACCCGTCAAGGGGCGCTTCATCCTCGACGCCGGGGATCGCCGGCCGGTGCTCTTCGCGGCAACCGGAACCGGGATCGCCCCCTTCGTCGCAATGATCAGAGCGGAGCTCGCCGGCGGCCGTCCGCGGCCCGTCGTCCTCCTCCACGGCGCGGCCCATGCGGATGAGCTCGGATACGCGGAGCTCCTGCGCGAATGGGCGGCTGCCGGCGTGCCGCTCCGCTACGTCCCGACCATCTCGCGCCCGGCCGAGCCCCGCAACGCCGGCTGGACCGGCGCGACCGGACGGGCCGAGGAGACCCTGGCCCGCGACTTCGAGTCGCTCGGGATCGATCCCGGCGGGATGGTCGCCTACCTGTGCGGCAACCCCGGGATGGTCACGGCCGTCGAGGAGACGCTCCTCGCCCGCGGGTTCGCTCCCGCCGACGTCCGCCGCGAGGCGTACTGGCTGGACACGCCGGGAGTGGCCTCAGCCGCCTGACCAGATGACCGGCCCGGGCATCGCCCCAGCCGGGCGCCAGGGCTCTGGACGGGGCCGTCGGCGGCGGTCTCGGGTGACGGGACGCCGGACCACCGGCGCGTTCGAACACGCTCGCCCCGGAGGCTTGACTGGCTCTCCGTGCTCCGTGGCGGGAGCCGACGCCTGTCACCGAGTCGTCTCGAGCCTATGGCTCGCCAGTCGCAAAGGCGCGCGTGGCTGACGTCTGGTCCCGCGTCAGCATTGCGCCTCAGGTTGCGTTGGCTACTGGCCGCTGACGAACCATGTGTAGCGGCCGACATCGTCGAACTGGGCTCCGCCGTACACGTAGCAGCCAGCGTTGACGTGTGCCACGTAGGCGTCGCCGGCCGGGCCGACCGGGACCCCCCGGATCCCCGTCGCCTGGACATTCGGGTCTAGGACGCCGACACTGGCAAGCGTCGATCGCACCAGGGCCGCGGCGTCATCGCGCCCGAGGCAGCGATCCAGGAGCGTCGCCGACACCCCGTCGAGCGCCTTGCTCACGTCGCCGCCCATCGAAGCGAGCAGGAGCACCTCGTGGGTGTCGCCGATCGGCGCGCCCGTGACGCAGCGTGCCTCCTTGATCCGGTCGTCCACCCGGATCGTCCAGTCCTTCAGGCCGAGCGCGTCGAGCCGCTGGCGGAAGAGCGTCATCGCCTGATCGCGAGACAGGCAACCGTTCACCGTGTAGGTGCCCAGGTCGTTGAGGACGCGCTCCTCGTCGGCGGCGTTGCGCGCCGTGACCACGGGGTCGGGCGGCGGCGGGGTCGCGAGCGTGGCCACCGCTGCCGCCCCGAAGAAGACCGCGGCCGCGACGAGCAGGAACACCCCCTGGCGTCGCCGGATGAGCCGGCTCCGAGGTGCGGCGGCGATCGGCGAGGGCACGTCAGGAATGGCCGCGTCGAGGTGCTGGAACCGCTCGCGCAGGCGAGCGTCGAAGTCGGTCATCGGTCTTCTCCCAGGATGGCCCGGACGCGGTCCTTCGATCGCGAGAGCCAGCTCGACACGGTGCCTTCCCGGACGCCGAGGATGCCCGCGATCTCCGCGTGCGTGTAGCCGTCGAGGGTGCTCAGGACGAGCGCCGCGCGGTGCGGCGGATCGAGCTGGGCGAGCGCGATCCACAGGTCCGGTTCCGATGCCATCGCCCAGATAGGCTCGGCGACCTCCGAGAGCGCGACGAGCCGCCGTCTCCGGCGCAGCTCGTTGAGCGCAAGGCGGATGCCGATCGTGTAGAGCCAGGCGCGGACATCGCCGCCTCGGAAGCGGTGCCTGCGCTCGAGCGCCCGCGCGAAGGCCGACTGGGCGATGTCCTGCGCCTCGTCCGGGTCGCGCAGGACGACCGTCAGCCGGCGAGCGAGCAGCGGGTAGGCCGCGACCAGCTCGGCTTCGAGATCGAACTCGAGTGGGACGGTTCGGGCGAGGTCCATGCACCATCCTTCGTCCCTACAACACGCGAGCCCCGTCGATCCTTGCACGACGTGGAGGGTACGGTTCGCCAGTTGGTGTCACGACCCCGTGAGGACCAGCCCACCCATCCATTGCGACTTGCCAAACGCCCTGGCGGTCTCGTGTGCTGTTGCGTCCGGCACGATGAGCTTGTTCTATCCCCCGCCGATGAAGGCCGAGGCTCTTCCCCGTCCTGACAGGTATCGCACATTGACGCACGCCGTGCGTGGAAGGCGACCGCTCCAGGACGGTTGGGTGAAGGGTCCCGAGATCACACGCCGGAGTCTCCGCCCGTCCTCTTGACGGTTGGGCTCGGACGCGATCACGCTGGTCCGCGAGGCGTCCCGGGCCGGAGGGAGATCAGCGGTGCGAGCGAGGCGCAGAGGCACCGGCGTGATGCTCGTGGTCGCGCTCGTGGGGAGCGCGGTCCTCGCCGCGTGCTCGCCGTTCGCGAGCAAGGGCACGATGCCCCCGCCCGGCCCCAACGGCGCGCTCGATGCCTCAGCCGCGCCCGACTTCATCGCGGTCGCCGGCCGAGGCGCCGGCATCGCAGGCTACGCGCGGAAGGCGGACGTGCTCGGTCCCGGCGACGCGCCGTTCCCGGTGTTTGGCGACGACCTGCGGACCGTCGTCGGCCAGATGGTCCCCGGCAAGGGCTTCATTCCCGCCGGCGTGGATCCCAACACCGTGCCGAAGATCCCGGTGGTCGTCGCGCCGGCCGGCCAGGAGCTGCCCGACGGCTCCAAGGTCGTCCTCTACGTCCGGAACGACTCGCTGACCGAGATCGACGACGCCGTTCTCGTCGGGGGCCAGATCACGAGCAGCAGCGGCTTCTGGGGCCAGAGCATGGGTGTGGGCTGCTACGCCATGCCGGTCGGCTCCCGCCTGGTGCTGCTCGACCGCCCCGTCTCCCAGCTGGGCGCGTCCGTGATCCGCGACATCTACGCCCGGGGCGATGAGCCGGAGGCCCCCTCCCTGTGGATCACGATCAGCGAGGACGGCACGATCCAGCAGGGCACGGGCGTCCCTGGCTGGTGGGGGGCGCCACAGGCCTGCTGATCGGCGATCCGCTCAGGACACCTGCAGGAGCCTCGGCTCTCGCGGGCGGCCCGAATTGGCGCCGCTCTGCCCGGCCGTGGGGTGCTATTGGCGGACGCCGTGCCACCTCGAGGCGGCCTACCGTCCGGGCCTGCCAGCGCTCACAGCGACAGTATGAGATCCGATCCCCCGGCTCTCGACGAAGCCCAGGGCGGCCCCACGGCGGGTCTGGGTGGCGCCTCGCCTTCGCGCGCTCCCGGCCGACGGAGCGCCGCGATGGCCGTGGCGAGCGCCATCCTCTTCTGGGCGGTCACGACGTACTTCGGCAGCAGCCCGGTCTGGCCGCTCGTTCCGCTCCTGGCGCTGCTCCTCGGCGGTGTGGTTGGGGGGTCTATGGCGGGGCGCTGGATCGACGTCCTTGCGCTCGCGCTGGGCGGTGCACTCGGGGTCAGCGTGACGGGTGCGATCCGACAGCTCGAGCCCGGCGCACCCAACGACCTCCTCTTCCTCTTCCCGGCAGTGGTGGCCGGCATCCTTCTCGCCCTCATCGGGGGAGCGACGTTCGCGGTCGGCCTGGGCCTGGGACCGGCGCGCCGGCCGCTGGCGGGGATCGGGGTGGCCACCTTCATCGCCGCGGGCTGGCTCCTGTTCGTGGCCGGCTATTCCACGCCGCAGCTCGACTCCTACCGGATCGTCGATCCGCAGACGATCGTGGTCGTCGCGGAAGCCGCGTCGCACAGCTGGACGCGGGTCACCGATGTGCGGGAGACCTCCTCGGAGATCCGGATCAACGTGGCCTGCCTAACCTGGCTGTCGGGACCCGGGTTGGACCTGGAGCCCGTCGAGCTGACCGTACGGCTGGCCCGGCCGCTCGGTGACCGCGTGGTCATGGACGGCGGAGGGAACCGGATCCGCCTGGCCCAGGGACCTTGACGCCATACAGAGTGCGAGTCCCTGCGGGCGCCACTTCGCCCCCAAACGACGCCCGACGTGCCAGGTGGCCTGCCCGTCTGCCTCGTGTTATTGACGCACGCCGTGCCAGGCCGGGCGCATCTCGTCATCTGGGCCCCACGGGGATCAGAATGCCGTCATGCCCCGGCGCCGGACGGTCCTGATCGTGCTTGTTGCAGCTGGCCTGATTGTCCTCGCGCCCTTCGCGCTGGTCCTCGTACCCCAGTTCACGGGTCCTGCGCTGCCGGCCGGCGCGACTCGCCTCCACATCGCCACGGAGGCCCCGAACTTCAACCTCGGGTGTGCCGCCGCTGCGCTCTTGCCCGTCCGGGTGGCAACCTCCGCCGACGAGCTGATCCTCATCTCGGTTGGATCGGGCAGGACCGTGCGGGTGGTGTGGCCCAGCGGCTTCGCCGCCTGGCGGGCCGGCGGACATGCCGTCGTTGCCGATGCCTGGGGCCGCGTCGTCGCCTGGGAAGGGGACGTGCTCGACAGCCTCGGGGGTGGCGGCGGAGTGGATGACACCTTCCACATCTGCCCGTTCGGGATCGCGCCTCGGGCTGGATAGCGCGACCCGGCGGGTCCATTGACGCAGGCCGTGCCACGACGCCATCGTGTCGACAGGGAGCGTTCGGCACCGGCGGCTGCGGGCCGTCTGCATCTGGCGTCTCGCGCGCGCCCGTGGGACGCTCCCCGGGCAGGAGGGTCACGTGGCCGGCGCTGAGCTTGCATTCGCGACATTCGGCGTCTCCACCCAGGCGCTGCTGCTCGGCTTCTTCGCGGCGCGCCGGTGGGCGCGGAAGCTCGCGACGCGCTTCGGCTGGGTCGTCTACGCCTTCGCCTGGCTCGGGCTCCCGCTCTCCGCATGGTTGTTCCTCGACGGGCAGTCGCCCCGGCTGTACATCGGCCCATTGCTGATGGCCGCCTGGGCCATGTTCGGGGCGATCGTCGATCTCTGGCATCCACGCCTGTGGCGCCGCGCCCCCGTCGCCTGGAACGTGCTCCTGCCGTACGTCGCGCTCTACCTTTCGGCCCAGATGTTCCTGTGGTGGCCCTTGTGGACCATCGAGCGCGCCACCTGGGTGGTCTTCCTCCTGCTCTTCGTGCCGAGCACCGCCCTCAACATCCGCGGACATTTCGGCGACGGATCGAGCAGCCTGGACTCCACGCCAGGGTCACCCTGAGCCAGGCGGTCCCGAGTCCCACCGCGCACGGCGTGCCAGGCGGGCAGGTCCCGGTGGTATCGTCGGCCGATCGTGAGCTCGGCGGCCCAACGGGAAGGAGAGGCCGCGTTGGATGATTCGACCTCGTCCGGTCCACCCTGGGGCTACATCTTCACGCTCGGGGCGCTGGTGATCGTGGCGATCGTTCTCCTGGTGGTTCCCGGCATGCTGGCCCCGAAGCCCGGCCCGACCGCGGGCCCGAGCCCGTCCACCGGCCCCAGCCCGACACCGCTGGATCCGCACGTGGTCCTGACACCGGGCGGAACGCTCGTGTTCGGCCTGGAGGACGGTTCGATCGTCATCCGTCGAACGGTCGGCGCGGCGACGACCGAGCTCGGCCGGGCCGCGCTCCCGGCCGCGATGCTGCCCACGGCGACCGACGTGCCCATCAACGGCTCGGCGGCGTTCGTCATGGTCTGCCCGTCGTCGAACGGGCAGGGCCAGGACCGCTTCGTGTTCGGCCACCTGGATCTCGGCCAGGGGATCACATACGCCGGCCCGCCGGCCGACGGTCAGGGTGCTCCAGACGGCCTGTTCCTCTTCGCGCTCCGGCCAGGCGACATCAGCGACTCGCAACAGATCCGGATCCAGTCGTCGTCCGGTCGCGTCGGCGTCCCCGGCAACGAGGTGGGCATCCCCGGCGCTGTATTTGGGTCCGCCGCCTCGGAAGGCGTTCTCCAGCCATCGGGCTGCCGCATCATCTAGTGACCGGCGCCGGCACGGCGGTCAGGCGGCTCGAGCAGGCCTCGGCCGGTCGTGAGCAGTAACGTGAGATGGCCCCCGAGCGTCCATGGGTCGATCACCTCCGCACCGCAGGGAGCCGCCATGGCTCGCGTCCGAGCCGGCCTCGCCGGGCTCCTCATCGTCGGCCTCGCCGGATGCGGCGGATCGTCGTCGACCCCGGGCTCGCCGACGGCATCGGTCGCCGCCCCTGCGACCACGCTGCCTTCGCCGGCGCCGCTGGTCTCGCCGACACCGGCACCGTCGCGGGCGACGGGCTGGCGGGTCCTCTCGACGCGATCCGACCTTGGTCCCGGACACCTCGCGGACGTGACCACATTTCGCGGCTCCCTGATCGCGGTCGGGGTCACCGACGCGGGCCTCGGCGTCATCTGGTCGTCGCCTGACGGAGTCGTCTGGACGTCGATGGCCGGGAAGGTCGCCCTCGAGGGGATCCACCTCCGATCCGTCGCGGCGGGCGACGCGGGGATCGTCGCGGTCGGGTGGAACGATCTCGGCGCGGTTGCGCTCTTCTCGCCCGACGGTGTCTCGTGGACGAGCGAGCCGTTGCCCGACAGCCACCCGGGCTCCTCGATCGTCTCCGTGGCCTGGCGCCAAGGCCGGTTCGTGGCGGTCGGCGGAGGCGGCGAGCCGCTCGCCGTCGTCTCCTGGCTGTCCGACGACGGGCGGGCGTGGAGGCCGGTCTCGATCGTCGAGGAAGGCAACCAGGCGTCGCTGAACAGCGTTGCGGCCGGCCCCGACGGCTTCGTCGCCGACGGGATGCATGGCGGCCACGGCGTCGTCTGGGTCTCGGCGACCGGGGCCACCTGGAGTCGGGTGGACCTGCCGATCAGCGCCGCCGACGACCCGGGCCGGCTGCGCTACGCCGGCGGGACGTTCTTCCTCCCGATCAGCGGTGGTGGTGCTTGGCTCAGCACCGATGGGCGGCACTGGTCGAAGACGATCGTGCCCGGGTTCGGGATGGGCCTGTTCGACATCGCGGCAGTCCCGGGCGGTTGGGTCGCCGTCGGGCGGTCGTCGGAGGGACCGGGTGCCGTGGCCACGGCCGGCAGCGACCCGACGCGCTGGACCCTGCGGCCGGCCGATCCTGCCCTTGCCGGGGTGCTCCCCGCCGCCGTCCTGGTCTCGCCGAGTGGCGACTACCTCGTCGGGGTCGGGATGAGCCTCTCGGACGAGAGCGTGTTCCTCTTCGCCGACCCGGCGGCCCTCGTCGGCCCGTAGACCGACCCCGGCCGGGAAGGCGCGGCGGTCGTCGCACCAGGCGGCAGGGCCGCGGGCGGGCGGAGCCGCGCGCCGGCCTCTCCGCCTTTCGGCACATTGCGTTCGGCGCAGACCCGGTCGATGATCCGCTCGGGCGGATCGAGCCGCCCGGACCACCGGAGCGGATCAGATGCTTCGCACACGTTGGCTCGTGATCGCGGCGCTTCTTGGAGTCGCAATCCTCGGCTCGGTGATCGACGCTCGCGGGCCGTTCGCGGCGCACTCGTCCATCTCCTACCCGCAGTTCCTGGCGGATTTCGAGGCGGGTCGGGTCCAGGAGATCACCCAGTGGCGCGACAGGCTCGAGATCACCGAAGGACCGGAGCTCCTGCTCGTGACCGTCCCCGCCGGCGTCTCCCTCATGGATGACCTCGGCCAGGCCCGTTTGCGCGGCGGGATCGGGATCAACCTCTCGACCATCCCCGACGCCTGGCT
Source organism: uncultured Chloroflexia bacterium (assembly GCA_963801445.1). GTDB lineage: Bacteria > Chloroflexota > Limnocylindria > Limnocylindrales > CSP1-4 > CTSoil-043. Next base: position 127,282 of record CAWDEW010000006.1, on the reverse strand, counting down.
CAGCTCGTTCACGCCGCTCATCCCGGCCCTGCTGCTCGTCGTGGGGCTGGTCCTGTGGCTGCCGGCCCTGCTCCGCAGGCGACCCCAGGGTGCGATCCCTCCCGGCGAGCCCGCGCTGCCCTGACGAACCGCCTGATGCCGCGCAAGGCATCGCATCGCGAGGATCGTCTCCAGCGTCGTGCTCGCGGCCGCCGACATGGGCCAATGCACGGCACGAGCGCCGTGGCCGCCAGCGCGCCAGGCGACAGCCCGCCGACCGACGCGACGAACCCCTGGGACTACGCCTTCAGGGTGGGGCGGGTCATCTCCTCGGGCTTGACCCAGGCGTCGAACTCCTCGTCGGTGACGAAGCCGGACGCAACCGAAGCAGCGCGCAGGCTCGTTCCCTCGTGGTGGGCGTTCTTCGCGATGGCGGCGGCCTTGTCGTAGCCGATGTGCGGCGCGAGCGCGGTCACGAGCATCAGCGATGACGCCACGTGCTCGGCGATGCGGCCCTCGTCGGCCTGCAGGCCTTCGATGCAGTGCTCGCGGAACGAGCGGCAGCCATCGGTCAGCAGGTCGATCGCGTGGAGCAGGTCGTAGGCGATCACCGGCTTGAACACGTTGAGCTCGAAGTTGCCCTGGCTGCCGGCGATTCCGATCGTGACGTCGTAGCCCATCACCTGGACCGCGACCATCGTGAGCATCTCGCACTGGGTGGGGTTCACCTTGCCCGGCATGATCGACGACCCCGGCTCGTTCTCCGGGAGGCGCAGCTCGCCGAGACCGGCGCGCGGCCCGGAGCCCAGCCAGCGGACGTCGTTGGCGATCTTCATGCAGCTGGTCGCGAGCGTCCGGAGCGCTCCCGAGGCGAAGACCGTGGCCTCCTGGCCGGCCAGCCCGGCGAACTTGTTGGGGGCCGACGTGAAGGCGAGCCCGGTCAGCGCCGCGATCCTGACGGCGACCCGCTCCGCGAACTCGGGGTGTGCGTTGAGGCCGGTCCCGACCGCGGTCCCGCCCAGCGCCAGCTCGTGAAGTCCGGGCAGGACGGCCCGCAGCCGGGCGATGTCGCCGTCGAGCATCGCCACGTAGCCGGAGAACTCCTGGCCCAGCGTAAGGGGAACCGCGTCCTGGAGGTGCGTGCGGCCGATCTTGACGATCCGGGCCCAGGCCCGGGCCTTGACGTCGAGGGCGTCGCGCAGCGCGACCACCGAGGGGATCAGGTGCTCCTCGATCTCCGTGGCGGCCGCCATGTGGAGCGCCGTCGGGAACGTGTCGTTCGACGACTGGCTCATGTTGACGTCGTCGTTCGGGTGGATCGGCTTCTTGCCGCCGCGCGCGCCCGTGGCCATCTCGTTGGCGCGGGCCGCGACCACCTCGTTGACGTTCATGTTCGACTGGGTGCCCGAGCCCGTCTGCCAGACCCGGAGCGGGAACTCGTCCGCGAGCGTCCCGTCGGCGACCTCGCCGGTCGCCCGGACGATCAGGTCGCGCTTCTCGGCCGCGAGGAGGCCGAGGTCCGCGTTCACCTCGGCCGCCGCGCGCTTCAGGATCCCGAAGCTGCGCACGATCCCGATGGGCATCCGGTTGGTGCTGATCGCGAAGTGATGCAGGGAGCGCTGGGTCTGGGCGCCCCAGTAGTGGTCGGCGGGGACCTCGATCGGTCCCATCGAGTCGGTCTCGGTGCGGGTCGCGCCGGCGGGCGCGTGAGGATCGGCATGGGGGTCGATGGCGGTCATCGCGATTCCTCGGGTTCGGCGTCCGGTTCGTTCGCTCCAGCGTACGCCGTTCGAGGGACCCGGCGGAGCCCGCCCTACCGCCCGAGCGCGAGGAGCGGATCTCCCGCGTTCATCGCCAGCGAGCTGACGAGGAAGATCACGACCCCGTCGATCGGCGCGACCGGCCGTTCCAAGACCGCCCCGAACGCGTCCTGGACCTCGCCGACGACAGCGCCGGCCGGCACCCGGGCCCCGACCTCGACCGCAGCATGCCAGTAGCCGGTCGTCGTCGAGCGCATCCAGGCCTCCGTCGGCAGGACGATCGAAGGGCGGCGCCCCGGGTCCGGCAGGGCGACGTCGGCCAGGACGCCCGCCGCACGGAGCAGGCGCTGGAGGCCCGCGGCGTGGAGGGCGACATCGGCCTCGGGCCAGCGGCCCTGGCCGCCGACCTCGCCGAGCACGGCCGGGATCCCGAGCGCAGCGGCCGCGGTCGTCGTCGTTCCCGGTGAGGGCCCGATGAGGAGGTAGTCGAGGCCGTATGCCTCCGCATAGGCGCGGCTCCGGGCATCCACGGCCCGATCCCCGGTCTCCTCGATTCCCGTGAACGGGATCAGCGCCTCGTTCATGTCCCCGCAGTGCATGTCCACGAAGGCATCGGACCCGGCGATCACGTTGCCGGTCAGCCAGGCGGCCAGGCGCTCGCTGGCCGTCCCGTCGGGCCTGCCCGGGAAGACGCGGTTGAGGTTCTTGCGGTCCAGCGGATTCACGTAGATGGCGCGGGCGGCGAAGGCCGCGGTGTTCACGGTCAGGACGGCCACGAGGCACCCGGCCATCTCGGCCGGATCCAGGCCCAGGGCGACCCTCCGGAGCGCGGCGATCGAGACGTACTCCGCCCCGTGGATCCCGGCCGTCACGGCAACCCGCGGACCGGGCCGGGCTCCGTTCACCAGCACGACGGGCAGCTCCACCACGGTCTCCCCGAGGTCAACCGGGACGAGGCCGGTGACTCGGGTCCCGGGTGCGGCGACGAGCGGGCCGACGACGAGCGGCGCGGGAGCCTGCATGGCGATCTCCTTGCGGTGTGCCAGTTACGGTGTGCCAGGGCGAGGATCGGTCAGGGGCGAGGGGCCGGCGGGAGCGGTCCGGGGCCGTCCCCGGGCAGGCGGGGCAGGAAGGCACCGAGGCCCGCCAGCATCGCAGTCGTCTTGAGGTCCAGCCAGCCGAGCGCCAGCGTCCCGGCCACGATAAGGACCCAGCGGCGATCCGTCCGGGCACCCCACGCGACGAGCAGCAGGGCCGCCCCGATCCGCAGGACCAGGTCGAGGGCGCCCGGGCGCCCCTGGACCGCCAGGATCGAGCGGGGCCAGGCGAACCACAGGTCGGGAGCCAACGCGAACGAGACAGCCACGATCGCGACCGTCGTTCCCAGGGCGATCGCGAGATTGCGCCATTCGCGCCGGACCACGTACCAGAGCAGCCCGATCCCGGGCGTGACCTTGGTAAGCAGCACGAAGGACCATGCTCCGGGCCAGCGGAACGAGAGGACGATCGCCCCCGCGAGCAGGATCTCGATGTTCCCCAGGTACGCGTCCCACATGATCGGCGCGAAGGCCAGCATCGCGAGCGTCCAGCGCCGGCCCAGCCAGGCCAGGACGACGCCCAGCAGCAACAGCCAGGCGATCGCGAAGACCGGCCAGGGCAGGAAGTGGGCGAGCGAGATGACCTGGGCCGCCGCCGGGCTGTACCGGAAGGCCCCGTGCTGGTCGGGCGTGAGGTCGAAGTTGTAGGGAGCCCCCGGGTTGACCGCCCAGTAGGCGTACGAGTCGTAGGCGATCCACGACCCGGCAAAGGTGGCGAACCAGGCCAGGACCATGATCCCGAGCAGCGAGAAGCGCTCGCGCAGGTTGACCCGGTCGAGCCGGGCAAGGCGCGCCCGTGCCGAGCGCACGCCGGATTCGAACCCGCGCGCCGGACCCACGGTGCTCCCCTGCTGGTTCCCGCCCATCAGCTCCCCGGGTCGTGAGCCGCCCGGGAGCCTCGCCCGCGCGAACGGGACCCATTCTAGCCGGGCCGCTCCCCCGATCCCGCCCCCTGCCAGTCGGGCAGCTGCTGGCGGTCGAGCCACTCCGCCGGCTCGATCCGGGGCCGGATCAGCACAGCCCGGCCGCCCCGGACGGCCACCTCGGCGGGCGTGGGATGCGAGAGGAAGAGGGGCATCGACTCAGTGAAGCCGTAGGCGCCGACGTCCAGCACCGCGACGAGGTCGCCGGGCGACGGGAGGGGCAGGGCCGCCCGGCTCGCCAGGACGTCCAGCCCGCTGCACAGCGGCCCGGCGACGGTGACTGGCCAGGCCCGCGGTCCGCGGCCGGCGGCGCCCAGCACCCGCACGCGGTGCTCCTGCCCGACCAGCGCCGGCCGAAGGACGTGGTGGACGCCACCGTCGAGGATGACCACCTCCGCCGCGCCGACCCGCTTGCGATCGACGACCCGCGCGACGTAGGCGCCGGCCGGCCCGACGAGGAACCGCCCCGGCTCGAGCAGCAGCCGCAGGTCGCGCATCCCCTGGTCCGCCGCCCAGGCGCCGGCCAGGGCCGCCAGCCGCCGCCCGAGGTCGCCCAGGTCGAGGGCCGCCTCGTCGGTCGCGTAGGGGATCCCGAGGCCGCCGCCGGCGTCCACGAGCCGCAGGGGGACCCGCGCCTCCCCGGCCACGAGCCGCCCGATCTCCACGGTCTCCGCGACGTGATCGGCCAGCGCGGCGGCGTCGAGCACGTTCGAGGCCCCGAACCGGTGCACGCCCAGGAGGTCGAGGTGCGCCGAGCCGGCCGCGGCCCGGGCCGCCGTGCGCAGGTCCGCCTCGCTCATGCCGAACTTGCCGGCCCCGTCGTCGCCCACCAGCCGGACGCGCTCCGCCGACGCGCCCGACGTGACGGCCGCCCGCAGCAGCACCGGCACGCGCCGGCCGGCGCCGGTGGCGATCGCCTCGAGCCGGGCGAGCTCGCCCGGCGACTCCACCGTGACGGCCCGGACGCCGGCCCGGACGGCCGCGGCCAGCTCCGCGTCCCGCTTGCCCGGCCCGGTGACCACGATCCGGGTTGGCGGGATGCCGGCGCGGAGCGCGGTCGCCAGCTCGCCGCCCGAGGCGACGTCGGCACCCAGCCCCAGCCCCCCGAGATGGGCCACGACCGCCAGGGCCGGGTTCGCCTTGACCGCGTAGGCCACCTCGACGACCGGCGGGAGCGCCTGCCGGAGCGCCCCTGCCCGGCGGGTGACGAGGTCCAGGTCGTAGACGTAGAACGGCGTTCCGTACGCGAACGCCAGCGCCTCCGGATCGAGGCCGGCCAGCAGGTCGTCGCGGAGCACATCGTCCCTGGCCGGGGACTCCCTGGGCAGCACGTCGTCCTCCGCCGCCTCCTCGGCCTCCGCCCGCGTCGCCCTCAACGGAGGGCCTCCTCGAGCGCGGTGCGGGCGGCCGTGGATCCGTCCCGCCTCTTCACGATCAAGGCCGTGCTGATGGCCAGGCCGTGCTCGGCTCCGAACGCACCGGGCACCGCCCGCGTCCCGGGCACGACGACCGCGCCGGCCGGGACGGCGAGCGGCCGCTCCGCCGTTCCGCCCAGGACCTCGTCGCGGGTGAGGTCGTAGAGCCGCGACGTCCCGGTCAGCACCACGCCGGCGCCGATCACCGCGCCGCGCCCGACCAGCACCCCTTCGAGGAGGAGCGCGCCGGCCCCGACGAAGGCCCCGTCCTCGACGATCACCGGGCGCGCGCCGGCCGGCTCGAGGACGCCGCCCAGCACGACCCCGGCCGCCAGGTGGACGCCGGCCCCGACCTGGGCGCACGAGCCGACCAGGACGAGCGAATCGACCATCGTGCCGGCCCCGATCCAGGCCCCGACGTTCACGAACGACGGCGGCATGACGACCACCCCGGCCTCGAGGTGGGCGCCACCCCGGATGCTCGTCCCACCCGGCACGACCCGGATCGCCGGGTCGTCGAGCGGATGGAGCGGGAGCGACGCCCGATCGCGGAAGCGCAGCGGGCCGGCCTCGTACGTCTCCGGCGTCCGGTCGCCGAACCGGGCCAGGATCGCGCCGCGAACCTCGGGGACGACGCGCCAGCCGTCCCGCGCACCCGGGTCGGGGACGGCGGCGCGGAGCCGTCCCGCCTCCAGCTCGACGAGGATGCTCGCCGGGTCCGGCGCCGCAGGTGGGTCGGGCCGGGCGCCGGGAATCGCGGGCAGCCTGGACGCGAGGCTGGAAGCCTGGGTGCCCGCGCTCATGCCACGCCCTCCGCGGCCACGCCGGCCTCGGTGATGGGGGCCGGGACGCGCCGCGTGGCGCGACCACCGCCGAGGTCGAGCAGCCCCATCCCGCGGAGCGTCGTCGCCAGCCGCGCCCGGGCCTCGTCCTCGAGCGGGAGGAGCGGCGCCCGGACCGCGTCGTGCGCCAGCATCCCCATGAGGGACAGGGCGGCCTTGGCCGGGACCGGGTTCGGCGCTCCCCGGAAGTTCGCCAGCATGAGCGGCAGGCAGCGCTCGTGGATCCGGCGGGCCTGGGTCCAGTCGCCGTCGCGCGCCGCGGCGCACAGGGCGACCATCTCGCCGGGGATCTCGTTCGAGGCCACCGAGACGACGCCGTCACCGCCCAGGGCGAGGATCGGGAGCGTCCAGGCGTCGTCGCCGGCGAGGACCGCCACGTTGCGCGGGCGCTCGCGGCAGATCCGGGCGATCTGCTCGAGGTTCCCCGAGGCTTCCTTCACGGCCACGATCCGGGGATGCTCGGCAAGCCGCAGGAACGTGTCCGCCTCGACGTTCGCGCCGGTCCGCGAGGGAACGTTGTAGACGACGACCGGGAGCCCGCCCTCGTCGGCGACGGCCCGGAAGTGGGACTCGAGCATCCGCTGGTCCGGCCGGTTGTAGTAGGGCGTCACGACCAGGGCGGCGTCCGCCCCGAGCTCCGCGGCGCGGCGCGTCGCCCGGATCGTGGCCGCCGTGTCGTTGGTCCCGGTGCCGGCCACGACGTGGGCCCGGCGGCGCCATGGCCGTTCCGCGGCCGCCTCCACGGCGATCGCGATCAGGCGCTCGCGCTCGCTCGACGAAAGGGTCGGGCTCTCGCCGGTCGTGCCGCACGGCACGAGGCCGTCGATGCCGGAGAGCAGCTGCCAGGTGACGAGGCGACGGAAGGCCGGCTCATCGACGGCTCCGTCCGCCGTGAATGGCGTGACCAGGGCGGTGAGGGCGCCCCGGAGGGCGACGGGACGGGGATCGGGGCGGCGGGCCTGGCGGGTCATCGTGGTGCTCCTTGCTGGCGTTCGAAGGGGATCGGATGAACGTCTGTCTGTCGGTCCGTGCGCACGGACGAACGGCTCAGCCGGCGGCCATGGCCGCCTCCGCGGGGGCGGTCGCCAGGGCCGGCTGCAGGCTCGGAGCCGCGCTGTTCAGGACGGCATCGACGACCGGGTCGAACCCGTGGAGGCCGGGGCGCCGCTCGGTCGCGCACAGCCAGTCGGCTGCGGCAAGCGCGCCGGCGGCGTAGGCGGTCCGGTCGCGCGACGTGTGGCGCAGCTCGATCGACTCGCCGGGGCCGTCGAACCCGACCAGGTGGGAGCCGGGGTTGGCGCCCGCCCGGACGCCGAGCACCTCCAGCCCGTCCCGGTCGATCCGGCCCTCGCTCGCGGCGACCATCCGGGCGGCCAGCGCGCGGGCGGTCCCGGACGGGCGATCCGCCTTGGACCGGCGGTGCCACTCCACGATGTACGGGTCGAAGCCGGGCAGCCGGCCCAGCCGGGCGACCGCATCCTCCACGAGGCGGCCGAAGCAGGCCATCCCGAGGCTCAGGTTGGGGGCCGCCACCGCTGCTGCGCCGCCTCGCTCGAGGAGCCTCGCGACGACCGCGCGATCCGCGTCCCAGGCCGTGGTGGCGATGACGATCCGGCGGACACCCGCCTCCACGAGCGCGGCGACGTTCCCGGCGACCGCCGGACCGCGGCTCGCCTCGAACGCGACGTCGGCGCCGGCGAGCACCGCTGCGTCGTGGGCACCGGCCACGGGCCGGCCCAGCAGTCGATGTCGATCGCCTCGCGCCGTGAGAGCCGCGGCGATCGCCTGCCCGAGCGGGCCATCGCCGAGGATGCGTGCGTCCATCGTGTCTGTCCTCGCGTTCCGTGGTCGGGACGCGGGGCCGGTCGGTGGGGAGGTCCGTGCGCTTCGCCGGGGCGAATCAAAAAGCCGCGGTCACCACCGTGGTGTCCGCGGCCCTCGGAGCCTCCGTTCCCTGGAGGCCCCGGTCGTCGTCTCGCGCGCCGTCAGAGCCCCAGGGCCCGTGCCTCCCGGCAGGGCCGCCAGAGCTTCTGCTTCGCCTCGTTGGAGAAGAGCGGCCAGCGCATGGTGGCGAAGGATAGGGGCGGGCGCGGAATCGCGCAACTGGCACTCAGGAGGGGGCGCCGTCCTCCGGCGGACGGGGTGGACCGCGCTACGAGGAGCGGCGCCGCACGACCCGCGAGTTGAGCGGGCGCTCGCGGGCGATGGCCCGCTTGGCGGGCTCGACCGGGGCCACGACAGGCTGCTTGGCAGCGTCGGCGCTGGCCCGCTTGAGGGCCAGGAGGGCCCAGTCGACATCGCCCTGGAGCGCCGGCGAGAGCTTGCCGCGCACCGCACGGAGGGCGGCGGTGGCCTCGCTCGGTGCGCCGGTCTCGCCGACCCGCCAGATCACGCGGATCGCGAAGGCCGCGAGCGTGCTGTCGAGCAGCCACGGCTTGACGCCGTCGATCGCTCGAGCGCCATACGTCGCGAGCTTGTCGCGCCACTGGATTCGGTCCTGGGGCGACGCGGTGCGAGCTTCCTCGAGCAGAGCTGCGAACTGCATGCGAACCCTCCGGGATCTTGACCCTGCAAGGATACGAGGAATATCCGTTCTTCGCAAAATACGGTAGTTGCGTTGGTAAACCCTGCCCGCTAGTGTTCCCGGATGCCTCTCAGCCAGCGGCGCGACGATCCCGACGGCCTCCGCCAGTTCAAGGCGGACTTCTTCAAGGCGCTCGCCCACCCGGTGCGGATCCGGATCCTCGAGCTGCTCCGCGACGGACCGCGGAGCGTCGGGCAGCTCCAGGAGGCGATCGGGGCCCCCGCCTCGTCGGTCTCGCAGCAGCTTGCGGTCCTGCGGGGCCGCGGGATCGTGGCCACGGAACGCCGCGGCACGACCGTCCTGTGCGAAGTCCCGGATCCGGACATCCACGAGCTCCTCGACGTGACGCGGCGCATCTTCAACCTGCACCTCGCCGACACGATCGACCTGCTGCGTCTCGTCGATGACGAGCCGGTGGGCACCGCCGCAGGCTGACCCGCCAGCGGCGGCAGGCACGTCGGGCCACGCGTCAGCGGACCGGCAGGTCGAGGAGCGTGCGGTACTCGGCGGGCACGAAGGGTCCCAGCACCTGCAGGACGAGCGGCACCGTCGTGCTGCGGAGCAGGTGCGCGACGACCGAGTCCTTGAGGGCGCCGGCCAGCATGTCCGCGATGCCGACGCCGGCGATCGGAAGCGTTGACGCCCGCCGGTAGAACGCGTCGACGATGACCAGGATCACCGAGAGCTCCAGGAGGCGGAGCCCGACCGAGAAGACGGCGCCCAGCGCCTCGTCCGCGAGGTTCGAGTGGGCCAGGAACGGGATCCGGCGGTAGAAGAGGCTGGCCGCCACGTTGCCGACCACCAGGACGACGAGGAAGACCGCGGCTGCCGCCACCATCTGGACCACGCCGTCCGATGATTCCTTGCCGAGCATCGAGCGCATGATCGGCGCGAGCGGCGCCCGGAAGAGGAGCGCCGCGGCGATCGCGCCGGCCAGGATCGCGAGGCCCAGGAGCTGGCGAACGAAGCCCTGGCTCCACCCGGCGAACGCGGCGACGACCAGCGCGATGATGACGATGAGGTCGATCATCGACCTCCGGGCCTCCCGACCGAGCGGGAAGCGAGCGGGAAGCGGGGCGCCATCGAGGACCTCCACGGATCGGCGGATGGACATGCGGATGCCGAACAATTGCCGCCCTGCCAGGCCACGTCAATCCGGCTCATCGCTGGCGGGAACGGCGTCGCCCTCCGGGAGCTGACACGCGGTCAGTCCCGCGGAACCGGCAGCGCGGTTGGACCCGCGCCAGGCGGCGAGCGACGGACGGAGCGCCCGGACGGGACGACGGGGCCGGCGAAGTCCTCGGGCGTGACCCGCGGCCCGATCAGGCAGTTGCGCCCGATCATCATCCCGGGCGGGATCTCGGCGCGCTCCCCGATCACCGTGATGCCCGTGTGGAGATGCTCGGGCGCCTCGTCGTTGGGCGTGCTCCGGTCCTCGCCGATCCCGACGACCGCCCCGGCCCCGATGCGCACGAACTTGTCGACGATCGCGGTGTCCACGATGGCCCCCGGCCCGACCTCCGTGTCGAGGAGGATGACCGAATCGCGCACGACGGCGCCCTCGTAGACCCGCACGCCCGGCGAGAGCACGGAGTTGATCACCGTGCCGTTGACGATGCAGCCGTGGCTGATCAGCGAGTGGCGGGCCAGGGCGTCCGGTCCCAGCTTCGCCGGCGAGCGCTCCACGGACCGAGTGTGGATGAGCCACGTCGTGTCGAACAGGTCCACCGGCGGCACCAGGCCAACGAGGTCCAGGTTGGCCGCCCAGTAGGCGTCGATCGTGCCCACGTCGCGCCAGTAGCCCTCGAAGTGGTGGCCCAGGACCCGGCCCCCTCCGGCGATCATGGCCGGGATGACGTCGTGGCCGAAGTCGTTGCGGGTCGGGTCGAGCCAGGCGTGGAGGGCGCTCCGGCTGAACACGTAGACACCCATGGACGCGAGGTCGCTCTTCGGCTGGGCGGGCTTCTCCTCCCAGTCCACGATCCACCCGTCGGCATCGAGGGCGCAGATCCCCATCCGCGAGGCCTCGGCCGGCGGGACGTGGCGCACCGCGACCGTGACGTCGGCAGCGGCGGCGCGGTGGGCCGCGATCATGGGCCGGTAGTCCATCTTGTAGACGTGGTCGCCGCTCAGGATCACCACCAGGTCGGCGCCCGTCTGGTCGATCTCGTGCATGTTGCGAGCGACGGCGTCGGCGGTGCCCGCATACCACTCGCCGCCGGACCGCGAGACGTACGGCTGGAGGATCCGGATCCCGCCGCCGTGCAGCCGGGCGCTGAGGCCCCACGGGCGCCCGGTCCCGAGATGGTCGTTGAGCGAGCGCGGGTTGTACTGGGTCAGGACGAGCACGTCCTCGATCCCGGAGTTGACGGCGTTCGAAAGGCTGAAGTCGATCAGCCGGTACTTCCCCCCGAACGGCACCGCGGGCTTCGAGCGGATCGCCGAGAGGATCGAGAGGCGCTCTCCCGCGCCCCCCGCCAGGATGACCGCGACGACGTCACCCATCGCTCGCTCCTCCCTCCCGGCCCGGCCGGTCGCCGCTCCGTCACCGGATGATCGGTCGCGACTGCGTTCCTGCGCAATAGTGGCGCACCGGGACCGCCCGCCGTACGGTCCCGCGCGGGGGTGGCTTCGATCGCTCCGGGCTCGCCCGCGCCGTCGGCCGGGGCGGTATCCGTCTTCCTACTTCGGGTCGGGCTCGGAGTTCATGACCAGGCGGTTCTGGTAGTCCTTGCCGGCCACCGACCCGGCTCCGATCTGGCGGGGGTAGCTCGGGCCGCCGTAGTCCATGGTGTCGACGACCCCGCCGGGGGCGTTGTCGCCCTGGTCGGCCTCCTCGAACTCCTTGATCGCGCCCGCCCAGCCGACCTGCTTCTGGACCCAGGCCCGCGCATCGCTCTGCTTGTAGAACACGCCCTTGCCGATCGTGGCGCTCCGGGCGACCCGGTCCAGGGCGGGCTGGATCTTCGAGTCGTAGTCGTTCTTGCTGGCCGAGACGTGCCGTTGCTCGTGGGCGGTCAGGGCCGCGGCCGCCTGCTCGGTCACGTACCAGCTGTTCCCCTGGTCGCCCGCGTCGGTGCTGGCGAAGCTGCGCGTGACGTCCGCGACGCCGGTGCCCTCCTTGACCCAGGCCTCCGACTTCGAGAAGAGGCCGACCCCGCGCGAGTCGTAGGTCGGGGGCACCTGGTTGGTCACGCTCCCGGACGGCTGGTTTCCCTTGGGGCCGGCACCGCCGCCGCCTGCCCACGGATTCGTGCCGGTCCGACCATCGCCCGTGAAGGCGTGCGGCTCGGTGTCGCGATCAGGGTCGAAGTGGTCCAGGACCGCGTCATGGAACGGGACGGAGCCCCGTCGTCCCCCCTCGACGAACCCGTCCCCGCCGGCAGCGCCCGGGTCCGCCGCGGGGCCCGCTCCGCCCGCGGGACGTGCCTCGCCGGCCACCGGGGCCGGACCGCCCCCGGCCGGCACCATCGGCTCGGCTTCGCTCTCCTCCTCGGCCTCGGCCTTCTTCTCGCCCTGCTCCGCCTCGGACGGCTGGCCATCCCCGGCGCTCCCGGCCGCAGCCGCGGCGCTGGCCCCGGACTCCGCAGTCTCCTCGGAGGCAGCGGTCGGTGCCTCCTCCTCGGCGTCGCGGGAGACGGACAGCAACCCGCTCTCGTCGCCTCCGGAGATTCCCGGCGCGGCGCTCGTGCGCGCCTGGCGCTGCGCCTGGACGAGCCGAACGACGGCGGCGTTGCCGGCGGCGCGCTGCAGGCTCATGAGCGCAAGCGCCGGGCCGCCGACGAGGGGCCGCGCCCCGTCGCCCCGTCGGTCAGCCGCGCGCGCCGTGTCCGCCTCGCCCGAGTCACCCGGAGAGCCGTGGGCCTGGACACGCTGGCTCATGAGCCGGATGCTCGCGGCCCGGGCGCGGCGGTGTCAACGCCGGGCGCAAGGTGTGCCCTATCGTGCACGACCTCGGCCTCGCGCATGTCGTGGGGCGGGCTGGCACCGCGAACGCCGAACGGCACTGTCGGCCGGCAGCGGGCCGGAGGATGATCCCGGCCGTCGCGGCGGCGGGCGCCCGCACGTCATTCACCTGGCAAGTGTCGCTAACAGGACTGGGCTGCGATGGTCGTGGGTTCGGGTACGCTGCGCGCCCTGCTCTCCTTCATCCTGCCGGGCCTCGGCCAGGTCGCCGGGGGGCGCGTGGTCCGGGGGCTCCTGCTCGCGGCCTTCCCGATCGCGGTCTTCGTCGGGATCGTGGCGACCACCATCAGCGCCCTTGCGACGGGCTTCGACAGCATCCTTGACCTGCTCCTGCGGCCGGACGTCCTGGCCGGGCTGCTGGTCGCGAACGCAGCTCTCGCGGCCATCCACGCCTTCTCGATCGTCGACGCCTACCGCGGCGCGCCGGGCGCGGAGACCATCGCAGCCGGTGCAGACGGCGGGGTCGCGGGGGGAGCGGCCGGCACGGCCGCGACATCCCGGTCGCGCCCGCGCCCGCTGGCCGTCCTTGTCGTGGTCGCGCTTATCGCGCTGAGCCTCGGCGGCCATGGGGCCGCCGAATGGATCGGCGTCGACACGAACGGCGCGCTCGTGGCCGTCTTCCGGGGCGACGAGGGCAGCGGCTCGCTCATCCCGGAATCGAGCTTCGCGCCCTTGTCGCCGCTGCCATCCGGCAGCGCGGCTCCGTCGGGCACCCTGCTGCCCGCATCCGCGTCCCCGACGGCGGCGACCCGGTCTCCGGAGAGCTCCGGGTCGCTCGCCCCGCCCTCGCCGGCTCCCGCCACCGCCTCGCCGACTCCCGGGCCGACGCCCGCGCCCACCGCGGCACGAGCTCCGGCACCGTCTTCGGCCCCGGCCTGGGCCCGCGACGGTCGCCTGAACCTGCTCCTGGTGGGGGCCGATGCCGGGCCCGACCGCTGGAGCCTGCGGACCGACACGATGATCGTCCTGAGCGTGCAGGTCGCGACCGGGCGCGCCGCGCTCTTCGGGATCCCTCGGAACCTGGTCGGAGTGCCGCTGGCGCCGGAGGACGCGGCCGCCGTCCCGGGCGGCCGGTTCCCGGGCCTCCTCAACGCCCTGTACGTGTACGCGATGGCCCACCCCGACCGGTTCCCGGGCGGCGACAACCGGGGCTATCGGGCCGTGGCCGGGGCCGTCCAGGAGCTGCTCGGCGTCCCGCTCGACGGGATGGTCGTGGTCAACCTGGCCGGCTTCGTGGGGCTGGTCAACGCCCTTGGCGGGCTCACGATCAACGTGCCCGAGCGGGTCGTGGACCCCAACTACCCGCTCGAGGACGGGTCGGGCTGGATGACCCTCGACATCGCCCCCGGCTGCCACCACTTCGACGGGCGGATGGCGCTGGCCTACGCGCGGTCACGCCACCAGGACTCCGACTACGGGCGGATGGGCCGCCAGCAGCTCGTGCTGGCCGCCCTCCGACGGCAGCTCGACCCGGTCGCGCTGATCCCGAGGATCGACACGCTGCTCAGGATTGCCAGGGACGACCTGTGGACGACGGTCCCCCGGGCGCAGGTCGCCGGGTTGGCGCGACTCGCGAAGCGGATCGACGCCCGCAAGGTCGAAACCGTGCTGTTCGGCCCGAGCACCTACCCGTCGCACCTGGACGACGACGCCATCGCCCGCATCCGGGCCGTCACCCGAGGAGTCTTCAGTCACCCCGCCCGGGCCGCCAACCTTCTCGATGTCGGCGGCGCGTGTCCCTAGGCTGACTGCCCGCCGGCATCGTCAGGCCCCTCGCGGCGCGACTCGACGACCGTCGTTGGCGTGTTGTGCACCGCGTGGTCGGTGGCGATCGCGGGGATCGTGCCGAGCCGGCCCGCCTGGTAGTCCGTGAACGCCTGGATCACCTCGGCGCGGGTGTTCATCACGAAGGGGCCCATCCAGGCGACCGGCTCCCGGATCGGCAGGCCGCCCAGCACCAGCAGGTCCAGGTGCGGGCTGCGGCTCTCCTGGACCTGGTCCGCCTCGACCGTGATGGCGCCCCCGGGACCGAAGAGCGCCAGCTGGCCCGTGCGCACCGGCCGGCGCTCGAGGCCGACCGTCCCGCGCCCGCTCAGCACGTACACGAGGGCGTTGAAGTCGACCCGCCAGGGCAGCACGAGACGCGCCGTCGGGGAGAGCGTGGCGTGGAGGTAGGTCATCGGCGTGTACGTGCTCCCGGGACCGGCGTGCCCGGCCACCTCGCCCGCGATCACGCGGACGAGCGCGCCGCCGTCGGGCGACGAGAGCAGGGCGACCTCGCTGGCCCGGAGGTCCTGGTAGCGGGGAGCGGTCCACTTCCTGGCGCTGGGCAGGTTCACCCAGAGCTGGATGCCATGGAAGAGCCCACCGGAGACCACGAGCGCCTCGGGCGGCTTCTCGATGTGGAGGATCCCGGCGCCGGCCGTCATCCATTGGGTGTCCCCGTTCGTGATCACGCCTCCGCCGCCGTTCGAGTCGTTGTGCTCGAAGGTTCCATCCATCATGTAGGTGACGGTCTCGAAGCCACGGTGCGGGTGCCACGGCGTGCCCTTGGCCTCGCCGGGCGCGTACTCGACCTCGCCCATCTGGTCCATGTGGACGAACGGGTCAAGGTCGGCGAGGTCCACGCCCCAGAAGGCGCGACGGACGGGGAATCCCTCACCCTCGTAGGCGCCCGGGGCGGTGGTCACGCTGCGGACCTCGCGCTGGCGCGCGACCAGCGGGTCCGGCGCGGGGATCCGGGGGAGGACGGTGATGTCGGGGACGGTGATGGCTGGCATGGACGCTCGCTGTGCTGTCGGGGACGCTGGTCGGGCACCGGCAGGGGCAGTGAGCCCGGGCCGGTGGTGGCGGGTAGTTTCCGCCCCGGGCGCGTCGGCGGCAATCCCCGGCCGTCGTCAGACCGGGATCGCGTCGGGCCGGTCGTGCCGCTGGTGCAGCCGGGCCGTCACCTGGAAGGGGCGGCTGAAGGAGCGACCTGCTCGCCCGCCGCGCGTTCGAGCTCGTGCTCCCCAGGGTCCGCGGGCGCCAGCTTCACGACGTGCTCCCTGTTGACGAGGACCACTTCGTGGGACTCGGCCTGGCGCCGTCCGCCCGCAACGTACGTGAGGACCGCGCCCGTCATGGCGAACCACGGGCGACGCTCCATCCAGCCCATCAGATCGACCGAGGCCGGCGCATGCACGGACCCGACCACGCGGTATGGCCCGACGGTGACCGCCATGACCTTGCTGACCGTGGAAAGCCGGCGGGCCGGGTTGCCGGACGGTCCCGTCCCGATGACGACCATCAGCTCATGCTGGTCGACCTCGATGGATCCCGCATCCACCACGTGACCGTCCTCGTGCGCACGGAGGGTGGCGTCCGCGACCCTGAGTGGCGAGCCGGTCGCGAGGAGGTCCTGGAGCCGCTCCTGGTCCAGTCGAAGCTCCGCCTGGAGCATGCAGTCCCGAGCGGAGGCGATGAAGGGAACGTTCATTGCAGCGCCACGCCTTCCCATCACCCGGATTCCCCGTCCGTCACCGAGGGTGCCCGCGGGACGGGGCCCCGGGTCACGCGTGGGCGTCCGGGGTGGGGCGCTACCCCGGACGACGGCGCTGCCAGCGTACTCCTGCCCGGGGTCCGGTTGAAAGGTCCCGCCTCAGGGGGCGACGATCACCCAGCGTCCGTACCAGCCCAGCCATCCGTCGCGCTGCCAGTACCGTCCGTAGTACGGCGCCAGGGAAGCCAGGCGCAGGTACCGGTTCAGCGGGTCCCTCGTGGTCCCACCGGACCAGTAGAGGGAGGCCATCCCCGTCCCCGAGACGTACACGCCGGTGACCACGGCGCCCGTCGTGAAGGCGGGATCCGCGCTCGCGGTGAAGCCGGTCATCGTCCAGGCGTGTCCGCCGTTCAGGACGGGCAGGCCGACGGGCTTCCCGGTCAGGCGGATCCGCCGCGCGGCGTACTCGATCGCGCTGCGCATCGTGGAGAACCTGCGCGCCGTGTAGGAGGCCCCGGCGCCGTAGCGGCGGAGGGCGGCCGCCCAGCCGGTCGGATCGGAGCCGGCTGCGGACGCGGACAGCGAGTCGTGGGCGCGGGCGTACGAGATCATCGACCTCTGCAGGGCCACGGAGCGGTCGGAGATCCGGAGGGAGATGTTGCGCATCGCCTGGCTGGACGCCGCGACGCACCAGGTGGTCGTGTACTGGCGGACCCAGGCGGCGCTCCGGTAGAGATTGAGCGCGCCGCCCCATGCGGCCAGGACTCGCACCGTGACCGACGCCGAGGAGCTGGCGCTCCCTGTGGTGACCGTCAGCGTGACGCTGTAGGTGCCCGCCGAGGCGAACGCATGGGAGGCCGGGCCCGGGCCGGTCGCATTGGTCCCGTCCCCGAAGTCCCAGGCCAGGCTCTCCACCGTTCCGGTCGAGCGGTCGCTGAAGGTGATCGAGGTCCCGGCCGCTGCGAGCGCCCGGTCGGCGGCGAGGCCTGCCGCCGGCCCCGGGAGCACCGTGATCGTCACGGGCTCGGGCCCCGGCACTGCGTCCCCGTTGACGGTCGCGGCAACGGTCACGACGTGGACGCCGACGGCCACGTACGTGTGGCTCACGGTCGCCACGCCCGCGTCGAGCGCCAGGACCGGACTCCCATCGTCGAAGGTCCAGGCCGTGGCCGCATCGCCCGCCAGGCCGGAGATCGAGAAGTCGACCGTGAGCGGCGCCGCGCCGGCCAGCGGCGTCGCACTCGCCACCGGAGCGGCCGGGTCAGCGGCGGCGGCGGGCGCAACGCCGGCGACGAGGAGGGCCGCTACCGCGACAAGCCCGGCGAGCGTCCTGCGCGCAGCTCTCGGCGTGCCACTCGGCGGCAACCAGCGGGGAGCGCGGTCACGCTGCAACGCGCGGGGAAGACGGGGCCGGCCAGGACCCGCCCGGCGAGGTGTCATGGGCGAATGGTTCCACTCGACCCGGGCCGGCACCATGACCCGTTCGCCGGTGGAATGCGGGCGCTGGGGCTACGCAGAAGTCCCACGGGGCAGGGGTGCAGCCGGTATTCTTCGGCCGTGCATCGGGCATCGTGGTCCCAATGCCCCGCGTTCCGGGCGGTCCACCGAAGGGGGTGGGGCGCGCGCCTCCCGGCGGCCGCCGTCGTGGCGATCCTCCTCGCCACGGCCTGCAGCCCATCGCCGGCGCCCTCGAGCACGGCGATCTCCTCATCGGTCGCGACACCGCCCGCCAGCGCCGTCGGCTCGCCCACGCCGGGACCGGCCGGTTCCGGTCCGCCAGGGGCCTCCCCGACCCTCCTTCCGAGCCCCAGCGCACCGGCGGCCATGCTCCCAGCCGGCCTGCAGTTCACGGCGGCCCTGGAGCGGGAGCCCTGGGGCCTGCCCACGACGAGCACCTGGGCCACCCTGAACACCGTCGGGGCGGCCGTGGCGGGCGGCCAGGTGACGGCGATCCTCGGCAGCCGGGGCCGCCAGGTGCGGGCTGCCATCCGCGATGCGGCGGGCGCGTGGCGCGACGTCCTCGTGGACCCGGGCACAGGTGTCCGGGGTCCCGGCGTCTACACGAACGCCGACCAGCTGGGCGGGAATGGAGTCGCGGCGGGGGCCAAGGGATTGGTCGCGATCGGCATGGAGACGATCACCAACCCCTCGCGCTACTTCATCTCGAGGCTCGGGTTCGCCTGGTTCTCGCGCGACGGGAGCACCTGGGCCCGGATCGACTTCCGCTCGGTGCTTGGCGCGGGCGCCGCCTTCGTTCCGAGGAGCGTGGCGACGACGCCGACTGGCTGGTTGATCGTGGGGAGCCTGACGAGCCGGGACCTGTCGGCGAAGGCAACGATCGTCGTTCTGGCGTCGACCGACGGCACCCACTGGAAGACGGCCTCGCGCCTCAGCGGGAAGTGGACGACGACGGCGGCCCAGCTCTGGACCCTCGGCGACCGGCTCCTCCTGGTCGGCGCCGAGTGGATCTGCAGCACCGGCGGATACGAGCTGAACGCCGCAATCGGGAGTCCCCAGCTCCGGCTCTGGAGCTCCTCCGACGGCGGGCGGACCTGGACGGCAGGCGACTGGACTGCGGGCGGGGTGAACGAAGTCGGGACCCCGGCGCCGACGTCGACCAGGGGCTGCACCGGCGGGACGGGGGCCTACTCGTCCTCCGGCCAGCTCCTCGGCGTGGTCAATGGCCGGGTAGTCATCGCCTCGGCCGATCACTCACGGCTGGCCACGTCCACGGACCTGCGCACGTGGCAGGTCGGTGAGCTGGCGGGCGCGGTCCCGACGGGCGGGGACCACGCGTCCGGCGCGGCCCGGTCGGTGGTCGCGGCCGCGGACGGCACTGGGATCGCCATCCTCGCCCTGGGGGGACGCCGCGATGCGACCGACGCTGCGGGCGGCTACGGCTCGCAGGTGGTGGCCTGGCGCAGTGACGACGGCGCCACCTGGTCGCGTCTTCCCGCCGCGCGCCCGCTCGAGGTGACACCCCGGGCTCGGCTCATCCCCTCCCCGGACGGCTCGGTCTACCTGTACGACCAGCCGGCCGAGAATGGACCCGCCGAATACCGACAGAGCGTGCCGGGCCCGCTCATCACCGTGACCGGGTGCACGGCGGCGGCTCGCGCCGACTGCTCGTTCCTGGCCGTCTCGTCCGTGCCGGCAGGAGCCGACCTGTCCGGGATCGACCTCTTCGGGGCGGAGGTCACCGCGTCGGCCGACCTGTCCGGCGCGAATCTGAGCGGTGCCCGGTTGACCGGGGCGGTCGTGGACGGGGGCGCCAATCTCGCTGGTGCGAACCTCTCCGGGGCCACCCTCATCGGAGCGTCCATCGAGCAGGACGTCCACCTCGCGGGCGCGTCATTCCGCGGGGCGAACCTCACCGAGGCCGCGATCCGGTCGACTGACGCGGCCGCCGCCGACTTCTCACGCGCCAATCTCAGCGGCACAGACCTCGCGGCTGTCGACCTTGGCTCGGTGACCCTCGCGGGCTCCACGATGAACGGGACGAGGGTGAACCCATCGGTCTTCGCCGTGGACCTCGCCGGCGTCCACGTGAAGGGTCTGCAGGTGAGCGTCGGGGCGACCGGCAGCGGCCACGACCTCGCCGGTCATGACTTCGGGCGGCTGAACGTGACCGGCTTCTACTTCAGTGGGGACAGCGCGACGACGCCGGGCGACATGAAGGGCACGGACTTCCGCGACGCCGCCATCACGGGGCTCGCGTTCGGCAACGTGGACCTGACCGGCGCGAAGTTCCCGCCCCACACGGGATCGATCACCGACTTCGAGACGCACAGAACGGGCATCTACTTCTCCGACGGGGTCATCTGCCCGGACGGGAAGCCCGGGACGAAGGTCTCCTTCTCGCTGGACTGCCGCCTCAGGTAGGACGGCGGCCCCGGCCCCGCGCCCTACCTCAGCACCGCGAACGCGTCGAGGTCCACCCGGGGCCGTCCCGGGGTGCCCACGACCACGAGCCGGATGGTCCGTGACGCCGACGTGGACCAGGTCCTCTGCCAGGCGAGGACCCGGTACCTGGTGGTCGCGGCGGAGAGATCGACGGTGGCCGCGAGGACCCCGTTGACGTAGACCCGGACCTTGCCCCGGCTGGGCGCCTTCGTCGTCACGAGGGCCATGGAGCGGCCGGTGATCACGTAGGTCACCGAGGCACGGGCGGCTCTGGCATACCTCGCGCTGCTCGCGGAGTAGGCCGACCCCGTGACCGCGTACCAGGCACCCGCGTAGCGGACGCCGATCGCCGTCTGCTGGAACAGGCGGGGCGTGAGCAGGGGACCGGTCATCCAGGCACCGCCGTTGCCGGCCCGGTCCACCGATCGGACGCGGAACCGGACGGTGCGCCACGCGGCAACCGCGGTCGGGAACGACGGGGAGGTGAGCGATCTCGAGAGGGTCACCCAGGTTCCGCCGTTGACGCTCCGGGCGAGCTCGTAGCGGGCGACGCCCGTGCCGCCCACGTTGTCCTTGCCGGACCAGGCCACCTGGACCGGGATGGCGCTGCCCGCGAGGGCGACGCCGACCCGCGGGGTCGTGGTGGGGGCGCTGGCCGTGGGCGACGTCCGATCGATCGTGAGCACGAGCGTCGCCGATGCCGTGGTCGGGTTGCCGGCCCCGTCGGTGATGGCGCCGGCGCGGATCGCGACGGTCAGGGTGCCGCCGGCGGAACCCCCGGCGACGCTGAACGCGTACGGCCCGGTCCCCGAGCCCGCCGGGGCGCTGACGACCCAGCCGGTCGTGCTGCCCCCGACGAGGACGTCGGCCGCACCGAACGCGGAGCCGACCCCGGGGAGCTCGCTGAACGTCGCGCTGCAGGCGAGCGAGGTTGCCTTCGTCGGGCCCGGGCCCGGCGTGCACACGAGCGTGGCGGTCGGGCCCGTCCGGTCGATCGTGACCGTCGAGGCGACGACGTCGGCCACCGGCCCCGCGTTGCCTGCGCCGTCGGCCACGCGACCCGCGCCCAGGGTCAGGATGACGGTGCCCTCGGAGCAGCCGGCCAGGTCCACGGCGTAGGAGGCGGCCGAGCCCGTCGGGGTTCCGACGAGGCAGCCGGTCGCGCTGCCGGTGACCGCGAAGTCGGAGGCGGCAAGGCCGCCGACCGGCTCACTGAAGGCGACGGCGTACGACAGGGCCGGCGCGCTCGTCGGGGTCGCCGGAGCGGTCAGGACGGCGCCGGGCGGGGTCCGGTCGATCGTGGTCGTGGAGGCGGCGAGATCGGCCGCCGGGCCTGTGTCGCCGAGGGCGTCGGTCACGGCGCCGGCCTTGAGGGTCAGGCTGACGGTGCCGTTGGTGCAGCTCTCCACGCTGACCGTGTAGGAGGCTGCCGAGCCCGACGGGCTGGGAGCGCAGCCGGTCGCGCTGCCGGTGACGGCGAAGTCCGACGCCACGAGGCCGGTGACCGGCGTGCTGAAGGTCAGGTCGTAGCTGAGGGTCGCGGCGTTCGTGGGCGACGCGGGCGGGGTCCAGATGGCGGTTGGGGCGATCCGGTCGATCGTGATCGTGGAGGCCGCGAGGTCGGTCGTCGGGCCTGCATTGCCGAGGGCGTCGGTCACGGCGCCGGCCTTCAGGGTCAGGGTGACGGTGCCACTGCTGCAGCTCCCGACGCTGACCGTGTAGGAGGTGCCGGAGCCCGACGGGCTGGGAGCGCAGCCGGTGGCGCTTCCGGCGACCGCGAAGTCGCCCGCCGCGAGCCCGCTGACCGGCTTGCTGAAGGTCAGCCCGTAGCTGAGGGTCGCGGCGTTCGTGGGCGAGGCGGGCGGGGTCCAGCTGGCGACGGGCGGCGCGAGCGCTGCCAGGGCGCCCGGCACGTTGTCGATCCCGGCACCGCACCCGAGCGAGATGCAGGTGCTATCCGTGGGAAACGCCGTGGCCCCGGCCCTTATCGCGGCCTCGATGTGCGCCGAGGTGGCGAGCGGATACGCGGCCGCGAGCAGCGCCGCCGTCAGGGCGACGTGGGGCGTCGCCATGGACGTGCCGCTGTAGTTCGCGTAGGCCGGGTTGGCCGGCACCGTCGCGCCGTCGTTGAGCGTGCTCCAGATCCCCACGCCGGGAGCGGCGATGCTGACCGTCGATCCGTAGTTGGAGAACGAGGCCCGCTGGCCCTTGACGTCGGTCGCCGCCACCGAGAAGACGCCCGCGCAGTTCGCGGGCGCGGAAGTGGACACGTTGGTGTTGGAGTTCCCGGCGGCGACGACGACGATCGACCCGTTGGCGATCGCGCCGTTGATCACTCCCTGCATCGTCGAGTCGCAGGCCACCCCGGCTCCGCCGAGGGACAGGTTCAGAACGCGAGCAGGGTTGAGGTTTGCCGGCGCGCCCGCGACCGTGCCCCCCGACGCCCACGCGATCGCGTCCTCGATGTCGCTGAAGTAGCCGCCGCACTTGCCCAGCACGCGGACCGGCTCGATCTTGACCAGCGGCGCCCCGCCGAACACGCCGGTCGAGTTGTTCGCCAGCGCGGCGATCGTGCCGGCGACGTGCGTCCCGTGCCAGCTCGAGCTCGACACGGTGCAGCCCTGAAACGCGCCCGACGCGTCGGCCTGCGAGATCCAGTCGCCCGGGTCGGACGGGTCCGGATCGCGGCCGTCGCCGTCGTTCGCGCCCGCCGGATCCGTGACGAAGTCGTAGCCGGCAACGGTCTGGCCGACGAGGTCGGGGTGCGCGGTGATCCCCGTGTCGATCACGGCCACGGTCACCCCGCTCCCCTGCGTGGTCGACCAGCCGTCGGGAGCGTCGATCCCGTAGGGCGAGCCGTTGGCGGGGCCGAGCAATCCCCAGAGCTGGGAGGCGTACGGATCGTTCGGGAGCGCGTCGGCCGTCGCCCTGGGATCGGCTTCGACCGAGGCCACGCCGGGAACCCGCGCCAGCGCGGCGAGGATCTGCGGTGCGGCCGCGCCGAGCCTGGTGGGCAGCCGGTAGATGGAGGAGGCGGACTGGAAGCGGCGCACGAACGCGAGGCTCCGGCCCGACGCGGCGCCGAGCTGGGCGACCCGGGCCGAGGTCGCGGACCGGGCGGCGTCGAGGGGCTGGGCCCAGCGGATGACCACCTGGTCGGTCTCGGCGATCGCACCCGGGACGGGCGCCGCGCCCGCGGCCGGCGTCGTCCCCGCGGCCAGGGCGGACGGGGCGGCGAGCGTCGCGAAGACCAGGCTGGCCGCCGCCAGCACCTGGCCGATCCCGGACGTTCGTCGATGCACGCGCCAGGTCCTCACGATGCGGTCCGCTCCACGACGATTGTTGCGTCGTCGCGAAGCACACGATAGACGGCCGACGAGATTGCGCCTGTAGGCGGATCGGAGCCCGGTCGTAGGAGTTCCGCCGACGGGGAGTCCGGCGCGGCGACACGGGGAGCGATGCGGAGCTCAGGACTCCCGCGCTGTCGGAGACCGGCGCGGCTGCTCGGGCCCGACCAGGATGAGCTCCAGGTCAGGTTCGGCAGCCACGAGGCGGTCGATCAGCGATCGGCCCAGGACGCGCTCACGGGCAGACGTGGGGCGATGGGCAAGCACGAGGTGCGTGGAGCCCTGGTCCCGGGCGACCCGGGTGATCTCCGCGACCGGATCGCGGCCGGCGATCCGCACCAGCTCGGCGCCCATGTCGGCCGCGTAGTCGGCGTTCTCACGAAGAGTCCGGGACGATTCCGATCCGGCTCCCGACGCCAGGTCGGTCTCGGGAACCAGCGCCACGAGCCCCGCCCGCAGCGTCGTGGCGAGGACCGCGGCACGGCGCACGGCCCGCCGCCCGCCAGCGCTGCCGTCGACCAGGACCAGGACACGCTCGGATACCGTGCCGACCGTGTTCCGCCCGCTCCCGGCCGAGAGGTCGGAGAGCTGATCCTCGACCTGCCGCGCGACGAGCCGCAGGGCGAGCTCGCGCAGCGCGGTGAGGTTCGCCTCCGTGAAGAAGCGATCGAGCGCGATGCGGGTGCGGTCGGCCGGGTAGACGTTGCCGTGGCGCATCCGCTGGCGGAGCGCATGCGGGCTCATGTCCACCAGCTCGATCTCGTCGGCTCCGGCGAGGATCTCGTCGGGCAGCCGCTCGTGGACCGGTGCGCCGGTCACGGTCTGGACCGCGTCGGCGAGCGACTCCAGGTGCTGCACGTTGAGCGTCGTCACGACGTGGATCCCGGCGTCCCGGATCTCCTCGACGTCCTGCCAGCGCTTCGCCTGCGCCGAGCCCGGGGCATTGGTATGGGCCAGCTCGTCGATCAGGGCGACGGTGGGCCGGCGGGCGATGACCGCGCCAGGATCCATCTCCTCGACGGTCACCCCGCGATGGGATATCGAGCGGCGCGGCACGACCTCGAGGCCCTCGACCAGCGCCTCCGTGTGCGGACGCCCGTGGCACTCCACGAAGCCCACGACGACGTCCGTGCCGCGCTCCAGCCGCCGATGGCCCTCCTCGAGCATCCGGAACGTCTTGCCGACTCCGGGAGCCATCCCGACGTAGACCCGGAGCCGGCCGCGCCCGCCGGGCGTGCCCTCCTCGCCGCGGAGCCGCGCCAGCAGCTCTTCCGGCGAGGGGCGTCGATCGAGGGCGTCGATCTCGGTCATGGCGTCCCTGATCATCCGCCCAGCAGGCCGTCGAGGTCGAGGTTGACGAGCAGGACGTTGACCCGGGCCTGGCCCAGGAAGCCAAGGAACGGCTGCTGGGTGTGCCGGGCGATGACTGCCCGGACCGCGTCGGCGGAGATGCCGCGCGCTGCCGCGATCCTGGCCACCTGGAACTCGGCCGCGGCCGGGCTGATCTCCGGGTCAAGGCCCGAGGCGGACGTGGTCACCAGGTCCACCGGTACGGGCGCGTTCCCGTTGGCGGCGCGCAGCTGGTCCACGGCCGCGGTGACCCTGTCGATGAGGGCCTTGCTCGTCGGCCCGAGGTTGGACCCGCCCGAGCTGTTGGCGTCGTAGCCGGCCGGGTTGGCGGTCGTGACACCGGCCGCGGATGGGCGACCCCACAGGTACTTCGGGTCGCTGAACGCCTGGCCAATGAGGCTGGAGCCGACGGTCTTGCCATCGACGACGATCATCGACCCGTTGGCCTGGCTTGGGAAGGCCACCTGGGCGATGGCCGTGACGGCCGCCGGGTAGGCCACGCCCGTGAGGAAGGTGAGCGCCAGGAGCAGGGCGATGGCCGGGTAGAGCTGGTGGCGAAGGAAGGAGCGCATGGTTCGAGTCCCTCAGGCGAGGTGCAGGGCTGCCACCAGCAGGTCGATCGCCTTGATCCCGAGGAAAGGGGCGACGATCCCGCCGAGGCCGTAGATCAGGAGGTTCCGCTGGAGCAGGACGCTGGCAGGGGCCGCCCGGAAGCTGGCCCCGCGCAGCGCCAGCGGGATGAGCGCGACGATGACCAGGGCGTTGAAGATCACCGCCGAGAGGATCGCGCTCTGGGGCGTGGCCAGGCCCATGATGTTGAGCGCACCCAGCTCCGGGTAGACGGCCACGAACATCGCCGGCAGGATCGCGAAGTACTTGGCCACGTCGTTGGCGATCGAGAACGTCGTGATCGAGCCGCGGGTGATCAGGAGCTGCTTGCCGATCGCGATGACCTCGAGCAGCTTCGTCGGGTCCGAGTCGAGGTCGACCATGTTGGCCGCCTCCTTGGCCGCGGACGTGCCGCTGTTCATGGCCAGGCCCACGTCGGCCTGGGCGAGCGCGGGCGCATCGTTGGTGCCATCGCCGGTCATGGCGACCAGGTGGCCCTCGGCCTGTTCCTCGCGGATGAACCGGATCTTGTCCTCGGGCTTCGCCTCGGCGATGAAGTCGTCGACCCCGGCCTCGCGGGCGATCGTCGCCGCTGTGCGTGGGTTGTCGCCGGTGACCATGACCGTGCGGATGCCCATCCGGCGGAACTCCGCGAAACGCTCGACAAGGCCCTCCTTGACCGTGTCCTTGAGCTCGATGAGGCCCACCAAGCGCCCGTCGTCGCGGATCGCCAGGGGCGTGGCGCCCAGGTCGGCCAGGCGATCCGACGCCTCCAGGATCTCGGTGGGCATGGCACCGTCGAGATCGCGGGCGATCGCGTCCATGGCGCCCTTGAGGACAAGCGCGTCGGACGACAGCTTCGAGCCGCTGGTCCGGGTCTCGGCGCGGAACGGGATCTCCTCTGAGATCGAGGTCGCGAGCTTCGCGAACCCCGGCTCGTCCTGGCTCCCGGCCGGGGCGTCCAGCGCGGCGAGGCGCTCGCGGGCGAGGGTGACGATCGAGCGGCCCTCGGGCGTCTCGTCGCGAATTGAGGCGACCAGGGCCGTCGTGAGCGCCTCGACCTCCGTGACGCCCGGGGCCGCGGTGATCGAGGCCGCCAGGCGGTTGCCGTACGTGATGGTCCCGGTCTTGTCGAGCAGGATCACGTCGACGTCGCCCGACGCTTCGACGGCGCGTCCGCTCATGGCCAGCACGTTGAAGCGGGCGACTCGGTCCATGCCGGCGATCCCGATCGCCGAGAGGAGGCCGCCGATCGTGGTCGGGATCAGGCAGACGAGGAGCGCCACGAGTGCGACCGTGTCGACCACCGTTCCAGCGAACGAGCCGAACGGCCGGAGCGTGACGACTGCCAGCAGGAACACGATGGTCAGGCCGGAGAGCAGGATCGCGAGCGCGATCTCGTTCGGCGTCCGCTGGCGCTTGGCGCCCTCGACGAGCGCGATCATGCGATCGAGGAACGTTTCGCCGGGGTCCGCCGAGATCCGCACCACGAGCGTGTCGCTGGTGAGCGTCGTGCCGCCCGTCACGCTGCTCCGGATGTCCGTGCCCGGTTCCTTGAGGACCGGCGCCGACTCGCCGGTGATCGCCGACTCGTTGACGAACGCGACGCCCTCGATGACGTCGCCGTCGCCGGGCACGACCTCGCCTTCGCGGATCTCGATGAGGTCACCGCGCCGGAGCTCGGACGAGCCGACGTCCTCGAGTGTCCCGTCATCCAGGCGCCGATGGGCCGTCGTGACCGAGCGGGTCCGCCGCAGGCTGGCCGCCTGGGCCCGGCCGCGGGCCTCCGCGATCGCCTCGGCGTAGGTGGCGAACAGCACGGTGAACCAGAGCCAGGCGGCGATCTGGACCTGGAAGCCGAGGCCGGCCGCGCCCACGGTCGGCTGGAAGCCGGTTGCGTTGGCGATCGCGATGAGGGTCACCAGCACGGCCGTGATCTCGACCACGAACATCACGGGGTTCCGGACCAGGTATTTCGGGTGGAGCTTGCGTACCGACTCCGGGAGCGCGGCGCGGAGCAGCTCGGGATCGAGGATGCCGCGCGGGCCGGGGGCGCCGGCCGGGGCGCCGCCAGAGGGAGCGGCGGCGCCCCGGCCGAAGCGCTGAAACCGGCGTGTCCCGCGCGACAGGTCGATGGCTCGTAGGACGGTCATGATCCGAAGACCTTTCCGGCGTTCTGGAGGAGCTGCTCGACGATCGGCCCCAGCGAGAGCGCGGGGAAGAACGTGAGCGCGCCGACGATGATGATCACGCCCACCACGAGCACGCCGAACAGGACGCCGGTGGTGGGGAACGTGCCCAGCGACGCGGCCACCCGCCGCTTGCCGGCCATGGCGCCCGCCAGGGCGAGGATCGGGACGATCATCCCGTACCGTCCCAGGAGCATGGCGAAGGCGCCGGTGATGTTGTAGAAGGGCGTGTTCCCGGTCAGCCCGGCGAAGGCCGAGCCGTTGTTGCCGGTCTGGCTCGAGTACGCGTACAGGATCTCGCTGAAGCCGTGGGGGCCGGCGTTGAGCGGGCCGGCCTGGCCCTGGCTGGTAGCCGTGGCCAGCGCCGTGAACCCGAGGATGCTCGCTCCGAGGATGAGGACGACGACCATCGTCATCTTCATCTCGTAGGCCTCGACCTTCTTGCCCAGGAACTCGGGGGTGCGGCCGACCATGAGCCCGGCGATGAAGACCGACAGGATCGCCCCGATCACCAGCATCCCGTAGAGGCCCGCCCCGATGCCGCCGGGCGTGACCTCCCCGAGCTCCATGTTGAAGAGCGGGACCATGCCGGCGATGGGCTGGAAGCTGTCGTGCCAGCTGATGATCGCGCCGGTGCTCGTGCTCGTCGTGATCGCCGCGAACATCGCCCCGATCCCCGAGCCGAACCTGACGTCGTTGCCCTCCATGCTCCCCAACGCCTGGTCGATGGATGCGGGGAACAGCGGGTTGCCGGTCGTCTGCTGGTGCATGGCGACGACCGCGCCGACCAGGAAGACCGAGGCCATCGCCCCGAAGAGGACCCAGCCGTGGCGCTGGTTGCCGGCGTACCGCCCGAACGTGTAGGTGAGCGAGAAGGTGATCGCGAACATGAGCACCATCTCGACGAAGTTCGTCAGCGGCGTCGGGTTCTCGAACGGGTGGGCCGAGTTCGCGTTGAGGAAGCCGCCGCCGTTGTTGCCCATCTCCTTGATCACCTCCTGCGAGGCGATCGGGCCGAGGGCGATGGTCTGTTGGGCGCCCTGCACGGTGGTCGCGGCGGCGGGCGCGTTGAGGGTCTGGGGCACGCCCTGCCAGACCAGGAAGATGGCCACCACGAATGCGATCGGCAGCAGGATGTAGAGGACGCCCCGCGTGAGGTCCACCCAGTAGTTGCCGAGCGTCTTCGCGCTGCGCCGGGTGAGCCCGCGGACCAGGGCGATCGCCACCGCCAGGCCGGTCGCGGCCGAGGTGAAGTTCCGGACGGCGAGGATGAGCATCTGGCTCAGGTAGCTGACGCCCGTCTCGCCCGAGTAGTTCTGCCAGTTCGTGTTCGTCTCGAAGCTGGCCGAGGTGTTGAAGGCGAGGTCGGGGCTCTGCGGCGTCGCGCCGTTCGGGTTGAGGGGCAGCGAATCCTGCACCCGCAGCACCACGTAGCCGACGATGATGGCCACCAGGGCCATCATCAGGACGGAGATCGTGTAGCCCTTCCAGTCCTGCTCGACCGTCTCGTCGACGCCGGTCACGCGATAGACCGCGCGCTCGATCGGCCGCAGGACCGGGCTCAGGAAGGTGCGCTCCCCCTCCATGACCCGGTGGATGTACGTCCCGAGGATCGGGGTGATCACCAGGATCACCCCGGCGAAGACGACCAGCGTGATGAAGTCCGCGGTGGGCACGGCTAGAAGTCCTCGGGCCGCAGGAGGGCCCACAGCAGGTAGATAAAGATGAGCGCGGCGGACAGGCCCGCGACGATGTCGAGGAGGTTCATCCGCGGACCCGGTCCACGAGGACCAGCAGGCCGGAGAAGAAGGCCACGCAGACGACTCCGATGAGCAGGATCCACAGGTCGGTCATTCGCGGTTCTCCAACATGTGCTCGCGTCCGGTGCCAGGGCCGGCCGGGTTGTCGTCGCCCGGGGTCGCTGGGGCCAGGAATCGGTCGCATACTTCCAGGAGCGTCTCCAGGGCAAACGGCTTGGGGAGGTAGCCGGCGACGCCGAGCTCGCGGAGCTGGCGCGGATTCACCGTCAGGGCGCTGATGACGACGACGGGCGGTCGGTCGGCGGACGCTGCCAGCGCTCCTCGCAGCAGGTCCCAGCCACTCTCCCCGGGCAGGTTCAGGTCGAGGAGGACGAGGCCGGCGCGAGCGCTGCCGCGGAGGGTCGCTTTCGCCTGCTCGGCGGACGTTGCCTCGATCGTCGCGAACCCGTGGCGACGCAGCTCGCGAGCCAGGATGGTCCGGAAGTCGTCGTCGTCCTCGACGAGGAGGACGTGCCGCTCAGGCACGGCGACCACCAGTGCCGTCTCCGGGCTCGATGGCGAGCGCGATGACGTCGACCTCGTCGCCCCACAGGGGAATGACGCGCACGCCCCGGAGGCGGCCGCGAGCCTGCGCGGCCTGCAGCACGGACCCGGCCAGGGGCAGGTTGGCAACCGTCACGCGCGTTGCCTCGCTGGCCCGGACGAGCGCGATCGCCGAATCGACGAGGGCAAGCTCCCGGTCGATCTCGGCGCGAACGTCGACAGCCAGGGCGGAGAGGTCCATGCCCGGATCGTCCCGCGTGACCCCAAGAGGAAGTGGCCCGGCAGCGGCCCGGCAGCGCTCAAGAACCGCTCAGGTCGGGTCCCGCGACTCCAGGTTGGCCGAACGCTACCCTGGCTGGGGGCCCGCGGCCTCCTGCGGCGCGTCGCTGGCCCGGACGCGGTACCCCACGCCCGGCTCCGCCACGATCACGTTCGCAAGGGTTCCGTCCGGGTCGAGCGCCGCGATCTTCCGGCGCAGCTGGCTGACGTGAACGTGGAGATAGTGCGTCTCCTCCTGGTAGGCCTCGCCCCAGACGGCCCGCAGCAGCCGGCCCCGGGTGACGAGACGCCCGGGGTTCGCGAGGAGCACCCGGAGGATCTCGAACTCGCGCGGGGTCAGCTCGAGGGGCCGCCCCCCGACCCGCGCGAGGTGCGCGACCGGGTCCAGCTCCAGCGAGCCGGCCCGCACCCGACCATCGACGTCGGCGGCTGGTCCGCTGGCTCGCCGAAGTACCGCCCGCAGGCGGGCGTGGAGCTCGCCGATCGCGAACGGCTTGGTGACGTAGTCATCCGCCCCCGCCTCCAGGGCTTCGATCTTGCGCTCCTCGTCGCCGCGGGCCGAGAGGATGACGACGGGCGTGGTGGCCTCGCGTCGGGCGTGGCGCAGGACGCGCAGGCCCTCCATGTCGGGCAGTCCCAGGTCGAGGATGACGAGGTCCGGTCTGCGCGCCTCCCAGCGCGCCAGCGCGGTCCGACCGTCCAGCGCCGTCTCCACGCGGTATCCGCGCGCCGCCAGATCGCGGCGGAGGGCGTCGCGCGTCGCCTCGTCGTCCTCGACGACGAGGACAGTGGGCCCGGGCGGCCCTCCCGGGGGGCTCATTCGGCGACCCCTGCGGGCATGGCAGCGACCTCGAGGTCAAGGTCGACGGCGAGCCCGCCGAGGGCGCTCCGCCGCGCCACCACCCGCCCCCCCATCGCCTCGGTGAGGCCGCGAACGACGGCCAGCCCGATCCCCGTCCCGCCCCGGGTTCCGCCTGAGCGGCCGGGCACGCGATAGAACTTGTCGAACAGCCGCGGGAGGGCGTCGTCGGGCACGCCGGGACCGCCGTCCTCGACGGTGACCCGGACGATCGGCCGGGCCGGGTCCGGGTCGACCGTGATCCGGACCGGGACATCGTGGGGCGTGTACTTCCGGACGTTCTCGAGGAGGTTGAGCAGGACCTGGTCGAAGAAGACGGCGTCCAGCAGGACCGGCGGGACCTCGGAGATCCGAACGTCCAGGGGTCGCGGCCCGAGGATGGGGCCGGCACGCCCGAGGACCTCGTGGATCGCATCGCCCAGGACGTAGGCCTCGCGATCCGCCCGCAGCTCCCCAGCCTCGATCCGGCTCAGGTCGAGGAGGTTGGTCACGAGGCGGTTGAGCCGGGCCGCCTCGCGGTCGATCGCCTCGGCACTCGCGCGTCGGTCGGCCTCGTCGAGAACGACGGAGGGGTCCTTGAGGCTGCCTGCCGCGGCGCGGATCGAGGCGAGCGGGGTTCGGAGGTCGTGCGAGACCGACTCCAGGAGGGCGGTCTTCAGCGCGTCGCTCCGGCGGGCGATCTCCGCCTCGCGGGCCTCCGCCGCCAACCGGTCCTGCTCCAGCGCCTGGGCGACCTGGTCCGCGGCTGCGGCGAGAAGGCGCGTGGCGCTCCGCCCGGGCACGCCGCTCGAGCGCCACCGGGTGCCCCAGATCGTCCCCTGCGCCCTGCCTCCGGCATCCATCGCGACGCGCAGGACCGCCGCCTGCGGCCCGGGCAGCCGTGCCAGCCCGGAGGGCCCCGGCCGTGTCGGGCGTGGCCCGCGCAGGCCAGGTGCGTGGATCGTGTCCCAGCGCGCCGGCTGGTCGCCGGGCGTTCGGCGCAACAGGATGTGCCCCGTCGATGCAGGCATCGGCTCGCCGGGAGCGGTGTCCACGAGGATCCGTGGACGCCCGACCTGGCTCTCCGCGGTCATCCAGACGCGGCCGAGACCGGCGTCGGCGCGCAGGATCTCGGCGATGCGGGGGAGCGCGTCGAGCGTGGTCCCGCGCGTCGCGAGCTCGCGGCTCACCGCGAACAGCGAGCGAGCCTCCTGCTCGCGGCGCAGGGCGTCGTCGGCGCGCTGGCCGAGCAGCGCCGCCAGCTGGCCCACGAGGAGCCCGATCACGAGGAGGAGGACCAGGTTGAGCCACTCGCCCGGCTGGTTGACGGTGAACGTCCCGACGGGCGGGATGAACAGGAAGTCGTACAGGAGGAAGGCCGAGACCGCGGCCGTCACCGCCCCTGTCCGTCCTGCCGCGAGCGCCGCGAGCGCCGCTGCCAGCAGGTAGACGGCGGACGCGTTCGGTACGCCCGCCGCGCCCTGGAGGACCGCGACGACGAGGGTCGCGAGGAGCACGACGCCGAGGCCGATCGCAATGTGGCGGGCCGCGGCCGCCAGGTCCTGGATCGTCGCTCGGCGCACCTGCATGGGGACAGGCTATTCGGTTGCGCGAGGGCCGGTCCAGGCTTCCTGGATCGCGGGCGACGCCCTGGGAACGCATCTCGTGAGCTGGATCGAAGATCTAGACATGCGTGACCATTGCAGCGAATAATCATAGGTATCTGGCGTCGCGTCCTTCCGCGTGGCGCCCGGTTCGATCGATCGGCACAGGAGCAGGGGGCATTGGTGGTCAGGTCGCGCATCCTCGCGCTCGTCGGCATCCTCGCCGTGGCCAGCGTCGCGTGCTCCGGCGGAGCACCGGCAACCGTGGTTCCGGCGAACTCGGCGGCGCCTTCGGGCGCGCCCGCGTCCGCCGCCGCCGCCAGCCTCACGGTCTACGCGGCGGCCTCGCTTAACGGCGTGCTGGCCAGGGTCGCGTCGACCTACGAGGCCGCCAACCCCGGGACCACCCTGGTCATCTCGACGGACTCGTCCGCCGCCCTCGAGACCAAGATCGAGCAGGGCGCCCCGGCGGACGTCTTCCTCTCCGCGGACGCGAAGAACCCGAAGACCCTCGTGGACAAGGGCCTCACGGCGGGCCCCGCGGTGACCTTCGCCGGCAACCTGCTGACGGTCGTCGTGCCCAGCGCGAACCCGGCCGGGATCACGTCGCCCGCGGACCTCGCCCGGGTCGGGGTCAAGGTCATCGCCGCCGGCGATTCGGTGCCCATCACGAAGTACGCCGCGCAGCTCGTGGCGAACCTCGCCGGGCAGCCCGGCTATCCGGCGGGCTTCGCGGCCGGATATGCCGCCAACATCGTCTCCCGCGAGGACAACGTCGCCGCGGTCGTCGCCAAGATCGAGCTGGGCGAGGGCGACGCGGCGATCGTCTACGTGACCGACGCACGGGCCTCGACGAAGGTCACGACGATCCCGGTGCCTGCCGGGACCAACGTCCCGGCGAGATACGCGGGCGTCGTGGTCAGGGCCAGCGCGAATGCGGATGCCGCGCAGCGGTTCCTGGCCTGGCTCGCCGGCCCCAATGGGCAGGCCATCCTCGCCTCGTTCGGGTTCAGCGCTCCGGGCTGACCGCGCCGAGGCGGGACCATCGCAGCCCGCCGCGACGCGTTCCGGGAGCGCATCCGAAACCGCCGCGCGGCACCCTCGGGGAGGACAGGCGGCTCGGGTTTACCAGCGCGGCGGCCGGGTCCCGGGAACGTCCCGGCCGCTCGGCGTCGCCGTCGGTCGCCCTTCGTGCAGCCCGAATCGGAGCGCCTGGCGAGGCCACTCGGGATCGTCGGGCGCCCAGGTGCGGGTCGGGGTGCCTTCCCGATCGTGGTGCTCGATCGAGCCGTCCGCCTTCAGGACGAGCGTCTCGTCGTTGGCGAGGCTGACCCGTCGCGGCCTGAACTTGCGCCCGACAGCGCGTCGGGGCTCCGTCTCGCCGCTCGTCACGATGCACCTCCGGGCTGCCGGTCCTTCGCGTCGGGCGTCCTGCCCCGGCCGCGCTTCGACGGGGCCGCGTGGGCGGCGGCCCGCTCCGCCCGGGACGCGGCTCGACCCTGGATCAGGGCCATGAGGGCGGCCGTCTCGCGCTCGCGCGCATGCAGGTCGTCGGAGGAGCGAGCGCGTTCACGTGCCTCGCGAACCTCCGCCGCCCGGCGCAGTATGCCGGTCATCTGCTCGTTCCAGCGGTGGTCGATGGGTCTCATCGCGGCATCCGGGGCAGGGCGGACGCCCGCTGGGTGAAGGTCGAGCTCATGGGTTGCCTTCCCGCTGCCGGCCGGACGTCGCCTCGACGGTCGAGGCAATCGGCACGGGGGTCGGACAGGCGTCCAGCCTGCGCCCCTCCGCCCGGAAACGCAAACGGGCCGCATCCCCGGCTCTCTCGGCGCCCTGGTCGGGCGGCCCGGTTCAGCTCCCTGGGGTCGCGGGCCGCCCCGCGGTCCGGGCGGTACGCTTGACCGGCCCGCGGACCGTCGCGGCGACTCGTTGAGGTTCTCCATGCCCCGGCCCACAGACCCCTTCGAGGAGCGTGCCCGCGCCCTCCTGCGCGACGCTCCCCTGATCGACGGCCACAACGACCTCGCGATCGCCCTGCGCGAGCGGGTCGGCCTGCAGATCTCCCGGGTGGATCTCCGGGGCCGAGTCGAGGGCCTCGACACGGACCTCCCGCGGCTCCGCTCGGGAGGCGTCGGCGGGCAGTTCTGGTCGGTCTGGGTCCCGGCCGACCTCCCGGAAGGGCCGGCGCTGCGGATGGCCCTCGAGCAGCTCGACGTCGTCGAACGGATCGTCGCGGGCCACCCCGAGGCGCTCGGACGCGCGATCACGGCCGCTGACGTGGAGCGCGTCTTCCGCTCGGGCAGGATCGCGTCGCTGGTCGGCCTCGAGGGCGGCTCGATGATCGCCAGCTCGCTGGCCGTGCTCCGGCAGCTCCATGCGCGGGGCGTCGGGTACATGACCCTGACCCACTGGCGGACGACGCGCTGGGCGGACTCCGCGACCGATGCGCCCAGCCACGGCGGCCTGACCGCGTTCGGGGTGGAGGTCGTGCGCGAGATGAACCGGCTGGGGATGCTCGTGGACCTGAGCCACGTCGCCCCGTCCACGATGGCTGCCGCGCTGGACGCGAGCGAGGCGCCGGTGATCTTCTCGCACTCGGGCGCGCGCGCGATCAACGACCATCCGCGCAACGTGCCCGACGAGATCCTGGCGCGGCTCCCGGCCAACGGCGGCCTGGTCATGGCCGTCTTCCTCTCGGCGTTCGTCTCGGCGGACGTCGCCCGCCACGAGACGGGCGCCTACGCCGCGTCGGACGCGTTCCGGGTCGCGAACCCGGAGGCGCCGGAGCGCGACGCGAAGGCCGTCTGGCTCCGCTGGCTGGCTGAGCACCCGGGCCCCCGCGCGACGATCGCCCAGGTCGCCGACCACGTCGCCCACATCCGCGCCGTCGCGGGCGTGGACCACATCGGGATCGGGAGCGACTTCGACGGCGGCGAGGTGCTCCCCGACGGGCTCGAGGATGTCTCCCGCTTCCCCGCCCTCCTGGCCGAGCTGCTCCGCCGGGGCTGGACCGACGACGAGGTCCGGAAGGTGGCCGGCGGGAACGTCCTGCGGGTCATGCGCGAGGCCGAGGTCGTGGCGGACCGGCTGCAGGCGGCCCGGGGACCTTCGGAGGCGACGATCGAGGAGCTGGACGGAGCGGGCTGAGGCCCGCTTCAACCCTCGGCGACGGCTGCCGGCTGGGGCTCGGGCGCGGGCCGGAGGTGCGGGGGCCGGTGGAGCATCCCGCCGTCGATCTCCTCGGCCGCCTCGAAGTCCTCGAACGCGTCCTCCGCGGCCGGGATCGCGATCGACTTCATCGGTATCGACCCGATCGGCGCGCTCGTCCTGAGCGCCATCCTCAACGGGGTCATCGCGGGCCCGCTGATCATCCTGGTCGTGCTGATCTCGAACGACCGCCGGGCCGTCGGCGAACGGACGAACGGCCGCCTCCTGAACGCGGTCGGATGGATCACCGCCGCGGTCATGTGCGTGGCGGCCGTCGCGCTGGTCGTGACCTCGGTCTTCGGCTGACTCGGAGCGACCGCCTGCATCATCGCCGAGCGGTGAGCCTCAGGCGATCGAGCCAGCACGATGCGAGACCCGGGCCCGCGCGGCGCGGACCCGCGGCCTTGCAGGGGCGGTTCAGGCGCGTCCGGCCATCTCGGCGCCGGTCGGGGCCCGGCGGCCGGCCGCGCTCAGCCGCGCTCAGGCATCTATGCCTGAAGCGCATCGTCGGCGACGGAGCGCGGCGTCGGACGGTCAGCTATGCGGCGCCGGCATGGCGTGCGCTCTATGCGGTGCCTGTCGACACCGTTCATGACCTCGCGGAATGCGAGGCAGACGGAGCACCGTTCCCGCAGAACCTGGAGGCATTCCCGTCCACCCGGTGCCGGGTCGCGCTCCCGGGGTCAGTAGGAAGGCCCTCCGGACGGGCTCTTCGAAGGCGCCGGGGTGGCCGGGGTCGTGACGCCGCCTCCGGCGGTGTTCCCGCCGACGAGGGCAACGAACCACACGCCGCCCACGCCCTGACCGGTCGTGTCGCCGGCCGCGGCGTCCGCCGCGTAGTAGTAGAGCGCCCGGCCGTCATAGGTGACCTGCATCGTCCCGTCGGCCCGGGCGAAGGTGCCGAAGGTGCCCGTGACCGCCCCGGAGGCGGCCGGGGTGGCGCCGGCGGCCACGGTGAACGGCGGCCATGCGCCGGCACACCCGCCCGTGCAGGACGAGCCACTGGCCGGGTCCGAGGTCCGGACGTACAGGGTCATGCCGGCGGCCCCGGTGAGGAACGTCCCGAGGGTGGCCGAGCTTCCCGTCGCGACCGTCGCGGACCCGCCGGACACCGGGCTCGGCGAGGAGGCGGCCGGTGCCGGCGTGGTCGACGCGGCGGCCACGGCTGCCGGGGTCGAGGCCACCGCCGGTGGGGTGGGAGACGCAGCAGAGCTGCATCCGACGGCCACCAGGCCGAAGGCGACGAAGACGGTCTTCAGGAGAGAGCCCCGGGCGCGCATGTGAACCTCCACGTTCGAACCCTGCCGTGCGGCGGGCGCTCGTGAGGACCTCTACGCCAGGATCCCTGGGCTGGTTTCGTGGGTCGCGGTCGGTCCGGGTCGGGTGGGGGCCAGCCCGGTCAGGGCCGCTGGTCCGTGCTCGGCTTCGCCCACAGGTTCACGCCGCCTTCGATGGCGTGCCGATCGATCTCGGCCAGCTCCTCGGACGAGAAGTCCAGGTTGGCCAGCGCGGCGACGTTCTCGCGGACCTGTTCGGGTGAGCTGGCGCCGACCAGGGTGCTCGTCACGCGGGGATCCCGGAGGACCCAGGCGTAGGCCATCTGGGCCAGGGACTGCCCGCGCCGCCGGGCGGTCTCGTTGAGCGCCCGCACCCGGGCCAGGTTCTCGGCGGACAGCGCGTCGCGAGGGAACGAATCTCCGCCGGGCCGGTTCACCCGGGCGTCGGCCGGGATCCCGTCGAGGTACTTGTCGGTCAGCAGCCCCTGCGCGAGCGCCGTGAAGGCGATCATCCCGACCCCCAGCTCGCCGAGCGCGTCGAGCAGGTCGGGCTCGACCCACCGGTTGAGGAGGTTGTAGGACGGCTGGTGGATCAGCAGGGGGACCCCTTCCCCGCGCAGGATCGCCGCGGCCTCGCGGGTCTTCGCCGCCGAGTAGGAAGAGATGCCGACGTAGAGCGCCTTGCCCTGCCGAACCGCCGTCGCGAGGGCGCCCATCGTCTCCTCGAGCGGCGTGTCGGGGTCGAAGCGATGCGAGTAGAAGATGTCGAAGTAGTCGACCCCGACCCGGCGCAGGCTCTGGTCGAGGCTGGCCAGGAGGTACTTGCGCGAGCCCCCGCCCTGCCCGTACGGACCCGGCCACATGTCCCAGCCGGCCTTGCTCGAGATGATCAGCTCGTCACGATGCGCCGCCAGGTCCTCGCGCAGGATCCGGCCGAAGTTGGCCTCCGCGCTGCCATAGGGCGGCCCGTAGTTGTTGGCGAGGTCCATGTGCGTGATGCCGAGATCGAAGGCGGTCGTGACGATCTCGCGCTGCCTCGTTGCCGGCGTCGCGTCGCCGAAGTTGTGCCACAGCCCCAGCGAGAGGACCGGCAGGCGGAGTCCGCTCGTTCCGCACGGGCGGTAGCGCATCTCGTCGTAGCGCCCTGGCGCGGGCAGGTAGGTCACGGTCCATCCTCCGGAAGGCAGGCAGCTCAAGGCTCGTGCTCCGCGCGTCGCGCACGCGAGCGCCTCCCTACGGTACCCGCGCTCCGCCCGGGCCGCCGGCCCGGTGGCCCACGCGCCCGGGAAGCCCGATCAGTCGCGGGCTCGCTGCCAGAGGAGCGACGCGAAGTAGGCGAGCCCCGTCGGGGCGAGGATGACGATGAAGGCCAGCCCGTCGTCCCCGTGCGCGATCTGCCAGGCGTACGCCGCCAGGGTCAGGACCATCGCCACGCTGCCCGCATGCGCCGTGGCCCGCAGGTTGAACCCGGCCAGGCGCTCGTCCGGGGGCTGGCCCCGAAGGATCGCGACCGTGTCGCTGCGGGCGCCGAGCGCGACGAGCATTCCGGCATAGACGAGCATCACGACGAACGACGTGATCCCGACCACCGGGTGCCCCCCGGCGAGGGCGGCGGCCAGGAACACGGCCCCGAGTGCGACGCAGAAGGCCGGCAGGAACCAGTCAGCGACCGTCTTGTTCGGCATGGAACACCTCCTCCACCGGCTTGCCGAAGAACCGGCAGAGCTCGATCGCCAGCGGCAGCGAGGGCAGGTAGCGCCCGGTCTCGATCGCGTTGATCGTCTGCCGCGAGACGCGCATCGCCGTCGCGAGCTCGGCCTGGGTGAGACATCGGTTGCCGCGAAGCTCACGGACGTCGTTCTTCACGATGACAAGGTAGCTTTACATACACGCGATGTCAAGCACCATTTACATCGAGGCTGGGCCGAGGCACCGCGGGGGCCGGGCCGCGCGGACGCGATGGGCCGCGCGGACGCGATGGGCCGCGCGGACGCGATGGCCCGGGCGTCAGAGCCCGGCCTTGAGGGCGAGGATCCGGTCGTACGACGCATGCAGGGTGGCGATCGGGATCGAGCCGGCCCGGGCCTCGCGCAGGAGGAGCGCGTAGACCGCCCGCGACGTCTTCTCCGGGGAGCTGACCAGGATCATGTCCGTTCCCGCCCGCGCGGCGCGGAGGGCCAGGGTGCCGGTCGAGAGCCGGCGCGAGTGGGCCGTGCCGTCGAGGGAGTCCGTGAGCGTCACGCCCGTGAAGCCCAGGTCGCGGCGGAGGAGCGTGACGGCCAGCGCGGGTGACCAGCCCGCCGCGTTCCGGGGGTCGTAGGCGGTGTAGGTGGCATTGGAGAGCATGATCAGGGGGATCCCGTGCCCGATCGCCACCTGGTACGGAACCAGGCCAGGCGCGAGCCCGGCGGCCGACGTCCTGATCGTCACGACGTACGCGTCGGTGTTCCGCGTTGCCAGCCCGATCCCCGGGAAGTGCTTCATCGCGGGGAGCACGCCCTCCGAGGCGAGCCCGGAGGCGAATGCGTCCGCGAGCGCCGCCGTCCGCGCGGCGTCGAACGAGAAGGTCCGGCCGTCCCGGTACATGAACGACGCGGTGGACCCGGGAACGTCCGCCACGGGCGCCAGGTCGACGTCGATGCCCAGGGCGCGAAGGGCCGCCCCGGTGCTGGCGCCCTGGGCGCGCGCGACCGATGGGTCGTCAAGGTCCCCCATCTCGGGCGGCGAGAGCGTGGGGGGCGCCCAGGGGATCCGCTTGATCGAGCCGCCCTCCTGGTCGACGGCGATCAGGAGCGCCGGCTGGCCGCCGGCCCGGGCCGCATCGCGAAGCTTCGTGGTGAGCGCGACCAGGGCGGCCGGCGTGGTGATGTTCGAGCCGAAGAGGATGACCCCGCCCACCTCGCCACGCCCGATCCGGTCGAGCAGCTCGGCGCTCGGCGTGGAGCCGTCCATCCTGACCATCAGCTTCTGGCCGATGAGCTCCTCGAGCGCGGGCTCGGCGGGGCCGCCCGCCGGAGCGCTCGTCGGACCACTCGGCGCCGGTGTCCGGACGGGCGATGCGGCAGCCACCGTCGGGTTGGCCGACGCCAGGGCGGGCCTCGGAGCGAGGGATCCCCCGGTCGGCCGCGGGACGGTGGGCGTGGCGGCCGGCCACGCGACGACCGAGATGACGGCGAGCGCCGCGGCGCAGCCGGCCACCAGGATGGCGACCGCGATCCCGATCTGCCTGGTCCGCATCGGGCCATCATAGGAGCGCGTCAATCGAACGCCGGGAGCTGCCCCGGACGACGGCCGGCTCGGTCGCCGGGCTCAGGGGAGTCCGTCACTCGGCGCGGCACTCGACGGATCTGGTCAGCCCCGGTCGGGCTCCACGTCGGCCGGCAGCAGGCCGGCCTTGTAGGCCATCAGGGCCGCCTCGACCCGGCTGCCCGCCTGGAGCTTGCCCAGGATGGCCGTCATGTGGTGCTTGACGGTCTTCTCGGCGAGGCCGAGGCGACCGCCGATCTGGGCGTTGGACAGGCCGGCCCCGACCAGCTCGAGGACCTCGCGCTCCCGCGCGGTCAGCTCCTCGAACGGATCCTCCGCGTGCGGCCGGGTCAGGCCCCGGATCATGCCGTAGGCGAGGGAAGGCGCGACGTACGTGTCCCCCCGGTGGACCGCCTTGAGGATGGTCCGGAGGTCCCGCCCGGCGACCCCCTTGAGCACGTAGCCCTTGGCGGCGGCCTGCATGGCCGCGGCAAGGTCGTCCTCGTTCTCCGAGCTCGTGAGCATCACGACCCGTGTCGCCGGCGAGGCCTCCGCGATCTGGCGGGCCGCCTCCAGGCCGCCGCCCGGCATCGTGATGTCGAGGAGGGCGACGTCGGGCCGGTGGTCGCGGGCCGCCGCGACGGCGCTCAGGGAGTCGACGGCGGTCGCCACGACTTCGAGCTCCTCGTCGGCGGCCAGGGTGACCACGAGGCCGTCGAGGAACATCGGATGGTCGTCGGCGATGAGGATTCGGATCGCCGCGCTCATGCTTCCGCTCCCCCCGGCTCGACGAGGGGCAGGAAGGCCCGGACGCGGACGCCGCCGCCCGGCCGCGATTCGAGCTCGAGGCGCCCTCCCAGGAGCCCCGCCCGTTCCCGCATCCCGGCCAGGCCGAGGTGGCCGCGGCCCGGATCGCGCGCGGGATCGAAGCCAGGCCCGCGATCGCTCACCTCGACCCGGAGCTGCCCTTCCTCCGTCGCTCCCACCTCGACCTCGACGCCGACGCCTCCGCCG
This sequence comes from uncultured Chloroflexia bacterium, assembly GCA_963801445.1. GTDB lineage: Bacteria > Chloroflexota > Limnocylindria > Limnocylindrales > CSP1-4 > CTSoil-043. Next base: position 86,069 of record CAWDEW010000006.1, on the reverse strand, counting down.
TGGCGCGCCGCATTCGAGAGCGCCTCCGACAGGATGCGATACAGGGCGATCTTCGTCGCCAGCGGAGCGGCCTCCGGGACGCTCCCGACGCGCAGGGCGACACGCCCGCCCGTGCGCCGCTGGTGCTCGGTCACGGCCCGGCGAACGATCCTGGCGAGGCTCGCCTGTTCCAGCTCGGGGCTGCGCAGACCGGCGGCGATCGTCCGGATGTCCGTCATCGCCTCGTGCAGCGCGCCCCGCACGGCTTCCAGGTCTCCGTCGGCGTTCGGGGCCGACGCGGCGAGGACGGACTCCACGGCGTCCAGGCGGAGCATCGCGAACGCCAGGGTCTGGGTGGGGCCGTCGTGGAGGTCGGACCCGATGCGCCGGCGCTCCAGCTCGGTGAGGGCGGTCGTCCGGGCGGCGGCCTGGCGGATGCGGGCGTGGAGCTGCGCGTTCTGCTCCAGAAGGGCGGAGAGCTCGGTCACCTGCCGACGGAGCTCGCCCTCCTGGCGCAGGATCGTCTCGCTGCCCTGGCCGACCACCCGGGCGAGGGCCAGGTAGGCCAGCACGGTCGCCGCGGCAACGAGGCCCCAGGCGATCAGCCTGTCGCGGTTCACCTCGGACTCGAGATCGTCGGGGAGCTGGTAGAGCTCGGCCACGGCGATGATCTGGGGGGAGCCGCTGGCCCGAACGGGCAGGTAGATCTCGATCAGGTGGCTCCAGTGCTGGCGCTCGTAGACGTTCTCGGGGTCGGTCAGGTCGCTGATGTGGCCGATGACCGCGCCCCGGGCGGCCAGGCCACGCTCCCCGCTCATGTCGAACTGGCGGCCGATCAGGTCCGGGACCGGGCTGTAGAGGATCCGTCCGTCGGTCGACCAGATCCGGAATGAGACGACCTTCTGGCTCACCGGCGAATCGTTCAGGAGGCGCTGGAGCGAGTCGATCTCGGGCTGGGTGAGGGTGGGGCTGGTGGCCAGCGATTGCAGCTCCGGCTCGACGAAGCTCTCCACGTAGAGGGCGGTGACCGACGTCGTGCGGTTGATCGCGCTCGTCTCGATGAGCTGGCCGAGGGAGTAGGCGACGATCCCGCCACCGACCACCACGAAGACGAAGCTGAGCAGCAGGTAGCGGCGAGCCAGGGGGAGTCCCGCGAGGCCGACCCAGCGGCGCACGCCGGCAGGCCGGCGGAGGGTCGGACGCCACGACGCGCCGCCTGCACGGGCCTTGAGTTCGGCTGCCCGCCGAGGGAGCACGGTGACCTCCGCTGCTGCGTGGGGGCGCCATTGTAGGAAAGCCCATCCGCCGTCGGAACGGACCGCGGTCCGGCCCGCCCTGGGACCAAGGTCCGGGTTCCACCTGGAACCGGGGCCCGTGGTCGGGGAAGGTGGCCAGGCCCATCGTTCCTGGCAACGACGGTCCGCAACCCGAAGGACGTGGAAGCGAGGCCGGGACGAAACCGAGGTCACGACGATGGAACGGCGCAACTTGACCACGACGGCGATCGCGGTCGTCGCTGGGCTCCTGCTCTACGGTGGGGTGTCGCTGGCCCACGACCAGCAGACACGTGACCTCCACCTCGGGCCGGTGGCCGCCACCCGGGCACCCGCCGCCACGGACGACAGTCGTGGTGCGATCGAGTCGCCCGAGCCCAGTCAGACGCCCCAGGCGAGCGAGTCGGCCGAGCCGAGCGAGGCTCCCGGTGCGAGCAGGTCGCCCGAGCCGGGCGACGACCATGGCGGCGCCAACGCGACCGCCGAGCCGGGCGACGACAACGGTGGCGCCGGGGCCACTGCCGAGCCGGGCGACGACCATCGCGGCGCCAACGCGACCGCCGAGCCGGGCGACGACAACGGTGGCGCCGGGGCCACTGCCGAGCCGGGCGACGCCAACGGTGGCAGCTCCAAGGGTTCCGGCCGCTCCACGACCCCGACGGCGAGCCCGGACGACCATGGCGGCAGCGGCGGCGACAGCGGCGGCCACGGCGGCGACGGGGGCGGCAGCAACAACTAAGCGCGGGACCGGCTCCCCCGAGGCCGGCCGCCCGCACCACGAGCGAGACCGCGGGCCTGGGCCCGCGGTCTCGCCCTGTCTCCCGGAATTCGGGTCCGCACGGCAGCGACGGGCAGATCCATCCAGTCATCCCGGCCGTACTCTCCGCTGCAACCCCCTCCCCAACCTCAATTGGAGAACACGATGCGTACGTCACGTCTCGTCGTCGCGCTCATCCTCGCCCTCGTCGGCCTCGTCTGGATCGGACAGGGCGCAGGGCTCATCGGCGGCAGCGTGATGACGGGCAGCCCGTTCTGGGCCGTGGTCGGGGTGATCCTGGTCGTGCTCGCGGTCACGATCGTCCTGCGCGAGCGCCGCCCGTCCCTGGGCTGACGCCGGTCCGGGACACGCGCACCTTCCGCGCGGCACAGCGGGGGCGTGGGCGGCGTCGCCGGCCCTCCCGCGCGGCACGGCGGGAGCCGCGCACCTCCCGCGCGGCCCGCTCCGAGCCCACGCCCAGGGGCCGCCCTCTCCAGGGGATCGCCGCCCGCATCAGGGTGCGTCGCCGCGCCTCGCATGCCGGTGCGTCAACGATTCGTGCACTGGCGCGGTCAAGCCGGACGCGAGGACGGCGCGGGCACGGCGGTCGCGCTCCGTCCAGCCCGCCGCGAGGCCGGCGTGCCGGTGCGTCAATTATTCGTGCACTGGGCGGCCAGGCCGGACGCGACCCCGGACGCGGGGTCGGCGCGGGCATGATGGGAAGGGCCGTGGCGCCCCCTCCATCCGGCCGCGAACGCTACGGCTGGGCTCGAGCGCCGGGGAAGCGGCGTTTCGACGCGCCGCTCAACGCGGACTTGCCTGATCGACTGATCATCCGGGTCTCGTCCCGGCCGTAGTGCTCGGAACATTGACCACCAGTCACGTCGCCTCGCAGGAGCCGCGCGCCCGCTGCAGGTCCAGGGTCGGTGGCGCGCCAGCCCCGACCGGCGGCGTGGCAGCGCTGGCCGCGGCAGCCCCGAGGCCGGCCGCCCAGCGCGGCGGTGCGCGGCGCGAGGCCGGCCGCCCGGCGCGGCGGTGCGCGGCGCGAGTCCGGCCGCGCCGGGCCAGTCCGGTTGCGGCCGCCGTTCGGCCGCGCGTCCGGCCGCGGGCTGTGCTGCGTCGGGCTGGCCGCCCGGCCGGGGTCGCGCCGCGCCAGTCCGGCGCGGCGGTGCGCGGCGCGAGTCCGGCGGCGCCGCCCCGACCGGCCGCGCTGGGCCAGTCCCCAAGCCGCGTCAGGGTGGCCACCAGTCCGACCGCGCCGCGCGGCGTCAGTCCGACCGCGTCAGGCGGGCCGGCCAGTCCGGCGCGGCGGTGCGCGGCGCCAGTCCGACCGGGCGGCGCCGGCCCGCTTCTGGGCGAGCGGCAGCCTGCTTCGTCCCTACCCGCATGGCCGGGCGCCGGGACGTCGAGCCAGTTCGTGACGGCCGACTGGCCGGCGCCGCGGGCGGGCCTTGCGTCGGCCGGACAGGTGGGAGGAACGGAGCGCCACCGCGACCGGCCTCGGCGTCAGGGCCGAGGAGGTGGTGGCGGCGGTGTCGCTCGAGGGAGGCCGGCTCGGGGTGAGCCGACCTCCCTCGATGTCCCCGGCTGGCGGGGTCTCGGGGGTGTTCCCCGCCGGGGGTCAGGGCAGGAAGGGGACGATCCACATCGTGCCGCGCCCGCTTCGGGCTCCGGCCGAGGGATCCTCGGTGATCGCCAGGTTCCCGCTCGGGTCCATCCCGAGCCCGAAGGCGAACGAGAAACCGGCTGCGGTGGTCGGGTGGCTCGCCGTATCCCACAGTCGGACGCAGGTGAGGGCGCAGGTGACCGTGCCGTTGGCCGTGCCCTGGGCCGGCAGCGTGCCGCCGCTGACGTACAGCTGGGCCGTCGGGCCGAACGTGCAGAGCGTGCAGTGGACGACACCGAAGGCGTCGGGCGGGTAGGTGCCGGGCGCGAAGGCGACGTAGACGTCGCCGCTCGCGTCGTAGCGGTAGACGCCCGCGCTGGCGCCGCCGGGGGAGTCGGTGAAGTAGACGAAGTTGTGGGGGGCGTCCGTCGCCGTGCCGGCGACGAAGACGCCGGTCGGGGCGGGCACCGAGGCCATGCCGCAGGGGCCCCCGGCCAGCGGGCACTGGGTGATGTCGAAGAACTGGGCGGCCCGGTTGCCGGAGACGTAGAGGAGGTTGCCGATGAAGCCCTGGGTGCCGTTGGCGCCCCGGCCATCGCCGGTCACCGCGACGATCGTGATCGTCTGGGTGCGCGGATCGCCGTTCGGGTTGGTGATCCGACGGACGTTCGGGTCGACCAGGTCGGTCACGTAGAGGTTGCCGTCGGGCCCGAGCGCCATGCCGTTGGGCTTGAGCGTGCGGACGTCGGCGAGCGGGGTCATCGCCGTGGCCAGCGCGCCGCCATTCGGATCGGCCACCATCGTCTCGGTCGAGGGATCGAAGGTCAGGCGCCAGACGGCGGTGCTCTTGACCGCGTTGTCGGGAACGTAGACGTAGTGGAGGGTCGTTGCCGCGCCGGTGGCGAGGTTCACGACGGTTCGCGCGTCGTAGACGGCCTGGCCGGCAGAGCCGACGAGATCGTCGCCGCAGACCGCGAAGTTGATGGCGTGGTTGGTGTCGCCGGCGATGGTGAACGGAGCGGGCGCGGTCGACATCGGATCCTGGCGGCACAGGCCCTGGGCGTGGTCCGAGGACCACCAGTGCCCGCCGAGCGTCCCGGGCAGCCAGACGGCGCCGCCCTTGGGAGCGGTGGTGCCCCAGGAGAAGAAGTTGGCCGTCGGGGTTACGTAGGTGAACCGGTCGGCCGCGACCGGAGCGCTGGTGCCATTGACGTCGGTCAACGCGACGTCGACCGTGGCGGCGGCCTCGGCGGGGCTGGTGGCGGTGCACGTGGTCGTGCTGGCGCAGACCACGTTCGTCGCCGCGCTGGCGCCGAAGCTGATGGTCGTGCCGGCGACGGTGAAGTCCGTCCCGACGATCGTGACGCTCGTGCCGCCGAGGGTCGAGCCCTTGCTGGGGGTGACGCTCGTGATCGTGACCGCGTTGACGTTGGCCGCGACGTACGTGAACTGGTCGGCCGCGCTGGTCGGGCTCGTCTGGCCGCCGAGGGTCACCTTCACGTCCACGGTGCCGGAGCCGGCCGGGCTGGTGACGGTGCAGCTCGTGGCGCTCGCGCAGGCGATGCCGGTGCCGGCGTTGGCGCCGAAGCTGATCGTCGGCAACCCGGTGACGTTGCCGGCGTTGTCGACCGTCGCGAGGTTGGTGCCGGTGACCGTGACCACGTCGCCGCCGGCCGTGCTGCCGCTCGTCGGCGCGATGGATGTCACGCTCGGGACCACGACCACGGCGGGGTGAGGAATGGTCCAGAAATGGCCCCGCTGGAGGTTCGGGGTCGCGACGTTGAACTGGGGGTCATCACCGACCAGGACGTCGCCGGTGGCCGGGTTGTAGCCGACGGCCTCCGGTCCGATGTAGGTCGTGTAGGTGACGTTGTCGGAAACGTACGTCGGAGAGACGTTGACCGAGTAGGAGTCGACGGCGCCTGTGGCCGGGTTGTAGCGCAGCACGCTGTTGTTCGTGCCGGTGATCCCTGCGTCGCCGATGACGATGTAGGTGCCGTCGGTGGCCAGGCCGCCGGGGAAGAACGACGGGTTCGGGCTGACGGTCACGGCCTTGCAGACTGAGGCGACGGTGCAGGCCGCCCGGGCGACCCCGCTGGGATCGGCGATCCTGGAGAGGCCGAAGCCGCCGACCTCGGCGAGGTACAGGTCGTTGCCGAACATCGTGAAGGCATTGACGCCTCTCCCGTCGCTGGTCGTCCCGATCTTCGCGACCGGCGGCGTCTGCGACGCGGTCGTCTCGGCGCCGGTGATCCTCATGACGTCGCCGGACTTGAGATAGCCGACGTAGAGATCGGCGCCGTTCGGCGCGAGCGCGAGGGCCACCGCGCGTCCGCCGCCGGAGCCGCCGCCGACGAACGTCGGATTGGGGACCTGCATGGCCAGGGGGTTGATGACGCTGCCGGCCTGCCCGGCAGCCCCGGGGACGAACAGGTAACGGACGACGTTGATGCTCTTGCTCGAGTCGTCCGCGACATAGAGCGTCTGGTCCCCCGCCACCGTGGACGGTCCGACGACGATCTGGCCGCCGTTCTTGGCGGTCCCGGTGCAGGAGTTCTCGAAGAGCGGGGGCTGGCCGGCGACATTCTGGCTATCGAGGCGGCAGAGCCCCAGGTTCGAGTCACCGACCCACCAGTGGCCGCCCTGGCCGTCAGTGACGAAGGTCGCGCCCCGCGGGATCGTGGCCTTGGCCGCGGCCATGACGCCGTTGGAGGGCGTGATTGCGAGGGCCGCGGGCGCCATGCCCACGACGAGCGAGGACGCGACGAGGGCCGCTCCGAGCACGGTCGGGGCGACCTTTCGCAATGCGGAACGCCTCTGTCTCCGGAGGTAGATCCGGGTTCCGTTCATCTGGGTTCTCCTTGCGGACCGCGGCGCGCCGGGTCCGATCCGTCAATGCACCACGTTGGACGAATGCGCGGTCGGCAACCCGACCGATCAGCTGCCGGATCGCGATGGTGCGACTGCCATCGAGCTCCCTCCTTCTCGTCCCCGAACCGCCCCGGCGGCGCCGATGCGCGGAGATCGCGCGAACCGCGGGCAGGATGGGCTGACCGGGTGGGGCGCAACTACGAGCGGAGGTCGCGAGTTGCGTCCGACCAAGCGCAGCCGTCCCATCCGACCTTGGTCGCATCGACATGGCGACCGGGGTCCATTCCGGTTGCGTCGGCGGCTGCGTACAATCGCCCGACCGGTTGCCGTCAGGCCAAAGGGATGCCCCGTGGAAGATGCAAGGCTCCCGCGGGAGCGAGGGGGCCGTCGGGCTTGGAGGTGGCTAGCGGGCGACGGTTCGTCGCCCTCGCTGGCCCGCCGCTTCCTGCTGACCTACGGGATCATGCTGGTGATCGCCACGCTCGCCATCGGGTTCTGGGTCGGCCGGCAGATCGAGGACGGCGTCCTCAACCGGACGGCCGCCGTCACGGCGGTCTACATCCACAGCTTCGTGGCTCCCGAGGTCCAGTCCCTGACCTCCCAGCCGCAGCTGAGCCCGGCCGACCAGGCTGCCCTCAGCCGGGTGCTGGCGGAGACCGAGCTGGGGCAGCGGATCGTCGGCTTCCGGATCTGGTCCCGCGAGGGAGAGGTCATCTACAGCCCGATCGCCCAGCTGGTGGGACAGCGATTCCCGCTGATCGGCGACCGCGCTCGGTCGTTCCAGGGTGCGGTCACGGTCGACATCAGCGACCTGTCCGATCCGGAGAACGTCTTCGAGCGCCAGCGCTACACCCGCCTGGTCGAAATGTACGTGCCGATCCTCCAGAACGGCTCCGGCGAGGTCCTCGCGGTGGCCGAGTTCTACCAGCTGCCGGATGAGATCGACGCCGAGGTCGCGAGCGCCCAGATCCGCTCGTGGGCGCTCGTCCTGCTGGTCGCGATCGTCTCGTTCCTCGTCGTCGCCGCGATGGTCGTCCGGACCAGCCGGACGATCGCCCGCCAGGAGGCGCGGCTGCGCGAGCAGGTCGGGGAGCTCTCGGGGTTGCTGGGCCAGGTCGAGGATCTCAACGTGCGGATCCGGCAGGCCGGCGCGGACGCGGTGGGCATCTATGCCCGGGAGCGCCGCCGGATCAGCTCGGATCTGCACGACGGGCCCGGCCAGGCGATGGCCCTGGCGCTGCTCCAGTTCGAGGACCTCCAGGCCGAGGCCGCGGGAGAGCCCGTCCGCGGCGCGCCGACGGGCGCGGGATCGAGCGAGGCGCCCGGGGCGCCGGGCGTGCCCCGCTTCAACGGGCGACTCACCGCGGCCAAGGCCGCCATCACCGACGCCCTGGGCGAGCTCCGCGAGATCGCCGCGGACCTGCGGCTTCCGGAGCTGGCCGCGCTGACGGTCACGGAGGCCATCGAGCGCGCCGTGCGCGATCATGCCCGCCGGAGCGGAGTCTCCGCATCGGTCGAGATGGAGGCGCTGCCGGCCGATGCCCCGCTGCCCGTGAAGATCGGGCTCTTCCGCGCCCTCCAGGAGACGCTCTCGAATGCCACCCGGCACGGTCGCGGGATCGACGTCGCGGTCCGCGCCTGGGCCGACGGGCGGTTCCTCCACCTGGAGGTCTCGGACCGCGGGCCGGGCTTCTCCATCTCCGACCGCCTGTCCGGGGGTGGGATCGGCTTGCCGGGCATCCGGGAGCGAGCGGCCCTGATCGGGGGGACGTTCGAGATCCGGTCCGCGCCTGCCGAGGGCACGACCGTCAGGCTGGGCTGGCCGCTCGAGACGCCGGAGATCGGGGGCGGACTGACGACCGTCGAGGGAGGTGCTGGCTGATGGACCGTGTCCGGGTCATCGTCGCGGACGACCACCCGCTGTTTCTCGACGGTGTCGTGGCCGCCCTTTCGGCCGCGGAGGACATCGAGGTCGTCGGCCACGCCAAGGACGGACCGGGGGCGCTCCGGCTGGCCCGCGAGCAGCTTCCTGACGTCGCCATGCTCGACGTGAACATGGGCGGGGGCGGGCTCCAGGCGGCCCGCGACATCGCGATTGCGTGCCCCGCCACCAGGATCATGATGCTGACCGTCTCCGAGGACGAGGACGACATCATGGCGGCCATGAAGGCGGGCGCCTCGGGCTATGCCCTCAAGGGGATCCCTGCCCGCGAGCTCGTCGACGTCGTTCGATCGATCGCGGCGGGTGACGTCTACGTTGCCCCGGGGCTCGCCTGGGGGCTCCTGCGCGAGATGTCGAAGCCGCGCGCCGGGAGGCCGCTCGACGAGCTGTCCACCCGGGAGCGCGAGGTCCTGGAGCTGGTCGCGGCAGGCCTGAGCAACGCCGAGATCGGAGCGCGCCTTGGCCTGGCCGAGAAGACGATCAAGCACTACATGACGAACGTGCTGGGTAAGCTCCACGTCAGCAGCCGCGTCGAAGCGGCCCTCGTCGCCTACCGGGCGGGGGTCGGGCGCGAGAGCCCGCCGACCTGACCGGATCGGGGCGGCCGGAGCCGGCGGCTCGTGGGCCGGGGCGGCCGGAGCTTGCGGCCAGGGCCGCGTCGGCCGGGGCCGGCTCGCGGGCTCGCGGGCTCGCGGGCTCGCGGGCTCGCGGGCTCGCGGGCTCGCGGGCGTGCCGGTGGGTCAATGATTCGTGCACTCGGGCGGTAGAGCCAGGCGCAGGGACGGCGCGGACATGAGGGAGCCGCCCGTCGCGCCCTGTCCATCCGGCCGCGACCGCTGCGGCTGTTCTCGAGAGCTGAGACAGCGCCGCTTTGACGCGCCCCCAGGGCGCCGGACCGCCCCATGGATCCCTCGTCGGGGGGCTCGGCACTGCCGTAGTGCTCGAAACTTTGACTGCCAGTCACGGCGCGCGGGTGCAGGCTCGCTGTGGCGCCTCGGCGGCCGGCGGCGCCGAGGCGGCGTCCCGGCGCCCGGTGGCGCGCGCCCGCGCCCGGGGGCCCCGCGCGGCCGGCGGCCCGGCGCCCCAGGGCGACCGGCGGCGCGCGTCGGCGCGCGAGTGCAGGCCCGCGTCGGCGGCCGCCTCGCGGGGCCTCGGCGCCCAGGCCCGCCGCGCCCGCGCCCCGCCGGGGCCTCGCTCCACTCCGGGGCGGCCGTTCAACGCAGGCTCGGCAGGCTCGCTGCGACGACGGCCTGCCCGTGGCGCTTGTCGCGCTCGGAGGCCGCGTGGAACGTGATCTGCGTGCTCGCCTGATCCTGCTCCCTCTCGAGGACCCGCTGGGCGACCTCCGCGATAACCTCCCCGCCACTGCCCGTCGTGACCCGGCCCAGCAGGAGCAGGTGCTCGATGCGGTAGAACCTCGCGTACTGCAGCAGCCCGTAGCCGAGATAGGCTCCGATCGTCTCGTAGATCGACCGGGCGCGTTCGTCGCCCCTGGCCATCAGTCGTTGCAGCTCGAGGAGCCGGGTCGGCTGGTCCAGGTCGCCGGGGAGGTCGATGCCGGCAGCGGGCAGGAGCCGGGCGACCGCCTGCTGCGAGAAGTACTGCGCCCCGACGCCCGAATCGCCCGACCACTCGTCACGGGGCGCTCGCGGTGACAGGTCGATCGGAGCGAATGCGAGCTCGTTCAGCCACGAGGTCAGGCGACCGTCGCTCGTGACGTAGCCGGCGGCTTCGCTCGAACCCATCGCGATGCCCAGCAGAGCTCCGACGCCGGCGCTCATCGCCCCGGCCAGGGCGGCGACGTCCCCGTCGTTGATCACCACGAAGGGCACGTCTCCCCAGGCGTGCTGAAGCTCCAGGAACAGGTGCCGGACGCGCGATTCGAACGCGTCGGGCGCCACGGCGCGGAACAGCGACGCCACGCGGGGCTCGTTGTTCACGAACACTCCGGCCGAGCTGCCTCCGATGGCGTCGACGCGCGGGAGATGATCCGCCGCTCGCCGCAAGGACTCGTTGATCTGCAGGAAGTGCCACCCGGGGTCGGCCTGGTGCCCGGGGTCCCAGCTGACCTCCTCGCTGAAGCAGACGGCACCGTCGATGACGGCGGCTACCTTCCGGTCGCTGGCGCCCAGGTCGAATCCGATCCGACAGCCGTCCCGGTGACCGCCCAGCTCCAGCGCGTCCGTCGAGGCCTCGGGGAACGCCGAACGCGATGCGGCCACCAGCTCGAACGGGGCACCGTAGATCGTCGGGCCCATCACCTGGGCATCGAACCGACCGACGGGGTCGGAGGCGAAGTGCCGGGCCAGGGTCGCCACGAGCGGGGCCGGGCCATCGACGTGGACGCGCCTGCCGCCCCGCGACCAGAGCAGGAACTTCAGGTCGCGTTCGACGAAGCGCGCGCTGGCGGCCGCCTCCGGACCCTCCGAGAAGGCCCACGACTGATGGTGGCTCACGGTCCCGCCCGGCTGCTCCACGGCGAGCCAGACGGGTCGTCCCGTTGGCGACTTCCGGACCCGGTCGAGGAATCGGGCGGCCGCCGGGGCCGCCGGCCGGAACCCGGGATCGAGCGGAGGCATGACCCGCGGTCGGACGAGCTGCCGCTCAGCGAGCCGTCCGAGGGGCGCCGCGTGGCCGGGCCCGGGCTCGATCGGTCGCGCTGCCGCGGGCCTTCGCCGGGCAGCCCCGGGGTCGGCCGGGCTCATGTGGTCCGGGTGATCTTGGACAGGCCGTCCGGCGCGTCGGGGTTCATGCCCCGGCGGAGGGCGACGGTTCCGGCGAGCAGGTATCCCGGGATCACGAACGCCAGCGGCGTAAGCGCCTCGGGCAGCCCGTCCGGCAGGGCAAGCCGTCCGCGCAGTGCCGCATCCACGCCGTCGACCTCGCTTCCGCCGACCAGCCACAGCTGGCTGCCGGCTTCGATCAGCCTTTCGACCACCGGGTCGATGGCCCTCCCCATGGGACCGTTCGGACGGAACACCAGGACGGGCACGGCCGGCACCGCGAGCGCCACCGGACCATGCAGCAGGTCGGCGCTCGAGTAGCCCTCCGCGAAGATCCCGGCCGTCTCCTTGAGCTTGAGGGCGATCTCGAGGGCCGTCGGGAGGTTGAACCCGCGGGAGACGACGAGCATGCGGTCGGTGCCCGCGAGCGCCTCGACGAGCGTCCCGGACCGGGCGATCCAGCTCCCGGAGGTCGTGAGGACCTCCGCGAGGTGGACCGGCAGTCGGTCGAGGCCACGGGCCAGGTCCTCGTCGCCGGACAGGCGAGCGACGAGCGTGGCGATGGCTGCGAGCTCGGCGACGTACGTCTTGGTCGCGGCGACGGCCTGCTCGAGGCCCGCCCCGCAGGCGAGCGAGTGCTCGGCCGCCCGCGCCAGCGGAGATTCGGGATCGTTCGTGACCGCGATCGTGGTCGCGCCCCCGGCTCGCGCCGCCTCGGTCACGGCCAGGATGTCGGGGCTCGCGCCGGACTGGGAGAGGCTCAGGAGCAGGGTGTCCGCCCAGCGCAGCGACCGACCGTAGATCGTGGTCAGCGAGGCGGCGGCGAGCGCAGCCGGGATGCCGAGCTCCGCCTCGAGCAGGTACTTGGCGTAGATCGCCGCGTGGTCGGAGGTGCCCCGGGCCGCGATGATCGCGAACCGCGGACGCGCCGCCCGAACGCCCGCGACGACGCGCGTGAACTGGTCGGCCTGGTCGGCCACCAGGCGCCGAACGGTGTCGGGGATCTCCTCGATCTCGTCGCGCATCCGGGTTCGGGCGTCGGGCGTCCGGCCGTCGCCCGTCATGCTGCCTTCTTCCATCTCGGGGGCCTCAGGCCGGGGCGGCCATGGGTCGCGGCCCCTCGAACCAGCGTCCCGCGCGCATGACCCGCCGAACGCGGAAGGACTCGTCGAGCTCGACCAGGTCGGCCCGGAGGCCCGGGGCGATCCGCCCGCGGTCATCCACCCCGAGCAGCGCCAGCGGATTGGCGCTGGCGGCGGCGGCAACGCGCGGCAGGTCGAGCCCGAACAGGGCCAGGTTCCGCACCGCCGTGTCGAGCGCGATGACGGAGCCGGCGAGCGCGCCGCCGGACACGAGCGTGCAACGGTCGCCGCGCACCTCGACCTCGAGGCCGCCGAGCGTCCCGCGCTCCCGGGGCGTCCCCGCGAGCTCGATCCCGTCGCTCACCAGGACGAGGCGATCCCGGGGCTTCGTGCGCAGGATCATGGACCACAGCACGCGATCGACGTGGTGGCCGTCGGCGATCAGCTCCGCGTAGACGTCGTCCCGCGAGAGCGCCACCGCAGCAAGGCCGGGCGCATGCTGATGGACCCCGGACATCCCGTTGAACAGGTGCGTCGTGGTGCGCGCGCCGGCGTCGTACCCGGCCTCGGCCTCGGCCGCCGTCGCCGCGGAGTGGCCGAGCGAGGCGACGACGCCGCGCCCGCTGAGCCAGCGGATCAGGTCGATCGCGCCGGGCGTCTCGGGCGCGATCGTCGTCAGGCGCCAGCCCGGGAGGAGGGGCTCGAGATCCCCGAACGCGACCTCCGCGGCGGCTCGCACGAACGCCGGGTTCTGGGCGCCCAGGCGCTGGGGCGAGATGAACGGCCCCTCGAGGTTGAAGCCGAGCGGCGCCGCCCCATCGTCCGGCGCGCCGGGCATCCACGCCCGGACGCGGTCGGCGAAGGCGCGCAGCGCGCCCAGCGGCGCGGTGATGGCCGTGGGCAGGAAGGACGTGACGCCGCGCCGCAGCAGGGCGCGAGCCATCCCGTCGAGAGAGGATCCCGCGCGCATGGCGTCATGCCCGCCCCAGCCGTGGACGTGCACGTCCACGAAGCCGGGCATGATCCAGGGGCCGCTCGCCTCGGACGGATCCGCCTCCACGGCCGCGATCCGATCATTCTCCACGATCACGCGGCCCGGCTGGACTCGATCCTCGAGCACGAGGCGACCGCGCACGATCCGGTCGTCGCTCATCGATCCGGCCTCCACCCTGCCGTTGCCCGATTGTGGCACACCCGGATGGAGTCGCCCCAGCACTCGCCGGCGCGCCCCGCCCCGATGGGCCCGGCGGCGATCAAGCGAGCTCCGGATCGCGTCCGGCCTCCGCCCCGTGGATCGCCGCCCCGATCGCCCCGCCCCAGATCCCGAGCTCGGCGGGCACGAGCTCGACCGGGGCCGAGTTCGTCATCCGGACCCGCCGGTCGAGCTCCGCGCGGATCGACCCGAAGATGATCTCGGCGGCCGCCGCGACGCCGCCCCCCACGACCACCCGATCTGGCGTGAGCACGGTCACGATGTTCGCGAGGCCGATGCCCAGGTACCGACCGACCTGGGCGAGCCCGTCAAGCGCCCGCGCGTCGCCGTCGGCTGCCGCCTGGAGGGCCTCCTCCACCGACGCGGCACCGCACGTGGCCGCGATGACGTCCGCCCGGGCGAAGGCTTCGACGCAGCCGCGGTTGCCGCAGTTGCAGAGCGGACCGTCGGGGTCGATCGTCTGGTGGCCGATCTCGCCGGCGGCTCCGTCACGGCCGAGGTAGAGCCGGCCCGAGATGGCGAGCCCCCCGCCGACGCCGGTGCCCAGGGTCATCCCGACGAGCGTCTGCGCGCCTCGCCCCGCTCCGAGCCGGAGCTCGGCCAGGGTGAACGCGCGCGCATCGTTCAGGAGGTGGATGGGCACGCCGAGGACCGGGCGGAGCCGCTCGACCACCCTGATGCCCTCCCAGCGCACCGGGATGTTGGGGGTCATCACCACCCGGCCGCCTGCGGCGTCATAGCGCCCCGGGATTCCCAGGCCGACCGACGCGATGGGGCCCCAGTCGGCGACGGCGGCCGAGGCCGTCTCCGCGAGCTGGTCGACGATCCCGTCGGCCCCGGCGTCCACGCGGGTCGGGACCAGGCCGGTCGCCAGGCGCTGCCAGCCGGCCTCGGTCGACACGACCACGGCCCACTTCAGCAGCGTGCCTCCCAGGTCCAGCCCGAGGTGCCGGGACGGCATGGAGCTCACCCCCTGTCAGGCGCGGATCGCATGGGCACGCGGCCGCGGGACGCGCGCACCCGATGCGCCATCTTCGGGGCCAGTCTCGCGGTGACCGGCGGGGGTGGCAATGTCACGAACGGCCGAGAAAGTGTCAGGACCGGCTGGCCCGGGTCGACGGGGTCCTGCCCTCCCCTGCCGGGACGGCCGGCGCCTGTCAGGCGGGCACGCACGCTGGCACCACGGCGTCGCTAAGATCGAGCCGGTGCAGACGGGCCCCGCGGCGGGCTCACGCAGCGATCGGAGGGCACGGATGGACGTCACGGTTCGCGAGGCGCTGCCCGACGACTGGCAGGAGTGCGGCCGCATCTGCTACGAGGCGTTCGCGACGCTGGCGGCGCGGCATGGCTTCCCGCCGGACTTCCCGTCCGTTGCGGCTGCGGCCGAGCCCATCAGGTACCTGATCAACCATCCCCGGATCTACGGCGTCGTCGCGGAAGGCGATGGCCGCATCGTCGGCAGCAGCTTCCTCGACGAGCGATCGGCCATCTCGGCGATCGGGCCGGTCAGCGTCGATCCCACCGCCCAGGACCACCAGGTGGGTCGAGCGCTGATGGCCGCCATGCTCGAGCGCGCCGCCGAGCGTCGTGCGCCTGGCGTCCGACTCGTCCAGATCTCCTACCACAACCGCTCGCTCAGCCTGTACGCGAAGCTCGGCTTCGACGTGCGCGGCACGTTTGCGGCGATGCACGGCGAGCCCCTCGGGCTGACGATGCCGGGCTATGCCGTGCGGGCGGCCACGAGCGCCGACGAGGCCACGTGCAACGCCCTGTGCGTGCGCGTGCACGGCCACGATCGGTCGGGCGAGCTGCGCGAATCGATCGCCGACGGCAGCGCGAGGGTGGTGGAGCGCCTCGGACGGATCACCGGCTACACGGCGGGCATCACGTACTTCACCCACTCCATCGCGGAGACGAACGACGACCTCCAGGCGCTCATCGGCGCCGCCGAGGACTTCGGGACCCCGGGCTTCCTCGTTTCCCTGGCCAACGCCGAGCTGTTCCGGTGGTGCCTGGCCCATGGCCTGCGCGTCTTCTTCGTCACGAACCTGATGACGATCGGCATCTACCAGGAGCCCCGCGGCGCGTACCTGCCCTCGGTGGGCTACTGACCCGGGCCCGGCAGGCAGGCCCGGCGAGGCCGCGGGCGGCGGGGCCCGCCCGTCGCTCGCGCGGCTGGCCCGCAGCGGCGCAGGCCCTCAGAACGAGGCCAGCATCTGCCAGATGAAGGTCGCGCCGCCGGCGTCGACTGACTGCCACACGCGCTCCGCGAGCTCCCGGCTACCCAGGATCGGCCCCGCCAGCTCCGCCCTGTGCTCCTCCCACGGGACGCACGCGCCCGGCTGGTGCCCGCTGCTCGCCGGGAGGCCCGCCGTCGGGGTGACCGTCGCCGGTGCGACACGCAGCGGCTCGGGCAGCGCGTCCGGCTCATCGTAGGATCCGAGCTCGCGCGTCGCGTCGACCAGCGCCCGCATGTTCTCCGGGGTCGTGTCGTTCTGCATGATCGCGCTGGCGTCCATGATGTAGCCGCCGTCCCGGCCGATCGTCTCGATCAGCGTCCTCACCTCCCCGCGGACCTGCTCGGGGGTGCCCAGCGCCAGCGTCACGTTGCTGACCCCGCCGCTCAGCGCGAACTTGTCATGGAGCTTGCGATGGGTCAGCAACGGGGTGCCGCGGTCGATGTGATAGACGATGCTGCGGTCCGGCAGCTCGCGGAACGCGTCGAGGTGGGCGTCCCAGTTGCCCTCCGCGTAGAACATCGTCTGGTGGCCGTTGCGCCACAGCTCCTCGATCAGCGGCTTCACCGTCGGCCAGTAGTGGGAGGCGAACTGGTCGGGCCGGACGAAGGGCACGCAGCCGCGGTGCATCCAGTAGCCGATCGGCAGCTGCGAAGCCGCGTCGGCCGTGGTGGCCGCCAGCCAGTAGAGGTGCGGCATGAGCGCCTCGCAGGCCTTGAGCACCTTCTCCGGCTGGGCGTACATGTCCATCGTCAGCCCGATGTAGCCACGCAGCTTGTCGCCGATGATGTCGAACGGCGCCTTGAAGATCCCCGCGATCGCGCCGGGCATGCCGACCTCGCGGCGCAGCCGCTCCACGTGCGGCCCGAACGCGTTGAAGTACTCGGTCATGGCCATGGCCGCCGATACGAGCGCCACGTCGTGGCGGAAGGTCACGGGCTGGCCCGCCGCGGCGATCCGGCGCGTCGCGCGGGGCAGCCAGACCTCGTACAGGAAGGCGGTCGGATCGGCGATCAGCCGGTCGTACTCGTCCGCGCGCATGAAGGCGGCGTCCTCGGGCGGCTCGCGATACTGGAAGCCGTTGTCCGGCGGCACGTCGACGCCCGGCACGCCGTAGTAGGTCACGCTGGCTGCATCGGTGATGCCCGTCCAGACGTAGACCATGCTGGCCGGCACCGCGTCCCAGTCGTAGTCCTTGCAGCACCGGATCATGGCCTCGAAGGCGTCGGGATAGTGCTGCGTCAGCTGCTGGCAGGTGTAGCCCGCGTGGCGACCCGTGAACTCCGCCACGAGCGGCCGGATCGGCACCCGGTCCGGCTTCCTGTTGTTCAACGCCGTCACGTAGCGCCGCAACCTCGCCTGGTAGAGCGCTTCCATGTCCTGGCTCATGCCGCCCCCGGTCGTCCGCTCAGGACTCGGACGTGACCCGGGTGTAGGCGGCCGCGACGACGACGATGATCGCCCCGAACAGGACCTGGCGCGTGGGCTCGGGGAACCCGACCACCGTCAGGAGAGCCGTGAGCACCGTCAGGATGAGGGCCCCGACGATCGTCCCGCCGTAGCCGCCCCGACCCCCCATGATCGACGTCCCGCCGATGACCGCGGCCGCGACCGAGGGCAGCACCGACGTGTCGGCGAGCGACACGCTCGCCGTGTTCGTGAGGCCGGAGAGGACGAGCCCGGCGATCGCCGCAAGGAGCGCCGAGATCACGTACAGGACGATCAGGACCTGCCACGCCCGCGCACCCGAGAGCCGCGCGGCGACCGGGTTGTCGCCGATCGCGTACAGCAGCCGGCCGTAGCCGCTGCGCCGGAGGCCCACCAGGATGAGGAGCATCACCGGGACGAAGATGACCAGGCTGTAGGGCACGACGTCGACGAGCAGGCCCGACCCCAACGTCCGGAGGACCGGGGGCACCCCGGCCCCGGTCTGGACCATCTCCAGCTGCCAGACGTTCGCCAGCCCCAGGACGACGAAGCTCATCCCCAGGGTCATGATCAGCGGGTGCACCCGGAACACGCCGACGCCGATCCCGGTGATCAGGCCGGCGATGACGGCCGCACTGAGGGCCACGGCGATCCCGAGCGGGACCCCGCCCGGGCTGTTCACGAAGGTCGCGGTCACGAACCCGGCCATGGAGGCGATCGCGCCGACCGACAGGTCGATTCCGCCGGTCAGCATCGACAGGGTCTGGCAGCCGGCCAGGATGGCCAGCGGCACGGACGCCCGCAGGATCACGCCGGCCCACGAAGGGCTCACGATGCCCGGGTCAGCGATCTCGATGACCAGGACCAGGATGGCGAGCAGGCCCGTGAGCGGGATGAGCGGCCGGTCGCGGAACACGTTGCGCAACATGGCCGCGGCCGGCCACCGGTCGCTGCGCACCGCCGCGCTCATCGGCGCGCCCGCCTGAACTCGAGCAGGCTCGCGGACATCACGACGCCGATCAGGATCACGCCCTGGGCGACGATCGCGAGGTTGCTGTCCACGTTGAGGAAGGTCATATCCGTCCGGATCATCTGCAGGACGACGACGGCGACGATGGGGCCGAGGACGCCACCCCGACCGCCCGCGAGGCTCACGCCGCCGAGGACGACGGCCGCGACGCTCTCGAGCGTGTACGGGCCGGGGACCGGGGTCCCGATCCCCGTGCTCGCCGTGAGCGAGAGCCCGGCGAGCGTCGCGAACAGGCCGGCGAGGACGTAGGCGAGGAGCCGCGTCCGGCCGACCGGCACGCCGCCCCGGAATGCCGCCAGGCTGTTGCTGCCGATGGCGTAGATCGACAGGCCCAGCTTCGATCTCACGACCGGGATCCAGACGATCGCCACGATCACGAGCATGACGACGGCCGCCTTCGGGATCCACACGTTGCCGAGCGGTCCGACCGCGAGATCCTTGAGCCAGTGCGCCGCCTCGCCGCCCGGCGCGGCGCGCACGAGCAGCGCGCAGCCGGCCCACACGAACGACATCGCGAGGGTGACGACGATGTCCGGGACGCGCGTCGTGACCACCAGGGCCCCGTTGACGGCGCCGAGCAGGAGGCCGAGGAGAAGCACGCCGATGACGACGACGACGCCGAACTCCTCGGTCCGGCCCGTCATCGCGGTGGCCGAGATCACGCTGGTGAGGGCCATGATCGATCCGACCGAGAGGTCGATGCCGCCGCCGATCACCACGACGGCCTGCGCGACCGCGGCCAGGGCAAGGGGCAGCACGGAGGTCCCGAGGCCCTGGACCGCGATGAACCCGTATCTCGGCTGGATGACCTTGGCCAGCGCGATGAGGACCACGAGGAGCCCGAGGAGCGCGATCGTCCAGGTATTGCGCCGCACCGCGGACCCGAGGACCAGCGCGGCACGTGCCCGTCGCGCGTCGACCGGGGCAGCGGATGCGGTCATCGTTCGCCCCCGGTCGCCGCGCCCGCGGGCGCCTCCGCCGCGACCAGCTCGGGAATGACGGCATCCGACTTCAGGTTGTACGCGGCCCGGAGCAGCGCCGCCTCGTCAGCGCCGGCCGCCTCGATCTCAGCGACGACGCGGCCGCCGAAGATCACGATCGCCCGGTCGCAGACGAGCTGGACCTCCCTGAGCTCGGACGTGTAGAGCAGCACGGCGGCGCCGGCTTCGGCCAGGTCGCGGAGCAGCACGTAGATCTGGTGCTTGGTCCGGATGTCGATGCCGCGGGTGGGGTCGAAGCAGAGCATCGTCCGCACGCCGCCGGCGACCCAGCGGGCGATCGTCACCTTCTGCTGGTTGCCGCCCGACAGCCGCCGCACCTCGCCCTGGGCACGCGTGTCGATCTGGAGGGTCGCGATCGCGCCGTCTACCTTGCGGCGCTCTTCGCGCGTGTTGATCAGGCCCCACCGCGCGAGCCGGGTCGTGAACGGGAGAGCGATGTTCTCGCGTACGGAGCGCTGCATCAGCAGCGCCTCGGCCCGATCCGCCGCCACGTAGACGAGGCCGGCCCGGATAGCGTCGGCCGGATGGTGGAAGGCGGAGGGTCGTCCGTCGACGAGCAGCTCGCCACTGTCAGCGCGATCGGAGCCGGCAAGGATGTCGAACAGCTCGTCCTGACCCTGCCCCTCGAGGGCCACGACCCCCAGCACCTCGCCCGGGTACAGCTCGAACGAGACGTCCTGCAGCTTGGTCCCGGCGCTCACGTGGCGAACGGAAAGTCGGGGCTTCGCGTCGGCCGGCCGCACGCCGGCCGCGGTCCGCTGCGCCATGGCCGGGAGGGCCTCGACGATCTCCCCGAGCATCAGCTCGACGATCCGCTCCTCGGAGCCCTGGGTCACGTCCACGACCCCCACCGTCTCGCCCTCGCGCAGCACGGTCGCGCGGTCGCACACGGCGCCGATCTCGATGAGCCGATGGGAGATGAACACGACGGAGCGATCCCCGCCGCGGTGGCTCCTGACGACCTCGAGCACGCGCTCGGTCAGGTTCGCGGGCAGGGCCGCGGTCATCTCGTCGAGCATGAGCACGTCGGGCTCGATCGCGAGCGCCCGGGCGAGATCGATGATCCGGAGCGAGGCGAGCGGCATGCGCCGGGCCACGCTCGACAGGTCGAGATTCCCGAGGCCGAGCTCGTGGAGCCAGTGGCGGAACGGCTCGACGGGCGTCTCCGTGAGGCGCAGGTTGGACCGGATGTCGAGGTCCGGGATGATCGCCGGCTCCTGGTAGACCGAGACGAGGCCACCGCGCCGGGCCTCGGCGGGCGAGTGGACGGTGCGCTCCCACCCGCGCACGGAGATCGTGCCACTGTCGGGGCGGACCGCGCCGGTCAGGATCTTGACCAGGGTGCTCTTCCCGGCGCCGTTGGCACCCAGCAGCGCATGGACCTCGCCATGCCGCACGGCCAGGGACGCGGACTTCAGCGCGACGACGGCGCCGTATGCCTTCGACACGCCGGTCGCCTCGAGCAGGAGGTCGGTGGTGGTCAGGGTCATGCGATCTTTCTTGCAGGAGATGAGCGGGGGACGCCGGCGAACCGGCATCCCCCGCGCTGGCCGCGACTGCTGGTCGGGTTAGGCGCCCTTGCAGGTTGCGGGAACGGTGTTGGGATCGTACGTGGTCCAGCCCTGGATCGAGAGGCTCAGGGGCCAGAGCGGGTCGAGCCCGGGGACCGACACCCATGCCTTCAACTGGGTCTTGCCGGCGTCCGTCAGGTTGTCGACCAGGACGGGATCCAGCAGGACGGTGTTGGCCTTGGCGCCGGCCGAGGCGGTGACCGCCTCGCCGTTGAGGAGCTTGAGGGCCAGGGTGATGCCGGCGCCGCCGACCGAGGCCGTGTTCGTGACGGCCGCGCCCTTCAGGCCGGGGAAGCCGGTGGGATCGAGGAGCTGGGCGACGAACCCGCCGATGTCGGCATCGGCGATGGGCACGAACGGCTTGTTGGCCGCCTTGATCGCGTCGACGATCTGCTTGCCCATGCCCGAGGCCCAGATGCCCTGGATCTTGTCGTACTGGCCGCTCGAAATGAAGTCGTTGGTCAGCTGGGTCGTCTTGGCCGGGTCCCAGCCGGTGGCCACCCCGTCGTTGTTCGGGACGACCTTGATGTTCGGGTAGTCCTTGAGGACGTTCTTGAACCCGATGTCACGGTCGGCGTCGGCCGGGTGGCCGGCGAGACCGCGCGTGTACCAGACCGTGCCCGTGCCGCCCATCTGGTCGAACAGCCACTTGGCGCCGAGCTCCGCGTACTTCACCTGGTTGTTGTAGAGGTTCCAGGTGTCGGGGTCCGTGACGTACGCGTCGACCGAGACGGTCTTGATCCCGGCGGCCTTCGCCTCGGCGAGGGCCGGGTTGAGCGCGCTGGGATCGTTCGGGTTGAAGACGATCGCGTTGACGCCCGCGGCGATCAGGCTGCGGATGTCGGAGAGCTGTCCGGCAGCGTCGGTGTTGCGGTGGATCACGTTGAGGTTCGTGACCTGGCCCGATGCCTTGGCCTGCGCCTTGGCGGTGCAGACCTGCTCCTCGCGGAAGCCGTTGCCGACGCCTCCGCCGTTCGAGTATCCGATCACGTATGACTTCGCCGCGGCCGACGCTCCGGCGGACGCCGCCGGCGAGCCGGTGGCGCCCGTCGAGCATGCGCCCGCGACGATCGCGATCGCCGCGATGCCGACGATGCTGCGGGCCAATCCCGTTCGTTTCATGAGCTGGGCTCCTCCATGTGGCGACCGCCGACTCCACCATGGAGGGTCGGTCGCACGCTTCTTGCCGGTGTGCTTCGGGCTCGTCGCCGCGTCACTCACCTCCCCGCGACTTGACGTTGGCAGGCGCGAGACGTCGCGCGTGCCCCCCCGCAGACCTTGTCGAATGCGTGAACGGGACGCTTCAATGGCTGCCCTCCTCGCCGGCCGTGGCCCCGCCCACTGCGTTCCCGGCCTTGCGCGCGCGGAAGTCCTGGATGATCGCCTCGGTGGCGGTGGCGCCGATCCTGGTGACCCCCAGCTCCATGACGGCGAGGAGCGCGTCGAGCGTGCGGACGCCGCCCGCGGCCTTGATCCGGATGTGGGGCGAGGTGTTGGCGCGCATCAGGCGCAGGTCGTCGTGCGTGGCCCCGGATGGCGCGAAGCCGGTGCTCGTCTTGACGAAGTCGGCGCCGGCAGCCTCGCTCAGGTGGCAGGCCCGGACCTTCTCGCCGTCCGTAAGGTAGGCGTTCTCGAAGATCACCTTCACGATCGCGCCGGCCGCGTGCCCGACGTCGACGACGGCCCTGATGTCGGCCAGGACGTCAGGATCACGCCCCGACTTGAGCGCGCCGATCTGGATCACCATGTCCAGCTCGGTGGCCCCGTCCGCGAGGGCACGCCCGGCCTCGAAGACCTTGGTCTCGGTCAGGTGATTGCCGTGGGGAAAGCCGATCGTGGTGCCCACGGCCACCTCGCTACCGACGAGGAGTGCCGCCGCTCGCCTCACATCGGCGGGCCGGACGCAGACCGACGCGACGTCGTAGGTGGCCGCCAGCCGGCAGCCGTTCTCCACGAAGGTATCGTCCAGCTCCGGCCGCAGCAGCGAGTGGTCGATGGTCTTGGCGATGTCGCGCTCGGAGAGGTTGTCGATGGAGAGTGCCATGGGCTCCTGCCTCGAGATGCCTACCTGCAGTACGGCCGCAGCACGTCCCTCGCGATGAGGAAGCCCTGCTTGACCTTGTCGTCGCTGCCCTCGAAGCGACGGTCCTCGTGCTCGATGATGCAGTCGCCCTCGAAGCCCGCCCGGTAGAGCTCGGAGAAGACCGCGGACCAGTCCACCTCGCCGAGCCCCGGGATGCGCGGGATCTGCCAGCCCATGCCCATCGAGAGCACGCCGCGCTCGTAGAGCCCGTCCCGATCGATCATCAGGTCCTTGGCCTGGAAGTGGAGGACGTGGGCGCCGAACTCCTTCAGGAACCGGCGGGCGTCGATCATCTGGAGCACGAGGTGCGACGGATCGAAGTTGAGCCCGATCGTGCCGCTCCACTGCTCCAGGATCCGGCGCCACATGCGGGGGGTCGTGGCGATGTTGTGACCGCCCGGCCACTCGTCATACGAGAACAGCATCGGGCAGTTCTCGAGCGTGATCTTCCTGCCGTGGTCGCTGGCGAACGCCACGATCTCCGGCCAGACGCGGAGCGCCTCTTCCCAGTTCTGGTCCTGGTTCTTCGCCCCGTCGCCGCCCATGAACGTGTTCACGAGCGGGACATCCATCTTCTCGGCCGCGGTGATCACGTGCTTCAGGTGAGCGATGACCTGGGCGCGGTGGGCCGGGTCCGGATGGAGCGGGTTCGGGTAGAAGCCGAGACCCGATATGGCGAGACCCCTGGCCGCGATCTCGTCCCTGATCTCGGTCGCCTGGGAGGGCGAGAGGTTCGCGACGTCGATGTGGCTCGTCCCGGCGTAGCGGCGGGTTGGGCCGGCCGCCCGCGGCCAGCAGGCGATCTCGAGAACCTCGAAGGCGGCGCCGGCGGCCCAGTCGGCCACCTCCATGATCGGCGTCTCGGGGAAGGGGGCAGTCAGCAAGCCGAGCTTCATCGCGGCGGAACCTCCGGCCCCGACGGAGTCGCGGATCCAGCGGGGCGCTCGAGGATGGTCGATAATCGATTGTCGAGGGTACCACGTCCCCAGGCCCGCAAGGGAGCCGTCAGGCACTCGGCGCTCATGCGGGTCGGGCCACCTCGACCCAGCGACCGCTGCGCGAGCTCTCCAGGACGGCGTCCCCGACGAGCATCTCCTCGTGGCCGTCGGCGAACGTCGCATAGGCGGGCGCCCGCGACGGGCCGCCCGCGATGACGTCCGCATAGATGGCGCTGAACACCGCCCCGAACGTGTCCGCAAAGCCTTCCACGTGCCCACCGGGGAGCCGGGCGGCGGCCCGCCCGCCGGCGTTCAGGAGCGCGGGGTTCCGGAGCAGGAGCTCGTTGGGCCGGTCACGATGACCGATCCAGAGTTGCTCGGGCTGCTCCGAATCCCACGCCACGGCGGAGGAGGCGCCGTCGATCTGGTAGGCGAGGCCGTTCTTGCGGCCGGGACTGAGCTGGGAGATCGCCACGCTGCCGCGGGCGCCCCCTTCGAAGCGCAGGAGGATCGTCGCCACGTCCTCGGTGTGGATCTCGACCGCGACCGTCTGCGCGGCTCGCTCGGTGGAGAAGGTGAGAACGGGGCCGGCGGGCTTCCGGCGGACCGGGATGAACGTGGCCAGGTCAGCCATGACCGCCGCGACCCGGCGTCCGGTCAGGAACGTCGTCAGGTCCAGCCAGTGCGAGCCGATGTCGCCCACGGCCCGCAGGACTCCGCCCTGGTCCGTCTCCAGGCGCCAGTTCCAGTCCGTCTCATAGAGCAACCAATCCTGGAAGTAGCGGCCGGTCACGAGCCGGACGTCGCCCAGCCCACCCTCGCGGATGAGGCCAGCCACGTGCTGGTTGAGCGGGTAGAAGCGGATGTTGAAGTTGACCGCGTTGACCAGGCCCGTGGTCGCGGCCAGCTGCGCCAGCTCCGCCGACTGCCCGGAGGTCATCGCCAGCGGCTTCTCGCAGATCACGTGCCGACCCGCGGCCAGGATCTCCCTGACCTGCGGATGGTGGAGCTCGTTGGGGGAGGTCACGTGCACGACCTGGACGGCCTCGTCCACGAGAACCTCGGCCAGGCTCGCATAGGCCCGGGACAGCCCCGTCTCCGCCGCGCGCGCGGCACCGAGCTCCGGCGTCGCCTCCAGCAGTCCCACGACCCTGACGCCGATCCGGCGCAGAGCCTCGATGTGGACGGTGCCGATGAATCCGCTGCCGATGACGGCGGCCCCGATTCCAGAGAGATGCGTCATACGAACTCCGGATGCGGTCGCGCCGGCGGCAGCGTCCGCCGGTGGGTCATGCTATCGGCGGCGACGGGTCGAGAAAGTGCCGTTCGGCTCGGGAGACGGCCCTTCGAGCGGACCGGCGGGGCAGGGAGAACAGCCCGTGTCACGGCTGGCTCGCCGCAAGCCGGACCGGGGCCCCGGCCGCGATCGAGCGGTACGCCGCGTCGACGATCTCGACCGTCCGCAGCCCATCGACCCCCGTCACCGCCGGCTCCCGGTCCTCCCGCACCACGGACACGAACTCCGCCAGCATCCCGCTGTCGGCATCGGGACCCCAGGCCGGCCATGAGATCCCGACCTCGCGCGTTCCATACGTGGCCAGGCGCTGCCTGAAGGCGTCGATGCCAAGAGCCCCGCCCGTGCCGATCGCCTGGATCGAGAGGCCGCCCCAGGTCGGGTACGAGCGCGGCTTGCTCCAGCTGCAGTCGATGGTCGCGGACGCGCCGCTGGCGAAGCGCAGCGAGACGAGCCCGCCGGTCTCGACGCGCGCGAATCGCGCCTGGAGGATCCGGTTCGCGACGGCGTACACCTCGACGACCTCGGAGCGCAGGATCCAGCGATAGAGGTCGGCCAGGTGGACAACGTGGTCGGTCACCGCGCCACCCCCGGAGAGGGCCGGGTCGACGAACCAGGGCGCGTGGATGTCGGGCATCATCCCGGTGTTGACGCCCTCGACGAAGACGGGAGTCCCCAGCGCTCCGGACCGCACCGCCGACTTCCAAGGCCCGCACGGCGGGGTTCCAGCGGGTGGGAAACGCGGTCATCAGGCGAACGCCGGCCCCAGCGCAGGCGTCCACGATCGCCCGGGCGTCCACCACCGTCGTCGCCAGGGGCTTCTCGCACAGCACGTGGACTCCCGCCGCAGCGGCAGCCTCGACGAGCCGGCGGTGGCGGCTGTTGGCGGACGCGATCACGACGCCGTCGACGCGCTCGAGGAGCTCATCGATCTCGTCGAACGCGCGCGTCCTGACCGGCTCCGCCGCGGCCGCCGCGCGCGACCGGTCCTCGTCCCAGACGCCGACCAGGTGCACGCCCGGCATCGAGGCCAGGAGCGCGAGGTACGCCGGCGCGTGGACGTGCTCGGCGGAGAGGATGCCGATCCGCACGGGCGGTCGGCCTGCCGGCTCGTTGGCCATCACTCGGCCCCCTGCGCGAGCCGGACCAGCGACCCGGTCCGGGCCGATTCGTCGGCCGCGAGCGCGATGCGCAGCGCCTCCAGGCCGTCCGCCGCCCCGATCCTGGCTTCGGTCCCGTCGCTGATCGCCCGGGCGAACTCGGCCAGCTCGAGGCGGAAGGGATCCCCGGCGAGGCTCGTGTCGGCCATCGCCGTCACGCCGCCGCCCGCGGCGCCCGCGAGCAGCGACGGCGTGACGGGCGTGGTCGCCGTCGAATCCTGCTCGATGAGGCCATGGGAGCCCGCGATCTCGAAGGCGGTCCGGAAGGTCGGCGGCGCGTAGCCCCACGATGCGGAGACGTGGCTGATCGCGCCCGAGCGGTGGGTCAGGATCGCGACGGCGTGGTCGACGCCCGCGTCCGGTTGGGCCACGCTCGCCGAGCGGCAGTGGACCGTCGCGACGTCGCCGGCGATCCAGCGGGCGTAGTCGAGGTCGTGGATCATCAGGTCGAGGACGATCCCGCCCGACCTGGCATGGTCGAAGAACCAGTGGCCGGCCGGATGGCGGGGGCGGAAGCTCGCCCTCGTGAGGCGCAGCACGGCGGGTTCGCCGATCGCACCGTCGAGCACGGCGGCCCGCGCCGCCACGTACTCCGGGAAGAAGCGCACGACGTGGGCCACGAAGAGCCGGACACCGGCTTCGCGCGCGGCCGCGAGCATGGCCTCGGCGTCGGCGAGGGTGCGCGCCATCGGCTTCTCGCAGATCACGTGGCGTCCGGCGCGCGCGGCGGCGATCGCGACCTCGGCGTGGAGGTGGGTCGGCGCGCAGACGTCCACGATGTCGACCGCGCCGAAGAGCGCGTCGAGAGAGTCCGCGACGCGGGCCCCGTACCGCTCGGCCAGCGCCGCCGCCCGGCCGGCATCCACGTCGTGGATGACGATCGACATGCCTTCGGCGGCCCAGGCGGCGATGTGCGTCTCGCCGATGAACCCGGTCCCCACCACGCCGACGCGCTGCGGATCGCCGCCGGTTCGGGCGGGCCGCAGGTCGCTCGGCGGGCGGGAGCCCGCCCATGGCCGGTCAGCCATCGCGCCGCCCCGCGAGCACCATCATCTGCTTGAGCGAGTAGGCCGGTGCCTCCTCGCGCCGGAGCTGGGCGAGGACGTCGATCGGGAGCTCGTTGAGGATGGCGTGGTTGGGATTGAAGAGCATCTCCTCGTCGACCTCCAGGCCGAAGGCGGACCCCTCCTTGACGGCGTGGTAGAGGTTGCGCGGTCGCACGGAGTCGCCGACGTTGATGACGGGGACGCCGGCGGCCTGCAGCTCGCCCAGGAGGGCCACGACCGGCCGCGTGTGGCACGAGACCACGTCGCTCGCCTGGAGCGTCGTCCGGCCGAAGTCGCGGTCCTCGATGACCACCTCGCCCTCCCGCACCTCGCGCACGGTGGCGCTCGTGATCACGGTGACCTGGTGCTTGTACGGCTTCGAGGTGAGCACCTCGGCATCGCCCTGCGCGAAGCGCTTGCGCAGGACGTACATGTGGATGACCTCGCAGTCGGCTGCGAAGTCGCGGTTCTCGGTCACGATCGTGACCCGCTTGCCGATGCTGCCGAGGAAGGCCGCAGTGTCGGCCGCGGCGTAGTGGTCGCCCCACAGGAGCACGTGCTCCCCGAGCTTGTGGAGCTTGCGGGCGCGAGGATGGCACTCGCAGGAGATCTTCGGACAGGCCATCGCCTCCTCGAAGGGGATCACGGCGTCCGCGCTGCCCAGGACGTCCGGCACGTACGAGATCGCGCCGGTCGCGTTGAGGACGATGTCGAACCCGCGCAGCTCGTCGACGGTCGGGGCGTGGTGGAGCCGGATGTCGACGTGGAGGTCGAGCAGCTGGTTGCGGATCCAATCGAGGTACCAGCGCATCTTCTCCTTGCCCGGCACCAGGCAGCAGTACAGCAGCGCGCCGCCGAGCTCACCGGCCTGCTCGAAGAGGGTGACGGTGTGACCGCGCTCGGTCGCGATCCGGGCCGCCTCCATCCCCGCCGGACCGCCGCCGACCACTGCCACGCGCACGGCCCGCGTCGTCCGCTTCATCTGGGCGTACGCCGGATTGCCGCAGGCCGCGTTGATCGAGCAGGCGATCTCGTGCTTGGCCATGAGCGACTCCTGCCAGCAGCCGCCCAGGCAGGAGATGCACTTGCGGATCGAGCGCACCCGCCCGTACTGCGCCTTCACGGGCCAGTACGGGTCCGCGAGCAGCTGGCGGGCGAGGCCCACGAGGTCCGTCTTGCCCTCCGCGATGATCTGGTCGCAGTACTCCGGGTCGCGCAGCGAGTGGCTGGTGATGACCGGGATCCGGATCGCCTTCTTCGTCGCTTCGGCGGCGTAGGTCGCCCAGCCCTGGGGGTACTGCATGGGGTCGAAGCCGGCGCCGGGGCTCTCCTGCATGCCCATCGAGAGGTCGACCGCGGCGCAGCCCGCGCGCTCGAGGACACGCGCGATCTCGACGCCCTCCTCGGCCCCGCGGCCGCCGGCGTACCACTCGTCGAAGGAGTACCGGACGAGGACCGGGAAGTCCTTGCCGCACTTCTTCTGGATCGAGTCGATGACCGCCAGCGGGAAGCGCATCCGGTTCTCGAAGCTCCCCCCGAACCGGTCGGTTCGCATGTTGAGGAACGGGCTCATGAACTCGGAGAGCAGGTAGCCGTGTGCAGCGTGCAGCTCCACGGCATCGAAGCCGGCCTGCTTTACCCGCCAGGCGGCCTCGCTGAAGAGGTCGACCAGCTCGAGGATCTCGGGGACCGACGCGGCCCGGATCTCCTTGCCCTTCTCTTCCGCGTTCTCGTAGATGATCTCGTGGCCGGCCGACCAGGGGAGCTTGAGGACTCGGTCGGTGGCGCCGAGCGTGTTGTAGCGCGGGATCGCGCACTGGCGCCCGGGATGCTGGAGCTGCACGGCGCACTTCGCGCCGTAGCGATGCATGCTCTCGGCGAGGCGGGCGAGGCCCGGGATGTAGTTGTCCCCGTCGGCAACGAGGCAGGTGACCGTCGGCCGCCCGGTCTTCATGTCCGGCGTGGTGGCCCCGACGATGATGAAGCCGGCTCCTCCGCGCGCGATGTCCGCGTGGTGGTGGATGTCCCGCTCGCTCACCTCGCCGTCGGCATGCGAGGAGCTGATGTCGGTGGGGACGTGGACGACGCGGTTGGCCAGCTCCAGGCCACCGAGCTGGATCGGGCTGAACAGGTGCGCGAACGACGGCATGGAGCTCACCCCTGGCTGGCGCGGATCGCATGCGCACGCGGCCCCGGGAGCCCCGCGCCGATGCGCCATCTTCCGGGGCCAGTCTCGCGCTCGACCGGCGGGGGCGGCAATGTCACGAACGGCCGATTAAGTGTCAGGAGCGGCTGGCGCGGGGGCGGGAGGCCGCTCCCCTGCCCCGGCGGCCGGGGCCGGGCCCGGCCCGCCATAAACCGTCCATCTGGCCCTCCTGCCGACCGGGTCGCCGCCCGATCATCCGATCCACGCTGGCGGCGTCCCCGAACGTCGGGCGACGGCGCGGCCGGACCTGGAGGGCTTCTTGGCGGTCTTCTTCTGGCAGCACGATCTCGATCCGGCGTTCCCGCTCGCGATCCTCGAGCACGAGACGAGCGTCGCGGACGATCGGATGCACTGGCATGAGTACCTCGAGATCGCGCTGTGCCTGGGGGTCGGCGGGCGGTTCCTGTTCGGGCGGCGCAGCTATCCGGCCGAGCCCGGCGACATCTTCCTGATCGACAACGCCGAGCCGCACGTCTGCCTGGCCGATCCGCCCAACCGGATGCGCCTGCTCCTCGTCCTCTTCCGGCCTGAGCTGATCGCGGCGCCGGGCTGCCGCAGCTTCGACACCGACTACCTGTCCCCGTTCATGCGCGGGGGGCGCCCCTTCGCCAACCGCCTGCCCGCGGGAGGGGCGGCCGCCGCGGAGCTCCGGCCGATCCTGCTCGAGCTCAAGTCGATCCGGGACCGCCAGGACCCCGCCGACCAGCACCTCCTCGACGCCAACCTGAGGCGCGCGCTCGCGGTCCTGGTGCGCCATGCGCGGGCCGACGATCCGGCATCGGAGGAGGCCGCCGCACCGGGCGATCGTCACGAGCAGGTGCGGCCGGTGCTCAGCTACGTCGAAGAGCACTTCAGGGAGAGCCTGACCCTGGAGCAGGTATCGGAGCAGATGCACGTGAGCGCGTCGCGCGTGCGCCACCTGTTCAAGGACGTGACCTGCGTGGGCTTCAAGGAATACGTCACGGGCCTGCGCCTCTCGGAGGCGAAGCGCCTCCTGCTGACCTGCGATGCCAGCGTGCAGGAGGTTGCCTACACCGTCGGGTACACCAACCTGAACCAGTTCTACAAGGTGTTCCAGCGCTATTCGTCGATGTCGCCCGCCGAATACCGGCGCTACTACACGCGGGTGGGTGGGGCGGAGATCGCGCTGCGGCCGCACGGCGAGCTCGCCCACCGGGAGCCCGTGCGCGTCGCCTGACCGGGGGGCAAGGCGGCCCGACATCAACCAGCCTCGCGCCTAGCCTGCCGCGAGCGCCTTCTTCATCATGGCCAGCGACGCGTCGGGCCCCTTGAACCCGACGAGGTACTCGAGCCGGATGGGCGCGAAGCACTCGTAGAAGACGACGTCCTCGTCGGTCAGCTGGCGAAAGGCGTGCACCCAGTTCGAGGGAATGACCAGCAGCGAGCCCGGGCCGACCTCGGACTCCTCGTCGCCGACCCTGGCCCACAGCCGACCCCGCTCGACGAGCATGAGCTGCTCGGCCTCGTGGCTGTGGTCCGGGATCACGACGCCGCCCCGGTAGACGATGCGCGTCAGCATCGTCTTCTCGCCCGAGACCGCCTGGCGAAACACGCCGGGCACGTATTCGACGGTCGGGAACTCGTCCCAGGTCGTGATCTGTCCCATCTGGATCTCCCTGCTCCGGTGCGTCGCGATCGCCCGCGGGCGGCGGCCCAGCCCGACGGGCAACGGTTCCCTGCCGCAGCTCAGGACAGCCCCGGCTGCCTGGCTTCGAGGCCCCGCAGGATCTTCTCGGGCGTGACCGGCAGCTCGTCGATCCGAACGCCGGTCGCGTGGTAGATGGCATTGACGATCGCCGGGATGGGCGAGTTGGCCGTCATCTCGCCGAGGCCCTTGACGCCATAGGGACCGTTCGCGGACGGGATCTCCAGGACGACGGACTCGATCTCCGGCATCTCCAGCGTGCCGGGCATCAGGTACTCGCTGAAGTCCCGCGGGCTGTGGTCGGCCGCCGGGTAGTAGGGCGCCGTCGTCTCGTACAGGGCATGGGACATGCCCATCCAGGCGCCGCCCTCGATCTGGCCCTGGACGAGCGCCGGGTTCACCTGGCGGCCCACCTCGTAGGCGCTCCTGATGCTGAGGACCGTGACCTCGCCCGTCTCGGTGTCGACCTCGACCTCGGCCACCGTGCAGGCGTGGGCCTCGGTCGAGTCGGGATCCATGGCGCCCGTCTCGGGATCCACGAGGCTCTTGGGCTTC
This sequence comes from uncultured Chloroflexia bacterium, assembly GCA_963801445.1. Taxonomy (GTDB): domain Bacteria; phylum Chloroflexota; class Limnocylindria; order Limnocylindrales; family CSP1-4; genus CTSoil-043. The sequence goes on along the minus strand of CAWDEW010000006.1, from coordinate 54,407 downwards.
ATGTAGCTCCCGCGGCCCGCGATCGTGCGGCCGTACTTGAACTGGGCCAACGATGCGATGTCCGCCACCCTGACCGACCGGGAGGGCGCGCCCCTGACCATCAGGTTCCCGTGGCCGTCGATCTCGAGATCGTCCACGGCGGCCTCGAGCTCCTCGGCGGCCACGTCGAGGAGGGCCTGGCGGGCCTCCCTGGCGGCCGCGATCACCGCGTTGCCGACCCGGTGCGTGGCGCGACTGGCGAACGTGCCCATGCAGTGCGGGCCGGTGTCGGTGTCGCCGGTGTCGATGACGATCTGCTCGAACTCGACCCCCAGCGTCTCGGCCGCGATCTGACCGATGACCGTGCGCAGCCCCTGTCCGAGATCGGCGCTCGAGAGCGAGACGACGAACGACCCGCTCGTCGTGGCATGGATCAGGGCCTGCGACGGGTCGCCCCCGAGGTTCATGCCGGTCGGGTAGTTGACGGCCGCGATGCCCGTCCCGCGCAGCCTGGCCATCAGTCGCGGCCTCCGTCGGGGCCGGCGCCGCGGGGCGCCGACGTCATCGCCCTGAGGTCGTCCGGCAGCACGTGCCCGACGAGCGCCGCGGCAGCCTGCATCGTCTCGATCAGGGTGGCGTCCTCGGCGAGCTTGCGATGCGGCCGCAGGTCGCCGTCGTGGTAGGCGTTGATGAAGCGGATCGTCCACGGATCCACGCCCACCCGCTCGGCGATCTTGTCCATCTGGACCTCGAGGGCGAACGATGCCATCGTCACCCCGAAGCCCCGCATCGCGCTGCTCGGCTGGCGATTCGTGTAGACGCAGTAGGCGTCGATCGACACGTTCGGGATGGCGTACGGGCCCGCGGCGTTCGCGGCGTGCTTGGTCAGCGCGTACGGGGTCTGGCGGCTGTACGCCCCGGAGTCGGCGTAGCTCGTCACCTTGCGAGCGACGATGTGGCCGTCCCGCGAGACGCCGTCCTTGATGTAGATCCGCCAGGCCGCCCGCGTGGATGAGACCTGCATCTCCTCGGAGCGGCTGTAGACGTAGCGCACCGGCCGGTTGGTCTTCATGGCGGCCAGCGTGGCGATCGGCTCGACGATGACGTCGACCTTGCCGCCGAAGCCGCCTCCGACGGTGCCGCCCACGAAGCGGAGCCGGTTGCCCGGGATCTGCAGGATGATCGAGGTGTTGTCGAGGCTGAAGTAGAGCGCCTGGGTGTTCGTGTAGACGGTGTACCGGCCGTTGGCCTCCGGCACCGCGATGCAGCCGGTCGTCTCCGTCGGCGCGTGCTCGATGGGGCTCGTGTTGTAGACGCCCTCGACGATGTGGTCGGCCTGCTCGAAGGCCTGCTCGACGTCGCCCAGGCGCACGCGCCGGCAGGGATGGCCCTCGTACATGAACGTGTTGTTGCCCCAGTGGGTCACGATCGGCGCGCCCGGCTTGAGCGCCTCCTCGACGTCGAAGACCGCGGGCAGCTCCTCCAGGTCGAGGTGGACCTTCGAGACGGCCTCCAGCGCCGCCGCCTCGGTCTCGGCGACGATGGCGACGATGGCCTCGCCCTTGAAGCGGACGCGCTCCTCGGCCAGCACGAACTCCTCGTCCGGCTCGACGCCGATGAGGGTCAGGATCGTGTACAGGTTGTGCGGGACGTCCGCGGCGGTCAGGGCGCGCACGAACCCGGGCACCCTCCGCGCATCGGACAGGTCGATGCCCTTGATCCGCGCGTGATGGAGCGGGCTGCGCACCATCTTGAGGTGGAGCAGCCCGGGGAAGGATCGGTCGCCGACGTACTGGGTTCGGCCCGTGACGTGGCCGATCCCGTCGCTCCGCTCGACCGACTGGCCGACGACGTTGAGCTGGGCGCTCATCGGGCCTGCTCTCCCGCGCTGGCCCGGATCGCCTCGGCCGCGACCTGGACGGCCCGGACGATCGGGCGGTACCCGGTGCAGCGACAGATGTTGCCGCTGAGCGCCTGCCGGACGTCGTCGCCGCTCGGAGCGGGATCGTGGTCCAGCAGGGCCTTCGCGACCATGACCATGCCCGGCGTGCAGTAGCCGCACTGGAAGGCGTAGGCATCCAGGAAGGCCTGCTGGATCGGGTGCAGCCCCTCGGCCGGCGTGATGCTCTCGAGGGTGATCACGCGCTGGCCGGCGACGTCCTCGACCGGCAGCAGGCAGGACATCATCGGCTCGCCGTTGACGAGCACGGTGCAGCTCCCGCAGCCACCCTGGCGGCAGCCTTCCTTGGTGGCCGTGAAGCCGAGCTGGTCGCGCAGGACCGACTGGAGGGTCGTCATGGGCCGGACCATGACCTCGACCGCGCGGCCGCCGAGCTCGAAGGTGACGATCGTCGAGGCCATCCTAGCGACCCTCTCCCGCGGCGCCCGGCGCCAGCTGCTCCAGCGCCCGGCCGACGAGGAGGCTGACCATCCTGCGCCGGTACCAGGCGGTGGCGATGCCGTCCGTGAACGGCTCGCATTCCCGGGCGGCTGCGCTGGCCGCGGCGGCGATCGCGTCCGCGCCCAGGCTGGTCCCGATCAGGAGCCGTTCGGCCTGCCGGGCCCGGATGGGGTGCGGGCCGACGGCGCCCAGGGCGATGCGCGCGTCGGCAACCCGTCCCTCGTCCCACTCGAGGCGGACGGCCACGGTCACCACGGCCGGCGTGTTGGCGTGCTTGCGGCCGAGCTTGATGTATGCCGTCGGCTCGCTCCGGACGGGCACCCGGATCTCGACGAGCAGCGCGTCGGCCGCCAGCTCGGTGGTCATGAAGCCGGTGAAGAACTCCGCCAGCGGAAGCACGCGCTCGCCCGCCGCGCCGGCCAGCGTCACGCTGGCGTCCAGGGCCAGCAGGGCGACCGCGACGTCGCCGCCCGGCGGCGGGGTGAACAGGTTGCCGCCGACCGTGCCCATGTTGCGGATCGACCAGCTGGCCGTGTTGCGGGCCGCCTCCCGGAGCATCGGAACGACGTCCTGGTCCAGCAGCTGGGTCAGCGTCGCGGTCGCCCCGATCCGCAGCGTGTCGCCGGCGCGCTCGAGCCCGCCGAGGCCGGCCAGGCGCAGGCCCATCACCGCCTCGGGCAGCGAGATTCCCTCGTTGATGAGAGGCATGGCGACCGTCCCGCCCGCCATCACCAGCAGGTCCGGGCCATGCTCGCGCAGCAGGCCGAGCGCCTCCGGCAGGGATCGAGGCAAGAAGTAGCTCCTGACGGTCACGCTGGAGTCTCCCTGGCTGGCCGACGGCGCGGAGGTCGCGGCGCCGGCCGACGGATCGCCCTGCAGTCGCGAGGTCCAGGTTGCGCAGGCCCTGCTCGATGAGCGAGCCCGCCAGGCCCTCCACGAAGCGGGTGTCGAGCCTGGCCAGCGGCCCGCCGATCACGGCCTGCCCCTCGTAGTCGATCGTCGTCCCGGCGCCGGTCTCGGCGAGCCGGAACGTGGCCTGGCCCCTGATCGTGCCCAGCGTGCCCTCGAGCTCGCCCTCGAGCCGGCCCCAGGACGGCGCGTCGGAATCGACGAGGCGAACGACGGTCCGGTACGTCCCCACGACACCCGGCAGGCGCAGGGAGATCTTCGCCCCGGTACTCCGTATCGCCGACCTTCTCGATCTCGCGGCAGCCGGGGATCACGCCGAGGAGCGCGTCCGGGTCGCAGATCGCGGCGAACACGGCGGCGCGGGGAGCGTCGAGCGCCTGGCTGCCCCGGACGTTCATCGGGTCCGACCTTCCAGCGCGGCAGGCAGCGCGCCGTTGGCGGGCGGCTCGGCGCCATCCCGGCCGAACGCGGGCTTCAGCCCCTGCTCGACGTGGTCGAGGTGCCCCAGCATGGCCCGTGCCGCGGCGTCCGGGTCGTGCGCGCGCAGCGCATCGAGGATTCGCCGGTGATCTTCGAGCGTCGCCTCCCGCACCGCCCGGCGACCGCCGGTCCGTTCCCGGCTGACCTTGCCCAGGGTGTTGACGATGTTCATGAACTGCGTGAGCAGGAAGTTGTTCGCCGCGGCGCAGACCGCGTCGTGGAGCGCGATGTCCAGTTCGCTGAACCGGTCGGGATCGTCGATGCAGCCCGCCAGCGAGACCACGAGGTCCGAGAGCGCGGCGATCTCGCTCTCGGTGGCCCGGGACGCGGCGAGGCGGGCGTTGCCAGCTTCGACCACCCGCCGGGCCTCGAGCAGCTGGACGAGGGCGACGCTGTCCTTCGAGAACACGAAGTCGAGGTGGGCGACCAGCTGGCTCGGCTCGAGCGACGTGACGTAGGTGCCGGCACCCTGCCGGATGTCGACGACCCGCATGAGCGCGAGCGCTCGAAGCGCCTCCCGCACGACGGGCCGGCTGACGTCCATCATTCGGGCAAGGTTGCGCTCGGCCGGCAGCTTGCTGCCCGGTCGCAGCTGCTGCTCCCTGATCAGCGTGAGCAGGCGGTTGGCGACCTCCTCGGGAAGCGTGCTCCGCGAGACGACCGTGAACCGGCTCTCCGGCGACGCTCCCGCATCGACGGCGTCGAGGGCGGCGTGACGAGGATCTCGTTCCACCAGGCTGGCGCTCCTTGGGCAATCGCCTCGCGACATCCTAGGGCCGGCCCGCTATAGTGGTCAACTGGTAAGACCAATCGAGGAGGACGCGTCGAGCGTCGCCGTCCGCCCGACCCGAACGGAGGCCCTGAGATGATCGAACGGCACATCACGTTCAACGTCCTCCCGGACAGGACCGCCGCGTTCGAGCAGTTCATCGCCAGCGAGTACAGACCCGCGATGGCGAAGTCGCCGGGCTTCGTGAAGGTCGAGCTCCTGCGCGAGGCGGAATCCCCGACCCGCTACCAGATGGTGCTCCGCTTCGAGGATGCCGACAGCGCCGCCGGATGGCGGACGTCGGAGGTCCACCAGGCCCTGCAGCCCGCGCTGAATGCGCTCCACGCGGGCATGGCGATCCAGGGCTACGAGGTGATCGGCTAGGCAGTCGACCTGCGGCGAAGGCACCGACGCGCGGGCGATCGCCCGGCCCGGGCGGGCACCCTCCGGACGATCAGTGGTACAAGTACTGCTCGTCCAGCAGGCACGACGGCGAAGGAATGGAGCATGCCACTCACCGGTGACTATCAGCCGGGCACCTCGGCCCGGTCGCGCCAGCAGATCGAGCTCTACGAGGCGACGAACGGCGAGCAGGGCGGTGACCTGCGCGGTCATCCCGTCATCGTGCTGACGTCGGTGGGCGCGAAGACCGGCAAGCTGCGCAAGACGGCCCTGATGCGCGTCGAGCTCGACGGCGCGTACGCCGTCGTTGCCTCCCTCGGCGGCGCGCCGAAGCATCCGGTCTGGTACCACAACCTCAAGAGGAACCCGCACGTCGAGCTGCAGGATGGCGCGACCAGGCGCGACTACACGGCGCGCGAGGTCACGGGCGACGAGAAGGCCGCCTGGTGGGAGCGCGCCGTCAGCGCCTGGCCCGACTACGCGGGCTACCAGGCGAAGACGGACCGCCAGATCCCGGTCTTCGTGCTCGAACCCGGGGAGCAGTGACGGAACTCGCGCCCGCACCATCGTCGACCGTCGACGGGGAAGCGCCGGTCCTGCGCCCCGACTGCTCGAGCTGCGTCGGCCTGTGCTGCGTCGCCCCGGCCTTCTCGGCCTCCGCGGACTTCGCGATCGACAAGGCGGCCGGGCGGCCCTGTCCCAACCTGCAGGCGGACTTCCGCTGTGGAATCCACGCCAGCCTGCGGGATCGTGGGTTTCCGGGCTGCGTCGCCTTCGACTGCTTCGGCGCCGGGCAGCGGGTCACCAAGGAGACGTTCGGCGGGGCCGACTGGCGGACCGATCCCGAGATCGCGCCGGAGATGTTCGCGGCCTTCCTGGTCGTGCGCCAGCTCCATGAGCTGCTCTGGTACCTGGCGGAGGCGCTCGCCTTCCCCGCGGCGCGTCCGCTCCGGCCCGAGCTGCGCGCGATCCGGGACGAGACGGAACGCCTTGCCCGGGGCGCGCCGGGAGCGCTGGGCGCGTTGGACGTGGCGGACCATCGCGGACGGGCGAACGCCCTGCTGCGGAGCGCCAGCGCCCTCGCCCGGGCAGCTTCGCCGGGCCCGGCCCTCGATCGGCGCGGGGTGGACCTCATCGGCGCCGACCTGCGGGCCGTCGACCTGCGCGGCGGGGACCTGCGCGGCGCCCGGCTGGTCGGCGCCGACCTGCGCGGCGCCGACCTCGCCCTGGCCGACTTCACGGGGGCCGACCTGCGGGGCGCCGACCTGGGCGGCGCCGACCTGGGAGGCACCCTCTTCCTGGTCCAGTCCCAGCTCGATTCCGCCCGCGGGGACCGGGCGACCGTCCTGCCCCAGACCCTTCGCCGCCCCGACCACTGGTCCTGACGGGAACGGCGGGCGGGTGGTTCAGCCGCCCTTCCGGCCCGTGGCGCGACAGAACGCGTCCAGCGCCCGCGTCGCCGCGTCGGCCGTCCCGAAGGTCGGGATTCCGGCGGCGTCGAGGAGGTCCCTGAACGGGTCGTAGAGCGGCCCGGCGTCCACGACGGCAACCCACGGCTTGGTCGTCTCGCGCCACAGTCGGCCCAGGCGCCCGGCGATGGCGTCCGGGCGGGCGAGATCCTCCCCGTGACCGGGACCCGGCGGCAGCGCATCGAGCGTGTCCGTGATCGGCACGATCCCGACGAGGCCGACGTCGACCTCGGCCGCGTCGAGCACCGTCCGCGCGACGGCTTCGTAGACCGCCGCGTCGGCGATCGGGCGTCAGGTCCAGGGGATTGTGGACGTCGACCACCGAACCGATGCCGGCCGGCCCGAGGATCCCGGCCAGGCGCGCCTCCGTCTCGGGACCGAAGGCCGCCAGCTCGAGCGACCCGAGGTGGTCGGCGATCGTCACGCACTCGGAGCCCGCGTTGCTGATCGCGCCGAGCCGTCGCCCGCCGGCGACCCGGCCGTCGAGCAGGGCGAACGTCCGGACCAGCTCGTCGAAGGCCTGGGGCGTCTCGGCGATCACGACGCCCGCCGCCCGGGCGAGCTCCCGGGTGACGACCGCGTCGCCGGCGATGGCCGCCGTGTGGCTGGCCGAGGCGCGCGCCCCGGCCAGCGTGCGCCCGGCCCGGTAGAGGATGACGCTGCGGCCATCCGCCGGTGATCCGGGCGGCCGCCTCGAGGAAGCCAGGCCGTCGAGACGGGCGAAGCCCTCGACGTAGACGCCGAACACCCGGATCGCCGGGTCGTCCGCGAGATGGGCCAGGTAGTCGCCGACGGTCAGGTCCATCTGGTTGCCGACCGTGATCACGTAGCGCGGGTCCAGGCGGCCGAGGCGCGAGAGGCGGGTGACCGCGAAGGCGCCGCTGCCGGTGATGAGGGCGATCGGCGCGGGCCGGCCGCCGGTCGGAAGCTTCCAGCGCGGGATGAACAGGGTGTCGTAGCGGCCGGGCCGGGAGCGGATCCCCAGGCAGTTCCCGCCGTTGATGAGCGGCCCGCCGTCCTCGCGCGCCCCGCGCCGCCGCCAGGGCGGCGCGCATCCGGGCGGCGAGCTCGTCGCCGCCGCGCTTCTCCTCGAGGCCGCCCGGGATGACGATCAGGCTCTCGGCGAGATCCCGCTCGATGACCTCGGCGACGAAGGCGGGGGCCTGCGCGGCCGAGAGCGCGACGACGAACAGGTCCACCTTGTCCGGGCAGCGCGCGCGAGGTCGGGCACGCAGCGGACGCCGTCGATGGCGTCCGACGCCGGGCTTCACGACGACGATCCGGTCGCGGGCGAAGCCCTCGCGGAGGAGGTTGCCGAGGATGACGCGGCCCGGGTTCGACGTGCTCGAGACCCCGACGATCGCGACCGAGCGGGGCGCCAGCAGCCGGGCCAGCTTGTGCACCGGCCGGGATGCGCGCGTCGGGCGCCGAGCCGTCGCCGAGCGTGACCAGGACGTCGAGCGCGACGAGGCCCGTCGGGCGGTCACGGCCGCCGGGTTGATCTCGCACTCGAGCAGCTCGGCCGGGGCGAGGGCGGCGCCGAGCGCGAGCAGGCGGTCGACGACCTCGACGAGCTGCCCGAGCGCCAGGCGGGGCGGCTGGCCGCGCAGCGAGGTCGTGGCGAGGCGGACCGCCGTCGTGGCCTGCGAGCGCCGGCGCCGATCGCATCGTGCGGCGTCAGGGTCGGACGAGACGATCGCGATCTCGCGGCCCGGCCGGAGATCCGGCGGCGAGGGCCTCCGCGTGGATCCCGCCGGCACCGACGCTCACGACCGCCCCGAAGTCGTCGGTCCAGCGCAGCGAGAGGAGCAGCTCGCCGCCCACGGCCGACGTCGTGCTCGACCTGCTCGGACGACCAGGTAGCCCTCGGCACGATCGCCCAGCCGGGTGCCCATCGCCTCGATCGCCGCCGTCACGGCCGCCTGGTCGCGGGCCACCATCGTCACGCCGCCGACCTCGGTCTTGTGGGCGATCCGGCCGGAGACGACCTTCACGACGACCCGTTCGCCGGGGAGGTCCGTCGAGCGCTGCCGTCCAGCGCGCCGGCATCCCGGACGAAGCGCCAGCGCGGGACCGCGATCCCGGCGGCCGCGAGGAGGGCGAGGCCCTCCGGCTCGAGCAGCGTCGAGCGGCCCTCGCGCCGGGCGGCGGCGAGGATGGCGCGGATCGGCGCGCAGGTCGGGGGCGTCGCTCGCGTGGAGTCGAGCCATCCCGGACAGCGTGCATCCGCCGCACCGGGGATGCAAGGCGGGGGACCCGGCGGCCCGGGTCCCCCGCCGAGTTGAGATGCTCAGTGGTCGGCGAGCGACCCGACCACCCGGGCCGCCTTGGGAGTGCCGAGGCCGGTCACCGGGTCCCAACCGGTTCCCGCGTTGTAGCCGGCGAGGTCGGACCCGTCGGCGAAGAAGAAGTTGTTGTTGCCGGTCGTGATGTCGTGGAACAGCGCGTTGTAGGTCGATGTCCTGCGCGAGAGCGCATAGAGCGCCGGGTTGATGAACCCGACGCGCTCGTGGTTGGCCTGGTCGGCCAGGGCCACGAGCCCTGACCACTGCGGCGAGCCCGAGCTCGTGCCCCCGAAGATGAAGGCGGCGCCGGGACCGAAGGGCACGCCCCAGAAGACGAGGACTCCGCCCTCGAGGCCCGCGTCGTAGGCGACGTCCGGAACGCCCCGCGAGACCCGCGGGATGCCCGGCACGCCGGACTGATAGCCCGGTCGGCTGTAGATGGTCGAGAAGCCGCCGCCGCTGAACCCGTGGGCAGGGTCGCCGCCGCCGGCCGGCGTGGCGTTGTTCCAGGCGTGCTCGCTGATGTAGGTGCCGGGCGCGACGTTCAGGGGGTCTGGGCAGGGGATCGGGGTGATGCCCGGTGCCGTGCTGCTGCAGCCCACCGGGCCGGCCAGCAGGTTCGTGCCACCGACGGCCGTGACGAGCGGGTCCGACGCCGGCGAGGAAGCGCTCAGGATGTAGTTGCTGCCGTCGCAGTTCGGCTGCGCGGCACCCTGGTCGCCCGACGACGCCACCAGGGTGATGCCCTTCTCCGTGGCCCGGGCAAAGAGCCGATGCTCCTGCGCCATGAGCGCCGGGTCGACGCAGCTCTCGGCCTCGCCGAAGCTCTGGCTGATGACGTCGCCGAGGTTCCTGTCCACGGCGTACTTCGTGGCCGACAGGATGTCGGCGTCCTGGTTGGACTTGGCGAGGACCAGGTCGATCGTGGCGTCGGGCGCGATCGCGTGGGCCCACTGGACGTCGAGCGAGATCTCGGCCGACCAGCCGACCTGGTTGGAATCGGTCGGATCGAACGGGGTCAGCCCGTCCGGCGCGATCTGGTTGAACGCTGGCGGGGCGTTGAGCCCGAACGCCGAATTGAAGAGGGCGAGATCCGACGCGATCGTCGGGCTGGAGAATGCATCGACGATGACGATCGTGCGCCCCTTGCCCGTGTCGCCCTTGTCGAGCAGGGCCTGGACCCCGTAGGCGGTCCGGATCTGCTGCGGGCTGTAGCACTGGAGGCGCCCAGGGCGATTGAACTGGCATCCGAACGTGATCGCTGCGCTCCCTGCCGCGCTGCGGCCGGCGAACACCGCATGGGGATGGACCCCGACGGCCGGGGTGACGAGATGGGCCGCCTGCGCCACCGCGGGCGCGCCCGGGGAGAGCAGCGTCAGGGCGGCTGACGCCGCGATCAAACGGGACCGGAACACCCGCTTGAAGCCGAGATTCACTCGCGACCTCCTTCGCTGGGCGCGTGCACCCAGGGATGGGAGGGTCGGTCTCGCCAATTGGCCCTGCGCGACGGTCGAGGCGACCGTGTGGGGACGCCGCGCTGGTGGAAGCCCGGAGACTCCCGTGCCTCCCTCCCGATCGGCGGATTGTGCACGTCGAGGGCGATCGAGGCTAGTGGTTTTTCCACGCATTCCGGTGCATTTCGGCGTCGAGGGGCGGCGCGGGTCGCCGGGACGGCTCCCCCGCCGTCCGCCCGTTAGGATGCGATCCCAGGGAGCGTATCCGGAGGACGTGCATGCACAAGCACCAGGCGGACGGCAGTTGAAGGCAGGGGTGGACCTGGATCGCGATGCCCGGATCCTCTTCGCGACCCGCGGCCTGCGCATGTTCGGCTACGGGTTCGTGTCAGTCGTCCTGGTCCTGTACCTCGCGGCGATCGGCCTGCCCGATCCGGAGATCGGCCTGCTGCTGACGCTCACCCTCCTGGGCGACGCGGCGATCTCACTCTGGCTGACGACCCACGCCGACCGGGTCGGCCGGCGCCGCGTGCTCCTGGCGGGCTCGCTGCTGATGGCCCTGGCCGGGCTGGGATTCGCGGCGTCCAGCTCGCTGGCCGTGCTGATCGTCGCGGCCACCATCGGGGTGATCAGCCCCAGCGGCAACGAGGTCGGGCCGTTCCTGGCCGTCGAGCAGGCATCGCTGGCCCAGACGATCTCGAACGCTCGCCGGACCCGCGTCTTCGCCTGGTTCAACCTGACCGGCTCGTTCGCCACGGCGACCGGCGCGCTGGGCGGCGGCACGCTCGCCGCGGTCCTGATCTCGGCCGGCCGCTCGCCGGTCGACTCGTATCGAGCGGTGATCGTGGGCTACGCGATCGTGGCCGTGCTGCTGGCGCTGCTGTTCAGCCGCGTCTCCTCCGCGGTGGAGGCGCCGGCCGCCCCGGATATCTCCGTGGCTCGACGGCTGGGCCTGCATCGATCCCAGCGCACCGTCGCCCGGCTCTCGGCACTCTTCGCCCTCGACGCGTTCGGCGGCGGCTTCGTCGTCCAGAGCCTGATCGCCTACTGGTTCCACCTTCGGTTCGGGGCCGACCCCGGGGTCATCGGGGCGGCGCTCTTCGGCGCGAACCTGCTGGCCGGCGTGTCGGCCCTGGCGGCGGTCTGGATCGCCGATCGGATCGGCCTGGTGCGGACGATGGTCTTCACGCACCTCCCTTCGAACGTGCTGTTGATCCTCGTGCCGCTGATGCCCACCCTGCCGCTCGCCGTCGCCGTCCTCCTGGCCCGGTTCTCGATCAGCCAGATGGACGTCCCCACGCGCCAGTCCTACACGATGGCGGTGGTCGACCCGGACGAACGGTCGGCAGCCGCGGGCGTCACCGGCATCGCGCGGAGCATCGGGGCCGCGATCTCACCGCTCGTCGCGGCGCCGCTGATCGGCGGCGTGGCCCTGGCCGGCCTGCCCTTCGTCCTCGCCGGCGGGTTGAAGATCGTCTACGACGTGCTGCTCTATCGCGGCTTCAGGGACGCCCGGGAGGCTGACGCGACGGACCGCCGATGACCCGGGCGGGCTGGCCTGGCGAGCGCGGTCCGTGCCGGACGCTGCCTCATGCGAGCTTGAGGCTCTCGAGATCGTCGAGCGCAACCGCGGGGTCGGCCAGGCGCTCGACGGCCACCGTCTCCCGCGCGGCGACCAGCGTCGAGATCGCGTTGTTCGACCTTCGGGACGTTGGCGTTCATCCCGGCCACGACGCGCCCGGCCTGGAGCCAGAACGCGATGAACGAACGGCTCGCCGGATCGCCCCGGAACACGACGCGATCCCAGGCCGGGGCGAAGCCCGCGTACTCCATGCCGAGGTCGTACTGGTCGGAGTAGAAGTACGGGATCCGGACGTAGTCCTCGGCCTTCCCGAGCATGTTCCGGGCAGCCGCCCGGCCCTGGCGCCGCGCGTTGTCCCAGTGCTCGACGCGCACGCGTGCCCCGAGCAGGGGATGCCAGGCCGCCGCGACATCGCCTGCGGCGAAGATCCCGGGCACGCTCGTCTCGAGGCGCTCGTCGACGAGGATCCCGTCGCCGACGTCCAGCCCCGCCTCGGCGGCGAGCTGCGTGCGCGCCTGGGCCCCGACTCCGGCCACCACGAGGTCGCCCTCCACCCGTGTCCCGTCAGCCGTCTCGACCGCCTCGACCGCCGTCCGGCCCCGGAATCCGGCGGCCCGCTGGTTCATCACCAGCTCCACCCCGTGCTCGGCGTGGAGGTCCCGGTAGACGGCCCCGACCTCGAGGCCGAGCACGCGCTCGAGGGGGACGGAACCGCCGGCGACCAGCGCGACGGGAAGGCCGATCTGGCGAATCGACGCCGCGACCTCGGCACCGATCCAGCCGCCGCCGATCACGACCGCCCGTCGTGCCGTCCTGGCGGCCTCGCGGATGGCGTCGGCATCTGCGAGCGTGCGCAGGTAGTGCACGCCGGCCAGGTCCTGCCCGGGAATGTCCAGTCGGCGGGGCGCGGTGCCGGTGGCGATCAGCAGGCGATCGAAGGCCACCCGCCGGCCCCCGTGGAGGACGACCTCCCGGGTCGCCGGCTCGATGGCGCGGACGGCCGTGGACAGGCGCAGCTCGATCCGCTGCTCCTCGTACCAGGCCTCGGGGTGGACAAGCACTGTCCCGAGGTCACTCTCACCGCGGAGGTATTCCTTCGAGAGCGGCGGTCGCTCGTAGGGCGGGCGCGGATCGTCGCCGAACATCTCGATCCGGCCGTCGTAGCCCTCCTTGCGCAGGTTCTCGGCCGCCTTCACGCCGGCCAGGCTCGCGCCCACGATCAGGATCGTTTCGATGTCGCTCACGCTCGTTCTCCGTTTCGGGGCGTTCAACCAGGTCCCAGCGCAGGAGCAGGCGGCCCCCGGCGCATTCGACCGACCTGCGCCTCGCTCGAGGCGCGAGGCGCGAGTGATCCGCGGCCGTCACGGGGCGAACCGGGGCGGCCGCCGCATCACTCTAGAGCTAATGGCCGCTATTCTTACAGAACCGATCACGGGTGTCAACTCTTTTCATAACCAATCTTTCTGTTAGAATGGCGGCATGATGAAGGGAGCCGCACTGGAAGATCCGGTCACGGTGGTCGCCCTGCTGGACGAGCCCACGCGCCGCCGGCTCTACGAGCTCGTCGCGTCGAGCTGCGAGCCGGTCGGTCGCGATGCCGCCTCCGGCACGCTGGGCATCAGCCGCGAGCTCGCCGCGTTCCACCTCGATCGACTCGTCGCCGGCGGCCTGCTCGAGACCGAGTTCCGACGCCTCGGGGAGCGCCGGGGTCCCGGGGCCGGCCGCCCGGCCAAGCTCTATCGACGATCGGCCCGCGAGCTGCTCGTCTCGCTCCCCGCCCGCCGCTACGAGCGCGCCGCCGATCTCATGGCCGAGGCGCTCGCCCGGCAGGACGGTCGCTCCGGAACCGTGGCCCTGGCGGATGTCGCCCGGGCGCGCGGCGAGGAGGCGGGTCTCGAGGCTCGCCGGACGCTGGGGTCGCGACCGGGTCGCGGCGGGCTGCGGACGGCCCTCCTCGACCACCTTCGCGGAGCCGGGTACGAGCCGGAGGACGATGCCGCCGGTGGGCGCATCTGCCTGGGCAACTGCCCGTACCGGGCCCTCGCCTCGAGCCACCGCGACCTGACCTGCGGGATGAACCTCGCGTGGGCCGTGGGGCTCGTGCACGGCATGGGGGAGGCGGAGCTCCAGGCGGAGCTTGCGCCGACGCCCGGGCACTGCTGCGTCGTCTTCCGGGAGGTCGCCCCCGGCGGCGGGCCCTCCCCTGCGCCGGCGGGCGGCCCCGATCCGCTGGTGAGGTAGGTCGCTCCGCGCCGGCCCGGCCGCGCAGCCCTGCCGGCTGACCGGAGCCCCGAGCCAGGACAGGGACCCGCCAGGGGCCCGGGGCCTGCGTCAGGCTGCCCGCGGGATGGGTCGTGGACCGGGGCGATCCTGGTCCTCACGTCCCTGGCCTGTGGGGCCGTGGTGCGGCTCGCCACCGACGTCGGCCGCCAGGGACGGCCGCTGGAGCGCGCCGCCCAGCACCGCTCCGCGCCAGGGTGGACCGGCCTGCGGGAGGAGGGCGAATCGTCCGCAAGGACGATGCAGCACGGGGACGCCCGGCGTAGGGTGCCGCCATGAAGCGCCGGGTTGGCGCGCTCCGGGCGCGCGTGCGATGGAACCAGGACGTCATCGACGTCGCGGTGGCAGTCACGCTCGCGTCGGTCGTGCTTGCGGTCGCCGAGCTGCGCGTCGTGGGCGCCTCGGCCGGCGCGCTGGGCGCCGGACCGCTGACGCCGGTCAGCGCCGTCCTCATCCTCGCCCAGACCCTGCCCCTGGCGGTCCGGCGCCGTCACCCGGCGCTCGTGCTGCTCGTGACCGGAGTTGGGATCACCCTCTACAGCACGCTCGGCTACGTCGAGGGCGGGGGCAGCATGGGCGTCCTCATTGCCCTCTACACGGTGGCCGCCCACAGCGATCGTCGCACGGCCACGATCGCCGCGATCCTCACGGCCCTCGGCGTCCTGTTCACCTTCGCGAACTACGTCGGGCGCGAACCGCGGATCGCCGAATCGATGCTGGGCGTATACGTCGAATACTCGGCAGCCTGGCTCTTCGGCACCTACCTCCAGGGTCGCCGGCAGGACCTGCGGACTCTCCAGGAGCGCGCCGAGCGTCTCGAGCGCGAGCGCGAGGAGCGGGCCCGCCTGGCGGTCGCCGAGGAGCGCGCGCGAATTGCCCGTGAGCTGCACGACGTGGTCGCCCATCATGTCAGCGTCATGGTCGTCCAGGCCGGGGCGGCCCGACGGGTGGCCGCCTCGGACCCATCATCGGCGCGGGCCGCCATGGCGGCCGTCGAATTGGCGGGGCGCACCGCGCTCGCGGAGATGCGCCGGATGCTCGAGGTGCTGCGCGAGGAGGAGCCGGACCTGGAGCCCGAGCCGTCGCTCGACGAGGTGGAGAGCCTCGTGGCGCGGGTGAGGGCGGCCGGGCTGCCCGTGGAGCTGCATGTCGAGGGCGAGCGCGGGGACGTGCCCCCCGGGGTCGACCTCGCCGCGTACCGCATCGTCCAGGAGGCGCTGACCAACGTGGTGAAGCATGCCGGCCCGACCACGGCCACGATCCGCATCGGCTACGCCCCGGATCGCGTCGAGGTCGAGGTGACAGACGACGGGCGCGGGGCGGCCGCGCACCTCGGCGTCGAGCCCGGGGGCCGCGGCCTCGTCGGCATGCGCGAGCGGGCCATGCTCTACGGGGGCACGATGGAGGCGGGCCCGCGGGCGGCCGGCGGCTACCGCGTCCACGCCGCCTTCCCGGTCGAGGTGCCGACCCCGGCGATCGAGCGGGCGGACGCGCCCGCCGAGGATGAGGACGGATCCCGTCATCGGCGGGTCGACCGCGCCGGATCGCTCGAAGCGCCGCTCGATGCGCGGTTCCGGCCGACCGACGAGGTCTTCGAGGACCCCGCTTCGCGCCGCCGGGTTCGAGTCTGGCTCGACACCGCCAGCGGTGAACGGCGCTATCGGCTCGACGAGACCGAAGCGGCGGCCGGCTCGTGAGCATCCGCATCCTGCTGGTCGACGACCAGCCCCTCCTGCGCATGGGGTTCCGGATGATCCTCTCGGCCGAGCCCGACCTCCAGGTGGTCGGCGAGGCAGGCGATGGCGCGGCCGCCGTGGAGCTCGCCGGGCGGCTGAACCCGGACGTGGTCCTGATGGACATCCGGATGCCCGGCATGGACGGCATCGAGGCCACCCGGCGGCTGGCCGGGCCCGGCGTGACCGATCCGGCGAGGGTCCTCATGCTCACCACCTTCGGCCTCGACGAGTACGTGGTCGAGGCGCTCCGCGCGGGTGCCAGCGGCTTCCTGCTCAAGGACACCCCCCCGGAGGACCTGATCGAGGCGATCCACGTGGTCGCTGCCGGCGAGGCGCTCCTTGCGCCGTCCGTCACCCGCCGCCTGCTGGACCGGTTCGCGAGCCGTCTCCCCGCGCTGGCCGAGACGGCGAACCCCGCCCTCGCGGAGCTGACCGAGCGCGAGCTGGAGGTCTTCCGGCTCGTCGCCCAGGGGCTCTCGAACGCCGAGATCGCGGCCCGCCTGGTCGTCTCCGAGACGACCGTGAAGACGCACGTCTCGCACGTCTTCACCAAGCTCGACCTCAGGGACCGCGTCCAGGCCGTCATCCTCGCCTACCAGGTCGGCCTGGTCTGACGGCGGGCGGACCCGAGGGCGACCCTGTCGCGGCGCCCGCCGTGGTCGTCCCCGGGGACGGCCCGGCTCCTCCCCGCGGATGACGCGGGTCAGCGCACGGGACGACCCGCGAACCAGCATCGGGGATGACGATCCCTCGGCCGGCCGCGACCAGCATTCCCGATGACAGGGCGGCCGGCATGCGGCCGACTGGATATGAGGAACTACTGATGCGACTCCTGCGCGACCTGGGGCGGCGCAAGCTCCGCTCGACCCTGACGATCTCGGGGATCCTGATCGGGATCATGGCCCTGGTCGTCTTCGGGTCGATGGCCAACAAGATCGACTCGCTGGTCAAGGGCGGCAGCGACTACTACCGGGACAAGGTCGTCGTGAGCGCCAAGGGCGGCACGATGGGCCTCGGCGGCGTGCTCTCGATGGCCGATGCCGCCGCGATCGGGAAGCTCGATGGCGTGGACGTGGCGGTCCCGTCCGTCTCGATGCTCCTGTCGGACGAGCAGAGCGGCGTCAGCATGGGAGTCCCGGCGATGATCGTCGGCGGGATCGCGGGTGCCGATCGCGGCCGCGAGACCTTCCGGGTGGACTACGCGAGCGGCCGGGCGCTGGCCGCCTCGGACGAGGGCCGCAACGTCGCGGTCCTCGGCTCCGACCTGGCCCGCCAGGACAACGCCACGGTCGGCGGCTCGATCACCCTGCGCGGCGTCTCGTTCGAGATCGTGGGCATCCTGGCCCCCACCCTGACCGCTCCCGACAGCGAGGCCATGGTCCCGCTGGCGGCCGCCCAGCAGCTGTTCGTGAAGACGCTGCCGCCCCTCGTCAGCGCCGGGCTCGACCCCGCCGAGGTCGCCACCGCGGTGACCGTCTACCCGAAGCCCGGGGTGGACACGAGCACTGTCGCGACCGAGATCACGAGCGCGCTGCCCAGCACGAGCGCGATGACGGGCAAGGACTTCGACCGCCAGATCGGGTCCACGACCAGCGTGTTCAACGCGATCCTGGTCGGGATCGGGCTGATCAGCCTCATCGTCGGCGGCCTTTCGGTGGTCAACACGACGGCGATGTCGGTGGCCGAGCGGACCCGCGAGATCGGCATCAAGCGCGCCGTCGGGGCGTCCCGCTGGCGGATCCGCCGCGAGATCGTGACCGAGTCGGCGGTCATCGGCCTGATCGGCGGCCTCCTCGGTCTCGCCGTGGGCGCGCTGGTCGTCTTCGGCGCCAACGACGCCGGCCGGGCCTCGGGCACGATCCTCTTCGAGCTGACCAGCAGCACCGCGTTCTCGGCGGTCGCCTTCGCCACGATCCTCGGCGCCCTCGCGGGCTTCGTCCCGGCGTGGCACGCCTCGCGCCTCGACCCCGTGGCCGCGCTCCGCTTCGAATAGCGGGCCGCGGGCCAGTTCGACTCAACTGCTCCTCACTCGATCGCGCGACGCGCGCAGGAAGGAAGACCCGAAATGGCACTCCTCGAGGGACGCAACCTCCGCAAGACCTACTCCCTCGGCCGCCGGAACGCGGTGGCCGCGCTCAAGGGCGTCGACATCGACGTCGAGGCCGGCGAGATGGTCGCGATCATGGGCCCGTCCGGTTCAGGCAAGAGCACCCTGATGCACATCCTGGGCCTGCTTCATTCGCCGGACCAGAACCACGGTCCCGCGCCCGAGCTGCGCTTCGGTGGCCAGGACGTGGCCGCCCTCTCGGATGGCGCACGCACCCAGATCCGGGCCCGCAAGATGGGGTTCGTGTTCCAGGACTTCAACCTCGTGCCCACCCTCACCGCGCTCGAGAACGTCATGCTGGCGGGCGAGTACGCCGGCGTCCGGGGGCCGGCCAACCGGACCGCGGCGCTCGACGCGCTCGGTCTCGTCGGTCTGGCCGAACGGGCCGATCACCGGCCGGCGGAGCTGTCCGGCGGCGAGCAGCAGCGGGTCGCGATCGCCCGGGCCCTGGCCGGCCGGCCGGAGATCATCATCGCCGACGAACCGACCGGGAACCTGGACTCCGACCGGACGGCCGAGGTCCTCGGCCTCCTGCGCACCTTCAACCGGGAGCTTGGCCAGACGATCGTCCTGGTGACTCACGATCCCGAGGTCGGCGAGGCCTGCGACCGGGTCATCCGGATGCGCGACGGCCTGGTCCGGGACGCAGGGGTGACGCGACCGGCCCAGGCAGCCCGCTCCGCGCTGGCAGCGCCCGCCATCGCCGTGCGGGCCGGGGCGGGGATGGCCGCTCCAGCGGGGTAGCCGCGACCCGTGACGACTCGGGCGAGGGGCGGCATGATAGCGACAGCCTCGTCCCGGCCCGATCCACGCCCTCGACCGGGGGTCCCGGGACGCCGGCCGAAGGAGGCCCGATGGATCGCGTTGCCGCCCCCGCCCAGGTTGGCCCCGCGCTCGCGCGAGCCTCTGAGCTCGCCCAGGACTTCGTCGCGGGGCTCCCGACCCGGCCGGTCCACGCCACCGCGTCGGTCGCCGAGATCCGGGCCCGGTTCGGGGGATCGATCCCGGAGGCTGGCGAGGACCCCGTCGCGGTCATCGAGGCGCTCGCCGCCAACGTCGAGGGCGGCCTCATCGGGAGCGCCGGCCCGCGCTACTTCGGGTTCGTCATCGGCGGAGGCGTGCCCGCGGCGCTCGCGGCGGACTGGCTCACGAGCGCCTGGGACCAGAACGCCGTGATGTACGTCACCGGGCCGGCCGCTGCGGTCGTCGAGGAGGTGGCCGGGGCCTGGATGACCGAGCTGTTCGGCCTCCCCGCCGGGGTCAGCGTGGGCTTCACGACCGGGGCGACCATGGCGACCTTCACGGCCCTCGCGGCGGGGCGCCACGCGCTGCTGGCCCGGGCCGGGTGGGACGTCGAGCGGCAGGGGCTGTTCGCGGGACCCGAGTTCCCCGTCGTCGTCAGCGACGAATCGCACGTGACGGTCTTCGCCGCCCTCCAGATGCTCGGCCTGGGCCGGGAGCGCGTCGTCCGGGTCGCCACCGACGACCAGGGCCGGATGCGCCCCGACGCGCTCGCCGAGGCGCTCCGGGTCCTCGACCGGCCGGCCCTCGTCAGCGCCCAGGCAGGCAACGTCAACACCGGCGCGTTCGACCCGCTGCGGCCGATCGCGGAGGCCGTCCGCGCGAACGGCGGGTGGCTCCACGTCGACGGCGCCTTCGGCCTGTGGGCTGCCACGGATCCCGCGCGGCGACACCTGCTGGCCGGAGTCGGCCTGGCCGACTCGTGGACGACCGATGCCCACAAGTGGCTCAACGTTCCGTACGACTCGGGCCTGGCGTTCATCGCTGACCGGGCGGCGCACCACGCGGCGATGACGCTCGGGGCGGCCTACTACGTGGAGACGACGGGTGCCGAGCGCGACCCCTACAACTGGGTGCCCGAGTCGTCGCGGCGGGCCCGCGGGTTCGCGGTATGGGCGGCGCTCCGGTCGCTCGGCCGGAGCGGGCTGGCCGAGATGATCGGCCGGACGTCGGACCTGGCGCGCCGGTTCGCGGCCGGCGTGGACGGCGGGCCGGGCGTCCGCGTGCTCAACGACGTGGTGCTGAACCAGGTCCTGGTGCGCATCGACGACCCCTCGGGCGACGTTGCCCTCGGCGACGCGCGCACCGATGCGGTCATCGCCGGCGTCCAGGCCGACGGCACGCTGTGGCTGGGCGGCACGCGCTGGCACGGCCTGCGAGCGATGCGCATCTCGGTCTCCGGCTGGGCGACCACGGAGGCGGACGTGGACGCGGCGGTCGCGGTGATCCGGCGGGTCGCAGGGGAGTTCCGCGCCGGCTGACGCGCTTGGTGTCCGGATCCTCCGGGGCGCGCTTTACTGCGCGGGCGCGCGGTACCCGACCTCCTGGACGAGCCACCCGTTGCCGTCCTGGTCGCTGAGCGAGAGGAACGTGTTGTAGTCGGTGCGGTCCGGATGCAGGCCGGGGACCTGCCCCTCGGCGCCGAAGTGGAACGGCTCGCTGACCTCGACTCCGCGCTCGACGAGCTCCGCCCGCGCGGCCTCGATGTCGTTGACGACCAGGTGCAGCCCCTGGTACGTGCCCGGAACCACCTCGGTGAGGCCGGTGCCGATCGTGATCGAGCAGGCCGATCCCGGCGGCGTCAGCTGCACGACGCGGAAGCTCTCACCGGCGCGCTGGTCGACATCGACGATGAAGCCGAGCTTCCGGGAGTAGAAGTCCTTGGCGCGATCCACGTCCGAGACGGGGACGACGACGAGCTCGAGCTTCCAGTCCATGGGACGCCTCCTTCCGAGATGATCGGTCCAGTGTCGCCGATCTTCACGACGTGGACCTGCAACGTGTCGGGGAAGTACGCGTCCACGTTCACGCCACGTCCCGGTTGGGAGAAGCCGACCAGGACCGTGTAGGTGGCGTGAGATCCGGAGTGCTCATCCGGACCGCTGGCGGCCACCGGTGGTCCCAGGGCGGCGAGCGCGAGGAGCAGGCTTGCTGCCACTCCCAGAGAGCGGCCAGGACGAAGCCGCAGGCGATGACGGAACACTGCGTTCCCCCTTCCGGGCGCTTGGCGGCGCCCAGCCCGAACGGGTCGGTCTCGCCCTTGGCCCTGCGCGACGGTCGAGGCGATCGTGTGGGGACGCCGCGCTGGCGGGGACGCTTCCCCATGC
This sequence comes from uncultured Chloroflexia bacterium, assembly GCA_963801445.1. Lineage (GTDB taxonomy): Bacteria > Chloroflexota > Limnocylindria > Limnocylindrales > CSP1-4 > CTSoil-043. The sequence continues at coordinate 33,426 of CAWDEW010000006.1, read as the reverse complement.
CTCCCTATCGGGTCGCCGGATTGTGCCGGGCCGACGCTTGCCGTGTCAATGGATGCTGGGACAGTCGATGACTGGGCATTGACCAGGGAGAAGCTGGACGCGATGACGAGGGTCTGCTCGGCCGTCGCGATCTCGCCCATCGCCCTGACCTGATCGCCGCCCCAGGGCCACGTCCGGCCATGTCATCCCGGGCCTCCTTGGCAGGGAGCGAACGCCTGGGCGCGCTCCACGGCCCGCCGGCGCTCGCCAAGGTGCACCGCGAGATCCACGGCCGTCTTGAGCGCCACCAGGATCGCCAGGATCCAGACGCCGGACCCGAGGAAGATGACGCCGAAGCTGCCCAGGATGATCGTGGCGTGCAGGACCACGATGCGCAGGTACGGCGTGCTGAGCTCCGCCCCCGGCGTGGACGCGCGATACTCGCCGTCTCGCAGCCAGTCGAGGCGGAACGACGACCCGTGGCTGATCACCAGCATGGTGCCCCCGACGGCCACGCCGACGAGATCGAGACGCCCGCTGGTCCCGCCGGCCCAGTGCAGGATGGGCCCGAGCTGCGACAGGACCAACCCGTGGCCCAGCCAGAAGCCACCGTAGTGCAGGGAGAAGCCGACGACCGGCCGGACCCACCGGACTGGGACGCGGCCGTCGGGTGCAAGACCGGCGAGCGAGCCGATCCGTCGACCGGCGGGGGCTCCATGCCACAGTCCCAGCGTCCGCGTTCCGGGCGGGGTCACGCCCGCGGCCGTCATGGCCCGCCCGATGGCATAGACGCCGATCACCGCGTTCTCGAGCCAGTAGAGGACGAGCAGGGTGAACAGGTCCCAGCCCAGGAACAGCACGCCGGCCAGCGGGACCAGGTTCGCGAGGATCAGCAGGACGATCGCCGTGGAGGAAGCCCCGGCCACCCGGTGGACCGTCAGCATGCCTCGGAGCACCACGTTCGACGCCTCCGTTCTGGTGCATTGTCCGACGCCGGCGCGGGTTGCGGCGCTCAGGTCCGCAGCCGAAAGCCATGACGATCGTCGCCAGCGGCTCGCCTGCACGGCTCGTCGGCGGAGGCGCCGGACTGGGCGGCCGGGCCGCAGCAGCACCGGCCGACGCCCTCAAGGCTGCGATCCGCCGCCCTTGAGCTTGCGCCAGCCGCCGGCCCGGTTGTTCGCGATGATCTGCCTGAGCATCGCCCGCAGGGCGGGCTCGTTGATCTTCTCGTCCATGCGCACCGCGACCGTCCGGGCGGTGCTGTTGTCGTGCCCCGCCGTGATGATGCCCTCGGGATCGGGCACGATCGCACCGTCGTAGAGGAAGACGTTGACGTGGTCCTTCGTGGCGAGCAACGCGCAGATGTTGCCGTCCAGGACGAAGTAGGGCTGCACCGTTCGCTTGATCGTTTCTGTGACATCGGGATCCGCCGCGTGAACGAGATCCCGGACCTGGCGGCAGATCTCCTGCTGCCAGCCGGGAAGCGCGCCAACGTAAGCGTCGACCCGGGGATCCTTGTGATACGCCATGAACGGCACCTCCTGTCCGGACACCGGCCCCCATCTTCGCGGGGCGGCGCAAGCCGGCCGGACGACGGGATCTCCGCCCAGCCCGCCATCCCTTCGCGGCCGATGAAGCCACCTCGACGGCGGAGCCGTCGCTCATCAGGACGCACTCGGACAGCGCCTCGGTCTCGGGGAAGTAGACCTGGTGGACGGGAGTCCCGGCAGGCCACCCGCCGATTGAGCGTGCTCGCGATCCGGCTCGGTGCGACAGCGTCTCCGCGCCCGGTCCCGATTCCGACGTCGCGGATTCGGGGCATCGTGACATGATCAGGAGGCAAGGCTCCTTCCCCCGCGCGAGATCCGTGGGAAGGGAAGGAGGCAGGCTCATCGCTACCCGACCCGGGGCCAGGTCGCGACCTGGCTGGCGGCCGGGCCGCTCGAGGTCGTCGCCGAGGGCCACAGTCGCGGCGGCAACTATGGGTATCTGCGCCTCCTCGTCCGCTCGTCCCGCGACACTGCGGTCGCCTCCGACCAACGGCCGGGGCCGCTCTTCTTGGCGGTGTACATGGCGGCGTCCGCGTCTCGGAGCAGGTCCTCCGGCGAGGAATCGGGTCCCGACACGGCAATCCCGAGGCTGGCGGTCAGGCGCATTTCGGCACCAGAGCGGACGAGCGGCTGGGCAACTGCCGCGACGACCCGATCGGCGATCTCCGCAACGCGGGAACAGCTGGCAGCGCCCTGCCTACTCCCAGCGGAACGACCGGGCGGCGATCGCCAGGCAGACGACCAGCCAGCCGGTCAGGACCGCCAGGTCGACGCCGAGCGGCGCCACCTGGGTCCCGTTCACCATGACCTGGCGCATCGCGTCGCCGAGGTAGGTGAGCGGCAGGAACCGCGCGACGGTCTGGAGGAAGCCGGGCAGGAAGTCGAACGAGAAGAAGATCCCCGACAGGAACATCATCGGCATCTGGACGACCTGCACGACCCCGGTCGCCTGCTCCTCGGTCTTGAGGAAGGAGGCCAGCATGAAGCCGATGGCCAGGAAGGAAGCCGCCCCGAGGAGCACCACGCCGGCCGACGCGAGCGAGGTTGCCGACGATCTGGACGTTGAAGAAGACGAAGCCGATCCCGAGGATCAGGACAGCGTCCACGATGGCCACCATCAGGCGCAGCAGCACGTTGCTGCCGACGAGCTTCCAGCGGGCGAGCGGCGTGGCGCCGATCCGCTTGAGGATGCCCTTCTCGCGCTGCTGGACCAGGGGGATCGCGGCGAAGACGCCCAGCTGCATCAGGGCCATCGCCAGGATGCTCGGGACGAGATAGGCGACCGTGCTGATGTTCGTGGACTGGAGCGACAGCTGGCTCACGGTCAGGATCTCCGAACCGCCGGCCAGCTTGAGATTGATGCCGTTGGCGATCTGGGTGACCACACCCTGGACGACCTGGGTCGACTGCGATCTTGGTGGGATCCCTGTACAGCTGGATCGCGACCGAGGCCTTGCTGCGCCACCGCGTCCTGGAGGCCCTTCGGGATGACGATGACGGCCGACACGTTGCCGCTGCTGCATCGCGGCCTTCTCGTCATCGAGCGAGCCGTCCTGGAGCTTGAGCAGGGGGACGCTCGCGAAGGCCTGCCGGAGGCCGGCCGGAGGCTGGCGTGCCATCCTGGTCGACGTAGCCGACCGGGATCTTGGTGTCGCCGCTCCCGCCGAAGATCCAGCCGAAGAGGAAGACGAACATGATCGGGAAGAAGATGGTCCAGAAGAGGGCCGCCCGGTCGCGCGCGAGGCTCTTGACGTTGGCGACCGTGAGGCCGAGCAGCGTTCTCATCGTCCGCCCCCTAGTCCCGCAGCGCCCGACCGGTCAGGTCGAGGAAGACGTCCTCGAGCGTGGCCTGGCGGATTCCCAGGTTGTGCGGCTCGACGCTCAGCTCGTCGGCCGCGGCGAGGAGCGCGCCGATCGTGCCGGGGACGTCGCTGGAGAAGAGGAGGGTCTGGTCGTCCTCCTCGGCCGCGCGGGTCACGCCGCCGAGCCGGGCCAGCTGGTCCATCGGGAGCTTCGGATTCGAGTCGAAGAAGACCGCCCGCTCCTTGAAGCGCCGCCCGATCAGCTCGGACACGGCGCCCATCTCCAGGATGTGACCGTGGTCCATGATCGCCACCCGGTTGCACAGCTCGGTGGCCTCTTCCATGTAGTGGGTGGTCAGCATCACCGACTTGCCCTGCTCCTGGAGCCCCCGGATCAGCTCCCAGAGCGAGCGCCGGGCCTGGGGGTCCAGGCCCGTGGTCGGCTCGTCGAGGAAGACCAGCTCCGGATCGTTGACCAGGGCGAGGGCGATGGACAGGCGCTGCTGCTGCCCGCCGGAGAGGTTCATCGACCAGGCCTCGGCGCGTTCCCCAAGGTCGACCGCGTCGATCAGCTGCTTCGTCGGGACGTGGTGGCTGAAGAAGCTGCCGAAGAGGTCCAGCAGCTCGGTGACGGTGAGCCGCGGATAGAGCGACACGCTCTGGAGCTGGACGCCGATTCGCTGCTTGATCGACTGGGGATGCTGCCGGACGTCCAGGCCGAGAACCTCGACGCTGCCCGAATCCGGCGCGCGCAGGCCCTCCAGGACCTCGATCGTGGTCGTCTTGCCGGCCCCGTTGGGGCCGAGCATCCCGAAGACCTCGCCGCGCGCGACCTCGAAGGTGACCCCGTCGACCGCCTTGACGTCGCCGTAGTGCTTCTTCAGGTCGGTAACGCGGATGACGGGCTCGCTGCCTTGTGTCATGTCACCCCCTGGCCTTCGCCGCAGGGTACCCCCGTGGGCCCGGGCGCATCACATCGCAATGACGACGTTGCCCGGGCATCGCCGGCCTCCAGGTAGCGGAGAGCTTCGGGAACCTCGACCCGCGGGTACCGTCGATCGATGGCGGGTGCCACCGTGCCGGCTTCGATGAGCTCCTTCGGGAATGCCACGCCTTCCTTCGTGCGGGGCATCCACGCCATCAGGAGTCCCATCTTCCTGCTCCCGGCCCGCGAAATCAACGGTCCCAGCAACAGGGCCCCGAAGATGCGAGCCACGGGACCGGCGACCATCTCGGTCCGCGATGTCCCGAGTGCGCCCTGCCGAGCTGGATCCCGAAAGGAAGATGTCCGGTGCGGACCGCGCCCCGGACGCCCGTGACGAGCGGGCGCAGCGCATCGGGCGAGGATGTCCGACTAAGATGCGCAGATCGATGACTCCGGCCTTCGGTGGACGCCGATGCAGCCGAGTGCCCACGACCGAAGGATGACGATGCTCGCGATCTGGCGCCGACGGCTCGGACGATTGATTGGAACCTCGCGCGCGACGCGAGCCGCCCCATCTCCGCAGCAGGAGGATCAGGCCCCGAGACCGAGCGAGGCGGAGATCGGTGAGCGGCGACTCGCCACCTTCAGGCGGATCCTCGGGGCCATGCCGCCGGGTCGACTGCTCGATCTCGGCGCAGGACATGGCAAGTTCTCATTGATCGCTCACGAGCTCGGCTGGGAGGTCACAGCCGTCGACGCGCGGACCGGACGGATGCCGATGGTCGACGGGATCCGCTGGATCCAGGCGGATGTGAGGACGTTCGACGTCTCGGGCTACGACTGCATCGCGCTCCTCGGCCTCCTCTACCACCTCGGTCTGCCCGACGTGCTGGACCTTCTCAAGCGCTGCTCGGGCACGCCCACCATCCTCGACACGCATCATGCGTTGCGGCCCATCGTGACCGTCGACGGCTGGGAGGGCCGGATGTACCGGGAGCCCGGGGCCACCGCCGAGGAGCTGGAGCCCGTGCAGACGGCGTCGTGGGGAAACACCGAGTCGTTCTGGCCCACACGGGCAGCCCTCATCCGGTCTGCTGCGCGAATCGGGCTACGAGACGGTTCTGGCGCTCGAACCACCGATCCTGCCTGACCGAACCTTCTACCTCTGCCTGTGACGCACCCATCGGCGGACGATCCGGGCGATCGGTGAGGCGCTCCCGGCGATCCCGCGGGTTGGTGCCCTGAACGATCCGACCAACGATCCAAATCGCGGAGCTGCAGGGCCCGCGGCCGATGCGTTGGCAAGATCCCGGCCTGGCCGGCCGAGCCGGGCCGCCGGGGGCCTGCGCTCGAGCGCGCGCGTCCGCCGGCCAGTCGGCGAGCCCGTACCACCAGCCGCCGGTGGACCTCGCCGTGCAGCATCCGGCTGATGTGCCATTCCCGATGGCCTCGATCACGACGCCCCGAGGAACCGGTCGAGCGCGTGTCGCCCGGCGTCGGACAGGTGCCCGTCGCGCGACTTGAGCTCGAGGTCGACCCGGCCGGCCTTTCCGGCAAGCGCAGCCCGCATCCGGGCGAACATCGAGCCGGTCGCGAGCTTGTACGTGGTGAACAGCCCCACCCGTGCCTGGCCGAGGGTCGGCAGATCGCGCACGAAGGCCAGCCAGGGCTCGTCGGGATGCTGGGCGATGACGAACAGCCCGCTCGTCCAGCAGCCGAGCAGCACGAGGTCGACGCCGGCCAGCGAGGCCGGGTCGCACTCGCCGACCGACTGCGTCGTGGTGGTGACGCCCCGCGACTCGAGGTGCGCGGCAATCTCCTCGGCGAGGCGACGGGTCGTGCCGGTGTGGCTGCGGTACACGACCGCGGCGGTGGGCATCGCCTAGCCCTTCTTCGGATAGCTGCCGGTCAGCTTCTTGCCGACGCCATGGAGCCCATGGAAGACCGGGGTGCCGGGGAGGAACATGTACGGGCAGTGGCCGGCGACCACGTCGAGCCCGCGGCGTTCGGCCGCCGCGATCGTCGCAGCGCTCGTGGCGCCCCCACCGAGGCCCTTGTAGAGCCAGACCTTGCGGATGCCGGCCGTGGCGCAGTCCTCGATGACCTGCTCGGCCACTGCTGCGGTCGTCATGATCAGCGCGCCCTCGACGGGCGGATCGATGTCGCCGACGCTCGCGTACGCACGCTTGCCATCGATCTCCGTCGTCGACGGGTTGACCGGGACCGCGTCGTAGCGGCGCTGGCGCAGCTCCTGCCAGAGCGTGTAGCTGAGCTCCTTCGGGTTGCGCGACACGCCGACGACAGCGATCCGCTTGAGCGCGAGGAAGTCGTCGATCTGCTTGAGCGTGGTTGCCATCCGTTCTCCTCCCCGCACAGCGACTCCCGGGATCGTACCGCGGCTCGCAAAGGCCGATCGGCCCGGTCCGCGCGGGGCGTTGTACGGGTCGCCATCCGGGAACCCTCGCGGGCCGGAGCGGCCCTGGCGCTCGCGGGCGTCCGACTGGGCGCTCCCACCCATCGCGACGGTCAGCCCTCGCTCACGTCCAGGACGCGTGCCAGGCGCGCCACAGCGCGCGCGGGTCGGACAGGGGGTCCCCGTGCACCAGCACGAGATCCGCGGGCCCGCCCTCGCGCAGGACCCCGGCGTCCGGCTCGCCGAGCAGCTCACCGCCCCGCCACGTCGCGCAGCCCAGGGCCTCCCAGGGCTCGAGCCCGGCCTCGACGAGCTGCTCCACCTCCCAGGCGAGCTGGTTGGCCCGGGTCGAGCCGCCGCCGAAGTCCGTCCCGGCGGCGATCCGGACGCCGGCCGCGTGCGCCACGGCCACCGACTCGAGGGCGTGCCTCCGGCGCGCCTCCACCTTCGCCCGCCCCTCGTCGGAGGCGAAGCGCGCGAGGCCGGTCGTGCGCGCGAACGTCCGCCACGACGCGAGGACGCACAGGGTCGACACCAGGCGGACGCCATTGGCGGCCATCGTGCGCGCCGTCTCCTCGTCGAGGTCGAACCCATGCTCGAGCGCATCGACGCCCGCCTGGGCACCGGCGCGGGCGCCGGCGAGCTCTCCGCTGTGGGCCGTCACGCGCGCCCCGCGCGCGTGGACCGCGTCGACGACGCGCCGGAGCTCCGCGGGGCTCCACGGGCTGACCCCGGAATCGGGCCCGTCCAGGTAGAGCTTGACGAGGTCGGCTCCATCGTCGAGCTGGGCCAGCGCAGCCGCGAGCAGCTGGTCCGCGTTGGACGCCTCGACGCTGAGCGCCGGCAGGTACCCGGCGGCCATGATCCAGGTGCCCGCCGCGCGGACATGCGGGTACCCGATGCGGCCCCGCCACCGGTCGCGGACGGCGAGCGCCAGCGCGCGATCGGGGCCGCCGTCCGGATCCGGCCGGCGGACCGACCCGACGTCGCGGGCCCAGCGCACCCCGGCCGAGGTCAGCAGGCGGGCGTTGGCTTCGGCCACCGCAACGAGCCGGTCGGTCGGGTCAGCGGCGCGGTCGATCCAGTGCGCACCGCCGGGCATCGTCAGGTGGCTGTGGCCGTCCACCATCCCCGGCACGATCGTCGAGCCGGAGGCATCGATGACCGTGACGCCGTCGCCGAGCGGGCCCTCGTCGTCCGAGGGCCGGATCCACGACACGCGTCCGCCCTCGACGAGGATCGAGACTCCCAGCCGCAGTCGGTCGCTGCGCCCGTCGGCGAGCGCGCCGTCGCGGTACAGCCGGCGGGGCGAAGGAGCGCTTGGCGAGGTCACGCCCGCAGTCTGGCATCGGCGCACGGCTTCCGCTCGGATGCCCTTCAGACGCGGGGGCCGGCGGTCCACCGCCGGCCCCCGCGCTGTCGCCTAGTGAGGTTCGCAGAACAACGCGTGCTCGGAGGCGACGATCCCGCTGATCACGCCCGGCCCGGTCGGCGCGAACGAGGACACGAGCTGCCCGAGCCCGCCCCCAGGGGCGAGCTCGGCGGTCACGGAGCCGTAGCCTGCGCATGATCGGTGTTGGTCGCTCGCGGCCACCGGCGCCGCGAGCGCCACGATGAGGACGATGCCCGCGGCCACCGCGGTCCGAAGACGCTGCATGGCGTCCCTCCCTGACTGGCGCGGCTTGGTCCCGCCAACAGCTCGGCGCGGACTCGGCAGCCTGATCAGGGCGGCCGAGTCCCTGGACCCTCACCGGTCGGCGCATCGTGCCCGCTGCCACCCTCGCCACCAAGCGAACATCTCACACTCAGAACGTGAAGATGTCACACGCCCCGTGCGGGGGCCGAGTGCAGGCGGTGGATGGTCCCGTCAGCCCTTGGCGCTCGGCCTGGCCTCGGGTCATCCTCAGGGAGCACGTCTCATCGCCACGCCAGGGGGTTCGCCATGTCGATCCTCGTCGCCTACGCCACCCGCCATGGAGCGACACGGGGCATCGCGGAACGCATCGCGGAGCGCCTGCGGGCCGACGGGCTCGACGCGGAGGCGCGCCCCGCGGCCGACGTCCGCGACGCCACGCGCTATGACGCGTTCGTCGTCGGCGGCGCGGCGTACATGTTCCACTGGCTCGGGGACGTCACGAAGTTCGTGCGGCGGAACCGGGCGCTCCTCGCGGAGCGGCCCACGTGGCTGTTCAGCAGCGGCCCGGTCGGCACGGACAGGATCGACAAGGAAGGCCGCGACGTCCTCGTCGTCTCCGAGCCGAAGGAGTTCGCCGAGCTCCGCAACGTGATCCATCCGCGGGAAGAGAAGGTGTTCTTCGGGGCTATCGATCCCTCAGCCAGGCCGATCGGGTTCGCCGAGCGCTTCATGTCCCTGATGCCGGCTGCCGAGGCCGCGCTCCTCAAGGGCGACTATCGCGACTGGCCGGCGATCGACGGATGGGCTGACGCGATCGCCCACGAGCTCACGGGGGAGGCCGTCCCCGCGAGCTGAGCGGGCGATCCGAGGTCCGGTCGACCTCTTGCTCGGCAAGGGATGGCTACGGCAGAACCCGCCATGAGGCGGTCAGCGTCGTCGATGCCCCGCGGAACATCTCGTGGGGCGGGGGCTGGCCGGGGCAGGTGATCTCGCCGGACCGGCCGGCGTCGCGGATCGTCGCCACGCATGCACCGAAGAGGGGCGTCCAGAGGTCGGGCCAGCGACGGCCGTCGGTCGCCACGACCCGCGGCGAGTCCCCGGTCACGTTGTCCAGCATCGCGAGGACGGCGTCGCCCTTGTACGTGCCGTCACCCGTGAACGGCATGATGTGGATCCGGAGCGTCTCGGGCGCCGAGGGCGTGCCGCCGACGCGGACGTCCGGGACGTCGTAGATCCCGGCCACATGCTGCGAGGTGTCCGACATCGAGACGGTCGCGCTTCCCTGGCTCACGTAGTGATCGCCGAGCCGCCAGGTGACCTCCATGGCCGTCCCGACATCGCGCCCGAGCGACTCGGTTCGCCAGGTCGCCGAGAGCCGGCCGGTCGGCTTGTCGTCGGTACCCCGGCTCCCGGGCTGGGGCCCGATCGCGCAGTCCAGGCGACCCTCGGCCTCCCCCGCCGCGATCGTGGCCCGGCAATCGACGAGCACGTAGTAGATGTCGCTGGTCCCGCCCCATCCGCCGTCACCGCGCACGTTGACCGTGCCCGTGATCGCCTCCGCCGCATAGTCGCCCGGCCCCGTGTACGCGGAGATGCTCACGTTCAGCGAGCCGGGTCGCTCCCGCCAGTCGCGGATTTCCGGGCGGTGGACGACCGGCAGGCCGAGTCGGTAGCGGACCGTGCCGCCCTCGGCCGTGATCCGGACGCTCCCGCCGCCGATCCCGGTCGGGTCCGCGGTGAGGCTGGGCGTGTCAGACGTGACGGTCCACTCGGCCCGCCCGAGCGAGGGCAGCGCCCCCGGTGTCGGAGCGGCGGCAACCAGCGCGGCTGCCCATGCGGGGAGCGCGCCCACGGCGGCCGGCGTGCCGGACCACGCGAGCCGGAGCCTCAGGATACCGTCCGTCGCGCTCGCGCCTCGCCGGACACCCGCGAGCGAGCACTCGATCCCGATCGTCGCGTCGTCCGCGCGCAGCGCCCAGCACTCCGGGCCGGTCCCGCCCGTCACCTCCGCCCCGCCGAGCGTCGCCGAGATCAAGGCGGTGCCCAGGCGGTCCGGCCTGGTGACCGTGTCCGCGGTCAGCAGCAGCCGGATGCTGCCCGCGCACTCCGGCTGCCCGGCAGCGGATCGCTCGGCCTCGAACACGAGCTGCCCGCTCGGCGCGTGCAACCCCGGCGCGCCTCCCCGGAGGCGCGCCACATACGTGATCGGCCGGCCTTCGATGCTCGCCCCGCTCGCGTCCGCCACGAGGAGCGCATCGACGACGAGCTCGCCCGGCGCCGGGCTCATCGGGGCCGACGAAAGGCCTCGATCGCGAGCCGAGAGGGCCAGGCCGACACCGCAGCGGTCGACGCGAGACGCGATCGGCGTCGGGGCCGCCGTCGGCGCCGACGGCGCGGGGGACGAGCCGGCGCACGCGACGAGCAGCGCGCCGACGAGGACCGCCAGCAGCGGCCGCGATCGCGTCCGTCCATCGCCGCGCATGCGCCCGTCCCCGACCGGTCCGGCGGCCGGCATCGCGCCTGCGATTCATCGCGCCGGACGGCGAGGCCACCCTACCGGCCGGCACGCCCGCACGACAGGGCGGAACGGCTCGAACCATGGCAGCGGCCGCCGCGGACCGCGCGGCTATCCGCCCCCCCTGCCGGTCGGATGGCACTTCGCGCAGGTGGTCAGCGAGAAGCCCGACACCCCACTGTGATGCGAGGTCATGGAGGAGTTCGAGTGGCACGAGGCGCACGAGTAGCTGGCCCACGTTGAGGGGTGGCATTTCGCGCAGATCCCGCCGGCGCCCTGATGGTTGACGGGGAAGGTATGGGGCCCGTAGGTCGCAGGCTTCCAGGCAGTGGTCGTGTGGCACGACGCGCAGCTGTTGCTCACGGTGCTGCCGTGTGCCGCTGGTTTGGCGTGGCAGGCGGCGCACGTGGTGGGCGTTCCCTTGTAGACGCCACCGGCATGGCACTTCTGGCAGCTCACGCTGCGGTGGGCGCCGGTCAGCGGGAAGGCCGACGTGCTGTGGTCGAACGTCGCTGGCAGCCAGGCCCTGGTCGTGTGGCACGACGCGCAGCTGCTGCCAAAGGTGCCGTGCGACGCCGGTCTCGTGTGGCAGGCGGCGCACGTGGTGGGCGTTCCCTTGTAGACGCCACCGGCATGGCACTTCTGGCAGCTCACGCTGCGGTGGGCGCCGGTCAGCGGGAAGGCCGACGTGCTGTGGTCGAACGTCGCTGGCAGCCAGGCCCTGGTCGTGTGGCACGACGCCGCAGCTGCTGCTGAAGGCGCTGCCGTGCGACGCGGGTTTGGCATGGCAGGCAGCGCACGTGGTGGGCGTCCCCTTGAACGAGCCACTGGCGTGGCACTTCTGGCAGCTCACGCTGACGTGGGCGCCGGTCAGCGGGTACGAGGTCAGCTTGTGGTTGAACGACGCGGGCAGCCAGGCCCTGGTCGTGTGGCACGACCCGCAGCTGCTGCTGAAGGCGCTCCCGTGCGAGGTCGGTCGCGTGTGGCAGGCCGCGCACGTGGTCGGCGTGCTCTTGTACTGACCGCCCGCGTGGCAGCTCTGGCAGGCCACCCGGAGGTGCGCTCCCGTCAGCTGGTAGCGGGTCGAGTGGTCGAACGTCCAGTCCGACCAGGTCGTCCCCCTGTGGCACGCGCCGCAGTTCGCACCCAGGGAGCCATCGTGCTGGTCCTTCGAGGCATGACAGGCGACGCACGTGGTGGGCGTTCCGACGTAGCGGCCGTTGGCGTGGCAGGCCGCGCAGGCCGGCCCGGCATGGGCGCCCGCCAGGGCGAACCGCGTGGTCGAATGGTCGAAGGTGACGTCCTGCCAGCCGGTCGCCGCGTGGCAGGTCCCGCAGTCGCCGCGGAACTGGCCGGCGTGCGGATCGGCCGCGGCATGGCAGCTCCGGCAGGTCGTGCCGATGCCGGTCCAGCGCTGGTTGGCGTGGCACGACTCGCAGGGCACCCCGACGTGCTTCGCGACCAGGCGGAAGCGCGTCAGGTCGTGATTGATGGTGGCCCCCGCCCAGCCCTGGGGGGTGTGGCACTTCTCGCACGAGGTTCCCAGGCGGCCCTGGTGGATGTCCTTCGCGGCGTGGCAGTCGACGCACTTCGTCGTCGTCGCCCGCACGGCCGCCAGGGTCGTCGTCCCGCGATGGCAGCCGATGCAGCTCACCCCGGCATGGCCCCAGACGAGGGGATAGGTGTCGTGCCTGTACGCCTTCCCGAAGGTCTCGACCCCGTCATGGCAGCCCAGGCAGACCGTGCCGAACGAGGCCTGGTGGAGGGCCATGGCGGCCGGGTTCAGCGACTGGTGGCAGGCGATGCAGGTGACCGGGGTGAACGTGACGGGCGAGCCGGGGTGGCAATCCCGGCAGCCGAACGAGCCGCCCTGGCCCTTGAGCGGGTGGGCGGTCAGCACGTAGCCCGTCTGCTCGTGCGGGAAGACGCGCGGATCGGCGAGCGTGAGCGACGCAGTCGCTCCCCGGTGGTCGGTGTGGCAGTTGCGGCAGCTGGTCGGCGTGGCGAGCAGCCGGCCATGCATCCCTGACCTCGTTGCGATCTCGTGCTTGACCTGCGCGTGGCAGGCCAGGCACAGGTCGCCCATCCGCGCGCTCGAGAAGGGCCCCGGGTGGCAGGCGGCGCAACGGCCAGCGAGGTCGGCGTGGGAGCGCACGCCTCCCGTCAGCCCGCCGTCGGTCCGGCCCGCCAGGGTCACGGCGCTGAGCTGCCCTGGGCTGAAGATCCCATTCCCGGTGGCCGCGGCGGCCGCCAGCACGGCGAGCACGACCACGACCGCAGCGATGAGCGCCGAGAAGGTGAAGCAGCCCAGCGGACGGCGCATCTCGACCCTCGCCTCAGCGGAGCAGCGTCGCGTAGTAGACGGCGGCCCCGATATGCGCGAAGGCCAGCACGAACAGCGCCATCCCCAGCGGGATGTGGATGGCATGCCAGGTCGCCAGCGTCCGGCGCGCCCAGCGGAGGGCTGCCATCTGCCGCTCCAGGTCACGCAGCCGGCGCGCCGCGGCCTTCTGGCCGTTCCGCAGCGCATCCGGGGAGATCGCCCCGGCGACGGGCGCGAGCTGCGCGACCTCCAGGCGCACGGCATCGAGCTCGACCGCCAGCTCCTGCGCCTCGATCACCACCCCGTCCGCCGTGCGCGGCACCGCGGTGTAGATGTACCGCCCGATGAACCCGCTGGCGACGACCACGATCGTCATGAGGGTAAGCCAGCCGGCAAGGCCGTTGAAGGTCCAGGCCGAGTGGAGCACGACGAGGTACGACCCGACGATCCCGGTGAAGATGTGGAACTGGAGCCAGGCCCGCATGCTTCCCCGTGGCCGGCGCATCGCCCGCTTGCGCAGGGAGTACAGCGTCTCCGTCATCAGCATCAGGATGAACCCGGCGATCCCCAGGGAGTGGCCCAGGAGGCCGCTCGCCGCCGGAACGGCGACGGCGTTGGCATAGCCGAAGTAGAGCCCGCTGATGGCGAGGACCGCGAGCAGCGCGAGCACGAGCTCCCTAGGCTGCCCCAAGGGAGACCGTCCTCTCCATGAGCGCCCGGAGCGCGTGGCGGACCTCGGTCGGCCCCTGGGTCATGCGGTCGCGGACCCAGCGGATGTCGACTCGCTCGCGGATGAGGTGCTGCAAGGGACGCGATAGCGCCTGGTCGCCCATGACGACCGCGCCCATGATCCGATCGGCCCCAAGCACGAGCCGCAGGTGGTTGGCCTCCTTGTCAGAAACGGTTGCGAAGGCGTGGAGCTGCTCTCGCCAGGCGTGGCTGTCGCCGCGGGCCAGGGTCACCAGGTCGCCGTCGCGGCCACCGGTGCCGACGGCGCCGATGAGCGTCGTGGTCACTCCGCCGATCTTGGTCACGTTGAAGGGCGCCGGCCGGCTGTAGGGCTGGCCGACCCCGTACATGTGCTCCCCCGCGATTCGTCCGTGCTCCATCGCGATCGACCACAGGCTGTCGATCCCGCGCTTGCCGGTCACCGGGTCGAGCACCTCGGCCACGTCGCCAGCGGCGAAGATGTCGCGTTCGCTGGTCTGGAAGGTGTTGTCGGTCCAGATGCCCTTGCCCGTCTCCAGGCCGGCGTGCTGGGCGAGCTCGAGGCGGGGCGCGGTGCCGATCGCCACCGCCAGGATCTCGCAATCGATCCGGGCGCCATCGGTCGTCTCGACCGCACAGACTCGACCCTTGCGCCCGAGGACGCCGCCGAGCTCCACGCCGCGGTGGATCCGGATCCCGTCCTCAACCAGCCGTTCCTCGACCAGCGCCGATTCGTGCGGATCGAGGACGCTCCCCCAGTATCGGTCACCGCGCATCAGGTAGTGGGTCTCGACACCGCGCGCCGCCAGGCCCTCGGCGAGCTCGATCGCCGTGATCCCGCCGCCGACGACGCACGCACGTCTGGCCCGCTGCGTGAGGCGCACGATGCGGCGGGTGTCCTCCAGGTTGTCCATCGTCACCACGCCCTGCAGGTCGATCCCGGGCAGCGTCGGTCGCACGGCTCGAGCCCCGACGGCCAGGAGCAGGCGGTCGTAGCGAAGCGCCTTGCCGTCGACCAGCTCGATCCGGTGGCTCCGGGGCTGGATCTCCCGCACCGTCCCGACCGTCCGCTGGATACGAGCGCGCTCGTAGTCGGATCTCGGGCGCGAGAAGAGGCCCTTCTCCGGGATCGCGCCGGTCAGCATGTAGGCCAGGCCGGGCCGGGAGTAGAAGCCAACGTCCTCGCCGCCCACGATCCGGATGTCGCCCTCCGCATCGTGGCGCCGGATCGCTTCCGCCGCGGCGACACCGGCCGGTCCGTTGCCCACGATCACGTAGCGACAGGCCATCTCAGCCGCCGCCGAAAGCCGAGGCGACCCTGAACAGCGGGGACACCTCGAAGCGCAGGGTTCCGCGCGGACAGCGCGCCACGCATTCGCCGCAGGTCAGGCAGCGACCGTCGGAGACTGGCTCGCCGTGCCGGACATGGGCGCGGATGTCGATGCCCAGCGGGCAGTTGTACGTGCAGATGCCACACTCGACGCAGCGGACGGACTCGGCGACGATCACCGCCGAGACCATCGCCCGCCGCTTCAGCCGGTCGCGGTGCAGGAGTCCTACGGGCACGGGCACTCGCCTCCCGCGCAGGCGCGGGTCCGGCGATCAGGTGTGGGGACGCGCGACCAGCTCACGGTCAGCAGTCATCGGCGACTGGCGCCGGCCTCCCGAGTGCCCGGGCGATGGCAGCCGTCGCGGATCCCGGCGGCGGCATGATGGAGTCGCACGTCGTGCAGGGAAGGACGAGCGCGAACCGGATCAGCCCGGCGGGGACTCCCGGGACCTTGATCCACTTCCGCACGAGATCTCCTTCAGGGCGGCCAGACCGGCCGGGCTTCCCGGCGGCGAACCAACCCCCCGATTCGTACCTCCGGTCCGGCTCATTCCCCCAAGCTCGAACTCCGCGCCTGCCGACTCACTCTGTACGAGGCAGCGAGAGACGAAATGGTGTCACGAGGGGCCGCTGGAACCACTGGGTCGATGGTCCTGGCCCGATGGTCACGCCCGGGCCGGCGCGAGGGAGGTCGCGATCGGGGCCTGGAGCCTTGACCTCGATGTTGGCAGCAGGCCATGGATCTCGGGATCCGAGCGCAGGAATCCTGCCAGACGCTGCGCCGGCGCAGCCCGAAGCCCTTCGGAATGCCGGAACCTCATCGCGTAGCGCTGATAGGCGCCTGGATCCGGGAATCGCGAGAACCAGACCAGCACGTGCTCACGCTCGCGAACGGGAAGCCGGGGAAAGTTGTTCGGGCTCGGCTCCGTCGTGTAGTACGCATCCACCGGTGCGCCGGCCCGGCGGAGGACGGGCACCAGCTGGGTCTCGAAGAAGTCGACGAATGCGCCCTCGGCCGGCCGCTTGAGGTGGTAGATGGTCGCCGACAGGAGTCCCTTCCCCGCGTCTCGCCCGAGCGCGGTCTGACCGTCGGGGCGGGCGACCTCCGAGAAGCCCGAGCTGGGGCGTGCCAGCCGCAGGAGGAGCACATTGTCGGAGTCGATCATCGTCGCGTTGGCTCGGTCTCGATTCGCCCTCCAGACGGGGCCGTCGTAGAACCTCGACAGGGCGGTCGGACGGACCTCCATCCCGGCGAAGCCGCGAAGCCAGATGAACGCGTTCGGGTCTTCCAGGTCACGGAACTGGCCCATCACGACGAGGCCGACTCGCTCCTGAGGCTCAAGGAACTCGTCGTCGAAGAGCCGGATGAGGTCTTCGCGTCGACCTGCCTGAAGGGCGTACTGTCGGAGTTCAACGATCGGACACCACGATGCGGCGTTCGAACGTTCGGGTGCCTCGGAAGTCATCGGGGTGAGGACGCCTTTCTCGCGTTCGAAGCGATGCTCCATCGTGCGCGACATCGCGGGTGCGCAGGCAATGATGCCCTCGCCGTCGCCTGATGATGCGGCCGCGATGGAGCGGCCCGGCGTCATCCGCCCGGAACGAGACCCAGCTCAGGTCGTCCGATCAGCGCGAGCCCCGGATGCGGCCGCCCTCCCTGCCACGCGGACGCGCGACGGCATGAAGAGCAACGCGAGCACGATCGCCAGCACCGCGACGCCCGCGGAGAATTGCAGGGCATCGTCCATGCCGGCCACGAACGCGGCCCGCGCGGAGTCGAGCAGCGCGACCGACTTGAGCTGCTGCGCCACGGCGATGGCGCCGAACACGCTTGCCTTCACCGCGGCGGTGGCGGCAGCCGGCAGGCCAGCCACGTTCACCTGGCTCTGGTACGTCGAGTTCAGCACGCTCCCCAGGATCGATGCGCCGAACGCCGGGCCGAGCTTGACCACCGCCTGCAGAAGCGCAGAGGCGACGCCGCTCCGCTCGGCGTCGATCTCGACGAGGGCCGCCGACATGGCGGCGCCAAAGCCGAGTCCCGCACCCGCGCCCACGATGAACGACCATGCCGCCAGGAACGCGTCGCCGCTGGTCCTGGTCATCGTCGTGCCGACCACGGTGCCCACCACGACGACGGCGAACCCGAGTGCGACCGTGAGCTTCGCCCCGATGCGATCGGCCAGGACGAAGAAGAGCAGGAGCCCGACGAGCATGCCGAAGACGACGGGCAGGAGGCGGAACCCCGAGCCCTGCGCGTCGACGCCCATGATCGCCTGGAAGTACTGGGGCAGGGTGAACATCACGCCGAACAGCCCGAATACGCCAAACGAGGTGAGGATCACGCCCCAGGTGAAGCTCCGCGACCTGAAGAGCGAGAAGTCGACGAGGGGCTGGAGACCCGTCCGGCTGGCGAGCCAGCGCTCCCAGAGCAGAAAGGCGGCGAGCACGGCCAGGCCCGCCAGCACCCACGCCAGCGCGCTCGTGCTGCCCCAGCCGTAGCTTCCCGCCTCAACCAGGCTGTACATGAGCGCCACGAGGCCCGCGCTCGAGAGCAGCACCCCGAGGACGTCGATCCCGGGCGCCTCGGGCGCCTTCGACTCGGGCACGAGGGCGAAGACCGCAGCGAGCCCGAGGAGCGCGACCGGCACGTTCATCAGGAAGATCCAGCCCCACCCGACGTTGGTGAGCAGCCAGCCGCCGACGATCGGTCCCAGGGGCAGGCCGATGAAGTTGGCGGCGCCCCAGATCCCGACCGCCCGCGGGCGCTCCGCCTCGCTGAAGAGGACCGTGATGAGCGAGAGGACCATGACGATCAGCACCGCTCCGGCGAGCCCGAGCACGACGCGCGCGACGGTGAAGAGCTCGGGACTGGTGGCGTAGGCGCATCCCAGGGAGCCCGCGATGAAGAGCAGCAGGGCACCGCACAGGAGCCTCCTGCGCCCGTAGCGATCGCCGATCAGCCCGGCCGGCAGCATGCCGGCGACCAGGGCGAGGGTGTACGCGGTGATGAACCACTGAAGCTGCGATTCCGACGCCTTCAGCGCGCCCGCCAGCGTCGGCAGGGCGACGTTGATGACGGTCACGTCGAGGGTGACCGCGAACACCGCGAGGGCCATTGCGCCCAGCGCCCACCAGCGGCGGGCTCCGGTCGTGGTCATGGCGCCGACCTCCTTTCGATCTCGAGCGGCCCGGTCGCGAGATGGGCTGCCGTCGTGGCCTCGCACATCGCTCCTTACTAGTACGATGTCCCATTCGCTGGCACACTGTACCGGTCATCCGTGCGAATGTCCAGTACATTGTTCGAGCGTGGTATGTTGTCCGCGAGCCGCACGCCAAGACGCGTCGGCGACGGCGATTTCGGCGCCGGGAGCGCGCGGGAGCAGCGGCGATCACATGAGCGACGGGGCGGATCGAGGACGGGCGAGACTCCCCTGGTGGCCGGAGGTCCATGACCGTGCCGCCACCCGGGAGCCGCTCACGCGGGGCCAGATCGTGGCCGCGACCATCAGGATCCTCGACTCCGAAGGGCTGGGCGCCTTCTCGATGCGCCGCCTCGCGCAGGAGCTCGACGCCGGGGTCACGTCGCTGTACTGGCACGTGAAGAACAAGGACCAGCTGCTCGACCTGGCCCTGGACGAGGTCCTGGGTGAAGTCCCCCTCGACGACGACCCGACCTTGCCCTGGCAACAGCGGACCGCCCATTTCGCGCGCCTTCTCCGCAGCGTGCTGATGCGGCACCGGGGCGTGTCACAGCTGGCCGGGGCGCGCCTGACGCTGGGGCCCAACGCGCTGACGGGCGTGGACACGCTGGTCGGGCTCCTTCGCTCGGCGGGCTTCGAAGCCGCCCGGCTGGGGCTCGCCGTCAGTGCCGTCCTCGACTTCGTGTCGGGGTCCGCGGTGATGGACAGCCGCGCGCTGGCCGGCTCCGACACAGAAGGTCTCACGTACAAGGAGCTGCAGGACAGGTCCGCGGAGATGCTCCGGGCCGTTCCGGCCGAGCAGTATCCGAACCTGGCGAGCACGGTCGAGGACGTCGTCGGGCCGAACGCCGACCAGCGGTTCGAGTACGCCCTCCAGGCGTTGCTCGATGGCCTGGCGGTCGATATCGAGCGCGCCCGGAGCGGGGGCTCCACGCCCTCAGGCCGCGAAGCGTCCGAAGCCAGCTCGCCGACCTCGAGCTGAACCTGGCGGGCCTCGTGCCGGGACCCATCGGAGGCTACCTGGTCGCGGCCGCGTTCATGGGCTCGTTCTCGAGCGACCTCTTCAGCTTCGATCTCCACGTCCGGCCCGCGACGTCCCTGTTCACGGCCCTCGCCATTCTCGTCGTGGCGATCGTGTCGCAGTGGCCGGCCCTGCGAACGGTGAGCCGGATCGATCTCGGCCGGATCGTCCGCGAGCGATCGATCGAGGTGTGATCCCCGAATCGGTGCCCCAATACAAGCGATTGTTCATGTGTGTTCGGGTCCCGACAGCCAGCCCTCGTAGCGGGTCTCGAAGAGGGCCGGAACGCCGCCCGTCGCCAGGAACACGACGGCCGTGGCCTGCAGCTCGGACTCGGGCAGGGCCATCAGCCCGGCCAACGCCTTGCCCGAGTAGACCGGATCGAGCAGCAACCCTTCGGTGCGAGCCGCGAGGCGGATTGCGCTGAGGCAGGCGCGAGTCGCGGCACCATACCCGCCACCGATCTGATCCCGCACGATCCGGGGCTCGCCGGCAGGCGGGGGCAGACCACGGAGCTCGGCCACCTCGATCGTCAAACGGCGGACGGCGGCCAGCGGGTCGGCGAGGGCCCCCGCGTCGATCCCGAGGACCCGTTGGTGGCCGAGCCGTGCGGCGAGGCCCGCCTGGGTCCCACCGGAGCCCGTGGCGGTGATCACGAGGACATCGTCGTGACCGAGGTCGTCGAGGATCTCGCCGGCGGCCGAGGCATATGCCGCCGCGCCGAGCGGCGACGATCCCCCGACCGGGATCAGGTAGGGCCGTCGGCCGTCGCTGCGGATCTCGCCCGCGATGCTCTCGGCGGCGGCGTTGAGATCGTCCATCGCCAGCGGCCCAAGGAAGCGACGCTCGGCGCCGAAGATGACCCCAAGGAGCTGGTTGGATTCGGACCTTCCTGGTGGATCGCTGTTGAACGCCAGGACGCAAGCGAGGCCAACCCGGGCGGCAGCTGCCGCTGTCATGCGGGCGTGATTGCTCTGCGGACCGCCGGCGGTCACGAGAACGTCACAGCCCCGGGTGAGAGCGTCGGCGACGAGGAGCTCCAGCTTGCGAGCCTTGTTGCCACCGGTGGCGAGCCCGGTGCAGTCGTCGCGCTTGACCCAGAGACGGCCCGCTGGAAGGCCGAGCGCCGCCCCGAGGCGATCGGCCCGCTCCAGGCGCGTAGGCAGGTGGGCGAGCATCGGATCTGTCATGACCTCAGCATCTTGACCGGCGCACGAGGCGTCAGGGTAGCCCTCGACATGCGTCGGCGTTCCGCGGGGGCGTCAATCAGGACGGGATGCCACGGGAGCAGGCAGCGCAATCGGCTGCGAATGCCGCCGGCGAACCGGGGCCGACCCCCCCGACTTCACCGCCCCCTCCGTCCCAATCGGAGCGACATGGCGACGTCCTGGGCTTCGAACGACTCCAGTGCGAGCTCACGCCCGATGCGATGCACCTCGGCCCCGACGCCGCACTGCCAGCGGTCCTCGAGCTCGGAGGCCGGGTCGGTGAGTCTGGTCGGGGCGAGAGGAGGCGCGCCGACAGCGTAGGCGTCGCCAGCCGGGCGGTCGCTCGCGCGGCTGCGGCGTTCCCTCGCAGGCGAGCTGGTAGGTCACGGCGGCATGTCAGCCGACCTTGGGGCGCAGCTCGAACAGCGGGTGGCGGCGTGCCTCGGCCACGTACTCCTCGAGCGTATCGTCGACACGGAAGCGGTACCGGTAGAGGATCGCGGCGGGCGGGCGCACGGTCGGGCCGAGGATCGCCCGCAGCACGCGCGACCGATGGAACGGCGCGAGCGCGCCGCGGAGCATCGGGCCAGCCGTCTCGGGGGGCTGCTCCATGACGTCGAACCGCTCGGACCAGCCGCCGTGCGAAACGGTGGCCTCGCCCGCGACGCGAACGTTGCGCACCCAGCTCGCCGCCCCGAACGAGGCCTGGAGATAGCGCACGCCGTGCAGCTCCAGCATCGCCACCGGCGTGGTTCGGGGCCTCCCGCTCGAGCGGCCCCGAACGGTCAGCAGCACGTTCGGCCCGGCGGGCAGGCCGCGGCGCACGACGCGTCGCACCAGCGGTCCGATGAGCCGGAAGAATGGCGCGGCGAGTCGCTCGCGTCGATCTCGACCGTCGCCTGGTGGCGGGGCGGTCGTCGAGGTGCTCGTCATCGCGTCGCCGAGGGCAGGCCACGGGCGCTGGCGGACTCGTCCGCGTCAGGGTGTGCCACCGTCGCTCCTCTCCTGGATGTCTCGGATGGGCTTCCGCTTCATCCTCTTGACAGCTGACGCCCACCGAACGTGACAGACCCACGTGTCAGCGGCCCATCCACGAGGTCGCGTCGGATGGCGTGCGACGGGCACTGAGTTGGGCCTGCAGGCCGTCGAGGATGGCCTGGAGGCCGAATTCGAAGCTATCGTCGGGTCCCGCGCCGTAATCGACGGCGGCTGTCTCGAGGCGGCTGCGCAGCCGCGGAAAGTGCGACGCGATCTCGCGGGCTTTCGCCATGCTGTCGCGCATCAGCTCGTGGGCATCATCGCCTCCGCGGCTGAGCTTCCTGGTCAGCGAGGCCGCGGCGGTTGGGCCGAGGGCGTTGCCGAGCACGAAGGTGAAGACGGTCGTCGCGGCCTGGTCGGCCTGCGTGCCCACGAATCCGGCCGCCTCGTAGATGGCGAGGTTGTGGTCATCGTGGCGGGCCTTGCCGGGCCCATAGGTCAGGAAGGACCCGAAGGCCTGTAGCAGCCAGGGGTGGCGGCCGAGCATGGCGTACAGGCTGGTGGCAATGGACGCGGCGGCCGTCCGCCAGTCGACCGCGGTCAGGTCGGGCAGCGCGATCTCGTGCCACGCCTGATCGCTGGCGAGGCCGATGAGGTTGTCCTTGCTGCCCACGTGCCAGTAGACCGCGGTGGCCGCGGAGCCCAGCCGCTTCCCGAGGAGGCGCATGTTGAGGCCTTCCAGGCCCTCGGCGTCGAGCACGTCGATAGCCGCCTTGATGATCTGCTCGCGGGTCAGCGTCTCTCGCACCATGCGCTCAGGATAGGGCACCGGGCGTCGGCTTGAACATGGTTCAAGCGAGCACTTGCACATTGTGCAAGTGAGCGCTACCCTTCCACTTGAACACGGTGCAAGTCGCTGGGACGGCAACGACCACCCCGGCGCCGTGCCCGAAGCGAGGCGGAAAGGGAACGAATGACCCCGCGCGAACCCCGAGGAGCTGCCGTGACCAGTCGAGACCACCAGGCGATCCGGGCGACCGGCCTTCGCAAGTCCTTCGGGAAGCACGTCGTGCTTGACGGTATCGACGTGGTCGTAGCGGAAGGCTCGGTCTTCGCCTTGCTCGGCCCAAACGGCGCTGGCAAGACGACCACCGTCCAGATCCTGTCGACATTGCTTGCCGCGGATGGTGGCGAGGTCCAGATTGCCGGCCACGACCTCCGACGGGAGCCCAACGCCGTCCGGGCCGCAATCGGCGTCACCGGCCAGTTCTCAGCGGTCGACAACCTCCTCACCGGCGAGGAGAACCTGACCCTGATGGCAGACCTCCGGCACCTTGGCCGGCGCGAGGGCCGCCGGCGCGTCGCGGAGCTGCTGGCCCGGTTCGACCTCACCGAGGCATGGAAGAAGCCCGTCGCCACCTACTCCGGCGGTCTGCGACGTCGGCTCGACCTCGCGATGACCCTGGTTGGCGACCCCCGGATCATCTTCCTCGACGAGCCGACCGCCGGGCTCGACCCCCGCAGCCGTCGCGTCATGTGGCAGATCATCCGGGACCTCGTGGCCGCTGGCGTCACGATCTTCCTGACGACCCAGTACCTCGAGGAAGCTGACCGCCTCGCCAACCGGATTGCCGTGCTGGACGGAGGAAGGATCGTCGCCGAAGGCACGCCCAGCGAGCTCAAGCGGCTCGTCCCGGGAGGCCACATCCGGCTCGAGTTCGCCGACACGGCCGCGCTCGACAAGGCAGCGCGCACATTCGGCGGCGCCACGCGCGACGACGAGGCGCTGACCCTCCAGGTCCCGAGTGATGGCGGCGTGAGCGCGTTGCGGAGCCTGCTCGACCGGCTCGACGCGGCATCCATCGATGTCGGTGGGCTGTCGGTCCGGACTCCGGATCTCGACGACGTCTTCCTGTCCCTCACCAGCAATCCTGACACCAGCAAGGGAGCCGCATGATGGCCGTCCTTCCCTACGCGCTGACCGATTCGACGACGATGCTGCGACGCAACCTGCGCCGGATGCGTCGCTACCCGACCATCTTCTACATCGCCGGGATCCCGATATTCTTCCTCCTGCTGTTCGTGTACGTCCTTGGCGGCACGCTCGGTGCAGGGCTCGGTGGGTCCGGCAGCCGGGCCGACTACGTCGCCTACCTGACCCCCGGGATCCTGCTGATGACCGTGGCCGGCGCCGCCACGGGAACGGCGATCGCCGTGGCGATGGACATGACCGAGGGCATCATCGCCCGGTTTCGGACGATGGCGATCGCTCGTTCGTCCGTCCTCGCCGGTCATGTCATCGCCAATGTCATGCAGACCATGCTCGCGGTCGCGATCGTCGCCGCCGTCGCCCTGGTCATCGGGTTCCGACCCGCGACGGGGCCGGCCGAATGGCTTGCCGCGACCGGCCTGCTGACCTTGATCACCGTCGGCATCACCTGGCTTGGGGTCGCCCTTGGCATGGTGTCGAAGAGCGTCGGGACTGCCAGCAACCTCCCGTTCTTCCTGCTGCTCCTGCCCTTCTTCGGCAGCGGCTTCGTCCCGACCGATTCGATGCCGGGCCCTCTCCGGCTGTTCGCCGAGAACCAGCCCTTCACGCCAATGATCGAAACGTTGCGGGGCTTGCTCCTGGGGACGCCGATCGGCAATAGCGGGGTGATCGCGATCGCCTGGTCCGTCGCGATCGCAGCCGTCGGATACCTGTGGGCAATGAAGCTGTACAACCGCGATCCCGCACGCTAAGGACCCGTGAGTCGAAGTCTTGACGATCGGATCGCCGGGTATCGGCCAGGCAGCGGACGGCATGGAGGCGGGCAGCGGCCGCGCCGGCCGTCCGCGCTACTTCACGACGCGGTAGCGGAGGTGGGTGACACCGTCGGATTCGACCACGCGGGTGCATTCGAGGTTGAGCTGATGGTCCTCGAGGTTCGCGAAGAGGCGCACGCCGCCGCCCAGGAGGACGGGGACGAGGTTGATCTGGATCTCGTCGAGCAGGCCGGCCTTGAGGAACTGCTGGGCGACGTCGGCGGCGCCGACGGAGACGTCCCGCTCGCCTGCGACGGCGCGGGCCTGGGCGAGGGCGCTCTCGATGCCGTCGGTGACGACAGTCCCATCAGTGCCGGGGCCGACGTGCTGGTCGGGCAGGTGGTGGGTGAGCAGGAAGAAGGGAGCGCCCACGGGGTGGTGGCCACCCCAGCCGTTGGCGATGTCGAAGGTGCGCCTGCCGGTGATGACCGCCCCGCAGGCGAACATCTCCTCCACCACGGCCCGGCTGCGGGCGGGTGGCCTGAAGCGGCCGTCGGGGCCGACGCGCTCGGTGCCGGCGGTCCACCAGTCGAAGAGTCTTCCCCCGCCGTCGCCGAGCGGGTTGCCCGGACCGTCGTTGGGGCCGGCGACGAAGCCGTCCAGGGACATCGAGAGCCCGACCACGACTTTGCCCATCTCGACCTCCAGCATCGGTGGATTCATCATTGAGACGGGCGAGGACCGCTCGATTTATCGGTGGCGTGCACGAAACCGCGCGTACCTCCAACCGTGGCGATTCACCTCCACGTGTGCTCTTGGCCTGAAACGAGGTCCTTCTGGAGCCGGTGATCACCGTCGTCACGTGGACGGGACCACTGGCGGCGGCGCAAGTACAGACGACCCACGGTGAACGAGCGACATCACGCGCACACTGGTGCGGCTCAGCAACGGGATGCCCGCTCCGGCGGAGGTTGATCGGCTCCCGACGCTGATGGTATGGGGGAGGTCACGCGTCCCGATCATGTGGCGATCCGTTTGGTTCAGCGCGGGTCGGTCCCTGCGGCCGCTCCCGCATCCGTGCAGCGGAACGTCGGTCACCACGGCTGCACTGCGATGACACGAGTCAGGACCCTGCCCACCCCGCCGCCGTCCGCCGACCGCCTGCTCGACGAGGTGGAGGCGGTCGCGCGGATCGGTTCGTACTGGCTCGACATCGTGGCGGGACACTGGGAGAGCTCGAAGGGGCTCGACGCGATCCTCGGGATCGACGCCGCGTTCGAGCGCTCGGTAGAGAGCTGGGCCTCGCTCATCCATCCGGCTGACCGGGGGGCGATGGTCGCCTACTTCACCAACGAAGTGGTCGGTCGCAGCCAGCCGTTCGACCGACAGTACCGGATCGTCCGCGCCGACACCGGGGAGGAACGCCGGGTCCACGGGCGGGGCGCTCTGCAGCTCGACGAGCATGGCGCTGCGGTCCGGATGGTCGGGACGATCGCGGACGTTACCGAGTACTTCCGAGCGCACGAGGCGCTCATCGCATCCGAGCTTCGCTACGCGACGATCTTCGAGGGCACCGCCGAGGCCATCCTCATCGCCGAGGTGGCGACGCAGCGCTACCGATGGGTGAACACGGCCGCCTGCGCGCTCCTCGGGTACGACCGTGAGGAGCTCCTCGGGCTGAAGGTCCACGACATCCATCCCCCGGCGGACCTGCCGTGGATCCTCGAAGAGTTCCGGTCGGCTGTGGACGGGCACATCACCGAGGCACGGGCGGTGCCGTGCATGCGCAAGGACGGGTCGGTCCTGCTGGCCCACATCCGGGGGTCGACGGCCGTCGTGGACGGGGTGACGTGCAACGTCGCCTTCTTCACGGACGTCACCGAGAGGGTCAAGGCGAACGAGGAGCGAGCCCGGCTGGAGGAGGGTCTCCGCAGGAGCGAGCGCAACCTCGCCGAAGCGCAGCGGATCGCCCACATCGGGAGCTGGGAATGGGATCTCGCGACCGAGACCGCCCAGCGCTCCGAGGAGCTGCACCGGATCTACGGGGCCGAGCCCGGCACGATCCCCGGTACCACCGAGGCGTTCCTTGCGTTCGTCCATCCTGACGATCGAGCCCGGGTGCAGGCACGCGAGCGGGCGGCGGTCAGCGGCAGCGGCCGGTACGTCCTGGACTACCGGTCCGTCCGGCCCGACGGGAGCATCCGAATCGTCCACGATGAGGCCGAGGTCGTATGCGACGAGCGCGGCTCGCCGGTCCGGATGGTCGGCACCGTCCAGGACATCACCGACCGGGTCTCGGCAGAGGAGGAGCGAACCCGGCTGGTCGCGGCCGTCGAGCAGACGTCCGACTCGGTGGTCATCACCGACCTCGCGGGCACGATCGAGTACGCCAATCCGGCGTTCGAGACCGTGTCTGGCTACCGTCGCGAAGAGGTCATCGGGCAGAACCCACGGATCCTCCAGAGCGGCCGCCAGTCGGTTGGCTTCTATCGGGCCCTCTGGCGCCGTCTGACCCGTGGCCTGAGCTGGACCGGGAGGTTCTTCAATCGCCGCGCCGACGGCGCGCTGTACGAGGTGGAGGCGACGATCTCGCCGATCCGCAGCTCGGGCGGCGAGATCACCGGGTACGTCGCGGTCGAGCGGGATGTCACAGCACTCCAGGCGGCGCGATCCAGTCTCGCCACTGAGTTCCGCGAACGCGCCCAGGTTGCCGCGGCCCTCGGGCGCCTCCAGCCCGCCGGGAGCGCCGAGGATACGGCCGGCGAGATCTGCGACGAGCTCCTCGGGTTGCCCAATGTGGACGTCGCGGTGATCGTCAGCTTCCTCGA
Source organism: uncultured Chloroflexia bacterium (assembly GCA_963801445.1). GTDB lineage: Bacteria > Chloroflexota > Limnocylindria > Limnocylindrales > CSP1-4 > CTSoil-043. The sequence continues at coordinate 6,265 of CAWDEW010000006.1, read as the reverse complement.
CCCGCAGCGGGCCGTCCCGCTGGCAGTGCGTGGACCCGACGGCCTGCCAATAGCGCCCGGTCGGCCGGTGTCGACGGCACGCGCGGCATACCTGCACGAGCGGGCGACGCAAGGTCGATGGGCCGAGGCGTGGCGGCCACGACCCATGGATGGGGCCTACGGGCAGGCCATCGCGGATCTCGGCATCCGGGCGATGGCTTATGCGCCGATCCGCAACGGGGAAGGCCTGCTCGGCCTCGTTGCGATTGGGACGAGCGACGAGGCGTACGCCCGCCACCTCATCGACCACTTGCCGGTCGTCGGCGAGTTCGCGGCGACGGCGAGCGCTCTGCTCAGCGGTCAGCTCGAGGGCAACCGCCGGTTCTCGCGGCGTCGCGCGGAGATCGCGGAGATCATCACCAGCCTCGCGTTCCATCCGGTGTTCCAGCCAATCATCGCCCTCGACGGCGGTGAGATCGTCGGGTACGAGGCGCTAACGAGGTTCACCGACGGGACGCGCCCGGATCTTCGGTTTGCGGATGCCTGGACGGTCGGCCTTGGCGCGGACCTCGAGCTCGCGACGCTCGAGGTGGCGATCGCGCATGCTCGGGAACTGCCGACGGCCGGATGGCTCAACGTCAACGTGTCGCCCCGGCTCCTCGCTGACCCCGAACGCGTCCGCGGGATACTCGCGAAGGCGGACGGGCCGCTGATCCTCGAGATAACCGAGCATGACACGGTCGCCGACTATCGAGCGCTCCGTGACGCGATCGAGAGTCTCGGCAATTCCATCCGCACGGCGGTCGACGACGCGGGTGCGGGCGTCGCGAACTTCGCGCACATCGTCGAGCTGCGGCCGGACTTCGTGAAGCTCGACATCGCACTCGTCCGTGGCGTCAACGTCGACCTGGGCCGCCAGGCGATCATCGTCGCATTGCGCCACTTCGCCCGAGTGTCGGGCTGCCGGCTCATTGCCGAGGGCGTCGAGACCGCAGCCGAGGCGGCCACCATCGCGGGCCTCGGGGTCGACTTCGGGCAGGGCTACTGGTACGGCCGACCGGAAACCGTGGCTGTCCTCACCACGGTCCACCACGGATCCTGAGATCCTGGTCTTCGCGAGCGCCTCTCAGCCGACCAGCCGGACGCGCACGCCGAGCGCCTCGTAGACGGGGCGCGCCCGCGCATCGCCGGACACGAGCGATCGGCCATGCTGGCGGGCGGCCGCGCCCGCGAGCGCGTCGTAGACGGCGCCGCCCGAGATGCCCAGCCTGGCGAGCTCGGGACCGAGCGTGGCTGCGGCCTCTTCGGCGAGGAACTCCGTCCCCGGGAAGTCGTGGGCCAGCAGGGCGGCGATGTCGGCCGGCGACCGGCGTCGTCCGCCGGGCAGCCGCGTCAGGACCGAGTGGGCCTCGAACCAGGCGTGGCCCGCGAGGCCCAGGCGACGGCCCCGAGGGTGGCCGCATGCCCCTCGTGGTCCTCGACGACGAGGGCGACCGCCGCGCCCGTGTCGAGCAGCAGGACCTCGTCCGGCTCAGCGTCCATGCCGGTCGGCGTCGATCAGCTCCCGTACGGCCGCAGCGGTCAGAGGCGTGCCGGAGGCCGGGATGAGGAGCAGGCCGCCCTCCTCGCGCAGGCCGCTCCCGCCGACCGGCTCGATCCGGATCGCGGCCCCGTCGAGCTCGAACTCCACCTCGCCGCCGCCGGCCAGCCCGATCCGCTCGCGGAGCCGGCGGGGGATGACGAGGCGTCCTGCCTTGTCAATGGTCGTCTTCATGGTATTCATAGTGCCATTGCCGTGGTAGATCGGGCCAGCGCGGCTGTCCAGGATCGCCGACCCGCCGTGACGACCCTCCCGCGACGCACCCGACCTCGCGTGAAGTCGGGCCGCGCGATCTGCCGTGTCCGTCAGATTTCGAGAAGCGCTTGGCGCAACCACCGGCAACAATCACGGCACGCAGCCATGCTGCGTCGGGTCCGAAGAGTCGGGCGTCACGCGATCACTTCGGTGAACGCGCGAGCGCTGCCGGACGTCGGGCGTCTCCCCTCGATGCGCAAGGAGCGGGTCATGTCCTATGTCGTGGACTTCAACAACGTCTCGACCACCGGCCTGGAGTCGTCACCTGTGGCGCCCGCGCTCGCCGGCCTGCGGGCGAACGAGGCCCGCTACTTCAAGAACAAGTACGACCACGACTTCACGGTGGAGTCGGCGAGCGATGCCAGGGAGACCGTCGACTGGGTGCACCGCATCCTCAAGGAGGAGCGCGACCTCGTCATCGCGGCTCGCCCACTCGAGGCGACGGGGTTCCAGGTCGCGAACATCCGGATGGCGTACGTGTTCTACGAGAGCGGCCTGTCGATCAACGTGATGTACACCATCGACGACGCCTCGAAGCGGGCGGTCGGGTTCAAGCTCTCCGACGGGATGGAGGTCCCCGCCGAGCTCGCGTCGCGGTTCAAGTTCGCACGCCAGAAGTCGAAGCTGGCCGGAACGATCCGCGGTTCGTTCTTCGTGGTCAAGGGCGAGTACTGATCGCCGCGCGGCGACCGTTCGGCGGGCAGCAAGAGAGCCGGACGCGAGGGTCCGGCTCAAGGTGTCTCGGAGAACTGGTCGGGGCGAGAGGGCTAACGAGGGCGCCGAGGCTTGCCGTCGCCCGTCGTCGCGCGACCTGCGCCGAAGAGGAGGTCGGTTCGATCACCTCTTTGTCAGGAGGACGAAGAGGGCGCCAGCAACCACGAGCACCGCGATTCCGGCGACGAAGACCCAGTCGCCCCACCAGATGTCCTTGTTGATCCGGCCGACCACGATGAGGATCGCGGAGACCACCGCCAGCAGGGTCAGGAATGGATGGGCCTTCACACGAGAGCGGCATCTGATTCCTCCTCCGATCGCTGCGGCCCGACAGGGCCGGAACATGCTGTACCTACCCACGAGCGTTACCCACGGAACGCATCCAGGAAGCGCACCCGTGTGCCGAGGCGCATGGCGGCATTGGCATAGATGCGGCCGGCGAGCCAGGTCAGGCCGACGATGGATGCCACGGTCAGCGCAACCGCCAGGCCGACCTGCCAGAACGGCACGTCGGTGGCCGCCATCCGCACCGCCATGAGGATTGGGGCGAACGGCGGAAGCAACGAGCACACCGTGGCCAGGGGGCCCGTCGGATTCGGCAGCGCGGCGTACACGAGCAGGTACCCCGCGATCTGGAGGATCGAGATCGGGGCGACGGCGCTCTGGACCTCCTCCTGGCGCGAGACGAGGGAGGCGACCGCGGCGTAGGCAGTGGCGTAGAAGAGGAAGCCGAGCAGGAACCAGAAGATGTCGCCCAGGATCGAGGCCACGCCGAGGGCCGGGATCGCGGCGACATTGGTCACGTGGACCGCGACGAGCGCGGCCGCGCCCACGATCGTGAGCTGCAGGAGGCCGACGAGGCCGATCCCGATGACCTTGCCCGCCAGCAGGCGGCTTGGCTGGATCGTGGCGAGCAGGATCTCCATGATCCGCGTCGCCTTCTCCTCGACCACGCCCTGGGCCACCATGTTCCCGTACTGGCCGAGCGCGATCCAGAGCAGGATGCCGAGGGCCAGGCTGGCGAACAGGTTCTGCGTTGTCCTTGGGACTGGGGGGCTGCAGCAGCCGGACCGGGACCAGGGCCATGGCCGAGGTGATGGCCGCCGGCGAGAGGCCGGCGTCGGAGAGGCGCGCCGCCTCCGCGGCCAGGGACAGGGCGGACTCGACGTTCGATGCGATCGCAGCCTTCGCCACGGCCGTCGGCGCGGTCGCCGACCCCGTCACGAGCACGTCGAGCGTGCCCGCCGTCACCTGAGCCTCCCCGGCGGTGACGTCGGCGACGTCGCTGACCGTCACCTTCGCGCCCAGGGCCGCGGCCGTCATGCCGTGAACGACCGCTCGAGCGCCTGCGATCCGCCGCTGAAGCCCACCCGCACCGGGTTGGTCCTGCCGGCGAGCAGCGACGCGGCCACGATGCCGACCACGACGAGGACCGTCATCACGATCGTGCCGCCAACGAAGACCCGCGAGCGCAGCCGCATGCGGACCTCGCGGCGGGCGACGAGGACGGTGGTCGGCAGGCGGCGCGTTCCGCCCAGCCCAGGAGACCGGGCGTTCATGCCGCTGCCTCCTCGATGACCGTCCGGAAGATCTCGCCGAGGGTGGGCTCGACGCGCTCGAACTCGCGCACGGGTCCCGTGGCCAGCGCCGCCCGGAGCAGCGCCTGGTCGTCGACGCCCGGATCCAGCTCGAACAGCCGCCTCGAGCCGTCGGCCTGCACGAGCCGGACGCCCGGCACGCCGGCTTCCCAGCCATCCGGGGCCGTGGGGACGTCGATCCAGCGGCGTTCCTGCCCCCCGGCCCGGAGCTCGTCCACCGTGCCGCAGGCGACCATCCGCCCGTGGTCGATGATGCCCAACGCGGTCGCACAGGCGCTCGACGAGCTCGAGCTCGTGGCTCGAGAAGATGACGGGGACCCCTGCCTCCGCCCGTTCGCGGAGCACGCCCGCCATCACGTCGACGGCAACCGGGTCGAGCCCGGCGAACGGTTCGTCGAGCACGAGCACGTCCGGCCCGAAGACGAGTGCCGCGGCCAGCTGGACCCGCTGCTGGTTGCCCAGGCTGAGCGCCTGCAGCTCGGCGTCGCGCCGGTCGGCGAGGCCGAAGCGGTCCAGCCAGCCGAGGGCGGCCTCCCGGGCTGCCGCGCCCGCCATGCCGTGCAGCTCGCCGAGGTACGCGAGCTGCTCCGCCACGTGCATCTTGGGATACAGGCCGCGTTCCTCGGGCATGTAGCCGATGCGGCGTCGGGCCTCGAACGTCAGGGGCACGCCCAGCCAGCGCACCACGCCGGCATCGGGCGCGAGCACGCCCAGCGCGATTCGCATCGTCGTGGTCTTGCCGGCGCCGTTGCGCCCCACGAAGCCGAACAGCTCGCCGGCATGGATCTCGAACGTGAGGTCCTGCACGGCGACGGTCTGTCCGTACCGCTTCGAGATCCCGTCGATCTCGAGCTGCCGTTGAGTCGTACCGGTCATCGACGATCACCCCGCCCCTGCATGGCCGGTACGGCTGCCGCGTCGCTGCCGTCCCTCGCGTCGTTGATTGCCGCGTCGCCGTCATCGATCGCAGGCCCTGCCGCCTCCCGCCGTTCCCTGGGGGCCGGGAGCCGTCCGGCATCGCGGAGGGCTCGTCGCAGCAGGTACTCGATCTGACCGTTCAGGCTCCGCAGGTCGTCACCCGCCCAGCCGCGCAGCGCTGCCATGGTCGCGGGATCGAGCCGCAGCAGGAACGGCTTCCGTTCCATGGTCACGTCCGCCGGCTACTGGTACAGGGTGCCCGTGTTGACCACCGGTTGGGTCTCGTGCTCGCTGCAGAGCACCACCAGGAGGTTGCTCACCATCTGGGCCTTGCGCTCCTCGTCGAGCGCGACGATGTGCTTGGACGAGAGCTGGTCGAGGGCCATCTCGACCATGCTCACCGCGCCCTCGACGATCCGGGTCCGGGCGTCGATCACCGCGCTCGCCTGCTGGCGGCGGAGCATCGCGTTGGCGATCTCGGGGGCGTAGGCGAGATGGCTGATACGCGTGTCCATGACCTCGATGCCAGCCTTCTCGAGGCGACCCTGGACCTCCACCTGCAGCTGCTGGCCGACCTCGTGCGGGTTGCCGCGCAGGGACAGCTCGTCGTCCCTGGTGGGGCTCGTAGGGGTAGGACGTGGTGAGCGTCCGGATCGCCGCCTCCGTCTGGACCTTGAGGAACTCGTCGTAGTCGTCCACCTCGAAGAGCGCCTCCGCGGTGTCGCGCACTCGCCAGACGACGACCGCCGCGATCTCGATCGGGTTGCCGTCGTGGTCGTTGACCTTGAGCTTCTGGCTCTCGAAGTTGCGGATCTTGATCGACACGCGCGGGCGGAGGGTGAACGGGTTGACCCACCAGAAGCCCTGCTCCTTGAGGCTGCCGTCGTAGTGCCCGAACAGCACGAGCGCGCGCGCCTCGTTGGGGTTCACCGCGGTCAGGCCTCGGTACCCGAGGACGAGCAGCACGGCGATCACCACGACCGCGAGCGTGCCGCCCCGGCCGACGCGCTCGACATCGACGACGCCGAAGATGAGGGCGAGGACCCCCGCCACGGTCACCGCGAGCAGCATGAACAGCATCGGGTAGCCGGGAAGCGCCCGAGCCTTGCGTTCCTGGATCACAGCCCACTCCTAATTTCACGGTGATATCACCATGATCGTAGCAGGGCGTCCACGTGCCGACAAGTCCGTCCGGAACCGC
>CAWDEW010000005.1:0-120591 GCA_963801445.1 uncultured Chloroflexia bacterium | reverse complement strand
ACGGAGACCCATGATTTAGAAATTCCTTGCCTTTTGCCTGACCGCCGCAATCCTCCTCGCGGGCTCCGGCCTGCGTGCGGGCGAACCGGAGCGGGGCGCTACTCGCCGGGGGGACAACGCACTCTGGATGCGCCGGCACTGGCTGCACGAGGCGCCCGGCAGCGAGGAAATCGCGGCCCTGGTGGCGAGCCTGCGCGAGCGCGGCATCGGGCGGATTTATCCCTTCCTGGGGCCAATGGACGCGGAGGGCTGGCCGGGCTGGCGGTCCAAGGCCGGTCACGTCCGCTACGTGCCGGAGCGCGCTGGCGCGTTCCTCGCGGAAATCCACCGGATCGCGCCCGAAATCCGCGTAATCCCCTGGAGCGGCGGAAATCTGGGCCGCGATGTGCATCTTGACGATGCCGCGCAGCGCCGGGCCTTCGCGGAGCACGCGCGCCGTCTAGTGGCGCTTGGAGCGGACGGGATACAGCTCGAATATCGAGCCCCTGCCAAGCGGGACCTCCGCCTATCTGGACCTGCTTCGCGAGGTCAAGGCCGCCATCGGCGAGCGCACGCTGTCGGTTGCCGCCTATCCGCCGCCGCAAGAGGGCGAGCCTGGTGAGCGACACTTATTGGGATCTGCCGTTCGCGCGTAACGTCTGCCAGATCGCGGGCGAGCTTGCGGTGATGTCCTATGATACCGGGCTTAAATCGGCGTCCGCCTACGAGGCGCTCGTCGCCACCTGGACGCGCCAGCTTGCCGCAACATTGCCGCCGCCGGAAGCCAGGGGTTGCGAGTGGCTGATGGGCGTTCCGGCCTACGATGACGATAAGGACTATCACCGGCCGGACGTGGAGACGGTTGAGCACAGCCTTAATGGCATCCTGGCCGGTTTGCGGGGGATCGGGCGGGGCAGCGGCTTCCGCGGCGTGGCGATCTACGCCTCCTTTACCACCGATGAGCCCAAATGGGCGGTATACGGCCGGCTTTGGCGCGGAACGGAAGCGTTCGCTTCACCGCCGCCCGATCCGCGCAACACAACCGAGTAATGCCGCCGGGAAAACGCAAGCACATTCTACGTCTACATATTGACCGCAAGCCGGGGCGCGCCTATCCTCGGGCACATGTCACACCGCGACATTATAGAAAGCGCCCTTGCCCTGCCGCCCGCCGAGCGGCTGGAAGTTATCGCCGCCCTGTGGGACAGCATCGGCGGCGAGGACGCCCCGCTGACGCCCGCGCAGGCTGCGGAGATCGACCGGCCGGCTGGCGAGTTTCGAAGCAGATAAGGCCGATGTCAAGACGTGGGCAGAGTTCAAGACCGAGCTTGAGGAACGCGCGCGGTAATCGCGCCCCGGCTGGTGCTGACCGCCGCCGCGCGGAAGGACATCGCCGAAGCCCAGGACTGGTACAGGCTCGAAAGCGCAGCGCTGGCGGCATCAAGGCCGGCTCCCTCGTCCCACAGGCCAAGCTCGCGCAGTCCGGGCGTATCGATGAGCATGCCGCGACCATCGGGGAGCACGACGAGCTGGCGTCCGACGGTGGCGTGGCGGCCCCGCGCGTCGTCCTCCCGGATGGCCCGGGTGAGGAGCCGCTCCTCGCCGAGCAGGGCGTTGGCGAGCGTGCTCTTGCCGACGCCGGACGACCCGACGAGCGCGAGCGTGATGCCCGGGCCGAGCAGGGCGCGCACGTCCGCGATGCCCGCGCCCGAGACCGCGCTCGTGGCCAGCACCGGCACGTTGACGGCCACCTCGGCCAGCTGCGCTTCGGCGATGACGACCTCGACCGGGTCCGCGGCGAGGTCGACCTTGGTGAGGACCACGACCGGGCGGGCGCCGGATTCCCAGGCCGTCGCGAGGTAGCGCTCGATCCGTCGAGGATTGAGGTCGCGGTTCAGCGAGGTGGCGACCAGCAGCACGTCCACGTTCGCGGCCAGGACCTGGAGCGGGGCGGCGTGGTCGGTGGGCGCCCGGCGCTGGATGCGGGTTCGGCGGGGCAGCACGGCCAGGATCGTGGCCGTGCCCTCGGCCTGGCGGGCGTCCACGGCCACCCAGTCACCGACCACGGGCAGGTCTCCCGGGCCCATGGCCAGGTGGCGAAGGCGGCCGGCCAGGTGGGCCTGGAGCGGGCCGGCCGAGGTCGCGACCTCGGAGGCGCCGCGATGCTCGGCCACGATCCGGGCGGGCTGGAGCCCGATCCCCGCGTGGGTGGAGAAGGCGGCCTCCCAGCCCGCGTCCCAGCCGAGGACCGAGAGGCCGTTGAGCGGCGGGTTGCCAGGTGCGGCGTCGGGGGCCATCACCCGACCCGCTTGAGCTTGCCGGTCCGCTTCGCGTAACGCTCCGCGCGACCGAAGAGACGGAGCCCGACCGGGATCAGGACCGCGCCCATCAGGAGGAGCGGCCAGATGTCCGGCATGACGGACCCCAGCGAGGCGCCGTCCAGCATCCCCTTCCGGACCCCGTCCAGGATGTACGTCGCCGGGGACAGTGCCGAGGCGACCTGCATCCAGCCGGGCAGGACGGAGATCGGGTAGTAGACCCCGCTCACCACGAGCAGGCAGGACTGGATGACGAACGTCATCTGCGCCCCGCGCTCCACGTAGAGGAGGGGCAGGATCGCGGCCATGACCCCGATCCCGATGACCGAGAAGGACCCCACGACCATCACCACCGCCGCCGTGACGAAGTTCGCCCGGGAGAGGTCCAGCTCGAAGAAGAGGACCAGCACGGCGAGGATGACGAGCGTGTGGATCAGCCCGTAGATGATCGCGTAGAGGGTCGATCCCAGGAGCTGCGACGAGCGCCGGACCGGCGCCATCATCGTGTACTCCAGGGTCCCCTCCCAGCGCTCCCAGCTGATCGTCTCCGCGATGAAGCTGAAGACGGTGGACAGGTAGTTCCAGAAGATCGCCCCGATCACGAGGCTGAAGATGAGCCGCTTGTCCGCCGCGGCCGCCCCGATGAACGAGATCGAGAGGGCGCCCGCCATCGCGTAGACCAGGAACGCGAGCTCCCAGCCCCAGTAGCGGCGGCTCAGGTTGAAGTTGCGCTCGATGAAGGCGAAGGACGCGCCGATCTCCCGGCGCGCCGCCGACATCGGGCGGGCCAAGGTGGTCATCTCAGGACTCCGGTTGCAGGGAAGGCCGGCCGGTCCCGCATCAGCGGGAACCGGTCGGCTCGAGACGCTCGATCGAGCGCTCGGCGGCGATGCGCTCGCCGAACCTGATGATCGAGCGGCCGACGGCGCGCCGGAAGGCGTGCCGTTCGGCGTCGGGCTGGCGATCGCCTCGCCGGGCCCGGGCGTCGGCTCGGAACCGCTCGGCTCGAGCCTCGGCCCGGTAGCGGGCGATGCGTTCGTCGTGGATGGCGCGTTTGATGTCGATGTGCTGGTTCATTCGTCGTCCTCCGGGGCCTCTTCCTCGACGTCCTCGTCGAGCGAGCGCCCCGTGTAGGTCATGAAGACGTTGTCGAGCGTCGGAGCGAGCCCGGTCTCCCTGGCCACCCGGGCCTTGAGGCCGGCCGGCGTGTCCTCGGCGACGAGCCTGCCGCCGTCGAGGATCGCGATCCGGTCGCAGAGGCGGTCCGCCTCGGCCATGTCGTGCGTGGTCAGGACGATCGTGGCGTCGTGGGTCGCCCGGAGCTCCTCGATGAAGGCCTGGACCTCCAGCTTGGAGCGCGGGTCGAGCCCGGTCGTCGGCTCGTCCAGGAGCAGGAGGGTCGGGGACGTCAGCAGGGCCCGCGCGATGGCGACCTTCTGCTGCATTCCCCGGCTCATCTGCTCGATCGGCGAGCCCAGGCGCTTGTCCGCGATCCCGAGCCGGGCGAGGATCCGGATCGCCTCGATCCGGGCCCGCGCTGCATCGAGGCCGTAGAGTCGCGCCGCGAACGCCAGGTTCTCGTGCGGCGAGAGCTTCTTGAAGAACGCGGCGTCCACGCTCACCCGGTTGATGAGGCGCTTGACCGCCATCTCGTCACGCTCGACGTCGTGGCCGAAGATCTCCGCGCGCCCGGCGTCGAGCGTGAGGAGGGTGGACACGAGCCGGATGAGCGTCGACTTGCCGCTCCCGTTCGCTCCGAGGATTCCGTAGATCTCCCCGCGCTCGACGCGCAGGGAGACATCCGCGATCGCCGCGACCGGCTTCTTCTTCCGGCCGACGACGAACGTCTTGCTGACGTGCTCCAGGTGGAGCGCGGGCGGGCTGCCGGCAGCTGCGCTGCGGGCAGGGCGCCCCGCCGGGGCGCTCGAGGGGATCCGGGCCGGGGCCTCGACGTGCGCCGAGACGGGCGTGCGGACCGCGCTGTTCGGTTCGGTGAGGATCGTGCTCACGGTTCTGCTCCCGTATCTCGTCTCGGTGGTGGGCGATCCCGGCTTGCGGGCCCCCCTGCGCTCCTCCGTCACGAGAAGAGCCGCTGGCCCGAACGTATCCCTGCGTTCAGGCCCGCGGCTCCGGGTCGCCGCCCCGCCGACGCGGGGCAAAGAAAAAGCCGCTGGGCCTCGATCCGGCCCGCGGCTCTGGGTTCCGAGTCTGGCGGCGCTACCGCCGCGTGACTACCCCGAGCTGGGCACAGATCGCCCGCAGAGCGCGCCGACAGGCGCGGTGAGGTACCGCTCCTGGGCGCTCATGGGGAAGATCCGCTCGCTCATTCGGTGGCTCGACCTCTGCTGATACACGCGCCGGTCGGCGCGCCAGGGCCGGACACTACAACCCTCCGCCAGGGGCTGTCAAGACACGGCCGTCGGTCACGGGCGACGGCCGGCGCCCGCCCCCTGGCGGATCGCCATGCGGACGGGGGCGCGTGGCGAGCCCGCGAGCTTCCCAGTCAATCGGGCTGAGGAGGCGGTTGCGGCTCGGCCGCCGGGCCCGGCGCGGATCGGGGCGCATTGCCGTACCCTCGGCCACGATGCCCACGCCACCCGAACCCGCGCCGCCCCCGGACGACATGCGGCGCCGCGCCCGCGTCCACGACTCGCCCCCTGGCCGCGCTCGTGGCCGTGGGCCTCGTCGACGCGGAGCTGGCGGCCCTCGCGGCGCTCCTCGCGGCTGATCGCGTCCCGATCCTCGTCGCGGCGCCGCAAGGGGCAGGCGCGGCCGCCGAGGCCCTCGCCGCGGCCATCGGCGCGGCGATCCCGCCGACGGTCGGTCGCGCCGCCATGGGCCCGGCCGAGGTGACGGGTGACTCCAACCGGGACGTGCTGGTCGCGGGAGTGCTCGTGGGCGGCGGGTTGCGGCGCGGAGTCCGGGCCGCCATCCGGGGCTTCGGGCTCGTTGCCGGCGTGGAGGCCGGCTCCCTGGAGGAGCTGATCGCCAGCCTCGGCGACTTCCGGGTCGGGGCTGGCCCGGACGCCCAGAGCCGTCTCGGGGTCGTGCTCGTCCTCGGTTCGGAGCCACCCCACCGGGTCGTTGCGGCGCACTACCTGCGCCCGGTGGCGCGCGATGCGGGTGGTCACGTGCAGCGTCCCGGACCCGCGATCCTCGCGACCTGGGAGCCCCGGACCGCGACCTGGGACCACTTCGCCTGGGGTCTGTACACGGAGCTCGCCGCCAGGGTCGGGTGGCGCGCCGGCGACCTCGAGAGGGCGCATGGGGAGCTCACCGTCGCGCTGGCAGCCGAGGCGGCGCGATCGAGCGGCTGATGTCGGGGCTCGCGCGGCCCTTGAGGTCCCGCCGAGGGCAGATCTCGCGCGACCCGGCCCTTCGCCGGTCGGCGCCGGCCGAGCCTCTCTTCAGGATGGAGTACACTTGACACGGTGGGTGGGGATTCTGTAGAGGCGGGCCGATCTTCGTTGCCCTGCCCGGGCCCCAGGCACATTCGACGCGGACCGTCGAGGGAGGCACTCGTGGCAGCCGGTGCGGTCACTCATCTCACCCCCAGGGACCCGCACCACCCGCGGGCCGCTGGCCGTCGGGGCGCCTGATGCCCGGCTATCCGCCCCCGGCCGCCCGTCCCCGCGACGACGAGAACCGGCACGTCATCGAGCGCTACCGGCACCGCATCCAGACCGTCACGTGCACATGCGGCTGGGAGGGGAGCAGCGCCTCGCCTGACGGTGTCTCTTCCGAGTGGAAGTCCCACCTCGCCTCGACCCGGCCGCCCGGAGCCTCGCGCCGCTGAGGCGTCACGGGAATCGAATCACGCTTGGCGCCGACCCGATCCGGCGCGCGCTCGAACGTTCGAGGCTGCGCCGGGCCGGCGCGCGCCGCGCACCGCAGGGGCACGGGAGCCCGGCGGACCGCTAGTCTCGTCGCGAGCGCCGTCCCACCCGCTGCCAGCTCCGTCCGGAGAGACTGTCATGCCCACCTCGCCATCCGTCCGCGCGCTCGCGCTCGGCGACGCCCCGCTCCGTCCGCTGGGCCCGTCCGCGGTCGAGCGGATCCACGGCGCGTCGCTGCGCGTCCTGGAGGAGGTCGGCGTGGCCGTCGGCTCGGCACGGATCCGAGCACGCCTCGCCGCGGCGGGCGCCCGGGTCGAGGGCAACCGCGTTCGGCTTCCGCGCGCCCTCGTCGAGGGCGCGCTTGCGGCGGCGCCGCACGCCTACACCCTGGCCGCCCGCGACGCGGGCTGCGACCTCACCCTGGACGGCCGGCACGGCTGGCTCTCGGTCGACGGCAGCGCCGCCGAGATCCTCGACCCGGTGACGGGCCTGAGGCGCCCGTCGACCGGGGCGGACCTCGCGCTCGTCACCCGGATCGCCGATGCGCTCCCGGAGATCGGGTTCCTGTGGCAGGGGGTGGAGGCCGGTGACGCCCCGGTGCCGGTCCGCCCGCTCCACGAGCTGCGCATCCAGGCCACGAACAGCGTGAAGCACGTGCAGCTGATGACCGGCGTGACGCCGCTGGTCGCCCGCGGGGCCGTCGAGATGGCCCGGGCGATCGCCGGTGGGGCCGAGGCCCTTCGGGCGCGACCGATCCTTTCCTCGTTCCAGGTCAGCCTGAGCCCGCTCGTGTTCGAGGGGGAGGCCCTGGAGGCGGCGGTGGTGTACGGCGAGGCGGGCGTCCCCGCGGGGTTCGTGACCATGGCGATCGCCTGCGCCACCGCCCCGGCAACCGCCGCCGGCACGCTCGTCCAGACCAACGCGGAGGTGCTGGCTGGCGTGACGATCCTCGAGACGCTGGTCCCGGGTGCGCCGACCTTCTATGGCGCCTGCTCCACGGTGATGGACCTGCGCTCGGCGCTCGTCGCGTGCGGCGGGCCCGAGGATCTCCTCTTCCAGGCGGCATTCGCCCAGCTGGCCCGCCACTATGGCCTTCCCGTGAGCGTGGGCACGTTCGCGCCGGGCGCCAAGTCACCCGACTGGCAGGCCGGCCTCGAGAACGGGCTGTCCGGCCTCGTCAGCCTCCTCGCGGGCGCGGACATGCTCTCCGGCGCGGGGCTGCTCCACGCGGCCCGCGTCTTCGCGCTCGACGAGCTGGTCCTCGACGCCGAGATCTTCGGGCTCATCGCGGCGTTCGCCCGGGGGTTTGCGGTCGAGGACGAGGACCTGGCGGTCGAGGCCATCGCCGAGGTCGGCCCGGGCGGCAACTTCCTGGCCGAGGACCACACGGTGGCGAACATGCGCCGGCTCTGGCAGCCCCGCTTCTTCGATCGAGGAACGTGGGAGGAGTGGGAGGCGGTCGGCCGTCCGGACGTCCGCGCGAAGGCCCGCGAACGTGTCGCGGCCATCCTCGGCGACCACGTCCCGGCGTCGTTGGCGGACGGCCTCCCGGCGGAGCTCGATCGGATCGTGGAGACGTTCTCGCGCGAGGCCGGGGTCGCCTGACGGGCCGCCCCCCGGCGGCCGACAGCGGGCCTGGTCCCCGGAGACACGCGCCGGGCGCACGACGCTCGACCCGTCAACACGGGCCGATCGGCCGGCAGGGCTCACGGCCGGTGCGGCGGTACCATGGCGGAGCCCGCTCGCGCGCTGCCCGAGGCAACCCCGTCCCCTGGCGCGAACGGAACCTGCGTCATCCATCGTGCCGGGCTCGCCCGGCGCCCGCACGCACACGGAGGATCCGCTGCCCATGGCAACCGTAGCCGGCTCCATCCCGGAGCTGCTCGCGCTCCTCGACGGGACCGCCACGATCATCGGCGACCGCGTCGTCGTCACCGACGAAGCGGGCTTCCGCGCCGGGACGATCGCCGACCTCGCCTGGACCCAGACGTTCTCGGCCGACCAGGGGACCGTCGAGGCGGCGCGCTGGATCATCTGGGAGGCCGGGCAGGCGCTGGGCGTCCGATCGGCGAGCATCCAGGGCCTCTACGAGGCGCGCTCGCGCGGCGAAGTCCACGGGTTCACCGTCCCGGCGATCAACATCCGGATCCAGGCCTTCGACATGGCCCGCACGGTCTTCGACACGGCCCGGGCGAAGGGTGTCGGGCCGGTCATCCTCGAGCTGGCCCGGTCCGAGCAGACGTACACCTAGCAGCGGGTCTTCGAGTACGCCCCGAACGTGCTCGCCGGGGCGATCGCGGCCGGCTGGACCGGTCCCGTCTTCATCCAGGGCGACCACTACCAGTTCAACGCCAAGAAGTACGCTGCCGACCCCGAAGCGATGACCGAGGAGATCCGCAAGGCCTGTCGCGACGCGATCGCCGCCGGCTACCTGAACGTCGACGTGGACAGCTCGACGCTGGTGGACCTCTCCCAGCCGGACGCGGACGCCGAGCAGCGGGTCAACTACACCCGGGCCGCCGAGATCACCGCGCTCATCCGGGACCTCGAGCCAGCCGGCGTCACGATCAGCGTCGGCGGCGAGATCGGCGAGGTCGGCAAGCAGAACTCGACCGAGCCGGAGCTGCGGGCCTACCTCGATGGCTATCGCCGGGAGCTCGACGCCCGGCGGCCCGGCTCGATCGGCGTCAGCAAGGTCAGCGTCCAGACCGGCACCAGCCACGGGGGCGTGCCGCTCCCGGGCGGCGGGCGTGGCCGAGGTGAAGCTGGACTTCGAGGTGCTGCGCGTCCTGGGCGAGGTCGCCCGGGGCTACGGGGCGGCCGGCGCCGTGCAGCACGGGGCCAGCACGCTGCCCGACACCCTCTTCCACACGTTCCCGACCGTCGAGACGGCCGAGATCCACCTCGCGACCGGCTTCCAGAACGCCGTCTACGAGCATCCGGCCTTCCCGACCGAGCTCCACCGGCGAGATCGAGGCCTGGTGCTTCGCGAACGCAGCGGACGAGCGCAAGCCCGGGATGACCGACAGCCAGTTCGTCTACACGACCCGCAAGAAGGCGATCGGGCCCTTCAAGCGCCAGCTCTGGGAGCTCGCGACGAAGGACGAGATCCTGGCCAGCCAGGCCAGCGAAGCTGGCGCTACCTCTTCGACCAGCTGAAGGTGTCCGGGACGACCGACCTGCTCCGCTTCGTCGATACGCCCGAGTGGCACCGACCGCTGCCGGAGGCGCTGCAGGGGTAGTCCAGAGCGCGATCGCCGCGCGACCGCCGCTGCGGCAGCCGGCCCGGGCCCCATGCCGGACTGCCGTGCGCCCTCTGGCCCGGCCGACCGAGCCCACCCCGCGGGACGACTCGTCCACGCGGGAGATGTCCCGTTGACGTTGTCCGAGCGGGCCGCATATCCTGCGCCATCGCGCGCGACGGCCGGGGACGGTCGGGCCTGCGCGCCTGCTCTCGTCCCAGCGTTCCCGGGCCGGCGCAGCGGTCGGCCACCAGTGGCAATGGAGGGCTGACGTGGCGGTCGATGGTTCCCAGGGCGGCCCGGAGTCGCAGAGCGCGCGCGACGACGCCCATCTCCAGTCGCTGGGCATCAAGCCCGAGCTGCAGCGGTCGCTGGGCTTCCTGTCCAACTTCGCGGTCGCATTCAGCTACATCAGCGTCTCGACGGGCACGTTCACGCTGATCGGCCTCGGGCTCGCCACCGGCGGGCCGGCGTTCATCTGGTCCTGGCCGATCATCATCGTCGGCCAGCTGTTCGTCGCCCTCAACTTCGCGGAGCTGGCCAGCCACTTCCCGGTGGCGGGCTCGATCTACCAGTGGTCGAAGCGCCTGTCCAACAAGACGCTCGGGTTCTTCACGGGCTGGATCTACTTCTGGGCCGGGATCCTGACCACCACGGCCGTGGCGATCACCGTGCCGCTGGTGCTCTCGTCGATCTTCGGGTTCGCCCTGACCGACAAGTCGCCGGTCGGCTTCCTGAACATGATCCAGTTCTGGGCCGTCGTGGTCCTGATCACCACCACGCTCATCAACGCGTTCGGCGTGCGGCTCCTCTCGATCATCAACAACCTCGGCGTCGGGGCCGAGATCCTCGGCGATGGTCGTGTTCGCCCTGATCCTGCTGATCTTCTTCCACAACCAGCCGCTGTCGGTCCTCACCACCACGGCCGGCCTGGAGAACCAGGCGGGCGGCAGCTTCCCCTCGATCTTCCTCGTCGCGATGTTCATGTCCCTGTTCGTCGTCTACGGCTTCGACACCGCGGGCACGTTCGGCGAGGAGACCATCAACGCCGGCAAGCAGGCGCCGCGCGGGCTCCTGTCCGGCGATCCTGCTCTCGGGCGTGATCGGGGCGATCTTCCTCCTCGCGATCGTCCTCTCGTTCAAGGACCTGCCCGGGGAGATCGCGGGCGCCCAGGCATTCGGCCTGCCGATCGGCGACACGATCAAGGCCAACATGGGCGACCTCGGCAACGTCTACCTCTTCGTGATCCTGGCGGCCGTCTACGTCTGCACGCTGGCGATCCAGGGCGCGACCACCCGCCTCATGTTCTCGATGGGCCGCGACGGGCGGATGCCCCTCGGGCGGCACCTGGGCCCACGTCAACCCGCGGTTCAAGACGCCGGCCAACGCCGCGGTCGCCGTCGGCGTGCTCGCCGCCATCCCGTTCATGATCAGCGACAGCCCCTTCGTCCTCGCGATCGGCGCCACCGGCCTCATCTACACCAGCTACTTCCTGTGCAACCTGGGTGTCCTCACGGCCCGCCGGACGGGCTGGCCGCACAAGGGCGCCTACTTCAAGCTGGGCTCCTGGGGCACGATCATCAACGTCCTGGCGCTGGTCTGGGGCGGCTCGATGATCCTCAACTTCTCCCTCTGGCAGTCGGACATCTTCGGCGCGCTGGGGAACCAGTCGTGGACGATCCCGGCGTCGGGCAGCACGGCCGCCCAGGTCATCGGGCTGCGGACCCAGACGAACCCGACGATCGACACGCTCTCCTTCCTGGGCACGCCGATGACCGGGCTGCCCCAGATCCCGATCTTCGAGTTCACGCTCGCCCTGATCCTCATCACCGGCGCGATCTTCTACCTCGTGGTCGAGCGTCGCCGGGTTGCCGCCGAGTCGGTCGCGGCCGACGAGGCGACGGGCGAGACCGTCATCGCCTGAGCCGGGCGGACCGGCTTCCACTCCGCGACACCCTGACGGCGCGGCGAGCGATCGCCGCGCCGACGCAGGCCTGCGACGAGGCAGACGATGGGCGACGACGAGGTCCTCCAGGGCGAGCTCTGCGACGAGCTCGTCAGGGCGATGCAGAAGGTCCCGGAGCTCCACGGGCGAGAGCTCGTCCTGCGGGCGCTCTCGGGCGGGATCACCAACCGCAACTTCCTTGTCGAGGCGACCGGCGGGGCGGGTCGCTACGTCATTCGTCTGGCCGGGAACGACACGCACCTGCTGGGCATCAGCCGCGAGGTCGAGCACGCCGCAACGATTGCCGCCGCCGGCGTCGGCGTCGGCCCCGAGGTCGTGCAGTTCATCCGGCCCGAGGGCTACCTCGTCACGCGCTTCATCGAGGGCTCGCCGATCCCCCCGGACGTCGTGCGCCGGCCGGCGAACCTGGCCCGGGCTGCCGACGCGCTGCGCCGGATCCACGACGGCCCGGCGATCCCCGGCCTCTTCATACCGCTCCGCATCGTGGAGGCGTACCGGGCCCTCGCGCTCGAACGGGGGGTCGCGATCCCGCCCGCGTACGCCGTCGCAGCGGCCGCGGGACGACGCATCGAGCGGGCCCTCCTGTCCAACCCCGTGGAGATCCGGCCGTGCCACAACGACCTGCTCAACGCCAACCTGATCGACGACGGCGCCCGGATCCGGATCGTCGACTGGGAGTACGCGGGGATGGGGGATCCGTTCTTCGACCTGGGCAACTTCAGCGTCAACCACGAGCTGACGCCCGACGAGGATGCCGAGCTCCTCCGGGGCTACGAGGGCCAGGTCCGCCGTCCCGCCTCGCCCGGCTCACGCTCATGCGCATCGTCTCCGACTTCCGGGAAGCGATGTGGGGCGTCCTCCAGCAGGGCATCAGCACGCTCGAGGTCGACTTCCGCGCGTACGCCGGGGAGCACTTCGAGCGCCTCATCGGCTGGACCGAGACGCCCGCGTTCGAGCGCGCCCTTCGCCAGGCGGCGCGCGGCTCCCGGCCCGCCTGACGGCGTGCGCCCGATGCCCTTGCGGAGAGCCGGGTACCCTGTCGCGATCGGCCGGCCTCGATCCGGCGCGCAGTGAGCCGCGCCCGTCGGGTGACGGCCCGCGCCGGTGGCTGCGGCGGAACCAGGCCGGGACGAAGCAGAGAACGAGGGCGATGACCGAGCACGCGCAGGCAGTCATCATCGGTGGGGGCGTCGGCGGCACGAGCATCGCCTACCACCTGACCCAGCTCGGCTGGCGCGACGTGGTGCTCCTCGATCGCGCCGAGCTGACCTCGGGCAGCACGTTCCACTCCGCCGGCCTGGTCGGCCAGCTGCGCTCCACGACGACCCTGACCCGGATGATGATGTACGGGGCGGACCTCTACCAGCGCCTGGAGGCCGAGACGGCCGTCAGCGTCGCGTGGCACCCGGTCGGGTCGCTGCGCCTGGCCTGCACGCCCGCCCGCCTCGAGGAGCTCCACCGCCAGGTGGGCTGGGCCCGCACGTTCGGTCTCCCTCTGGAGATGGTCTCGGCGGACGAAGCCCGGGCGCGCTTCCCCCTGATGTCCACGGAGGGCGTCCTGGGCGCCGTCTTCCTCCCGACCGACGGCTGGCTGGACCCGTCGGGCCTGGCCCTCGCCATGGCGGCCGGAGCCCGGTCGCGCGGGGCCCGGGTCCTGACCCATGCCCGGGTCACGGCGATCGACGTGGCGGACGAGCGGGTCGTGGGCGTGCGCTACGTGCGGGGCGGCGAGGAGCACGAGCTGCGGGCCGACGTCGTCGTCAACGCCGGCGGCATGTTCGCCCCCGAGATCGGCCGCCTGGCCGGGGTCACCATCCCGATCGTCCCCATGGCCCACCAGTACCTCTTCACCGAGGCGCTTCCCGGCGCGGAGCCGTCCCTGCCCACCCTTCGCGATCCGGACAACCTGTGCTACTTCCGGGAGGAGCTGCGCGGCCTGTGCATGGGCGGCTACGAGCGCGACCCGGCACCGTGGTCCCTGGACGGGATCCCGGCCGACTTCAACGGCCGTCTCCTCGCGCCCGACTGGCCCCGCTTCGAGTCGATCATGGACGGGGCCATCCGCCGGGTCCCGGCGATCGCCGACGTGGGCGTCAGCCGGATGATCAACGGCCCCGAGGCCTTCACGCCGGACAACGAGTTCATCCTCGGGGAGACCGAGGTCCGCGGGTTCTTCGTCGCGGCCGGGTTCTGCGCCCACGGGATCGCCGGCGCCGGCGGGATCGGCCAGCAGCTGGCCCACTGGATCGTGGACGGGGAGCCGGAGCTGGACCTCTGGAAGATGGACTACCGCCGCTTCGGGGCCCACTACCGGAGCCGCTCGTTCACCCTGGCCCGGAGCGTCGAGAACTACGCGACCTACTACGACATCCACTACCCGAACGAGGAGCGCCTCGCCGGCCGGCCGCTGCGGCTCTCGCCGGCCTACGGGCGCCTCGCGGCCCTGGGGGCGTCCTTCGGCGAGAAGTCCGGCTGGGAGCGCCCGAACTGGTTCAGCCCCAACGAGGGCGGCGCTGGCGTCGCCGAGCCGGCCGCGCTGGCCGACCTGCGGCCCCGCGGCTGGGCCGGCGAGATCTGGAGCCCCGCCATCGGGGCCGAGGCGCTCGCCACGCGCCAGGCCGCCGCCCTCTTCGACGAGACGAGCTTCGCCAAGATCGAGGTCGCGGGGCGGGGCGCGACGGCATTCCTCCAGCGCCTCTGCGCCAACGACGTCGACCGCCCGGTCGGCTCGATCGTCTACACGCAGCTCCTGAACCAGCGCGGCGGGGTGGAATGCGACCTGACGGTCACCCGGGTGGGCCGGGATTGCTACCTGCTGGTCACCGGGACGGCGTTCGGCCAGCACGACCTGGGCTGGCTGCGCCGGCACGACCCGCGCGACGGCAGCGTGCTGATCTCCGATCTCACCTCGGGGCGCGCCTGCCTCGGCCTGTGGGGCCCGGCCGCCCGCGAGATCGTCGCCTCGACGACGACCGACGACCTCTCGAACGAGGCGTTCCCGTACCTCGCGGCGCGCTCGATCACGATCGGGTCCGTGCCGATCCTCGCGCTGCGCGTGACGTACGTCGGCGAGCTGGGCTGGGAGCTCTACGCGCCGGCCGAGTTCGGCGGGGCGCTCTGGGACACGCTCTGGGAGGCCGGTCGCGCGCGGGGCCTCGTCGCCGGCGGCTACCGGGCGATCGATGCGCTGCGCCTCGAGAAGGGCTACCGGGTGTGGGGCGCCGACGTCACCCCGGAGGAGACGCCGTACGAGGCGGGTCTCGGGTTCGCCGTAGCGATCGACAAGCCCGACTTCATCGGCCGGGACGCGCTGCTCCGGGCGCGGGAGGCCGGACCGCGGCGCCGGCTGCGCTGCCTGGTCCTGGACGACGCGCGCAGCGTCTGCCTGGGCAACGAGCCGGTCCGGGTCGGCGGCGAGATCGTCGGTCGGGTGACGTCCGGCGGGTACGGCTGGACCGTGGAGCGGAGCATCGCGTACGCCTACCTGCCGCCCGACGCGGCCGCGATCGGCACGCGCGGGGAGGTCGACGTGTTCGGCGACTGGGTCGGCTGCACCGTGGCGCGCGAGCCGCTCTTCGATCCCCAGGGCGCGAGGATCCGGGCATGACGCCGGCCCAGGAGTCGGGCGCGTCCTTCGGCGCCCGAATGGTCGGCCGGCCTTCGCCGCGCGTCGCAGGCGGAGCTCGACGGCTGGCTCGACCTCGCGTTCGGCCTCTGCGACGAGGCGGACCGGATCGCGCTGAACCACTTCCGGCGGGAGCTGACGATCGAGACCAAGCCGGACCGATCGCTCGTGACCCAGGCGGACCAGGCCATCGAGCGCCTGATCCGCGATCGGATCCTGGCGGCGTACCCGGATCACGGCCTGGTCGGGGAGGAATACGGCGAGGCCGCGGGGACCTCGTCCGTGCGCTGGTTCGTCGATCCGATCGACGGGACCCACAACTACATCCGCGGCGTTCCCCTCTTCGGCACGCTCCTGGCGGTCGAGGCCGACGGCGAGATGCAGGTCGGGGTCATCTCGGCGCCGGCCATGCGCGAGCGCTGGTACGCCGTGCGGGGCGGCGGCGCCTGGAGCCTGGCCGCCGACGGGAGCCGCCGCCGGATCCGCGTCTCTCGGGTCGCCGCGCTCGCCGACAGCCAGCTGCTGTACGGCAGCCGGCGCGACGACCTCGCCTCGGGCTGGATGCCCGGCTTCGACGCCCTGATCGAGCAATGCTGGCGCGAGCGCGGC
The DNA here is from genome assembly GCA_963801445.1 of uncultured Chloroflexia bacterium. GTDB lineage: Bacteria > Chloroflexota > Limnocylindria > Limnocylindrales > CSP1-4 > CTSoil-043. Next base: position 105,015 of record CAWDEW010000005.1, on the reverse strand, counting down.
TTCGGCGACTTCTGGGGCTATGCCCTCGTCGCGGAGGGATCGGCCGAGGCGATGCTCGAGACCGGCATGCACAGCTGGGACCTCGCCGCGCCGCAGGTGCTGATCGAGGAGGCCGGCGGCCGAGTGACGGACGTGACGGGCTCTCGCCGGGTGGACGCGCCGTCGTTCGTCGGGAGCAACGGGCTGCTCCACGACGAGATCCTGCGCCGGCTCGTCACGCCCCCGACGGGCGGGTAGCGCGCCCGCGGCCCGGGCGACGAAGGGAGACGGAGCTCCGTTCGTGCCGAGGCGGTCCCTTCGGGCGCCGGTGCAGGGGCTCCCTCGCGCGGGGTGAGGGCGCTCAGGCGCCGGCGGCCGTGACGGCCTCGTCGAGGATCCGCAGGGCCAGCTCCGCCTCGGCCGCGGTCGTCACGAGCGGAGGGATGATCCGGACCACGTTGACCCATGGCCCGGCCGACAGGACGAGCAGCTTTCGCTCCAGCGCCGCCGCCAGGACCCGCTTGCAGAGCGCGGCGTCCGGGACCCGGCCGTCGCCCTCGCCGGGCTTGACGAACTCCAGGGCGAGCATCAGGCCGAGGCCGCGCACGTCGCCGATCGCCGGGTGGCGGGCCTGGAGGTCGCGCAGCCCGGCCAGGAGCTGGGCGCCCCGCTCGCGGGCGTTCGCGACGAGCCCCTCCTGCTCGACGACGTCGAGGGTGGCATTCGCGGCCGCGCACGAGACGACGTTGCCGCCGAACGTTCCGCCATGGGCACCGGGTCGCCAGCGGCTCATCAGCTCCTGGCGGGCGATGATCCCGGAGAGCGGCATCCCCGAGGCGATCCCCTTGGCGAAGACCAGCACGTCCGGCTCCACGTCCCAGTGGCGCACGGCAAACAGCTCGCCGGTCCGGCCCACGCCGGTCTGGACCTCGTCGGTGACGAGCAGGATCCCGTGCTCCCGCGTGATCTCGCGGAGGCGGGGCAGGAAGCCCGGCGGGGGAACGATGTAGCCGCCCTCGCCCAGGACCGGCTCGACGATCACCGCGGCGACCTTCTCGGGATAGACGAGCGTGTGGAACAGGAGCTCCAGGCGAGCTTCCCAGTCGCACGTGCAGGCGGACGGGTCATGGGCGCCGCCGGCGGCCCGGTAGCAGTAGGGGTAGTCGGCCACGTAGACCGACCCCGGCAGCGGCTCGAAGTCCCCGCGGTACACGTTCTTGGCCGTCGTGAGGGCCATGGTCTGGGCCGTCCGGCCGTGAAACCCGCCCTGGAACACCACGATCGCGGGCCGGCCCGTGGCCACCCGGGCGAGCTTGACGGCGGCCTCGACCGCCTCGGCCCCCGAGTTGGCCAGGAAGGCCTGCCACGGCCCTCCGGGCAGGATGGTCCGCAGGCGGTCGTAGAGCCGCAGCCCGGGCTCGTGGAACACGATGTTCTGCTGGCCGTGGAGCAGCTTCGCCGCCTGCGCCTGGACTGCCGCGACGACGCGGGGGTGGGCGTGCCCGGTGTTCGTGACGCCGATCCCGGAGCTGTAGTCGAGGTAGCGGTCGCCGTCCATCGTGACCAGCCAGCTGCCCTCGCCGTGGTCCACCGCGAGGTTGGTGACCCGTGACCAGACGCCGGGGACGACGCTCCGGTCGGGCAGGGCGGGGGAGGTGGCAGGGAAGGTGGTGTCGACCATCGGAGGCTCCTTGTGGCCGGCCGGTCCGGCGGGTGGGAGTTGAGCCCGAGGCCCGGGGCGTCGGGCTCAGAACGTGGCGGGGGTGTTGATCCAGAGCACGCGGCTCTCGTCGGGACCCTGGACGGCGAACCGGTGGAGGAGCGAGGACGGGAACGAGATGGCATCGCCGGCCGCCAGGTCGTGGCGCTCCGCCTCGTCGATCCAGACGGTGATCCGGCCGCCGAGCACGTACATGAACTCCTCGCCCGGGTGCGCGTAGGCGCCGTCGGAGGTCGCACCCGGGGCCAGGACGAAGAGCTGCGACTGGAGCCCGCTCGCCGGGCTGGCGAGATCCTCGATGCGGACGCCGTGACCGGCCTCGAGGACCGGCCGAGCGTCGTGGCGGACGACCCTGCCCGTCTCGAAGGCAGGCTCGCGGGCCAGGGCCGCGACGGTCACCCCGTAGGCCGCGGTGAGGCGCTTGAGGGCGGCCAGCGAGGCGCCCGAAGTGCCCCGCTCGACCGCCGAGATGAACGAGGGCGAAAGCCCGGTCCGGGCCGCGACGGCACGCAACGACAGGCCCGCGATCGCCCGCAGGCCGCGCAGCCTCGCCGCGAGCGAGGTTCCATCACGGTTCTCCCGGAGCTCCTCGTCGCGCACCGTCCCGGCCTCGCCGGCCGGATCGACGCCCGGCGCAGCCAGGAGCCGGAGGATCGCCGGGGCGTTGAACCCGTCGGCCTGCCGGAACCGGCGGATCCGGCGCAGGCGGGCAAGGTCGTCGGCCCCGTAGCGGCGTTGGCCTCCCTGGTCCCGCGTCGGCCGGACCAGCCCCTGGCGCTCCCAGAGGCGCAGCGCGGACGGCGAGACGCCGACCGCGCGGGCAGCGTCGGCGATCCGGAGCAGGCCGGGGCCGGGAAGCGGGGCGGTCGCTGCGAGCGGGAGGCCGGAGGCTGCCACCGGTGCCTCAGGCGCGGTCGCGGCGCTGGAGCAGGGTGCTGAGCACGACCGCGCCGACGGCCGTCAGGAAGATGATCGTCCCGACGACGTTGACCTGGACCGGCACGCCCACGCGGTAGGCGCCGTAGATGTACATCGGCAGCGTCACCGTCTGGCCGGCCGTGAAGTTGGTGATGACGAAGTCGTCGATCGAGAGGCTGAAGGCGAGGAGCGCGGCGGCCATGATGCCCGGGAAGATCAACGGGAACGTGACCTTCCAGAACGTCACCATCTCGGTGGCGCCGAGGTCCATCGCGGCTTCCTCGAGGCGCCGGTCGAAGCCCGAGACCCGGGCCCGCACGGTGACCACGACGTAGCTGATGTTGAACATGATGTGGGCGATGAGGATCGTCCCCAGGTTGCGGGGCCACCCGATCGAGACGAAGAGCGTCAGGAGCGAGGCGCCCAGGACGATCTCCGGGGTGGCCATGGGCAGGAAGATGAACAGGTTCGTGCTCGACTGGCCGCGGAACCGGTAGCGGGTGAGGCCCAGGGCGATGAGCGTCCCCAGGATCGTCGCCACCAGCGTGCTGATGAACGCGACCTGGAGGCTGGCCACCACGGCATCCTGGAGCCCAAGGGGGGCGAACGGGTGGAGCCACGCGTCGAGGCTGAACTCCCGCCAGGCGAAGTTCGTCTTGCCGATCGGGCGATTGAAGCTCATCAGGATGATGACCGCGATCGGCAGCATCAGGTAGATGATCGCGAGGATCGTATAGACGTAGAGCCCGTTGCGGCCCAGCCAGCGCCGGGCGCGCTGGACCGGCGTGCCCGGGGTCCGGAGTCGAGGCGCGTCGAGGGCCATGGTCGTCATCGGCTAGACCCCCGCTCCAGCGTTCATGAGCTCTTCGGTGCCCAGGAGCCGGGCGTAGACGGCCACCGCCACGAGGATGCCGGCCATCAGGATGAAGCTGAGCGCGGCCGCCGTCGGGTAGTCATTGACCGCCAGGAACCGGCTCTGGATGACGTTGCCGATCATCTTCGTGGAGGGTGTCTGGCCGAGCAGCTCCGCGTTCACGTAGTCGCCCATCGCCGGGATGAACGTGAGCAGCGTGCCGGCGAAGATGCCGGGCAGGGCCAGGGGCAAGGTGATCCTGCGGAACGTGCTCCACGACGTCGCGTAGAGGTCCTGGCCGGCCTCGAGGAGGCGCTTGTCGATCTTCTCCAGGCTCACGTAGATCGGCAGGGTCATGAAGGGCAGGAAGTTGTAGGCGATCCCGGTGATCACCGCGATCGGCGTCGCCAGGACGCGGAAGTCCTGGGGGACGAGCCCCGAGGCCTTGAGCGGGCCAAGGAAGAGGCCGTCGTCGCCCAGGATCGTGCCCCACGAGATGACGCGCAGCAGGAAGCTCGTGAAGAACGGGGCCACGACCAGGAAGAGCAGCAGGTTCTTGTAGCGCCCACCCCGGAAGGCGATCGTGTAGGCAAGCGGGAAGCTGATCAGGAACGTGAGGGCCGTGGCGCCGCCCGCAAAGAAGACGGACCGGATGAACTGGTCCTGGTAGCGCTGGAGCGCGAGCGTGTAGTTCGTCCAGTTCGAGAGGCTGAACGTGTAGCCCTTCTCCAGCGATCCCGTCCAGAAGGACGTGATGAACATCTGGATCGCGGGGTACAGGTAGAAGACGATCAGCCACGCGATGCCCGGGGCCAGGAGCAGGTACGGGACGAGGAACCGGAAGCGGCGTACTAGGGCGCCCACGCTTTCCCTCTCACGGTGGCCCGGACGGGCCTGATCGGGCGGCCGGTTCGCGCCGGCCGCCCGGGGTGCCTCCGATCACTGCCCGGAGACCGCCTGGAAGGCGTTGTTGAAGTAGGTGGCGTCGTCCTCGGTCAGGGCCTTGAAGATGTGCGTCTGCGCCAGCGTGGCGGCATCCGGGAACATCAGCGTGTTCTTCGCGAGCTCCGCCGTCGCCTTGTCGGAGCTCTTGGCCAGCTCGGCCGCGCAGCCCTTGACCGGCGAGACGTACTGGACGTACGCGGCGATCTGGGCGGCGATCTTCGGGTCGTAGACCCAGTCGATCATCAGCTCGGCCGTGTACTTGTGGGCGGCGCCCTTCGGGATGAGCATGTTGTCCGTCCAGAGCATCCCGCCCTCGCTCGGGATGTTGAACTTGAGAGTCGCCTTCTCGAGCTGGGCCTGGATGATGTCGCCGGACCAGGCGAAGCCCAGGACGAGATCGCCGCTGATCAGCTTCTCCTTGTACTCGTTGCCCAGGAAGCTGCGGACGATCCCCGCGTCGGTGGCCTTCTTGATCTCGGCGACTGCGGCGTCGCAGTCGGACCGCGAGGCGTTGGCCGGTTCGAGGCCCAGCTTCAGCATGGTGAGCCCGACCGTGTCGCGCATCTCGGTGAGCATCCAGACCTTGCCCTTCCAGCGGGCATCGCTCTGCCAGAGCGCCGCGCTGGCGGTCACGTCCCCGGTCTTCTTCTGGTCGAACCCGAGGCCGGTCATGCCCGACTGCCAGGGTGCGCGCTTGTTGTTGTCCGGGTCCCAGGCCAGGCCCTTGTAGTTGTCGTTCTCGTTGGCCACGAAGTTCGGCGTGTTGCCCGTGTCGATCGTCTCGGTCCAGCCGAGCGTGATGATCTTGGCGGCCATCCAGTCCGTGATCACCATCAGGTCCCAGCCCGTGTCCTGGCCCGCCTGGAGGACGGGCTGGATGGTGCCGAAGAACTGCTCGTTGTCGTTGATGACTTCCTTGTAGTTGACCTTGGTGCCGTACTTCGCGGTGAAGCCCTCGAGCGTCGGGCTCTTGGGCGGGTTGGAGGAGTCCTGGTCGATGTAGAGCGGCCAGTTGGCGAAGTTGAGCACGTCGGACGGCGACGGCTTGGGGGTCGGGGCAGGGGTGGCGGTCGGCGCGGCCGAGGGCCCCGATGACGCGGGGGCGCTCGTCGGCGCCGGGGTCGCGGGCGCCGGGCTGGCGGCCGGGGGCGTGCCGCAGGCTGCCAGGAATGCGCCGACACCAGCGAGGGCCGTGCCCTGGAGCATCCGGCGGCGCGTGACTGCGCGCTCGAGGAACGAGGAATCGTGCTCGGCCATGGGTCCTCCTGCTCCGCCGCGGTCAGGCCGTCGGCGGATCGTCACCGTGTCCCGGGGTGGGTTGGTTGCCTGTCGATCATTCGTCGCCCGCTGCGTCGCTGGTCACCCGAGCCACCGCGAAGGTGTGGTCGGGCGACCAGGCGAGATTGACCTCCTCGCCGGGTCGATGCATCGACCCGTGGAGGGTCCGCTCCACGTTCTGCTCATAGACCGAGAGCCGGCCTCCCGACCGGGTCTCGACGACGTATTGCGTGCTCACGCCGATGTACGAGGCGTCGCGGACGGTGCCGCGCAGGACGTTCATGCCCGCCGTCGGCGCCTCGTCGAGGCCGAACAGGCGAATCTTCTCGGGTCGGACGCCGACCTCGACCGCGCCGGATCCGTTCACCGTCGCATTCGGGATCCGCACCACGGCGTCCTCGGCCACCTTCACGTGGGAGTACTCGGCCCCCGTCTCGATGACCGCTCCCGAGAGCAGGTTCGAGACGCCCAGGAAGCCGGCGACGAAGCGCGTGGCGGGCCGCTCGTAGAGCGTCTCCGGGTCGGCCAGCTGCTCGTACCTGCCGCGGTTCATGACGGCGATTCGATCGGACATCGTCATCGCCTCTTCCTGGTCGTGGGTCACGTACATGAACGTGATCCCGACCTCCTGCTGGATCCGCTTCAGCTCCAGCTGCATCTGCTTGCGCAGCTTGAGGTCCAGCGCGCCCAGGGGCTCGTCGAGGAGGAGGACGGCCGGGCGGTTGATGAGCGCCCGGGCAAGGGCGACGCGCTGGGCCTGGCCGCCCGAGATCTGGGTCGGCTTGCGCCGCTCATAGCCCGGCAGCTCGACGAGCTGGAGCATCTCGGTGACCCGGCTCTTGATCTCGGAGTCCCTGGTGCCCTTGCGCCGGAGGCCGAACGCGACGTTCTCGAAGATCGTGAGGTGGGGGAACAGCGCGTAGTTCTGGAAGACCGTGTTCACGTTCCGCCGGTACGGCGGGAGCCAGGTCACGTCCTGCCCGTCCAGCTCGATCAGCCCCGAGGTGGGCTCCTCGAACCCACCGATCATCCGCAGGGTCGTCGTCTTCCCGCATCCGGACGGACCCAGGAGGGAGAAGAACTCGCCGTCGCGGACCTCGAGGTTGATCCCGTCGACCGCGGCGATGTCGCCGAACCTCTTGACCACGTCCACGAGCCGGACTTCGATGTCGTTCGCCACTGGGGGACTCGCTTCTCCTCGTTCCGGTGGCCGCCCGCGGGGACGCGCAGGACGGGTTCGACGCCGCGCGTCGCGTGTGCGCGAATGCTGGCGCGGTGCGATAGGGTCGTAGGGTATGGCGCGAGCGAAACCCGTGTCAACCCACGGTCGCACGTTGCGCGTTTCGCAGATTCGCAGGCACCACGGCGCGAGATTCGCAGGGGTCGACGGGCTCGCGTCCGGTCGCGTACGAGGCCAGCCGGGCGCGCTGGAGGCGCAAAGGCGCGTCCCGGGAAGCCGCGCTACGATGGCGCTCCCCGGGCCCCCGGCCCGGCAGCGCCGCGCGCACCCCCGCGGGAGGATCACCACAGGCATGACCACGCTCACCGAGGAGGCCGTCTTCAGCGCCCTCCGCGCCGTCCAGGAGCCCGAGCTGGGTCGCGACATCGTGACCCTCAACATGGTCAAGGCGGTCACGATCGACGGCGCCCGCGTGGCCTTCACGATCGAGCTGACCACGCCGGCCTGTCCGCTGAAGGACGAGATTGAGCGGAACGCGCGGGCGGCGCTCGCGGCGATCGGGGCGACCGAGGTGGAGCTGACCTGGGGCGCGATGGTCCGCCGGGCGGCACCGTCGGCCGGGCCCCAGCTCCTCGAGGGCGTCAAGAACATCATCGCGGTCGCGTCCGGGAAGGGCGGGGTCGGCAAGAGCACGATCAGCACGAACCTGGCCGTGGCGCTGGCCCAGGCCGGCGCCAGCGTCGGGCTCCTCGACGCCGACATCACCGGCCCCAACATCCCCCTGATGATGGGCGTCGAGGGCACCCCGTCGGCCAGCGCGGACAACAAGATCCGCCCGCTCGAGCGCTACGGCGTCAAGGTGATCTCGATCGCATTCTTCGTCCCCGAGGGCCAGCCGATCGTGTGGCGCGGCCCGCTCGTCGGTGGCGCGATCCAGCAGTTCCTGCGCGACGTCGCCTGGGGAGAGCTCGACTACCTTGTGGTGGACCTGCCGCCCGGCACGTCCGATGCCCAGCTCACCCTCGCCCAGGCGGTCCCGATCTCCGGGTCCGTGCTCGTGTCGACGCCGCAGGAGGTTGCCCTCGCCGACGTCGGCAAGGCCCTCGCGATGTTCAAGCGGATGAGCGTCCCGGTGATCGGCCTGGTCGAGAACATGAGCGCGTTCGTCTGCCCGCACTGCGGCGAGGCCACCGAGATCTTCGGCCGGGGCGGCGGCGAGCGCTTCGCCCGCGAGCACGACATCGAGTTCCTGGGCGCCGTTCCCCTCGACGTGACCGTCCGGCAAGGCGGCGACGCGGGGATCCCGGCGGTCGCCCAGCGCGAGCCGGGGCCGGCGGCCCAGGCGATGACGACCCTGGCCCGGACGGTCGCCGCCCGGATGAGCGTGCGCGCGGCCCGCCAGCAGCCGGTGCTCACGATCAGCTGACCCGCGGCCCTTGACGGCCGCCCGCCCGGCGGCGAAGGTCCCGCGCATGGATCCTGCGGGCTTCGACGAGGAGATTCCCCCGGGCCCGGGCCTGCCCGGATTCGTGCGCTGGCTGCCCTGGCTCGGCTGGCTCTTCGTCGGGCTGGCCGTGTTCATCGGCGCGGTCCGGCTCAGCTCATCGGGGATCTTCGGGGCGGACCACTACTCGTCGAGCCTCGACTGGGCGTTGGGCCTCGTCTGGATCGCCGTGGACGTCGCGACCGTGCTGCTCCCGGTCGTCCTGGTCGTCCGGCGGCCCGCCGCCTGGACGAACGATCGCCTGCTGGCGATCGCGGCTGCGGTCCTCGCCGCCGGGCCGATCCTCAGGGCGATCCAGGACCTCGCATGGCAGCATCTCTTCGACTGGTTCGTCCTGAGCGGCACGCTTGACCCGTCGACCACGCTCGACCCATCGACGTTCTGGTCTGTGTCGGGGCTGCCGGGCTGGCTCGCCGCCCTCGTTGCGCCGTTCGTTCTGGTCCGCGGGCTCGATCGCCTGAGTGACCTCGAGCCGGCGCGCTTCGCACTCCGTCGCGTCGCGGCCGTCGTCGGTGCCGTGGCCGTGCTCTCGACGGGCCTGGACGTCTTCGCCGTCGTGCAGGCGACCGCGAATGGCGGGGACGTCACCGGTGGGTGGATGCTCGTCGACCAGGTCACGGGGGTCGTCCTCACCACGGCCTGGGCCTGGGTCGCCCTGGCGGCGTTCGCGGGCGTCCGGGCGTCGCGCGGCCGCTGGTGGTCGTTGGTCCTGGCAAACGTGATCCTGGGCGTGATTCTCCCGGTCGCGGCGTCCTGGATCACGTACGCACTGGCCCGCGGGTCGGCCGACGGCAGCTGGTCCGTCGACCTTCAGGCGGGCTTCCTGCGGGTGCAAGCCCTCGTGGCGGCCGCAGCGGCGCTGGCGCTGGTCGGAGCCTTCGCGAGCGTGCCCCTGGCCCCCGACGAGCCGTACGAGGAGCCGTACGAGGAGCCGTACGAGGACGAGGAGGTCCTGCCCGAACCAGCCTGACGCCGGCGGATGGCGCCTGGCCTCCCGCTCAGCCGGCGGTGATCACGCCCTCTCGGCCGTGGCGGACCATCTGCTCGCGCGTGGCTGCGAGGTTGAGGGCCGCGACGTTGAGCAGGCGCCGGACCAGGATCCGCCCGCCCGGCGAGCCGGAGGCCATGAGGTCCAGGAGCGGTCCGGCCGGGAAGGCCACCAGCCGGATGGGGCCCGCGGCGCGCGCGGTCGTGAGGGCGATCGGATCCTCGCGCAGGCAGGACCAGCCCAGCGGCTCGTTCGGGCCGAGGGTCGCGACGACGATCTGGCGGCCCTCGCGCAGGACCCGCAGGGTCGCCTGGCCGCGCTCCAGGATGGAGAGCTCCATCGCGGGACCGCCCTCCGCGTAGAGGACCTCCCCGTCGGGAAGGTCCCGCCGGACCGCCACGGCCGCGAGGGCCGCGCGATCCGCCTCCGACAGGCCGCGGAAGAGCGCGAAGCCGCCGACTTCGGCGGCGCTGACGGGCGGCACGGTCATCGGGATCCCTCCTGCTGGAACGGGGCGTCGGGCGCGGGGCGAGCTGGAGCTTCGGAAGGGGCGGATCGAGCGGGGGATCGAGCGGCGGCACGCCGCTCTCCCTCGAGCACCTCGGCGAGGAGGGAAGCGCCGACGATGGCGGCCCGGAGGCGCCCCTGCGGCCCGCCCAGGAAGACTCGCCGAGTGGCCGTCCGTGTGCCGGCCGGCCCGACGACGACGACCCGGACCCGGGTGTCCCGGCCGTCCGGGAGGGCGGCCAGCGCGACGCCGACGGTCGTCCCTGCCTCGGCGGCAACCTCGGCCGCGGCCGCCTTGAGCCGGTCGGCGAGGGCGGTCGCGGCCTCGTCGGGCCCGATCGCGACCGCGCGGCGCAGCGTTGGAACGTCGGCGAGCAGCGTTCCGAGCGCGCCTCGCGTCCCGCCCTCGACGAGCGCGATCGTCACGCCCCGGCGGGTGGCGCGCTCGGCGATCAGCTCGCCCCACGAGGTCTCGCCCTCGGCCCAGACACGGCCGGGGAGGGCGGAACGGATCGCCGTCGCGAGCTCGTCGGCGAGGGCGGCCGCAGGCCGGATCTCCTGGCCGTGCTGGTCGCGCTCGGCGACCGCGACGATGCGCACGTCGACGGCGTCCGAGCGGGCATATGTCGCGACCACCGGGTTCGTCGCGGCGAACATGGCGGAACCGAGCCGCTCGACCACGAGCGACTCGCCGATCCCGGTCGTGCGCAGGGTCCGCACCACCCGGCCATCGCCGACGCCCCGGGCGCGGAGCCGGGGCAGCACCTCGGCGGCCCACATCGGGCGCATCTCGCGAGGCGGCCCGGGGAGGGCCACCACGACTTGGCCGTCCGGCCGGTCGACCCACCAGCCGGGCGCGGTCCCGTTCGGGTTCGGCAGCGCGGTCGCGGACGGGATCAGCCAGGCCTGCTTCCGGTTCGCCTCGGGGAAGGGGAGGCCGCGTCGCACGAACAGGTCTCGCAGCCAGGCATGGAGCGCGGGATCAACGCTCGGCGTCTCGCCGGTCGCGGCCGCGACCGCCTCGCGGGTGAGGTCGTCCGGCGTCGGCCCGAGGCCCCCGGTCGTGACGACCATGTCGGCCCCGGCGAGGCCCTCGGCGATGGCCGCGCTGACCGCGGCCAGGTCGTCGGGCAGCGCTGCGATCCGGCGCACCGTGACACCGGACCCGGTCATCCAGCGGGCCAGCTCCCCGCCGTTCGTGTCGCGCGTCTCGCCGGCAGTCAGCTCGGTGCCGACGGCGAGCAGGTCTGCGACGAGGATCGGACGCGGCGCTGCGGACATGGGGCGAGCGTACCATCGCGCCCCGGACGGCCGGGAGGCCCGATCCCTGACGGGAGGGTCGCGCTATCATCGTGGCGCACGAGCTTCCTCTCGAGGAGATGGCCCTGAGCGAGATCCCGCCGGACGGGACCCCGGCGACGCCGCCCGGCGCGCCGGACCTGCCGCCCCCACCCGCGACCCCGTCCGCCCCGCCGCCGGACGGCGCCAGCGGTCCCACCGGCGCCGGCGCGCCTCGGGCCGCAGACGCCGCCGCAGACTCCGCTGCGGACGCGGCAGGCTCGCCGCAGAGCGCAGCGTCGCCGGGCGCCGACGAGCCGCGTCCCGGCCTGATCGGACAGGCCAAGCGAACGCGCGCGGCCGCCGAGCGGCTGCTCACGGCGCACATCGAGCTGGCCAGGACCGAGGTCGGCGAGATCGTCGAGCGGGCCAAGGTCGCCGCCGCCCTGGTCGCCGTCGCGATCGGTCTCCTGATCTTCATCGCCCTGCTGGTCCCGGTCGGGACGACCCTGTTCGTGGGGGAGTGGCTCTTCGGGAGCATCGGCTGGGGCGTCCTGCACGGCCTGCTCTTCTCCATCGCCCTGATCGTCTCGCTCCTCCTGGGGGCGCTCGAGGTCCCGTCTCGCCGCGTGGCGACGGCCTTCCTCGCTGCGCTCGGGCTGGGGCTGGTCGTGGGCACGGTCCTGGCGTTCTCGTGGCCCAACCAGCTCTACTGGCAGGTCGGCAACTCGGTCATCCCGGGCGTGGACGCGGGCGTGCGCCCCCTGATCGTCGGCATGGTCGGCGGGGCGGTCGTGATCGGGCTGCTCGGGATGCTCGCGGGACTCCGGGCCGGGGGCGGCTCCGGCCTCGTCGCCGGGCTCGTCGTCAGCGTGCCGTTCGGGATCGTCCTCGGCGCGTTCACCGCGATCGCGTTCGGCCCGCGGGCCGGGGCTGCCCTGGGCGTCTGCGTCTGGCTTATCGCCTGGCCCGCGTTCGCGGCCCTCGCCCTGCGCGACTACGACTTCGAGGCCCTCAAGCGGCGCTACTGGCCGACGGCCACCATCGAGACCACGAAGGAGACGATCGAGTGGGTGCGCGAACGGACGCCGCTCGGGAAGAAGTCCTAGCCGCCCGGGTCGGCCTCGAGGACGAGGTCGGCCGGCTGCGGGCGTCCGCGCGCGACGCGGTGGACGTCCGGGCGAAGGTGCGCCGGAACCCCGGCAAGGCCGCCGCGGCCGCCGCCGGGACGGCGTTCGTCGTGGCCGGCGGTCCGAAGCGAGTCCTGCGCGCCGTGAAGCGGCGCGTTCGCGGGACGCCGGATCCGCTTCCGGCCAGCCTGCTCCCGGAGGAGGTCGAGAAGGCCGTCGCCGCGCTCGGCGACGATGGCACGAAGGTCCGCGGCGCCCTGGAGCGCGGGTTCACGCGCTACCTGGGAGCGACGGCGAAGGACCGCAAGGCCGAGGAGCGCCAGCGTTCGTTCGTCAACCTGGCCATGAGGCTTGGTACGCCGGTGGCCACCCGGCTTGCGAAGGAGGCTGCTCGACGCGCCTTCCCGGAGTCGGAAGGCCGGGCGCAGGGTCCCGCGAAGGATCGGCCCGCCGGCCGCTAGACTCCTGCCACGGGCGAGTGGCGGAATGGCAGACGCGCCGGCCTTAGGAGCCGGTGCCGCGTGAGCGGCGTGTCGGTTCGACTCCGACCTCGCCTACCACCATCTGGCGCGCGCCCGCGACTGGTCGCGACCGCGCCCTGGGCCTCGATGATCGCCTGCGACACGAGATCGGCGTCGACGACACGCTCGGCCTTGGGGCCGCGTGGCAGGGTCGGCCCCCCGTGGACTTGTCGTGCGAGAATGCGTGCATCTCCACGGAGAAGGCGGCCATGGTTGGGCGTCGCTTCGGCCAGGAGGCCCATGATGACTGCGGGATGCAGCGCGACCCGCACCGCGGCGACGTGTGTCCTCGTCGAGAAGGGCTGCCTCGCCCGTCCGGCGCCGCCGGCCGCGGCATGAGCCGTGCCTGGCCTGGCCGTCAGGCGCCCGTGCCCCGCGCCCCAGCGACCCGCGATGGCAGGCCCGCGCTGGCCCCCGGCGAGCGGATCGCATGACTCCGCCCACGCGACCTGCGCACACGGAGGTCAGGAGCGCGGAGCGCACCCCCCTCAGCCCAGACGAGGCAACCCAGCGGGAGCTGGTCCGGCGGACGATCCGAGTGTTCGTCCCCATCGCCGCGGCCTTTGGATTCACGGAGGCTGCCGTGGGTCTGGCGTTCGGGAGTCCAAGGACGCTCATCGCGGCCCTCGCCCTGATGGTATTCACGGCGTGGCTGGCGATCTTCCCTCGCCGTGCCCTGGCTCGCCGGCCGGTTGGGACGATCGTCGTTGCCGTGGCCGTGGCAATGACCGCCCTGGTCGTCGCGATCGCGTTCCTCCAGCCGCTCACCGCGCTCATCGAGGCGACCGCTCTGCTCATCCCGGCCGCGGTCGCGCTCCCGTATCTCGAGGTCCGGCCGCTCCGCCAGCTCATGGTCCTGGCCTGGGTCGCGATCATCCTCACGGGCGCTGCGAGCCTCCTGCCCGGTGATCTTGCCCTCCCGCCGGTGGCGGCGGACATGCTCCACCTGTGGGGCCTGACGGCCGCCTCCGGGGTCGTCCTCTTCCTCCTCTACCAATCGAGCGAGCGCCTCAAGGCGTCAAGTCGCGAGTTCAGCCGGCTCTTCCAGCTGTCATCCGACCTCGCCGAGACGACCGAGCCCGCCGTGCTCGGGGAGCTCGTCGCCCGGCACCTCGCGGAAGCGACCGGCTTCGACGACTGCGTCATCTACGCCCTTGCCCCGGAGAGCGGCCGGCTCGCACCGTTCGGGTCGTTCCCGGTGGAGCGCTCGCTCGAGACGGCACCGGAGTCGCTCGCGGCGCGGCCGATGCTCGGACGGGTCATCCACGACAGGGCGAGGATGGTCATCGATGCCTCCGACGAGCCGGCCGACGCGGCCGAGCAGGCACGCCTGCGCGCCCTCGGTCGTGGGGCCATGCTCCTCCTGCCGCTTGTCGCCCTCTCGGAGCCGGTCGGTGTCGCCGAGCTGACCGCCAGCGGGCACCGCCCGGTCGACGAACGGCGGCTCGCGCTCGCCCGAACGCTGGCGTTCGAGGCGGCGATGGCGATCGAGAACGGGCGGCTCTACCAGCAGCTCCGCCACCGGGCGCTCCACGACCCGCTCACCGGCCTCGCGAACCGGAGCCTCTTCCATGACCGAGTCGAGCACGCCCTCGCCCGGCTGGTGCGTCGGGAGGGAGCGACCATCGCCGTCCTGTTCATCGACCTCGACGACTTCAAGGCGGTGAACGACGCGCTCGGCCATGCACGGGGTGACCGGCTCCTGGCCCTGGTGGCGGAGCGACTGCGCGCGGTCGTCCGGCCGGCGGACACGGTCGCCCGCCTCGGCGGTGACGAGTTCGCGCTGCTGCTCGAGGAGCTGACCTCCGACGACGAGGCGCTCGCCGTTGCTGAGCGGGTCGTCGACGCCCTTGCTGCCCCGTTCGAGCTGGCCGGCCAGCCCGTCAGGACCTCGGTCTCGATCGGCGTTGCGCTCCGCTCCACGGTCGGCGCGACCGTCGATGAGCTCGTCGGGGAGGCAGACATCGCGATGTACGAGGCGAAGCGAACCGGCAAGGGGCGGGCCGTGCTCTTCCATCCGGGCCTCCGCAGACCCGCCGGAGCGGCCGCGGCTCCGGAGGCCGTCCCTGCTCACTTCCTCGAGGCGGCCGCGCAGCCACCGGATGGCTCGCCTGCAGTTCCTCGGGGACGGTCGGAGCCACGGCCATGAGTGGGCGAAGCACCAGCAAGTCCAGCCGGAGGCAGGTTGGCCGTCTGGAGCCATCATCGCCATCGCCGTACGGGTCCCCCATCCCCGCGGGCGAGACGAGCGAGGAGCCAGGCGCCAAGTACCGCGGGCTGCTGGAGGCGGCTCCGGACGCGATGGTGGTGGTGAACCAGGGCGGGGAGATCGTCCTGCTGAACGTTCAGGCGGAGAAGCAGTTCGGCTATCGCCGCGACGAGCTGGTCGGCCAGCCGGTGAAGAACATCATCCCGGAGGGCTTCGCGGAACGGCTCATCGCCGACGACCTGCGATCCGCCGCGGACGCGCTGGCCCAGCAGATCGGCACCGGCATCGAGCTCGTCGCCCGTCGCAAGGACGGCAGCCAGTTCCCGATCGAGATCATGCTGAGCCCGCTCGAGAGCGCCGAGGGGATCCTGGTGACGGCGGCGATCCGCGACATCAGCAGGCGCAAGGCGGCCGAAGAGCTCCTGGCGCAGACGGAGGCCAAGTACCGCGGGCTGCTGGAGGCGGCTCCGGACGCGATGGTGGTGGTGAACCAGGGCGGGGAGATCGTCCTGCTGAACGTTCAGGCGGAGAAGCAGTTCGGCTATCGCCGCGACGAGCTGGTCGGCCAGCCGGTGAAGAACATCATCCCGGAGGGCTTCGCGGAACGGCTCATCGCCGACGACCTGCGATCCGCCGCGGACGCGCTGGCCCAGCAGATCGGCACCGGCATCGAGCTCGTCGCCCGTCGCAAGGACGGCAGCCAGTTCCCGATCGAGATCATGCTGAGCCCGCTCGAGAGCGCCGAGGGGATCCTGGTGACGGCGGCGATCCGCGACATCAGCAGGCGCAAGGCGGCCGAGAGCCAACTGCTCCAGGCGCAGAAGCTCGAGTCGATCGGAAGATTGGCCGGCGGGATCGCCCACGACTTCAACAACATGCTGTTCGCGATCCACGGCTACGCCGAGCTCCTCGCCGAGGACCTCGCCTCGACGAATCGCGCTCGCCTCGATCCTGACCGCGCGCTGCTCAACATCGACGCGATCAGCCAGGCGGCCGAACGCGCCGCCGCGTTGACCGCGCAGCTGCTTGCGTTCAGCCACCAACAGGTCATCAGCCTGAAGGTCCTCGACGTCAATGCCGCCATCGATGGCCTCGAGCCGATGGTGCGTCAGCTGATCGGCGAGAACATGCGGCTCGTCCTCAAGCTCGACCGCGCCGCCGGTCACATCCGTGCCGATGCCGGGCAGCTCGACCAGATCCTCGTCAATCTTGTCGTCAACGCCCGCGATGCGATGCCTGACGGCGGAACCGTGACGATTGAAACCGGGGATGTGCTGCTCGACGCGCCCTACGCGATCGAGCATCTGGATGTCAGGCCCGGCCCATATGTCCTTGTCGCTGTCAGCGACACTGGGAGCGGGATGGACCCCGTGACGCGCGAACACATCTTCGAGCCGTTCTTCACGACCAAAGGGCTCGGCAAGGGGACCGGCCTGGGCCTCGCCACGACCTACGGGATCGTCCGCCAGGCCGGGGGACACATCTTCCTCGACTCAGAGCCCGGGGTCGGCTCATCGTTCATGCTCTACTTCCCGAGCGTCGACGCGGCGCTAACGACCGACCTGCCGGCGGTCGCCGCGTCCCCTGCGGCCGGAGCCGGCACCGTCCTTGTGGTCGAGGACGAGCCCGTCGTCCGCGACATGACGACGCAGCTGCTCACGCGGTCCGGCTACGACGTGATCGCGGTCGCCAACGGCGCTGAGGCAATGGCGCGGCTCGGCGGACCCGGTCAATCGATCGACGTGCTCGTCACCGACGTCATCATGCCGAACATGTCCGGCATAGAGCTCGCCGAATGGGTGATGGATCGATATCCGCACATCGGCGTCGTGCTCCTCTCCGGGATACACGGCCGAGACGCTCAACCTCGAACGAGTGACGACTCGCGGCGCGACGTTCGTGCCGAAGCCGGTCACCTCGGCACAGCTATCGGTGGCGATTCATCAGGCCCAGGCGTTGCGGCAAGCCAACCCCGACAGAGCGGACGAGTCACCCATCACGCCCGTGGGTCAGTGATCGTGCCACCAACCGGGGCAGAGGCTCCGATCCTCGTCGTCGATGACGACGCCAGCCACGCGCGCGCTCGTGGCGATTCACCTCCGACGCGCAGGCTTCGACGTCCTCGAGGCGGCGAGCGGCGAGGCCGCGCTCGGCCTCATCGAGGGTGAGACCATCAGCCTCGTCGTCCTGGACCTGAGCATGCCGGGCATGTCGGGCATCGACGTGGTCCGCGCCCTCCGGGAGCGACCGCAGACGACAACCTTGCCGATCATCCTCTTGACTGGCAAAGGCAACGAATACCCCCTCGTCCCAAGTCTCGGCGCAGGCGCCGACGACTACCTGACGAAGCCGATCCGGCTCGATGAGCTCGTCGCGCGCGTTCGGGCGCAGTCTGCGGAGCGGCGCGGCATGGTCGAGTGTGGTTGAGACGGAGCTCCACGATCGCCTGGCCGTTGTCGAGGCCTTTGGCCACCTGACCCTGTCGGCGGTGCCCGAGGAGGCTGCCGAGGCAATCGTGGCCGAGCTCGCGCGAAGGACCGCGTGCGATTCCATCTCGGTTGCGCAGCTCCTGCGCGGCGATCGTCTGCTCGAGCTTGCGACGTACAACCGGATCGCCGGGGTTCGTCGGGGTGGGGCGCTCCTCGGTCCGAGCCTCTCGCACGACCTTGTGGCCCGTGCGCGTCAGGGTCCATGGGTCGAAGATGTCGGCCTCCCGCCCACGGACGAGGTGCACAGGGCCGCGTTCACCGCCGCGGACATCGGCGCGGGCGCGCCGATCTACGCTGGCGATAAGCTCGTCGGCCTGCTCTCGCTCGGCGTCAGTGGCCAGGCGCAGCGGCCACCAACGGCCGGCAAGGCCGGGTTGCTTGCGGCCGCCATCGACTACGCGAGCATCCTGAGCGCCGTCGCAGGGCCGGCCCTCGCCGATCGGCGCGATATCGCGGCACTGCGATCACGGCTCAAGCACGCGCTGACCGCGCAGGAATTCCATCCCGTCTTCCAGCCGATCATCGTCCTCGAATTGCTCGCAATCGTCGGGTATGAGGCACTGACCCGGTTCCATGACGGCACTCGGCCGGACCTGCGGTTCACCGAAGCTGCCTCCATCGGGCTCGGGCACGACTACGAGCTCGCAGCGATCGAGGCGGCGCTCACCGCTGCGTCACGCCTGCCCGAAGAGGCGTTCCTGACTCTCAACATGTCGCCCGGTCTCGTGCTCGAGAGCGGTCGTCGGCTTCGCAAGCTGATCAGGGCGACCACTCGGCGACTCATCCTCGAGCTGACCGAGCACGTCCCGGTCGACGACTACGCGGCGCTCCGCAGGGCGATCGCGACTCTCGGCAAGGTGGAGCTTTCTGTCGATGACGCCGGGGCCGGCTACGCGAGCCTGCGCCATATCCTCGAGCTGCGACCCACCTTCGCGAAGCTCGACATCAGCCTCGTCCGGGGGATCGACGCCGACCAGCTCCGGGAGGCCCTGGCGGCCGGTCTGGTGCACTTTGCGCTCAAGAGCGGATGCCATCTCATCGCCGAGGGCGTGGAGACGGAAGACGAGGCGAGCGTGCTGCGACGGCTCGGCGTCGAGTTCGCCCAGGGCTACCTGTTCGGGCGCCCGGAACCGATCGCGGGCTGACCACTCGGTCGCGAGTGCCCCGTCGGCACGGACACGCGAGCGCAAAGGCGGGTGAGCTACACCGACGTCCGGTGGATGGCTCCCGTCGCGCGGTTCGTGCACCGACCGGCATCGCCAACCAGCAAGGTCGCGCGCGACCGCGGCCCCCCGGCCCCTGCTGCCTCGCGCGGGGCGCCTGGAGCCGCGGCAGGCGCCGCCCCGCGCCCACGGGGCCCCGACCCTATACTTCGACGGCCATGCACGTAACCACCACCCCCTCCGAGAAGAGCACCGTCGTGCTCGAGATCGAGGTCCCGGCCACGGATCTCGCTCGCGCCGTCGCCGACGCCACCCGCCGCCTCGGGCAGCGAACCCGCATCCCCGGCTTCCGGCCCGGGAAGGCTCCCCGCCACATGATCGAGCGCGTGCTGGGCGCCGGCGCGGTCCTCGACGAGGCGGTCGAGCACCTCGTCGACCAGTCCTATCGCGACGCGCTGCGCCAGGAGGCGGACCTGTTCGTGATCGGCCGCCCGACGATCGATGTCGTCCAGGCCGAGGAGGGCCAGCCGCTCGTCTACAAGGCGACCGTGCCCGTCCGGCCGGAGGTCGCCCTGGGCGACTACCGGTCGTTCCCGTTCGCCCCGGAGATCGACGTCGTCGACGACGCCAAGGTGGATCGCGTGCTCGACGAGCTGCGCGACCAGCAGGCGACCCTCGGCCCGGTCGAGAGCCGCGGTGCCCTGGATGGGGACTGGGCCGTCGTCGGCTATGTCGGGACCCGCGACGGCGTGCCCTTCGAGGGAGGCACCGCCGAGCGGATGCCCCTGGTCATCGGCGAAGATCGCCTGATCCCAGGCTTCGAGGAGCATTTGATCGGGCTGACGCCGGGGCAATCCACCGAGTTCGACATCACGTTCCCGGCGGACTACCAGGAAGCATCGCTGCAGGGCGCGGTCGCCCACTTCACGCTGGAGCTCAAGGAGCTGCGCGAGAAGATCCTGCCCGCGGCGGACGACGAGTTCGCGCGCTCGATGGGCGAGTTCGCGGACCTTGGGGTCCTGCGCACCGAGGTTCGGACGCGGCTCGAGCGGAACGCGCTCGACCGGGCCCGCCATGCCTTCGCCGACCGGATCATCGACTACGCGGTGTTGAACGCGACCGTCGTGGTCCCCGACCTCCTCGTGGACGAGGAGGTCGAGGTCATGCACGACGAGCTGCGCGGTGCGCTGGCCCGCCAGGGGATCACCGAGGAGGCCTACACGAAGGCCACCGGGAAGTCGCACGACGAGCTCCACGCCGAGTTCCGGCCGGGTGCCGAGGAGCGGGCCAAGACTCTTCTCGTGCTCGGGAAGGTCGCCGAGGTCGAGGGCGTCGTCGTCACCGACGCCGACGTCGACGCCGAGGCGACCCGCGCCCGGGCCCGCTATGCGAGCGACCCGAAGCTCGCCGCGTACTTCGACTCGGATCGAGCCCGGTCAGCGATCCGCAGCTCGCTGCGTCGCTCGCAGGTGATCGAGAAGATCATCGAGGAGTGGCTGGCCGCCCATCCCGGGCAGCGGGCGATCCCGCATCTGGAGACCGACCTCGCCGGTGGGACGGACCAGGAGGCGGGCTCGGGACCCGTGGCCGCGGCCGCCGAGGCCGTGGACGAGGAGCTCATCGCCGCGGAGGCCGAGGGCGCCTCGGCGTGACCACCCGACCGATCGATCGTCGCCCGCCGGCGTCCCGCCCGGACGCTGCCGGCACCGCACCCGGAGGACCCCAGATGCTCGTACCGATGGTCATCGAGACCTCGAGCCGCGGCGAGCGCGCCTACGACATCTACTCGCGCCTCCTGCGCGAGCGAATCATCTTCCTGGGCGACGCGATCGAGGACAACATCGCGAACCTCGTGATCGCCCAGCTCCTGTTCCTCGACTCGGAGGACCCCGAGAAGGACATCAACCTGTACATCAACTCGCCCGGTGGCGTGATCACCTCGGGCCTCGCGATCTACGACACGATGCAGCTCGTCCGCGCCCCGGTCAGCACGATCTGCGTCGGGATGGCGGCCAGCATGGCCGCGGTGCTGCTCGCGGGGGGCCATCCGGGCAAGCGCTTCGCCCTGCCTCACAGCAGGATCATGATCCACCAGGGTTCCGGCGGGTTCCGGGGCAACACGCCCGACGTCTTCATCCAGGTCAAGGAGATGGAGACTCTGGTCAACGCAAATCACGCGCTGCTCGCAAACCACACGGGCCAGCCGATCGAAAAGATCATCAAGGACACCGAACGGGACTATTTCATGAGTCCCGAAGCGGCCCAGGCGTATGGCATCATCGATGCTGTCTACAGCCCCGGCCCGAAGACCGCCGGTGGGTCCGGCCCGTCGTCCGCGACGAGCCTCTCACCTGCGCCGGACGGCGGGAGCCCGGACGCCGGCCCAGGGGGCCCGGCAGCAGCGCGGTCGTAGGGCGCGTGCCCTACCCGCGGACAGGCGGACCGGAGGCCTGCCAGGCATGACCACGGGGAAGACGCCAAAGGTCCCGTACCGCTGCTCGTTCTGCGGGAAGAGCCAGGAGCAGGTCCGGAAGCTGATCGCCGGCCAGGGCGTCTATATCTGCGACGAGTGCATCAACCTCTGTCAGGAGATCATCGAAGAGGAGATGCTGGAGCAGCCGCGCCAGAAGCCGGCGTCCGGCAAGCTCCCCTCGCCTCGCCAGATCAAGGATGCCCTGGACGGCTACGTGATCAGCCAGGAGCGGGCCAAGAAGGTTCTCTCGGTTGCCGTCTACAACCACTACAAGCGGGTCAACGCCGGGGCGGGGCAGGCCGACGACGTGGAGCTCCAGAAGTCGAACGTCCTGCTCGTGGGGCCGACCGGCTCCGGGAAGACCCTCCTCGCCCAGACCCTGGCGCGCGTGCTGGACGTGCCCTTCTGCATCGCGGACGCCACGAGCCTGACGGAGGCCGGCTACGTCGGCGAGGACGTCGAGAACATCCTCCTGCGCCTGATCCAGGCGGCCGACTTCGACGTCGCCCGGGCCCAGCGCGGGATCATCTACATCGACGAGATCGACAAGATCGCCCGCAAGGCCGACAACCCCTCGATCACCCGCGACGTCTCGGGCGAGGGCGTCCAGCAGGCCCTACTCAAGATCCTCGAGGGCACGGTCGCGAACGTGCCGCCCCAGGGCGGCCGGAAGCATCCCCACCAGGACTTCATCCAGATCGACACGACGAACATCCTGTTCATCTGCGGCGGGGCGTTCGACGGCCTGGAGCGGATCATCGAAGAGCGGGTCGGGAAGCGAGCCCTTGGCTTCGGTGCCGACGACAAGGTCTCCAAGGCGGACCGCCAGCGCATCTTCGACAAGCTGATGCCTGAGGACCTCCTCAAGTACGGGCTGATCCCCGAGTTCGTGGGCCGGCTCCCGGTGGTCGTCTCGCTCTCCGCGCTCACCGCGGCGGACCTCGTGCGTGTCCTCACGGAGCCGAAGAACGCGATCACCAAGCAGTACCAGCGCTTCCTCGGGCTCGACAAGGTGGAGCTCGTCTTCACCCCGGGCGCCCTCGAGGCGACGGCCGACCAGGCCCTCGTCCGCAAGACCGGCGCCCGCGCGCTCCGCACGATCGTCGAGGAGTCCCTCCTCGAGGTGATGTACGACATCCCGGATCGCACCGAGATCCGCAAGTGCATTATCACCGAGGAGACGATCCGGGAAGGTCGCGCGCCCCTTCTCCTGACCAAGACCGAGATGGACGAGGGCGTCGACGAGACCAACTACCTGGAGTGGCTCGCCACGCGCGGCGAGACCGCCTGAGGTCGGAAGGCGCCGGCCACCCGACCGGCCGGTACCAGCCGGCCGTCAGGCGGGCTGCCAGCCCTCGGGCGCCAGCTCGAACCCGGCGAACTCGAAGGCCGGCACGACCGTGCAACCGACCAGGGTCCAGCTGCCCAGCGAGCGGGCCGACTGCCAGGCGCCCGCCGGCACGATCGCCTGCGGTCGCTGGCCCGCCGCGAGGTCGGAGCCGAGCGCGTAGCGCCGGGCCGGTTCGCCGTTCCCGGACCCGGGGCCGGCCGACGAGACCCGCAGCTCGAGCGGAGCGCCGGCATAGAAGTGCCACGCCTCGGCCCCGTCCACGCGGTGCCAGCGCGACACCTGTCCCGCCCGCAGCAGGAAGTAGATCGCCGAGCCCGCCGAGCGTTCACCGGAGCCAGCCGGCGCGCGCCAGGTCTCGGCATACGCCCCGCCCTCCGGGTGCGCGACGAGGTGGAGCAGGGCCTCGATCTCGGTGGCGTCCATGGCGCGATTGTCGCTCGCGCGCCGGTTCGGCGGGCTGCAAGAACCCGTGATGGGGGCCGCCGGGCCGGGCCCCGACGGCCTCGACAGGTCCCGGGCGTCCCCGCATGGCCCGCGGAATCGGCGTGCTACACTCCCGGGCCTACGGCGAGGACCGGGAAGAGTAGCGTCCGGTCGGGTCGCGAAGCGAGCGCGGGACGGTGGGAGCCGCGTCGGACCCGGACGCGAAGGTCGCCCGTGAGCCGTGCGGTCGGCGCCCGATAGCGTGCCGCGAGGGGTCCCGGACCCCGCACCGCGATGAGCGGACCGCGCCGGGGCCCGAACCAGCAGTGGCACCACGACCCCGTTCGTCCGCTGGGACGAGCGGGGTCGTGCGGTTCTTGGAGAGGCGACCATGGCGGACCAGGACTCCGACGACGCGACCGACGCCCTGCCCGCGGCGATCCCGGGTGCACAGGGAGTCGCCGCCGCGAAGCACGACGGCCTGGCCAGGGCGTACCGCCCGGCGGACGTCGAGGGCCGGATCTACGAGCGCTGGCTGGCCGCGGACGTCTTCGCGCCCGACGGCGCAGGGTCGCGGGCGGACGCCACGAAGCGTCCCTTCGTGATCATCCAGCCGCCCCCGAACGTCACCGGCAGCCTTCACCTTGGCCACGCCCAGCGGGGCGCGGTCGAGGACCTGATGACCCGCCACGCCCGGATGCAGGGCCGCGCGGCACTCTTCCTGCCCGGGCTCGACCACGCCAGCATTGCCGCCCAGGTGGTCCTCGACCGGATCATCGCGGCCGATGGGGAGACGCGCCAGAGCCTGGGCCGCGAACGGTACCTCGAACGGATGTGGCGCTTCATCGGCGCCACCCGGGAGGTGATGCTGGGTCAGCAGCGCCGCCTCGGCGCGTCGATCGACTGGAGTCGCCTTCGGTTCACGATGGACGACGGCTCCGCCCGGGCCGTGCGCGAGGCGTTTGCGCGCCTCTATCGCGAGGGCCTGGCCTACCGCCACGAGACGCTGATCAACTGGTGCCCGGGCTGCCGAACGAGCCTGTCCGACCTCGAGGTGATCCCCACGCCGGAGACGGGCACGATCTGGACGATCCGCTACCACCTTCTCGACGAGGCGGGTGCGCCGCACCCGGCGCGCACGATCTCGGTGGCCACGACCCGCCCCGAGACCATCCTGGGCGACACCGCCGTGGCCGTCCACCCCGACGACGCGCGCTACGCGGACCTGGTGGGGCAGCGCGTCCGGATCCCGTTCGTGGACCGCGATGTCCCGATCGTTGCCGACTCGATGGTCGATCCCGCGTTCGGAACCGGCGCCGTGAAGATCACCCCTGCCCACGACCACGACGACTACGCCACGGGCCAGCGCCACGATCTCCCGTTCGTGGACGTGCTCGAGGACGACGGTCACATCTCCGCCGCGGGTCTCGCCTACGCGGGGCTGGACCGCTACCAGGCCCGCCAGCGGATCCTGGCCGACCTGGACGCCGCCGGCGACCTCGTGGCGAGCAAGCCGCACGAGATGCTGCTCGGGCGCTGCCAGCGCAGCCACGACGTCGTCGAGCCGCGCCTCAAGACGCAGTGGTTCGTGCGCACGAAGCCGCTCGCCGAGGCCGCCCTGGCCGCCACCCGGGCCCGGCGGACGACGATCCTGCCGCAACGCTTCGAGAAGGTCTGGGAGCACTGGCTGACCGAGATCCGCGACTGGAACGTGAGCCGCCAGCTCTGGTGGGGCCACCGGATCCCGGCCTGGTACTGCCCGGACGGCCACGTGACCGTCAGCGCCGACATCGCAGGCCCGTCCGCCTGCGCCTCCTGCCACCGGCCGGCGGCGGAGCTGACCCAGGACCCGGACATCTTCGATACCTGGTTCAGCTCGGGCCTCTGGCCGTTCTCCACGCTGGGCTGGCCCGACGCGACTCCGGACCTTGCCCGCTTCTATCCGGGCACGGTCATGGAGACGGCCTACGACATCATCTTCTTCTGGGTCGCCCGGATGATGATGCTGGGCATCCACCTGATGGGGGAGCCGCCGTTCGAGATCGTCTACCTCTCCGGGCTCGTGCGCGATCCGTACGGCCAGAAGATGTCCAAGACGAAGGGCAACGTGGTCGATCCGCTCGAGGCGATCGACGAGACCGGCGCAGACGCCCTCCGGTTCGCCCTGATCCATGGGGCCGCGCCCGGCAACGACGTGAAGTTCAGCGCGGAGAAGCTGGAGAACGCGCGCAACTTCGCCAACAAGCTCTGGAACGCGGCCCGGTTCGTCCTGGGCGCCCGCCCGGCGTCCATCGCGCCCGGTGCCCCGCGCAGGGTGCCCGATCCGGCGCGACTCGGTCCGGCGGAGCGCTGGCTGCGCAGTCGGGTCGCGTCCACCGTCACGGCGGCCGATCGATTCCTGGCCGACTGCGCGTTCGCCGAGCTGACCCGCATCCTCTACGAGGGAATCTGGGGTGACTACTGCGACTGGGCGCTCGAGCTCGCGAAGGTCCGCCTCGGCGACGAATCGATCCCCGCAGCCGACCGCGAGGCGACCTGGTGGACGCTCGTGGAAGCCCTCGACACGTACCTGCGCCTGCTCCACCCGGTGATGCCGTTCGTGACCGAGGCGATCTGGGGTGAGCTTCCCCACGCCGCCGAGGACCCCGACCTCCTGATCGTCGCGGACTGGCCTGTCGCGGGCGCCGAGGATGCGTCGGCCGAGGCGGACGTCGAAGCGCTGCGCGAGCTCGTCCGGGCGGTCCGAAACGCCCGGTCGGAGGCGAAGGTGGACCCTGGCGCATGGCTGCCGGTGGACGTCGCGCTACCGGGCGCCCTGGGCGGGGCATTCGATGCCCTCCGCCCGGCCCTCGAACGGCTGTCCCGTGCCCGGCCGCTGGCCCGGGTCGGCGATGCGGCCGCGCTGCGGGCCGGCGCTGGCGGCGGCCTGGCCGTGGTCGCGGGCGAGATCGAGGCCGTGGTGCGCCCCGCCGCCGGCCACGACGACGAGACGACCGCCCGGGACCGCTCGCGGATCGAGAAGGAGCTGGCGGACGCCGAGGCGCAGCTCGAGTCCGCGCGGACCCGCCTCTCCGACGAGCGCTTCACGGCCAAGGCGCCGCCCCACGTCGTGGTGGGCGCGCGGGTCAGGGAGGCGGAGCTCGCTGACCGGGTGGGCAGGCTCCGGGCGCGCCTGGCCGGGTAGGGCGCAGGGACATCCCCTGATCTGGGCCCGGATCGTCCTGCGCACCGTATCCGGGTCGGCTCGGTCCGCTGCTAGGATTAGCGGAAGTCCATTCGAGGGAGGTCACGTGCCGCTCGAGTTCCTCAAGCGCAAGGGTCGGGAGGATGGCCAGGCCGCCATCCCGGCGCAGGCCCCCGTCCCCGAGGAAGCCCCCGCCCAGGAATACGTCCTGAAGCTCTACTACGCCGGGAAGAGCAGCGAGGGCGTTCGCATCAAGACCGGCCCACGCGCCCTCGCGGAGCTGCCCGCGATGCTCGACGGCTACGCCCAGTCCGAGGTCGAGGTGATCGAGCCGCTGCCGATCGAGTTCAGCGGCGCCAGCCCCCAGATCATCCGCCCGGCCGAGGCGATGCAGTGGGTGAACGCCCACCACGCCCACTCGCCGATCGTGCGCCATTCGCTCTACGTGCTGGAGTCGATCGACGCGGTCGACCTCGCGTTCGATACGCTGGCCTGCACCCTGCTCGACGGCGAGACCGACACGTCGGGCTACCCGGAGTACAACGCCGTGATCGGCGGAGTCGCCTCGCATTGGGATGAGGCCACGGGCGACATGCTGGTTCGGGCAGTCGTCGGTTGGGGCGGGCGAGGCGTTCGGGGCGACACGGACCGGATCGCCGGCAAGATCCTCAGCGGGCTCTTCCGGAACATCCAGGCGAACCGGTATGCCCTGGGCGTCGTGCCGCTCGATCGTCCGATGCCCGCCGCCGGGCGCGGCGGCCTCGTCTGCGCGCACTGCGGCTTCGCTTCGGCGCACGAGCGGGCGTTCTACTGCCCGAAATGCGGGATGCGGCTTCTGCGCGGCTGACCAGCACTCCCGAGAGGAGCGTTCGTGCCCATCTACGATTACGACTGCGCGGCCTGCGGGCACCGTTGGGAAGTGTTCCGCGGGCTCAACGAGTCCGGCCCACACCAGTGTCCGTCGTGCGGCGGCGGACCGGTGACGCGCGCCTTTGCGCCGCCCACCATCGTGTTCAAGGGGAGCGGCTGGGCCAAGGTGGATCGGCGTGCGACCAGCGCTCCGACCACGAAAGCCGCGGCCAAGGGCGCTGACGCGTCCGGGGACAAGGCCGGCGACAAGGCCGCCGACCGGTCCGCCGGGACTCCGGGGACAGATCCGCCGACCGGTCCAGCCGGGACTCCGGGGACAAGGCCGGCGACAAGCCCGCCGACCGGTCCAGCCGGGACTCCGGGGACCGGGAAGGCTCGAAGCCCGTCTCGGGGAGCACCGGGAGCGATGGGGCGACAACGACCTCAGCCCCGGCTTCGACTCCGACGTCCGGGACGGACTGACGGTGAGCCGCCCGCCGTCCGACTGGGTCACGCTCGCGGAGGCGACGGAGCTCCTGGGCGCGGCGAACGTCCGGCTTCGTCCCGACACCCTGGGGCGCTGGGCCCGGGCCGGCCGGCTCCAGACGCTCAAGCTTGGTGGCCGTCGCTATGTCCGGCGAACGGAGGTCCGGGGTCTCCTGCGGCCGCGGCGGCGAGTCGCCGCGGAGGTGCTCCAGCCCCGGCTCTTCGAGGAGCTCTGACGGGCGCCGAGGGGCCGGCCGATCGGGGACGCCCCGGCACGGGTGACACTGCCACCGATGGTCTGGGGCCTGCGCGCCGCCGCGGGGTCCGACCACCCGCCTTCCTGCTGGCGCTCGGAACGATCGTCGATGCTGCACTGTCACGCATCCTCGGGATCCCTCGCGTCGCCGTCGCCCATCGGGTCGTCACGAGATATGGGGAAGCCGGGGGCGGCCTCCTGGCGCGCGGGCTGGCCTTCTCGATCCTGTTCGCCCTGCTGCCGGCACTCCTTCTCATCGCATCGGTCGTCGGGCTCATCGTCCGCGACCCCTCGGTTCGCGACCACGTAGCGGCGTCGCTCGCCGCGCAGTTCCCGCCGCTCGCCCCGGTGCTGACCCAGGCCCTTGATGCCGCGCTGAGCGCGGCACCCACCGTGTCGCTGCTGAGCGTCGTCGTCCTCGGCTGGTCGGCGAGCGGGATGGTGCGCGCCCTCGACCAGGCCATCCGCCTCGTGTTTCGGCAGCCGGAGCAGTCGGATGGACCACTGCGGGCCGCGGTGCTGACCGTCGGCGTTGCCGCCGCTGCCGTCGGGGTCGCCGGATTGCTCGTCGCACTCACGGTCGCAGGAGCCGACGCGACCACGCTGCCGATCCACCTGACAGCTCCTACGCCCCTGGCAATCCTGGTCGGGGTCGCCTACCGAGTCCTCCCGAGGCCCCGTCCGAGCTGGCGGGATGTGGTTCCGGCGACGATCCTCGTTGCGCTGGCCATCTCTGCGCTGACCAGCTTCTTCACCGTCCTGGGCCCGTTCCTGTTCGGGACGGCTGAGCTGTACGGCGCGTTCGCCGTCCTGTTCCTCGGGATCGTCTGGCTCGGCTGGTCGACGGAGCTCTTCCTTCTGGGAGCGACCTGGGCAGCCGACCGAGCCGCACGGACGGCGATCTCCGGGCGTCCGGGTGGGCGCGGGATAGCCGAGCCTGGCGGGCAGGAGACGATGCGGTAGACGTCCGGGTAGTGGCTCGCCAGCCGAGCTCGCCGTCAGCCCTGGCGCGAACCGCAGCGACGGCAGAAGCGGGCATTCGCGGAGAGCGAGAGGCCGCAGGAGACGCACGCCTGGACCGCGACCGCAATGGCGTCGCGACTCGCGCCGGGCGGGGCGACGACATCGCGCGCCGAGGCGTCCCAGACCGATTCGGGCCGCGCGCTGGACAGGCGTGCAGCCCATGGGGTGGCGGGCGTGTCCTGCACCCGCCGTCCCGGCCGGGCCAGCGGCGACCAGGCCTGGGGTTCCTCGGTGCCGGAGTCCTGACCGTCAGGGAGCGACCATCCGCCACGCCGGCTGGGCCACGACGTCTTCATGCGGGACGGCCTGCGGTACCGAGGGCTCAGGCGACGGTTCGGGCTCGGGCTCGGGCTCGGCCTCGGCAGCCGCTCGGGCTCGGCTTCGCGACCGCCGCGACGCCGAGCTCGTCGACGACGGCTCCTGCTCGGACTCGGGCTCGACAGCCGCCAGCGCGGGTTCCGGTTCGGGCTGACCGCCGCCGGCTTCGGGGCAGTTCCGGCTCAGCAGCAGCCGCCGCGACCCGGGCTCCGGTGCGAGTTCCGGCTCAGCAACAGCCGCCGCGAGCTGGCCGGCTCCGGTGCGAGTTCCGGCTCAGCAACAGCCGCCGCGAGCTCGGGCTCCGGTGCGAGTTCCGGCTCAGCAACAGCCGCCGCGAGCTCGGGCTCCGGTGCGAGTTCCGGCTCAGCAACCGCCGCCGCGAGCTCGGGCTCCGCTTCGGCGACCACGACCGGCTCCGCTTCGGCGACCACGACCGGCTCCGCTTCGGCGACCACGACCGGCTCCGCTTCGGCGACCACGACCGGCTCCGCTTCGGCGACCACGACCGGCTCCGCTTCGGCGACCACGACCGGCTCCGCTTCGGCGACCACGACCGGCTCCGCTTCGGCGACCACGACCGGCTCCGCTTCGGCGACCAGCTCCGGTCCTGCGATGACGGCCGCCAGCTCGGGCTCGACCTCGGCCGCAAGGACCGGCTCCGGTTCGAGAGAGCGGGCCTCTTTGGACTTCGGCCGCTGGCGGAAGCGCCACAGGAGGCCCCGGGTCCGTGACTTGGCACGGGCGGCCACGACTGCGGGCTCCTCCAGCACCTCGGCCATGCTCGGGCCCGCGGCGGCGGCCGCGCTCGGGGATCTCTGCCGGGGGCTCCGGCGCGGGTGCTGCGGCCGCCACGGCAGGCTCCGGCGTGCTCGGCTCGGCGATCTCGGTCGCCGCGAGCTCATGGGCCGGCGCGGCGTGAAGTTGGAGCGCTCGCTCGATGGCCGTCAGCTCCTCGTCGGTCAGATCGTTCTCGGACGACCGGGCCGCGGCAGTCACGGCCCGCCCTGCGAGAGCCCCCGCGGGGACGGCGGGCAGCTCCGGTGGCGCTGCCATGGGCTCCGGCTCGGCCGGTTCCGCGACACGTTCGGCGAACCCGGCCTCCGGTGCAGTCACCTCAACGGCTTCGATCTCCGGAGCGACGGTGGTGACGTCGCTCCACGCGACCTCCGATTCGGCGAGGGACGACGAAGCGAGCGCCTCGCAGGGGCGCGGCTGCTCCAGTCTCGGCGATGTCCGGGACCATTGTCGACCGGGAGAAGTCGGCCGACGGCCAGGCCGCCGCCTCGACTGCCGCGTGCTGGGCCTCGGGCGCAGCGCTGAGCTCCTGGAGGGGAGCGGGCGCCTCTTCGACGGAAACGTCCGGGGCGCAGGTCAGGCACAGCCCGGCTTCGTGGTTCCAGCAATTCGAGCAGGTGTACTGCCGACAGTTCATGCAGAAGTTGAACGTCTGGTGGAAGACGTTCAACTGCAGTGCGGAGGCCTTGCGTTCCTCGTCGCCCCTGGCGGCGGCCATCGCCTCGGAGAACGAGGCATCGTCGTTCGTGACGAACTGCTTCAGCCCTCGAGATACGACGCGCAGCTTCGAGATCGGTCCAGGGCGCCGACCCAGGGACTCGAAGGTGTAGCGGGTGCCGCAGCGTTCGCAGAACGATTCGGTGAGGAGGTCGGTCATCGATACCCCGGGTTCGCACGAACGACGACGGCCCGCCCCCGCGCGGCGTGTCGAAAGTATACCGTAGGGTTCCCGAACTCCCGGGTACCGACGTACCTTGCGGGTTCGCCGTTCGTCGCCAGACCGGCCGGAGTCGCCGACCAGGAGGACCGTTCGAGCCGATGCGTCCGTTCGCCGCCCTCGAGCGCTTCCTGGAGCGGCTGTTCGAGCGACCGGGAGCCCGGCTGTTCGCTTCGCGCCTGGAGCCGGTGACGATCCTGCGCCGACTGGAGCGGACGATCGACCAGGAACGACGGCCCGGCCCTGACGGACCCGTGGCGCCGACGAGGTTTCGGGTCGTGCTCAACGCGGCTGACCTGGCGACGCTGCAGTCAGCGGACGCGCTGGAGGATGACCTGGCCGAGGCGGCGCTGGAGCATGCTCGTCGGAGGGGCTATCGGATCCCCGAGCGTCCGACGGTGGCCGTGGTCTCGGACCCGGCCGCCGCTCCGGCCTCCATCTCGATCCGGGTCGCGTTCGCCGACGCTTCGGTCCTCCGGCACGAGCCGGCGGTGCGGGCGGAGCGCACGATGGTCCATCCCGTCGCCGTGCCGGCGACGCCCGTGGCGCTCCTGCATGTCGTCGAGCCCGGCGGACAGGAGCGGATGGTCCCGGTCAACGGCAGCCCGTTGCGGATCGGGAGGGCGGCGGACAACGAGGTCGCGGTGGGGGATCCGCTGATCTCGCGGCATCATGCCGCGATCACCACCCGTTCCGGTCGGCTCGTCCTGACCGACCTGAACAGCACCAACGGGACCCGGGTCAACGGCCGATCCGTGGTCGAGGCGGTTCTCGGGGCCGGGGACCGGATCGAGATGGGCGGGACGCGGATCGAGGTCACCGTGCCGGGCGGGCCGTGGACGGGCTGACCCTGGCCATCTGGGCCGTCCGTCTCGCCTTCCTCGGCGCGATCTACCTGTTTCTCGCGCTGGTGGCGCGAACCCTGCTGCGCGACCTGCGCAACGCGTCGCGGAACCCCAGGGGCGCGCTGGGCCGCCTCGTGGTCGTCTCCAGCGCGGGCGCGCCGGTGCCCGGCACCGTCTTCGCCCTCGATGCCGTCGCCACCATCGGGCGGGACCTCGGGAGCAGCGTCGTCATCGATGACCCGTTCGTGTCCGCGGGCCACGCCATCCTGTCCTTCCGCGGCCGCGGCTGGTACATCGAGGATCTCCGCAGCACGAACGGGACCTTCGTGAACGGCGCTCCCGTCGCGGGAACGGCCGCCCTGGGCTTCGGGGACGAGATCCAGGTCGGCGAAGCGCGCCTGCGGCTCGAGCGGGGCATCGGGTGACTGCCGCGCAGGTCATCAGGCTGCCGGGATTCCCGCGCCCGCGGCCGCGACCGAGGGAGCTGGGTCTCCTCGTTGCCGCGTTCGCGACGCTGCTGCTGGGCAGCCTCTCGCTGGGCCTGGCCCGCACCGGTCGTCCGTCGCTCGCGGACGCCCCGGTGCTGCTCGCCTACCTCGGTGCCGTCCTGGCGGTGCACCTCGTCCTCGTGGTCGCGGGGCGCCGGCTCGACGAGGTGCTCCTGCCGACGGCGGCGATGCTCGGCGGCATCGGCCTGCTCCTCATGGAGCGCCTGCCCCAGTCACTGGTCGTGCAGGACGTTGGACCATGGACGCTGGGGCTCGGCCCGCTCCAGCTGGCCTGGCTCATCGTCGCGCTGGCCGTCGTGGCGACGGTCGCGGTGGCGGTCCGATCGGATCGCTGGCTGCGCCTCTACCGCTACACCTGGGCCGCTGCCGGGCTCGTGCTCCTGGGACTGACCTTCGTGTTCGGGAGCGACGTGAACGGCTCGCGGCTGACCCTGGACCTCGGTCCGGTGAGCGGCCAGCCCTCGGAGCTGCTCAAGGTGATCCTCGTCGTCTTCTTCGCCGCGTACCTCGCCGAGAACCGGGTCCTCCTGGCGGACGCGCGGCGTCCGGTCGTCGGCCCGCTCACGCTCCCGCCGATGCCGTACCTGCTGCCGGCGCTCGCCATGCTCGGGCTGGCGCTGGGGATCGTGGTCGTGGAGAAGGACCTCGGTGCTGCGTTGCTCTTCTACGTGGTCTTCCTGGGCCTGTACTACGTGGCCACCGGGAGTCGGGTGGATGTCGTCCTGGGCCTGGCCCTCTTCCTCGTGGGCTTCGTCGTCCTGTATGCCGTCTTCGGGCACGTCCGGGCGAGGGTGGACACCTGGCTGGACCCGTGGTCGGACCCGCTCGGCGCGGGCTTCCAGACGATCCAGGCGCTCCATGCCTTCGCCCGCGGCGGGATCCTGGGCACCGGCCTGGGCGCCGGGCTGCCCCTGGTCGGCGGCCATCTGCCGGTCCCGGCGGTCCATACCGATTTCCCGCTGGCCGCGCTCGGCGAGGAGCTGGGCCTGGCCGGCGTCGCCGCGATCCTGGGGCTGTACCTCGTGCTCGTCGTGCGCGGGCTGCGGATCGCCGCGGCGGCGACCGACGACTTCCGCTCGCTGCTCTGCGCCGGGCTCGCCCTCGTGATCGGGGCGCAGGCCGCGATCATCGCGGCCGGGAACCTGAAGCTCATCCCGCTGACCGGGATCACGCTGCCCTTCATCTCGTACGGTGGATCGTCGCTCCTCGTCAACGGCCTGGTCGTCGGGCTCCTGCTGGCGTTCAGCGAGCCTGGTGCGGTGGCGCCACCGCCGCCGCGCGCCCGCCGTCTCGCCCGGGTGCTCGGCCGATGAGCCCGGGACGCCGCCGCAGGCCGTTCCGGCGCCACCGGCGAGAGACCGAGCAGGGTGGCCGACGGAGCACGGGCCAGCGGCCGGAGCGCCCGCTTGGCAGCCGCGTCGTCCGGCTGGGCGTCATCCTGGCCCTGGCCTTCGGCGCGCTGGCCCTGGGTGCGGGCTACTGGCAGGTGATCCGGGCCGATGAGCTGACCACGAGTCCGTCGGATGCGGCCAACATCGCCGCGGCGCGAACCGCCCAACGCGGGCGGATCCTCGACCGGGACGGCCGGGTCCTCGCCACGACGCGACGGACTGCATCGGGCGACGCCTACCGGGTCTACGTCGACGCTTCGATCAGCCACCCGGTCGGCTTTGCCTCGTCGCTGTACGGCTCGTCCGGGCTCGAGGCGGCCTACCAGTCGGACCTCCTGGGCTCGGGCGGCTCCGACCCGGTGGCGCGGCTCCTGGCCAAGCTCCGACCCGGCGGCGGCCGGTGGGCCGACCTGCGCACCAGCCTGTCCCTGCCCCTCCAGCGCGCCGCCGTGAAGGGGCTCGGGAGCGACCGCGGCGCGGTCGTGATGCTGGATCCGCGCACCGGGGACGTGCTCGTGATGGCGTCCACGCCCACCTTCGATGCCTCCGCGATCTCCAACCCCGCGACGGCGCAGGCCGCGTTCGAGGCGGTCCGCACCAACCCCGCCACGCCGTTCGTGGATCGGGCCGTGCAGGGCCGCTACGTGCCCGGGTCGGTGGAGAAGATCGTCACCGCCCTGGCTGCCCTCGATTCCGGGGCGGTCACGCCCGCCACGACGTTCGCTCGTCAGCCCGCGGCCGAGCAGAGCGGCCTCCTCGTGTCCGGCTTCCGGGTCGTCGATGGCCACCACCCGTTCACCGGCGCCGAGGCGCTCGACTTCGCGAGCGCGACGGAGGTCTCCTGCAACATCTGGTTCGCCCTGGCGGGGCTGCAGACGGGAGGCGCGGCCCTCGACGCGACCGCGCGGCGACTGGGCTTCGGGGCGGGGATCCCGTTCGACCTGCCAACCGCGTCGTCGCAGCTGACCAACGCGACGGGGAACCTGCCCGGCGGCTTCGTCGACAACGTGGAGCTGGCCAACGCCGCATACGGCCAGGGTGAGGTCCTGGTGACGCCGCTCCAGATGGCCCTCGTCGCGGCCACGGTCGCCAACGGGGGCGTGGAGCCCCGCCCGCGCCTGGGCACGGCACTGGTCTCGAGCAACGGCACCACCCGCGACCTGCCCACGGGCGACCTCGGTCGGGTGGTCTCGGCCGAGGTCGCGGGCGAGGTCCGGGACGCGATGGTCCAGGCGGTGAACGGGCAGTGGGGCCGGCTCTTCACATCCGGCGCCCAGCTGTCCGGGGTCACCGTGGCCGGCAAGACGGGCACCGCCCAGCTCGGCGGCACCGGGGAGCCGCACTCCTGGTTCATCGGGTTTGCGCCGGCCGAGAACCCGACGATCGCGATCGCGGTGATCGTGGAGAAGGCCGGTGGCGGGGCGGAGCGGGCGGCTCCGCTGGCCGGCGACCTTCTCCGGGCATACTTCGCCGCACAGCCATGACCGCCGGACCCCCCGCTCTCCACCACGCGCCCGATGACGCGCCACGCCCTTCCGGTGAGCCCGCTTCGGACCGCGCCCCAACCCAGCCGGATGAGCCGCGACCGCTGATCGAGCGGATCGGCCTCGCCGCGATCGCCGTCGTGATCACGGCGCTCTTCGCGGGAATGGGCCTGGCTTCCCTGGTGGGCGGCGAGCCATTCCTGGCCGCGATGGCCGGCCTGGGAGCCCTGATGACGGCCTGGGTCGGGCTCGTCACGCTGGTCCGGAGCTGACGGCCGGGCACCGCAGACGGCTCTCGGGCGCGCATTGCCGGCTCCGGCGACGCCGCCCCAAGTCCGACTCCGGGGTTGGAGCGTACTATCTCCCGGTACCCGGGGTGGCGTCGCTTCGCGTTGCGACCCTCTGCGCTCCGTTGACTTCCCCGAACGCGAGGAGCCCCGATGTCGAAGATCCAGGAATCGGGCGACCGCGTCGCCGCGAACGTCGAACGGGTCATCGTCGGCAAGCACGCGGAGGTCCAGCTGGCGCTCGTCGCCCTGCTGTGCCGCGGCCACCTGCTGATCGAGGACGTGCCCGGGACCGGCAAGACGGTCCTCGCGAAGGCCGTCGCGAAGAGCCTGGGCTGCACGTTCCGCCGCATCCAGTTCACCCCTGACCTGCTGCCCTCTGACGTGACCGGCCTCTCGATCTACAACCAGAAGACCCAGGAGTTCGAGTTCCGGCCGGGCCCGATCCTGAGCCAGGTGGTCCTGGCCGACGAGATCAACCGGGCGACGCCCAAGACCCAGTCGGCGCTGCTGGAGTGCATGGAGGAGCGGCAGGCCACGATCGATGGCATCTCCCATCCGGCGCCCGACCCGTTCCTCGTGATCGCGACCCAGAACCCGATCGAGTACGAGGGCACGTTCGCGCTGCCCGAAGCGCAGCTGGACCGGTTCATGCTCCGCCTCCGGATGGGCTACCCGACGCCCACCGAGGAGATCGTCATCCTCGACGAGCAGAAGCGGACCCACCCGATCGACGACGTCCAGGAGGTCTGCCCGGTCGCCGAGCTGCGCGAGATGCAGGCCGCGATCCGCGAGATCTACGTGGACCCGAGCGTGGCCGAATACATCGTCCGCCTCGTGAACGCCACTCGCACCCACCCGGACATCTACCTCGGCGCCTCGCCCCGCGGGAGCATCGCGCTCTACCGGGCCGGCCAGGCGCGGGCGGCCCTCAACGGCCGGGACTACGTGATCCCGGACGACGTCAAGGTGCTGGCCGAGCCGGCCCTGGCCCATCGGCTGATCATCAAGACCAGCTCCTCGATCCGGGAGGTCGACGCCGCGGTGGTCGTCCGCGAGCTCCTCGACTCGGTCCCCGTCGACGCCCCATCCGGGCGGGTCGCCGGGCCCCGTCGGATCGAAGCCGAGGCGCCGCGCGGGCGCTGACCCGCGGGCAGGCCGGCCATGCGGATCCTTCGG
Source organism: uncultured Chloroflexia bacterium (assembly GCA_963801445.1). Classification (GTDB taxonomy): domain Bacteria; phylum Chloroflexota; class Limnocylindria; order Limnocylindrales; family CSP1-4; genus CTSoil-043. The sequence continues at coordinate 68,563 of CAWDEW010000005.1, read as the reverse complement.
CGCCTTCCGTTCCTGATCCTCGGCGGCATCGTCGTCGTCGCGGCGCTGAGCACGGGGTACAACTTCCTCTACTACGTCGTCTATCTTGGCGTGCTCGTTCTGGGCGGCAGCTATCTCGTCACGCGGGAAGGGCTCACCGACCTCGAGGCGGGCTACGCGGTCAGCCAGCTCCAGGCGCACGTCGGCGAGCGGCTGCAGGCAACCTACACGCTGCGCAACACGAGCCGCATCCCGAAGCTGTGGCTGGAGGTTCACAACCCCACCACGTTGCCGATCCCGCTGCCCGGGCGGGCGCTCTCCCTGGGCCCGCGTCGCGAGCGCTCGTGGGTGGCCCGCGTCCCGCTGATGCGGCGCGGCCATTTCCGGATCGACCCCCTCCAGGTCCGGACCGGGGACCCCTTCGGGTTCTTCGAGGCCCACGCATCGGTCGGGCACGGCATCACCATCGTCGTCCACCCGCGGGTGGAGCCGATCCCGCACTGGCGCCTCCAGGCCGTCAACCTGGAGGGCAGCCGCTCCGCGCCCGTCCGGACGCAGCAGATGACGCCGCTCGCGACCTCGGTGCGGCCGTACGCGCCGGGCGATTCCTTCAACCGGATCCACTGGCCCTCGACCGCGCGAACGGGCGAGATCCAGGTCAAGGAGTTCGACCTGGAGCAGACGGCCGACGTCTGGATCTACCTCGACCTGGACCGCGGCGTCCAGCGCGGGAGCGGCGACGACGGGACCGTGGAGGTCGGCGTGCGCGTTGCGGCCGCGATCGCGGACCGGGCCATCTCCGAGAACCGGGCCGTCGGCCTGACCACGACGGGGGCCCATCACACCCAGCTGCAGCCCGACCGCGGGCCACGCCAGCGGCAGAAGATCCTGAACCTGCTGGCCGCCGTGGAAGGCGACGGGGGGACGCCGCTCGTCGAGGCCCTCGTGGTCGGGCTGCCCCTCCTGCGGCGGGGCATGTCGCTCCTGGTCGTCACCCCTTCGACGGACGCCGGGTGGGTCCGGCCGCTCGCCTCGCTTCGGCCGCGCGGCGTCGGGTGCCAGGCCCTGCTCCTGGACCCCCAGGCCTTCGCCCGGCACGAGCTGCGGGTCGCGGGGCACGACCTCGAGGAGCCAGACTCGGCGGCGCTCCTCGCCCCCCTCGAGCAGGCCGGCCGGTCGCTCCGCCACGCGCTGGCCGAGTTCGACCTCCGATCCCACGTGGTGCCGCCGGCCGTCCCGCTCGGTGAGGTGCTGGCGGGATGACAGCACCATCCTCGATCCTCTCGCCGCGCCGGGAGACCTTCGATCGCGAGCGCTCGTTCGTGCTCGGGCCGGCTGAAGGCTGGTCGAGCGTGCTGCTCCTCGCAGTGATGTGCGCGCTCGTCGGCTGGGCCATGGACGACGCCCGATGGGTCCTCGGCGACCAGTCCCTGACGGACATGCTGCCCTGGATGGGGGTGCTGGGCCTCGCGTGGGGCATCCTGGCGGCCAAGCTCGGTCGCGGGCGCCTCGTCACGCATCTCGGTGGGGCGATCCTCGCCACGATCGTCCTCTCGCTCGCCGTCGGCGCCCAGCTGGCGCCCGGAGCGTCCCCCTTCGAGCTCATCCGGGCGACGTCCGATAGCGTGATGACGGCCTACCTGGACCTGGTGGTCCGGGGGCGGGCGACGACGACCCAGGTGGGCCACTACATCCTGGTTCTCGGCGCGATCTGTTGGGCCACCGGCCAGTTCTCGGGGTACGCGGCGTACATGCACCGCCGACCGCTGCCCGCCGTCGTGGTGCCCGGCGCGATCCTCTTCGCGAACGTGGCCCTGACGCGCCTGGACCAGTATCCAGCCCTGGTGGTCTTCACGGTTTCGGCGCTGCTCTTCCTGGTCCGCTTCCATGTCGCCGACGAACAGCGGACCTGGCTGCGTCACCGGATCGGGGACGCCGGTGACGCGTCGAGGTCCTACCTCCAGGTTGGGCTCCTCTTCGTCGTCGTGGCCGTCGCCGGCGCGCAGCTGCTGACGACCAGCGCAAGCTCCGCTCCACTCGCCGACTTCTGGGGCGGGATCGACCAGCGGCTGGTGGACTTCGGGCAGCAGCTGGTCCGGTGGTTCCCGTCGGGCGGCCCGGGCACGCGCCTGGGTGGCGTCTCGTTCGGCTCCCAGGTCACGATCACCGGGGCGTGGGTCACGGACGACACGCCGGTCGTGGACGTCCGGGTTCCGGCGGGGGCCCCGCGCAGCAAGTGGCTGGTCGCGGTCTACGACGCGTTCGACGGCACGCGCTGGTCGCAGAGCGACACCAGCTCCATCCGGGTCCAACCGGGGGCGCCGCCTCTCGCGGGGACGCGCGATGCTCCCTCGGCCGACGTCCGATACGTCCAGGCCAGCTACACCGTGGAGCCGCTGGGCGGGAGCCCCAGCCAGGCCCTGCTGTCCGGCATCCCGCTGGGCGTCGACCAGGTGACCACGCCGACGTACGTGCACCGCGGCAGCGAGACGTTCCTCGGGACGGTCGGGCTCAGCCATGGGGGCACCTACACGGTCAGCGTGGACCAGGCTGACGCGAGCGACCCGCTGAACCCGTTGACCCTGACCGCGAACCGGCTGCGGATTGCCGGCACGAGCTACCCAGCGGACCTGTTCCAGCTCTACACGGCGGTGCAGGCGGGGTCCGTGGGCCCGGCGACGAAAGCCCTGGCCACGAAGATCGCGGCCGACTCGGGCGCGACGAACCCGTACGACCTCGCCCGGGCGATGGAGGCCTACCTGCGCGACTCCGACAACTTCACGTACAACACCGATGTCACCGGGATCGACTGCCAGGGCGCCGGGATCGTCGAGTGCTTCGTCGTGAACCGCCAGGGCTACTGCGAGCATTTCGCCTCGACGATGGTGATGATGCTCCGGCTGCAGGGCGTGCCGGCCCGCCTCGTGGAGGGCTTCCTGCCCGGGGATCGGAGTGCCGCCGATGTCGAGACCATCCGCCGGAACCGTGCTCACGCATGGGTGCAGGTCTGGTTCCCGGGGACCGGCTGGTTCGACTTCGATCCCACCGGGGGAGGCCGCGGCGCACCGTCCGCGATCCCTGCGGGCCCGGTCGTCGCACCGGCTTCGCCGACGCCGGAGCCGAGCTCGAAGAGCGGTGCGGTTCCGTCCCGGCGCGCCGATCCGGGCGGGGCCGTCCGCCCAGGCTCGGCGGGCGGGTCGGGCTCCGGGTCGGTCGCCACCGGGATGATCCTCAGCATCGTGATCCCGACCGGCCTCATCCTGCTGATCCTGGCGCTCGTCGCGTTCCGACGGCGGCTCGGCCGGCCGGTGGAACCGGTCGTCGCCTACCGGACGGTCAGCGCGGTCGCGGGCCGGCTCGGCTACCCGCGTCGGCCCACCCAGACGGTCTACGAGTACATCGGGACGCTCTCGGACGTCGTCCCGTCGGTGGCGCCGGACCTTGAGCTGGTGGGTCGCTCCACGGTCGAGGCGACCTACGGGCACAAGCGATTCCCGGCGAGCCGTCTCGTGGCCCTTGGCGAGGCGCGCCGCCGACTCCGGGTGGCCCTCTTCCGGCTGATCTTCGCGCGCCGCCGTCCCCGGCGCTAGCTAGAGGGCCCCGGTCCGGGCCCGGTCCGCGGCGTCTTCCTGGGCCTTGCGCTCCGCTTCGCCCGCCTCGACCTCCAGCTCGGCAAGGTGCTCCGTCCGGTTCCAGGCCCGGAGGATCGTGCGAGCGGTGCGCACGTCGAAGACCGCGATCCCGGTCGTGGTCTGGGTGAACGACCAGAAGCGCTCGAGCGGAAGGCCAAGGAGGGCCAGCACGGCGACCTTGAAGGCGCCGTCGTGGCCGGCCAGCACGACCCACGGCCCGTGGTGCGGGTCGTAGTAGGACGGCGACGGCAGGCGAGAACCCGGTCCATCGGTGGCCGAGCGCGGTGCGGCCGCGGGAGCCCCGACGCCGCCCAGCCCCGCGGCGCCCGCGAGGCGATCGACGACGCGCTGGAGCGCGGCCCGAACCCGCGTGTCGACCTCGCGAAGCGCCTCGCCGCCGGGCGCATGGACATTGACCGGATCGCGTCGCCAGCCCTCGATCTCGACGGGGTAGCGCGCCTCGACGTCGACCTGGAACAGCCCTTCCCACTCGCCCTGGGCGATCTCCATGAGCCCGGGATCGGGGACGAGCGGCGGTGCCGGTCGCCCGCGCGCGGCGAATGCCCGCGCGACCGCCTCGGCCGTCTGGGTCGTCCGGGCCAGCGGGGAGTGAACGATCGCGATCGGATCCCCGGCGGGAACCGGCAGCCGCGGCGGCGCGGCCGGATCCGCGAGCCGCTTGCCCGCCAGCGCCGCCTGGCGCTCGCCGAGAGGGGAGAGTGGCGTATCGCCGCGCCCCTGGAAGCGTCCCTCGGCCAGCCAGGTGGACTGGCCGTGGCGAACCAGGACGATCGTGCCCGTCAGCTCGGGCGGGACCGACAGGGGAGCGGGAGCCCCGGGACCTCGCCCACGATCCGGCGCGGACGTCACGCTTCCTCGCCGAGGTCGACGACCCAGACGTCCAGCACGCCGTCCAGCTCCCGGATCCGGGCCGCGACCGCGTCCGGCACGGCGTCGTCGAGGGCGAGGATCATCAGGGCGTCGCTCCGGGGCGCGGAGCGACCGAGGTGCATCGCGCTGATGTTGATGTCGGCTTCCCCCAGCATGATCCCGATTCGCCCCATCATGCCCGGCCGGTCCTGGTGGCGCGTGACCAGCATCGCCGGGGCCGGGGCCATCTCCAGCTCGTAGTCGTCGAGCCGGACGAGCCGCTGCTCGCCGTTGGCCAGGGTGCCGGCCACGGAGCAGACCTGGCCGTCCACCTCGCCCGACACGGCCACGAGCGTCGCGAACGGGCCGCCCTCGGGCGTCTTGCGCTCCACGACCGTGATCCCCCGGGCCTTGGCGAGATGGGCCGCGTTGATCAGGTTGACCCGCTCCGTCGTCGTGTTCGCCAGGAGCCCGCGCAGCAGCGCGGCGTGGAGGGGCGCGGCGTCATGGGCCGCCAGCTCGCCGGTGACCTCGAGGGTCAGGGTCTTGACTGCGACCCGCGCGAACTGGGCGAAGAAGCGGCCGAGCGTCTCGGCCAGGGGCAGGTAGGGGGCGATCGCGCGGGCCGTTTCGGGGGTCAGGAGCGGCGCGTTGACCGCGTAGCGCGCGGGTCGGCCGTCGAGGACGTCGAGGACCTGTTGCGATGCCTCTTCGGCGACCAGCACCTGGGCCTCGGCCGTCGAGGCCCCGAGGTGCGGGGTCAGGACGGTGTTGGGCGCGTCGAGGAGCGGCGAGTCCTTCGGTGGCTCCGCGGCGTAGACGTCGACCCCCGCCCCGCCGAGCCGCCCCTCGACGAGCGCTGCCGCGACGGCGGCCTCGTCGATGATGCCGCCCCGGGCCACGTTGAGGAGGATCGCCCGCGGCTTCATCCGGGCGATCTCGGCTGCCCCGATGAGGCCCCTGGTGGCCCTGGTCATGGGCACGTGCAGGGTGACCGCGTCCGAGCGGGCCAGCAGCTCCTCGAACGGGACGAGCTCGATGCCGTGGAGGGCGGCCTGCTCGGCGGTCACGTACGGATCGGAGCCGATGACCGTCATCTCGAAGGCGCACGCCCGGTCCGCGATGGCCTGGCCGATCTTGCCCAGGCCGATGATCCCCAGCGTCCTGCCGCGCAGCTCGATGCCCGCGAAGGCGCTCCGCTTCCACTCGCCGCGGCGCATCGAGGCGTCGGCGGCGGCGACCTTGCGGGCCACCGCGAACAGGAGCGCCATGGTCATCTCGGCGGCGGCGATCGTGTTGCCGGTGGGCGCGTTGACGACGGTCACGCCGGCCCGGGTGGCCGCGTCGAGGTCGACGTTGTCCACCCCGACCCCGGCCCGTCCGATCACGACGAGCCGACTGCCCGCCGCGATCATGTCGGCATCCACCTTGACCTGGCTCCGGACCAGGAGCGCGTCGTACTCGGGCATGATCGCCCGGTACTCCTCGGGCGACAGGCCGACCTTCTCGTCGACATCGTGGTGGCGACGGAGGATCTCCAGGCCCTCCTTGGCGAGCGGCTCCGCGACGAGAATCCTCATGCCCGAACCGCCGCCACCGGGCGCACGTCGAACGCCGCCAGGGCGGCCCGCTGGGCCGCGGCGACGGCCGCACCGGGCTCGATCGGGCGCCCGAAGGCCAGGCAGACCTCCTCCAGCACCCCGATCGCGCCCAGGATGTCGTCGAGGCTGACCGCGCCGAGGTGGCCGACCCGGAAGATCCTGCCCTTGAGCCTGCCCTGGCCGCCGGCCAGGACGACGCTGCGCGCCTTCAGCTCGCCGTTGAAGGCCTTCCAGTCGAGGTCCTCGGGGACCCAGCAGGCGGTCACCGTGTCCGATGCGAACGCCGGATCGGCGAGCAGCCGGAAGCCGAGCGCCCGGAGGGCTCCCCGGGTCGCCTCCGCACAGGCGTGGTGGCGAGCGAAGACACCCGCGGGCGTCTCGGACTCCATCAGCGCGAGGCCGGCGTCGACCTGGTACATGACGGCAACGGCCGGCGTCCAGGGAGTCTCGCCGGTCGCCGCGCTCCGCTTCGCGTCACGCAGGTCGAAGTAGAAGCGGGGCATCTGCGCGGCCTCGGCCGCGGCCCAGGCCCGCTCCGAGAGCGCCACCATGGTCATGCCCGGGGCCGCCATCCAGGCCTTCTGGGAGCCGGTCACCACCACGTCGAGGCCCCAGGCGTCCATCTCGAAGGGCACCGCGCCCAGCGCGGAGATCGCGTCGACGAGGACCAGCGTCTCGGGGGCCAGCTCATGGACGACGGCCGCCAGGGCGGCGATCGGGTTGGTGATCCCCGTCGAGGTCTCGTTGTGGGTGAGCAGCACGGCCCGGTACCCCGGATCCTGGGCCAGCGCAGCCCGGAGGGCAGCCGGATCCGCCGCCCGCCCCCACTCGGTCTCGATCCGGGTGACGTCGGCCCCGTAGACCCCGGCGATCCTGGCGAATCGCTCGCCGAAGGCGCCGGTCGGGAGGGCCAGCACCCGGTCGCCGGGCGACAGCTGGTTGACGATCGCGGCTTCGAGGCCCCCGGTCCCGGCCGCGGTCAGGAGCATGACCGGCTGCGCCGTGCCGAAGAAGACGCGCATCCGGCGGTCGATCTGGTCCAGGAGGGCGGCGAACTCGGGGCCCCGATGGTTGATCATCTGGCGCCCGCCAGCCTCGCGAACCGACGGCGGCAGGTGGGTCGGGCCGGGGATCCGGAGGTTGGTCTCGAAGCGATGCACGGGCGGGGCCTCCTGGGGATGGCTGGGTCGTCGCCCGAGAGTACGGGGGCCGACGGCCTCCGTCCAGCGTGGTATATATGACGGCATATGCTCAAGCGGACGACCATCCTCGCCGAGCCCGACCTGCTGGACCGGCTGGACCGCCACGCCCGCCGGGCCGGCATGACGAAGACGGCCGTGATCGCCGCCGCCCTCGAAGCCTGGCTCGAGGCGCACGAGCCGGCGGCGGAGCTCCCGTTCGTGGGGATCGGGCAGAGCGGGCACGGGCGCCTCTCCCTCGACGCGCGCCGGATCGCCGCCCGCGAGCTGGGATCGCGGTCCCGCTCCGACGGCGAGGCCTGACGGACCGGCGATGGCCGTCCTCCTGGACGTCTCCGCGATCCTGGCGGCGGCGGACACGTCGGATCTCAACCACCGGGCTGCCCGAGCCTGGTTCGCGGCCGCGGGCGAGCCCCTCGTGATCGGGGCGCTGACGCTCGGGGAGGCCGACCATGTCCTGCAGCGCGAGCTGGGAGCGCGGGCGACCCTCGCCCTGCTGGATGCGATCCGGGGCGGGGCGATCCGGGTCGTGGCTCCGACCCATGCCGACCTCGAGCGCGCGGCCGCGCTGATCGAGCGGCTGGCCGAGCATCGGCCGAGCCTCGCCGACGCCGTCCTCGTGGCGACCGCGGAACGGCTGGGCATCCGGCGGGTCGCGACGTTCGACCGGCGGCCGCTTGCGGTCCTGACGCCCCGGGGTCCGCGCGGCGAGCGGCTCCTGGATCTCGAGCCGTAGGTCCCCGGCGGGGGCGGCGGATGCGCAACCCGGGCGCCCGTCAGGGAATGGGCGAGAGTGCCAGGAGCGTGCTGCGCAGGAATGGATCGCCGGCCGGGCGGCCGGCGTTGAAGGCCGCGACGAAGACGTCGCCGGAGGCGGTCTTGGTGCCCGCCGACCCCAGGAGGGTGACGCTCACCAGGCGTCCCGAAGCGCCGCGATCGCGGAGGTCGAGGGCCACCAGCGTCCCGACGGCGGTGCGCGGGTCGGCGCCCAGGATCGCGGACAGCTCGGCCGCGCTGTACGAGCGGGTCTGCCAGGTGGCGTAGGGCGACGAGTCGTCGTAGGAGGTGCCGTCCGGGCGCCGATCGGGCATTCCGCGCAGGTAGGAGACGGGCCCGGCGACAGGGGCGCCGGTCGCCGACACGAAGGCGTCCTCGTTGTTCTCCGTCGCCCCGCCGGCCGTCGAGGAGAAGAGCGTGTCGGCAATCGCGCCGCCGCTCTTCACGACCTGGCCCGTCGTGGCCGCGATGACCGCATCGGTCGCGGCGCTCTCGCCGAGGGATCCGAGATAGACCTGGGAGCGGGTGTCGTCGAAGACGTCGAAGGTCGAGACGCCCGGCCGGAGGTGGTAGGCGGCGTACGAACGGGCGGCGATGGCCTGGGCGGCGAGGGCGGCGGTCGACCACGACGCGGGCATCTCCGCCGGCACCACGCCCCGGAGGTAGGTCTCGAGGGTCGTCTCGTCGATCACCGTGGCGGTCGATCCGAGGAGGATTTGCAGGGCGCCCCGGTAGCGGTCGTAGCTGGTCGGCTTCGTGTCGAGCTGGAGCAGGGCCGCGGGTCCCGTCCCGCGCACGCGGAGGTCAGCCCCGGACGTCCCCGCATAGAGGGTCGTCCCGTCCGGCGCGTCGACGACGAGGCGCCACGCCGTCCCCGGAGCGACGGGCGGCGAGAGGCGCAGCCGCGCGTCGGCCGGGAAGACGGCCGCGATCCCGTCGATGGACCACGTCCCGCGCCGGCCGTGGATCGTGAAGGGGGCCGCGGCCGACGCCGCGTACCCGGACAGGACCAGCACCCGGATGGCTGGGTCGGTGGCGAGCGTCCCGATGGTCGTTCCCTGGTAGTAGTGGGCGAGGATCGTGGCCGTATCCTGGCCGGCCTGGGCGCGACCGCGAGCGCCGTACTGCGAGAGGCCAACGCCATGACCCCAGCCGCGCCCGTAGAAGGTGAGATTCCCGGAGATCGGCGTGAAGCCCGCCGGGACCACCGGAGGGGGGGCGATGCCCGGGGCGGGCGACGCCGACGGGGCGGGCGAGGCCGGGGGTGGCGTGGGGACCGGTGACGCCGCGGGCGCCGGCGGGGCGGACGCGACCTTCGGGACGCCGAGCAACGCGGTCGCGGCATAGACGGCGGCCACGCCGTACCGGCTCCTGACGCTGCGTCCGTTGATCGCGACCACCCGGTACCAGGTCGTCCCGGCGAGGGTGCGCGGACAGGCGGTGCGCCAGGCCCCACCGCGGACGGTGCCGGACACCGCGAGGAGGCTTCCGGCCGCGATCCGCGCCCTGGACAGGGCGCCCGTCATCGGCGCGACTCGCAGGTTCGTGGCCCCGCACAGCGCGACCCGCTCCGGGGCCGCGGCAGAAGCCGAACCGGGCAGCCCGCCGGCCGCGAGGAGGGCCAGACCGAGGACGAGGACGAGGCGGATTGCGCCGGACGATCGCGGAGACAGGGGCAAGGGTGGCTCTCGTGACGGAAGGGGAGGCGCCCACCCTCCCGCATGGGCCCCCGGGCGACCACGACCCAATCGGGCCATGCCACCCGGGCCGATGGTGCCAGGCGGGGCGGTCTCCGAGCGTCCAGCGGCCGCTTCCTAGCGGCCTCGCGGGGGCGGATCGCCCGGGCGCTCGGCCTTCCGGGCCGCGGGCCCGGCGGCCCGGCGCGCGGCCAGCTCCCGCATGCGGGCCTTGAGGTCGGCCTCGCGACCTTCGTCCGTCGGGGCGTAGTAGTGCTGGCCCGCGACGGCGTTCGGAAGGTACTGCTGCGCGACGTCCTCGCCCTCGTAATCGTGGGGGTTGCGGTACGTCCGGGCGCTCGGTCGCAGGTGTCCGGGGACCGGCAGGGACCCGCGGCGGCGGACCTCCTCGCGAGCGGCGAAGAAGGCCTCGCCGATCGCGGCCGACTTCGGCAGCACCGCCAGGAGGGTCGCGGCGTGAGCCAGCGCGTAGAGGCCCTCGTCGTTCGTCTCGGCACCGATCTTCTCGACGGCCGTGAGGGCCGCGACCGCGACCGGGAGCCCCTCCGGCGCCGCATTGCCGACGTCCTCGGACGCGCTGATGACGAGGCGTCGGGCCAGGTAGCGCGGGTCCTCTCCGGCCTCAAGCGCGGTGGCGAGCCACCAGAGGGCGGCATCCGGGTCGCTGCCCCGGATGCTCTTGATCAGGGCGCTGATGACCCCCGAGCGGTCATAGCCGAGGAACGGCGTCTGGGCTGCGCGCTGGATGTCGGTTGCGTCCACGGCCAGCGGGCGGGGGAGGGGCGGGAGTTCGACCCCGTCCGCCGCGCTCCTGGCCGTCTCCTCCTCGTGACGCCGCGCGGCCAGGAGCGCGGCCGTCTCGAGCAGGCCCAGGAGCCGGCGCGCGTCGCCCGACGCGTAGCCGATCAGCTGCCGCCGGGCGACCTCGTCGAGCTCGTAGGCACCGCCGAGGCCCAGCCCGACGTCCGCCAGGGCTCCGTCGAGGATGGCCGCGAGGTCGGCCTCGCCGAGCGGCTCGAGCCGGAAGACCCGCAGCCGCGACAGGAGGGGGGGCGTGATCCCGCCCGCGATCGGGGGCTCGGTGGTGGCGCCCACGAGCACGATCGCGCCGGATTCGACGTGCGGCAGCAGGGAGTCCTGCTGGGCCTTCGAGTAGCGGTGGATCTCGTCGAGGAGGACGACGGTCGCCCGACCCTCCAGCGCCGCCGCCGAGCGGGCTTCCTCCACGACCGCCCGGAGCGCGGCAACCCCGTCCGTGGTGGAGTTGAGGGCGGCGAAGCGGGCGCCCGTCGCCTCGGCGAGGAGCCGCCCGATGGTGGTCTTGCCCGACCCCGGCGGCCCCCAGAGGACCATCGATGGGAGCCGCCCGCCCTCCACGAGGCGACGCAGCGGGGCGCCCGGGCCGAGCAGCGCCGCCTGGCCGACGACGTCGTCGATCGCGCGCGGCCGCATCCGGTCGGCGAGCGGCCGGAGCCCGACGGGAGGCTCGAAGAGGGGTGCCGGGACGGCCCCGACGGCGCGGCGTGCCATCGCCCCGATGGTACCCGCCGCCGGAGCGGGCGGCGGAGGGATCAGGCCGCCGGCGCGGCGGCGATCCCGAGAGCCTGGACGACGACGAAGGAGACCACCAGCAGTCCGAAGATCAGGGCGAACATGAAGGCGATCCTGCGCAGGTCCCGGCGCACGTACGTGTACTCTTCCTCGGCGATCGCCGCCAGGCCCCCGCCACCCCGCACGCGAGGGCGGGGCACCTCGTCTCCGGCTCCGCGCCGGACGGTGCGGCCGCGAGCGACGGCGGCCGCGGCCGCGCGCTCCTCCTCGACCAGGCGAGCCTCGATCTCCGCCGCCCGGGCAAGCTCCTCGTCGGTCAGCGATCCGGACGGCCGGCCGGGAGCCGCGGGCCGGGTCACGGGACGGGCCGCGGCCCGCTGGGACGGGGTGCGCTGACCGGGTCGCGTGCCGCGCGGGCGCTTCGCCATAGCTGGTGCTCGATCTCCTGGGGTCCGGTGGGACCGTCCTCGGTGGGGCGGAGCGGCGCTGCGCCCGGGCGGGCTGGCTCGCCGCCAGCGGGAGGATAGCATCCGGGGCCGGCTTCGCGACCGGGCGGTCTCGTCGGTCCGGGCGGCCGGGCCGGCCGGGCTCGTCCACGGCGCCACCCGGTGACGTCCGCGCGAGGCCGCCCCTGCTAGACTCGTGGCCACCCCAGCGGAGGACCCGTGAGCGATCTCAACGCGCTCGTCAGCGCGAACATCGGCGTCGTCATCCTGCTCCTCGTGCTCGTCGCGGCGATCCTCGGCGTCGTCCTCGCGGTCGTCGCGCGCCGGGCGCGGCGGCTGGCGGTCCGCCTCGACGCCATGACCCGCGGGGAGGACGGCCGCGACCTCGCGACCGTTCTCGAGGCCCACCTCGACAAGGTCTACGCGGTGGCCCGCCGCCAGGACGAGCTGGACGGGCGCGCGGCCGGCCTGGAGGCCCAGGCGCGTCGAACGGTCCAGGGCGTCGCGCTGGTGCGCTTCAACACGTTCGAGGACACCGGCGGCAACCAGAGCTTCGCGATCGCGCTCGCCGATCCGGACGGGAACGGGATCGTCCTGTCCAGCCTGCATGCCCGCAACCAGACCCGCATCTACGGGAAGGCCGTGGCGGCGGGCGTGGCCGAGGGCGCGCTCTCCGCCGAGGAGGCCGAGGCGCTTCGACTCGCCACCGCCCGCGCGCTCGGGCGCTGACGGGTCGGCGCGCGATGCCGCGCGCGAACGGCCGGGCGGGCATGGGCCGAGCGCGGCCCGGGGGTCGCGCCGGGGCTGGTCGATCTGCGCGGGCGGCGAGGGGCGCCGCCTTCGAGCCCGAGCCGCTCGAGCAGATCCCGTTCTGGCGCGAGCAGGTGGCCGAACCCGGCGCACCGCAGGGCGCCACCGGGTCGCTCGGGGTGGACGCCCTCCTGGCGAACCTCAACGCCGAGCAGCGGCGAGCCGTCACGTTCGGTGAGGGCCCGCTCCTGGTGGTCGCCGGGGCGGGCACCGGCAAGACGCAGGTCATCACCCGCCGGATCGCCTGGCTGATCGGGACGAAGCGCGCTCGACCCTCGGAGATCCTGGCCCTGACCTTCACCGACAAGGCTGCCGAGGAGATGCAGCTGCGGGTGGACCAGCTGGTCCCGTACGGCTACACGGACACCGTGATCGGCACGTTCCACGCCTTCGGGGACCGCGTCATCAGGGAGCACGCGCTCGAGCTGGGGATGCCCGCCGAGCCCCGCGTGCTCTCCCGCGCGGAGACCGTGATCTTCCTGCGCGAGCGCCTCTTCCGGTTCGACCTGCGGGTCTACCGGCCGCTGGGCGACCCGACGAAGTTCCTCGACGCGCTGGCGACGCTCTTCTCCCGGTTGAAGGACGAGGATGTCTCGCCCGCCGCGTACGGGGCGTGGGCCGCGGCGCGGATGGCCGCCGCGACGGGCCTCCCGGAGGGCGACGAGGGGCCGTCGGCGGTCGAGGAAGCGGCCCGGCACGTGGAGCTGGCCGGCGCGTTCGCGCGCTACCAGGAGCTGCTCGCGGTGGCCGGCGCGATCGATTTCGGCGACCAGGTGAGCCTCGCGCTACGGCTGCTCCGCGAGCACCCGGCCGCTCGCCGAGAGCTCCAGGCGCGCTTCCGCTGGATCCTCGTGGACGAGTTCCAGGACGTGAACCGGGCCCAGTCCGAGCTCGTCGCGCTCCTCGCCGAGCCGCACCGCAACGTGACCGTGGTGGGCGACGACGACCAGTCGATCTATCGCTTCCGGGGGGCGGCGACCGGCGCGATCGTGGACTTCCTCGATCGCTTCGCGGGGACCCGCACGCTGGTCCTGCGGCGCAACTACCGGTCCCGGGCACCCATCCTCGAGACGTCCTACCGGCTCGTCCGCTTCAACGACCCGGATCGGCTGGAGACCCAGCGGGGGATCTCCAAGCGGCTCATCGCGGACCGCCGGACCCGGGCCCCCGCTCCCGTGCACCAGGTCGTCTTTCCTGCCGCCGGCGACGAGGCCGACTGGGTCGCGGCGCAGATCGGGGCGCGGATCGCGGCGGGTGCGCTCCCGCGCGACCATGCCGTGCTGGTCCGGGCCAACGCCCACGCGGATTCGATCCTGCGCGCGCTCAATGTCGCCGGGATCCCGTGGCGGTTCTCGGGGGCATCCGGGCTGTACGGCCGCCCCGAGATCCGGCTCCTCCTGGCCTTCCTGCGGGCGGTGGGGGACCTGGGCAGCTCCGTCGATGTCTACGCGCTGGCGGCCTCCGACCTCTACGGGCTGGGGGGCGAGGACCTGACCGCGGTCACCAACCGGGCCCGCCGGGCGAACCGGACGCTCTGGGAGACGGTCGAGGAGCTGGACCGCCAGCCCGGGCTCCTGCGCCTGGCCCCGCAGACCCGCGCCTCGATGGCCCGGCTGGTCGCCGACCTGCGCCGCTACAGCGAGCTGGGCCACCGGCGTCCGGCCGGCGAGGTCCTGTACGACTTCCTGAAGGCCTCCGGGCAGACTGCGCGCCCTGGCCGAGACCCGGACGGCCGCGTCCGAGGAGGCCCTGGGCAACATCGCCCGCTTCTTCGAGATCGTCCGGGCCCAGTCCGACCTCCTGGCCGACGACCGGGCCGTCTTCCTCGCGCCGCACCTCCAGACGCTGATCGAGGCCGGCGACGACCCCGCGACTGCCGACCTCGACCCCGACGCCAACGCGGTCGCAGTCGTGACGGTCCACAAGGCCAAGGGGCTCGAGTGGCCCGTCGTCTTCATGGTGGGGCTCGTTGACGGGCGCTTCCCGGCCCGCGGCAGGCGGGACGGGCTGGCCGTGCCCGACGAGCTGCTGCACGGCCCGCTGCCGTCCGGCGATGCCCACGTCCAGGAGGAGCGGCGGCTCTTCTACGTGGGCATGACCCGGGCCCGGGACGAGCTCGTCCTGACCCACGCCCTGGACTACGGGGGCCGGCGGACCCGGCGCGTGTCGCCCTTCGTGCTGGAGGCGCTGGACCTGCCGGCCGGGGCCCCGGGACCCGCGCGCGCGGCCGGGCCGCTGGAGCGCCTGGTGGTCTTCGAAGCGCCCGCGACGCCCGCGCCGCCGCCCCCGGCGGCGCCCTCGACGGAGCCGCTCGTCCTGAGCTTCTACCAGGTCGACGACTACCTGACCTGCCCGCTCAAGTACAAGTACGTTCACGCGCTGCGGGTTCCGATCGCGCCCCACCACGCCATCGTCTATGGGGCGGCGCTGCACCAGGCGATCCAGGAGTTCCACAAGCGGCAGGCACGCGGGGACGTGATGTCGGACGAGGAGCTGACGGCGGCCTTCGAGGCGGCCTGGAGGAACGAGGGCTTCGTGTCCCGCGAGCACGAGGAGGCGCGCCTCGTCGCGGGCCGCGAGGCGCTGCGCAGGTTCCGGGTCGCCCAGCTGGGGCCGGACGCCGTCGTGCCCGCCTACGTGGAGCGGGAGTTCGCCTTCACCCTGGACGGCGATCGGGTCCGGGGCCGCATGGACCGGGTCGACATCATCCCGCTCGCCCCGGGCGCGGGGGAAGCCGCCGGGGCGGCACCGATCGCCCCCGGAGGAGAGGAGGGGGGGCGGAGGCGCGGACGGGAGCGAGCGGGAGCGGCGCCCACCGATGCCGACGCCGTCTTCCCCGACATCGTGGAGCCGGCGCTCCATCTCATGAGCGAGAGGGTCGTGATCACCGACTACAAGAGCTCCGACGTCCGCGATCCCGTGCGGGCTCGCGAGCGTGCCCGCGACTCTCTCCAGCTCACGATCTACGCGATGGCCTGGCAGGCGATGACGGGGCGCCTCCCCGACGAGGTCCGGCTGCACTTCCTGGAGTCCGGCCTCGAGGGCCGGGCGACCGTGGATGCCGCTCGGGCGGCGGAGGGCGTGGCGAAGATCCGCCAGGCGGCGACCGGGATCCGGGCCCGGGCGTACGACCCGACGCCGTCGTACCTGGCCTGCTCCTGGTGCGCCTTCCGGGATATCTGCCCGGCGAGCGTGGCCCGCTGAGCATGGACGCGTCGGGGCTCCCCCCGGTTGACACCCTCCTCGCCGGCGGGCACGTCGTCCGGGCCGACTGCCTGGACGTCCTGCGCGCGCTCCCGGATGGCTCCGTCGACCTGGTCTACGCGGACCCGCCGTTCGGGACGGGCCGGACGCGCGCCCATGCCCGGATCCGGACGGGGCTGGGGGAGCGCACCCGGACCGGCTTCGGGAAGCGCACGTACGCGTTCGAGGTGGCGGAGCGCCGGTCGTACCCGGACCTGGATGCGACCGGGGATCCGGCGGGCTACGAGGCCTTCCTGCGCCCGCGGCTGGCGGAGGTTCATCGCGTCCTGCGGCCGGCCGGGGCGGTCTACCTCCACCTCGACCAGCGGGCTGCCCCGCGGGCGCGGCTGCTCCTCGACGAGCTGTTCGGGCCTGAGCGGTTCCTCAACGAGATCGTGTGGGCCTACGACTTCGGGGGGCGGGCCCGCGATCGCTGGGCTCGCAAGCACGACACGCTCCTGTACTACGCCCGGGGGCCGCGCTGGACGTTCAACCCGGAAGCGATCGACCGGCTCCCGTACCTGGCGCCGGGGCTCGTCGGGTCGGAGAAGGCGGCCCGGGGCAAGCTGCCGACCGACGTCTGGTGGATGACGATCGCCCCGACCGGCGGGCCGGAGCGAACCGGCTGGCCGACCCAGAAGCCGGTTCGGCTGCTCGAGCGGATCGTGGCCGCCTCGTCGAACCCGGGCGACCTCGTGCTGGACCCCTTCGCGGGGAGCGGCACGACGGGGGTCGCGGCGGCGCGGCTCGGGCGCCGCTGGCTGCTGGTGGACACGCACCCCGAGGCGGTCGCGATCGCCCGCGACCGGCTCGGCGCGGCGGAGCCCCGGTGAGGGCGCCTCGCCCCGCCCAGGCTGCCCGGCTGGAGGGGATCCGCGTGATCACCTTCGACTTCGGGAACACGCTCTGTCCGGTGCCCGCGGCCGGGCTTGCGTCGGTCGTGGCCGCGCTGGCCGAGGCGGTGGCGGAGCCGTACGGGGTCGATCGGGAGGCATTCCTGGCGGCCTGGCGCGAGGAGCGCAACCGCCAGTTCCGCGAGGAGGTCCCCCGCTTCCGCGAGGCCGACCTGGTGGTCCGGCTGGGGCGCGTGCTGGCCCGCCTGCGCGGAGCCGGGCCCGGGCCAGGAGAGCGCTGGAACGACGAGGCCGCGGGCCTCCGCTCGACGCCGACGGAGATCGCCCTCGGGGTGGAGGTCTACGCCCGGGCGTTCGTCGCGGGGCTGCCGCCCGAGCCCTGGATCGAGCCCTTCCTGGGGCGACTGGCGGGTCGCGCGCGGCTCGCCATCCTCTCCAACTGGCCGCTGGCCGCCTCGATCGATGCCTACGTCGAGGCCGCCGGCTGGGCCCGCCACCTCTCCGCGGTGGTCGTGAGCCAGCGGGTCGGGATGATCAAGCCCGACCCGGGCATATTCCGGGCCGCCGAGGCCGCCCTCGCGGCGGCGGCCGCGGAGCGCGGGGAGCCGACGCCCCGCCCCGACGAGATCCTGCACGTCGGCGACGACTGGGCGGCCGATGTCGTGGGGGCCAAGCGCGCGGGCTGGCGAGCCGCCTGGCTGAACTCGCGCCCAGTCGATTCGCCGCTCCCGGACAGCGAGCCGGACGGCTCTGTCGAGGCCGATCTCGTGCTCGCCCGGCTGGCCGACCTGGAAGGGGCGCTGGTGCGAGGTGCCGGAACGGGCGGCCCCGCCTTCGGGAAGCCGGGCTAGACTCCGGTGAGTGGAAGCACGCGACCGGCTCGCCAACCTCGGGACCTTTGGTGCCGCATTCGTCACCTGGGTCCTCGTCGGGCTGCTCGTCACGAGCCGCGACCCGTACGCGGATCCGGTGGCCGGATACTTCGGCGCCGTGCTCATGGGCGTCGCCGTGGGCCTGACCATCGTGCCGGTCTTCTGGCTGGGCGTCTTCGCCCGGCATCGCCGGATCGCCTACCGCGGCGACTGGCTGCGGGCGGGACGGCGCGGGCTCTGGGTCGGGCTGGTCATCACCGTGTACGTCGCCCTGCGCCTCCTCGGGATCTTCAGCCTGCCCGTCGCCGTCTTCGTCGTCGCCCTGGTCGTCTTCGCCGAGGTCACCCTGTCCATCCAGCGCTGATCGCGCCTCGCCGCGTGGTCGGCCCCTGCCGCTCCGCCGCCGGAGGTCCGAATGCCCGCCTCTCCCGCCCTCAAGGCCCGCGCCGCCGCCGCAGTGGAGGCGTCCCGCGCTGAGCTGCTGACGCTCTCGCACGCGATCCATGCCGACCCGGAGCCCGCCTTCGAGGAGCATCGCGCCGCCGCCCGGGTCGCCGAGGCAATCGCGCGCCACGGCTACGTCGTGGAGCAGCCAGCGGGTCGGCTCGTGACGGCCGTGCGCGGCCGGCTGGCGGGCGGCAAGGGGCTCGAGGGGCCGAAGATCGGCGTCCTCGCGGAGTACGACGCGCTGCCCGGCCTCGGCCACGGCTGCGGCCACAACACGATGGCGGCGTCCGGCGTGGGCGCGGCGATCGCGCTGGCCGCGGTGCGCGACTCGTTCGCCGGCGAGGTCGTCTTCCTGGGCACGCCAGCCGAGGAGCGCGGCAGCGGCAAGCAGCTCATGCTCGATGACGGGCTCTTCGAGGGGCTCGACGCGGCGCTCCTGTTCCACCCGGCCGACCGCGACATGGTGGAGTGCCTGCTGCTGGCCAGCGAGGACGTGGACGTCACGTTCACGGGCAAGGCCGCCCACGCGGCGAGCGAGCCCTGGGAAGGGAAGAACGCGCTCGACGCGGTCGTCCTCCTGTTCGAGGCGGTGGGCCTCTGGCGCCAGCAGCTGCCCCAGCATGCCCGGGTCCATGGGATCGTGATGGAGGGCGGCACCGCGGCGAACATCATCCCGGACCGGGCTACAGCTCAATTCATGATCCGGAGCATGGACCAGGTCTACTTCCGGTCGATGCGCGAGCGCTTCCAGGCGCTGGTCCAGGGCGCTGCGCTGATGGCCGACGTGACCGGCGAGGTTGCCTTCACGGGCGGATCCTCGACCATGAGGGACAACCAGGTCCTGGCTGGCCTCTGGCGCTCGAACATGGCGTCCCGGGGGATCGCCGACGAGGGCGCCGACCCCGAGCACATCGGCAGCTCCGACATGGGCAACGTCTCGTGGGTCCTGCCGACGATCCACCCGTCGCTGGCTATCTGCGAGCGCGGCGTCCCGTGGCATTCGATCGCGTCGCGCGAAGCCGCCCGCACGCCGCGCGCCGACGAGACGACCCTGGCGGCTGCGGCGATCGTCGCCGAGACCGCGCTTGACCTGCTGGCCGACCCGGCGCTCGTGGCGGCCGCCTGGCGGGAGTTCCGCGGGGAGTCGTGAGGCATCGGATGGGCCCGGCCTCGCCCTGAATCGGCGGGCCTGGCCGAGCGAATCGACGGGCGCCCGCGAGCGCTCCCGGTCCCCCACCGACAGCCGGCGAGGCCTCCGTCCGGCGCGCCGCAGACCGCCGGCATTCGGCGCCAGTGTCCCGCGCGCAGCCGGAGCGCTATCATCCGCGGGCGCCCCGCTGGACGGCAGCCCGAACCGGCGGCGCCCGCACCGACGGCCGCATCCCGCGCCGAGCCCCGCCTGAACGGGGGCGCCGCGCCGGCCGCCAGGAGGTTCGCGTGACGGAGCATTCCGGCCACGATCAGCTGTCCGCCGCGCCCGGCGCCGGGCGGGACGAGGCCACCTCCCCGGACTACGCCCATGCCAACGGGTGGGACCGCGCCTTCGAGGCCTTCTCCGACTTCGACCTGCCGACCTACGTCGGGCCGTCCACGTTCGCCAAGCTGCCCTGGGTGACCGACCCGCAGGAGCTGATCCGCCGCGCCGTGGACGTGGCCATCGTCGGGGCCCCGTTCGACGACGCGGTCAGCCACCGGCCGGGCGCCCGGTTCGGGCCCCGGGCGATCCGCGAGGCGCAGTACAGCACCGGTTCGCTCAACTCGCTCGCGTTGGGCGTGGAGCCGTTCGAGGTGCTCACGGTCGTCGATGCCGGTGACGCAAACCTCATCCCGGCCTGGATCGAGCGCAGCCACGCGTTCATCTACCGCAAGGTCCGCGAGGTCGCCCAGACGGGTGCGATCCCGATCGTCCTGGGCGGCGACCACTCCATCACGTGGCCCTCGGCGACGGCGGTGGCCGAGGTCCGCCGGCCCGGCAGCATCGGCATCGTGCACTTCGACGCCCATGCGGACACGGCCCCCGAGGACTGGGGCGTGCTGGCCGGCCACGGTACGCCGATGCGCCGGCTGATCGAGAGCGGCGCCGTCGCCGGCAAGAACTTCGTCCAGGTGGGCCTGCGCGGCTACTGGCCGCCGGTCGACGTCTTCGAGTGGATGAAGGAGCACGGCCTGCGCTGGCACCTGATGCGCGAGATCGAGGAGCGCGGAGCGGACGCGGTCGTGACCGACGCGATCGCCGAGGCCCTCGACGGCCCCGACGCGATCTACCTCTCCATCGACATCGACGTGATCGACCCGGGGATGGCACCGGGCACGGGCACGCCCGAGCCGGGCGGCCTCCTGACCCGCGAGCTGCTCCGGGCGGTGCGTCGGGTCGTCGGCGCGGTCGAGCTGGCCGGGATGGACATCGTGGAGGTCTCGCCGCCCTACGATCACGCGGAGGTGACCGCGATGGCCGCCCACCGCTGCGCGATGGAGGCGATCTCCGCGCTCGCGGTGAAGAAGCTGGCCGGCCACCCGGTCCGGTTCGCGCGGGGATAGGGACCGTCCGGCGTCGCAGGGACCGGGGTGCCTGCCCCCGGACGGCTCGCCGTCCCGCTCGCGCGGCGCTACGATCGAGCGGTGACGACGACGGAATCTGCCGCGGTGCTGGCGCGCCTCTACGACCTTGACCTGCAGGACGATCCCGGCGACATGGACCTCTGGATCGCCCTCGCGGACCAGGCCGAGGGCCCGATCCTCGAGCTGATGGCCGGCTCCGGGCGGGTCGCGGTCCCGCTCGCCCAGGAGGGCCACGCGGTCACGGCCGTCGATCTCGACGGCGCGATGCTCGCCCGGGCCGCGCACCGGGCCGTCGCGGCCGGGGAGGACGTGGCGGAACGGGTTCGGCTGGTCAACGGCGACGTGACGTCGCTGGCCCTGCCCGACGCGGGGGGGTTCAGCCTCGGAATCGTCGCCCTCAACTCCATCCTGCTCCTGCGAACCCGCGCGGCGCAGCGGGCCTGCTGGGCGGCCCTCGCGGCGCACCTCGCCCCTGGCGGAGTGGCGGCCGTGGACGCCTGGCTGCCCGACGCGGCCGACGTGGCCCGCTACGACGGGCGACTCCACCTCGAGTACGTCCGGCCAGATCCCGAGACGGGCCACCTCGTCACGAAGATGGTCGCCGCCCAGCACGATGGCGCCTCCCGGACCGTCGCGCTCACCACGATCTACGAGGAGGGCGACCCGGGCGAGCCGGCCGTGCGCTGGATCCGCCGCGACGTCGTCCGGCTGACGACCGCGGACGAGCAGCGGGCCCTCGCCGAGGCAGCGGGCCTTGCCGTGGAGCTGGTGGCAGGCGGCTACGACCTCGAGCCGCTGGGCCCCCACGACGAGCGCGCGATCGTCATCGCCCGCAAGCCTGGGGGCTCGCCGCGCCATGATCCGGTCAGCCCTCCGGCCCCGGACTCAACGGCCTCCGGGGCCACTGGTTGAGTCTGGTATCGTCGAGCGCGATGTCCGGTTCCACACCCCTCCGCCTCCTCGTCGTCGAGGACGTGCCCCAGGTCGCGCAGTACGTGCGCGGCCTGATCGCGGCCCAGGGCGCCATCAAGCTCGTCGACGTCGTCGCGGACGGCAGCAAGGCGATGGCCCAGGTCCAGCAGCTGCGACCCGACGTCGTGCTCGTGGACTGGCTGCTGCAGGGGCGGATCCGCGGCTCGAAGGTCGTCCAGCTGGTGCGCGACTCGGGCCTTGGGATCCCGGTCATCGTCCTGACCGTGCCCCAGAACCCGGTCCAGCGCGACCCGGAGGCGGGGATCGCGGCGGTCCTGGCCATGCCCTTCTCCGGCTTCGAGCTGGTCAACCTCGTCGCCAAGGTCCACCAGGTCGCCACCGAGTCGAGCGAGAGTCGGCTCAGCCACGTGACGGCGGTCTTCGCCCCCAAGGGTGGCGTGGGCAAGACGACGGTCGCGTTCAACCTCGCGGTCGCCGTCGGGCGGTCCGGCGCGCGCGTGGTCCTGGTGGACGGAAGCCTCCAGTACGGTGACCTGCGGAGCCTCCTCAAGGTCCCCGACGATGCCCCGTCGCTTCTCGACCTGCCGACGGACCGGATCGGCGAGTCGGATCTCGCGGACGTCCTCTGGCGCGACCCCTCGGGGATCGACATCCTGCTTGCCCCGCCGAGGGTCGAGATGGCCGAGATGGTCACCGTCCGGGACATCGACAAGGTCTTCTCGATCCTCCGCCGGGTCTACGACGTGGTCATCGTGGACATGCCCATGACCATCAACGACGTCACGCTGGCGATCCTCGACGGCGCCGAGACGATCCTGGAGATCGTGACCTACGACTCCACGACGATCCGCAACACGCTGGCGATGGCCGAGGCCTTCAAGGCGATCGGCTACGCGCCGGGCAAGGTCCTGTACGTCGTCAACCGGAGCGACTCGACCGGCGGGATCAGCCCGGACGAGCTTGCCCAGGCCCTCGGCCGCGCCCCCGACTACTCGATCGTGTCGGACGGACGGCTGGTCGTCCAGTCCAACAACGCGGGCGTGCCGTTCGTCCTGGCCAACCCCGACGCACCGATCAGCCACGACATCGACCGCCTCGCCGCCGCGATCCATGCCCCGGCCGTCCCGGCCGGCGCGCGGCGCTGAGGTCGCGGCGCCGATGGCGGATCCGCGACCGATCGGCGTCTTCGATTCGGGGGTCGGCGGGCTCACTGTCCTGCTCGAGATCCTGCGTCGATCCCCGTTCGAGAGCGTCGTCTATCTCGGAGACAACGCCCGTGCGCCGTACGGGATCAGGACGAACGCCGAGGTGCGCGACTTCTCGATCCAGTGCCTGGACCGGCTGGTCGACGAGAACGTCAAGGGGCTCGTCGTCGCCTGCAACACCTCGACCGCGGTCGCCCTCGGCGAGTACCGCCGGCGCTACGACCTGCCCGTCCTCGGGGTGATCCGTCCCGGGGCCCAGGCCGCGGCCCTCGCGACACGGACGCGTCGCGTGGGCGTGATCGCGACGCCGGCGACGATTCGGTCGCATGCCTACTTCGACGCGATCAAGGAGGAGAACCCGGCCGTCGAGGTCTACGAGCACGCGACGCCGACGCTCGTCCCGCTCGTGGAGGCCGGCGTCCTCAGCGGCCCGGAGGCCGAGGCCGCGGTCGCCGACGCGCTGGCCCCGCTGCTGGGTCGGCGCGACGAGAACGGCGAATCCATCCATCCGCTGCCGCACTCCGCGAAGGTCGACACGCTGCTGCTCGGGTGCACCCATTACCCGCTCCTGCGGGCCGTCCTCCACGAGGCCGCTGGCGAGGGCATCGCCATCGTCGACTCGGCGACCGCCACGGCCGGCGCGCTCGCCGAGCTGCTCTCGGTCAACGGCCTGGAGGCGCCGGGCACCACGCGGGGGACGGCGGCCGATGCCGGGCGAGCCGGCCATGAGGCACCGGGCGAGCGCGCCGCCGTGCCCACAAGGCGCCTCCTGACCACCGGCGACCTGGCCGTCTTCCAGGCGTTGGCGACGCGTCTCTTCGGCGCTGCCTTCCCCCCCGCCGAGGGGATCGACCTCGGGGTCGCGCCGGCGTGAGCAAGCGCGCCGCGCCGTCGCGCGGGTCGAGCTCCGGGAGCGCGCGTCTCTGGCAGGCCGGGTTCCTCGTCGGGGCCGCGCTCGGAGCGGCCCTCACGGTCGCCGGCCGGCGGGCCGAGGAGGATGCCCGGACCGGCCTCGTGGACTGGCGCGCCGTCGAGCGGATCGCCGTCGCCCGCCTCCGCCATTCCCCGGGCGCGCTGAGCGAGGCCGAGCTCGCCGACGCGGAGCCGGCCTATCGGGCGGCGATGGCCCGGGTGGTGCCCGCGCTCGAGCACGCGCTCGGCGCGCCCCTCCCGGGGATCGTCGAGCGGATCGCGGTCGTGGATCGGGCGGGCTGGGTGGACGCGAACCTGGCCACCTTCTCGACCCTCTTCGGCCGGATCGAGGGAGACCTGCTGGACCAGCTCGTGCCGCCCGGCGCGGGCTTCGCCAAGGCGTCCCTGGCGATCGCCAACCGCTGGGTCACGACGCGCCAGTTCGGGCTCCTCCTCGGGTTCATGGGCCAGCGCGTCCTGGGCCAGTACGACCTCGCCCTGCTCTCGACGGAAGCCGAGCCCGGACAGCTCCTCTTCGTGGAGGAGAACATCCGCGCGACGGCCCGGGCGCTGGGCGTACCGCTCGATCCGTTCCGCACCTGGATCGCCCTCCACGAGACGACCCACGCCTTCGAGTTCGAGGCGCACCCCTGGTTGCGCCCGTACCTCGCCGAGCGGCTGGAGCGTCAGCTGAGCTCCTTCTCGAAGAGCACGAGCACCCTGGGACGCGACGCAGCCCGGCTGGTCGGCCGTGCGCTGCGAGGGGGCGACGGGCATTGGATGGAGCGGATCATGTCGGCCGAGCAGCGCACGCTCTTCCGGGAGACCCAGGCGGTCATGAGCCTGCTCGAGGGGTTCGGCGACCACGTGATGGACGAGGCGGGGAAGGACCTGGTGCCCGGCGTCGAGACGATCAGCGCCCGGTTCCACGCCCGACGGGCGACGCGCACGCCGATGGAGCGGGCCATCTTCCGGATCACGGGCCTGGACCTGAAGATGGAGCAGTACGCGAGGGGCGAGCGCTTCGTCGCGGGCATCGCGCGGCTCGGGGGTCCGGCCGCGCTCCGGCGGCTCTGGGAGGGCCCGGAGACGCTGCCCCGCGAGAGCGAGCTGGACCGCCCGGAGCGGTGGGTCCGGCGGGTGATCGGGACGCCGGCATGACCGGCGGCGACGAGGCCGTCCGGGTCGCGGCCCCGGGACCCGGCGGGGGAGCCGGCGGGGCGCCCCGGGCGATCGCCCTGACCCCGATCCTGTCGTCCCGATACCGCCCCGAGGACCTCGACCGGATCCGGGCGGCCGCACCGGGCTCCCGCCTGGTGACGCTCTCCCACGAGGGCCTCGCCGACGGGCCGGTGGACGATGTCGAGGTTCTTCTGCACGGCTTCCTCGCGCCCGACGCACTGGAGCGACTCCTCGCCCACGCCCCGGCCCTGCGCTGGATCCACTCCGCGTCGGCCGGCGTGGAGCGGCTGCTGGGTGCCGCTGCCCACGGGCGGGGCCTCACGATCACGAACGCGCGCGGGGTGTTCAGCGGGCCCATCGCGGAGTTCGTCCTGCTCATGGTCCTCGCGGTCAGCCGCCGGCTGCCCCAGCTCCTGGAGCTGGCCGCCGAACGGACCTGGCAGCCGCTGGAGGGTCGGGAGCTGCGCGACGCCACGATCGGCATCGTCGGGTTCGGGAGCATCGGGCGGGCGATCGCCGAGCTGGCGGCCCCGTTCGGACCGCGGATCGTCGCCACGCGGCGCGGCGGCCCGCTGCACGCCGGAGAGCCGCCCCTGCCCCCCAACGTCACCCTCTCCGGTCCCGAATCGTTCGGCAACCTCCTCGAGGTCTCGGACTTCGTGATCCTCGCCCTGCCGCTCACCCCGGAGACCGAGGACCTCCTGGATGACCGCGCCCTGGCCCGCATGAAGCGGTCGGCCTGGCTGGTCAACGTCTCGCGGGGCCGCCTGATCGTGGATGCCGCGCTCCTGCGGGCGCTCCATGAGGGAACGATCGGCGGGGCGATCCTCGATGCCTTCCGGGACGAGCCGCTGCCCCCGACGTCGCCCTTCTACGGGCTCCCGAACGTGATCGTGACCCCCCACACCTCGTGGTCCAGCGGGCGGGTCCTCGATCGCAGCATGGAGCTGTTCGCGGAGAACCTGCGCCGTTACGCAGCCGGGCTCCCGCTCCGGAACGTGGTCGACCCCGGGGCCGGATACTGAGCCCATGCAGATCGCGATCGTCGGTCTTGCCGGGGCCGGCAAGACGACCGTCTTCAACACGCTCACCCGGGGCAACGTCCAGACCGGGGGCTTCGGCGGGATGGAGCTCCACGTCGGCGTCGTCAAGGTTCCCGACCAGCGCCTCGACCGGCTCGCCGTCATCTTCAAGCCCCGCAAGGTCGTCCACGCCGACGTGACGTACGTCGACCTCCCGGCGCCGCCGGCCTCCAGCGACGGCCGGATCGGCACCGAGGAGCTGCCGGCGGAGCACCTGGGACGCCTGCGCGACGCCGATGCCCTGCTCCACGTGGTTCGCGCCTGGGATGATCCGGCGCTCCCGCACCCGTCGGGCTCAGTGGACCCGCAGCGCGACCTGGAGCAGCTGGACCTCGAGTTCACCCACTCGGACCTGGCCATGGTGGACCGCCGGCTCGAGCGACTCCGCGGGACCGGCCGCCACGGCACCCCGGCGGAGCGCGAGGCCAACGAGCGCGAGGCGGTCATCCTCGAGCGCCTGAGGACCTTCCTCGTCGACGGGCGACCCATCCGCGACGCCGGGCTCGAGCTCGACGAGGAGAAGGCGCTGCGCGGGTTCCGCTTCCTGACCCAGAAGCCGGTGCTCGTGCTCCTCAACGTCGGCGAGGGCGAACTCGCCCGGGCCCCGGCGCTCGTCGCCGACGTCGCCGGCCGGTACGACCACCAGCACGCGCTCGTGGACTCGCTCTCGGCTCGCATCGAGATGGAGCTGGGCCAGCTCGAGCCGGAGGAGGCCGCCGCCTTCGCGGAGGAGCTGGGAATCGCCGAGTCGTCCCTGGACCGCGTGATCGCCCTCTCGTACCGGCTCCTGGGCCTGATCAGCTTCCTGACCGCGGGCCCCGACGAGGTGCGGGCGTGGCCGATCCCCGACGGGGCGACGGCGGTCGACGCCGCCGGGGCGATCCACACGGACCTCGCCCGCGGGTTCATCCGCGCCGAGACCGTCGCCTACGAGGACCTGCTGGCGCTGGGCTCCACGGCGGAGGCCCGCAAGCACGGCAAGCTGCGCTCGGAAGGCAAGACCTACCGGGTCCGGGACGGCGACGTCCTCGAGGTCCTCTTCTCCAAGTGACCCGGCGATGAGCCGCCGGCCACCGGGTGGCCCTGAGATCGTCGTCGTGGGCGCCGCGTCGCGCGACATCGCCGAGGACGACCCGCGGGGCTGGCGCCTCGGCGGTGGCGTGACCTACTCGGCGCTCCTCACGGCCCGCCTCGGCCTCCGGACCGGCGCCCTGATTGGCCTGGACGCCGACGCGGCGGACGCCGAGGAGCTGGATCTCCTGCGCGACGCCGGCGTGTCGGTCGTGCCGGCGATGCTCGGGGCGAGCCCCGTCTTTCGCAACGTGGAGCGGCCGGAAGGACGCCTCCAGCTGTGCGGGCGGGCGTCGGATCCGCTCCTCCCGGCCGCCCTCCCGGCCGGCTGGCTGGGGGCACCGGCCTGGATCCTGGCCCCGGTCGCGGGCGAGGTCCCCGATCCCTGGGCGGACCTGCCCGGACCCTCGGCGCTGCTGGCCGTCGGGTGGCAGGGGCTCCTGCGGGTCCTGGAGGCGGGCCGACCGGTTGGTCGCCGGGTTCCGTTCGCCAGCGCGCTGCTGCGCCGCGCCGACCTGGTAGGGGTGAGCCGGGACGACCTGGACCCGCGGTTGACGCTGGCCGACCTCTGCGCGCTCCTTCGGCCGGGCGCAATGCTCGCGCTGACGCGCGGAGAGCGCGGCGGCCTGGCGATGGAGGCATCACCCGGCGGACCGCGAGACCTGCGCCGCTACCCGGCGATCCCGACGCGGGACGCCGTCGATCCCACGGGCGCGGGTGACGTCTTCCTGGCCACGCTCGCCGCCGCGCGAGCGGAGCCCCGGCTTGCCGGGCGGAGGCGCGGGGAGGACGTGAACGAGGCTGGCCTCCGCCTGGCCGCCGCCGCGAGCTCGCTCGTGCTGGAGGGTCCCGGCCTGCGCGGGGTCCCGATGCTCGAGGCCGTCCTGCGCCGGGCGCGCGGGGGAGCGCGGCCGTTCCGTCGGCCGCCGGAGCCCGACGATCCGCTGTCCGGTCAGCCGACCGAGTGACGTGGCCGCCCCGGTTCGGCCGGGCCACCGCAAGGCCGCGGGACCAGGGCCCCGGCCCGGCGCAGCGCCGGATGCGGGCGCGGGGTGGGCGCCGGGGGCGTCAGCGACCGGTCAATCGTTCCTGGGCTCGTCGCCGTCCTCGTCGACGAGCTCCGCGAACGCCTCGCGATACTCCGCGCCCGCCAGGCCGATCGCCCCGAACTCGTCGTCGGTGGCGATGAGGAAGTTGTCCTCGTCCTCGGCCGAGACGTTGACGGCCGCGCTGATCCGCTCGTCGGAGACGTACAGGAAGCCGTGGTCCCGTTCGAGCTCGACCGCGATCGCCTCGATCAGCGTGTCCTGCTCGTGGTGCCCCTGGACCCGCTGCCGGATGGTCTGCACGAGATCGAAGAAGTCCTCGGCCGGAACCTCCTCCTCGCTGGCCAGGATGACGTCGGAATAGAGCTCGTCGTCGCCTTCGTGGAGCTCGTAGAAGTACACGAGTGGCTCCTTCGCTTGCGGGGCGCGGGTCAGGCAGGCAGGTCCCGAGCCTGGCGGCCCGGCATCGACCGGACGGCCCCGGCGGCGATCGCGGACAGGGCCTCGAGCGTCCGTTCGACCTCCTGGGCAGTCGAGTAGTGGACGAGGCCCAGCCGCAGCATGCCGCCGGCCTCGGACAGGCCGAGGCGCTCGATCAGGCCGCGGGCGTAGAAGTCTCCGTCCCAGGTGAAGATCCCGGCCCGGCCAAGGGTCGCGGCCGCCTCGGCGGGGGCCACGCGGTCGATCGTCAGGCCGAACGTCGGCGTTCGCTCGGCGAGCCGGCCGGGGTCGGTGATCCCGTGCAGGTGCACGCCCGGGATCGCCTGCAACCCGGCGAGCATCGCGGCGGCCAGCCCGCGCTCGTACGCGGCGATGGCCCGCAACCCGGCGACGAGCTCGGCGCGGCGGCGACCCGCGTCGGGCCCGCCCGCCCCCGGGATCGGGGTCGCGGCCGCCGGCTCGCCGAAGCGGCGGCCGACGCTGCGCAGGTAGTCGACCGCGGCGAGCGTCCCGGCATAGAGCTCGAACGCGGGGGTCCCGGTCTCGAACCCGTCGGGGGCCGGCCGCACCTTGTAGGCGGGCAGGCTGGCCAGGAGGTCGTCGCGGCCGTAGAGGACGCCCTGGTGCGGGCCGAACCACTTGTAGGCGGAGCAGACCAGGAAGTCCGTCCCGAGGGCCCGGACGTCGATCGCGCCGTGCGGGGCGAAGTGGACCGCGTCCACGTACGTCCACGCCCCGACCGCATGGGCGCGCCGGACGATGTCGGCGACCGGGTTGATCGTCCCGACCGCGTTCGAGGCGTAGCCGAACGCCACCAGGCGGGTCCGCGGCGAGAGCGCGGCGTCGAGGGCATCGAGGTCGAGCGTGCAGTCGCCCGGCCGGATGTCGACGGTCCGCACGACCAGGCCGCGGTCGGCGGCAGCGGCGCGCCAGGGCGAGACGTTCGCGTCGTGGTCGAGCGTCGTCACCACGATCTCGTCGCCCGGGGCCATGGTGGCCGTGATCGACC
This sequence comes from uncultured Chloroflexia bacterium, assembly GCA_963801445.1. GTDB lineage: Bacteria > Chloroflexota > Limnocylindria > Limnocylindrales > CSP1-4 > CTSoil-043. The sequence goes on along the minus strand of CAWDEW010000005.1, from coordinate 39,145 downwards.
GGCTGGCGTGGAACGTGAGCGTGGTCATGTTCGCCCCGATCCGGACCTCCCCGGCGCTGGCCCCCAGCAGGTCGGCGACCGCGGCATGGACCTCGTCGGTGAGCTCGCCGGTCTCGGCGCTCGTCGCGAACGCGCCGCCATGGTTGGCGTTCATCGTCCGGTAGTAGCCCGCGACCGCGTCGATGACCCGCGCCGGCACCTGCGTGCCGCCCGGTCCGTCCAGGTAGGCGACCGGACGGCCGTCCTGGAGGCGGGCGAGGGACGGGAACTCGGCGCGGAGCGCGGCGACGTCGAAGGGCGGCACGGGGTCCTCGGCAATATCGCGTGATGGGCCGTTCGAGGGTAGCACCGCGGCGCCGGACGCCGGGACGCGGGGCCCGGGTCAGCGCGTCGGAGGATCGCCGCGGGTCGCCAGGCGGACCCGCAGGCGGCGCCTGCGGGCGACGAGATCGGCGTCCAGCCCGCTGGGCGGAAAGCCCAGGAACCGCGAGCGTTCCACGATCCGGTCCGCCGCGGTGGCTGCCTCCCAGGCGCCGGGCGGGTCCCCCAGGAGGTGCTCGCGCACCTTGGCGACCTCGATCCACGCTCGGGCGGCTCCCGGGCCGCCGGCCCGCGCGACGACCTCCCAGGCGGCTGCCGCCTCGGCGGCGCGGCCCAGCCTGCGGAGCGTGCGGGCCCGCTCGGAGCGGATCCGATCGCGCGAGACGGTGACGGTCGCCGCGCGCGGGGCCCCAGGGGGCCAGGTGCTCGATCCGTGGGCCGACGGCCGCCACCCCGCATCGGCCTCCTCGAGGCAGGCCAGGGCCTCGTCGTGGCGGCGGCTCCGCGTGTACGCGCGGGCGAGCGCGACGAGGTCGCCGGCGGGAGCGCCCGGCCGGCGGTCCCTGTCCGCGTATCGCACGTCCAGGTGCAGGAGGAGCCGGGCAAGGGAGCGCACGTCCTCGGCATTGTGGGTGACGACCGGCAGGAGGGGCCCGGCGGGGCCGCCCCGCACGAAATCCAGGTAGCGCTCCGGGATCTCCCAGCTCGCCACGTCGTCGACGCGGCGCACCCCGAGCAGCTCGCGCTCGACCGTCGCGAGCCGCGCGTCTCCCAGGCGGTGGCGGAAGAGGCGCCGGACGTGGGGCAGCAGGTCCAGCGTCCCAGCGTGGATCGGCGCCGGACGGCGGGCCAGGCGGTAGCGGGCGACGAGGAGGGGCCAGTCGAAGCTCCGCCCGTTGTAGGTGACCAGCCAGGCGTCGACCGGGATCGCGGCCTCCACGGCGGCGAGCAGGGCCGGCTCGTCCCCGTGATCCGGGCAGAGCAGCTGGAGCTGACGGAAGCGGTCGCCCTCCCACCAGCCGAGGCCGACGAGGAACGCCAGCGTCCCGGCCGCCGTGCCGAGCCCCGTGGTCTCGGTGTCGAGGCAGACGAGCGGAACGTCGGGCGGGGCCTGGCCGGGGAGCGTGGCCAGGCGCTCCCGGACGAGCGGCAGGGCGATGGTCGCGGGCTCCACCCGGACGACGTGGCCGATGGCGGTCCGGATCCACTCGCCGCCGAGCGCCCCGGCGAGCCGTTCCGCCTGGGCCGCGCCGCGATGGCGGGCCGGCAGGGCGCCTGCCCGCTCGGTAGGCACGGTGGCCCGGGCCGCGTCGCGGAGCGAGCGGAGCGCGTCGAGGCGCCGGTGGAGCAGCGCGGCCTGGCTCACCGGGCCGCCGTCGCGACGTCAGCCGTCAGCCGGGTCCCGGCTCCCAGCCCGTCGAGGAGGCGGAGCGCCAGTCGCTTCGCGTCGAGGGTAGCCTCGCCGCCGGCCGGACGCGGCCCCGTGCACGACGGGCAGCCCGTCTCGCAGGTGCAGCCCGCGATCAGCTCGGCGGCCCCGTCCACGAGCTCCGCGTGGCGGGCCCAGAGCCGCTCGGCCAGCCCGACGCCGCCCGGGACGGCCTCGTAGAGGTAGATGGTTGGTGCCTCGGCGTGCGGGGAGCGGACCTGCGCGACGAGCCCGAGGTCGCGCGGGTCCACCATCAGGAGCACGCTCGCCACGGCCTGGAGCGCCCGACCTGCGCCGCCCAGCGCCACGTCCAGCTCGGGCCGGCGCCAGCCTGCCGCCGCCCCGTCGGCGGCGAGCCAGTAGGCGGTGGTCTGGAGCTCGATCTCGGGGAGGTGGATCCTGCCCCACCCGAGGTTCTCGTTGGTCACGAACTTCAGCTTCTTGAAGATGGTCGCCCGGCTGGACACCATCACCTCGCCATGGCGGCGCACACCGCCGGGCGCCGGCTCGGCGGCGAACACGTCGAGGGGCTTGAGCGTGACGGCCAGCTCCGCCTGGGTGTAGTGGTCCACGTCGACCCGCCGGACATAGGCCTTGCGCTCGTCCCAATCGAGCCGGTCCACGTGGAACTGGGCCGACTCGTGGAGGTAGATCGCATCCTCGTGAACGAGCGTCTGGGCGCTGAACAGGTCCAGCTCGCCGATCACGCGGGGCCGGTCCGGAGTCGTGTCGATGATCACGACGTTCTCCTCGGCCGCCGTCCGGAGCGAGATGCTGGAGGCCGGGAAGTTGTCCGGGGACGACCAGTACCAGCGGCCATCGTCGCCTTCGTGGACGTGCCCGTCCTCCGCGAGGAAGGCCAGCAGGTCGTCCGCGGGCGCGGGCCCGAACGCCTCCCCGGGCGGGAACGGGAGCTCGAAGGCCGCGGCCTTGAGATGGGCGAGCAGGACGTGGAGGTTGTCCGGGTCGACCCGGGCCTCCTCGGGTGAGCGGTCGAGCAGGAAGGCCGGGTGGTGGACCACGTACTGGTCCACGGGGGCGGCGGACGCGACGAGGATCGCCAGGCTGGTGCCGCTCCGCCGGCCGGCCCGGCCCACCTGCTGCCAGGTGGCCGCGATCGAGCCCGGGTAGCCGGCCAGGATGGCGACGTCGAGCCGCCCGATGTCCATCCCGAGCTCGAGCGCGTTCGTGCTGACCACGCCCAGGACGTCGCCGTCGCGGAGGCCGCCCTCGATGGCCCGGCGCTCGGTGGGCAGGTAGCCGCCCCGGTAGCCCCGGACCCGGGTGCGCGGCCCGGCGTGCTCGCGCAACGACTCGCGCAGGCCGGTCAGGATCAGCTCCACCGCGGTCCGCGACCGCCCGAAGACGATCGTCTGGCGACCGGCCCGCAGGAACGGGATCGCCCAGCGCTGGGCGAGGGTGAGCGCCGATCCGCGGGCCCCCGATGGCGCGTCCACGATGGGCGGGTCCACGAAGAGCAGGTGGCGCTCTCCTGCCGGCGCACCGTTGCGGTCCACGAGCCGTGGCCGGCGGCCCGTGAGGGCAGCCGCCAGCTCGGCCGGGTTCGCGATCGTGGCGGAGCAGGTCACGATGATCGGGTTCGAGCCGTAGTGGCGGCAGATCCGGAGGAGCCGGCGCAGGACATTCCCGACGTGGCTGCCGAACAGCCCGCGGTACGTGTGCATCTCGTCGAGAACGATCACGCGGAGCTGCTCGAAGAGCTGGAACCACTTGGTGTGGTGGGGCAGGATCGCCGCGTGGAGCATGTCGGGGTTCGTGACCACGACCTGCCCGGCCGTGCGGATCGTGGACCGGATCGGGGCGGGCGTGTCCCCGTCGTACGTGGCGGTGGAGACCGCCAGGCCCGCGGCCTGGGCCAGCGCCCGGAACCCGACCACCTGGTCCTGGCCGAGCGCCTTGGTGGGGAAGAGCCAGAGCGCCCGCGCCGACGGGTCGTCGGCCAGCGCCTGGAGGACGGGCAGCTCGTAGCAGAGGCTCTTGCCCGACGCGGTGGGCGTGACCACGCAGACGTCGGAGCCGGCGCGGAACGCCGCGAGCGCCTCGGCCTGGTGGGTGTAGAGGGCCTCGATCCCGCGGCCCCGCAGGGCCGCGATGATCCGGCCGTCGAGCCAGCCCGGGAACGGCACCGTCGAGGCGACGCGCGCGGGTACGACTTCGTGGTGGACGACGCCCCGGGCGAGCGACGGCTCCTCGAGCAGGCGGTCGAGCACCGTCTCGACCGGGGCGGGCGCATAGGTCCGCATGGGTCCTCCAGGAACAGAACGCCTGTGCGATATGGAGCGAGTCTAGCAGGCGGAGCACGCCGCCCGTGGTGGGCACGGTGTCCGAGCGTCGTGCCACCTAGTCCGGCACGCTGCGGGTTTGACATGGTAGCTGCGCGCAGCTACCATCCGCGGCATGCCGGACCACGGACGCGTGAGCGCGGCCGCCCCCCAGCCCGATCCGGGCGGTCCCGGGCCGTCCCGGGCTGGTCGGCCACGGCCGCGAGCGCGATCGGGCGACCCGTCGCTGGCGGGCCTCGGGATCGCGGGCATCTCCAGGGGGCGGATGGCCTGGTTCGGCGGCGTCCTGCTGGCCGCCTGGCTGGCGGTCGGGTTCGCCGGCCAGGCCGGCGATGCGGCGCGGGCGGCGGAACGGGCCGATGCGGCGCGCGCGGCGAACGCGGTCCTCTCCGACCAGGTGGCGGCGCTCCAGGCGGAGCGCGATCTCGTGACCCAGCGGAGCTGGATCCTCCAGCAGGCCCGGGCGTACGGCCTCGGCAGCGGGCCCGAGCATGCGTTCGCGCTCGCGCCCGACGCTCCGGCCCTGGCGGCGGATGCCCCTGGTTCGGCTGCCCGACGGCTCGGGACGACGGCGTCGAGCCGCAGCCCGCTCGACGCCTGGCTCGACGTTCTGTTCGGACCCCAGCGCTGAGCCGGGGACCCGGCCGTGGGTCCGGGCCGCCGGCCGTAGTAAACTGGGCCACCTTGGCTGGGTAGCTCAGTTGGCAGAGCAAGCGGCTCATAATCGCTAGGTCACAGGTTCGAGTCCTGTCCCAGCTACCATCGAACCTTCTGGATGGCCCGGGGGCGAGCGCGTCCACGGGCCATCGTCGTTCCAGGCGCGCGGACCTTCCGGGTGCCCTCTGTGTGGGCGCATTCGACGCCCGGCACCAATCCGCGGCAACGCCCGGCTCGTACCGTTGATGAACCCCGAAGGCTCCGGAGAGCCGGCAGAGGGACGGGGGCCTATACTCGAATTCGACGCCTGCGGAACGCCGGAGGCGCGGCTGACCCGGAGGCCAGGTTGAACGGAAAGTTCTTCCGCAACGGCATCGTGATGCTCGTCCTTGTGGTGGGCACGGTGGCGCTGCTCTACATGTTCCTCGTCTCGCCCACCAGCGAGAACACCAAGGCGTACTCGCAGTTCCTCTCGGACGTCCGCAGCGGCCAGGTGGCCGAGGTGGCCCAGCAGGAGCTGACCCTCACCGTGACCCTCAAGGGTGGGTCGTCGACCCGCTACACGACGATCGTGCCCGGCCTCGGCTTCTCCGACGTCTACGGCGACGTCCAGGCGGCGGCCAAGGCGGGCGGCAGTGACCCGAACCTGATCCTGTTCAAGGGCGTGGCCGCGTCGCAGACCGGTCAGTGGATCAGCCTCCTGATCGGGGCGCTCCTGCCCGTGCTCCTGATCGGGGGCTTCCTCTTCTTCATGATGCGCCAGGCCCAGGGCACCAACAACCAGGCCCTCAGCTTCGGCAAGAGCCGGGCCCGGATGTTCCTGGGCAACAAGACCGTGGTCACCTTCGCCGACGTCGCCGGCGTGGACGAGGCGAAGACGGAGCTCCAGGAGGTCGTGGAGTTCCTCAAGTACCCCGAGAAGTTCAACTCCCTGGGCGCGCGCATCCCGCGCGGCGTCCTCCTCGTGGGCCCGCCAGGCACGGGCAAGACGCTGATGGCCAGGGCGGTGGCCGGCGAGGCCGGGGTCCCGTTCTTCAGCATCTCGGGCTCCGAGTTCGTGGAGATGTTCGTGGGCGTGGGCGCCAGCCGCGTCCGGGACCTGTTCGACCAGGCCAAGCGCAACGCACCCTGCATCGTCTTCGTCGACGAGATCGACGCGGTCGGCCGCCAGCGCGGCGCCGGGCTCGGCGGCTCCCACGACGAGCGCGAGCAGACCCTCAACCAGATCCTCGTCGAGATGGACGGCTTCGACACGAACACCAACGTGATCGTCGTCGCCGCCACGAACCGCCCCGACGTCCTCGACCCGGCGCTCCTCCGTCCCGGCCGGTTCGACCGCCAGGTCATCCTGGATCGCCCGGACATGAAGGGTCGCGTGGAGATCCTGCGCGTCCATACGAAGGGCAAGCCGCTCGACAAGTCGATCGCCATCGAGGAGATCGCGAAGCAGTCGCCCGGCTTCTCCGGGGCGGACCTCGCCAACCTGGTGAACGAGGCCGCGATCCTGGCCGCCCGCCGGAACAAGAAGGTCATCATGATGCCGGAGTTCCAGGAGGCCCTGGAGCGGATCGTGGCCGGGCCCGAGCGCAAGAGCCGGGTGATCTCCGACGCGGAGAAGCTGATCATCGCGTTCCACGAAGGCGGTCACGCCGTCGTGCAGCGGATCCTTCCCAAGTGCGACTCGGTCAGCAAGGTCACGATCATCAGCCGGGGCATGGCCCTGGGCTACACGATGGCCCTGCCGTCCGAGGACCGCTACCTCCAGAGCAAGACCGAGTTCGAGGACAAGATCGCGGGCATGCTCGGCGGCAATGCCGCGGAGCGTCTGGTCTTCGGCGACACCACGACCGGCGCCTCGAACGACATCGAGAAGGCAACCGACCTCGCCCGCCGGATGGTCACCGAGTTCGGCATGAGCGACAAGATGGGCCCCCGGGCCTACGGCAAGCGCGAGGAGATGATCTTCCTCGGCCGCGAGATCGGCGAGCAGCGCAACTACTCCGACGACGTCGCCCGCCAGATCGACGAGGAGGTCCGAAGCATCATCGAGACCGCCTACAGCCGTGCCCAGGACGTCCTGACCCGCTATCGCGGCAAGCTCGACCTCCTGGCGGAGCGGCTCGTCGAGAAGGAGACGCTCGACGCCGAGGAGTTCGAGTCGCTCTTCGACGACCTGCCCCCCAAGGAGCCGATCCACGGGATCGTCCCGAAGCTCGGCCAGGCGCCGGCGGCGCCATCCGCGCAGCCGGCCTGACCGGCGGCCGGCCGCCGGCCGGCGCGCGACGATCCGAACCATGTGCGGGGCGGGCCCAGCCGGGGCCGCCCCGCTCAATTCCGGGGCCGCCCCGTTTGGGCGCGCGTGCCACAATCCGGAGCATGACCACCCCGACCGACGCCCTCGAAGCATTCCTCGACGCGACCGCTGAGCGGCGCCTCAGCCGCTACGTCGACTTCCTCCGGATCCCGAGCATCAGCGGCATCCCGGAGCACGCCCCGGACTGCCGGCGGGCGGCCGAGGTGCTCGCCGCCGACCTCTCGTCGGCCGGGCTCCAGCACGTGGAAGTCTGCGAGACGGGCGGCCACCCGATCGTCTACGCGGACTGGCTCGGTGCGCAGGGCGCCCCCACGGCGATCGTCTACGCCCACTACGACGTGCAGCCGGTCGACCCCCTCGACGAGTGGGAGAAGGCTCCGTTCGAGCCGATCATCCGGGACGGCCGCGTGCTCGCGCGCGGCGCCTCGGACGACAAGTCGAACATCCACGTGGCCCTCTCGGCCATCGAGGCCGTCCTGGCGACCCGGGGAGCCCTGCCGATCAACGTCCGGATCGTGGTCGAGGGCGAGGAGGAATCCAGCTCCGTCCACCTCGACGCGTGGCTGGCGGCGAACCGGGATCGGCTCGCGGCCGACGTCGCCCTCGTCGCCGACAGCGGCTTCTTCGAGGGGAACGCGCCCGCGATCACGGTCGGGCTGCGGGGGATCATGGCCGCCGAGATCCTCGTGACCGGCCCGTTCCAGGACGTCCATTCCGGCGTCTTCGGGGGCACGATCGAGAACCCGGTCAACGCGCTGGCCGCGATCATCGCCGCGCTGAAGGGCCCGGACGGCCGCATCCGGGTGCCGGGCTTCTACGACGACATCGCGCCGTTCTCCGAAGAGGACCGCGCGTCGTTCGTCGCGCTGCCCTTCGACGAGGAGCGCTACCGCACCGCGCTGGGCGTGCCGGTGCTGGTCGGCGAGGTTGGCTGGACCACGCTGGAGCGCCGCGGCGCCCGCCCGACCCTCGACGTGAACGGGATCTGGGGCGGCTTCCAGGGCGAGGGCAGCAAGACAATCATCCCTGGTCGGGCCGGGGCGAAGGTCACCTGCCGGCTGGTCGCCGACCAGGAGCCCGGCCGGATCTTCGGGCTGGTGCGCGACTACGTCCTGCAGGTCGCTTCGCCCGGTGTCCGGGTCGAGGTCGTCGAGATGGGCGGGGGACGGCCGACCCTGACCCCGATCGACCACCCGGCGACAAGGGCCTTCGCCCGCGCCCTCGAGGAGTCGTTCGGCCGGGCCCCCCTCTACGTGCGCGAGGGCGGCTCGGTGCCCGTCGCGGCCAGCTTCGAGTCGATCGTCGGCCTGCCGGTGACCGTCGTGGGATTCATGCCCCCGGACGGCAACTTCCACGCCCCCAACGAGTCGATGGTGCTGGCCAACTTCGAGGGCGGCATCCGGACCTTCGTGCGCTTCTTCGAGGCCTACGCGGCCGGCGCCTGATCGGTGCAGCCCCGGGTGCAAGGTCGGTTCTGGGCGGTTGGGAAGGGTGTCCCGCCCGGGATCGGGTGCTAGGATGCTGGGACGCTGGGGGTCGTCCCCGTTCGCGGCCAACCGAGGGGAGCGTGAGTCCGGGTGAGCACGGAGATGGACCAGCGCGGCGTTCGCGAGCCGAAGGCGGAGTGGCGCGTCGACGCCGACGCGGGGAGCCTCGTTCCGCGGTCCGCCCTTGACGTCCTCGTCGACCTGAACGACCGCGTCACGACCGGCTCCCTTGCCGACTACCAGCCGATCCCGCTGGGATTCACGCCGCTCGACAAGACGATCGGAACCGGCCTCCGGCCCGGCGAGCTGCTCCTGATCGGGGGCGCCCAGGGCACCGGCAAGACGACCATGGCCCTCCAGATGGCCCGCAACGTCGCCTCGGGCGGGCAGTCCAACGTCCTCTACGTCTGCTTCGAGCACGAGGAGCACTACCTGCTCAACAGGCTCATCGCGATGGAGTCGGCGCTGGCCCACCTCCCGCACAAGACGGGCGCGATCAAGATCCAGGACGTCCGCCGAGAGATCCTCGGCTCGTGGGTGACCGAAGGCGAGGGAGCGCCCGCGCTCGCCTCGAACCCGCGCCTGCGCCCGTCGCTGGACCGGCTCGCCCGCTACGGCCAGAACCTCTACCTCATGCGCGGGACGCAGACGGCCAGCACCGTCGAGAACATGCGCAACCTGGTGAGGCTCCACAAGGAGCTCTCGGGGGACCGCCAGCTGCTCGTCGTCGTGGACTACCTGCAGAAGGTCCCGGTGATCCCGGATCCGGCCACGGAGTCCGAGAAGGTCACGGTCGTGGTCAACGGGCTCAAGGACATCGCCCTCACCGAGCAGGTGGCGATGATCGCGATCGTCGCGGCCGACAAGGAGGGCCTCAAGGCCACCCGGCTGCGCAACCACCACCTGCGCGGCTCGTCGGCCATCAACTACGAGGCCGACATCATCCTGATCATCAACGAGAAGTACAACATCGTCGCCAAGGTCAACATCGAGTTCAACCCGTACCAGGCGCAGCGGTTCCGCGACTGGGCGATCGTCACCATCGAGAAGAATCGCGGCGGCCAGGACAACGTGGACCTGGAGTTCGAGAAGCACTTCGAGTTCTCCTGCTTCGACCCCAGCGGGCGGACCGTGCAGGAGAAGCTGATCGAGGAGCGCCTCTACAACGACTAGGCCGGCGCGTGATGCGCCGCCATCGCTTCGTTGTCGCCTCTGCTCCTCGCTCACGCACCTTGGGGTGCGCTCGCTCCGGTGCTCGGCTCCGCCTCGCGCTGACGGCACCTGACGCGCCGGCCGGCGGGAGGTGATGCGCCGCCATCGCTTCGTTGTCGCCTCTGCTCCTCGCTCACGCACCTTGGGGTGCGCTCGCTCCGGTGCTCGGCTCCGCCTCGCGCTGACGGCACCTGACGCGCCGGCTGCCGGCGGAGCGGCCCCCTGCCCGGCGACCCGGGCGCGGCCCGCGGCACGTCCCGGTCGCCTATCGTTGCGCCATGAGCGCTGACCACTCCGCACGCTTCCCGGAAGTCGTCGAAATCGTGGTCGAGATCCCGCGCGGCAGCCGCAACAAGTACGAGTACGACGAGGAGGCCGGCGTCTACCGCCTCGACCGCGTGCTCGCCTCGGCCGTCCACTACAACTTCGACTATGGGTTCATCGAGGGGACCCGGGCGGCGGACGGCGACCACACGGACGCCCTGCTCATCATCGACGAGCCCACCTTCACGGGCTGCCACGTCTGGGGCAGGCCGATCGGGGGCCTCGAGATGAGCGACGAGAACGGGTTCGACTTCAAGGTCCTGTGCGTCGCCACCGGCGACCTCCACCAGGCTCACATCGAGCGCCTCGACCAGGTCCGGCCGCACCGGCTCGTCGAGATCGAGCACTTCTTCGAGACCTACAAGATGCTCGAGAACAAGGCCACCGAGGTCGTGGGCTGGCGCGAGCACGACCGGGCCCTGGAGGTCCTGCGCGCCGATCGCGCCACCTGGGAGCGCGAGCGGGCGCGGTGACGGATCGGCCCGCCGAACCGGGGCCCGGAGACCCGCGAGCGACGCCCCGGCGCTGGTCAGCAGCCGAGGACGCCGAGCTCATCGGCAAGCGGCTCTTCGTCGCGGTCCCGCTCGAGGAGGGGGCGCGGGCGGCGGTGGCCGCGCTCATGGCCCGGCTCGGCGCCGAGGCAGGGCGCCCCACCAGCGGCTGGGGCGGCCGCGGTCCCGCCGACCCGACGCCCACCGGGCTGCCCCGCCTGCGCTGGGTGGCCTCCGACAAGCTGCACCTCACGCTGCGCTTCCTCGGCCCCACGCCCGACGAGTCCCTGCCGGCCGTCGCCGCGGCCGTGGCCGAAGCGGCGCAGGGCGTCGCCCCGTTCCGCGCGGCGCTCGAGGGCGCGGGCGCCTACCCCCATCCGGTCCGCCCGCGCGTCCTCTGGATCGGGGTGGGGGAGGGACGGGTGGCCCTGGGGGACCTGGCGGCGCGCCTCGATCGCGCGCTCGCCGCGCGGGGCTGGCCGCTCCCGGACCGCCCGTTCTCAGCGCACCTCACGCTCGCCCGATCGGACGGAATCGCAGGGGCCGGGCGCGTCGTCGGTCCCCTCGAGGAGGCGGCGAGCAGCCTGGACGCGTCCTGGACGGTCGACCGGCTGGTCCTCTTCGAGTCGATCACCGGCGGGGGGCCGGCGCGCTACCTGCCGCTCGCCACGGGCCTGCTCGTCCCGGCGTCCTGAGGGCCGAGCGGAGGAGGCGACCGCGCTGACCGGGACGATCGAGCGGGTCATTTGCCCGCGGGCCGGTCGTGCGGTAGCCTCCCCTGACCACATTGCTGCCCGCGGCGTTCCCCATCCGCCCATTCTCCTGGAGGCATCATGGCGACCGATCGGACCAAGTTCGTGCTCGACGAGGATCACATCCCGCGGGCCTGGTACAACATCGTCGCCGACCTGCCCACCCCGCCTCCACCGGTCCTCCACCCGGGCACCGGCCAGCCGATCGGGCCCGCCGACCTGGCCCCCCTCTTCCCGATGGCGCTCATCGCCCAGGAGGTCACGACCGATCGCGAGGTCGAGATCCCGGCGCCGGTCCGCGACGCCTACCGCCTCTACCGCCCCAGCCCGCTCTACCGCGCCCACCGGCTGGAGAAGGCACTCGATACGCCCGCCCACATCTACTACAAGTACGAGGGCGTGAGCCCGGGCGGAAGCCACAAGCCGAACACGGCGATCGCCCAGGCGTTCTACAACAAGGAGGCCGGGGTCACCCGCCTCGCGACCGAGACCGGCGCCGGCCAGTGGGGCACGAGCCTGGCGATCGCGGGGGCGCTCTTCGGCCTCGAGGTCAAGGTCTACATGGTCCGGGCGAGCTACGACCAGAAGCCGTACCGCCGGATGCTCATGGAGACCTACGGCGCCTCGGTCGTGGCCAGCCCGTCGCCCACGACGAACTATGGCCGGCAGGTGCTCGCGGAGACGCCCGACAGCCCAGGCTCGCTGGGCATCGCGATCAGCGAGGCGGTCGAGGATGCCGCGACCCGGGACGACACGAAGTACTCCCTCGGCTCGGTCCTGAACCACGTGCTCCTGCACCAGACGGTCGTCGGCCAGGAGGCGATGGAGCAACTGGAGATGGCCGGCGAGGAGCCGGACATCCTGATCGCCTGCACCGGCGGGGGCTCCAACTTCGCCGGATTCACGTTCCCGTTCATCGGCCGGGGGCTGCGGGGTGGTCCGAAGCCGCGCGTCATCGCCGCCGAGCCCGAGGCGGCCCCGTCGATGAGCCGGGGGGTGTATGCCTACGACTTCGGCGACACGGCGAAGCTGACCCCGATGGTCAAGATGCATACGCTCGGGCACGACTTCATCCCCGAGGCGATCCACGCCGGCGGCCTGCGCTACCACGGGATGGCGCCCCTGGTCAGCTTCCTCAAGGACCAGGGCCTGATCGAGTCACGGGCCGTGCACCAGAACGGAACATTCGCGGCCGGAGTCCAGTTCGCCCGGACCGAGGGGATCCTGCCGGCGCCGGAGTCCAACCACGCGATCCGGGTCGCCATCGACGAGGCCCTCCGGGCCAAGGAGGAAGGCGTCTCCCGGGTCATCGCCTTCAACCTCTCCGGCCACGGGCACTTCGACCTCTCGGCGTACGAGCGCTACCTGGCCGGCGACCTCGTGGACTACGAGTACCCGGCCGCGGCGGTCGCGCGCGCGCTGGAGAAGCTCCCCGTCGTCGCCGGCTGATCCCCGGCGCGACGCATCCGGCGGGTGAGCCGGCGGTCGCCGCGTTCCCGACGACGGGACGGCCCCGGCACCCCACGGACGGGCTTCGCGCGTCGTACGCTTCGGTGCGATGCCACGCCTCGTCTGCTGGAACTGCGGTCGTCTGGTCTATTCCACCGCGCCGCTCGAGGCGCTGTTCGCGGAGGAGCGACGCTGTCCCCGCTGCCAGGCGCAGATGAATGGCGATCGCCGCGCCATCGACCGGCGCGAGACCAACCGCCGGGTCAACCCGCCGTCGGATCCGGGACCGCCGGACGGCGAGGAGCGCCGCGTCGCGGATCGGCGCGGGCGGCAGCGGCGCAGGCGCGCCTGAGGGGCCGAGAGACGCTGGACGGTGGGCCCGTCTCCAGCGGCCGAGCGCGGATGATCGCCGCCCGACCCCGGCGCCCGCCGCCGGACCGGGATCGGTCGGGCGCACGGTCCCGGCTCCGCTAGACTCCCCAGTCGTGCAGATCGCATTCCTCGGGCTTGGGCTGATCTCGGGCTCGCTCGCCCGCGCCGTCCGCTCCCCGGGGAGCGTGCGGGCCGTCGCGTGGACGCCCAGCGGCGCCGGTCCCCGGGCCGCCCTGGCGGCCGGGATCGTCGACGCGGCGGCGGCCACGATGGAATTGGCGATCGCGGGAGCCGACCTCGTCGTCCTGGGCGCGCCGCCGTCTGCCTGCCTCGAGCTCATCGACGCGCTCGGAGCAGCCCGTGGGTCGCTCGCGGCCGATGCCGTCATCACGGACGTCGCGAGCACGAAGGCGGAGATCGTCGCCCGGGCGCGCCGGCACGCGCTTCGGTTCGTCGGCGGCCATCCGATGGCCGGACGCGAGGCCAGCGGCTTCGGTGCGGCCGACGCGGCGCTGTTCCGGGATCGCCCCTGGGCCATCGTTCCGGGCGCCGCCGATGAGGCCGCCGTCGCGCGCGTCGAGGCCGTCGCCCGGGCTGCCGGGGCCCACCCGATCCGGATGACGGCCGAGGATCATGACGCGGCAGTCGCCGCGATCAGCCACCTGCCGCTGCTCGCCGCCGTCGCGCTCGTGGAGTCCGTCGCGGGTGGGCCCCAGGAGCCGCCGGCCGACGGGTGGGAGCTCGCCGCCCTGCTGGCCGCGTCCGGCTGGCGGGACATGACCCGTCTCGCCCGGGGCGATGCCGCCATGGGCGCGGGCATCGCGGTCACGAACGCCGGCCCGCTCGCGGACCGCCTGCGCGCCTACCGGGCCCGGCTCGATGCGTGGATCGCGCTCCTCGAGCCCGGCCCCGACGCTGCGCGGCGCGACCACGGCGAGGCGGGCGGCCCCGACGCGGATGCCCTGCGCGACCGCCTCGCAGCGGCTCGCGCGCGCCTCGAGGCGTTCGACCGGTCGTCGAGCCGATCATCGTGAGCGCCTCGGACGGCTCGTCCGAGCAGGTCCTGGTGGTTCCCCGCGCGTCGATCATGGGGCTGCCGGGCTGGCGGGGCGTGCTGAGCCCCGGGGCGGAGCCGTACCTCGAGGTGATCGCCGCGGAGGGGCGCTTTGCGCCTCGGACGGCGATGGAGACGGACTCCGCCTGGAAGCAGGTGATCCCGTACCTCGTCCTCCGCGACCGGGGCCGCTACTTCCTGATGCGCCGGACCCGGGCCGGGGCCGACGCCCGGCTCCACGAGAGGTTCTCGATCGGCGTGGGCGGCCACCTGAACCCTGGGGATCGCGACATCGCCGGCGGGCTTGCGCGCGAGTGGTCGGAGGAGCTGGCCACCGACTTCATCCCGGAGTTCCGGCTCCTGGGCCTCCTCAACGACGACGAGACCGACGTCGGGAGCGTGCACCTGGGGGTGGTCTACGTCGCGGAGGCGGACGGACGGAGCGTGGCGGTCCGGGAGACGGACAAGCTCGAGGGCCGCTTCGTCCCGTGGGCGGAACTCGATGCCGCCTACGACCGGATGGAGACCTGGAGCCAGCTCATCCTCGACTTCCTGGGCGGGCACGGCGCCGGGGTCCAAGGCGGCCGGCCCGGTGCCGGCGACGAGGCGGCCCGGGGTCCTGAGAACCGTCGCGGGGGCGCCGACGTAACCGGATAGGCGGGCGCTTCGGCCCGCGACCCGGTCATGCGCCCGGGTGCATACTGGCCCCGGGAGTGAGCACAATGCGCCGCCTCGCCGCTGTCGCGCGTCTCGTCCCGCTGGCGCTGGGGGCCGGGGCCCTGGCGCTCGGGATCTCGGGGATGCCCGCGCGCGCGGCCGACCGGGAGGTCATCCTCCTGCCGACGACCGGGGACGTCGACATGGTCATGGCCCAGTACCTCGAGGACGGCATCCACCGGGCCCAGTCCGACGGCGCGGCGGCCGTGGTCGTGAAGCTGAACACACCCGGGGGCCGGTCCGACGCGATGCAGCGGATCACCACGGCGCTCCTCGAGGCCCCCGTACCCGTCATCGTGTGGGTGGCGCCCTCCGGAGGCCGCGCGGCGAGCGCGGGCACGTTCATCACCCTCGCCGCGAACCTCTCCTTCATGGCCCCGGCCACCAACATCGGGGCCGCCAGCCCGATCTCCAGCACCGGCGCGGACATCGGGGGGACGCTGGGGGTGAAGGTCCTCAACGATGCCATCGCCGGCATCACGGCGATCGCCCAGGCCCGCAGCCGGCCCGTCGCGTGGGCCGTCTCGACCGTCGCCACCGCGGCCAGCTACCCGGCTGCCGACGCGGTGGCCGCGGGCGCGGTCGACGGGATCGCCGCGACGCTCGACGACGTCCTCGCGGCCGCGGACGGCAGGACCGTCACCGTCGCCGGGACCCCCGTGACGCTCCAGCTCGCCGGGGCCAGCGTCGTCGAGATCGCGATGAACCCGCTCGACGACGTCCTGCGCTTCCTGAGCGACCCCAACATCGCCTTCGTCCTGTTCGTCGTCGGGAGCCTCCTCCTGGTCTTCGAGCTGGGCAACCCGAACGTGCTGACCGGGGTTGCTGGGTCCGTCACCCTGATCCTCGCGTTCATCGGCTTCGCGAACCTGCCCCTGAACCTGGCGGGCCTCCTGCTGATCGCGTTCGGGCTCGTCCTGGTGGCGCTCGAGACCCAGATCACGAGCCACGGCGTCCTCGCCCTCGCCGCCACGGCCTGCGTCGCGTTCGGAGCCGTCGCGCTCTACTCTGGGCCCTCGGGCCCGGCCGGGCTGGGGGTGCACGTCGCGCTCCCTGTGATCGTCGTGACGAGCGGGATGACCGCCCTCTTCGGCGCCCTGATCGCGTTCGTCGCGGTCCGGAGCCGGCGCCTGCGGGGCAGCCCGGTCACGTTCGGCTCGCTGCGCGTCGTCGGCGAGCAGGGCAAGGTCGCCCGGCCCATCGACCCCGTCGGCTCGGTCCTGGCGGCCGGCGAGGAATGGAGCGCCCGTTCGACCGACGGTCGACCCGTGGCGCGGGGAACGCAGGTCCGGGTCGCCCGGCAGGACGGCCTCACCCTCTACGTCGAGCCTCTCGAGAGGTCGGCCGCCGATTTCGACAGTTCCCGGGTCGGCCGGGACCGGTGCCGCGCCCGTCGGGCCGCGGGCCTGAGCTTGGAGTAAGGAGCGCCTTCGTGGACGTCGCCATCCTGGTCGCGGTGCTGGTGGTCATCCTCTTCCTGGCCCTGCTCATCCTGTACCTGTCGGTCCGGGTCGTGCAGCAGTACGAGAAGATGGTGGTCTTCCGCCTCGGCAAGACCAACGAGTCCCTGGTCCGGGACCCGGGCCTCCGCTTCCTCTTCCCGGTCATCGACCGCCCGGTGAAGGTGGACGTCCGCGAGCAGTTCATCGAGGTCCCCAGCCAGACCACGATCACCAGGGACAACGCCCCGATCAACGTCGACTTCCTGATCTACTGGCGCATCGTGGACCCGCTCAAGAGCCTGGTGAACGTCGCCTACTTCGCGGGGGCCCTCCAGGGTGTCGCCACGACGACGCTCCGGGCAGTCATCGGCGACATCCTGCTCGACGAGGTCCTGTCCAAGCGCGAGCAGATCAACGAGGTCCTGCGCGCGAAGCTGGATGAGGTCACCGAGCGCTGGGGCGGCAAGGTCACGACCGTCGAGATCCGCGAGATCACCCCCCCGCGCGACGTCCAGGACGCGATGAACCGCCAGCTGTCGGCCGAGCGGACCCGACGTGCGGTCATCACCGAGTCCGAAGGCAACCGGCAGGCCGCGATCAACGTCGCCGAGGGCCAGAAGCAGTCGGAGATCCTCAAGGCCGAGGGCGATCGGCAGGCCCAGATCCTGCGCGCGGAAGGCCAGCGGCAGGCTCAGATCCTCAACGCCGAGGGCTTCAACCAGGCGCTGACCAAGATCTACGAGGCGGCGTCGGGGATCGACCAGAAGACGATGCTGCTCCAGTACCTCGATGCGCTCAAGGTGATCGGCGCCAGCCCCAGCACCAAGTACATCATCCCGACCGAGTTCACCAAGCTCGTGGAGCCCCTGGCCCGGGGGCTCGGCGCCGGGATCGATGCGCCGGCGGTGCCGCTCGTGTCGGCCGCTGCGCCGAAGGCCCCGCCCCCAGCCGCTGGCTGACGGGTCTCCTGCGATCGGGCCCTTGGCGGGTCTGCCCATCGAGGGAACGGCCCCCGCCGCGCGTCGGCTATGATCCCGCTGGCGCGGCAGGGGTGCGGGCGCGCGTCCCGGACCGGTCCGCCTGGGCAGCACAACGAGGAGGGGACGGATGCCCGGCAAGATCCTCGTCGTCGACGATGACCCGAACGTCCAGCGCCTCCTGAGCTCCACGCTCAAGCAGGAGGGCTACGAGGTCGTCGTGGCCGCCGACGGGGAGGAGGGATTCAGGCTCTGGGGCCGCGAGTCCCCGGCCCTGATCCTGCTCGACGTCATGCTGCCCAAGCTCGACGGCTACCAGGTCGCCACCAAGATCCGGGCGGAGGAGGGCGGCGGCGCGCACGTCCCGATCATCATGCTCACGGCCGAGAGCGAGGTCGAGCAGAAGGTCCGCGGCCTGCGCGCCGGCGCCGACGACTACCTCGTGAAGCCGTTCCACCCGGCCGAGCTCTTCGCCCGCATCAAGGGCCTCCTGCTCCGGTTCGAGCCGAAGGACCTGCTGGTCGGCCGGCCGCCCCTCGGGCGGGTCCTTGCCTGCTACGGGGCGAAGGGCGGCGTGGGGACGACGACGATCGCGATCAACACCGCGATCACCCTCCACCGCTCGCTGGGCCGGAAGGTGTGCCTGATCGACGCGAACCTCCAGTTCGGGGACCACCGGGTCTTCCTGGACCTCGGGCTCGATCGCAAGAGCATCATCGACGTCGTCACGGCCCCCAACATCGACGTCGACCTGATCCGGAACGTCGTCGTGCGCCACGACTCCGGGATCGACCTCCTGCTCGCCCCGCCATCGCCGGAGCAGGCGGAGCTGGTCACCAAGGAGCACCTGGCCCAGATCCTCGAGGCGCTGCGCGGGATCTACGACTACATCGTGGTCGACGTCGACAAGCGGCTCGATGACCTGAACCTCGGCACGTTCGACGCGGCCGAGCAGCTCTTCATCGTGATGACGGCAGACCTGTCGAGCCTCAAGAACGTCCGGCTCGTCCTCGAGACGCTCCGCCACATCGGGTATGACGACAGCCGGATCCGGCTCGTCCTGAACCGCTCCAATGCCTTCACCGGCATCAACGTCAGGAACGCCGAGACGGCCCTCAAGCGGCCGATCGACCACCAGGTGGTCAATGAGTATCGAGGCGCGATCAGCGCCCTCAACTCCGGATCGCCGGTGATGTTCGAGCACGCGGATTCGCCGCTCGGTCGCTCGCTCCACGATCTCGCCCGCGCGATCGACAAGGTCCCAAGGGCGACTGCATCGGCGGTCGTGCGCAGCAGCTGACAGGTCGGCCCTGCCAGCCGTCGGCGGCACGGAGCGTGACAGGTCCTCTGCCGCTTCCAGGGCAGGTTCCCGGTCCGGATAAGCCGCGGTGCAGCGGTGCGTGAGTGGCGGGTTAGCGCGGACCGCTAGCCTCCGGCCATGCTCGCGAGCGTCCTTTCGGCAACGCTTCACGGCCTCGAAGGCCGTCCCGTCCGGGTCGAGGTGGACGTCGCGCCGGGACTTCCCGGCTTCACCATCGTGGGCCTCGCGGACGCGGCCCTGCGCGAGTCCCGGGAGCGCGTCCGGGGTGCCCTCCGCAACGCCGGCTTCGTCCATCCGCCGCGGCGGATCACGGTCAACCTCGCCCCGGCAGACCTGCCGAAAGCCGGTTCCGGCCTCGATCTCGGCATCGCCATCGCGATCCTGGTGGGGTCGGAGCAGGTCCGGCCGCAGGGCCGCTGGGCATTCCTGGGCGAGCTGGGCCTGGGCGGCGAGGTCCGGCCGGTGCCGGGGCTGCTCCCGATGATCGCGGCCCTCGCCCGGCGCGGCGTGCCGCGGGTGGTGGTTCCCGCCGGCGCTCTCGCCGAGGCCCGCCTGGTTGCCGGGATCGAGTCGCTCCCAGCCGCCACGATCGGGGAGGCCGCCGCGCTGGTGCGGGGACGGCGGGGTGGCCGGGGCCCGATCGACCGGGCCGAGCTCGCTCCCGCGGTCGGCGAGGGGGAGACCTCGGCTGGCGCGCTGGAGGACGCGGGTTGGCCCGACCTCGCGGAGGTGCGCGGGCAGGCGGAAGCGCGGCGGGCCCTGGAGATCGCGCTTGCCGGAGGCCTCGCCCTCCTCCTGGTCGGCCCGCCGGGCTCGGGCAAGACGCTGCTCGCCCGGACGATCCCCGGACTCCTCCCGCCGCTCGGGCCCGACGAGGCACGCGAGGTGACCGTCATCGCGTCCGTCGCCGGCGATGCCCCGGTTCGGGGCCTCGTCTCGCGGCGCCCATTCCGTGCCCCGCACCACACGGCGTCGTATGCCGCTCTCGTCGGGGGAGGGCCCCGGATCGCGCCCGGAGAGGTCACCCGGGCCCATCACGGGGTGCTCTTCCTGGACGAGCTGCCCGAGTTCGACCGGTCGGCGCTCGAAGCGCTGCGCCAGCCGCTGGAGGAGGGGCGGATCGCGATCGCGCGCGCCTCGGGCGCGGTGGTCATGCCCGCCGCGTTCCAGCTGGTCGCGGCGATGAATCCCTGCCCGTGCGGCTGGGCGGGCGACCCATCAGGCCGATGCACCTGCAATGCCGCGATCCGCGAGCGCTACGACCGCCGCGTCTCCGGCCCGATCCGCGATCGGCTCGACCTGGCGGTGAGCGTCCCGCGCGTGGCGCCCGCGAACCTCCTGGGCGGTCCCGAGCCCGAAGCCGCGCGGCCCGTTGCCGAACGAGTCGCCGCGGCCCGGGGCGTCGCAGCGGCGCGTGCGGGTCGGCTCAACGCCCGCCTGGCGGGCCGGGCCCTGCGCGCAGCGTGCGCGCTCGACAGGACCGGCCAGGCGCGGGCGATCACCCTCGCAGACGGTGCGGGCCTCTCGGCGCGGGCCACGGAGCGGCTGCTCCGCGTCGCCCGGACGATCGCGGACCTCGAGGGCGCGGACAGGGTGCGCGAGGTCCACCTCGAGGAAGCTGCCCGCTTCCGGATCGGCCATCCCACATCCGCCGCGCGACGGGCGAGCTGACGTGCTCGGGATCGGGCGGGACGGGCCGCGGGGCGACGATCATGATGTCCCCCGGGACACCTCGGCGATGGCCGACGGCAGGGACGGCCCGGCCGCGTGGCGCGCCGGACGGGACGTCGGCCGCGCCGGACGGGAGGCCCTGGCCTGGGCCGTGCTGGCCGCGGTCGACGGTGTCGGGCCGGTCACCCTCGGCGCGCTCGTACGGGCGTGCGGAACGGGCAGGGAGGTGCTGGCGGCCGCGACGCGGCCCCGGGGTCCCGAGGACCTCGTCGCGGCCGCGAGAGGCGCCGGCAGCCGGCTCGACCTTGCCGTTGCCCGCGCGGTCGCGGACGCCGCCCTGGCCGCCGACCGCTTCGCTGCCGGCCTCGTCGGTCTCGGCCTCTCCGTGCTGACCGTGGAGATGCCGACCTACCCCAGTCGCCTCCGGTCGCTGGAGATGCCCCCGCCGGTCCTCTTCGTGGCCGGCGACCCGGCCGTGCTCGACACACCGTCGGCGGTTGCCGTCGTCGGGACCCGCCACCCCTCGGAACGGGGCCGACGCGTCGCGGCGGGGATCGGGACGGCGCTCGGACGGTGCGGGGCCGTGGTCGTGTCCGGGCTTGCGGTGGGGATCGACGGGGTCGCCCACGCAGCGGCCCTCGACGCCGGCGGTCGCAGCGTCGCGGTGCTCGGGTCGGGCCACGCCCGCCTGTACCCCGCCGCGCATCGAGCCCTCGCGGATCGGCTCGTGGCCACCGGTGGCGCCGTCGTCAGCGAGCTGGCCCCCGACGTGGAGCCGAAGCCGGGAACGTTCCCCCGGCGCAACCGGGTCATTGCGGGGCTCGCGGACGCCACGGTCGTGGTGGAGGCCGGAGCGCAGAGCGGCGCCCTCACGACCGCCGGCTGGGCGCTCGAACAGGGCCGGGGATGCCACGTCGTCCCCGGGCCCATCGATGACGATCGGTACCTTGGCTGTAACCGGCTCCTTCGGCTCTACCCCGGGGAGGTTCACGCCGTGCCCGGGATTGCCGAGCTCCTGGAGGACCTCGCGCTCGCGCCCCGGCCCGAGCGAACGGGGACGCCCGCGCGGCCGATCGCCGGCCCCGGGCTCGAAGCGGTGCTGGGGACCCTCGGACCGGTGGAGTCCGCAGTCGCGCGAGCGATCCATCCTCGCGCGGCGACGCTCGACGAGCTCGTCGCGGCGACGGGCCATCCGCCGGCGGCGCTCCTCGCCGTCCTCACCCGGCTCGAGGACCGGGGCCTCGCCGTACCGGCCCTGGGCCGCTACGCGGCGGCCGGCGATCTCGCCCTGGCCGTGCCCCCGGTGCGGGTCCGGACAGGGCGGTGAAGGTGCCGGCGCGCGCCGCGGACGGGCCTCGCCGAGGGGTCATGCACGGTGCCGCAGGCGCCGCTCGTGCCCATGACGCCGCTCGTCGGGCTTGGCGTCGTTTGGAGGTGGGTGGTACTGTGGCTGCGACCCGGCGCCGAAAAGCAGGTCTGCCGCGGCGTGGGCTGCGTCAGAGACGGCGGAGGACAACCTATTGCGGAAGCTGGCTGCGGCCCTCCTGGCGGTCCCGATCCTCGCGGTCGTCTACGCGGTGGCGCTTGTTCACCGACCGCGGGCGATGCTGGCGCTGGGTGGAGCCGTTGCCATCCTGGCTGTCGGGGTCGTCGCGTTCCCGCGGTCCACGGATGCCTTGCCGCCGGCCGTTGCCCGGCCTCTGGCGGCCGCGGACTTCGGGCCGAACGTGTCCGGGCGTCAGGCCCTGGACGGTCCCGTGTCGATCAGGTTCGGGCAGCCGATGGACGCCGCCAGCGTGGCGGCCGCCGTCAGCGTCAAGCCTGCCGCCCCGCTCGCCCTGACCTGGCTTGACGGCGGCCGGCACCTCGTCGTCTCCCCGCGAGCGGCCTGGTCGCCCACCACCTACTACACGGTGACCGTCGACGCATCCGCCCGGACGACCACCGGCGTGGCGCTGAGCGCCCCGGTGATCGCCGCCTTCCTGACCACGGGTCCCACCCAGGCCCGGATCGCCGCGACGGCGCCGCTGTCGGCCAGCCGCATCGCGGCCGACTCGAGCTTCGTCATCACCTTCGATCGCCCGGTCCAGGTGAGCTCGGCCCGCGCGGCGCTGCGCATCGATCCGCCGGTCAAGGGGACGCTCAAGGCGGTCGACGAGAACGGCCTGGCCGACCAGGTGACGTTCGTCCCGGCGCAGCCGCTCAGCGGTGGGACGACCTACACCGTGACGCTGGCCGGCGCCGTCCGCGATGCCGACGGTGCGATCGTCGCCGACGCGCCGGCGTTCGTCGCGAAGACCGCCGTCGCGCCGGCCGTCGTGCGCTTCCGACCCCTGGGCGGGTCCACCAAGATCGCCCGCGATGCGGCGATCTCCGTCCGGTTCACCCAGCGGATGGATCCGGCCACCACGAGGGGCGCGTTCGTCATCACGACCGGTGGCGCCGCGCTCAAGGGAACGTACAGCTGGGCCGAGAACGGCACGGTGCTGGTGTTCGTCCCCCGGGGCCTGCTCCCGTACGGCGCCACGATCCGGGCCCAGGTGACCGCCGCCGCGCGCAGCGCGGACAGGACGCCCATCGCGCGACCGGTCGCCGCCACGTTCACGACGCTCGCGAAGCCGGCGCCCGTGAAGGCGCCCGTGAAGGCGCCCGTGAAGGCGCCGGCGACGAAGCCTGTCACGAAGCCGATCCCGGTGCCGTCGGGCGGGGGCGCCGCGGGCGGTGCAACCTGGCTGGCCGTCGAGCGCTACTACCTGTCGCTCATGAACTGCACGCGCACCGGCGGCCTGGTCACGGCGAGCGGGGCCTGCTCGAACGGCGGCCGCAACCACACCGCCCCGCTCGTGATCGACGCGGGGATCAGCGACCGCGTGTCCAGGCCGTACGCCAAGTACCTCGCCAGCGTCGGCGTGTGCAGCCACTTCTACGGCCCGTCCGGGGCCTACCAGACTCCTGGCCAGAGGCTGGCCAGGGCCGGGTACACCAGCTACAAGTGGGCCGAGAACCTCGGCTGCTACCCGGACTCGAGCCTCTACGACTCGGCCCTCCAGACCCAGATCTACTTCCAGAGCGAGCGGTCGTGGAGCCCGCCCGGGGGCCACTACGTCAACCTCATGAACCCGCTCTACGATCGCGCCGGGATCGGCGTGTGGGCCGTGGGCAGGACCGTCCGGATCGTGATCGACTTCTACCACCCGTGATCCGGAACGCGGTCCTGCACCTGCTCAACGAGCAGCCCTTGATGGCCGACCTGTTCGCCGAACCGGCCCCCACGGACCTGATTCTCGTCTGCACGAACCTCCGGCTGATGGACGGCAAGCGCCCGGCCTTCGCGGACCGGAAGGACTCCACCTTCATCTTCTCGTGGCACCAGATCCGCTTCGTCGAGATCGCGCCTCGCTCCGAGGCATCGACGAGCGACGACCTGATCGTGCTGCCCGGTTCGACTGCCGCGCCGGAGCCCGATCTCGAGATCGACGAGGACTTCCTCAAGCGCATCCGCGACATCTGAGCGGGTCCTGCGCGTCGCTCCCTCGAAGGGCCGGCCCGCGCCCCGGTGATGGGCGGGTGAAGGGCCGGTGCTAGACTCGGGCGCCATGACTACGAACCTCGTGATCGTCGAGTCGCCGGCCAAGGCGCGCACGATCGAACGCTATCTCGGGCCCGGCTACACGGTCCTCGCCTCGTACGGCCACGTCCGGGACCTCCCGGAGAACCCCGGCAAGGGCCAGCTCGGCGTCGACGTGGACCATGACTTCGCGCCGGACTACGAGGTCCCCGCGGATCGCCGCCGGCAGGTCGCTGCGATCGAGAAGGCCGCCCGGACCGCGGACCGGATCTTCCTCGCCACGGACCTCGACCGCGAGGGCGAGGCCATCGCCTGGCACGTGGCGGAGGCCGCGCACCTGCCGCCCGAGCGGACGGTGCGGGTGACCTTCAACGAGATCACCGAGTCGGCGATCAAGGCCGCGTTCGCGGCGCCGCGCGCCATCAACGGCCACCTCGTCGATGCCCAGCAGGCCCGCCGGATCGTCGATCGGCTGGTCGGGTACACGCTCAGCCCGCTCCTCTCGCGCAAGGTCCGCTCGGGCCTCTCGGCCGGCCGCGTCCAGTCGGTGGCGGTCCGGCTCGTCGTGGAGCGCGAGCGGGAGATCCGGGCGTTCGTCGCGGACGAGTACTGGACGATCGAGGCCCTCCTCGCCGCCCCGTCCGGCCAGGCGTTCCCCGCGGACCTCGTCCGCATCGACGGGGCGAAGCCACGGATCGCCGACGGGGAGACGGCCGACCGCCACGTCGAAGGCCTGCGAGCCGCCCACCCGGTCGTTCGCGACGTCACGGTGAAGCGGTCGAAGCGCAGCCCCGCCCCGCCATTCACGACATCCACGCTGCAGCAGGAGGCCAGCCGCAAGCTGGGCTTCAGCCCCAAGCGGACGATGTCGGTCGCCCAGCGCCTCTACGAAGGCGTGGACACGCCGGACGGCCACGTCGGCCTCATCACCTACATGCGGACGGACTCGGTGGCCCTCTCCGACCAGGCGCTGGGAGAGGCCCGGGAGGTCGTGACCAACCGCTACGGGCCCGCCTACGCCATGGCCAAGGGCCGGCGCTACCGGACCACGACGAAGAACGCCCAGGAGGCCCACGAAGCGATCCGGCCGACCTCCTTCGCCCGCGATCCCGAGGTCATGGGCCGGACGGTCGGCCGCGACGAGGCCCGCCTGTACCGCCTGATCTGGCAGCGCGCCCTGGCCAGCCAGATGACCGAGAAGGAGCTCGAGACCACGACGGCCGAGCTCGCGGATGCCCACTACGAGCTCCGGGCCTCGGCGACGCGGACGATCTTCGACGGCTTCAGCCGGGTCTACACGGAGGGCCGCGACGAGGGGGAGGACGAGGTCGAGCGAACGCTTCCGGCGCTCGCCGCGGGCGACGCGACCTCCGTGCTGGACGTGACGCCGACCCAGCACTTCACCGAGCCCCCGCCGCGCTACACGGAGGCCTCGCTCGTCAAGGCGCTCGAGGAGCGGGGCATCGGGCGGCCGTCGACGTACGCCGCCACGATCACCACGATCGGCGACCGGGGCTACGTCACGACGAAGGAGCGGCGGCTCTATCCGGAACCCGTTGCCGAGATCGTGACGGACCTCCTGGTCGACCATTTCGGGGAGTACGTCGATCCGCGCTTCACGGCCCGGATGGAGGACGGGCTCGATGAGGTCGCGCGGGGCGAGCGGGCCTGGGTCCCGTTGCTGCGCGAGTTCTACGGGCCCCTCCGATCGCGCGTCGACGAGAAGCGCAAGGAGCTCAGGCGCCGCGACATCACCACCGAGGCGACGGACGAGGTCTGCTCCGAGGGCCACCCCATGGTGATCCGCCTCGGGCGGAACGGGCGGTTCCTGGCCTGCTCGCTCTTCCCGGAGCACAAGGAGAGCCGGCCGATCCCGGGCGAGGAGCCGGAGATCCCCGTCCTGCCCGGCGCGGGGGAGCCCTGCCCGGTCTGCGGCGAGTCGGACGGCGGCCAGCTGGTCGGCAAGCGCGGCCGGTTCGGGCCCTTCGTCGGGTGCAACCGGTATCCGGCCTGCACGTACATCAAGAAGGACGGCCCGCCGCCGCCGGACCAGCTCGCGTTCGCGGTTGCCTGCCCCACCTGCCACGACGGGCACCTCGTCGCGCGCCGGGCCCGCCGGACCGGAACCGTCTTCTGGGGCTGCTCGCGCTACCCGAAGTGCGACATGACGACCTCCCGCGAGCCGCTCGGCCCGGTCCATGACGTCGACGGGGGACCGGTGGCGCGCAGGGACGAGAGCAGCGGGCTCTGCCTGGCCTGCGGGGCGACCATCGTCCTCCCGCCGGGCGCCCTCCCGGCCCCGGGAGCTGCCCTGGCGGGAGGCCCGCCCGACCCGACCGCGCTCGCCAGGCCCTCGGGTCGAGGCGGGCGCCGCACGGCCACCTCCGGGCGTGGACGGGCGGGCGGGCCTGCCCGGACGCGCCGCGTCGGCGGAGCAGGGGAGGGCACTCCTGCGCGCACCACCAAGACCCGGGCGCCCGGGTCGGCTGCCACCCGCTCGCGCCAGGCCGACGCGGGCTGACCCGCGTGGACGGCGCCGCCGCGCTCGATCGCTTCCTCGCCAGCCTGGAGGCACGGGCTGCCTCGCCCCACACGCATCGCGCCTACGGGACCGCCGTGGGGGCCTACCTGCGCTGGCTCGACGATCATGAGACCGGCTGGAGCGACCCGCCCCGCACGAGGCTGCGGGCCTATCTCGCGGCGATCGCCGAGGGGCATGCCCGAAGCTCGGTCGCCCAGCGGCTGGCCGCGATCCGGTCGTTCTACCGCTGGGCCGTCCGCGGCGGGCACGTGGCCGCGGACCCATGGGCGGCCCTGGCGACGCCCCGTCGCGCACGCCGCCTGCCGGGGGTCCTCTCGGCGGCCGAGGTGGCGCGGGTCATCGAGACGGCCGGCGTCCCGCCCCCACGCGCCGGGCGCGCGCCCGGGGTCGCCGCCGCGGACGCGCCGGCGCTCGCCCGGGCCCTGGCCCTGCGCGACGTCGCGCTTGTCGAGACCGCCTACGCGGCCGGCCTCCGGATCTCCGAGCTCTCGGGGGCCCGTGTCGACGGCCTCGACCTCGGCCGGGGGGAGATCCGGGTCCTCGGCAAGGGCCAGAAGGAGCGGGTCGGGCTCCTGGGCGGTCCTTCCCGGGCCGCCCTGCGAGGCTATCTCGCGGAGGGCCGACCGGCCCTCGCGGCGCGCGCCCCGGTCCCGAGCGCGGCCCTCTTCCTGAACGCCCGGGGCGGCCCGCTCGGGGCCCGCGGCCTTCGCCTCCGGCTCGACGCCCTGTTCGTGCGGGCCGGCGTTCCCGAGGGGACCCACCCGCACACGCTGCGCCACTCGTTCGCGACCCACCTGCTGGACGGCGGCGCCGACCTGCGGGTGGTGCAGGAGCTGCTGGGCCACGCCAGCCTGGCCACCACCCAGGTCTACACGCATGTCTCCCCGGCCCGGCTCCGCGCCGCGTATGCCGGGGCACACCCGCGGGCCGTCAGCCCGCCGCACACCACGACGCCGGCCGCCGACGATCTCGAGGCCCGGGCGGCCGACCAGGTCGGCGCGCCCGCCGTCCCGCACCGGTGACCACGGGGCGCGCCCTCGCCCGCGCCAGCCTGCTCGTCACGGGCGCGTTCCTCGTCTCCAGGGTCCTGGGCTGGGTCCGCCTGGTCGTCATCTCCACGACGTTCGGCATCGGCGCCGCGCTCGACCCGTTCTTCGCGGCGTTCCGGATCCCGGACCTGATCTTCCAGCTCGTCGCGGCCGGCGCGCTCGCCTCGGCCCTGATCCCGACGATCGCGACGCTGCTGGCCGCCGACGAGGAGAGCCGGGCCTGGCGGGTCGTGTCGACGGTCACGAACATCATGCTCGTCGCGCTCGCGCTGCTGGCCGGGGTGCTCTGGATCTTCGCGCCCGCGATCGTGCCGGTGATCACGCCGGGATTCGACGCCGCCCAGTGGGCCCAGACGGTGGACCTGACCCGGCTGATGCTCCTGAGCCCGATCCTCCTCGCCCTCGGGTCGGTCGCCGGGAGCGTGCTCCAGGCCCGCGGCCGGTTCTTCGCCTCGGTCGTCGCCCCGATCGCCTACAACCTCGCGATCATCGGCGCCGCGCTCTTCCTCGCCCCATCGATGGGCGTCGCCGGGATCGCGGTCGGCGTCGTCGCGGGCAGCGCGCTCCACCTCCTCGTCCAGGTCTGGCCGCTGTTTGGGTCGGTCGGTTTCCGGTACGCGCCCCGGATCGACGCTGGCGACCCGGAGGCGCGCCGGACGATCCTGCTCCTCGTTCCCCGCGCGGTGGGCCTCGGCGGGGCCCAGCTGCAGCTCCTGGCCGCAACCACGATCGCCTCCGCGCTGGGTGCCGGCGCGATCAGCGCGTTCAACATCGCCTTCACGGTCTTCCAGATCCCGATCGGGGTCCTGGGCGCGCCGCTCGGCCTCGTCGCCCTGCCCGCCCTGAGCCACCGCGTCGCGACCGGAGCGGTGGACGACTATGTCGCGCTGGTCGTGCGGGCGGTCCGCCTCATGTCCTTCGCGATGGTCCCCCTGGCGTTCTTCGGGGTCGTCGCGGCCCGGCCCCTCGTCACGCTCCTGTTCGGCTATGGCAAGGTGACGGCGGGCGAGCTCAGCGCGACCTCGGCCGTGCTCGCTGTCTTCTTCGTCGCGCTCGCCTCGGAGTCGGCCATCGTGATCCTCGCCCGCGCCTTCTACGCGGCCCGCGACACCCGGACGCCGGTCGCTGCCGCGCTCGTGGCCGTCGTGATCAGCATCGCGGTCTCGGTCGTGGTCGCCCCGACGATGGGCGCGCCGGGCCTCGCGGCCGGGATAGCGATCGGATCGTGGGGCGAGACCGTGGTCCTGCTCATCCTGCTCGACCGGCGCGTCCCGGCCCTCCACCTGGGCGCGATCGTGCGGGGGGTCGCCCTGTTCGTCGGGTGCGCGGTCGCCGGGACGCTGGCCCTCGGTGGCGTCTTCGTCGTCGCCGAGGGGATCGTGGGAGCCTCGCCCGGTAAGATCGTCCTGGCGATCGAGCTTGCCGTGGGCGGGCTCGCCGGCGGCCTCGCCTATCTCGGCGTCGCCTGGCTGCTCCACATCCCGGAGGTTCCCGACATCATCCGTCTCGTGACCTCCGCGCTCCGACGCGGTCCCGCGTCGTGAACGAGCCGCAGCGGCCGGACCCGCTGCCGGACCCGCTGCCGGACCCCGTGAGCGACTGGGACGGCTTCGTCGCCGCCGCGCCCCTGGGCTCGTACCTCCAGCGCACGGCGTGGGCGCGGGTCAAGGCGGTGAACGGCTGGCGCGACGTCCGGGTCGTGGCGGCGGGCGGCGATGGTCCGATCGGCGCCCAGATCCTCCTGCGCCGGCCCCGACCCCTGCCCTGGGCCTTCGCCTACGCCCCCCGCGGCCCCGTCGCGGCGGCCTGGACCGCCGAGTCGATCGCGCGCTTCACGGCGGCGGTGCGGAGCGCCCGGCTGGGACGCGTCTCGCACCTGCGGATCGACCCGGAGGTCGAGGCGGACGGCCCGTTCGACGGGGCGGGCGCCCTGCGCACCGCGCTCGAGGCGGCCGGCTGGCGCACTGCCCCGCCGATCCAGCCGGCGCGGACCCGGATCATCGACCTACGGGCCGACGAGGACGCCCTGTGGGGGGACCTGCGCAAGAAGTGGCGCCAGTACGTGAACAAGGCCCGGTCCAACGGCATCACGGTGGTCGAAGCTGCCGAGCCCGACCCGATCGCCCGCTTCTACGTCGTGTACCGCGAGACCGCGGAACGGGCGGGCTTCCTGATCCGAACGGAGCAGGCCTACCGCGACGTCTGGGACGCCTTCCGGCCGGACGGCGATGCCCGGATGCTCTTCGCGGTCGACGCGGACGGGACGGACCAGGCCGCCCTGTTCCTCGTGCGCAACGGGAGGCGCGTGGTGGAGCCCTACGGGGGGATGACCGCCCAGGGCGCGGAGCTGCGCGCCAACTACCTGCTCAAGTGGGAGGCCATCCGATCCTCGCGCGCGGGCGGCGCGGAGACGTACGACCTGTGGGGGCTGGCCCACCCGGGGATCGCCCACTTCAAGACCGGGTTCGGCGGGCGCGAGGTGCGCTACGTCGGGGCCTGGGACCTCGTGATCGACGAGGTCGGACGGCGCGTCTTCGGCGTCGCCCAGGGGCTTCGTGTCCGGGCCGCCCGGCGACGGGCCGGTCTCGGAGCTGCGCCGCCGCCGGACGGCGGGACGCCGGCCGATGGCGCGGGCGACGGCGGCGCCGACGCGGGATGAGCAGCCTCCCGAGCGTCCGCGACGCGCGGCCCGACGAGCTGGCCGATTGGGACGCGTGGACGGTGTCGGCTCCCGGCGGCGACGTGCAGCAGTCGCTCGCGTGGGCCGAGCATCGACGGCGAACGGGCTGGCGGCCCCACCGGCTGGTGCTCGGCGATGGCGCGCGCGTCCTCGCCCTGGGTCGTCCCTGGCCGCTGCTCGGCGGCGGGCTGCTCTACGTGCCCAAGGGTCCCGTGGCGGGCGACGCCCCGGTCGAGGCGGTCGCGGACCGGCTCGCCGCGGTCGCCGCCTGGGCTCAGGCCGCGGGCTACGACGCGGTCCGCGCCGACGCGGAGGTCCCGGCCGCGACCGGCTACCCGGCCCTCCTCGCGGCGCGCGGCTTCACCCCCGTCGAGGAAGTCGGCCCGTCGCGCAATCGGGTGGCGGTGCCCGTGCCGCCGGGGGCGACCGATGATGCCCTCCTGGCGATGATCGCGAAGACCACCCGCCAGCGCTTCCTCGCCGCGGAACGGAAGGGGACCCGCATCGTCCGCCACGATCGGGTGGGCCCGGACGGCGTCGGCGCTGGCTTCGAGGCCCCGGGGGGCGCGCTCGGCCTGGGCACCGGGGCTGCCGAGCTCGAGGCGTTCGAGCGGTTCCACGGCCTCCTCGCCTCGACCGGGGAGCGGCGCGGGTTCGCGATCGGCCCCCGGGCGGCGGCCACCGCGTGGTGGCGGGCCGCGCTCGACGCAGGGTACCTGGCGCTGCTGGAGGCATGGTCGGCCGAGGGCACCTATCTCGGTGGCGCCGTCTTCTACCGCCACGGGGAGCGCCTCACCTACGCGAGCTCCGGCGACGTCGTGGCCATGCGCCACGAGCACCCGGGCACGGTCCACCTGGTCCTCTGGCGGGCGCTCCAGCTGGCGGCGCGCGAGGGCCGCGCGGAGCTGGACCTGGGTGGCGTGGACGTGGCCGGAGCCCGCCACGAGCCGCGGCCCGGCGAGCCGATGCATGGCCTGTACGAGTTCAAGCGCGCGTTCGGCGGCCGGTGGCTGGAGCTCAGCGGCGCCCACCAACGCGTCCTTCGACCGGGGCGCTGGGCGGCCGGCCGGGCGCTCGCGGCGGGTGCGCGCCTGCCCCGCCGGGTCGCGACGGGGCTGCGCGAGCGGCGAGGATGACGAGATGAGCACACCGGGCGCAGGCGACCTCCCAACCGTGCCGTCCGCCGAGGCGCTCCGGGCCGCCCTGGCGGCCGCGGAGCCCACCGGAGCGAAGCCGCTCGGCGGCCTGCTCGGCCGCCTGACGGGCGCCGGTCGGCTGCGCGCGATCGTCGGCCCGGACGGAGCGCTGGAGCCCGGCGCCGTCGCGAGCCTCGCGATCACGGGGATCGCCCACGACTCGCGGCGCGTGCAGCCCGGGGGCTGCTTCGTGGCGATCCCCGGCCAGCACGCCGACGGTCACGCGTTCGCCGGCGCCGCGGTGGCGGGCGGAGCTGCCGTCCTGGTCGTCGAGCGGCCGCTGGAGCCGAGCGTGACCGGCCCGGCGATCCAGCTGGTCGTCGACCGGAGCCAGCACGCGCTCGCCACGATCGCCGCCTGGTGGTACGGGGACCCCGGCGCCGGGCTCGGGATCGTCGGGATCACCGGCACGGACGGCAAGACGACGACCGGCGCGATGGCCGTGGCGGCCCTCGAGGCGGCGGGCGTGGCGACCGGGCTCGTGAGCACGGCGGAGCTCAAGGTCGGCCGCCTGCGGTCCGGGGCGCTGACGCACGTGACGACGCCGGAGGCGCCGGAGCTGCAGGTGACGCTGCGCGCGATCGCGCGCGCGGGCGACGCGGCGGCGATCGTCGAGACGACGTCGCACGGCCTGGCCCTCGAGAGGGTCGGGGAGCTGCCCTACGACGTGGCGATCTTCACGAACCTCACCCACGAGCACCTCGAGCTCCACGGCACGTTCGAGGCGTACCGGGCCGCGAAGCGCTCGCTCTTCGAGCGGCTGGCGGACGTCCCGGGGCGGCCGGCGAAGCCCGCGTCGCTGCCCGGCGGACGGCCCTGGCCCCGGGGCGGGATCGTCAACGCCGACGATCCGAGCGCGGACGTCTTCGCGGCCGCCACGCTCGAAGCAGGCGCTCGGCTGCTGCGCTACGGGTCCGCGCCCGGTGCGGACGTGCGGGCGGAGGAGACTGCCGAGGCCGGCGGCCGCCTGCGGGCCCGGGTTCGGACGCCCCGCGGCGGCGGCGAGCTGTCCCTCTCGATCATCGGGCGCTTCAACGTGGCGAACGCGCTCGCCGTCGTCGCCCTCGGCGAGCTGCTGGAGCTCGACGGCGCCGCGGTGCTGGCCGGGCTGGCCGGCTTCCGGGGCGTTCGTGGCAGGATGGAGCGGGTCGAGCGGGGCCAGCCGTTCGCGGTCGTGGTCGACTATGCCCACACGCCGGCATCGCTCGCGACGGCGCTCGACGCGGTGGCGCCGCTCCTCGGGCCCGCCGGCGGGCTGATCGCCGTCTTCGGATCGGCGGGGGAGCGCGACGTCGCGAAGCGGGCGATCCAGGGCGGCGTGGCGGGCGCGCGCTGCCGGCTGGTCGTGGCCACGGACGAGGACCCCCGCGGGGAGGACCCGCTGGCCATCCTGGAGCAGATCGCGGGCGGCGCCGAGGCCGCCGGGCTGCGGCGCGGGGACGACCTCCTGCTCATCCCGGACCGGCGCTCGGCGATCGCGGCGGCATTCGACCGGGCCCGGCCAGGCGACGTCGTGCTGCTGGCGGGCAAGGGCCACGAGACCGGGATCCTGTACCGGGATCGCGAGCTGCCCTGGGACGAGCGGACGGTCGCCGAGGAGCTGCTCGCCGAGCTGGGCTTCGACTGAGCATGCGCGGCTGCCTCTTCACGGTCCTCCTGGGGGCCCTCGTCCTGGCGCTCCTCGCCTGGTTCGGGCTCCCCCCGGCGGCCAGCTGGCTGGTGACCCGCGCCCTGGCCCCGGCCGTCTCGGCGGGCGCGCTCGACGCGACGGTCGTGACGTCGTTCCCGCCAGGGCTGCTCCGACTCCACGCGGACGAGATCCGGGTGACGGGCTCCGCGGTCACGTTCCAGGCCGGGTTCTCGGCCCGCACCGTTGACCTCGACCTGCGCGACGTGGACCTGGTGACGAAGCGGGTCGGATCCGTCTCGGGCAGCCTCGCCGGCGTCGTCATCGAGAGCGCCGACGGCATCACCGCGCGCGAGGTGGCCCTGGCCGGGCCGCCGGGCGCGCTCGTGGCCACGATCACGGTGGACGCCGCCGCGGCCATTCCGCTCGTGGTCGCCGCCTTCGCCCCGACGATCGCGGTCACTCCGTCGGAGGTCTCGTTCGCCGCCCCGGACCTGGTCCACGCGCGCCTTCCGATGGGGCTGGTCACGGCGCACCTCGCAGTGCGCGACGGCGCGCTGGTCGCGCTTCCGGTGGCCGGATCCCCGGTCGGTGAGGCGATCGTGGTGGCGGCGGGCTCGACCCCTCCGGTGCGCCTCACCGGCGTGACGGTCACGGGGCCGACGGTCGTCCTGACCGGCCTGCTCGACGCCTCGGCCCTCGGGATCCCGGCGCCGGGCGGCTGAGGCCACATCGCCCTCGCGTGGGGCGCTCCGGCCGCACGAATCGGCCCTGCTAGACTGGCCGGACCGATGTCGGTCGAACAGGTACCCAGCGCAGTCCCGAGCGTGCCGCGCACGCGGCGCGGCACGCTGGCCTCGCCGCGCGCCGGGGCACGAACGCGCCCGATCGCGGCGCTGCGGCGCGACCTCCTCGCGGAGCTGCGGCGCCAGCACCCCGGGGCCGACACCGAGCCCGTGGAGCGCGCGTTCGCCTTCGCGGTCGAGGCGCATGCGGAGCAGACCCGGGCCACCGGCGAGGCCTACGTCACCCATCCGATCGCGGCGGCCCAGATGCTCGCCGAGATGGGCCTCGAGCCGACGACGCTGATCGCGGCGCTCCTTCACGACGTTCCCGAGGACACGGACCATTCCCTGGCGGAGATCGAGGAGAAGTTCGGTCCCGACGTCGCGCGGCTGGTCGACGGGGTCACCAAGCTCTCCAAGTTCAGCACCCACACCCACGAGGAGCAGCAGGCGGAGAACATCCGCAAGATGCTCCTGGCGATGGCCCAGGACATCCGGGTCGTCCTCATCAAGCTCGCCGACCGGCTCCACAACATGCGCACGCTGTCCGTGCTGCCGCTCGAGAAGCAGCAGCGGATCGCCCGCCAGACCATGGAGATCTACGCCCCGCTGGCCGAGCGGCTGGGGATCTGGCAGGTCAAGTGGGAGCTCGAGGACCTCGCCTTCAAGTCCCTGGATCCGGACCGCTACCGGGAGCTGGCCGCCAACCTGGACACGCGCCGGCACCATCGCGAGTCATACATCGACCGGGCGATCCGCACGCTGACGCCCGAGCTGGAGAAGGCCGGCATCGTGGCGGACCTGAACGGCCGCCCGAAGCACCTCTACAGCATCTGGAAGAAGATGCAGCGCAAGGCGGCGGCCTTCGGCGAGATCTACGACGTGTACGCGATCCGCCTGCTGGTCGACGAGGTCCGCGACTGCTACGCGGCCCTCGGCGTGGTCCACAGCATCTGGAAGCCGATCCCGGGCCAGTTCGACGACTACATCGCGGTCCCCAAGCCGAACGGGTACCAGAGCCTCCACACGGCGGTGATCGCGCTCGACGGCAAGGCCCTCGAGATCCAGATCCGGACCCACGCGATGCACCAGGTGTCCGAGGTGGGCATCGCGGCCCACTGGCGCTACAAGGAGGGGAGCCGGGCCGAGCGCGAGTACGACGCGAAGCTGGCCTGGCTGCGCCAGCTCATGGACTGGCAGCGCGAGGTCTCCGACGCGCGCGAGTTCGTCGAGGGGATCAAGCTCGACATCTTCCAGGACCAGGTCTTCGTGTTCACGCCGAAGGGCGACATCAAGGACCTGCCGGCCGGCGCCACGCCCCTCGACTTCGCCTACCGGATCCACACCGACGTGGGCCACCGGACGATCGGGGCCAAGATCAACAACCGTCTCGTGCCCCTCGACTACCGACTGCGCAACGGCGACATCGTCGAGATCGTCACGACGCGGGCCGAGCACGGCCCGTCACGCGACTGGCTGGGCATCGTCCGCACCTCGCACGCGCGGGAAAAGATCCGCCAGTGGTTCAAGAAGAAGGACCGCGACGAGAACATCGTCCACGGCAAGGAATCCCTCGAGCGGGACCTGAAGCGCCTGGCCCGGACGAGCATCGCGACGGTCGGCGCCGAGCGCCTGCTGGAGGTGGCGAAACCCTACGGCCACGACAACCTGGACGATTTCTACGCGGCGATCGGCTACGGCGCCATCTCCGCCCAGCAGGTCGTGATGCGCCTGGGCGTGGTCGACGACACCCAGCTGTCCCTCCCGTCGGTTGCGCCGGCAACGGCCCGGACGGGCGGCGTCCGGGTCAAGGGCGTCGGCGACCTGCTGGTCCGGTTCGCCAAGTGCTGCCACCCGATCCCGGGCGACGCAATCGTCGGGTTCATCACCCGCGGCCGGGGCATCACGGTTCACCTCCGGCGCTGCCCGACGGTCGTCAACGAACGCGAAGCGGCCCGGCTGATCGACGTGGAGTGGGAGGCGACCCCGACCCAGACCTATCCGATCGCGATCCGGATCGAGGCCCACGATCGGACCGGGCTCCTCAACGACCTCACCGCCGCAGTCGCCGCCGAGAAGGTCAACATCGTGGCCGCCAACGTCTCGGTCAGCCCCGACCACGCCGCCCTCGTCGTGGCGACGCTCCAGGTCGCCTCGGTCTCGCAGCTGGCGCGGGTCATCAGCCGGATCGAGCAGGTCAAGGACGTCCTGAGCGTCCAGCGCGACCTGGGCTGACGCTCCTTCGAGCTGTCGACGGGCGGCGGTCGACGTCCCGCGAGGCGGCCGCCCGGCCAGGCGCGCGCGGCCGCCCGGCCGCTACGTGAGCGCGCCGAAGATCCAGACGCCCAGCAGGATCCCGGCCACGATCGCGGCGAGCACGAGGAGCCAGAGCAGGCCCCCGCTGCTCCGCGGGGCCTCCGTCCCGCTCACGAGCCCGCTTCCTTGATCAGGGCGGCCTTGGCCGCGGCGAACTCCTCGGCGGTCAGGTCGCCCTGCTCGCGAAGCGCGGCCAGCCGCTCGAGGGCGGGCACGAGATCCGTCGGCGCGGCGGTCGTGCCGGGCTCCACGGTCGGCGAGGGCAGGGTCGAGCCGACGGACCCGGGCGCGGCCGCCGCGGCGCGCCGAGCCGCCCGAGCGTGGGCCGCCCGCACGAGGGCCGCGCCTCCCGGCGCCGGCGCGAGCGTCGATCGGGGGGCGCCACTCCGCCGACCCTCGCGCCAGGCGAGCAGGCCGAGGGCGAGCGGCCCGATGGCCATCGCCTCGAAGACCACGCCGCAGACCAGCCAGTCGATCGCCGGCCCGGGCGAGTCACCGGGCGGGGTCACGCCGTACTGGAGGAAGTTCCAGCCCAGGCTCCCGAAGAGCGCCGGCCAGGCGAAGGTGACGATGCCGGCGTAGCCGGGCCCGAGCGCGGCGCCCTTGTACCCGGCGAGCCCGGCGCTGGCCAGCCCGCCGAAGATCGCGAGCATCATCACGAGCGGCGTGCCGGTGGGGCACGCCTGGGCGCTGACGTAGGGGCCGCCGTCGGCGCACATGCCGCCGACGTCCATCACCGCGCGCATCCCCAGGAACAGGAGCGTCAGCCCTGCCGCGAGCCCGGCGACGCCGACGAGGTACAGGACGACGTCGGCGAGGTCCGGGCGGGGAGTTGGGTCCTGCGTTCCGAGCACGTGCGGATCGTAGCGAGGGTCGGGGCCCCGCGGAAGGCCGCGCCGCGGCTTCGTTGCCTCCTGTCGCCGGCGGGTCGCGTCCGCGGGGCTGCCGCGCAGGCGGGGCTGCGGGTAGACTTCGCCGCGATGCCGACGTTCCGCGCACCCCGGGGAACCCGCGACCTGCTGCCCGCCGAGCGGGCCGCCTTCGTGCGCCTCGAGCGCATCGCCGCCGACCTCGCCGCCCGGTACGGGTACCGGGCCTTCGAGACGCCGCTCTTCGAGCAGGCCTCCGTGTTCGAGCGCGGGATCGGCGCCGTCACGGACGTCGTCGAGAAGGAGCTCTTCCGGGTCGCGCCGAGCCGCGGCGAAGAGCGCGAGCGGTGGGCGCTCCGTCCCGAGGCGACGGCCGGCATCTGCCGGGCATACGTGGAGCACGGGATGCAGACGCTCCCGCGGCCCGTGAAGCTGACCCTGACCGGCCCGATGTTCCGCTACGACCGGCCGCAGGCGGGCCGCTACCGGCAGTTCTGGCAGTGGGACGTCGAGGCGATCGGCGACCCCGGTCCGGCCGTGGACGCCGAGCAGATCGAGCTGGGCCTGCGCTTCTACCGCGACGCCGGCCTGACCGACGTCGAGGTGCTTCTCAACTCGATCGGCGATCCGGCCTGCCGGCCCGCCTACCTGGCCGCCCTCGCCGCTCACTACCGGGCCCGGGCGACCGCGCTGCCGGCGCTCGAGCGGGAGCGACTCGAGACGAACCCGCTCCGCCTGCTGGACTCGAAGGATCCCGCGATGGTCGAGGTCAACGCCGCCGCCCCACGGATCACGTCGATGCTGTGCGCGGCGTGCGCCGAGCATTTCGCCGCGGTGCAGGCGCACCTCGACGCGCTCGGGATCGCCTACCGCCTGGAGCCGAGCCTCGTACGCGGCCTCGACTACTACACCCGGACGACATTCGAGTTCTACCGCCGCGGCGCCGAAGGGCAGCAGCAGGCCCTGGGCGGCGGCGGCCGCTACGACGGCCTGATCGAGCTGCTCGGCGGCAAGCCGACGCCCGGGATCGGCTACGCGCTCGGGCTCGACCGGGTCGTGCTGGCGCTGGCGGCGAGCGACGCCGCGGCGCCCGAGGATGCTGCCCCGCTCGCCGTCGTGGTGGGCGCCGATCCGGCCGACACCGCGAGCCGGCTGCGGGTCGCGACCGACCTGCGCGCGGCCGGGCTGCCCGTGCTGGCCGAGCTTGCCACGCGCAAGCTCGGACGCCAGCTGGAGGCCGCGGTCCGCGAGGGCGCCCGGTTCGCGATCATCCTGGGCGACGAGCTGGCCGAGGGCGAGGTCCAGCTGCGCGACCTCGGGGCGGCCTCGCAGAAGGTCGTGGCGCTCGCCGACCTGCCCGCCCTGCTTCGACGCAAGGTCGCCGCGGGCTGAGCGACGCGGCCCGCCGAAGCGCGCGGGCCGGCGCGGCCCGCCGGCGTCGGCCCCGGCCAGGTCGCGACCAACGCACCTTCGACCCGCCCGGCTTATCCTGCCGCGCATGGCTGAGCGGATCGCGATCGGACTCGAGGTCGTCGACAAGCGCGCATTCGCATCGGCGTTCGACTGGCCGGGCTGGTCGAGGGCCGGGCGTGACGAGGCCGCGGCGCTGAGCGCCCTGGCCGCGGCAGCCCCGCGCTACGCTGCGATCGTCCGGGCGGCCGGGCTTGCGGGCGGGGAAGCGCCCGGGTGGGACGCCCGGGCCGCCGAGGGCGTGGGCGCGTTCGAGCTCGCCGAGCGCCTCCCGGGGACACCAACGACCACGTTCGGGGCGCCGGACGTGGTCTTCGCTGCGGACGAGCGCCCG
The DNA here is from genome assembly GCA_963801445.1 of uncultured Chloroflexia bacterium. GTDB lineage: Bacteria > Chloroflexota > Limnocylindria > Limnocylindrales > CSP1-4 > CTSoil-043. Next base: position 416 of record CAWDEW010000005.1, on the reverse strand, counting down.
ACCGACCCCGCCGACGCCGCCGTGCTGGCCCGGATCCTCGAGGCTGCGTGGTCCGCGCTCGATGCGATCGCCGCCGCGGCGCCGGCCGAGCTGCGCAAGGGACCGCGGGGCGGCGGCCGTGACCGCGACGAGGTCGTCCGCCACGTGGTCGCCGCGGAGGCTGCCTACGCTCGCAAGATCGGTGTCGCCTTCCGTGAGCCGGACCCGACCGATAGAGCTGCGGTCGCCGCCGCCCGTGCTGAGATGGTCGCCGTGCTCGGGGTCCCGTCCGATGGCACACCCGTGGCGGGGAAGCGCTGGACCGCCCGCTACGCGGCGCGCCGGATCGCCTGGCACGTGCTGGATCACGCCTGGGAGATCGAGGATCGGAGCGAGCCGGGCGTGTGACGGGACGCCGTGCCATCACAGCGTGTGCT
>CAWDEW010000004.1:0-32692 GCA_963801445.1 uncultured Chloroflexia bacterium | reverse complement strand
CCCGTCGGAGGCCGCATCGGCGCATCCGGCGATCCACCGCTGGCCGCCCCGCCTCCTGCGCTGCGCCGCTACGATTGGCGGCATGACCAGCCTCGCCACCCCGTATCGGACCCACACGTGCGGCGAGCTCCGCGGGGCGACGCCGGGTCCGGCGCCCGCCTCGCGGGCTGGGTCAACCGACGCCGCGACCACGGCCAGCTCATCTTCCTCGACCTGCGCGACCGGCACGGGATCACCCAGGTGGTGATCGACGCGGACGACGCGCCCGAGGCCCACGCCGCCGCGTCGCGCCTCCGCACCGAGTTCGTGGTGTCGCGCCGGGCCCGTGGCGAGGCGCCTCGCCGGGCACGGAGAACCCGCACTCGCCGACCGGCGAGATCGAGCTCCGGCGCCGCGAGCTCGACGATCCTGTCCGAGGCGAAGACGCCGCCGTTCTACATCAACGAGCCGGACGCCCCGATCGACGAGGCGCTGCGCCTCAAGTACCGCTACCTCGACCTGCGGCGCGAGCCGATGCAGCGGCGGCTTGCTCCTCCGCTGCAGGCTGGTCGATGCGATCCGGCGACGTCCATCACGAGCACGGCTTCGTCGAGATCGAGACGCCGATCCTGATCAAGAGCACGCCCGAGGGCGCGCGCGACTTCATCGTGCCCAGCCGGCTCCAGCCGGGCACCGTCTACGCGCTGCCGCAGAGCCCGCAGCAGCTGAAGCAGCTCCTGATGGTCGCGGGCATCGACCGCTACTTCCAGATCGCGCGCTGCTTCCGCGACGAGGACCTGCGCGGCGACCGCCAGCCGGAGTTCACCCAGCTCGACCTCGAGATGAGCTTCGTGCGCGAGGAGACGGTCATGGACTTCGTGGAGGCGATGGCGATCGAGGTCAGCCGGGCCGTCGTCGCCGGAGCGGCCGATCCAGCGGTCGCCGTTCCCGCGCCTCACCTACGACGAGGCGCTCGAGCGCTTCGGCTCGGACAAGCCGGACCTGCGGTTCGGGATGGAGCTGGCCGACCTCGCGCCCGGCTCCTGGCCGACGGCGGCCGGAGCCCGGGCTCCGGCTTCCGCGTCTTCGACGACGTCCTCGCCGCGGGCGGGCGGGTCAAGGCGATCGCGGCCCCCGGCATGGGCGGCGCGAGCCGCTCGCAGATCGACGAGCTGGTCGAGACTGCCAAGCGCTTCGGCGCGAAGGGCCTCGTCCACCTGGCGGTCGACGGCCGACGGGCGTCCACGGGCCGACCGTCAAGTTCCTCGGCGAGGAGCGGGCGGCCGCCATCGTGGCCCGGGCCGGCGCGAAGCCGGGCGACCTCGTCCTCATCGTGGCCGACCGGGCCGACGTCACCGCCGACGTGCTGGGCCGCCTGCGGGAGGAGCTCGGCAACCGGCTGGGCCTGGCCGACCCGGACGTCCTCGCGTACTGCTGGGTCCACCGCTTCCCGATGTACCAGTGGGACGCCGAGAGCAAGGCGCTGGGACGCCACCCACAACCCGTTCAGCGGCGTCGTGCCCGAGGACGAGCCGCTGCTCGTCACCGCCTCCGGCGACCCGTACCGGCCGTCGCCGACGACCCGGCCGGCCGCGCCCGGGCGATGCAGTACGACCTGGCGCTCAACGGCTGGGAGCTCGGCGGCGGCTCGGTGCGGATCCATCGGCGCGACCTGCTCGAGCGCAGCTTCGCCCTGCAGGGCCACTCGCTGGAGGGGATGCGCGAGAAGTTCGGCGGGATGCTGGAGGCGTTCGAGTACGGCGCGCCGCCGCACGGCGGGATCGCCCTCGGGATCGATCGCTGGGCGGCGCTCCTCGCCGACCAGACGAACATCCGCGAGGTCATGGCCTTCCCGAAGACCTCGTCGGCAGGGACCTGATGCTGGAGGCGCCTTCCGAGCCCGACCCGGGCCAGTACGCGGAGCTCGGCCTCCGGTTCGTGGGCGAGCCCGAGAAGCCCCGGGGCGCGCCGTCGACGCGCTGCACGGCGATGCGCCTCGGGTAGCGGCCCGGCGGCTCGAAGGCCGGTCCGCGTCCGGCGACCGCCCGCCGCCCTACCGCGGGATCGGAGGCTGGATCGGGCAGCGGCCCGCTCCTCGGATCGCTCGCCGCGAACCTGCGCGCGACCGCTCGGGCGCGCCTGATCGCGTTCTCGGGGATCATCTTCCGGTACCCGGCTCGCGCCGACGACGGCGACGGTCTTCCGGTGCCTCCTCGCCCTGCCGGTCCTGTGGTGGCTGACCAGGCTGGAGGAGCGCCGCTTCGGGCCGCGACCCGGCGCGAGCGCGGCCTTGGGATGCTGGCCGGGCTCTTCTTCGCCGCCGACCTCGATGCTTCCATTACGCTGTCACGATGGTCGGCGCGGGCCTGGGCACGGTCCTGCCGAACTGGCAGGTGATCGCGGTCACGTTCGCCACGTGGGCGCTCTTCGGCGAGCGCCCGGCCCGTCGTGCCGTCGCCGCGGTGCCGGTCGTGCTGGCCGGCGTCGTTCTGATCAGCGGCGTGTTCGACGCCCACGCCTACGGTCGCGACCCGGTCGCCGGCGCGATCCTGGGCACGTCTGGGGGCTCGCCGACGCGGGCTTCCTGGTGATCATGCGGCGGGTCAACCGGGACGCCGCCGGGCCGCCGTGCCGCTCTTCGACGCGACCTGGCCACCACGATCGCGGTCATCCCCGTGCTGCTCTCGGGGCCTCGACCCGTTCCCCGGGTGGACGGCCCTCGCCTGGCTCGCGCTGCTGGCGATGACCAGCCAGGTCCTGGGGTACCTGTTCATCACCACTCGCTGCCGCGGCTGCCCGCGACGCGGATCGCTCCTCCTGTTCGTACAGCCCGTCGCGACCGTCGGCTTCGCCGCGATCCTGCTGGCGGAACGACCGTCGCCGCTGCAGCTCGCCGGCGTCGCGCTGGTGCTGGGCGGCGTTGCCTTCGCGGCGGCCCCCGTCGCAGCGGTCCGGGCCTTGCGGCCGTCGCGACAATAGCCGCCCCATCCCGGGGGCGCCAGCGGAGCGGAGGATCGCCATGGGTGCCCAGTTCCTCGTCCAGCTCGAGAACCGACCGGCGCGCTCGCCGAGCTGACCCGCCGCTTGCTGCGCGGGGCGTGGACATCCGGTCGATCGCCGGCGGGGGTACGGGATCGCACGGGTACGCGACCGTCGCGACGGACGACGATGGAGCGACGCGAACGGTCCTCCGTAGGGCCGGCTACGTCTACGTGGAGGGCGAGGCCCTGATCGTCGACATCGAGGATCGCCCGGGGGGCTTCGCCGAGGTTGCCGAACGGCTCGCGGCCGCCGACGTCGACATCTCGGCGGTCCTGGTGCTCGGCCGCAAGCCGGGTGCGGTGGAGACGGCGTTCACGGTCGACGATGTCGGGCGGGCCCGGAGGGCTCTCGGGCTGGGCTGAGACCGGCGCAGCGCGGCGGATCCGTTCCTGCGCGGTCAGCCCACGACGCGGGGCGGCTCGGGCGCCTCGTCCGGGCCGGCCGCGGCGGGGGAGCCCCACTCGTGACGCTGGCCCACGGGCGGCTCCGGCGGGCCCTCGAACGGCGGGAGGGCCGCGCGCGGCGTGTCGATCCCCAGGACGACGCCCGGGTCGCCCAGCTCCAGGGCCCGGCTGGGCAGCGTCGCCGCGAGCGCAGTCGGAGATCGCCGGGGGCTCGAGCGCCGGGTCGAGCGCGCGGAGCGCCTCGAGGTGGGCGACCGGCACCAGGATCGGCCAGCCCGCGACGCCGTGGAAGGCCGGCCGGATGACCGCGTTGCGCTCGCTCCCGTGGGCCTCGATGAGCGACGTGATCGTCTCGGCGTCGACCCAGCCGTGCCGGGCCGGCCAGAGCAGCGCGGCTTCGGTGCCATCGACCTCGCCTCGGGCCAGGTCGATGGCCTTCGCCATCTGGGCGGCCGGGCCGCCATCGACGGGCGCCGGCGTGCCCAGGACGGCGGGGGAGCCGGCCAGCGAGGCAGCCACGGCGCCGTCCGGGTCCGGGGCCAGGACGACCACCGGCAGCGCGCCTCCGGCCCAGGCGGCATCGACCAGGCGCCGGCCGTTGGGGTGCCCATCGACCTCGCGCAGCGCGGCGTCCGGGCTGGTCGCGAGGATGCAGGCGGCGACGGTCACGGGCGCTGTTCCTCGGTGCGATCGGGGGAGGTCGGTGCGATCGTAGCAGCGTCTGGCTCGCGGCCCGGCGCACCGTCGCGACGGATGTGCGACCATCCATGGGCCCATGCCCGACCAGGAGCCCCGCCCCGCCGTGCCCTCCGCAGCCCCCGCCGCACCCGCGGCCTTCCTCCCCGCGTCCCCGACGGGATCGGTCCCCGTCACCGACATCCGCAACGTCGCCATCGTCGCCCACGTCGACCACGGCAAGACGACCCTCGTCGACGCCATCCTCCGCCAGACCGGGTCGTTCCGGGCCAACCAGGCGGTCGTCGATCGGGTGATGGACTCGATGGACCTGGAGCGCGAGAAGGGCATCACGATCCTGGCCAAGCAGACGACCGTGCGCCACCACGGCGTGCGCATCAACATCGTGGACACGCCCGGCCACGCGGACTTCGGGGGCGAGGTGGAGCGCAGCCTCAACCTCGTCGACTCGGTCCTCCTCCTGGTCGACGCCGCCGAGGGGCCGCTGCCCCAGACGCGCTACGTGCTCCAGAAGGCGATGGCCCGCCGGCTGCCGGTGATCGTCGCGCTCAACAAGATCGACCGGGGCGACGCGCGTCCGGGCGAGGTCCTCGACGCCGTCTACGAGCTGTTCATGGACCTCGGCGCGGACGAGCACCAGATCGAGTTCCCGGTCGTCTACACGAACGCCAAGCTGGGCACCGCGACCCGCGACCTGGCCACGCCGGGCACCGATCTCCAGCCGCTCCTGAGCCTGCTCTCGGAGGTGACGCCGCCGCCGACCCACCTGCCCGGCCATCCCCTCCAGCTGCTGGTCACGAACCTGACCGCCAACGAGTACGTCGGGCGGATGGCGGTCGGGCGGGTCGTCAACGGGACGATCAGGGTCGGCCAGCGGATCGTGGTGGTCCGCGAGGAGGCGGACGACGCGGCCGGCTCGATCGAGCCCGGCCGGACCGTCACGCTTTCGGGCACCGTCACCGCCCTCCAGACGGCCCGCGGGATCGAGCGGGTCGACATCGAGGAGGCCGGTCCGGGCGACATCGTCTCGGTCGCCGGGCTGCCCGAGGTCACGATCGGCGACACGCTGACCGACCCGGCCGACCCGCGCCCGCTCGCCCGTCTCGAGGTCGACGAGCCGACCCTCCACATGACGTTCGGGGTCAACACGTCGCCGCTCTCCGGGCGGGACGGCAAGTACGTCACCAGCCGCCAGCTCCGGGCGCGCCTGGAGCGCGAGGTGCTGGGCAACGTGGCGATCCAGTTCTTCCCGACCGAGACCGGCGACACGTTCGAGGTCCGCGGCCGCGGCGAGCTCCAGCTGGCGGTCCTGGTGGAGCAGATGCGGCGCGAGAGCTTCGAGCTCCAGGTCAGCCGGCCGGAGGTGATCCTGCGGACGGTCGGCGGGCAGGTCCAGGAGCCCTACGAGCGGATCACGGTGGACATCCCGCCCGACTTCATCGGCGAGGTCCAGACCGCGCTGGCGGGACGCAAGGGGCGCCTGGAGCAGATGTCGACCGACGCCGACGGGCGCGTTCGCCTGGAGTACGTGCTCCCGGTCCGCGGCCTCATCGGCTATCGCGGCCAGCTGCTCACCGAGACACGAGGCACGGCGCTCCTCCACCAGATCGGCGAGGGCTACGGCCCGTGGGCCGGCGAGGTGACCCACCGCACGAACGGCGTGCTGGTCGCCGATCGCACCGGGACGAGCAACGCCTACGCCCTGTTCAACCTGCAGGAACGGTCCGAGCTGTTCATCGGGTCCGGCGTCGAGGTCTACGAGGGGATGGTCGTCGGCGAGAACGCGCGGTCGGGCGACATGGACGTCAACGTGACGAAAGAGAAGAAGCTCACCAACATCCGGACGCACGCCCACGACGAGGCGCTCCGGCTGACGCCGCCGCGCCCGCTGACCCTGGAGGCCGCCATCGAGTTCATCGGCGAGGACGAGCTGGTCGAGGTGACCCCCAACCAGATCCGCCTGCGCAAGCGGCTCCTCTCGATGCACGACCGGCGTCGCCAGGCGGGCCAGCGCGAGGACGTCCGGCGCTCGAACGAGGGCTGAGGAGGGCTCCCGCGCAGCGCGCCTCGCGCCGCCCGCGTCCGCGGACTGCCCGCCCCGCGCTCGCGCGCCTCGCGCCGCCCGCCCGCCCCGGTCAGATCGGGAGATCGCCCTCGTCGTCCCCCAGGAACGGGTCCAGCGTCTCGGTGTAGACGCGACCGTAGAAGTTGGTGAAGTGGGCGCCGTGGCGGCGCACGATCGCCCGGACCTGCTTCCGCCGGTCGGGCGACGTCTCGCGGATCGCGATGACCGGGTGGCCGCGCCGGGCCTCCAGCTCGTAGCGCCGGAAGTCCGGGGCCTGGTCCATCTGGGTGAACTGGAGCAGCCGGTAGAGGCGGGCCACGGTCCCGTGATGCTTCCCGCGGCCGTCGATCCGGCGGGCGGCCTCCTCGCCGACCAGCACCTGGACAACGTCCCGGCCGAACCCGGCCGCCGCGAGGTCGGCGATGGCGGCATCCGCCGCGGCCGGGGAGGGGAGGATCCCCATCAGCGTGTCCGTCGGGTAGCCGAGGAGCCAGCCGGTCGGTCGGGCAGGGGACGCCGGTTGTTCGGTCACGACAGCAGTGTACGGGGCACCGCTGGCGCGGGCCGGGGCGCGCCGGGTCCGCCGCCGGACCGTGGCCGGCCGAGTCGCCGCCGGTCCGCGGCCACCCGCCGTCGGCCCAGCGGGCTCGCCCGGGGGCCGGCGGCCCGCGGCGCCGTACAATCGGCGCCTGATGGCGATCTACCTCGACCACGCGGCCACGACGCCGCTTCGTCCCGAGGCCCTCGAGGCGATGCTCCCGTTCCTCGGCGGCGCCTTCGGCAACCCGTCGTCGGCGCACTCGTTCGGGCGGGTCGCCCGCAACGCGCTCGACGAGGCGCACGAACGGCTCGCCGCCGCGCTCGGCGGGACGGCCCGCGAGATCGTCATGACGGCCGGCGGGACCGAGGCCAACAACCTGGCCATCAAGGGCGCGGCCTGGGTCGGCAAGGGACGCGGCAACCGGCTCGTCTCCAGCGCCGTCGAGCACCACGCCGTGGGCCATTCCCTGCGCCACCTCGTGAAGTTCGGCTTCGAGCTGGTGGAGGTCCCGGTGGACCGCCACGGCCGGGTGGACCCGGACCGGCTCGCCGCGGCGCTCGACGAGCGGACGACCCTGGTGTCCGTGATGCTCGCGAACAACGAGGTCGGCACGATCGAGCCGATCCGCGAGATCGCGGATCGGGTCCGGCAGCGCCGCGGGATCCTCCTTCACGTCGATGCGGTCCAGGCCGCGCCATACCTCGACCTGGACGTCGCCGAGCTCGGGGCAGACCTCGTGACGATCTCGGCGCACAAGTTCGAGGGCCCCAAGGGCGCCGGGGCGCTCTGGATCCGGCGGGGCACGCAGCTCCTCTCCCAGCTCCACGGCGGGAGCCAGGAGCGCCACCGCCGGGCGGGCACCGAGAACGTCGCCGGCGCGGTCGGGATGTCGGTCGCGTACGCCCGGGCGGTGGCCGATCGCGCGGCCACGGCCGTCCGCCTGCGGGCCCTGCGCGATCGGCTCGCTGCGGCCTGCCTGGCGGTCGAGGGCGTGGAGCTGACTGGCCATCCCACGGAACGATTGCCGGGACTCCTCTCGCTGCTCGTCCGCGACGCCGATGGCGTGGCGATCGCAGTCGCCCTGGACCTCGAAGATGTCGCCGCGTCGCCGGGCGCGGCCTGCGCCACCGGGTCGCCCGAGCCGTCGCATGTCCTCCTCGCGATGGGCTACCCGGACGTGGCGGCCCTCGGTGCCCTGCGCCTCTCGCTGGGCCGCTCCACCACGGACGCGGAGGTGGCCGAGGCCTGTCTCGTGGTCCCCCGGGTGATCGCGGCGATCCGGGACGGCGCCCGCGTCCAGGCGGCCGACCCGCTCGGACAGCGGCTGCTCGCGACGGACGGCGAGACGAGCCGCCCCCTGGCGCACCCCGCCGGGGCCCGGGCCGGGGGCGGCGCAGGAGCCTCATGAGCCGGGTCCTGGTCGCCATGTCCGGCGGGGTCGACTCGTCGGTCGCGGCGGCGCTCGTCGCAGAGGCGGGTCACGAGGTCGTGGGCGTCTGGATGCGCGTCCACGGCGGCGCGGATGCCTACTCGGAGATCAGGAAGAGCTGCTGCTCGGCGGATGCGGCCGAGGACGCCCGGCGCGTCGCGGCCCAGCTCGGCCTCCCGTTCTACGTGCTGAACCTCGAGCGCGAGTTCGAGGCCGGGGTGATCCGCCCCTTCCTCGCTGCCTACCTGGGTGGCGAGACCCCCAGCCCGTGCGTGGACTGCAACAGCGTCGTCAAGTTCGGGGCGCTTCTCGGTCAGGCCCGGCGCCTGTACGGCTGCGACGCGGTCGCGACGGGCCACTACGCCCGGACGGACACCGTCGCGGGCGCCGACGGCCGGCCGGTCCACCGGCTGCTCCGCGGACTGGACCGTGCGAAGGACCAGGCCTACTTCCTCTACGGCCTGCGCCAGGACCAGCTGGCCCACGCGACCTTCCCCCTGGGCTCCCTCGAGAAGTCGGAGGTGCGCGCCATCGCCCGGGCGCACGGCCTCGTCACCGCGGACAAGGCGGAGAGCATGGAGGTCTGCTTCGTGCCCAGCGGCGATCCGCGGGACGCGCTCCGCGAGCGGGCCGGCTGGACGGCGACCGCGGGGCCGATCCTGGACGCGAGCGACGGCCACCGCCTGGGGGAGCACGCCGGCGCGGCCGGCTTCACGGTCGGACAGCGACGCGGCGTCGGGGTGGCGCTCGGTGAGCCGCGCTACGTGAGCCGCGTGGATCCCCGGACCAACACTGTCGTGCTCGCCCGGCGCGCGGACCTCGAGACGCGCCGATTCGGCCTGCTCGATGCCACGTTCAGCGCCGGAGTCCCGCCGATGGGACCGGGCGAGCCGTTCCGGGCGCTCGCCCAGGTCCGCCACCGGGCCGCGCCTGTCCCGGCCACCGTCCTGCCGGCGGCGTCGCGACCGCGCGACGATTCCGGGGCCGGCGACGCCGCCGGGAGGGGCGCAACCGGCGCCTGGCTCGTGCAGACGGACGACCCGGTGTGGGCGGCGGCGCCCGGCCAGGCGTGCGTCCTGTACGACCCGGCGGAGCCCGACGTCGTCCTCGGCGGCGGACGGATCGCGACGGAGTAGGGGATGCCGGACATCGCGCCCTCCCTGGTCCTGGCCCTCCTGCTCGGGATCTTCTGGACGGCCGCGGCCGTGGTCGTGCGAGGCACGGCGGGCGCGCGGCTGCCGTTCCTCGTGCTGCTCGCGGTGACCGGCGCCTGGGCGGGCGACGCCATCGGCGGCCGCCTCGGCGGCCCGTTCGATCTCCTGCGGATCGGGGACTTCCGACTGTTGCCTGCATCGGCCGGGGCGATCGCGGGGATCGCGCTCGTCGCGGTCCTCTCGGTGCTCGGCCCGACGCGCCAGGAGCCGGGCCCCGGCAGCGCGGGGCGCGGTCGATGAGCCGACGCGCGCCGCGACCGGGAAGGGGATTCGTGTCCGGGCCCCTGCGCTCCGACGCCGGTGGCGGCAGCAGGGGCCCCGCTGAGGCCGCGGAGACCGACGGGACCGCCGCGTTCCTGCGGGGGCTCACGATCGGGGTCCTGGTCGGTGGCGCGATCGCCGGCTCGGCGATCTGGCACCGGCTTCGCGAACGGACGACCCTGGGCCGGCCGAAGGCCGGCTGAGGCGGGCCTCGCGGGCGCCCGGCGCGGCGGCATGGCCGCGGCGGCCGCTCCGGCGGCGGCACGCTCCGGCGCGCCGTGCGGGCTCCGGCCGGGCCCGGCGCGTTCGCTACCATTAGCCGGATGTCGAACCCCGCGCCCACGCCCGATCCCCGGCTTCGCGCCCTGCCCGCCGCGGAGGTTCGCCGCCGCTTCCTGGACTTCTTCGCGGCGCGCGGCCACGAGGTGGTCCCGTCGGCGAGCCTCGTGCCGGCCGGCGACGCGACCCTCCTGTTCACGAACTCGGGGATGGTCCAGTTCAAGGAGACGTTCACCGGCGCGGAGACCCGCAGCTACCGGCGAGCGGTGGACGTGCAGCGCTGCCTGCGGGTGGCGGGCAAGCACAACGACTTCGAGGAGGTGGGGCGCTCGCCGCGCCACCACACGCTCTTCGAGATGCTGGGCAACTGGAGCTTCGGCGACTACTTCAAGCGCGAGGCGATCCACTGGGCCTGGGAGTTCCTGACCGTCGAGCTGGGCATCCCGGCCGACCGCCTGGCCGCGACGACCTACTCCGAGGACGAGGTCTCCTGGGCGATCTGGCGCGACGAGATCGGCCTGCCCCCGGAGCGGATGGCCCGCTGGGGCGACGTCGAGAAGGGCGACGACAAGAACTTCTGGCGGATGGCCGACACGGGTCCCTGCGGGCCCTGCAGCGAGCTGCACTTCGACCGGGGCGCCCACCTCTCCGAGGGCCCCGAGTGCATCCCGGACCACTCCGAGACGTGCCCTCGCTGGACGGAGATCTGGAACCTCGTGTTCATGGAGTTCAACCAGCTCCCCGACGGACGCCGGGAGCCGCTGCCGTTTCCCAGCGTGGACACCGGGATGGGCCTCGAGCGGCTCGCGACCGTGCTCCAGGGCGTCCTCTCCAACTACGACACCGACCTGTTCACCCCGATCCATGCGACGCTCCGCCGCCTGCTGGGCCACGATCCCGACGAGTTCGAGGCGGGCCGGTTCAGCTACCAGGTGATCGCCGACCACAGCCGCGCGATCACCTTCCTGATCGGCGACGGCGTGCTCCCGTCGAACGAGGGCCGCGGCTACGTCCTGCGCCGGATCCTGCGTCGGGCGGTGCGCCACGGCCGGCTGCTGGGACGGCGCGAGCCGTTCCTGGTCGAGACGGCCGGCACCGTCATCGACGTGATGGGCGAGGCCTACCCGTTCCTGCGCGAGGAGCGGGACAGGATCCTGGGCGTGATCGCCCGCGAGGAGGCCCAGTTCGCCCGCACGCTCGACGCGGGCACGACCCAGCTGGAGGAGGCCCTGGTCTCGCTGACCGATGCGGAGCGGGTGGTCGGCCGGCGGCCCGAGGACGTCGCGGCGGATGCGCCGGCGCTCGACGGCGAGCTCGCCTTCCGCCTCCACGACACGTACGGCTTCCCGATCGACCTCACCGTGGAGCTGGCCGCGGAGTACGGCGTCCGGGTGGACCGGGCCGGCTTCGAGCGCGCCCTCGGCGAGCAGCGCGAGCGCAGCCGCGGTGGCCGGAAGGAGGAGCTGGCCCGCCACGCGGAGCGGGTCGCGCTCTTCGAGGGGATCCAGCGCCGGGCCGGCGACACGGCCTTCCTGGGCTACGAGACGACGACCGCCGACGGCAGGGTCGTCGCGATCCTGCGCGACGGGACCGCCTACGACGAGCTGACCGGCTCCGGCGAGGCCGAGATCGTGCTGGACCGGACGCCCTTCTACGCCGAGGGCGGCGGCCAGGTGGGCGACCGCGGGGAGCTGCTCGAGCAGGGCGGCGGCTCGGCCCTGTTCGCGGTCGAGGACACCCGGAAGCCGGTCGGCGGCCTCATCGTCCACCGCGGGCGCCTGCACGGCCGCCTGCGCGTCGGCGAGACGGTCACGGCCGTCGTGGACCCGGACCGACGGGCGCGCACGATGCGCAACCACACGGGCACGCACCTGCTCCACCGGGCGCTCCGCAACGTCGCGGGACCTTCAGCCCGGCAGGCCGGCTCGCTGGTCGCGCCGGAGTACCTGCGCTTCGACTATCCCCTGGACCGGGCTCTCACCGACGACGAGAAACGCCGGATCGAGGACGAGGTCCGCCGGATCGTTCGCGAGGACCGGCCACTGAGCATCGCCAGCATGTCCATGAAGGAGGCGATCGCCGCCGGAGCCGACGCGTTCTTCGACGAGAAGTACGGCGAGACCGTGCGGACCGTGCGGGTCCGCGACTTCAGCTTCGAGCTGTGCGGCGGGACGCATTGCCGCGCCTCGGGCGAGGTCGGCAGCTTCGTGATCACCGCGGACCGGAGCATCGGCACCGGGATGCGCCGGATCGAGGCGCTGACCGGAGACGGGGCGGATGCCTGGCTGCGCGGCCGGGTGGATGCCCTGGCGGCCGTGGCGGACCGGCTCGGCGCCCAGACCGTCGAGGCGGTGCCCGACCGGGTCGCCGCCCTCGAGGCCGAGATCAAGGAGCTCCGGCGGCGCCTGAAGGCCGGCGGGAGCGGCCTGCCGAAGCCCGCGGAGATCGCCGCCGCGGCGGAGGAGATCGCGCCGGGCGTGCGCCTGGTCGCCCTGGCCGGGCCGTGGGAATCGATCGACGTCCTCAAGGCGACGGCGAAGGAGGTCCGGGGCCTGCTGCCGTCGGGCGTCGTGGCCCTGGCCCTCGACGTCGACGAGCCCCAGGTCTTCGTGACCGTCTCGGACGACCTCGTCGCCCGCGGGATCGCCGCCGGCGACCTCGTCCGGGTCGCGGTGGGGCCGCTCAACGGCAAGGGCGGCGGCCGCCCCGAGATGGCCCAGGGCAAGGGCACTCGCCGCGAGTCCCTGGGGGACGCGCTGGCCGCGATCCGCGCGGCGATCGCCGCCGTGGCCGGCTAGCCGCCCCGCGATGGCCTTCCTGCGCCGGTTCTGGCAGCGCGACGAGGGCGAGCAGCTGGCCGCCTGCACCGCGCTGGACATCGGCACGGAGTTCGCCAAGGCGCTGGTCTTCGACATCGACGCGTCCGGCCGGGGCGTCGTCCGCGGCGTCGGGCGGAAGCGCCAGGGCCTGGCCCACATGCAGTCGGGGACGGTCGCGGACATCGCCGCCGTCGTCGACAACTGCGCCGTCGCCCTGCAGGAGGCCGAGGAGATGGCCGGCTTCCGGCCCAGCCAGGTCGTGATCGGGATCGCCGGCGAGCTCGTGAAGGGATTCACCACGACCCACCTCCAGGAGCGTCGCAAGCCGGACGTGCCGATCACGGACCTCGAGCTCCAGAAGCTCATCGACGGAGTCCAGCGCGAGGCCCTCGTGGAGGCGGAGCGGGCGATCACCTGGGAGACCGGTCTGCCCAATGTGGACGTGCGCCTGGTCCATGCGGCGGTGACGTCGGCGAGCATCGACGGGTACGCCGTCACCAACCCCGTGGGCTTCCAGGGCCGGCACGTGAAGATCGGCGTCTTCAACGCGTTCGCGCCGCTGGTCCATCTCGGCGCGCTCGAGTCGGTGGCCGCCCAGCTGGACCTCGAGCTGCTGGAGATCGTGGCCGAGCCGTACGCGGTCGCCCGGGTGCTGGGCAGCGAGCAGGTGCAGCAGGCCGGCGCGCTCTTCGTGGACATCGGCGGCGGCACGACGGACGTGGCCCTGGTGCGCTCCGGCGGCATCGAGGGGACCCGCATGTTCGCGCTGGCGGGCCGGGCCTTCACGAAGTCGCTCGCCGATCGGCTGGACCTGCCCTTCCCGAGGGCCGAGGCGCTCAAGGTGGACTACGCCCGTGGGCTGGCGCTCCCCGAACGGGACGAGATTGCGGCGATCATCGCCGATGACGTGGCCGTCTGGGCGGCCGGCGTCGAGCTCGTCCTGGAGGAGCTCTCGGCCGGCGACCTGCTCCCCGGGCGGATCTACATGTGCGGGGGCGGGTCGCGCCTGGCGGAGACCGCGGAGGCCCTCCGGCGCGACGCGTTCTGGCGGCGCCTGCCGTTCAGCCGGCCGCCCGAGGTGACCGTCATGCAGCCGAGCATGATCGAGTCGATCGAGGATGCCACGAACCTGCTCGTGGACCAGCAGGACGTCACCCCGCTCGGCCTGGCCCGCGAGGCGATCGAGCTGCAGAGCGAGACGGATCCACTCGACGCGGCGCTCCGCAAGGTGCTCCGCGCGATGAAGCTCTAGGCTTCGAGGGCGATGGCGACCTTCTACCTCGACGTCGACGACGAGATCACCTCAGCGGCCGCGCGGATCCGCGACACGGCCGACCCGCGGGTCGTCCTGGTGCTCCCGGCGGCTTCGCGGATCGCGACGTCGCGGATCAACTTCCGCCTCCTCGCCCGGGAGGCGCACCTGCGCAGCCGGCGGCTCGCGATCGTCGCGCCGGAGGCATCGACGCGGGCGCTGGCCGCTTCGGCCGGGATCCCGGTCTTTGCCACGATCATGGAGTACGAGTCCGCCGAAGAGGACGCGGGACCGGGCGCCTCCGACCCCGAGGTCGCGGAAGCCGGGGGCGCCGCCGGGCTGACGAAGGACACCGCCGCTCGCCCACCCGGGGATCCGTCATCGGCGACCCGGACGTACGCCCAGGCCCGCCGGCTCACGGCCGAGGAGCTTGCCGCGCGTGAGGCTGCGGTCGCCGCGGGCGCCGCGCCCGGCGCGCCCGGCGGGCCGGACGGCGCCGCCGGGTCGGCTTCGGCGCGCGACGGCGGCCGCACCCATCGTGACCCGGCCCGGTTCGAGGCTCCCCACCCCGACGGTGCCCGGCCCCTTCGGGATGCCGCTGCCCGCGAATCGCTCGGCCCGACGACCGGGCTGCCGGAGCGGCCGGCCGCTCCTCCGCCGCGTCGGCGGGGACGCACGGGGCTCGCCGTCGTGATCGCCGTGCTCCTGCTCGCGCTGGTCGCTGGTGGCGTCGCCGGGTACCTGCTGCTTCCCACGGCGACGGTCGTGCTTGCGGTCCGGACGGTCGACGTCGGTCCCCTGGACTTCACCGTCAGGGCTGATCCGGCGGCCATCGCGCCCGACCCGACCGGGCAGGTCGTCCCGGCCGTCAAGATCGAGATCCCGCTGGCCGCGTCCGGCTCGTTCAAGGCGACCGGGAAGCGGGTGAACGACGTGGCCGGGACAGGGTCGGTGCGCTGGACGAACTGCGATCCGACGCGTGCCTACACGTTGCCGGCAGGCACGCTGGCACGCACCGGGGACGGGACGGCGTTCGCCGACAACGAGTCGGTCTTCCTGCCCGTCGCGGTGCTCTCCGGGTCCCCACCCCAGATCACGTGCCAGAATCGGACGGTGGCGGTCACGGCAGTCAAGCCCGGGCCTGCGGGGAACGTGGCGGCCGGGACGATCACGGTCATCCCCGGCGCATACAACAGCGTCGTCATTCGAGTGACGAACCCGAGCCCGACTGCCGGGGGGCTCCACCAGGAGTTCCCGAAGATCGCCCAGAAGGATGTCGACGGGGCCGTGGCGGCGCTCACGAAGCAGCTCGCCGATCAGCTCGCCGCGGCCGCGGCCGCCCCCGACGGGCTTCCCGCGGGTGCGACTGCCTACCCGGAGACGGCCGCGCAGGGCAGCGCGACGCCGAGCGTCGATCCGGCCACGCTGGTGGGCCAGGAGCTGGACAAGTTCGACCTGACGCTGTCCGCGACGGGGACCGTGCTGGCCGTCGACGCATCGCCGGTCCAGGCCCTCGGCGAGGCCGCCCTCGCGGCGGCCGTGCCGGCCGCTCACGACGTCGTCCCCGGCTCTGCCGCGGTGACCATCGGCCCGGGCACGGTCGACGGTCAGTCGGTGACCTTCGGCGTGATCGCCCGGGCCCGGGCCGTCGCCCGCGTCGACGAGGCCGCGATCCGGGCGGCGGTCCGGGGTCGCACGCCGGCCGAGGCGATGGCCGCGCTGGCCGCCTACGGCACCGCCACGATCACGATCTGGCCCGATTGGTCCAGGAGCATCACCACCTTCGATTCGCGCCTCGAGGTCCGGCTCGAGGGTCTGCCTTCGGCCTCCGGCGCGTCCGGCACGAGCGCGCCCGCCACCCGCCCTCCCGTCACGCATGCCCCCGCCACGCGCACGCCTCCTGCAAGCCCTCCTGCGAGCGCCGAGCCGTCGAGCTCCGCCGGGACGTCCAGCCCGTCCGCGGCCCCGTGAGGCGGCTGCTGGGGGTCGATCTCGGGACGAAGCGGGTGGGCCTGGCGATCGCGGAGCCGGAGGCGGCCCGGGCGCGACCGCTCACCACTGTGGCGCGCGGGCGCGACCTCGAAGCCGATGCGGCGACGATCGGTCGCATCGTTGCGGCGAACGGGGTCGGGGAGCTGGTCGTCGGGCTGCCCCTCGACATGTCCGGGGCCGAGGGTCCGGCGGCCCAGGCGGCGCGGGCCTGGGCGACCGGGATTGCGGGCCGCCTGGGGCTGCCGGTCGTCCTGCGCGACGAACGCCTCTCCAGCCACGTCGCGGAAGGTCGGCTCGGTCCCGCGCGGCGGGGTCGGTCCGGCGGTCCGCCGGGCCCCGTCAAGCGCGCAGCGCACCGCGCCCGCATCGATCGCGAGGCGGCAACCGTCATCCTCGAGGATGAGCTGACCGCCCGGTCGATCGGGCGGCCCGGCGAGATGGTCGTGCCGGTGGCGCCGATCGCCCCGGCCCCGCCCGTGGTCGCCGTCGCGCCGCCTGCCGCCGCGGAATCCGTCACCATGGACGGCACAGCGGCCGGCGGGACGAGGCACCCCCCGCACGAGGAGCACGAATGACGATCCGAGGCGGGGGGAGTCCGCGGGATCCGCGCGGGGACGGCGGCCGTCCCCTGATGGCCCACCCGATCGGCGACGAGCCGGCCCTGCCCCTCACGCCGCGCCCCGCGGCGCCCGCCGGAAAGGCCGACCATGGCCGGGGGCACGGCCGGCGCACCGCCGGCACCGTGAACGGGCGGGAGCTCGCCATGCAGCGCCGCGGGCACAGCGGCCTCGGCGGCCTGCTGCGGATCGCGCTCTTCCTCACCGTGCTCGCGGTCGTCGTCCTGGTCCTCCTCCTCACCGTGCTGCGGCCGCTCGTCCGGGGCGCCATCGTCGGCTGGGCCGGCGACAATCCGAGCGCCCTGGGGATCGGCTTCGTGGCCGACCTGGTGAGAGAGGATCTCGGGCCGGCCCTGACCGCGCCGGCCGGCACGAGCGACGCCGACGTCCCGTTCACGGTCCAGGACGGCGACACGGCGGCGACCATCGCCGTCCGGCTCAGGCAGGCCGGTGTCCTGGCCGACTCGCGAGCCTTCGTCCTGATCAGCCTGCAGCGGAATCTCGCGACCCACTACCAGGCCGGGCAGTACGTGGTCCGGCAGACCATGACACCCGACCAGCTGGCGACGGCGCTCCTGACCCCGACGGCGTCGAATGACCCGCACCTCGTGTTCAGCATCCGGTCGGGGCTCCGCCTGGAGCAGATCACGGCCCTCATCCAGGCCAAGTCGGCGGAACGCGGCCTGGCCGCGCTCCAGATGGACGCCAAGGCGTTCCTCGACCTCGTCCGGAACCCGCCGGCCAGCCTCCTGAAGGACTACCCGTGGCTGGTGATCCCGAAAGGCGGGACGCTCGAAGGCTACCTTGCGGCAGGCGACTACACGATCCTGCCCGACATCACCCCCGACCAGCTGGTCCGGGCGATGCTGGACCGCTTCTACCAGGAGGTGGGGCCGGAGCGCCTGATCGTGGCCAAGGCCCGCGGCCTGACCTGGTACCAGGTGCTGACGATGGCCTCCATCGTCGAGGAGGAAGCCCGCCTCGACTCCGAGCGGGCCAGGATCGCCGGCGTGCTCCAGAACCGCCTGGCGCCGCATACGGAGGCGGCGGGCTTCCTGGGCTCCGACGTCACCGTCTTCTACGAGAACGACACCCTCCAGCTGGCCAAGCTGCCGGTGGCGAAGTGGGTGGACTACTCGTTCTGGGGCCCGTTCGAGGGGACGCTCCCGACGGACGTCCCGCCCGCGATCGCCGCCTACAACACGTACACGACCAAGGGCCTGCCGCCCGCCCCGATCTGCACCCCCACGGTCGTCTCCATCGACGCCGCGCTCACTCCGGACACGAAGGGCGGGTATCTCTACTTCCTGGCCACCAAGAGCGGCACGACCGTCTTCGCGAAGACGTACGCGGAACACCAGGCGAACATCAAGAAGTACGGCGGCTGAGCGAATGCGCCTGCCGCGCCCCGCGGACTTCGCCGCGCCACCGTCGGCGGCCCGCGTTCGGCGCTGGGAGGAGGCCGACCGGGCCGCCCGCCCGGCCCGGCTCGCCCGGCTGCGGGCGCATCTCGCCGCGGACGGGCTCGACGCCTACTTCGGGCTCCGGCGCGAGGAGATCCGCTACCTGACCGGCCTCGCCCTGGGCGAGGGCGAGGAGAAGGTGGCGGGCCACTCAGGGCGCTTCCTCGTGGGCGGCGACTCGGTGGTGGTGCTGGCTGACAGCCGGTACACGATCCAGGCGCGGCGCGAGGCGCCCGGGGCGCGCGTCGAGTCGGTCACCTACGACCTGCCGTCGAGCTGGGCGGAGCTGTGCCGTTCGGTCGGGGCACGGCGGGTCGCGGTGCCGCCCGGTGACATCTCCCATGCCCTGTGGGAGGCGCTCAGGGTCGCCGCTCCGGACGTAGAGCTGGTGGCGGCCGGGCCGTGGGTGGACGAGGCTCGGGCGACGAAGGAGCCGGCCGAGATCGAGCGGATCGCGGCCGCGGCGGCGGTTGCCGATCGCGCCCTGGCCGCGCTCCTTCCGGAGATCCGGGTCGGGACGACCGAGGCGGCGCTCGCCTGGCGGCTCGAGACGCTGCTGCGCGAGGGCGGGGCCGAGGCGCTCGCGTTCGACGTGACCGCCCTGGCCGGTCCGCAGGCGGCGCTGCCCCACGGGGCGCCCGGTGCGCGGCGCGTCCGGGCCGGGCAGGTCCTCCTCTTCGACTTCGGGGCCCAGGTGGCCGGCTACCGGAGCGACATGACGCGAACCCTGTTCGTGGGCGAGCCGCGGCCGCGCGACCGCTTCATCTACGACCTCGTGGCCCGGGCCCAGGCGGCGTCGATCGCATATCTGGAGAGGGAGCTGGCGGCCGGTCGGGCCCCCAACGGACGGGCGGCCGATGCGGCCGGGCGCGACCTGATCGCCGCCGCCGGCCACGGCGACCACTTCGGGCACGGGACGGGGCACGGGATCGGGCTCGCCACGCACGAGGTTCCGTCGCTCTCGCGCGTCGCCGCGGAGACGCCGCTCCCGTCGCCGACCGTCTTCTCCGTGGAGCCCGGCGTCTACCTGGACGGGCGCACCGGCGTCCGGATCGAGGACCTCGTCCACTTCGACGCCAGCGCCGGCATCGTCGAGCGGCTGACCCGCTTCCCACGGGAGGCGCTCGTCGTCGGCTGAGCGTGCGCGGCGATCCCGGCCGGGCCGCAGGCGGCCCGGACCCGCACCGGGCGGCCCCTCTGCTACGATCCGGCCGACACGCGAACGCGCGCACCGGCGCCCTGCCCCGGGCCCCGCCCGCCCCCGAGGGAGCACCCGATCCCATGATCTCCACCGGCGAGCTGCGCAAGGGCGTCGTCATCGAGCTCGATGGCGACCTCTGGCAGATACTCGACTACCACCACATCAAGATGGGCCGTGGCTCTGCCCAGGTCCGGATCAAGCTCAAGAACGTGAAGAAGGGCTCGACGGTCGAGAAGTCCTTCCAGGCCGGCGAGAAGTGGCCCCGTGCGCAGCTCGACCGCCGGCCGATCCAGTTCCTTTACCGCGATGGCGACGACTTCCACTTCATGGAGATGGAGTCGTACGAGCAGTTTCACCTGTCCGCGGAGCAGCTCGACGACGCCGTGAACTACATGAAGGACGGGATGACGCTGGATCGGATCAGCTACGAGAACGAGACGCTGGGGGTCGAGCTCCCGATCACGGTCGAGCTGACCGTCGTCGAGACGGACCCGGGCTTCGCCGGCGACACGGCGACCGGCGCGCGCAAGCCCGCCACCACCGAGACGGGCCTGATCGTCCAGGTGCCCCTCTTCGTGGGCGAGGGCGACACGATCCGGATCGACACGCGGACCGGCGAGTACCAGACCCGCGTCTGATCTCTCTGCTGGACCCGGCCTGATCCCCGACGTGATCGACGCCCGGTCCGGGATGCCGCGATGACCGACCGCGAGCCGCCGGACTGGGCGCTCCCCGCCTGGGACGCGGTCGACCCCTATCCCGTCTCGAGGCCGGGCGGCGGGCGCTCCGGGCCCCCATCGTCAGCCGGGTCCGGGCGACCGGGCGGCACGTTCGGCCTGCGCGTGCTGGGCGTCTCGGAGGTCACCCGGGCCGTGCGCGACGCGCTGCGGGGCGACCCTCGTCTCGCCGACGTGTGGGTGGAGGGCGAGGTCGGCCGGGTCACGATCAGCTCCGCGGGCCACGCCTACTTCACCCTGAAGGACGAGCGCAGCCAGCTCTCCTGCGTCTGGTTCCGCGACGACCGCATGAGCGCGGCGTTCGAGGCCCGGACGGGCCTGCGCGTGGTCGTCCACGGGCGGATCGACGTCTTCGACGCCCAGGGCGTCTACCAGTGCTACGTGTCGGCGCTCCAGCCGGCCGGCTTCGGCGACCTGGCCCTGCGCTTCGAGGAGACCAAGGCGCGGTTGGCCGCGGAGGGACTCTTCGCCGCGGCGCGCAAGCGGCCGCTGCCGGTCCGGCCGGGGACGGTGGGGGTCGTGACCAGCCTCTCGGGCGCGGTGCTCCACGACGTCCGGCGGGTGATCGAACGGCGCTGGCCGCTGGCGCGGGTCGTCGTGAGCGCCTGCCGGGTGCAGGGTGACGGGGCCGCCGAGACGATCGTCGCCGCGCTCGAGCGGATGGCCCGCCATGAGGCCGCCTGCCAGGCGGCGGGCCATCCGGACGACGCGCCCGGGGTCGTCATCCTGGCCCGCGGCGGTGGCTCCCTCGAGGACCTCTGGGCGTTCAACGACGAGCGGGTGGTCAGGGCCGTGGTAGCCCATCCGGTCCCGGTGGTCACCGGCGTGGGCCACGAGACGGACGTCACGCTGGCGGACTTCGCGGCCGACGTGCGGGCCCCGACCCCGTCCGCGGCGGCCGAGCTGGTCGTGCCTGACCGGTCCGAGGTGGGCGCCGCCCTGCGCGCGCGGCGGGCCCGCCTGGACGGCACCGTGGGTGCCCGGCTGGCAGCGCTGGCGGGGCGCGTCGGATCCGAGCGGCGGGCCCTCGACGGGCTGCGTCCCGCGGCACGCCTGGCGGCGCTCCGCGAGCGGGCCGGCTACCTCCTGGACCGGGCCACCGCGTCCGTGGCCGACCGCATCACGGTCGATCGCCGGACGACGGAGCGGCTCGGGGGCCGGCTCGCCCCGATCGCCCCGGACCTGCTCCGCGCCGGGCGCGGGCGCGTCGCTGCGTCGGGGGCCGCGCTCGCGGCGCTGGGCCCCGAGGCGACCCTGGCCCGGGGCTACGCGATCGTCCGGCGCTCCGGGGACGGCGCCATCGTCCGGGCGCCCGCGGAGGCGCCGTCGGGTACGGCCCTGGTGCTGCGCGTCGCCCGGGGCGAGCTCCGGGCGCGGGTCGAGGATGATCCTGGCGCCGGCGAGCAGGGCCTGCCGACGGGTGGCACGGATGCGGCACCGGACGGCTCTGGGGCCGGAGCGCCGCGGTGACGGACCTCGTCATCTTCGCGGTGATCGCGGCCGTGGTCGGGCTCGTCGGGATTCGGATCGGGCTGGCCGCGGCGCCGGCGATCCTGCGCTGGGACGACCGCCGAGCCGCGGGGGACGGGGCGGGCACGCGCGAGAGTGTCGACGCCCGCGCCGCGGCCGACGAGGCGCCCGCACCCGGCGCCGGCCCCGGGTACGATCGCCCGGACGACGCGCTGGCGCCGAACGGAGGAGATGGCGGTGACTGAGCGACCCGACGCCGCGGCGGAGCCGGCCGTCGAGACCCTGACCTTCGACGCGGCCCTGGCCGAGCTGGAGCGCACCGTGGCCGAGCTCGAGGCAGGCGGGCTGGCACTGGAGCGGACGATCGAGCGCT
This sequence comes from uncultured Chloroflexia bacterium, assembly GCA_963801445.1. GTDB lineage: Bacteria > Chloroflexota > Limnocylindria > Limnocylindrales > CSP1-4 > CTSoil-043. The sequence goes on along the minus strand of CAWDEW010000004.1, from coordinate 10,858 downwards.
ACGAGCGCGGCGTGGCCCTCCAGCAGCGCTGCGAGCGGCTTCTCGCCGACGCCGAGCTCCGAGTCCGCCGGCTGGTGGAGGGAGCCCGCGGGGCCCTTGCCGAGGCCGAGCTCCGGGTGGACGACGCGGACCCCACCTGAGCGCGTCGGGAGTAGACTCGGGCGATCGTCGCCCGGCCCGGACTGGTCGGGCGGCCCCGGGACCGGCGCGATCCGCTCGGCGGCCCGGGCCGCGATGCATCACGAACGACGGGTCCTGCCCGTCCTGCTACGCGCACACGGTGCCGCTGGCGCGGCCGGCCGAGCACCTCGAAGCGAGGAACCTGCAACGTGGCGATCCTGCCGACGCTCCGGGGCCCGGGTGACATCCGGGGCCTCTCCGAGGCGCAGCTTTCCGCCCTGGCCGAGGAGATCCGGCGCACGATCATCGAGACCGTCGCGGTCACCGGCGGTCACCTCGGCTCGTCGCTGGGCGTCGTCGAGGTCGCGCTGGCCCTGCACCGGATCCTCGAATCGCCGCGCGACCGGGTCGTCTGGGACACGGGCCACCAAGCCTACCCGCACAAGCTGCTGACCGGGCGCTACGAACGCTTCCACACGCTGCGCCAGCTGGGCGGAGTGGGCGGCTTCCCGCGGCGGTCCGAGTCGGAGCACGACGTCTTCGACGGCGGCCACGCCGGGACCGGGCTCTCGATCGCTGCCGGGCTGGCCACCGCGCGCGACGTGCGCCACGGGCTCGAGAAGATCGCGGTGGTGGTAGGCGACGCGGCGCTGATGAGCGGGCTCTCGCTGGAGGCCCTCAACGACGTGGGCCACCGGCACACCCAGATCCTCATCGTGCTGAATGACAACGAGATGTCGATCAGCCCCTCGGTCGGCGCGCTGTCGATGTACCTCTCCGAGATCAAGCTGAGCAGCGCCTGGCGGCAGAGCAAGGGCACCTACGACCGGCTGGTGGAGCGCGTCCCGATCGTCGGGCCGACCGCCCTCGAGATGTCCCGCCGCGCGCGCAAGTCGTTCGTCAGCTTCGCCCAGCCCGGCCAGCTCTTCGAGGACCTGGGGATCACCTACGTCGGGGTCGTCCCCGGCCACGACCTGCGGGCCCTGGATCACACGTTCCGCTCCGCCCTGGAGGTCGACGGTCCCGTGCTGGTCCACGTGCGGACCCAGAAGGGCAGGGGCTACCGGCCGGCAGAGCGGGACCAGGTGGGCTACCACGGGGCCGCGCTGCCCCCGATCGCCGTCGAGGAGGACGACCGCCCGGCCAGCGGGCCGCTTGGTGCCGGCGAGATCTCCGCCGTGCCCCATGGCGATGGGAAGAACGGGATCGCGCTCCCGCCGGCAGCCGAGCTGCCCGCCAGGACCCCGAACTACACCCACTTCTTCGCCCAGGAGGTCGTGGCGGCCGCCCGGACCGATCACCGGATCGTGGCGATCACGGCGGGGATGCCGACGGGCACCGGGCTGAACAAGTTCCAGGCCGAGTTCCCGGACCGGTTCGTGGACGTCGGGATCGCGGAGCAGCACGCCGTCGCGCTGGCGACCGGCATCGCGATGGGCGGGGGGCGCCCGGTGGTCGCGATCTACGCCACCTTCCTCCAGCGAGCGTTCGACCAGATCGTCCATGACGCCGCCCAGAACGATCAGTTCGTCCTGATCGGGGTGGATCGCGCCGGGCTCGTCGGCGAGGATGGGACGAGCCACCAGGGGATGTTCACCTTCCCGGCCCACCGGCAGATCCCCAACCTCGTGATCGCCGCGCCCAGGGACGAGCAGGAGCTGCGCTCCCTGGTCCGGACCGCGCTCGCCCAGGACCATCCGTTCGCCCTCAACTACCCGCGCGACGCCGGATTCGGCGTACCCGAGCGCGAGCCCGAGCTGCTCCCGGTCGGCCGGGGCGAGATCCTCCGCGAGGGATCCGAGATCCTGATCGTGGGCTTCGGGCCGATCGTGGCCCGCGGGCTCGAGGTCGCGGACGCGCTGGCCCTCGACGGCTGGTCGGTCGGCGTCATCAACGCGCGCTTCCTCAAGCCGATCGATCGCCAGCTGATCCTCGAGCAGGCCCGCGGCACGCGGCTCGTCGTCACGCTCGAGGAGAGCACGACGCTGGGGGGCTTCGGCTCGGCCGTGCTCGAGGTCCTCGAGGAGGCCCGCCTGGCCGACCCGGCCTTCCGGGACGTGGCGCTCCGGATCATCGGCATTCCCGGCGACCGGTTCGTCGATCACGGCTCGGTGGCCGATCTGCGCGCGCTCATCCGCCTCGACGCGGCCGGCATCCTCGCCCAGGCCCGGGAGACGCTGGGGACCCTGCACGCCGTGCCGGGTGCCCCGCGCGGCCGGCGCGACGGCGCCACGTCGGAGGCCGCCCCGTCCTGACCGGTCCCGGTGAACCGTGGTGGAGCGGCGCGTGGCATGATCGCCGGGTGAGCCGCTCGAATGCGCCCGACCGAACCCGGCCCGCGCGCCCCGGCCGGGTGCGCCTGGACCAGCTCATCGTCGAGCGCGGCCTGGCCGAGACGCGGACGCGCGCGCAGGCCCTCCTGATGGGCGGCCGGGTCCGCGTCGGCGCGGGCGACGGCGGTCGCCTGGACCGCAAGGCCGGCGACCTCGTGGACCCCGGCGTCCCGCTGGAGGTGGCGGCGCCGCTGCCCTACGTCTCGCGGGGCGGGGAGAAGCTGGCCGGCGCGCTGGACGCGTTCGGCGTGGATCCCCGCGGCCTCGTCTGCCTCGACGCGGGCGCGTCCACGGGTGGCTTCACGGACGCCCTGCTCCAGCGCGGCGCGGCGCGGGTCCACGCGGTGGATGTCGGCCGCGGCCAGCTGGCCGCGGCGCTCGCCGCGGACCCGCGCGTCGTCGTCCACGACCGGGTCAACGCCCGCCACCTCGAGCCCGCGGTGCTCGGCGAGCCGGCCGCCCTGGCCGTGGTGGATGTCTCGTTCATCTCCCTGGGGCTGGTGCTCGGGCCGATCGCGGCCTGCCTGGAGCCCGGCGGGCACATCGTGGCCCTCGTGAAGCCGCAGTTCGAGGCGGGCCGCGGCGACGTGCCGGGCGGCGTCGTCCGCGACCCGGCCGTCCATCGGATCGTGCTCGAGCGCGTGGTCGAGAAGGCCCGGGCGCTGGGGCTGCGACCGCTGGACCTCTGCGCTTCGCCCCTGCTCGGCCCCGCCGGCAACCGCGAGTTCTTCCTGTTCGCCGAGGCCCCCGGGCCGCTCGGGGGGCAGCCGTCCGCCGGTCCAGGTCGGGCCGGGCCGCTCGCGTCCCGGGCGCCCGCCCCGGGGGCGCCGAGCCCCGATGCGCTCCACGCCCGGATCGCGGCGCTGGTGACGCCATGACCGGCGGGCCGGTTCGGCGGATCGGGTTCGCCTTCAACCCGACCAAGGAGGATGCGGTCGCGCTGTCCGCCCGGGCCTTGGCCTGGTGCGCGGCGCACGGGATCGCGGCCTGGGCCGTCGAGGCCGGGGACCACGAGAGCCTCGTGCATGCGCTCGACGGCACCGACGCGCTCGTCGTGCTCGGTGGCGACGGGACATTCCTGCGAGCCGCCCGGGCCGTCGCCGAGGTGGACGTGCCGCTCGTCGGCATCAACCTCGGGAAGGTCGGTTTCCTCTCCAAGGCGCAGATGAACGAGCTGGAGGCGGTCCTCGGGAAGATCGTCGAGGGGCGCTGGCGGATCGAGTCCCGGATGGCCCTCCGCGGCGAGATCCATCCGAGTGCCGGCGGCGTGCCGCGGCGGGCCTTCTTCGCCCTCAACGATGTCGTCGTCGCCCGCGGGTCGCTCGCGCGGGTCGTCCGGTTCGAGGTGGACATCGGTCCCTCGCGCCTGGCGACCTACGTCGCCGACGGGCTCGTCGTGGCCAGCCCCACCGGCTCCACGGGGTACTCGTTCAGCGCCGGCGGCCCGATCCTGGACCCGCTCAGCCGGAACCTGATCGTCACGCCGATCGCGGCCTACCTCTCGGCGATCCGGTCGGTCGTCGTCAGCCCAGCCCAGGTCGTGCGCTGCCGGATCGTGGAGGCCCACGAGGCGCTCGTGTCGATCGACGGTCGCGAGGACATCGTCCTGGCCGTGGGCGACGAGGTGACCGTCGCCGCGCTGGACCGCCCGATCCGGTTCCTGGAGCCCGAAGGCGCGCTGCCGTTCTGGGATCTGCTTCGGCAGAAGGCCCAGCTGCTGCCGTCCTGAGCGATGGCCGCGCCCGGCTCCCCGGACCTTCCCGCCGGCCGGCTCCTGGAGCTGGCGGTCACCGACCTCGCCCTGCTCGAGCGGCTGCGCGTCGCGTTCGCCGATGGGTTCAACGTCCTGACCGGGGAGACGGGCGCGGGGAAGAGCCTCCTGATCGACGCCCTGGGCCTCGCGCTCGGCGCCCGGGCCGATCCCGGCCTGGTCCGCCACGGTGCCGACGCGGCGCGGGTCGAGGCGCTCTTCGACCGCCTCCCGGAGCCGCTGGTCTGCGTGCGCGAGGTTGGCGCCAACGGGCGTTCCGTGGCCCGGGTCGACGACGAGACCGTCACGGCCGGCCGGCTCGCCGGCATCGCCGGACCGCTGGTGGCGATCCACGGCCAGCACGACCAGGGTCGCCTCCTCGACGAGCGCTGGCAGCGCGACCTTCTGGACGGATTCGGCGGCCACGAGGCCGAACGCGCCGCGGTCGCGGCCGCGGTGGGGGCCTGGCGCGAGAACGAGGAGGCCCTGGCCGGCCTCGCCCTGGATCCGCGCGAGCTGGAGCGCCGGATCGCGCTCGTCGAGCACGAGGCGGCCGAGATCGCCGCCGCGCGCCTGCGGCCGGGCGAGGCGGACGAGATCCAGGCCCGCCTGGGCGCATCCAGGCATGCCGAGGCGATCGCCCGCGGCGCCGCCACCCTGCTCGCCCACCTCTCCGGCGACGAGGGCGCCGCCGAGCCGGCGCCCGGGGCCCGGGAGCAGGCGGCGCTCGCAGCGGCCGAGGCGGCCGGGCTGGCCCGCCTGGATCCACGCTTCGACCCGCTCGAGGGCCGGCTCACCGGCGTCGCCGCGGAGCTGGAGGACGTCGCAGCGGAGGCGCGGGCCCTCGCCGAGGAGCTCGAGCACGACCCCGCGACGCTCGTGGCCCTGGAGGAGCGCCTCTCCCTCATCTACACCCTGGAGCGCAAGTACGGCGAGGACCTCGCCGGGCTGATCTCCCGCGCCGAGCGGTCGGCGGACGAGGTCGCCCGCCTGCGCGGCATCGACGCCGAGCGTTCCCGCCGCAGCCGCGACGCGGAGCGGCTCCTCGAGGACGTGGCGGGCGCCTGCGGGGCGCTGTCGATTCGGCGCGCGAATGCCGCGCGCGCGCTCGGGACGGAGATCGAGGCGGCGGTCGGGGAGCTGGGCCTGCGCGGCACGCGCGTCGAGATCGCGGTCGGCCGCCGCGCGGCCGGACCCGACGAGCCGGCCGTGGAGCTCGACGGCGACGCCGTCGCGTTCGATTCCACGGGGGCCGACGCCGTGGTCTTCCGGATCGCGCCGAACGCCGGGGAGCCGGCCCGGCCGCTGGCCCGGATCGCCTCGGGCGGTGAGCTGTCGCGGCTCTCGCTCGCGATCGAGGAGGTCCTCGCAACGGCCGACGCCACGCCGACGCTCGTCTTCGACGAGATCGACACCGGGATCGGGGGCCGCAGCGCGGACCCGGTCGCCCGGACGCTCTGGAAGCTGGGCCGGCGCCACCAGGTGCTGTGCGTGACCCACCTGCCCCAGATCGCCGCCTATGCCGACGCCCACTTCGCGATCCGCAAGCGGCAGCGGGACGGCCGGACCGTCACCGAGGTCGTGCGCCTGGACCCCGACGGCCGGATCGGCGAGCTCGCGGCGATGCTGGGCGGGCCCGACGGGGGACCCACGGCGGCCGCCTCGGCGCGCGAGCTGCTGGCCCGCGCCGAGGCCTTCCGGGCAGCGCGGGGCGAGCCCGCGGCGACCCGGTGACGCCGGGCGATGGGCCACGCTCGGGCGGCCGCCGGGCGCCGGCGCCCAGCGGCCCGCCCGCGCTCCTCGCCGCGATCGATGCGTTCCTCCTGCACCTGCGCGTCGAGCGCGGCCTCTCCCCGGCGACCCTCTCGGCCTACGGGGCGGACCTGCGCGACTTCGCGGCGAGCCCGGAGGCCGGCGGGTCGTGGGACCGGACGCCGGAGCCGGCCCTCGACTACCTCGGCCGGCTCGGTCGGGCGGCCGGCCCGAACGGGGTCCTGCTCCGGCCGACGAGCCGCCGCCGGCGCACCGCCGCGCTGCGCGCGTTCTACCGGTTCGCGCTCGCCGAGGACCTCGTCATGCGCGACGTGGCGATGCACCTGGACCTCCCCCGCGAGCCGCGCCTCCTGCCCGACCCGCTGACCGTGGCCGAGGTGGACCGGCTGCTGGTGGCCGCGGGGCCGCCCGAGAGCCCGGGCGACGCGGCCATCGACCCGGCTGACGGGGCAGGGGAGGGGGGCGGCGTCGCGGGCGAGGCCACCCTGGCGGGTGCCCGCACGCGCGACCGGGCGCTGCTCGAGCTCCTGTACGCCGCCGGCCTGCGGGTCAGCGAGGCGACCGGGCTGGACCGCGACAACCTCGACCTCGCTGACGGGACCGTGCGGGTCATCGGCAAGGGCGACAAGGAGCGGATGGTCCCGCTCGGCGAGGTGGCCGCCGGGTGGCTGAGCACCTATCTCCGGGACGTCCGGCCCGGGCTCCTGGCGCTGGGACGGGCGCCGACCGTGCACGGCGGGCCGGTCTTCCTCTCGGACCGCGGGCGTCGGCTGACCCGCCAGCAGGCCTGGGCGACGGTGGGCCGGGCCGCCGCGATCGCCGGCCTGGCCGGCCGGGTGACGCCGCACACGCTGCGCCATTCGTTCGCCACCCACCTCCTGGAGGGCGGGGCTGACCTGCGGATCGTCCAGGAGTTGCTCGGACATGCGAGCATCTCCACCACGCAGATCTACACGCACCTCACCGGCGAGCGTATCCGGGAGGTGTACGCTCGGGCACATCCGCGCGCGTAGCCGCGCGACAGGCAGGAGGGAGCATCGGGATGGCGCGATACACGGACGGGCTGCTCATGGAAGGCGAGCACGTCATCTACCGGACGCGCCAGCACCCGTTTGCGCGGATCTTCGAGGCGAAGGTGGGCGTCCTCGCGGTCGGCCTGGGCCTGGCGACGCTGATCGTGATCATGCTGTCGAACATGCAGCCGGGAACGCTCCGGGACATCCTCGGCCTGGTCGTCCTCGTGCTCCTCGTGCTGGGCGCGCTCAACATCGCCTGGATCTACGTGCGCTGGTACCAGGACGACTACGTGGTGACCAACCGGCGGGTGATCAAGGTCGAGGGGATCCTCAACAAGAAGGCCGCCGACAGCGGCCTGGAGAAGATCAACGACGCGATCCTCGAGCAGAGCATGTTCGGGCGCATGTTCGACTGGGGCAACCTGCGCATCCTGACCGCGGCGGAGGAGGTCGCCGACGACTACCACATGCTCCACCACGCGACGGTCTTCAAGAAGACGATGCTCACCGCGAAGCAGGACATCGAGGAGGACGTCGTCCGCCGGATGACCGCTCCGCTCCAGCAGTTCGCCGAGCACGATGCGGCCGAGGACAAGGCCCAGGCCGACGCGCAGGCGGCCGCACAGGCCGCTGCCGTGGCGAAGCCGGCGGACCCGACGCGTCGAGGAGAAGCTCCGCCAGCTCGCCGCGCTGCGCGACCAGGGCCTGATCACGCCCGAGGACTACGAGGCCAAGAAGACGGCGATCCTCGCGCTGATGTGAGGGTCGCCCCTCGGGCCGGGTACCATACCGCGGGACCCCCACCCGCACCCCGGAGTCCCGTGCTCGGCCTGAACCTCGATCCCGCGACGCTCGTCGCCGTCGCGATCTTCCTGCTCGTCGGCTTCCCGGTCCACGAGTTCTCGCACGCCCTGGCCGCCTGGCGGCTGGGCGACGGGACCGCCCGGATGTTCGGGCGGCTGACGCTCAACCCGCTCGTCCACCTCGATCCCCTGGGGAGCGGGCTCCTCGTCATCTCGGCCCTGCTGGGGGGCATCTTCATCGGCTGGGCCAAGCCGACGCCGGTCAACCCGTCGATGCTGCGCGGAGGCCGGCGCAGCGAGGCGATCGTCGCGGCCGCGGGACCCGTCTCCAACCTGCTGATGGCGATCGTCGGCGGGATCGTCGTCCGGATCGTGGTCGCGCTGGTCACCGTCCCCAGCGACCCGATCATCTTCGCGGTCAACGTCCTCGACGTGTTCGTCTACATCAACGTCGCGCTGTGCATCTTCAACCTGATCCCGCTCCCGCCCCTGGACGGGTCGAAGGTGATGTTCTGCGCTGATGGATCCGCGCACCGTCTGGAAGATCCGGCCGACCCTGGAGCAGTGGGGGTTCGTGATCCTCATCGTCGTGCTGGTGGTCCCGATCGGGAACTCGTCACTGGGTGGTCGCGTCCTCATCCCCCTCCTCGATGACGTCACGCGCCTCCTGGTGGGCGTCTAGGGCCCGCCAGCTCGGCCGCCACCTCGTCGCCCGCGTGGAGCCGACGGAGCGAGCCGAGCTGGTCGGCTGGCTGACGCCCACCCAGCTCGCCCTGTTCGACGGGATGCCGGTCGCCGACCGCCGCCACGGGCTCGACGTCGCGGGGCGCCTGCGGGCGGCCGGCTCGGACGATCGCGAGCTGCTCCTCGCCGGGCTGTTCCACGACGTGGGCAAGGGCCGCTCCATCCGGCTCTGGCACCGGGTCGCGTGGTCGCTGGGCGAGCTCGCGGGATCGTGGATCCACGCGCTGGCCGGACGCCTGCCGGGCGGGGCCGATGCGATGGCTCGCCTGCGCGACCACGCGGAGCGCTCGGCGGAGCTCGCGAGCGCGGCCGGGTGCGGGCCGCGGACGGCGGCCCTCATCGTGGGAGTCGCCGGCCCGGCCGACGCCGCCGCCGCCGCGCTCCTCCACGCCGCCGACGAGGCCTCGTAGGGTGGCGGCTCGACCCTCGACCAGCGGCGCGAACGGCCCGGACGTGACGGTCAGCCGGCCCGTCCCGGGCCCCGACGCTCCGGCCGTGGTGTTCGGGGCCACGCGCCGCGTCGAGGACGCCACGCAGGTCCGGCTGGGCGAGTGGGAGGGACCCCTCGGCCTCCTGCTCTCCCTGGTCGAGGCGCGCCGGCATGGACGTGCTGACCGTTCCGCTGGGAGCCCTCGCGGAGGCCTATCTCGAGGCGTTGGCCACGCTGGACGGCGATCGCCTGGGCAACATCTCGGCGTTCGTCGCCGTGGCCAGCCAGCTGATCCTGATCAAGAGTCGCGCCCTCCTGCCGCGCGCGCCGGTGGCGGCCGTCGGCATGCCCGACGAGGGGGCCGACCCGGAGGCGGAGCTGCGGGCCCGGCTCCTGCTCTATCGGGCCTACCGGGACGCCGGCGCCCGTCTCCAGGCCCGGGCGCTGGACGGGGCGATGCTCGTGCGCCGGGAGCCGACGGTCGCCGTGGCGGCCGCCCGGGCCCATGGCGTGGCCCCCGAGCCGGCGCGCCTGGACGTCGCGGTCCTGGTCCGGGCGCTCGAGCGGATGGCCCGCGTCGTGCCGCCCCCGGACCTCCCGCCCGAAGTGGTGCCCCGGACGGTCACCCTCGCCGAGCGCGCCAGCCTGATCCGGGCAGCGCTCGCCGAGGCCGGGCCGATCGTCCTCCAGGATCTCCTGCGCGGCGTGCACGACCGCGTCCTCGTCGCGGTGACGTTCCTGGCGATGCTGGAGCTGGTCAAGCGGCGCGAGGTGACGGTCGAGCAGGCGGAGCCCTGGGGCCCGATCATCGTCACGTCCGTGGCGCGCCCGGTCGGCGCCGGCGCGAACAACGCCGCGGCGGCCGACCCGCTCGACGAGAAGCTGGAGGACTACGCGTGACCGAGCCCGAGGCGTCGAAGGCGCTCCGCGGCGCCGCCGGGGACGACGCGGACGCGGTCGCCGTGGGCGACGCGTCCCCGGACACTGGCTCGGAGGCCAGGGATCCGGTCGATGGCACCGACCACGGCCCGGCGGACGGAGTCCCTGGCGAGGCGCTGACCGAGGCCCAGCTCGAGGCGCTCCTGTTCGTCGCGGAGCGGCCGCTCAGCCGACGCGAGCTCGCCACGCTCACCGGGGCCGCGGTGGAGACGATCGACGGTCGCCTCGGCGACCTCGAGGTGACCCTCGCCGGACGCGGGATCCGGCTGGTCCTCGACGGGGAGCGGGTGGCCCTGGCGACGGCCCCGGAGGCCGGACGCCTGATCGGCCGCTACGTCGGCCGCGAGCCGGCGCGCCTGTCGCCGGCGACGCTGGAGACGCTGGCCATCGTCGCCTACCGCCAGCCCGTGACGAAGTCGGCGATCGAGCGGATCCGCGGGGTGGATGCGGAGTACGCGATCCGGAGCCTCCTCCATCGGCGCCTGGTCGTGGAGCTCGGGCGTTCCGAGGCCCCCGGGCGGCCGATCCTCTATGGGACCGGGATCGACTTCCTGGAGCGCTTCGGGCTGGTGAGCATCGAGGACCTTCCGCTGGTCGAGGCGGGCATCGCCGAGCGCCTGGCGGTCCCCGACGCGGACGAGGCCGGCGGCGGCGAGGGCTCCCGGGCCGGCGGCGGGATCGACGGGCCCGCCGGGACCGCGGGCTGACGATGCCCGACGAACGCCTGGCCAAGCTCCTGGCGGCCGCCGGGATCGCCAGCCGCCGCGCGACCGACGCGCTGATCGAGGGCGGCCGGGTCACGGTCGACGGCCGGCTCGCCGTCCTCGGCGAGCGGGTGGATCCAGCCCGGACCCGCGTCGCGGTCGACGGCCGGGTCGTGGACGTGGTCGCGTCGCTGGCGGTCGCGCCCGTCCACCTCGCGGTCCACAAGCCGATCGGGGTCACCTCGA
>CAWDEW010000003.1:0-38601 GCA_963801445.1 uncultured Chloroflexia bacterium | reverse complement strand
GGCTCGCCGACGTGACCGGGATCTCGGTCGCCCTGCCCGGCCTTCCCGCGGCCCCCTCCGGCGTGACCGCGGTCGCCGGTGACGCCTCCGCCCTCGTCTCCTGGACCGCGCCCGCGAGCGACGGCGGCAGCCCGATCACGGGGTACACCGTCACCTCGGACCCGGATGACAAGACCTGCACCACGAGCGGCGCCCTCTCCTGCACCGTCACCGGCCTCACCAACGGCACCGAGTACACGTTCACCGTGACCGCGAGCAACGCCAACGGCGAGGGGCCCGCCTCGCTCCCGTCCGCGGGCGTCATCCCCGCCATCACCGGCGCCACCTACGTCTCGCTGACCCCCGCCCGGATCCTCGACACCCGGGACGGCACGGGGCTCTCGGGCACCTTCAGCTCGACCGTGGCCCGGACCTTCGCGGTGACCGGGCAGGGCGGCGTCCCGGCCAACGCGATGGCGGTGACCGGCAACCTGACCGTCACCGCAGCAGACGAGCCCGGGCTTCGTGGCCCTGACCCCGAACCCGGTCAACAACCCGACCACCAGCACCCTCAACTTCCCCCTCGGCGACAACCGGGCCAACGGGGTGACCGTGGCCCTCAGTGGGACCGGCACCCTCTCGGCCACCTACTCGGGGGAGGCCGGACCGTCGGGCCACCACCCACCTGATCTTCGACGTGACCGGCTACTTCGTGCCCGACACCAGCGGCGCCACCTACGTCTCGCTCAGCCCCGGCCCGGATCCTCGACACCCGGGACGGCACGGGGCTCTCGGGCACCTTCAGCTCGACCGTGGCCCGGACCTTCGCGGTGACCGGGCAGGGCGGGGTCCCGGCCGACGCGATGGCGGTGACCGGCAACCTGACCGTCACCGCAGCAGACGAGCCCGGGCTTCGTGGCCCTGACCCCGAACCCGGTCAACAACCCGACCACCTGCACCCTCAACTTCCCCCTCGGCGACAACCGGGCCAACGGGGTGACCGTGGCCCTCTCGGGGACCGGCACCCTGTCGGCCACCTACTCGGGCGAGGCCGGACCCGCGGGCCACCACCCACCTCATCTTCGACGTGACCGGCTACTTCGTGCCCGACACCAGCGGGGCCACCTACGTCTCGCTCGCCCCGGCCCGGATCCTCGACACCCGGGACGGCACGGGCCTCTCGGGCACCTTCAGCTCGACCGTGGCCCGGACCTTCGCGGTGACCGGGCAGGGCGGGGTCCCGGCCGACGCGATGGCGGTGACCGGCAACCTGACCGTCACCGAGCAGACGAGCCTGGGCTTCGTGGCCCTGACCCCGAACCCGATCAACAACCCGACCACCAGCACCCTCAACTTCCCCCTCGGCGACAACCGGGCCAACGGGGTGACCGTGGCCCTCTCGCGGGACCGGCACCCTCTCGGCCACCTACTCGGGCGAGGCGCGGACCGTCGAGCCACGACCCACCTCATCTTCGACGTCACCGGCTACTTCGTGCCATAGCGGGAGGGGCAGAGGCGGCGGACGGGAGTCGAACGACTCAGCCTGGTGTGGCCGCGGTTTCCGCAACCCCCGGCTCGGCGGAGTAGAGCCGGGGGTCGACCCCGTGGGCCGCGAACAGCTCCCGCCAGCGGCGATCGAACACGGCCGTGTCAAACGTGAGGGCGTGAGCCCGGATCCGCTCGGGGCTGAACGCGCCGCGCTCGAGGCGCCCGATCGCGTCGGCCATCGCGTTGGCCGTCGGCTCGTCGAAGAACACTCCCGTGACGCCTTCCACCACCGTCTCGGTCAGGCCTCCCGCGCGGAATGCGACGACCGGCTTGCCGGCGGCCATCGCCTCGACCGGGGCGATGCCGAAGTCCTCGATCCCTGGGACCAGGTAGGCATGGCAGCTGCGAAACCGATCCACGAGTGCCGCTCGGTCAAGATGGCCCAGGAACCGGATCGACGGTCCGGCCATCGCCTCGAGCCGCGCTCGCTCCGGGCCGTCGCCGACCACCTGGAGAGGCAGCCCCAGCTTCGTGCAGGCGGCCACGGCGAGCTCGATGTGCCGGTAGGCGAGCAGCCGCGCCGCCACGAGGAAGAAGCCATCATCGCGATCGCCCAGCGCGATCTCGGTGGTGTCGACCGGCGGATGGATCACCAGGGCGTCGCGGTGCCAGTGCCGGCGGATTCGATCGCGGACCGTCCGCGAGTTGGCGACGATCACGTCCGGCCGCCGGGCGGTCCGAACATCCCACCGGCGCAGCATCGGCCCGACCGTTCGCGCAGCGATCTGCGCCGGCAAGCTGAGGCTCGACCCGGAGAGGTACGCCTCGAGATCCCACGCATAGCGCAGGGGCGTGTGCACGTAGGCCACGTGGAGCGCCCCGGGCCGCGTCCGCACCGCCTTGCTGAACGCGATCGAGCTGCTCACGACGAGATCGTAGGAACGCAGGTCGAGGGTCCCGAAGTAGACCGGGTAGAGCGGCAGCAGGGCGCGGAAGTGAGACCGCAACCCGGGAATGCGCTGAAGGAACCACGGGCGCACGCGCGACGGCGCGATCCGGCCACCGTAGCGCGACACGTTGAAGAAGGAGGTGTGAACGACGGCGTCGGGCAGGAGCCGCGCGAACTCGACCGCGCATCGATCTGCCCCTCCCTCGGTCGTGAAGAAGTCATGCACGACCGCGCAGCTCGGTCGTGGCCGCGCGGGGGCTCGCGTCTCAGCCTGGCCCGACATCCACCCTCCGCACCATGGGGAGTAACCTCGCCGGCCCCGGGTCGATCACGCGTCGCGCGAGGCTGGGCACCCGATCCACCGGGGCGCCGGATGGGCAGGCGCGCGACCGACGGTGTCGCTCATGCTATCGGAGATGAGAGGCTCGAATGGCCGTGGATCCCACGCCCCTGCGCCGAGTCGAGGCGAGGCGCCCGATGAGGCGTCGTTGACAGCTCGTCGCACGGACGACTTCGAGGGTCTGTCGGTCATGCTCGATTGCCGCTGGCTCGGCTATGGCGGGGCGGGGCGGGTGACCGAGCTGCTCCTCGGTGAGCTGCGCGACCGGCCGCCCGCGTCGGGTCGCTGGATCCTGTGGGGCGATCCGGCCGCCGTTGGGCCGCTGGTCTTCGACGGGGCGATCGTCGAGCCTTGGCACGGCCACCCCGCCAGGCTCTACGGGCAGGTCGACTGGCTGCGCGTTCCCCGGGCAGACGTGAGGGTCTACCTGCACCAGGTCCGGCCGCTCCGGCCCGGCCGCTCGGTCACCCTCATTCACGACACGATCCCGCTCCACTTCGAGGCTCGCACCCTGGTCCGGCTCGCGAAGCTGGCCTTCTTCAAGGCCGTCTGTGGCCTGAGCCAGCTGATCATCACCGTCTCCACCCAGTCGAAGGAGGCGATCACTCGGGACCTGGGGGTGAAGGGCTCGAGGATCTTCGTGGTCAGCCTCTCCGTCGACGCTGGCCGCATCGCCCGGATCCGTGCGATGCGGGCGACCGCCGCGCGATCCGACACGCTGATCTACGTCGGCCGGTTCGGGCCGCACAAGAACCTGGAGCGCCTCTGCCGTGCGTACGCGACCACCGAGTTCCGATCACGGGGCGGGAGGTTGCTCCTCGTCGGGGGCAGCCTCGCGGAGGTTCGTCAGATGGGTTCCTGGATCCGCGAGCACGGGATCGCCGGGGTAGAGGCACGCGGGTTCCTTCCGGAGCCCGAGCTCGACCGACTGCTCGCGACGAGCCGGGCGCTCGTCCAGCCTTCGCTCGAGGAGGGCTACGGCCTCCCGGTCGTGGAGGCCGTAGCCGTCGGCCTTCCGGTGGCCGCGAGTCGCACCGGACATGCGTCGGAGATCCCCGGAGAGCTCGTGACGTTCCTGGACCCCCGGGACGAGCGCTCGATCGCGGCCGCGATCGACGTCGCGGTAGCCCGCCCGGATCCTGAGACCGCCTTCATGCCACCTTCGACGCTCCGCGAGGGCATCATGGAAGCCGTGGCCCGTGTCGCCCGGCCAACGGGCACGGAATGACGCGACCCATCCTCCTCATCGGGATCGCCCGAGCTGTATCCCTCGTTCTCGGGGTCGCCCTCCTGGCCGTGCTCGGCAGGCGCCTCGGCACCGACGGGTTCGGCACGCTGCAGTTCGCCCTGGCGATCATGGCCTACCCTCTGCTCATCGTTGACCTGGGCCTGTCAACGTTCGGGTTGCGGGAGATCGCCAGGGGTAGCCCGTCGCCGGACCTCGTCCGCAGCGTGGTGGGGGCGCGACTCGTGCTCTCGGCGGTCACCCTGCTCGCGATCGCCGCGGGGGTCATCCTCCTTCCGCTCAGCAGCGAGTCTCGAGCCATCGTCGTCATCTTGAGCCTGGGGCTGCCCGCCTCTGCCCTGAACGCTCGATGGGTGCTCCAGGGCGAGCAGCGATTCGCACGGTCGGCGGCCGTCGAGGTGGCGGCGACGGGGACGCAGCTGCTCGCCGCGCTCGCTCTCGTCAACGGCGGGGATGATGCCCCGGCTGCCGCCGTGGCGCTGACCCTCGCTGCGTGGACGACCGCGACGATGTCGATCCTGCTGGCTGGCCGCTGGTCTCGCTTTCGCCCGCGGTTCGGACAGGGCATCCCGACGACCATCCTTCGCAGCCTTCCGCTCGGAGCGGCGGCGATCGCGATCACCGTCTACTACAGCTTCGACACCATCCTGCTCGGCGTCTTCCGGGGTAGCGAGGAGGTCGCCTACTACGCCGCGGCCTATCGAGTCGTCCTGCCGATCCTCACCCTGGCGGGGGCCGTGGGAACGGTGGCGATTCCGCGCTTGTCGTTCCTCGTGGCGCGAGATGCTCCGGCTGCGGCGAAGGCGGTCGCCGACCTCTCCCATCAGATGGTCCTGTGGGGATTGCCGATGGCCGTCGGAGGAGCGCTCGCAGCGGAACCGATCATCCGCCTGGTCTATGGCCCGGAGTTCGCGCCGGCCGCTGCCCCGTTCCGGATCCTCGTGTGGAGCGTCGTCACTGTGTACGCCAATGCCGCCTTCGCCTTCCTGCTGCTGGCGCGACACGGCGATCGCCGGTACCTGGCGGCCGTGACGGCGGGGGCGGCCGCGAACATGGGCCTGAACCTCGTCGTGATCCCGTTGGCCGGGATGATCGGCGCAGCCATGGTCACGATCGTCTCGGAGCTGACGGTGCTCGGCCTCCTGCTGTGGTGGACTCGCGACGTCTCGCGGGCCGCGGTCCCGGCGGCCCTGAAGACCGCCGTGATCCCGACGCTGGTCATGGCGCTGGTCGTATGGCCCGTCCGCGAGACGCTCGTCGCCATCCCTGCGGGCATCGTCGCGTACGGCTTGGCGGCGACGCTGACGGGCGCGATCCCGGTTCGGGACCTGCTCGCGGGGCTGAGGTCCGGCAGAAGGACGTGACCGCGTCGGCCCGGCGGCCGGAGATCGGCCACGTACACTCCCGAACGTCATGACGACAGTCCTCAGGCGGAGGCTTCTCGGGCCCGTTGACAAGACGGCCACGGGCGGGTCGTTTCCTTTTCGCGTCGCGTTGCTCGTTCCTCTCGTCGTTGCCCTCGGATATCTCGTCATCCTTGGGCTCAACGTCCGCGGTCTTCTGTATGCCCAGTACTGGAACAGCGACACCGCCATCCTGCCGTTCCTCGCCGAGCTGCTGCGCGCGCATCCCGCGAGCGCGCCCCTCGACGGAATCACCCAGCCCGGCTACCTGCAGATCGACCTGTGGACATCGTGGCTACCAATGCACAGATTGGTCTGGAAATGGGCATTCGGACCCGGTCTCGTGGTGGTGGCCGTGGTCGCGGCCGGCTGGGCCGTCGCTCGCCTCAGCAACCGCTGGGCGGGCTTGCTTGCGGCGGCTCTGATCGGAGTCGTATCTCCGGAAGTTCTCTACGGCTATCTGTCCCAGACCTACCACTCATCGACCTGGATGGGGCAGTGTCTGCTCTTCGCGTATGCGGTGTTCGTGCTGACGGGGCGAACGGACGGGCATCCATGGCGGATGGTCGCGTTCGGTGTCGCCACGGCAGTCGTGGTCGGCTTCTGGAGCGCTTCAGATCCGCTGCTCACGCTTGACGGAATTGTCCCGGCGGGCATTGCCACAGGAGTCGTGGCCTGGGCAGGGGGATGGCGGACACACCGACGAAGCGTCATCGCTCTCGGTTCGGTCGTGCTGGGGAGCCTCGTGGTGCTGGCACTCACGCAGGGCTTGCTGTTCGACGGCCAAGGGTGGACACGTCCGCCGGCCGCTCCACTGCCGCTGAAGTTCGCGGACGGGCCAGGAATCGTGGCGAACTTGGGGCTCCTGCTGAACGGCGTGCTGGCCGTCGGGAGTGGCAGGTTTCTGGGAGCGACGCTCGATCCGCGCGGCGTGCTGCTCTTCGGCGCGGCGCTTGTCAGCTTCTGTGCGCTGATAGTCCCCTGGGTGACGTTCCGACGTCAGCGCACTGTCAGCCGGACGACACCCAACGCTGGCCGCCTCTTCGCGGCAGCCTACTGGCTGACCGTCCAGGTGGTGCTCGTGCTTGCATTTCTCGTCTCAGAAGTACCCGCCGATACCTGGTCATGGCGGTTCCTGGTTCCCTTGCTCCTTGCGGCAGCCTGCACGGTTCCACTCTGGGCAGGCGAGCGAGTCCGCGCGCGACTCCTCGTTGCTGGTGGTTCGACCGTCGTGCTGCTCAGCGCGGTCGCGAACGTGCAGGCGTATGCCGATCAGCTGCCGGCCAATGTGCGTAACGCGCAATTGTCGACGCTCTCCACCTTCCTTCAATCGCACGGGTTGCACCGTGGCTACGCTCCCTACTGGGACGCGTTCGCAGTCTCGTGGCAGGCGGGCGGTGAGTTGACCGTCCTTCCCGTCATGGATGTGGAGTGTCCAAATCCCGAGGGTGTCTTCTGCCGAGGAGACCACGGCACCTCCAGCTCGTTCTACGAGCCTGAGCAAGGTCCAACGTTCTATGTCTACGACCCCGGTGCCCCGGCCCCAGCTGGTCGCCCCCCTGATGAGGCGCGCTATGGCCGACCTGTCGCCGAATACCGCGTTCAGGGAATGACCGTGTATGTCTACTCGTACGACATCGCCAGCAGGTTCACGCCAGGCTAGCGCCGTCTGACTAACTCCGAGAGAGCCGTCCGAATGGTGTGCGAGACGTTCGCCGAGCGCGGTGATCGACACGACGCGGTGAGCCAAGTCGCCCAGCAGCCCGGAGGCTCGAGACCGAAGGCGAACCGGCGATGCTATAGTCCCGCGACGTGAGTGCATCGTGCGACGACGTGCTCGATGAAGTGCGGAGCACCATCCGGACCCTCCTCAAGTCGCTTGACCCGCGGGAGGGACCAGCGGCACGCTTGCTCGACGTCGGCTGCTGGGACGGCGCTGAGACCGTTCGTATCGCCGAGCTCCTCCACGCTCGACCTTATGGCATCGAGATCTTCCCCGAGCCCGCGGCGGACGCTGAGCACCGGGGAGTCGAGGTCGCCCGCGTGGATCTTGAGAGCAGCCCGTTTCCGTGGGAAGACGGCTCGTTCGACGTCGTGATCGCGAACCAGGTGTTCGAGCACCTCAAGAACATCTGGCTCCCTATGTCGGAGATCCTCCGCGTCACGCGCGATGGCGGATGGTTGGTGATCTCAGCCCCCAACCTGGGGAGCCTCCACAATCGATTGCTGTTGCTGGCCGGCGTGCAACCGACCTCGATCCGCACGTTCGGCCCGCACGTGCGGGGATATACGAGCTCGGAGCTCCTCAGGTTCGCGAGACACGGCGATGCCTACGAACTCGTCCGGCGCGTTGGCGTTGGCTTCTATCCGTTCCGGGCGCGGCTCGCGGCTCCGCTCGCCCGGGCGTGGCCTGGTGCGAGCCATACGACGGTCCTGCTCCTGCGCAAGCGCCGCAACGGCGTCATCTCACCGTGGCGCGACTACCTCGCGCACGAGGGTGGCGGGCTCCAGACGTTCTACGCTTCGGACCAGTCGTGCTGATCCCGAGACCCGCCGGCTACCACGCCAGCGATCGATCGGACTTCCTGGACTGGATCGGGGGCGAATTCGGGCGCGTCCTCGACGTCGGCTGCGGCGCTGGCTCGAATGCATCCTGGTACCGGGATCACGGCGCGCGCGAGATCGTCGGCGTCGAGCTCGATCCGGCGAGCGCCGCCCGGGCGGCTGCGCTCTACGACCGGATCGTGTGCGATAGCATCGAGACGGCCGTCCACGCGCTCGAGGGGAACTTCGATCTCATCGTCTGCGCCGACGTGCTCGAGCATCTCGTCGACCCGTGGTCGGTCGTGCATGAGCTCGGCCGCGTCGCGAACGCGGACACCGTCCTCGGAGTTTCGATCCCGAACATCCGATTCCTGCCCGCGATCCTGCGGATCGCACTCGGCCGCGGGTTCGCGTACGAGGACCACGGGATCTTCGACTCGACTCACCTGCGGTTCTTCACCCGCCGGGACGCCGAGGTGATGCTCCGCCGTGGAGGTTGGGTGCCGCAGCGCTGGGGTGCACCGCAGTTCGGGAGGCTTGGCTCCGTCCGCCGGCTGGCGCAACGATCGACTCGGGGGCGGTCCGACCAGTGGCTCGCGGGTCAGCTGTACGCGGTCTCACGTCCGGCTCGTCGCGGTTGATCGGCCGGCGACGTTGGGGCAGGCGCGGCGCTGACGGCCAGGATCAGGATCCAGATGGTCGTGGCGAAGACCGGCGCGTCCGGAGATGAGCTCAGGACCGCCGTGATCCCGAAGATCCCGATCATGGCCAGGACCAGTGCCCGGCCCTGGGTCGGGCCACGGACCGCCCATAGGATCATCGCGGCGAAGATGAGCCCGTACAGGACGGCTCCGATGATTCCCGTCTGGAGCCCGACGATCAGGACGAAGATGTCCGGCGTCAGGTCCGCCTGCGCGTTCCCGGACCGGTTCGAGGCGCTGCCCTCCGTGCCGAGGCCGTTGCCCATGGGTCGTGACGCCAGGCTCTCGAGTCCCCGGCGGACCTGGTCGAGGCGCAGGCTGGAGGACTCCTGCGATGACGGGTCACCCGAGGTGACCCTCGTGCCGATGATGTCGATCAGGCCCGGGCCCGCGGTGGCTGCCGGCCCGGCCGATTGACCGGGCGCGGCCGCCTGGCTCGGCGCAGCCGACTGGCCCAGGACCGTCGCCGGGCCCGGTGGTTGCGTCGAGATGAGTCCTGAGCCCGCCCAGGTCAGGAAGAGGGCCACCGTCACCGTGGAGATGGCCCCGACGAGGATCGGCCGGCTTCGGCGCAGGACGATGAGCACGAGCAGCCCGAAGACGAGCGCGATGATCGCGCCGCGCGTGAGCGACTCGATGCAGGCCACGCCGGCGACGATCCCGAGCGCGACGTAGACCAGGGCGGGCCAGCTGCGCCATCCGGACCGGATGACCACCCGCTCGAGCATCCACGTCGCGAAGACCGCGATCGCGGCCATCAGGTAGCCGAACACGAGCGCGTTCGAGATGCCGCCCGATGCCCTGACGTACCCCTGGAACATCGCCGAGGTCCCTGAGATGAGGCGGCCCGCACTCCCCTCGACACCCGAGTAGTCACGGTCATATCCGAGGGTGGTGACGATCCCGCCGTGGGTGGCGGTGTCGAGGATCCCCATGCCGGCGGCAACGAATCCGACAGCGGTGAGCGTCCCGAGCAGGACCCCGATGCTCAGCGATCTCCGCGCGACGAGCACGTACGCCGCGAACCCGACCATGGTGTACAGGAGGAGGTTCCTCGCCGCGAGGACCGCGGGCACCGTGGCCGGGCTCGGCAGGACGAGCATGAGCACCCAGGCCGCCAAGACCGCGAACGGCACGATGGCGAGCCCCGCGACCGCAGGCGAGCGCCCGGTCGCGAGCGGCGCCAGGGACGCCCGACTCCACCCCGACCTGTCCCGGAGGAGGATGGCGACCGCGAGGCAGACGAACGAGAGCGCGACCCCGTCGCGAAGGACCGCCCCGGCCGGATAGCCGCCGACCTTCGGCAGCCAGGACGAAAGGTAGTCCGCGAACGTGGCCGTGCAGACCACGGCCACGATCCCGATCGCGGCCAGGATCCGGGCGCCACTCGCCCATCGCGTCGGACTCGATTCCCCGACGGGGCCGATCCGGGTCACTCCAGGGGACTCCTGCCTGCGCCGCCCGCTGTATGACCAGGTCCGGCCGAGGCAACCGCCCTCGGTGGTTGCGTATCGTCGAAAATCGGGATCTCGGGGCGGTGTCGCCCGACGCGCAGTCCCTCGAGGTATGCCCGGGTGATCGGAACCACGCGGTCCGCCTGCGACCTCGCGAGCCGGTTGGCCACCATACCCGCCAACCGGAGCGGGATGGCGGTGATCGTCCAGGGCAGGCCAAGGCTCGACACGAAGATGGCCGAACTTCGCGCGAAGGTGACGTCCGAGCGAAGGCTCCGGCTGGACGAGCCATCGCTGATCGACGCGCCGCGACGGTGGATGACGGTCGCGTCCTCGGCGACCGCGAGCCGCCACCCGGCACGGCGCGCCCGGAGGCTCAGGTCCGTGTCCTCGAGGTAGAAGAAGTAGCGCTCATCGAAGCCGCCGATCTGGCGGAGGAGCGATCGTCGCACGAGGAGGCTCGCCCCGACCAGGTGATCGCATGCCTTCGACGACGACTCGAGGTGGGTCGACGTTGTTCCGAGCCAACGGTTGACGGTTCCACCGCCCACCGCCTGGATCCGACCCGTTCCATCCGCGTCCACGAGCCGGCTCCCGACGATTCCGATTCGGGGGTCGGAGTCCCCCAGCGCCACTATGCGCGACAGGGTCGAGGGCTCGGCGAGCGTGTCGTTGTTCAGCACCCAGACGTAGTCGACCCCGGGAGCCCCACGGAGTGCCGCAACGATCCCGGCATTCATGCCGCCGGCGAAGCCTCGGTTCGACGGGAGCTGGACGAGCTGAGCCCACGGCGCCTCGGCGCGAATGCGATCCCCGGAGCCGTCGGTCGAGCCATTGTCGACCACGATGACGCGCGGCGTCACGTCCGAGTTCCGAAGAGACTCGAGGCATGCGACCGTGTCGCGCCACCCGTTCCAGTTGAGCACGACCGTGACCACGCGCTCGCGTGCGGGGCCCGTCCCTGGCTCCGGCTCGGGACTCTGCATCACGCTCCTGGGCTAGCCCGACCTGACCGGCTCCGGTCGCTCGACGTGCCCGAAGCGAGGCGAGGTCGTATCCGGAAACGAGATCATAGTCCCCGCCGACGACCTGACTCTGATGCCCGCGCCGCATGCGAGGCGGTCCGGCTTCCGATCCGGAACCGCTGGTGCAGCTCCGCGCTGGGTGGTCTGCCCTCCCGCTATGGCACGAAGTAGCCGGTGACGTCGAAGACCAGGTGGGTCGTGCTCGACGGTCCGCCCTCCCCCGAGTAGGTGGCCGACAGGGTGCCGGTCCCACTGAGGGCGACGGTCACCCCGTTGGCCCGGTTGTCGCCGAGGGGGAAGTTGAGGGTGCTGGTGGTCGGGTTGTTGACCGGGTTCGGGGTCAGGGCCACGAAGCCCGGGCTCGTCTGCTGCGGTGACGGTCAGGTTGCCGGTCACCGCCACCGCGTTGGCCGGGACCCCGCCCTGCCCGGTCACCGCGAAGGTCCGGGCCACGGTCGAGCTGAAGGTGCCCGAGAGCCCCGTGCCGTCCCGGGTGTCGAGGATCCGGGCCGGGGCCAGGGAGACGTAGGTGGCCCCGCTGCTGTCGGGCACGAAGTAGCCGGTCACGTCGAAGACCAGGTGGGTGGTGGCTCGACGGTCCGCCCTCCCCCGAGTAGGTGGCCGACAGGGTGCCGGTCCCACTGAGGGCGACGGTCACCCCGTTGGCCCGGTTGTCGCCGAGGGGGAAGTTGAGGGTGCTGGTGGTGGGGTTGTTGACCGGGTTCGGGGTCAGGGCCACGAAGCCCGGGCTCGTCTGCTGCGGTGACGGTCAGGTTGCCGGTCACCGCCACCGCGTTGGCCGGGACCCCGCCCTGCCCGGTCACCGCGAAGGTCCGGGCCACGGTCGAGCTGAAGGTGCCCGAGAGCCCCGTGCCGTCCCGGGTGTCGAGGATCCGGGCGGGGGTGAGCGAGACATAGGTGGCCCCGCTGGCAACGGAGATGAACGTGAACAGGTCGGCGGAGCTCGTCGCGCTCGTGCCGCTTGGGCCCGTGACCGTGACGTCGACCGTGCCCGTCCCGGCTGGGCTGACTGCGCTGATCTGGGTGCCGGAGGACACCGCGAAGCTGGCGGCCGCCGTGCCGCCGAAGCTGACGGCGGTCGCGCCCGTGAGCCCGGTGCCTGTAATGGTCACGGTCGTGCCACCGCCGGCAGGACCGCTCGAGGGGTCGATGGAGGTGACGGTGGGCGGGATGGCGGCGGCGACGGCCTTGGCGGCGTCGACGATGCCTGCTCCGCAGCCCAGCGGACAACCGCCGGCGCCGAACGGGTGGGCCGTCAGCTGCATGAGCGCGCTCACCTGCGCGGGGGTGAGCGACGGATTGGCGGCGAGCATGAGCGCCGCGACGCCGGCGACGTGCGGGGTGGCCATGCTCGTGCCGGCGTACTGGAAGTAGATCGGGTTGCCCGGAACGGTCACCCCGTCGTTGAGCGTCGACCAGAGGTCCGGGTTGCTGGCGCTTCCAGTGAGGGCCCCGCCCGGAGCCGCGATCTCGACGAGGGACCCGTAGTTGCTGTACGAGGCCCGGACGCCGTTGCGGTCGGTGGCCGCGACGGTGATGACGCCGCCGCAGTTCGCGGGCTGGAAGCCCGACGCGTTGGCATTGCTGTTGCCCGCCGCCACGACGACGACCGTGCCGCGCGACAGGGCGTCGTCGATCGCCGCCTGGGAGCTGGTACTGCACGACCCGCTGCCGCCGGCCGAGATGTTGATGACGCGCGCGGGAGTCGCGTTCGCCGGGACGCCGCTGACGGTGCCGCCGGATGCCCAGACGATCGCGTCGATCCGGTCGGAGGTGTAGCCGCCGCATTTTCCCAGGTAGCGGACCGGCTGGATCTTCGCCGACGGAGCGATCCCGGCGATCCCGATCGTGTTGTTCGTCAGCGCACCGATCGTGCCCGACACGTGCGTGCCGTGCCAGCTCGAGTTCCGCACGGGACATCCAACGAAGTAGCCCGACGAGCTTCTCAGCGGAGGTGATCCAGTCGCCCGGGTCGGACGGGTCCCCGTCGCGGCCATTCCCGTCATTCGCTACCTGCGAGTCGCCGATGAAGTCGTAGCCGGCGACCGTCTGCCCGGCGAGATCCGGGTGCGTGGTGATCCCGGTGTCGATCACGGCGACGACGACGCCGGCGCCGAGCGTGACGTCCCACGCGCCGAGGAGGTCGATCCCGTACGTCGTCGGGGTGGTGCCTTCCGAGAGGTCCCACTGGCCGGGCGCGGGCGTCGTCCAGTAGGGGTCGTTCGGCGGGCTCGCGGCCAGCTGGTCGATCTGGTCCGGCTCGGCGTAGGCGACGCCGGGCTGAGCCCGGAGCGCGCCGACGGTCGCGGCGATGCGTTCCGGCGAGATCCGGTTGCCGAGGCGGTAGACGTCGCCGCCCACCGCGAGGGTGCGGAGCCAGGTCGCCTGTTCGCCGGCAGCGGCCGTGACGCGTGCGACCCGATCGAGCTGCCCACCGACGTCGGAGACCGACCCGGCGGGGGCGGCGTCCGCCCAGCCGACGATGACCTGGTCGGTGGAAGTGAAGTCCGACGCGGTGAGGTTGCCGGTCACGGCGACGGCCTCGCGCAGCACGTTCCCTCCGCTGGTCGCCTGGAAGGTGCCGGCCACGGTGGGGCTGAGCGAGACGGAGGTGGCCCCGCTGGTGTCGGGCACGAAGTAGCCGGTGACGTCGAAGATGAGGTGGCTGGTGCTCGACGGCCCGCCCTCGCCCGAGTAGGTGGCCGACAGGGTGCCCGTCCCACTCAAGGCCACGGTCACCCCGTTGGCCCGGTTGTCGCCGACCGGGAAGTTGAGGGTGCTGGTCGTCGGGTTGTTGACGGGCTCGGGGGTCAGGGCCACGAAGCCCGGGCTGGTCTGCTCGGTCACGGTCAGGTTGCCGGTGACCGCGACCGCGCCGGCGGGGACCCCGCCCTGGCCGGTCACCGCGAAGGTCCGGGCCACCATGGAGCTGAAGGTGCCGGAGAGGCCGGTGCCGTCCCGGGTGTCGAGGATGCGGGCCGGGCGCGAGCGAGACGTAGGTGGCCCCGCTGGTGCCGCCGCAGGTCCCGGCGGCACCGATGGCGGCGTCGGCGTCGAGACGGCCCGCGCCCATGGCGTCGGCCCCGAAGGCGCCGATGGGCAGCGCGGTGGACTTCATCGCGGTGAGGACCTGGGCAGGCGTAAGGCAGGGCGCCCGCTCCAGCACGAGCGCCGCAACGGCGGCGGCGTGCGGCGCGGCGGCGGAGGTGCCGTAGAAGCGGTGGGGGCTGCCTCCGCCGAAGAACGAGTTCGGCGACGCCATCGGTGGCGGACATGTCCACCGTGGCCGTCTCGCACGACCCGAGTGGCGCCGCCGGGGTGGTGCCGACCACCGGGCCGTAGCAGTAGGTCGCCGGCCCGCGCGAGGAGTAGGTCTCCAGGGTGTTGGCGTTGTTGTAGGGAATGGCCGCGACGGTGGCGCCGGACCGTGACGCGTTGTGCCCGAAGGTCGTCGGCCCGACCACGTCCCCGCCGGACCCTGTCGGGTATTCGACGGCGGTGATCGCCGACCGCCAGGAGACGAACTTGAACCGCGGCGTGGCCGTCCCGGCGTAGCGAGCGACGACCAGGTCGGCCGAGCCGGAGCAAGCTGCCGGAAAACGTCTCGAACGTCTTCTGGGTCACCAGGTTGTCGGCCAGGCTGCACGCGAGCACGGCACCGTTGGAGTGGTTGAGCACGCAGAAGTCGAGGTCGGTCGCGATGCCGAACTGCGGCTCGTTCCAGCCCAGCACGTACCCGGACCGTGCCGCTGAACGTGATGCCGTAGGTGTTGTCGACGGTGACCGTCGGGTTGAAGTCGTGGCAGTCGAGCACACCGGGGTCCGCGGCCACCACCGACGCCGGACACGTCGTCGGGCGGTACGCCTGCGTCTCGTACGAGGCCGACGTTGTTGCCGCCGACGATGGTGTTCTCGTTGCCGGCAGAGCTGAAGTAGGTGACGCCCGCGGCGATGACGTCCTCGACCGCCTTGCCGACCACGCCGTCCTGGTACATCGGTTCGGCGAAGTAGGTGATGTCGTCGACGATGACCTTGGCCCCGGCCGTGGCAAGATCCCGGATCTGGTTGGCGAAGTCCGCTTCGCCGTTGAATGCGGTGGCAAATCGGAGGTTCGGCCCCGGGGGCCAGGTCGTGCACGATCTGGGCCATCGCGCGACCCTCGTCCGATGTGCCACTGTCGGCCTGCACCGTCACCGGGGTCGTGAACCCACACGGGTTCGTCGCGCCGGGCAGCTCGCCGTTGGTCACGTCCGTGGCAGCGCGTGCCCAGGCTGTTGTACGAGTCGGACAGCACGCCGACCGTGATCCCCGACCCGTTCACGGAGTAGTGCGTGCGGCCGGTCGCGGCGTTCAGCTGCGTGTCGCCCTCGGACACGAAGATCGCCCGTGGGGCAGGCTGCGTTGACCATCGGCTGCAGGACCTCCTGGACCGAAAGCACCTGCGGCTGCACCGCCGCCAGCGCGGTCAGCTGCGACGGGGCCACCTCGGCCGTGACGATGCGCAGCGCGTCGTCGACGTAGACCGAGGTGCGCTCCGGCCGTCTCCAGCCGGTCGAGCGTCGCCGCGCTCGTGTCACTGACCCGGACATCGACCAGGATGCGCCCGCCGGGACGCTCCATGATGCTGCCGGGACCCGAGACGGGCAGCCTCAGCTTCTCGGCCTGTGCCTGCGGCGACGATGCGTCGAACGCGGGATCGGCCAGCAACTGCAGCCGAGGTGTCAGTGGTCCGCCCTTGCCGGGAGCGGCCGCGTTCGCGGACGCACCGGACGACATCATCAGCGGCATCGCCAGCGCCGCCGCGACGATGAGCGAGGCCACGCGCCTCAATTGTCGTCTCTGTCGAGCCATGGCGCAGACCCTCTCTCATGTCGGCAGCGCGGGGTCCGACGCCGTCGCCCAACCCCGATGGGCGCAGCGTCTCCCAAGTGATTTGCAGGGTGTTGGTCGGCTCGAGTCGCAACAAGAGCCGTTCAGCCCGTCAACCCATTGGCCGCCGCGCGCGCTGTTCAACTCACCATGGTTGTCGACCCGGCTCCGCGTGGGCTCTCTGACAATGGGATATCGTGCTCGGAAGTCGATCGGCCGGCGGGACGGCCTTCACCGGATGAGCTGAACACCACCTCATGACGTCCGCAGGCGCGCCGGGACGCTCGGCGTCCCTTGCCGTCCTCCTCTCGTTCCTCTGGCCCGGGCTCGGGCAGGCCTACCAGCGACGCCCGCGGACGGCGCTGATCTACGCGCTCCCGGTCCTGGCCGTCGCGGGATGGGCGGCCTGGGAGATCGCGACGAGCGGCCTGCAGGGCGTGGCCCTGGATCTCTTCGACCCCAGCTACGCCCAGACCGTCCTGGTCCTGGGCCTGATCATGGGCGCCTGGCGCCTGGTCGCCATGGCCGAGGCCTGGCTCTTCGCCCGCCGGATCGGCGCCCGGGCGACCCTCGCGGCAGGCGTGCTCGTGCTGCTCGGGTTCGCCGTCGTGGGCGGGCACGGCTATCTCGGGTACCTCACCTGGTCCTTCTACGACGCCGGCAGCAAGATCTTCGTGGACGGCGGGGGCGGCGACCTTCCCCTCCCGATCACCGACCCGGACCCGTCGCCGGGCACATCGGCGGGAACGTCTCCGAGGGCGTCGCCCACCGCCCCGATCGCCGGCGCGGCCCCTGTCGAGACTCCGGCGACGAGCACCTCCCGGATCACTGTCCTCCTCACCGGCATCGACTCCTCGCCCACCCGGACCCACGCCCTCACCGACACGCTCCTCGTCGTGAGCGTCGATCCAGAGACGAAGACCGGCGTGATGGCCAGCCTTCCCCGCGACCTGGGCCGCTTTCCGCTCTGGAACGGCCGCACCTTCAACGCCCGGATCAACAGCCTTCTCACGTACGCCCGGCGCAACCCCGGCGAGTTCCCCGAGGGGCCCATGACGACGCTCGTCAAGGAAGTGGGCTACCTGGTGGGCGTCCCGGTCCACTACTACGCGGCGGTCGACCTGCGGGGCTTCGTCACCCTCATCGACCTGGCCGGCGGCGTGACGGTGGACAACGAGCGCCTCATCAACGACCCTGGCTACGGGGGCTGGACCGACGGGCGGCCGGTGGGCTTCTACCTGGCGGCCGGGAAGCAGGGCCTCGACGGTCAGGAGGCCCTCGCCTTCGTGCGCTCGCGCAAGGGCGCCGGCGACAACGACTTCACCCGTGCCCGCCGCCAGCAACAGCTTCTCCTGGCGCTTCAGAAGAAGATGACCGACCCGGCGATGTTGCCGAAGCTCCCCTCGATCCTCGCCGCCGCCGGCGACACGCTCAAGACGAACTTCCCGGCCTCCCGCCTCTCCGAGATGCTCGACCTCGCCCGCTCCATCGAGGACGACCAGGTCAAGCAGATCGTGCTCGGCCCCCCCTACGCCACCAACCCCAACGACGGGGGCGGCTACATCCTGGTCCCCGACATGAAGAAGTTCGCCGACGCGTCGGTCCGTCTCTTCGGCGAGGACAGCCGCTACTTCGAGCCCACGTCGGGTGCGGCCACTCCGGCCCCGTAGCCGCCCTCGCCGCCGCGCAGCGTGACGCTCAGCGACCCTGGAGCACCGCCGGGACCGTCCGCAGGATGATCTTGAGGTCGAGCCAGAGCGACCAGCGGTCGATGTAGTCGAGGTCGAGTCGCGCCCGCCGGTCGAAGTCCTCGTCGAGGCGGGCCTCGACCTGCCACAGACCCGTGATGCCGGGCTTCACGGACAGCCTCCGGCGGTGCCAGACGTCGTACCCCCCCACCTCGCGCGGAGGAGCCGGGCGAGGGCCGACGAGGCTCATCTCGCCGCGCAGCACGTTCAGGAACTGGGGGAGCTCGTCGATGCTCGTCCTGCGGAGGACCCGGCCCCACCCGGTGATCCGCGGATCGTCCGTCATCTTGAACGCCGCCCCCTTGGTGTCGCTCAGGGTGGCGACCTCTTCGTACCGGGCCTCGGCGTCGCGCTGCATCGTGCGGAACTTGAAGATGACGAACGGGCGCCCCCGCACCCCCACCCGAACCTGACGGAAGATGACGGGCCGGCCGTCGCGGGTGGCAACGAAGAGGGCAACTCCGGCGAGCAGCGGGGACAGGACGATCATGGCAGCCGCGGCTCCGGCGACATCGATCAATCGCTTGGCGATCAGCCCCAGCGTCCGGTCCGGGCCGTACACGAGGGACTGGAGGCGGATCCCCTCGAAGTCCTCCAGGCGTCCGCCCGGGATGGCCGTGGCGCCGTCCACGAGCGGAACGCGGACGACGAGGCCTTCCTCCTCGCAGAGGCGGGCGACCGGCTCCGTGAACGCCCCGTGCTCCGGCGGGAGGCAGATGGCAACCTCGTCGATCACCGTGGAGCGCAGGACCGCCTCGATCTCGTCGATCCGGCCCAGGGTCCCGGCGGGAGCGGCGGGCCGAACCTGGGCGGGCGCGGGCGCCGCCGCGGCACGGTGGGCGCCCGGGCGCGGGTCGTCCGGCCCCGGGTCCGCGAGGAAGCCCGCCACGCGGAGGCCCAGGTAGGCGTTGCGCTCCAGGCGGCGGGCGAAGTCGTGGGCCGCCGGGCCGTCGCCGACGACGAGGACGAACCGGGTGTTGCGGCCGCGCTCCCGGCCGCGAGCGAACAGGAACCGCAGGAGCCCCCGGGAGGCGACCGCGACGACCGCGTGGGCGCCGAACAGGCCGAGAAGGAAGAGCCGGCTCACGTTCGGCAGCCTTGCCGCGAAGAGGAAGGCGAAGGTGAGGAAGGCGAGCAGAAGGATCGCCCGCAGGAGGTCGGTCCACTCGGTGCGCCACGACCAGCGGGCGCGCAGCCGATAGAGGCCGAGAAGCCAGAGGATGGCAACCCATCCGGCGCCGTAGGAAACGGCCAGCAACCACGGGTCCGCCGCCGCGGCGTGCCAGGCGTCGTGCCACGCACGGCCCGTACCGGACGATGCTGACGCCGATGAAGACGGCGACCGCCACCAGGAAGTCCATCGCGGCCAGGCTGAGGCGCAGTGCGGTCGCGTGCCGCCGGATCATCCGCGGAAGCCTCCCGCCACATCGCCCGCGCTCTTCCGATGTCCCGTGCGGGTCGCCGTTACCGTTCCCCGACCGGGCCCCCATCGTAGCGCCGCGGCGCGCAACCGGATGGCCCACGAACGTTGGGACCTTCGTCTCAGGGGTGCGGTCCGGTGCGGCGTGCTACGGTCCGGTGACATGAGCGACCTCCGCAGCACGTGGCGCGCCATGCGGCCGGCGAGCCGCTTTCTCGCCGTCGGCGGCCTTGTCGTCGCCGTCGGCGGCCTTGTCGTCGCCGTCGTCGCCGTGGGCGGGCTCGGCCTCGTCCTCGCCGGCGGTCCCAGGGGGCCGGGAGCGACACCCGCGCCCGTGGCCGGCGCATTGGTGGAGCCGGAGCCAACCCGCCAGAGCTTCCCGCCGGGCGAGACGCCGCCGCCGCTCCCGCAGGCGCCGAGCCCCGCCGCCTCCCTGGTCCCGGAGCCCACACCCAACCCGACGCCGGCCGGCGCGGACCCCGTCCTCGGTACCGACGGGCGCTTCACCGTCCTCCTCCTGGGATCGGACTACCGCCCCGCGCACCCGGGGAACCGGACCGACGCGATCATGGTCGTCTCGGTGGACCCGGCCAGCGGGAAGTCGGCGGCCTTCTCCATCCCCCGCGACACCCTCAACTTCCCGCTGCCGTCCGGCGGCGTCTTCGGCGCCAAGGTGAACGCCCTCTACCAGCACCTCCTGTCGACGACGACCAACGGGAACAGGGCCATGAAGCGGGCGATCGCGAAGGCCTTCGACATCGAGGTGGACGGCTTCGTCTTCATCGGCTTCGAGGGCGTCCGCCGGCTGGTCGACGCGGTCGGCGGCGTCACCGTCGTCCTCGAGAAGGCCTACTACGACCCCTACTACTGGGTGAACTCGAAGACGCAGGGCTGGGGCCTGCCGGCCGGCGCGAACTGGCTCGACGGGAAGACCGCCCTCATCTTCTCCCGGAGCCGGAAGGGCGACAACGACTTCAACCGGACCCGCCGCCAGCAGCTCCTCGTGATGGCCGCCCTCGACAAGGTCCGCGAGAAGGGTCCCGGAGTCCTGCCGAAGCTCCTCCGGATCGCCGGGGAGACGGTCCGGACCGACCTGCCGTCGGACAAGATCGCGGAGATCTTCGAGGTGGTGAAGCGGGCCAACCTGGACGAGGCGAAGCAGGTCGTCTTCGGCCCGCGCTCCTACACCGCCGAGCTGGGCGGCTCGGCCTTCTCCCTCGACCTCGCGATCTGCCGCGCCTGGATCGAGAAGAACTTCCCGCCGATCCAGGAGGGCGCCACCTGGCCGTCGTAGGCCACGCCGACGCCACCGGCCACGCCCGCGCCGTAGCCTGAGTCAGGCCCGCCAGCGCGCGACGCGGGCGAGGTCGTCGCGCAGGGAGGCGAGGCCTCCGGCGGCCAGGAGCCGCCAGGCCAGGACGCAGGGCGAGCAGCACCGCCGCGCCGTTGAGGCCCAGGGCGTGGGTGCGCGCCAGGACGACCACGGCCAGCGCGCCCGCTGCCAGGTCTGCCACGCCGGTGCGGCGCCGGGAGAGGAGCGCGCCGAGCCGCTCCAGGGCCACGCCGAGGAGCGCGAAGAGCGCCAGGCCGGCCGCGCCGAAGTTCGCCCACGCCTCGCCGATCAGGCCGGGCGCCGCGTAGCCGGGGATCGCCGGGTCCTGGTCGGGGAAGACCCGCGGATAGATCCAGTAGCCCAGGTTCGGGACGTCGTCGCGTCCCACGAGCGGGCCCAGCCGGCGGAGCCAGGTGAGCCCGAGGAAATGGGGAGTCTCCGCGGGGATGGCGTCCATCAGGGCGTCCAACGTCCGGGGCTGGACGAAGAGCACCCGCGAGATCGTCCGCTCGACCGCGAACGCGAGCTCGCGGCCCGTCGAAAGCTCCGGGGCCCGGATGACCTGCACCGCGCCGAAGAGGAGCATGGCGGCGAGGCCCAGCGCGACAAGGGCCCGGGCCGGCAGGCGGCGGCCGGCCAGGAGCCAGGCCACGGCCAGGGCGGCGCCGAGCTCCGCCGCCAGGTAGCGGCTGGCCAGCAGGAGCGTGAAGACGACCGCGAGCCCGATCCCCGCGGCCGCGACCGCGACGAGGCGCCGGGTCGGCCGGCGGGCCGCCGCCAGCAGCGCCACGATCGCGGCGGCCGGGAGGGCGATCCGCAGCGGCTGGACGAGAAGGCCCGGCGAGCTCGGTCCGGGCGCCCGTCGGGTCGTCGGACAGGAGCGGGAGGCCGCTGGCGAGGAGCGTCGGGACGAGGACCGCGGCGGCCGCGACGAGCAGGATCGCCACGACGAGCGGGCGGACCGGCGCAGGCGCCGGGCGCGGCGTCGGGGGCGGGGTCAGGGGCGGTGCGCCGCGCGGGCGAGCCGGTCCGAGGCCGCCACCCCGAGCGCCGTCGCGAGGGCGGCGCCCGCGACGTACCAGGCCGCCGCGGGATCGATGGCACCGGCCGCCGCCAGGATCGCGGCGCCGGCCCCGAAGAAGACCGCGTGCAGGGCCAGCCATGCCACTGACGGATGGACGATCCCGAGCCGGGTGCGGCGGACGGCCGGGAGCACCAGGAACGCGCCGGCGGCCAACGCGACGCGGCACGGCCACGGCCGCCAGCAGCCCGGCCGGCGTCACGGGTTCGCCTCCGCCGGTTCGTTGGCCGCCGGTTCGTTGACCTCCGGTTCGTTGGCCATCTCCGCCCGGGCGGCAGCCATCACCGCCCGGGTCCCGCCGTGGGGCAGCCGGGCGCTGAGCCAGCCGTACGACGCGGCCCCGAGCAGGCCCAGCGGCACGGTGGAGACGAGCCGGTAGCCGAAGGCGATCGCGGCCGCCGCCGGCGCCGGGATGCCCAGCGAGGCGAGAAGGGCCGCCAGCACCAGGTCGGTCGCGCCGAGGCCGAACGGGAGGAGCGAGAGGACGCCCGCCACGATCGAAAGGCCGAGCGCCCCCCAGGCCAGGATCGGATCGATCGCGATCCCCACCGATGCCGCGACCAGCCAGAGCTGCGCCGTGTAGACCGCGAAGATGAGGCCGGTGCACAGCGCGAAGACGGCGAGGTGGCGCGGGTGGGTGAGGAGCCCGGCGATCGTGTCGTCCATCCGGACGAGCGCCCCTCCCGCGCGCGCCCAGCGGGCGGATCCCAGGAGCCCGCCCAGCGGCAGGCGGGCCGCGAGCGCGGCGGGGCGCAGCCCGGCGCCGTACACGAGGCCCGGGAGGACCACCAGGAGCGTGAGCAGCCCCAGCACCAGCGGCCCTGGAAGAGCCAGAAGATGGCCCGCCCAGACGATCGCGGCGCTGCCGCCCAGGTACCCGATGGCGACGACCCGCTCGATCACGATGACGGCGGCCCCGGTGGCGTACGGGACGCCGTGGTGGGCGCGCAGCATCCACGCCCGCACGACCTCGCCCGTCGACCCCGGGGTCAGGTTGTTGACCGTGTTCGCGAAGGCCGTCATCGGGAGGAGCGGCGCCGACCGCGACCGGGTGGCCGGCGGCCGCCAGCAGGTCGCCGGATCGGGCGGCCCACAGGACCACGACGACGCCGTTCAGGAGCACCGCGACCGCGAGCGGCAGTGGGTCGGGCGTACCCAGGATTGCGCCGGCCTCCCAGATCCGCGAGCGCCAGGCGACGAGGGCAAGAAGCGCTCCCGAGATCGGGAGCCAGACGATCGGGCGGCGGAGCCAGCGGGTCACGGCGCCCGCTCCAGGATGACCGCCTCGGCCGTCTCGGCCGCGACGCGCCAGCCGGCCGGCGGGCCGCTCCGCGGGACCCAGCCCATGACCGACTGCAGGAGGACCGGCGTCTCCGCGTCGATCGCGAGACGCTCGCCTGGCGCGAGCGCCGCCTCGACGTCGCCGCGGCGCCAGTCCGACGCCCCGCCGGGGATCTCGATCATGCCGAGCGGGCGGTCGGCGCCGGCGGCGGGAACCGCGACGAGGCGCAGCCGCACCGCGGGCGCCTCTTCGGGTCCTCGACGCCCCACCCGCACGGCCATCCGCACCGGTCCCACGGCCCCCGCCGGCAGGACGAGGCGGCCTCCGGCCGGGAGGTCCAGGGCGTCCCAGCCGTTGCCCTCCGCGATGGCGGCCCCCGGGGCCGCCGCGGGATCCCCCGCCGCCACGGCCGCCGCGGCCAGGCTCGTGAGCGCCCACCGCTCGCCGTCCCTCGGGATCACGATCCGGGTCGCCTCGAACCGCGCGGCGACGGCGGCAAGGCCGTTCGGCGTCGCCCGACCACGCCGTCACGAGGGCGGCGCGCCGCTCCGCCTGCGAGGCGGAGGTGAAGCGGGCCGGATCGAACGCCAGCTTGGCGTAGCCGGGCGGCACCAGGGCGACGACCGGCAGCCCTGTCTCGAACCAGGCGCCAGCGCCGACCAGTCCTCCGGCGCCAGCACCGTCGCGCGCGGGCCGTCGCGGCCGAGGAGGTCGTCGAAGTGCGGGACGCGGTCGACCGCGCGGTCCAGCATCGCGTAGGTGTCGGTCGTCCAGGACCGGGCCACGACGAGCGCGGTCGCGATGGTCGCCGGGACGGCGGCGACGAGCATGACCGTCACCACCGCGGGGACCACCCAGCGCGGCCGGCGGGCCGCCAGCAGGTGCTCCACGGCAGTCACCAGGCCGATCGCCGCGAGGATCGCCAGCGGCTGGGACGCCATCAGCCAGAGCCGCTGTGGCCGGAGGGCGTCCTCGATGGGCCACGACGGGTCGTAGAAGACGCCCAGCAGGAAGGGAACGGCCCACCAGGCGACCAGGAGGACGCCGCCCTCGGTCGGGGTGGGCCGCCACGGCCCCGACGCGCCGAGGGGCCGCGGGCCGTCGGGGCGCCGCAGGAAGAGGAGTCCGACACCGGCGCCCAGGAGGCCGAAGGGGAGGAGGAGCCCGAACTGGCGGGGGTAGCTCCAGAAGCCGAAACGGGCGGGCTCCAGCTGGTCCGAGGAGGCGAGGGTTACGCCTCCGCCCTGGCGGATCGTCTCGGCCATCTGGGCGAGCCACGGCGCGACGAGGAGGAGGGCGACGCCACCGGAGACGAGCAGGGCGGCGATGGCCCGTCCCCGCCGCTCCGGATCCCGGGCCGCGACGACCCCGGCCGTCGCAGTGAAGGCGACGGGTATCGGCAGCAGGAGCTGAACCTGGCTCAGGGCCGCCGCCCCGAGGAGCAGTCCGGCGCCCGCCGCCCAGCCGAGCCAGCGGCGCGAGCGGGGCGGCCGGGACGGGGCGGCTTCGAGCGCCCGCACGAACGCGTACGCGGCGAACGGCAGGATCGCGAAGACCAGGTCCCGCGGGTAGGCCGTCCAGGCGGCATGGCCGCCCAGGAAGAGGCTGTTGACCCACTGGCGGCCGGCGCTCAGGTCGTAGGCGCCGCCGAAGAGGGTGAGGGCGACCGCGAGGACGGCCACCCACGGCCGGCCCGTGAGGCGCCGGGCCAGGAGGAAGGTCCCGAGCGGCAAGGCCGGGATGAGCAGGACGAAGAGGACCCCCGCGGCCGCGACCGGCGGCGCCCCGAGGCCGGCGATGAGGCCGGCGAGCAGGAGGTGGAAGCCGGGCGGGTAGTAGGCCGGCAGGCCCGCGTAGGCGCCCTCCATGGGGAGGCCGTCGCGCAGGAGGCCCAGGGCGAGGGCTCCGTGGTAGAGGAGGTCGCCGCCCGGGTACGCGGGGGAGAGGATCCGGAATCCGTGGATCACCGCCGAGAGCGCCACCAGGGCAACGAGGGCCGCCGCGGGCCCGGTGGGGAATGTCCGGTGCCGTACACTCGGCCGTGGCCGTCCGCCGGGCGGCGACGCCGCCCCGTCCCGGCTCGCGCTCGCCGTCATCTGCTCCACCGGAGGCTCGCCATCCTGCCGTCGGACTCGCTCGCCACCGGGGCCCAGCTCCTCGCGGCCGCGCTCGTCCTGGCCCTCCTCTTCGTCCTGCCGGGCCTCGCCTGGGGGCCGGTGCTCGCGCCCGGATCGGGGTCGCCGATCGTGACCGTGGGGCGGGCGGCCGGCGCCAGTCTACTGGTGGCCGCCCCGGCCTGCACCCTTCTCGCCGCCCTCGACGTGCTCTCCCCGCCGGCGGTCATCGCGGCCCTGGCGGCGCTGACCATCGCTCCGTTCCTGCTCCCCGGGCGCCGGCGCGCGGCCGCACGCGCCTTCCGGGCCGCGGTCCGCGGCGCCCGGGGCCGCCGGCGGGCGACTGTCCTCGGGATCACCGCCGCGGCCGCCCTCGTCGCCGTCGTGCTCGTCGTCGCCCCCTCCCGGGCGGCTGTCGGAGACGCACTGTTGCCCTTCAGCTCGACCGTCTGGTACTACGCCAACCTCGCCCGCGAGACCGCGCTCGCGGGAGGCTTCCCGGACGCCCTGCCGGAGTGGGGGACGCTGCGCCCGTTCCAGACGGACTACCTCCCCGTGACGGCTCACACGGCGGCCGCGTTCGCGCTGCTCCCGGACCTCGATGTGCGCGTCGTGCTCGAGGCCTACCGCCTCGTCGTGCTCGGCGCCGCCCTGGCGGTGGGCGCCCTGCTCCTGCGCCGCTTCGTTTCCACCTGGCCGGCCATCCTCGGGGCGTGCCTTCTGCTGGCGACCGTCCGCCTCGAGGGCAAGCTCCTCGCCTACCGGCCCGAGACGTGGGCGCTCGTGCTCGCCCTCTTCACGCTCTGGCTGGCGGACCGCGCGATGGTCGAGCGGTCGCGCCGGCTCGCCGTCGTCGCCGTGGCCAGCGCCGCCGTCACCTGGCTCGCCCACGCCGAGGTCTTCCTCCTCCTGGGCCCGGCGCTCGCCGGCCTGGCAGCCGGCCGGCTCCTCGTGACGGGCGGCCGTCTGGGTCTGCGCGTGCCGTCCCGCGCGGCGCTCGGGCGCGTCGGTGCCGTCGCCGTGATCGTCTTCGTCGGTGGCCTCCTGGCGGGCTCCGCCGCCGCGTTCGCCCTGACCGGGGAGCTCCGCGTGCTGGGCTACGTGGCCCGCGAGCGCGTCGAGGAGCCGGCGCCCGCCCCGCCCCCGGCCGACGAGGTGCCGCCGGGCTGGACCTTCACCGATGACCCCACGTGGGACTTCTACGTCGCTGCGGTCGCCCCGGGCCAGCTGGGCCGCGAGCCCCCCGTGAGCTTCACCGACCGGCGGCTCCTGCCGCGCTCCATCCTCCACGTCTGGCCCGGCCTGGACGCCCGCTTCCCCGGCCTTCTCGTGGTCCTCGTCGGGCTGCTCGCCGCGCCGTGGCTCGCGTGGCCGCTGCTCGACGCCCGCAGCCGGCGAGCGCTCGTGGCCGCCTACGTCTTCGGGGCCGGCCTCCTCGTGGGGGCGTACCTCCTGTTCGCGATCTCCGATACGTACGTCCCGATGCGGACGGGCCCTCGCCGGCTCATGCCGTACGAGCTGGTGCTGCCGGTGGTGGCGGCCGTCGTCCTCCTCGTCCTGGGCGACCGCATCCTGCGCCCGGGCTGGCGGGCCTTGCTCGCGCGGCGCGGCGCGGTGCTCGCCGCGGGCCTGGCCATGGCGCTGGTCACTGCCGCGGCGATCGCGCCCGCGCCGGACGCCTCGCTCGACGACGACCTGGAGCCCGGCCTGACGCCAGCCGGCTACGAGGCCTACCGCTGGATCGACGCGAACCTGCCGGCCGAAGCCCGCCTCCTTGACAACGCCTACACGGACGGGTCCGTGGCGGCGCTCGCCCGGCGGACCGGGATCGTCGACGGGCGCGCCGTCTACCTGGAGGACCGGGCCTTCCTCGCCGAATCGACCGCCCTGCTGCTGGCCGCGCGGACTCTCTTCCTTGATCCGGACGGGCCGGGCGCCCGGCGATACGTCGCACGCGAGGGCGTCACCCATCTCCTCGTCGCCGCCGAAGGGGCGACGGGAGCCGACCTGGGCGGGTACCTCCCGTTCGTGACCGACCTGGCCGCTCTCGACCGGAGCGCGGGCTACACTCTGGTCCGATCGTTCGACGGTGGCCGCCTGCGGCTCTACGCGGTGCGGGCCCCCGCCGCGTCCGGAGGCTGACAGCGCCGATGCTCGCCGAGGTCAGCCTCCTGCGGATCGCCGGCCTCGTCCTCGGCGTCCTCCTGGCGGCCTCGGGCGTTCGCCGCATGACGCGGTCCGGCAGCGGGAGCCGGGCGCCGGGCGCCGTCAGGGTGGCCGCCGGCCTCGTCCTCGTCGTGATCGCGGTCTTCCCGAACCTGGTGCGCCCGCTCCAGGACATCCTGGGCCTCGAAGGCGAGCCCCTCGGGCGGTTGATCACGGTCCTGATCGTGGCCGTCGCCCTCTGCTTCCTGCTGATCCTCTACGCGCTCGGGCGCGCCGAGCACGCCTCGCAGCGGGTGAGCCGCCTGGTGCGGTCGCTCGCCGCGGCCCAGGTGGCCACTCCCCTCGGCGAGCGCTGGGGAGGGATCCTGGTGTGCGTCCCGGCCTACAACGAGGCGGAGAGCCTCGCCGCCGTCCTCGCCGAGATCCCCCGGGAGGTGGGCGGACGGCCC
This sequence comes from uncultured Chloroflexia bacterium, assembly GCA_963801445.1. Taxonomy (GTDB): domain Bacteria; phylum Chloroflexota; class Limnocylindria; order Limnocylindrales; family CSP1-4; genus CTSoil-043. Next base: position 10,989 of record CAWDEW010000003.1, on the reverse strand, counting down.
GTCCACGTCCTGGTCATCGACGACGGCTCCCGGGACGGGACTGCGGACGTCGCGCGCGCGGCTGGCGTCCACGTCGTCAGCCACCCGGTGAACAGCGGCCAGGGCGCCGCCCTCCAAACGGGCTACCTGGTGGCGGAACGGGTGGGCGCCGACGTCGTCGTGACGATGGACGCGGACGGCCAGCACGATCCGGCCCAGCTGCCGGCGCTGGTGGCCCCGATCCTGGAGGATCGGGCCGACTTCGTGGTCGGCAGCCGCCGCCTCGGCGAGCACGAGGCGGACTCGGTGGCCCGGAACGCCGGCGTCACTGTCTACACGCGGCTCCTCAACACGCTGGGCGGCACCTCGGTCTCCGACATCGCGAACGGCTACCGGGCAATCCGGGCGAGCATGCTTCCCGCACTTGCCTTCACCGAGGAGCAGTTCCACAACCCGGAGCTGCTGCTGGGCGCCGCGCGCGCCGGCTTCCGCGTCGTCGAGGTCCCGGTGACGATCCGGCGCCGGTCCGCGGGTTCGAGCAAGAAGGGCGGCACGCTCCGCTACGGGGCCGGGTTCCTGCGGGTCATGCTCAAGACGTGGTTTCGCTGACGGGCGCCGCCGCGGCCGTTCAAGTGGACGCCCGGGCGCCGGGTCCGCTCGATCTCTACCGCGCCCTCGCCGACGCGCTCGCGGGCGTGATTCCCCGCCGAGTCTGGGCGCCCGCCGTCGAGGCCGCGTTCATCGTCGCGTATGTCGTCCTGCGCACCGGCGACGCGTCGCGCGACGTCCTCGCCCAGTGGGTGGCGGCCGCCGCCGTCCTGGCGCTGCTGCACCCCGGCGCCGGCCTCACCGTCTTCGCGTTCATGGCTGTTTTCAGCGAGCCGTTCGTCCTGACCCGCGACCTCGGGGCCAAGCCCGTCATCGTCGGGGCGCTCGCCGTCGGGCTGTCCCTGCGGCTCGTGCTCCGTCCGCGAGACTTCCCGTGGTCGCTGCCGATCGCGCTCGGGCTGGCGGTAGTTGCCGGGACCCTCGCCGGCGTGGGCGTCGTGGCGGCCCGGACCGACGACGCGACCGCGGCCGACGCGCTCATCCGGTGGATCACCGGCCCGGCCACGATGGGCGTCGTGCTGGTCGCGGCCGCCTGGACCGCCCGTCGCGGGTCCCTGCGGCCGCTCATCGTCGTGACTGCCGCGGGCGTCGTCGCGGGGCTCGTGGGCCTGGCCGACTTCTTCTTCGTCACGGGCATTCGGGAGACGGCCCTCGACTGGCTGGTCCGGCCCACCCGGATCGAGACCCGTCTCGCCGGCGTGATCCCGTCACCGAACGGGGTGGCGGCCCTGGTCATCGGCCCGTTCGCCGTCTGCACGGCGGCGGCCATCCTCGGCCGCACGGTCCGCCTCCCGGTCCGCGTCCTTGCTGCCGCGGGGGCCGCCGTGCTCGCCGTCGCCATGTACTTCACGTACAGCCGGGCCGCCCTCCTCGGCATCTTCGTCGTGGCCGTGGTCGTCGCCTGGCGGATCCGGCGCTGGCTCGGCGCTGGCCTCCTCGTCGGGGGGATCGTGGCGGGCGCCTTCCTGCTGCCCGGCTACCTCGCGGCCCGGAGCGCAGCCGTCGGCGGCGGGGCCGAGGTCGACCCGAGCGGCGTGCTGGTCGCCAGCGACGTCCTTCGCCTGCGCGCCTGGGCGGCCGCCAGCGCGATCTGGGCCGACAACCCGCTGCTGGGTGTCGGGTTTGGCCAGTACGGGCTCCACGCCGACGCCTACGGCGACACGATCCTCAACGCGCCGCACAACGAGTGGCTGCGGCTCTTCGCCGAGGAGGGGATCGCCGTCGGCCTGATCGGCGTCCTGTGGGTGGGCGCCACGGTTCTCACCCTGGCCCGCGTTCCCGGCTGGCTGGGCGCCGGGGCGCTCGCGACCGCCGTTGGGTGGGGCGTGGCCGCCACCTTTAACAACCCGCTCCTCTTCATCCAGGTCTCGACGGTCGCATTCACGATCGTCGGCACGGGGCTCGCATGGAACCGGGCGGGCGCCGGGGAGCGCGGTCCGGTCATCGAGCCAGCGCCGGCTCCCTAGCGGCCGGAGGCCTCCCACTCCGCGCGCCGCCACGTCTCGATGCGGCGCCGGCGCACCACGTTGAGCCAGGCGACGGCGAACGCAAGGTTCACCACGGTAAACGCCCGGGCGAACGACATCGCCCGCGGCGGCGTCCGACCCGCCCGCACGAGCCCGTGGGCGAGGGCCGCGGTGGCCAACCACCCGACGGCCAGCGTTGGCACGATCCAGCCCGGCGTCCAGCCGCCCAGGGCGAGGCCCGCAGAGGCCGCGACCGCCACGGCCAGAAGCAGAGGCGTCGCCCAGCGGAGCAGCTTGTGGGACCAGATGGCGAGCGCCGCCGAGGGTCGCCGCCAGAACGCCAGGCGGCCGGCCATCGAAAGGTTCGCCCGGATCCCGCGCGTGGCCGTGCGTGACCGGCTCCGGAACTGTTCGCGGAGACCGCTGATGGGCCGGTCCGTCCCCACGGCGCCCGGGACGTAGACGACGAGACCGCCCTGCTCGCGGACGTAGAGCGGCAGCAGGTGGTCCATCGAGGCCATCGGCGGGACAGGTCGGTAGGCGTCCCGGCGGACGGCGAGGATGGCGCCGGTCACGGCCGTGAGCCAGCCGGCGCGGCTCTCCAGGGCGCGGATACGGCGCTCGTAGCGCCAGTAGAGGCCCTCGCTGCGGGAGGTCGCCGTGGCCCGCTCGTCGCGCCACTCCAGGCGGCCGGTCGCGGCGCCCACGCGAGGATCGGCGAACGGGGCGCAGAGGCGGGCGAGGGCGTCGGGGGCGAAGCGGGTCTCGCAGTCGGTGAGGACCACGACGTCGCCCCGGGCGGCGGCGAAGAGGGCGGCCTGGGTGGGCGTCTGACCGGCGCGCGGGAGGGCGAGGAGGCGAACGCGCGGGTCCGCGCGGGCGATCGCCTCGACGACGGCGTCGGTCCCGTCGGTCGACCCGTCGCTGCCCACGAGGACCTCGGCGATCGGGCTCGGGGGGCCGTCCTGGGCGAGGGCGTCGGCGATCCGCCCGGCGATGGCGTCCACCTCGTCGTGGACCGCGATCACCACGGTGACGGAGCGCGGGACGCCGGCCGTCGCGACGAGGCGGATGGGCCGCAACCGAGCCGCAATGGCCACGACGGCCGGGTAGCCGAGGTAGACCCAGAGGAGGAGCAGGCTGGCGGTCCAGAAGGCCGCGGCGAGGACGGGCACGGCCGAAGGGTAGCCGCCCGGGAGGCAGCACGTCGGGGCGCGAGCGGCGCATTCCGGGCCGAACGGGCCGAACGGACCGGGCGACGGCGGGCCCGGCCGGGGTAGAGTCGGCCCGGTGCCGGGTGCGGCCCCGGGGACAGTGGAGGAACCCATGGACCAGGAGCGCGAGGGCGCCTCGGCCGTGGACGCTCCGGACGGCGCGGCGGACGCCCTGGACGCCCTGGACGACGCGGGGGCGGACGCCCTGGACGCCCTGGACGACGACGAGCCGATCGAGGTCGCGGGCAGCGTGGCGGCAGCCGGGCGGCGGCTGATCTCCGAGGACTGGGCAGCGACGATCCTGGGGCTCGTCCTGCTGGCCCTCGTGCTGGCGGGCGTCATCGGCAAGGGGATGGTGCCCTGATGGCCACGATGGAGCGCGCGCTCGCGCGGTCCGACGCCCGGCCCCTCGCGCCCCTCCTCTGGACCGGCGCCGGCCTGGTGGTCCTCCTGACCCTCGCCGCGCTGACGCGCTACCTGGAGCTGAACGTCCCCGTCTGGCTGGAGAACACCGCGTTCGCCGGTGTCGCGAAGGCGATCGAGTACCCGATCTACGCCATCCTGCTGGGGCTGGCCGCAAACGTCATGCTGCACGCCCTGGGCGTGCGCGAGCGGATGCGCGGCGCCTTCCGGACGGAGTTCTTCATCAAGACGGGCCTCGTCCTCCTCGGCGCGTCGGTCAACCTGTCGCTGATCGTTTCGGCGGCGGGCCCGGCCATCCTCCAGGCAGTCCTCCTGATCTCGACGATCTTCCTCTTCACCTGGTGGGTGGGCGGGCTCTTCGGGCTCGACGTCCGCCTCCGGGCGCTCCTTTCGGCAGCGGTCTCCATCTGCGGCGTCAGCGCCGCCATCGCCGCGGCGGGCGCGGTCGGGGCGAAGAAGGAGCAGCTGGCCTACACGGCCAGCCTGGTCGTCGTCTTCGCGATCCCCATGATCTTCATCCAGCCGTGGCTCGCCTCCACCCTGGGGCTGCCCGAGGTCGTCGCGGGCGCCTGGATCGGCGGCAACATCGACACGACGGCGGCCGTCACCGCCGCCGGCACGATCGTCGGCGAGGACGCCCTCCAGGTCGCGACCGTCGTCAAGCTCACCCAGAACGCCCTGATGGGCGTCGTCGCGGTCCTCCTGACCCTGTACTTCGTGATGCGGGTGGAGACGTCGGCCGGCATGCCGCGCCCGGGCCTGGGCGAGCTCTGGCGGCGCTTCCCCAAGTTCGTCCTGGGGTTCATCGCGGCGTCCGTCATCGCCACCTGGTGGCTGACCACCGTGCCCGCGGACCAGGGCAAGGCGACCATCGCGATCGCCAACGCCCTGCGGACCTGGTTCCTGATCCTCGCCTTCATCAGCATCGGCCTCGAGCTCCGGGTGGTGTCGGTGCGGGAGGCCGGCTGGCGCCCGCTGGCCGTCTTCGCGACGGCCACCGTGGCCAACCTCGTGGTGGCGCTGGCGTTGGCCTCGATCCTGTTCGCGGGCTTCACGCTCGCCTGAGGACGACGCCGCGGCTCAGCGCGACCGGGTGGAGGCGGCCGCGCGGAGGCGGGCCAGCAGGCGGGCGGCCTCCGCCGGGGCGGTGTGATCGGCGACGAACGCGGTCCCGGCGGCTCGAAGGCGGCGGGCGCGGGCCGGATCGGCAACGAGGCCCCGGATTGCCGCGGCGAGCGCTGCGGGATCTCCGGCCGGGACCGCGAGGATCGGCGCGCCCGCGCTGGTGATGCCGGGGTCAGCCAGCTCCCCGAGCCTCCCGGCGGGGACGGCCACGACAGGCGTGCCCGTCGCCATGGCGTCGAGGACCGCTTTCGGGAACCCCTCGGCGGGAGAGTTGGAGACGAAGAGGTCGGCGGCGGCCAGCGCCGCCAGGTACGGTCCGCGGTCGGCCAGGTAGCCGCCGAACCGCACCCGGTCGGCGATCCCGAGGGCGGCCGCGCGGTCGCGCAGCAGGGGGGCGGCGGGACCGTCGCCGACGAGGTCGAGGGTGACGCCGGCCGCGACGGCCCCGCGGTCGGCGGGCTCGCCGATCGTTCCCCCGTGGAGCGTCCCGGCCAAAGTCGCCACGGCCTCCAGCAGTCCGTCGAGCCCCTTGCCGTCCGCCAGGCGGCCCGCGTAGACCAGCCGCAGAGCGCCGGCCACCGCCGGCCACGGCTCGCCACTGCCCCCGCGGATCTCCTCGGGCGCGACGAGGCTGCTCAGGATCCCCCCGCCGGAGGGCTCGGCGCCCGCGGCGATGACCACGGCGCCAACGGCTGCCAGGTGCGTCGCCCCGTCGTAGGCCGCGGCCACGGCCCGGGCGGCCACGCCCGCCGCCCCGCGGCGCCCCTGCCCCGCCACCACGTCGCGGACGCTTCCCACCACGTAGGCGACCCGCGGCACGCCCCGGGCGACGGCGGCGAGCGCGGCGAGGGGACCGTTCGAGGCAGGGAGGCGCAGAAGCACGACGTCCGCGTCCCGGAGGGCCGCCCGCAGGCACCGCGCGTTGCGCGTGACCAGCAGCGGCGAGCGGCGGACGTAGCCGGCGATCCCGTCGAAGGGCGCCGTCGCTGCCACCGAGATGCGCGGGTCGACGGCGAGGGAGACGGGCGCGGTTGTTGCCGGGCGCACCGGCGCGACCAGGACGACGGAGACGGGCGACCCCGCGCGCTCCGCTCCATCGAGCAGCGCGGCGAGGAAGCGGTGGAAGGTCGCGTTGACCGCGTGGACGCGGCCCTGCCACGAGACGTACGGCGCATCATCCAGGACGACGACGTGGAGCCCGCTCACGGCTGTTCGCCCGGCCCAGGCTCGGCGACCTCGTCGGCCGCCGCCTCGCGCCCTCGCCGGAGCGAGCGGAGGCCGGCGGTCACGTCGCGCGGCCGCAGGACCAGCGTCTCGGCCAGGCCCCGCCCGGAGAAGCGGCGGAAGGCCGCCAGCGTGAGCACGGCCGTCACGCCGTACGAGATCGAGGACGAGGCGGCCGCTCCCGAGATCCCCGCCGCCGGAATGAGGAGGACGTTCGCCACGAGGTTGACCGCCAGCCCGACCAGCATGATCACGGTCGCTAGGCCGGGTCGCCCTCGCCCGGTGAGGTAACGCGACAGGATGGCAACGACGCTGTAGGCGACGACGCCGGGCAGAATCCAGCGCAGGGCGACGCCCGCCCCGGCGAAGTCGGCGCCGTAGACGACCTCGACGAGCCACGGCCCCAGCAGGAAGGCCGGGATCGCGAGCACGAGGGTGATCGCCACCGTGGCGCGGGCCAGGACCACCGCCGTCCCCGCCGCGTCCTCGCCCGGGTCCGCCGCCCGGCTGAACATGACGGTGCCCAGCGCGTTCGGGATGTACCACAGTGTCTCGGCGAGCCCCGACGTGACCGAGTAGATGCCCGTCGCCCGCACGCCGAGCAGCAGGTTCAGGAGGAAGGCGTCGGAGCGGAGCTGGAGCCGTTCCGCGAGGGCGCCCGGCAGCGCCCGCGTCCCGAAGCGCATCTCCTCGGCCAGGAGGGAGCCGGACGGCCGGAGGGCCGCGATCCCGTCGCGCCGGGCGACCACCACGATCGCCGCGGTGGTCAGGGCGAGCGCGGCGAGGTTGCAGACCACGGCGACGTCGAGCGAGAGGCGGGCGACGGCCGCGGCCCCGACGACGAGGGCGAGGAGCGTCGCGCGCCGCAGCAGGCGGATGGTGTTGTAGGCCGCGACCCGTCGCCGGCCCAGCAGGGCGTAGAGGCCAAAAGCGAAGAAGAGCTCGCCGGGGATTGCGAGGGCGGCGAAGAGGAACTGGGCGGCCGAGAGGTTGGGGATCAGCCCCGCCAGCGGCCCCGCCGGCCGGACGTCGGTGGGGAGCCCGTAGAGCCAGCACGAGACGACGACCGCAAATCCGCCGGCCACCGCGGTCCACAAGACGGCGTTGGCGAAGCCCCGCCGCGCGTCGCCGCGGCCCCGGCCGGCCACCACGCCGAGCGCCGCGTCCATCCCCCAGCCGACGATGACGGCGGCGAGCTGGGAGAGGAGCAGGATCAGGGTGAAGCGCCCCTTTGCGTCGGGGCCCAGCAGGCGGGCGAGGACGACATCGGTGCCCAGGATGAGGACGGCCAGCCCGAACCGCGTGCCGACCGTGCCGAGGGCGTCCCGGGCGAGGCCCTGGTGGGTCATTCCGAACCGGAGCGTGCGTCCGGAGTGACCGAGCCAAGGACGGGATGGCGGAGCGCGGTGGCAAACCAGGCCGCCGTCTCCCGGAGGCCGTCGACCAAACTGATCGCCGCCCGCCAGCTGAGCTGCTCCGCGGCACGGTCCACGCGGCTCGCGTTGCGGCGCACGTCGCCGGCACGGGCGGGGTCGCGGCGCACCTCCAAGGGGCGGCCGAGAGCTGCCTCGAGCGCCGCGGCGAGCTCGTTGACCGTCGTCTCGCGCCCGGTCCCCACCTGGAATACCGCTCCCGCCACGCGCTCCTCCGGCGCCCGGAGCGCGGCGGCCAGCGCCGCCGCCAGGTCGTCCACGTGGACGAAGTCGCGCGTCTGCTCGCCGTCGCCGTGGATCGTGATGGGGCCGCCGTCGAGGGCCGAGCGCAGCCAGGCGGCCACCACGCTCTTCTTGTGGAGCGAGCGCGGCCCGTAGGCATTCGAGAAGCGGAGGGCGCAGGCGGCCATCCCGTAGGTCGCGGCGTAGGCCGCGACGTAGGCCTCGCCCGCCAGCTTCGAGGCGCCGTAGGGAGAGGCGGGGTGGGGGAGGACCGTCTCGTCGGCGGGCGGCTCGTGGGGCCCCAGGACCGCGTTCGAGCTTGCCAGGATGAAGCGGCGCACGCCGGCCTGACGGGCCGCGTCGAGCACGCCCAGGGTCTGGGTCACGTTGGCCTCGAACGTGCCGAGCGGGTCGGCCACCGAATCGGGGATCCCGGCCCAGGCGGCCAGGTGGACGACGGAGTCGCACCCCGCGACCGCGGCGCGGACCGCGTCCGGGTCGACGAGGGAGGCGACGACGAGCTCGCAGGGCTGCCCGTCGAGGTAGGCCCGCCGCCCGATCGAGAGATCGTCGAGAACCCGCACGGCCGCCCCCTCGCCGGCCAGGCGGTGCACCAGCGCGGAACCGATGAAGCCGGCCCCGCCGGTGACGAGGACGCGGCCGGCGATCGCCGGGGCGCGGGCCGCCGCCGGGGCGCTGGCGGCCACCGGGGCGAGGCTGGTCACCGCGGCGGGGGCCCTGCGCCGGATCCCTCGCCCGCGGCGAGGGCGTCGGGGACCCACTTCACGCCCTGCAGGATGACGTCGCGGTTGACGTGCTTCCGGTGGCGCTCGATCGTCCCGAGCATCGTGTCGATCAGCTCTTCCGAGAGGTAGCGCGGCTGGAGCCCAAGCTCCAGGAGCTTGGTGTTCCTTGCGTTGTAGTAGTGGCGCTCGGCCTCCTTGCGGGGGTTTGCCACGTGGTCGATGGCGACATCCAGGCCCAGGTGGGTGCCGCCGTCGCGGACGCGCTCGGCCAGCTCGAGGACGGTGAAGAGCTCGGTGAACTGGTTGTACACGCGCAGCTCGCCGGGGTCGGCCGGGTTGGCGATCGCCAACCCGACGCACTGGATCGTATCCCGGATGTTCAGGTAGCCGCGGGTCTGGCCGCCTTCGCCGTAGACGGTGAGCGGGTGGCCGATGACCGCCTGGACGCAGAAGCGGTTGAGCGCCGTCCCGAAGACCTCGTCGTAGTGGAAGCTCGTCGCCAGCCGGGGGTCCAGGGCGGACTCGTCGGTCTCGATGCCGTAGACCACGCCCTGGTTGAGGTCGGTGGCGCGCAGCCCCCAGATCCGGCAGGCGAAGTGGATGTTGTGGCTGTCGTGGACCTTCGTCAGGTGGTAGAGCGAGCCCGGGGTCTTCGGGTAGAGGAAGGTGTGCTCGCGCCCGTTGTGGCTGACGGTGAGGTAGCCCTCCTCGATGTCGATGTTCGGCGTGCCGTACTCGCCCATGGTGCCGAGCTTGACGAGGTGCGCCTCGGGCGCGATGTCGCGGATGGCGAAGAGGACGTTGAGGGTCCCGACGACGTTGTTCGCCTGCGTGTAGGTGGCCGTCCGGACGTCGATCATGGAGTAGGGTGCGGACGGCTGTTCCCCGTAGTGGACCACGGCGTCGGGCCGGAAGCTCGCGAAAACGGACTCGACGAAGGCGTAGTCGGTCAGGTCGCCGACGTGGAGCTCGATCTCGAGCCCGGTGACCTCGTGCCAGGCGCGGACCCGCTCGTGGAGGGTCGGGATGGGCAGGAGCGGCCGCACGCCGATCTCCAGCTCCCAGCGGCGCTTCGCGAAGTTGTCGACCACGGCAACGCGGTGGCCGGCCCGCGAGAACGCCAGGGCCGAGGGCCACCCCAGGTAGCCGTCCCCGCCCAGGACCAGGATCCGCTGCGCCACCGGTGCTCCCTTCAGGCTCGTGCTCGGTGGCACCCCGCGGCCCCCGGCGACGGTTGCCCTCGTTCCGGCGAGTCTACCGGACGCGCGACGCCCCGGCCGGCAGGGTCGGGGCGTCGAGGTGCGGCGGGCCGGGCCGCGGGCGCGGATCACCCGCGAATCAGGTGCGGACCCGCCCGCGAATCAGCGGAACGTGCCGGCCTTGACCTGTGCGAAGAGGGCCGTCATCCACGCGACCATCTGGGGGTCGCGCAGCTGGTCCCGGGTGTAGTTCGCGTTGCGCCAGGTGTGGAAGGCGATCCCCCTGGCGCCGAGGAGCGCGAACCCGTCGCGGACCTGCCGCCAGAGTTGGGACTGCGTCGGCCGCTGCTTCTTGTGCGCGGCGGGCGTCAGGTACCTGTGGGTCTGGACCATGAGCCAGATCGGGCGGCCCGGCGAGGCCTTCCTGACAATCGACTTCGCCCGCGGGAACCACTTCGCGCCGCCCGCAAGGTAGATCGAATTCGTGCCGGTGGTGGTCTCCACGGGGTACCAGTCGAACATCACGATGTCCGCCATGCCCGTGGTGTACGGGTTGCGGCTCGTGCCGAAGCCGGGCATGTCGCCGAAGAGGGTGATCACGGGCCTCGACGGGTCGGCCGCCTTGAATGCGCGGTACATCGTGCGGATCTCGGAGGCGTCGATCCCGCTCCAGGAGGGCTCCTTCACCGAAACGTAGCCGAAGGTGGCCGGGTGGCTGCTCACCTTCGTGACCCACCCGGCGACGCGCGTCGGATTGACGACCCCGGTCGCGTAGTCGACCGTCTCCGGGAAGGCGAAGATGACCTTGAGGCCGCAGGCCTGGGCCTTGTCCAGGTAGTTGACGACGTTGAAGGTCCCGGCAGCGTTCTTGATGACGTGCGTGGCGCCGGAGGTGCAGATCCCGTTCGTGTTCTCCTCGAGATCCCAGACGGGGACCTCCTGGAGGACGAGCGCGGCGGTGCTCGGGTAGGCCGGGCCGACGACAGCGCCGGCGCCAGTGGGGCTGCCGAGCGTGCCGACGAGGAGCGCGCCGCCGAGGGTGAGCGCGACGGTGAGCCGAGGCTTGGGGCGGGGGATGCGCATGGGCGTGGTCCCTGGTGGGCGAGGGATGGATGATGGCACGCTCGATCCTGCGGCGCCGGCGACCGCGGCGCGATCCCCCACTCGTCCCGTGGCCGTCCTGTGCGCCGCGTCAACGCCCCGGCGCCGCCGATGAAGCCCAATCACCCGAAGGGCCCGTCCCGGCCTTCACGCCCTCTCACCCGTGGCTTCACCGCCACTGCACGGTCACTCAACCGCCGCTTCACGGCCGTTGCACCGCCACTTCACGCCGACTGCACGCGACGCGG
>CAWDEW010000002.1:0-644705 GCA_963801445.1 uncultured Chloroflexia bacterium | reverse complement strand
TGAACAAGTTCCAGGCCCAGTTCCCGGACCGGTTCGTGGACGTCGGGATCGCGGAGCAGCACGCCGTCGCGCTGGCGACCGGCATCGCGATGGGCGGGGGGCGCCCGGTGGTCGCGATCTACTCCACCTTCCTCCAGCGAGCGTTCGACCAGATCGTCCATGACGTCGCCGAGAACGACCAGTCCGTCCTGATCGGCGTCGACCGCGCCGGCCTCGTCGGCGAGGACGGCACGAGCCACCAGGGCATGTTCATGCTCCCGGCCCACCGGCAGATCCCCAACCTCGTCATCGCCGCGCCCAGGGACGAGCAGGAGCTGCGCTCCCTGGTCCGGACCGCGCTCTCCCAGGACCACCCGTTCGCCCTCCACTACCCGCGGGACGCCGGAAGCGGCGTACCCGAGCGCGAGCCCGAGCTCCTCCCGGTCGGCCGCGGCGAGATCCTCCGCGAGGGATCCGACATCCTGATCGTGGGGTTCGGGCCGATCGTGGCCCGCGGGCTCGCGGTCGCCGACCGCCTGGCCCTCGACGGCTGGTCGGTCGGCGTGGTCAACGCTCGCTTCGCCAAGCCGCTCGACCGCCAGCTCATCCTCGAGGAGGCTCGCGGGAAGAAGCTCCTGGTCACCCTCGAGGAGAGCGTGGTCGCCGGTGGCTTCGGCTCGGCCGTGCTCGAGCTGCTCGAGGAGGCTCGCCTGGCCGATCCCGCCTACCGGTCGGTGGCGACGCGGATCGTCGGCATCCCCGCGGACCGCTTCGTGGAGCACGGCTCGGTGAGCGACCTGCGCCGCCTCGTCCGGCTCGACGTGGAGGGCATCGAGGCGCAGGTCCGCGAGACCCTCGCGACGCTGCGCGCCGTGCCGGGTGCCCCGCGCGGCCGGCGCGACGGCGCCACGTCGGAGGCCGCCCCGTCCTGACCGGTCCCGGTGAACCGTGGTGGAGCGGCGCGTGGCATGATCGCCGGGTGAGCGGCTCGAATGCCCCCGACCGATCCCGGCCCGCGCGCCCCGGGCGGGTGCGCCTGGACCAGCTTATCGTCGAGCGCGGCCTGGCCGAGACGCGAACGCGCGCGCAGGCCCTCCTGATGGGCGGCCGGGTCCGCGTCGGCGCGGGCGACGGCGGTCGCCTGGACCGCAAGGCCGGCGACCTCGTGGACCCCGGCGTCCCGCTGGAGGTGGCGGCGCCGCTGCCCTACGTCTCGCGCGGCGGGGAGAAGCTGGCCGGCGCGCTGGACGCGTTCGGCGTGGATCCCCGCGGCCTCGTCTGCCTCGACGCGGGCGCGTCCACGGGTGGCTTCACGGACGCCCTGCTCCAGCGCGGCGCGGCCCGGGTCCACGCGGTGGATGTCGGGCGCGGCCAGCTGGCCGCGGCGCTCGCCGCGGACCTGCGCGTCGTCGTCCACGACCGGGTCAACGCCCGCCACCTCGAGCCCGCGGTGCTCGGCGAGCGGGCCGCCCTGGCCGTGGTGGATGTCTCGTTCATCTCCCTGGGCCTGGTGCTCGGGCCGATCGCGGCCTGCCTGGAGCCCGGCGGGCACATCGTGGCCCTCGTGAAGCCGCAGTTCGAGGCGGGCCGCGGCGACGTGCCGGGCGGCGTCGTCGTGACCCGGCCGTCCATCGGATCGTGCTCGAGCGCGTGGTCGAGAAGGCCCTGGGCGCTGGGGCTGCGACCGCTGGACCTCTGCGCTTCGCCCCTGCTCGGCCCCGCCGGCAACCGCGAGTTCTTCCTGTTCGCCGAGGCCCCCGGGCTGCTTGGGGCAGCCGTCCGCCGGTCCAGGTCGGGCCGGGCCGCTCGCGTCCCGGGCGCCCGCCCCGGGGGCGCCGAGCCCCGATGCGCTCCACGCCCGGATCGCGGCGCTGGTGACGCCATGACCGGCGGGCCGGTTCGGCGGATCGGGTTCGCCTTCAACCCGACCAAGGAGGATGCGGTCGCGCTGTCCGCCCGGGCCTTGGCCTGGTGCGCGGCGCACGGGATCGCGGCCTGGGCCGTCGAGGCCGGGGACCACGAGAGCCTCGTGCATGCGCTCGACGGCACCGACGCGCTCGTCGTGCTCGGTGGCGACGGGACGTTCCTGCGAGCCGCCCGGGCCGTCGCCGAGGTGGACGTGCCGCTCGTCGGCATCAACCTCGGGAAGGTCGGTTTCCTCTCCAAGGCGCAGATGAACGAGCTGGAGGCGGTCCTCGGGAAGATCGTCGAGGGGCGCTGGCGGGATCGAGCCCCGGATGGCCCTCCGCGGCGAGATCCATCCGAGTGCCGGCGGCGTGCCGCGGCGGGCCTTCTTCGCCCTCAACGATGTCGTCGTCGCCCGCGGGTCGCTCGCGCGGGTCGTCCGGTTCGAGGTGGACATCGGTCCCTCGCGCCTGGCGACATACGTCGCCGACGGGCTCGTCGTGGCCAGCCCCACCGGCTCCACGGGGTACTCGTTCAGCGCCGGCGGCCCGATCCTGGACCCGCTCAGCCGGAACCTGATCGTCACGCCGATCGCGGCCTACCTCTCGGCGATCCGGTCGGTCGTCGTCAGCCCGGCCCAGGTCGTGCGCTGCCGGATCGTGGAGGCCCACGAGGCGCTCGTGTCGATCGACGGTCGCGAGGACATCGTCCTGGCCGTGGGCGACGAGGTGACCGTCGCCGCGCTGGACCGCCCGATCCGGTTCCTGGAGCCCTCGAAGGCGCGGACCTGCCGTTCTGGGGTCTGCTTCGGCAGAAGGCCCAGCCGCCGCCGTCCTGAGCGATGGCCGCGCCCGGCTCCCCGGACCTTCCCGCCGGCCGGCTCCTGGAGCCCGCCGGTCACCGACCTCGCCCTGCTCGAGCGGCTGCGCGTCGCATTCGCCGACGGGTTCAACGTCCTGACCGGGAGACGGGCGCGGGGGAAGAGCCTCCTGATCGACGCCCTGGGCCTCGCGCTCGGTGCCCGGGCCGATCCCGGCCCGTCCGCACGGAGCCGACGCGGCGCGGGTCGAGCGCTTTTCGACCGCCTCCCGGAGCCGCTGGTCTGCGTGCGCGAGGTGGCGTCAACGGGCGTTCGGTGGCCCGGGTCGACGACGAGACCGTCACGGCCGGCCGGCTCGCCGGCATCGCCGGACCGCTGGTGGCGATCCACGGCCAGCACGACCAGGGTCGCCTCCTCGACCAGCGCTGGCAGCGCGACCTTCTGGACGGGATTCGGCGGCCACGAGGCCGAACGCGCCGCGGTCGCGGCCGCGGTGGGGGCCTGGCGCGAGAACGAGGAGGCCCTGGCCGGCCTCGCCCTGGATCCGCGCGAGCTGGAGCGCCGGATCGCGCTCGTCGAGCACGAGGCGGCCGAGATCGCCGCCGCGCGCCTGCGGCCGGGCGAGGCGGGCGAGATCCAGGCCCGCCTGGGCGCATCCAGGCATGCCGAGGCGATCGCCCGCGGCGCCGCCACCCTGCTCGCCCACCTCTCCGGCGACGAGGGCGCCGCCGAGCCGCGCCCGGGGCCCGGGAGCAGGCGGCGCTCGCAGCGGCCGAGGCGGCCGGGCTGGCCCGCCTGGATCCACGCTTCGACCCGCTCGAGGGCCGGCTCACCGGCGTCGCCGCGGAGCTGGAGGACGTCGCAGCGGAGGCGCGGGCCCTCGCCGAGGAGCTCGAGCACGACCCCGCGACGCTCGTGGCCCTGGAGGAGCGCCTCTCCCTCATCTACACCCTGGAGCGCAAGTACGGCGAGGACCTCGCCGGGCTGATCTCCCGCGCCGAGCGGTCGGCGGACGAGGTCGCCCGCCTGCGCGGCATCGACGCCGAGCGTTCCCGCCGCAGCCGCGACGCGGAGCGGCTCCTCGAGGACGTGGCGGGCGCCTGCGGGGCGCTGTCGATCGGCGCGCGAATGCCGCGCGCGCTCGGGGCGGGAGATCGAGGCGGCGGTCGGGGAGCTGGGCCTGCGCGGCACGCGCGTCGAGATCGCGGTCGGCCGCCGCGCGGCCGGACCCGACGAGCCGGCCGGTGGAGCTCGACGGCGACGCCGTCGCGTTCGATTCACGGGGGCCGACGCCGTGGTCTTCCGGATCGCGCCGAACGCCGGGGAGCCGGCCCGGCCGCTGGCCCGGATCGCCTCGGGCGGCGAGCTGTCGCGGCTCTCGCTCGCGATCGAGGAGGTCCTCGCAACGGCCGACGCCACGCCGACGCTCGTCTTCGACGAGATCGACACCGGGATCGGGGGCCGCAGTGCGGACCCGGTCGCCCGGACGCTCTGGAAGCTGGGCCGGCGCCACCAGGTGCTGTGCGTGACCCACCTGCCCCAGATCGCCGCCTATGCCGACGCCCACTTCGCGATCCGCAAGCGGCAGCGGGACGGCCGGACCGTCACCGAGGTCGTGCGCCTGGACCCCGACGGCCGGATCGGCGAGCTCGCGGCGATGCTGGGCGGGCCCGACGGGGACCCACGGCGGCCGCCTCGGCGCGCGAGCTGCTGGCCCGGCGCCGAGGCCTTCCGGGCAGCGCGGGGCGAGCCCGCGGCGACCCGGTGACGCCGGGCGATGGGCCACGCTCGGCCGGCCGCCGGGCGCCGGCGCCCAGCGGCCCGCCCGCGCTCCTCGCCGCGATCGATGCGTTCCTCCTGCACCTGCGCGTCGAGCGCGGCCTCTCCCCGGCGACCCTCTCGGCCTACGGGGCGGACCTGCGCGACTTCGCGGCGAGCCCGGAGGCCGGCGGGTCGTGGGACCGGACGCCGGAGCCGGCCCTCGACTACCTCGGCCGGCTCGGTCGGGCGGCCGGCCCGAACGGGGTCCTGCTCCGGCCGACGAGCCGCCGCCGGCGCACCGCCGCGCTGCGCGCGTTCTACCGGTTCGCGCTCGCCGAGGACCTCGTCATGCGCGACGTGGCGATGCACCTGGACCTCCCCCGCGAGCCGCGCCTCCTGCCCGACCCGCTGACCGTGACCGAGGTGGACCGGCTGCTGGTGGCCGCGGGGCCGCCCGAGAGCCCGGGCGACGCGGCCGCCCACCCGGCTGACGGGGCAGGGGAGGGGGGCGCCGCCGCGGGCGAGGCCGCCCTGGCGGGTGCCCGCACGCGCGACCGGGCGCTCCTCGAGCTCCTGTACGCCGCCGGCCTGCGGGTCAGCGAGGCGACCGGGCTGGACCGCGACAACCTCGACCTCGCTGACGGGACCGTGCGGGTCATCGGCAAGGGCGACAAGGAGCGGATGGTCCCGCTCGGCGAGGTGGCCGCGGGGTGGCTGAGCACCTATCTCCGGGACGTCCGGCCCGGGCTCCTGGCGCTGGGACGGGCGCCGACCGTGCACGGCGGGCCGGTCTTCCTCTCGGACCGCGGGCGTCGGCTGACCCGCCAGCAGGCCTGGGCGACGGTGGGCCGGGCCGCCGCGATCGCCGGCCTGGCCGGCCGGGTGACGCCGCACACGCTGCGCCATTCGTTCGCCACCCACCTCCTGGAGGGCGGGGCTGACCTGCGGATCGTCCAGGAGTTGCTCGGACATGCGAGCATCTCCACCACGCAGATCTACACGCACCTCACCGGCGAGCGTATCCGGGAGGTGTACGCTCGGGCACATCCGCGCGCGTAGCCGCGCGACAGGCAGGAGGGAGCATCGGGATGGCGCGATACACGGACGGGCTGCTCATGGAAGGCGAGCACGTCATCTACCGGACGCGCCAGCACCCGTTTGCGCGGATCTTCGAGGCGAAGGTGGGCGTCCTCGCGGTCGGCCTGGGCCTGGCGACGCTGATCGTGATCATGCTGTCGAACATGCAGCCGGGAACGCTCCGGGACATCCTCGGCCTGGTCGTCCTCGTGCTCCTCGTGCTGGGCGCGCTCAACATCGCCTGGATCTACGTGCGCTGGTACCAGGACGACTACGTGGTGACCAACCGGCGGGTGATCAAGGTCGAGGGGATCCTCAACAAGAAGGCCGCCGACAGCGGCCTGGAGAAGATCAACGACGCGATCCTCGAGCAGAGCATGTTCGGGCGCATGTTCGACTGGGGCAACCTGCGCATCCTGACCGCGGCGGAGGAGGTCGCCGACGACTACCACATGCTCCACCACGCGACGGTCTTCAAGAAGACGATGCTCACCGCGAAGCAGGACATCGAGGAGGACGTCGTCCGCCGGATGACCGCTCCGCTCCAGCAGTTCGCCGAGCACGATGCGGCCGAGGACAAGGCCCAGGCCGACGCGCAGGCGGCCGCACAGGCCGCTGCCGTGGCGAAGCCGGCGGACCCGACGCGTCGAGGAGAAGCTCCGCCAGCTCGCCGCGCTGCGCGACCAGGGCCTGATCACGCCCGAGGACTACGAGGCCAAGAAGACGGCGATCCTCGCGCTGATGTGAGGGTCGCCCCTCGGGCCGGGTACCATACGCGGGACCCCCACCCGCACCCCGGAGTCCCGTGCTCGGCCTGAACCTCGATCCCGCGACGCTCGTCGCCGTCGCGATCTTCCTGCTCGTCGGCTTCCCGGTCCACGAGTTCTCGCACGCCCTGGCCGCCTGGCGGCTGGGCGACGGGACCGCCCGGATGTTCGGGCGGCTGACGCTCAACCCGCTCGTCCACCTCGATCCCCTGGGGAGCGGGCTCCTCGTCATCTCGGCCCTGCTGGGGGGCATCTTCATCGGCTGGGCCAAGCCGACGCCGGTCAACCCGTCGATGCTGCGCGGAGGCCGGCGCAGCGAGGCGATCGTCGCGGCCGCGGGACCCGTCTCCAACCTGCTGATGGCGATCGCCGGCGGGATCGTCGTCCGGATCGTGGTCGCGCTGGTCACCGTCCCCAGCGACCCGATCATCTTCGCGGTCAACGTCCTCGACGTGTTCGTGTACATCAACGTCGCGCTGTGCATCTTCAACCTGATCCCGCTCCCGCCCCTGGACGGGTCGAAGGTGATGTTCTCCCTGATGGATCCGCGCACCGTCTGGAAGATCCGGCCGACCCTGGAGCAGTGGGGGTTCGTGATCCTCATCGTCGCGCTGGTGGTCCCGATCGGGAACTCGTCACTGGGTGGCCGCATCCTCATTCCCCTCCTCAATGACGTCACGCGCCTCCTGGTGGGCGTCTAAGGCCCGCCAGCTCGGCCGCCACCTCGTCGCCCGCGTGGAGCCGACGGAGCGAGCCGAGCTGGTCGGCTGGCTGACGCCCACCCAGCTCGCCCTGTTCGACGGGATGCCGGTCGCCGACCGCCGCCACGGGCTCGACGTCGCGGGGCGCCTGCGGGCGGCCGGCTCGGACGATCGCGAGCTGCTCCTCGCCGGGCTGTTCCACGACGTGGGCAAGGGCCGCTCCATCCGGCTCTGGCACCGGGTCGCGTGGTCGCTGGGCGAGCTCGCGGATCGTGGATCCACGCGCTGGCCGGACGCCTGCCGGGCGGGGCCGATGCGATGGCTCGCCTGCGCGACCACGCGGAGCGCTCGGCG
The DNA here is from genome assembly GCA_963801445.1 of uncultured Chloroflexia bacterium. Lineage (GTDB taxonomy): Bacteria > Chloroflexota > Limnocylindria > Limnocylindrales > CSP1-4 > CTSoil-043. Next base: position 637,341 of record CAWDEW010000002.1, on the reverse strand, counting down.
GAGCTCGCGAGCGCGGCCGGGTGCGGGCCACGGACGGCGGCCCTCATCGTCGGAGGCGCCGGCCCGGCAGATGCCGCCGCCGCCGCGCTCCTCCACGCCGCCGACGAGGCCTCGTAGGGTGGCGGCCCGACCCTCGGCCAGCGGCGCGAACGGCCCGGACGTGACGGTCAGCCGGCCCGTCCCGGGCCCCGACGCTCCCGCCGTGGTGTTCGGGGCCACGCGCCGCGTCGAGGACGCCACGCAGGTCCGGCTGGGCGAGTGGGAGGGACCCCTCGGCCTCCTGCTCTCCCTGGTCGAGGCGCGCCGGATGGACGTGCTGACCGTTCCGCTGGGAGCCCTCGCGGAGGCCTATCTCGAGGCGCTGGCCACGCTGGACGGCGATCGCCTGGGCAACATCTCGGCGTTCGTCGCCGTGGCCAGCCAGCTGATCCTGATCAAGAGTCGCGCCCTCCTGCCGCGCGCGCCGGCGGCGGCCGTCGGCATGCCCGACGAGGGGGCCGACCCGGAGGCGGAGCTGCGGGCCCGGCTCCTGCTCTATCGGGCCTACCGGGACGCCGGCGCCCGTCTCCAGGCCCGGGCGCTGGACGGGGCGATGCTCCTGCGCCGGGAGCCGACGGTCGCCGTGGCGGCCGCCCGGGCCCATGGCGTGGCCCCCGAGCCGGCGCGCCTGGACGTCGCGATCCTGGTCCGGGCGCTCGAGCGGATGGCCCGCGTCGTGCCGCCCCCGGACCTCCCGCCCGAGGTGGTGCCCCGGACGGTCACCCTCGCCGAGCGCGCCAGCCTGATCCGGGCAGCGCTCGCCGAGGCCGGGCCGATCGTCCTCCAGGATCTCCTGCGCGGCGTGCGCGACCGCGTCCTCGTCGCGGTGACGTTCCTGGCGATGCTGGAGCTGGTCAAGCGGCGCGAGGTGACGGTCGAGCAGGCGGAGCCCTGGGGCCCGATCATCGTCACGTCCGTGGCGCGCCCGGTCGGCGCCGGCGCGAACGACGCCGCGGCGGCCGACCCGCTCGACGAGAAGCTGGAGGACTACGCGTGACCGAGCCCGAGGCGTCGAAGGCGCTCCGCGGCGCCGCCGGGGACGACGCGGACGCGGTCGCCGTGGGCGACGCGTCCCCGGACACTGGCTCGGAGGCCGGGGATCCGGTCGATGGCACCGACCACGGCCCGGCGGACGGAGTCCCTGGCGAGGCGCTGACCGAGGCCCAGCTCGAGGCGCTCCTGTTCGTCGCGGAGCGGCCGCTCAGCCGACGCGAGCTCGCCACGCTCACCGGGGCCGCGGTGGAGACGATCGACGGTCGCCTCGGCGACCTCGAGGTGACCCTCGCCGGACGCGGGATCCGGCTGGTCCTCGACGGGGAGCGGGTGGCCCTGGCGACGGCCCCGGAGGCCGGACGCCTGATCGGCCGCTACGTCGGCCGCGAGCCGGCGCGCCTGTCGCCGGCGACGCTGGAGACGCTGGCCATCGTCGCCTACCGCCAGCCCGTGACGAAGTCGGCGATCGAGCGGATCCGCGGGGTGGATGCGGAGTACGCGATCCGGAGCCTCCTCCATCGGCGCCTGGTCGTGGAGCTCGGGCGTTCCGAGGCCCCCGGGCGGCCGATCCTCTATGGGACCGGGATCGACTTCCTGGAGCGCTTCGGGCTGGTGAGCATCGAGGACCTTCCGCTGGTCGAGGCGGGCATCGCCGAGCGCCTGGCGGTCCCCGACGCGGACGAGGCCGGCGGCGGCGAGGGCTCCCGGGCCGGCGGCGGGATCGACGGGCCCGCCGGGACCGCGGGCTGACGATGCCCGACGAACGCCTGGCCAAGCTCCTGGCGGCCGCCGGGATCGCCAGCCGCCGCGCGACCGACGCGCTGATCGAGGGCGGCCGGGTCACGGTCGACGGCCGGCTCGCCGTCCTCGGCGAGCGGGTGGATCCAGCCCGGACCCGCGTCGCGGTCGACGGCCGGGTCGTGGACCTGGTCGCGTCGCTGGCGGTCGCGCCCGTCCACCTCGCGGTCCACAAGCCGATCGGGGTCACCTCGACGGTGGCCGATCGCCACGCGGCGCGGACCGTGCTGGACCTGGTGCCCGGCGGGATGGTCCCGCCCGGCACGCGCCTCTACCCGGTCGGCCGGCTCGACCGCGACTCGGAGGGCCTGCTGCTCCTGACCAACGACGGGGCGTGGACGGACCGGGTCCTCCACCCGCGCCACGGCGTCGAGCGGGAGTACGCCGTCGCCGTCACGGCGCCGCTCACCGGGGACCAGCGGGCCGCGCTCGCGGCGGGGATCCAGCTCGAGGAGGGTCGCGCCCAGCTGACCGGCCTGCGACCCGCGACCCGGACCGAGACGGTGGCCCTCGTGCAGCTGCTCGATCCGCGCCCCCCGGACGGGCTGGGCTGGTACCGGGTCACCCTGGCCCAGGGCTGGAAGCGCCAGGTGCGCCGGATGTTCGCGTCGGTCGGGACGCCGGTCGTGCGCCTGGTCCGGGTCCGCGTCGGCAGCGTCCGCCTGGACCTGGCGGCGGGCCGGGCCCGCATGCTGCGCCCGACGGAGGTGCGCCGGCTGGCCACCCTGCCGGGGCCGCCCGAGCGGGAGGATCGCAGACGCCCGGCCCGCTGACGGGGCTCGGCTGCCGCGCCCGGGCGGAACGACGGGGACCCGCCCCGTATGATCGGAGCGCGGCCGGCAAAGGCCGGGCGATCGGGCAGGAGGCAGGTTGATGATCCCGCCGGCGGACCTCGTGATCACGGGCGGATCCGTTCGCACGCTCGATTCCCGGGCGACCGTCGCCTCCGCGATGGCGGTCGCGGGCGGGCGGATCGCCGCGATCGGGACGGCTGCCGAGGTGGATCGCCTGCGCGGCCCGCGCACCCGGGTCGTGGAGCTCCGCGGCGAGACCGTCCTCCCGGGCTTCCAGGACGCCCACGTCCACCCGCTCCACGGGGGCCGGGCGATGCTCCTGTGCGACCTGCACGAGGCGCCCTGGGACCGCGACGCCTACCTCGAGCGCATCCGGGCCTACGCGGAATCGAATCCCGGCGAGCCGTGGATCCTGGGCGGCGGCTGGGCGATGCCGGCCTTCCCGGGCGGGACGCCCTCGCGCCGCGACCTCGACGCGCTCGTGCCCGATCGCCCGGTCTGCCTCCAGAATCGCGACGGCCACGGGGTCTGGGTCAACACGCGGGCCCTGGAGCTGGCCGGCATCAGCGCCGGAACGAGCGATCCGGCCGACGGCCGGATCGAGCGCGAGCCCGACGGCACGCCCCAGGGAACCCTCCACGAAGGCGCCGCGCGCCTCGTCGACGACCTCGCCCCGGCGTTCACCCAGGACCGCTGGGAGGCCGCGCTGCTCGCCGCCCAGGCCCATCTCCACGCGCTCGGGATCACGGCCCTGACCGACGCCTGGGTGGAGCAGCACCAGGTCGCGCCGTATGCCGCCCTGCGCGACGGCGGAGCGCTCACGATGCGGACGTCGCTCGCGCTGTGGTGGGGTCGGGGCGCCGGCCTCGAGCAGCTGGCCTGGTTCGAGGAGGCCCGCCGGTCGGCCGCGGGCGGTCGGCTGCGCGTCTCGACCGTGAAGCTGATGCTGGACGGCGTGCTGGAGAACGGGACCGGGACGCTCCTGGAGCCGTACCTGGGCGCCGACGGCGCGCCGACCGCCAACCGCGGCATCCCGTTCATCGACCCGGGGCGCCTGGCCCGCGAGTTCGCGCCCGCCCTGGACCGGGCCGGCTTCCAGCTCCACTTCCACGCGATCGGCGATCGGGCGGTCCGGACCGGCCTCGACGCGGTTGAGGCCGTCGTCGCCGCCAACGGCCCGGCCGATCGCCGGCCCCACATCGCCCACATCCAGGTGATCCACCCGGCCGACCTGCCTCGCTTCGGCGCCCTCGGCGTGGGCGCGACCATGCAGCCGCTGTGGGCCTGCCACGAGGCCCAGATGGACGACCTGACGGTCCCGATCCTCGGTCCGGAGCGGTCGGGCTGGCAGTACCCGTTCGCCAGCCTGGAGCGGGCCGGGGCGCGCCTCGTCGGGGGCAGCGACTGGTCCGTCTCCACGGCGAACGTGCTGGAGGAGGTCGAGGTCGCGGTCACCCGGGTGGGGCCCTGGGACCGCGGCGCGGAGCCCTTCCTCCCGGGCGAGGCGATCTCCCTGACCTCCGCGCTGCGGGCCTACACCGCGGGCGCGGCGTGGGCCAACGGCCTCGACGCCGAGACCGGGGTCCTCGAGTACGGCCGCCTCGGCGACATCTGCGTCCTCGACCGGGACGTGTACGACCGCGAGGCCGGACCGATCGGCGACGCGACCGTGCGCCTGACCCTGGTCGAGGGCGAGCCGGTCTTCGATCCGGACGGGCGCCTGCGGTGAGCGGCCCGACCATCGCCCTCGACGGCCCGGCCTCGTCCGGCAAGAGCAGCGTGGGCGGGGCCGTGGCGGCGGAGCTCGGCCTGCGCTTCTTCGACACCGGGATCCTGTACCGGGCGCTGGCGCGGGCCGCCCTGGATCTCGGGATCGACCCGGGCGACGGGCCGGCCGTCGCGGCGCTCGCCCCGCGGATCGTCCTCGCGGCCGACGGGTCCGGCCGGCTGGCCCGTGTCCTGGTGGACGGGCGCGACGCGACGCCGGGGCTTCGGACGCCCGACGTCGACCGGGTCGTGCCGGCGGTCGCCCGCGCCCCCGAGGTCCGGGCCGTCCTCCTCGAGCGGCAGCGGGCGCTGGCCGCGGGTGGCGGGATCGTGCTCGCTGGACGTGACATCGGGACCGTCGTCCTGCCCGCGGCGGACGTGAAGGTCTGGCTGGACGCTTCGGCGGAGGAGCGGGCGGCCCGGCGGGCCCTGGAGCGGGGCGTGGACCCGGCGTCCGCCGCTGGGCAGGCGATCCTCGACGACCTGCGAGCGCGCGACCGGATCGACGGCGGGCGCGCGGTCTCGCCGTCGCGTCCGGCGGTCGACGCGCTGCACGTGCGGACCGACGGAAACACGTTCGAGCAGACCGTCGCGGCCGTGCTGGCGGCCATCCGCGTCCGGCTGGCGGCCCGGGCGGAGGTGGCGGGATGACCGACCAGGACGGGCGCCCGACCCGGCGGCGCGAGCGCTCGGGCCAGGAGGCGGCCGCGTTCGCGCTGCAGGCGACGGGCCTGCCCTGGTTCATCCGCGCCTCGAACCTCTTCGGCCGGACGCTGATCCGGTCGTGCACCCGGGTCACGGTCGAGGGCCTCGAGAACGTCCCGACCGAGGGCGCCCTGATCCTCGCCTCGAACCACATCTCGAACGCCGACCCGCCCCTGATCGCCAACTGGATCACCTCGCCGCTGGGTCGCCCGGTCCACTGGATGGCCAAGGCGGAGGCCCTGAAGTGGCCGATCGCCGGCTGGTTCATGCGCCAGAACGGGGCGTTCGGGATCCGCCGCGGGGCGGCCGACACCGAGGCATTCCGGCTCGCCAAGTCCGTCCTCGACGACGGGCGGGTGCTGGGCACCTTCCCCGAGGGGACGCGCAGCCCGACCGGCGCCCTCCAGCACGCCAAGGAGGGGGTGACGATGCTCGCCCTCCGGACGGGCGCCCCCATCCTGCCGATCGGCGTTGCCGGGACGGACCGGTTCTGGCCACGGGGGCGGAAGGTCTGGACGGTGGGCGGACACGTCACCCTGCGGGTCGGGGAGCCGTTCACGGTCCGCCGCGAGATCGGCCCTGACGGGCGCAAGGAGGCGCTCGAGGACGTGACGAACCGCTTGATGCTGCGGATCGCGGAGCTCCTGCCGGCCCGCCACCGGGGCGTCTACGGCCCGCTGCTCGAAGCGGACACGGCGCGTCGGACGGCCGAGGCCCGCGCGGACCCCGCGGAGTAGGGAACGGCGGCCGCACGAGCCCGCCTTCGGGGGCGCGCGGGGAGTTTCGATGCCCTGCATGCGATAATCCGGCCATGGGCATGGTCCAGGACGTTCGAATCGCGCGCCGCACGGGCTTCTGCTATGGCGTGCGCGAGGCGGTCGACAAGGCGAAGGAGGCCGCGGACGCCGGCAAGGTGACCCATACGCTGGGCCAGGTCGTGCACAACGAGGGCGTGATCGGCGACCTGGCGGCCCGCGGCGTCGTCTCGATCGCGGAGCTCGAGGACGCCCGGCCCGGCGCGACCGTCGTGATCCGGGCCCACGGGGTGACGCCCGCCGTGCGCCAGGCGGCCGCGGACCGAGGTCTCGAGATGATCGACGGGACCTGCTCGTGGGTGATCGCGGAGCAGCGCGAGCTGCAGCGGCTGGTCGAGGATGGGTACACGATCGTGCTCCTCGGAACGCCGCGCCACCCCGAGGTCGTCGGGCTCCTCGGGTTCGCCCCGGACGCCATCGTGGTCGACGACGAGGAGGACTGGCCGGCCATCCCGCGCCGGAAGCGGATGGCGCTCATCACGCAGTCCACGCAACCGCCCTGGAAGTTCGAGCGGCTGGCCGCATTCATGACCTCCCGCGCCCATGAGCTCAAGATCGTCAACACGGTCTGCCCGGTCACGATCCGGCGCCAGGAGGACACCGTGGAGATCGCGAAGTCGGTGGACTTCATGGTGGTGGTGGGCGGCAGGAACTCGGCGAACACCAAGGAGCTCACCCGGCTCTGCCAGATCGTCGGCACGCCGGTGATCCAGGTGGAGAGTGCCGCGGGGCTCGACGACCCGGGGGTCCTCGGTGCTGCCCGCGCGGTCGGGGTGACCGGCGGGACCTCGACCCCGATCGAGGATCTGGAGGCCGTGGCCCGGCGAATCCTGGAGATGGCGGGCACGCCCGCCGCCGCGGCGCAGGCTCGCCGGCTGGCGGTCGAAGCCGTCGAGGCCGCGGCGACGCCGGCCGGCCGGACGACCTCGCTGCCGCCCCTCGAACCGTCGCTGGCCGCGACCCCGTCGCCCGCCGGGACGGTCGCCCGCCGGATCCCCCGGGATTCCGCGCCCGCCGGCGTGCGCTAGCCGGTGGCCTCGCTTCCCGTCCTCGCGATCGTCGGCCGCCCGAACGTCGGGAAGAGCACCCTCTTCAACCGGATCGTCGGCGATGCGCGGGCGGCGATCGTCGAGGATCGAGCCCGGACGACCCGCGACCGCCTCTACGGCGAGAGCGAGTGGAACGGCCGGACCTTCCTCGTGGTCGATACCGGCGGCCTCGAGGCCGCGCCGGGCGACTTCATCGAGGAGAAGGTCCAGGACCAGGCGCGGATCGCGATCGCCGAGGCCGACGTCATCGTCTTCGTGGTGGACGCCGTGGCCGGCCTGACCCCGGGCGACCTGGAGGCGTCCGAGCTGCTGCGCCGGGCGACCGCGCCGGTGCTCGTCGCCGTGAACAAGACGGACAACGACAAGCGCGAGCTGGACGCGGCGGAGTTCTGGAGCCTGGGCTGGTCTGAGACATGGCCGATCTCGGCGGTCCACGGCAGGGGCGTGGCGGACCTGCTGGACGCCGTCGTCATGGCCCTGCCGCCGGTCAGCGACGAGGAGCGCCGGCGGGCCTCGCGCGAGGCCGCCCAGAAGCGCAGGGGCGATCTCATCGCGGACGAGCTCATCGAAGGCCTCGAGCCAGTCGAGGGCGTCGACGACGAGCCCCCGGGCCCGGTCACGATCGCGCTCGTCGGACGGCCCAACGTGGGCAAGTCCAGCCTGCTCAACGCCCTGATCGGGCAGGACCGGATGATCGTCAGCGAAACCCCCGGCACGACCCGCGACGCGATCGACACGCGCTTTGCGTACGGTCGCGGGGAAGTGATCCTGGTCGACACGGCGGGCATCCGGCGGCGCGGCAAGGTCGCCTCGGGACCGGCCGCGGAGCGTTACTCGACCCTCCGGGCGCTCAAGGCGATCGATCGCGCCGACGTCACGGTCCTCGTCGTCGACGCGGTCGACGGATTGACCGCGCAGGACGCCCACGTGGCCGGCTATACCGTCGACGCCGGCAAGGGCCTCGTCCTGGCGATCAACAAGTGGGACCTCGTCGAGTCCAAGACGGATCGCTCCTTCGACCAGTACGTCGCCTGGATCCACCGCGAGGCGCCCTTCCTGGACTTCGCCCCGGCCGTCTCGATCAGCGCCAAGACGCACCAGCGGGTGGATCGGGTGCTGGAGATGGCCGTCGACGTGTGGGGCGAGCGGCGCAAGCGGATCGGCACGGGCGAGCTGAACCGGCTACTGGCCGAGGCGACCGCCCGGCAGGTCCCGCCGGTCGTCAAGAACCGCCGGCCCAAGCTCTACTACGCCACGCAGGCCGCGATCGAGCCGCCGACCTTCATCTTCTTCGCCAACGATGCCGAGCTGATCCACTTCAGCTACAAGCGCTACCTGGAGAACCGGATCCGCGACGTCCTGGGCTTCTACGGCACGCCCCTCCGGCTGATCTTCCGCAACCGCGGGGCGGAGCACCCCCGGAAGCGGCCGAGCGCTCGGGCGCGGATCGCGGCCAGCCGGCGCCGCTGATCCGGCGGGCGGGGACGCGTGGGGCGGTTTCGCCGAGTGGCGCGGCCGGCCGCGGGTGCTATCCTTGCCCGCGTCGGGGCGTGGCGCAGCTTGGTAGCGCACCTGAATGGGGTTCAGGAGGTCGAGCGTTCGAATCGCTCCGCCCCGACCACTCTCTCGCACGAATGCGGCCCTCCGGGTGACCGGACGATGGGAGGGACAGCCGGCTTGATCGCCGCGGTACGAGCGCGGCGCGCCTGGCTGGCCGGGGCCCTCGTGGTGGGCGTCCTGGCGCTCTCGGCGTCCCTCACTTCGGTTGCGGCTGCGGTGCCCGCCGTCAGCTTCCGATTGTCGGCGTCACCGAACCCGGCGCTGCTGGGCGCGGACGTGACGTGGACCATCGTCGTGACGCCCTCCGGCGGCATCCCGCGCAACGTGGACTTCCACATCGAGGGCCATTGGTACGTAGAGAACGCGATCGTGTCGACTGGAACGTGCGCGCCGGTGGCCAGCTGCACCGTCAGCACCCAGACCGGCGGCGCGTCCTGGACGTTCGCGAGCCTGTCCAGGCCGATCACGGTGACGTACGCAAACCGCTCGTCACCGGGCTCGACGTACCTGGTGTACCTCGACAGCAGCGGCACCTCGTGCCTGAACTGCCCAGTGCGCGCCACCCTGCGCGAGCCCACCGCGACGACGACGATGAAGATCGTCGGCAGCACGAATCCGATCATGCCCGGGACGACGTTGCACGTGACCGTGACGGGCACGGCGAACGCGGGCCCGATGGATGCCGACCTCCACGCCATCCTCTCGGCCGGCCTGGCCGCCCCGACGGGCCTCTCCGCGGGGGCGGTCTTCGCGGGGTCACCGTACGACTACATCGACGACCCGGTATCGCTCGGGGGCGACGCTCGGACGCTCAGCTTCGACACCAAGGTCACGGCCGCCGTGGGCGCGAAGGTGACGCTGACGGGCCAGGCCAAGCCGGTGAACTCCGAGTACGGCACCAGGGCCGTGACCACGAGCATCGTCGTCGGCACGTCGTACCCCGCCGCCACGCCCCGTCCGACACCGCGCCCCACGCCCCGTCCGACACCGCGCCCCACGCCCCGTCCGACACTCCGCGCCACGCCATCGCCGACGCCTCGCCCGACCGCGCCGCCTGCGGCCACGGCCAGTCCGTCCCCGTCCCCATCGCCCTCGCCGAGCGACACCCCGAGCCCATCGGTCGCGGACAGCCCGGCGCCCCCCACCTCGCAGGCCTCGCCGAGCGACACGGCGCTCGCGGTGGTCGTCCCCGTCGGCGCCACGCCCTCCGCGGACGCCGGTGCGGGCTCCGTGCCGGGGTCGGAGGCCTCGTCGTCGAAGCCGCTGCTCCCGGTGGTTCTCGGCGGCGTGGCAGTGATCCTCGTTGCCGTCGGGGGCGCCGCACTCATGGCGCGACGTCGGTAGCGACCCAGCCCTCGAGTGGCCGCGGCAGGGGATGCTGTCCGCGAGAGTGGGGCCCCGGGGACCTGCCGCGGCATGTCGCCACGGCGGGTCCGGCGGACAACCCGTAGCGGGTCGCGGCTACCCTGACCTCGGCAGGCGCACGCGCGCCGGGCCACACCCAGGACAGGCGCAGGCCCGGGCCCGCGCGGCAGCAGGTGCTGGTCATGGACCCCGTGGTTGCGTTCGTCGGGCTCTATCGGATCGGCGGCTCCCTGTTCGTCCTGCGCTGGCCGTTCTGGGGTGCCGTCGTGGCGGTCGCGTGCGACCTGTGCGACCTGCTCCTGTTCGACCTGTTCATCGCGTTCGGAGGCTGGGGCGGGTTCGGGGGCTACCAGACCTTCGACAAGTGGGCCGACCAGGTCTACCTGGCGGCGTTCCTGGTCGTGGCGATCCGGGACTTCGCGCCGCTGCCGAAGCGGATCGCGGTCGGGCTCTACCTCTTCCGCCTCGTCGGCTTTGTCGCCTTCGAGAGCGGGCTGGCACCGCGCGAGGCGCTGTTCCTCTTCCCGAACCTCTTCGAATTCTGGTTCATCGCCGTCGCGTTCACGATGCGCTACCGCCCCACGTTCGCCTGGGCACCTGCCGGCGCAGCCGGCGCCCTCGCGGTCCTGCTCGCGGGCAAGCTCGTCCAGGAGTGGGCGCTCCACGTCGGCCGGGTCTTCGACGCGACGACCTTCCTCGGCGCGCTCGAGTCGGTCTGGCACGCGATCACGGCCCCGTTCGGGATCCGGTAGTCCATCGACCGACTGGCCCTGGGCTGCCGGGCCCGAGGGGCAGGGTCGTCTCGCGCCCACCGCTGATCGCGTAACAAGCGCGAGCGTCATCCGTTTCAACTGCATGAGCGGTACATCGGCGCCGACGGCCCCGGATGACCCGTCTCCCGTCCTGGAGCGGGCGCATCGCACTGCCCGCACGGACGAGGCCGACCTGGCCGCCGTCCACGAGGAGCAGCGGGGCGAGCTGTATGCCTGCCTGCGTCTGGTCCGGGAAGCCCTCGCGGGGCACATGCCCGACGACGTCCGGCCCTGGCTCCACCGCGTGGCCTCGAACGCGGCCATCGACCGGGCCCGGCGCGGGGCGCGGTTCGCCCGTCTCGTGCCCCGCCTCCCCGACCGCCGCGAGCCCGCCCAGCCCGAGGGCGAGGCCCTGCGGTTGGAGCGGAACGCCGAGCTGCGCGCGCGGCTCGGCTGCCTCGCGCCGGATCGGCGAGCCGCCCTGCTGCTGGCCGCCCGAGGCTTCACCGGCCACGAGGTCGGGTCCCTCCTCGGGCGCTCCGAGGCCGGTACGCGGACGCTCCTGCGTCGTGCTCGCGTCGAGCTGCGCGCCATCCTCGAGGCGGCGGAGGTCCGGCCATGAGCAGCGCTGATCGCCGTCTCCACGAGCGCGCCCTCGAGCTCGCCGCGACGCGCCTCGACTTCGACCTCGCCGCCGCCGAGACCGCCGAGCTCGAGGCCCACCTCGGCGCATGCCCGACCTGCGCCCATTCCGCAGCGGGCTTCCGGACCGACGCGGCCGCGATCCGCCTCCTGGCGGCCCTCCCGTCGCGCCGGGTCGACACCGCCGTCCGGGCCGCCATCGCGGGTCGCCCGGTGCGCTCGTCGTCCCGGCTGCTCGTCCTCGTCGCCGCCGCGGCCCTCCTCATCGTGGCCCTCCTGGGCGTGGCGGCCGCCGGCGCCTTCCTCCTGCGGGCCTGGTCTCCGATCGCGATCGTGCCCTCGCCGGGCGCCCCCGCCGCGGTCGTGGTCGATCCGAGCGCCAGCGCCGCGCCCGCACCGAGGGGGATGCCGGTCCTTCCGAGCGACGCCCGCGTCGCGTACGTCCGGCAGACTGGCGGGAAGGCGACCGTGCACGCCGTCCGGCCCGACGGCCAGGGCGATCGCTTCCGTGTCTCCCACCTTCGCCTCACCGCGGTTGAGGCTGAACCGCGGAAAGTAGTAGGTTGGGGGCATGGATCTCTTCGAGGCGCTTGAAGCGGCCGAAGCCACCGAGCAGGCGCGCCAGGCTCGCGTCCGCGCGCTGTTCGAGGCGCGCACCGGTCACCCGCGCGGGATCGTCCCGCTCGGCGAAGAGGGGAAGCTCTGGTGGCAGCTCCAGGCCGAGGACCCGTCCGACGACGCCGCGGCCGACCTCCTCGCCTCGAACGCGATCGACGCCTGGCTCGCCGGCGGCGCGGCCGATCGAGCCCGCCTCGGGGTGTTCTTCGCTCGGGCTGCCTACCTGCGCTGGCGGCTTGGCTGGCCGACCGGCGCTGCGATCAGGGCCATCGCGGACTCCGCGCCGGGCGACGCGACGGGTCTCGCCCGGCGGGCGCTCGCGGGGATCGTGCTGGACGGCGCCAATTCCGACTGGCGGGACCTGGTCGTCGCCCTCGACGGGCTGTGCGTCGCGGCGTTCCGGGCGGGCATCGATCCCGTTCCGTTGATCGCCGAGGCCATGGAGGCCCTGCCCGCCGGGCACGCCGCCGAGCCGATCCGGCACGTCCTTGCGCCGTACGTGGCACGCGAGCGGAGCGCGGCCGTGCGCCGCCCCGCCGAGACACCCTAGCCTCGACCGGCCGCGCTCGATCGGACATGCCCTACGACGTGTCGGGTCCCAGCGGATCCGACGCGTCGCCTGGAGGGGCGAACCGGGAGTCGTCCATCTCCCGTTGGCGTGGCCCGAACGTGCCCGCGTCCGCGCCGGGGCCGTCGGGAGTGGGCGGTGGCGCCGCAGCGGCGAGCACGGGCACCACGATCGGGCGACGCCGACGCCGGAACAGGAAGACCAGGCCGACCAGGGCGAGCAGGCCGGCGGCGATCGCGCCACCGGTCGTCAGCGCCTTCGCCCTGCCGACGTCGGCGGACCCGGCGATCACGGCCCGGATGTCGTCGGCGGCGAGCGCCGCGGCCGGGGCGTCCGCGCTGCGGACCGCGGCCAGGCCGGCATCTTCCTTCGCCTGGAGGTCCACGTCGGCCAGCCCCAGGCCCTGGAAGGCGTCGCGGGGAGCCTCGATCGTCGCGATGGCGTCGGCAACGTCCTTCGCGGCCACCGCCTGCGCGACCGCGAGGTCGTCGGCGGCCCCGAAGTCGGCAGTCGTCAGCGCTGCCCTGAAGCGCGCCATCACGGGCCCGTGGGCGGTGTCCATCCCCGGCAGGGCCGCCCGGACGGTCGCGAGCGAGGTCGCGACGTCCGACGCTGCGCGCGCCTCCGCGGCGGCGAGATCCCGGGCGGCCGCGAGATCGGGGCCGAAGGTTGCGGACGCGAACGCAGCCCGGACCGGGCCGTCCATGACCCCGCTGCCGGGGAGCGCGGCATCGGCGCTGCGCGCCAGCGTGAGCGCCTCGTTGGCGGCCGCGATGTCGGACAGCGCGACCGTGAACGTCCAGCGTTCGAGGTCGGTGCGGATCGCGCCCGGGACCCCCCATCCGGACGGATCGGCGAGGAGGGCGTGGTAGGCCGTCCGGGCGGCAGCCCGGTTCTGCAGCGAGGCGGGTGCGGCAACCCCGAACTCCAGGAGCAGGTTCTGGGCGACCTCCAGGTCGCTTACGCCGGCCGGGACGAGCCCGAGCTCGTCGACGAGGTCGAGGAAGAGCCTCCAGTCGGCTGGTCCGCTGCCCGTCACGACGGCCGCGGGCGAGGTGGAGTAGGCGGAGCGGCGGGCCAGCAGGGCGGCCACCACCGTGCCCATGCGCTCCCTGCCCATCCGCTCGGTGAGCGAGCTCATGATCCAGCACGCTGCCTGGTAGTCGTAGTCGACGAGGGCCCGATCGGCGTCCGTGCTCCTGGGGCCGAGGAAGGTCCAGGCATCGAGGTCGGGCGTGCCCTTGCCCGGGTATTCCGACGGCTTCGTGCACGCGGCACCCGCCGTGGGCGACACGCGTTCAGCCCAGCCGGCAAGCCCTTCCGCGAGCCAGGTGGTCGCGAGGGTCGAGCGGTTGAACCAGGCGTGCGAAAGCTCGTGGGCGATGACGCCGGGCACGTCGTAATCCTCGCTGACACGGGCGATCTGGGTCCGGGTGTTGAAGTCGCCCACGTAGTCGCCCAGCTCGTTCGCGGTCACCTCCCTGACCGTGATCGCCCCCGTGCCCGGCAGGGGGCTTCCGAGGAGCTTCTCGAGGGCCCCGACCGATGCTCCGACCTCGCCCCGGAGCGCCGTGGCCCAGGCCGGGTCCTCGGGCCAGGATTCGACGATCACGTTCCGGCCGGACGGGCTGGTCAGCGTCTCGCGCTTGAACCCGGCCTCATTCGTGCCCTCGAAGCAGGCGTAGTACTCGGTTGGGTTGGCAACCGCCCCGCTGGTGAAGATCGCGTTCGAGCCGGTCCGCTTGGGCGTCAGCGTCCGGGGGGTGGTCGTGACCGTGAACGCCGCGGGGATCACGACGCGGACCTCGCCCCGGTCGTAGCCGTTCGTGGTCACGCAGAAGTCCGTGTAGGCCCGCCCGACTCGCGTCCATGTGGCGGACCGCGGCGTGCCACCCGGCAGCTCGTAGGCGATGTGGATCCGCCGGGTCTGGCCGTAGAAGGTGTTCGCGAAGGTCAGCCGGTAGTCGACGTAGTCCGCGGTCTGGTGCGCGACGGTGCGTCCGACGGATCCCTGGTCGGCCGTGATGCGGAGGTTGCGCGCGCCCTTCTCGACCCAGGCGTAGGTCTGGTTGATGTAGTAGACGGCCGTGCTCGTGGAGGGAATCCGGTTGGCGGCCGCGAGGTCGATCGTGACCTGCAGGACGCCCCTGGCCGGCACGAGGGTGTAGGTCGAAGAGGCCGTGTCGATCCGCCCGTTGTCGGCGCGAACCGGCGCCGGAGGGGCAGCGACGAAGAGGCATCCGGCGAGGAAGGCCGCGACGAGCGGAGCGGCTGCCCGACGCGTTGACCGGGAACGACGATCGCGGGCCGGCGCCACGGCTCCTCCTCAAGGCGGGACGCGGGATCGCCAAGGGGTCCGGCGCAGACCGCGTCCGCGCCGCGACGGTTGCAGCCGCCGGCCGCGACGCACAGGGCCGATTGGCGCGAAGTTCCGATATCCGGGGAGCGCATCGGACCCGGGTGTAGACTCGAGGCAGCTTCCCGACCGCCCGAACGTCGCGTGGCCGCTCGCACAGGCGATGTCCCGAGGAACCGCCGGACACGCCAGCAAGGAGCGCCACCATGGCAGGCAACCTCCCGGTCATCCCCAACCGCCTCACGGGCGAGGCGGCTCCGAACACGCTCAACGGCCTGAACCGCTCGACCCCCCTGGGGCTCGCCTCCGCGCCGACCGGCGGCCTGATGGCGGTGATCCCAGGTCTCACGGCCGGACAGGTCGGTCGCCGGTTGGTCAGGGCCCTAGTTCTCGGGGCGATCGCCCTCATCGTGGTCCTGCTCGCCGTGGTGCGCTTCTAGGCGTCGTGTCGCGTCCGGGCGGCTGACTCGATCCAGCCCCTGTCGGCGGGGCTCCGACGCGGCCGCGTCACCCACCCCGGCCCGGCGTCGCCCGGGTCTCACCCTGCGCGGAGCACCGACGCGCCGCGTCGCGCGGTCCTACGCTGCGTTGAGCGTCCCCGGGATTCCCGGTCGTGCCTGACGGAGCCGCGCTCCCGGGCGCCGGGCAGCGATCGCATGCCAGCGGGCTCGATGCCTCGCGGGCCGGCCGCGCAGGAGAGCAGGGGGCGGAGATGGACGCCGGATCGATGGCCACCGGGTGGTATGCGGTCGAGCGGGGTGCCGGCGGGGAGCGCCGGGTCGGTCCGCTGGCCTGGGAGGAGCTGGTCATGCTGGTCCGGTCGGGCGCGGTGCAGCCGGCCGATCCGGTCTGGAACCCGGCACTTCCCGAGTGGGTTCCGGCAGCGCGGGTCCCGGGCCTTGTCCCCGTCGTGCCCGTCCCGCCCGTGCCCCCGCCGGCGGCGTACGCTCCCGCCGTGGCGCCGGCGGGCGGATACCGGCCCGCGGTCGCGGGGGAGACTGTCCGTGGCGCGATCAACGGCGCCAGGACCAGCACCGGGATCCTGAGCACCAGGACGTACGCGCTGGTCGTGACCGATCGGCGCCTGCTCTGTGCGGAGACGACCGCGGACCTGCTGAAGGCCCACGCGCAGGAGGAGCACGCCCGGCGCAAGGCCGAGGGTGCCGGCTTCCTGGCGCAGGCGTGGTCGACAGCCACATCGGGATCGCACTTCGCCCAGCGCTACCTGGCCATGGACCCGATGGCGATCCTGGCCGAGACACCCGGCAACTTCGCCCTCACCCCGGCCGAGGTCCGCGCGCTCAAGGTGGAGCGCAAGAAGGACTCCGACGAGGACGAGCTGCTGCACTACCACCTGCGGATCACCGTCGAGACGCCGGCCCGGACGATCCGGTTCGACACGGTCGACGAGAGCACCGGTCATCACGAGGCGGCCGACCTGTTCCGCTCCACCTTCGGGGCGGTCGTCCGGACGTAGCCGCGGCGCCGTCCGCCCCCGCGCCCGCCCAGGCCGCGCTGTCACCGGTCACGGCAGCGGCCCCGGCCGCGCCGCAGGATGCGGCCCCGGGCGCCTGAGCGCTAGGAGCCCTCGCGCGCCGGTCCGGCTGGTCGGCGTGACCGGAGGTAGATCGACGGGCTGAGGCCGAGCGGACCGAGGGGATACTGGAGCGGCGCCTCGATCCCGGCCAGGACCCGGGCGGGGATCATGCGCTTGAGGGCCCGGGCCCGGAACAGCGAGACGGCCCGGGTCGCGTTCGGCCGCAGGCCCGCCTCGCGGAGCTGCCCCTCGATCGTGGAGCGCCGGTGCGCCCAGTGCCCCGGCAGGTACTGCAACGGACCCGGGCCGGCGGACGGCTCGCGCCGGGCGACGGACCGGAGCACGCGCAGGAGATGGCGCTGGTTCGCGAACTCCACGATGAACGTCCCGCCCGGCCGAAGGATGCGCCGGACCTCACGGAACATCGGCTCCGGATCCTCCAGGTGGAGGATCAGCCTGACCGCCACGACGACGTCCACGGAGGCGTCGGGCAGCGGAATCCTGGCCGCGTCGGCCTGCACGACGGCGACGCGCGGATCGGCGGCGGTGCGTTCGCGGGCCGCTTCGAGCAGCTCGGCCGACGTGTCGACGAGGGTGACCGACGCGAAGGACCGGTACTCGTCGACGAGGCGCCCGAACCCGGCGCCGACCTCCACGAGCGCGTCGCCCCCGCGCGGAAGGAGGGCCCGCAGCGCGGTTCGATCGCAGCGATCCTCGTAGCTGCGCGAGCGCCAGAAGACGTCGCGGTAGCTCAGGTCGTAGAGCGGCGGCTCGCTGGCACCGGCCGCGCCCTCGCTGCCCGAGGGCGCCGGGTCGGCGACGAGGCGGGGCTCGAGGGGAGGAGTGGACATGGATGGCGTTCCCTTGGCGGTGGACGGTGACCATCGATCCGGTCACGCGGGCCGGAGTATGACCGAGATGCCGGAAGGCGGCGTCGTCGCGTCGCCGCCCGGCCCGGGTCCCGGGGGCGGGGTGCGGCCGGCGCCCCGATCGGCGACCATGGCCGGGTGACCGATTCGCCGATCCCCGGCGCTCCCGAGACGCCCACCGTCGCCGCCCGCACGATCGGGGAGGCGTGGGTCGCGGTCGCGGCCCGGATCCTGCGCGACGGGCGACCGGCCCGCTGGGGCCGGGCTGCCACCCGTGAGATCGCCCGCCTGACGATCGCGATCTCGGAGCCGGATCCGGACGATCCCCTGGTCGCACGGCGCGGTGATCCCGCCTGGCTGGCCTGGATGCGCATGAACTTCCGGGAGCCCGGCCAGGTCGCGGAGCTGGGCGGGGCCGACTCATACGCGCTGCGCCTGCGCGACTGGGCCGGCATCGGCCGCGACCAGGTGGCCTGGGTCGCGGCCCGGCTGCGGGCCGATCCAGGGACGCGGGATGCTGCGATCACGACTCTCCAGCCGGCCACCGACACGGCCTACGTCCCCTGCGTCAGCCTCATCGACGCGTGGGCGCCCGAGGGGCGCCTGGAGCTGATCGCCTACGCCCACTCCCTGGACTTCGGGAAGAAGGCCTACGGGAACCTGGTGGAGCTGGCCGCCCTCCAGCGCGAGATCGCGGCTGGCGCGGGGCTGCCCGTGGGCGGGCTGGTGCTCCACGTGAAGACCGCCCACGTGTACGAGTCGGAGCTCGCCGCGATGGCTGCCCTCGTGCGGGCCGAGGCGGGTTGATCGCGCGGCAGGGTCATCGGGTGGGAGCCGGTTCCGGCGAGCGCAGGCCCGGCGTGCGGGCGGGACGGCTCAGGGCCGCCAGGTCGTGCGCCAGCCGTTCGTCGTCCGCCAGATCCTGCCGACCACCGAGTCGTGGTACTGGTTGGCGGGGTAGGGGGCCAGGATCCCGAGGGCACCCGGTGTTCGGCTCGAGCTGTACGTGTAGGCGTACGTCGTACGGGTGCTGGGCATCGCCCAGAAGGCGCCGGTGAGGGTCCGGCTCGTGCGAAAGAGCGAGTACAGCAGGTTGGACGGGGAGGAGTGCGTGGCGAAGACGGCGCTCGCGCCCGCCCGCAGGAAGCCCGCGCCGAAGTTGTCGCTGCGCTGCCGGGCCACCGTCCTGGTGGGGAGGGGCCGGCCCGGCTCGGAACCGCCGGTCGTGTAGCACGCATGGTTCAGGATCACGATTGCGCCGGCCGCCAGGGGCAGGAGACGCACGTAGTACTCGCCGTAGTAGCGCAGGTTGCTGTTCCCGTGGCCGACCGCGATGTTGAGGCCCATGCCGTCGACGGTCTTCGCGTTGAAGGGCGCGTACGGGTTCGGGTACCCGTTTCCGTGGCCGAGGTAGACCAGCATGTTCGCGCCCCTCGACGCGGCGTAGACGCGGCTCCAGGTCGCGGAGGGGCTGTAGATCTCCGTGACACGGGCCCCGTAGCCGCGGAGCTGGGCCGCGATCGCCCGGGCATCGCGAATGTACGAGGCGGTGATGCTCTCGGTGGGACCGACCACGATCACCACCCGGGCCACCGGGGTCGCGGCCGATGCCGTCGCGGTCGGGATGATGCCCACGGCCAGGACGGCCAGCAGGACCGCGACGAGGTGGCCGCGGAAGCCTCCGCGGATGGTGCGGCGCGGTGCGCCCTCGATGTCGGACACGGCGTCTCTCCCGTCGCCGGACGGCCATGGTCGACGGGAGTGCACGGATCGTGCACGCGATCGGGCCAGCCGGCTTCTCGTCGGCCGGATCGCCTGGGGGCGGATCGGGCCGGTGCGGCCGGGCACTGCCCGGCGGGGATGTGGGGCCCCGTGGCCCGCTGGATGGGGGCACCGTACCACCGCCTTCCGCATCCGTCGACCGCCCCGAAGGTCCGGTCGGGCATGGCGCGAGCGGCCTAGACTCCCCGGCATGACCGATCCGCTCGATCCCGAACGCCCGCTCGACCCCTTCCGCGCGCTCGACCAGGCGCAGGTTGCCGGGATGGGCGACATGGACCCGGCCACGTTTCGGTCCGCCGCCCATGCCCTGGTCGACCTCCTCGCCGACTACCTGGCCGACGTCGAGGGGTACCCGGTCTTCCCCTCGATCGAGCCCGGCGCGCTCCGGGAGTCCCTGCCCGTCGATCCGCCGGCCGGGCCCGAGCCCCTCGCCGCGCTCCTGGCCGACGTGGCCGGCGTGGTCGAGCCGAACGCCACGCACTGGCAGCACCCTGGCTTCCTGGCCTACTTCTCGACGACCGCCTCGGGACCCGGGATCCTGGGCGAGTTCGTGACCGCGGTGCTTGGCCAGAACCCGATGCTCTGGCGGACCTCGCCCGTCGGCACCGAGCTGGAGCAGGTGGTGGTCGGCTGGCTGCGCACGGCGCTCGGGCTTCCCGAGGCGTTCGACGGGCTCCTGACGGACACGGCGTCGACCTCCACGCTCTCAGCGCTGGCCGCGGCCCGCGAGGCGGCCGGCCTGGACGCGTCCGCAGCGGGGCTGGCCGGCCGGCCCGAGATCGGGCGTCCCCTCGTCTACGCCTCGGAGGAGGCCCACAGCAGCATCGAGAAGGCCCTCATGACCCTGGGCCTCGGTCGCGCGGCCCTCCGCCGGATCCCCACGGACGACGTCTTCGCGATGCGCGCCGACGCGCTGGAGGCGGCGATCGCGACGGACCGCGCGGCCGGCGGCCGCCCGATGGCCGTGGTGGCGACGATCGGGACCACCTCTTCGACCGCGGTCGACCCGGTCCCGGCGATCGCCGACATCGCGTCGCGGGAACGGATCTGGCTCCACGTGGACGGCGCCTATGGCGGGGCCATGGCCCTGGTCCCGGGGCGGCGCGGCCCGTTCGCCGGGTGGGAGCGGGCGGATTCGATCGTGGTCAACCCGCACAAGTGGCTGTTCACGCCGCTGGACGCCTCGCTGCTGCTCACCCGGCGGATGCCGGTGCTCCGCTCCGCGTTCAGCCTGCAGCCCGAGTACCTGCGGACGCTGGACCGGGCCGCGCCGGTCCGGGACTACACGGAGTACCAGCCCCAGCTTGGCCGGCGGATGCGCGCGCTGAAGCTGTGGTGGATCGTCCGCTACTTCGGCCTGGACGGGTTGCGCCGCCGGATCGACGCCCACTGCCGGATGGCCGAGGAGCTGGCCGGCTGGATCGACGAGAGCGCGGATTTCGAGCGGCTGGCGCCCGTCCCGTTCGGGACCGTCTGCCTCCGCTGGCGACCGGCGTCGCTCGCGGAGCGGGCCGACGATCCCGGCGTCCTGGAACGTCTGAACGCCGCGAACGAGCGGCTCATGGCGGCGGTCAACGCCACGGGCGAGGTCTTCCTGTCCCATACGAAGCTGCGCGGCCGATTCACGATCCGGGTCGCGATCGGCGGCCTGCGCACGGAGCGGCGACACGTCGCCCGGGCCTGGGAGCTGCTGCGCCTGGAGGCGGCAACGCTCGAGGGCTGACCGGGGACGCGCGTCCGGTCAGTGCGGGATCGCCAGCGGTGCGAACGCGGCGCCGTAGGCGAACGTGTAGGTCGTGTCGCCCGTCGGATCCGTGCGCGACGCGGCAAGGAGCCGCCCCGACGCGGGAACCAGGCGGGCGCTGGCCGCGACCGGCCCACCGTAGTAGGCCGACGTCGCGCGGTAGCTCCAGGTCCAGCTGCCGTCCGCGGCGGAGGTGACGCTCTCGGTGATGGCGGTGTCCGTCGGGTTCGTCGCGTTCCAGGCATCGGTCGGCTGGCCCATCGTGCGGAAGCCGGCGGCCAGCGCGGCAGCACCGCATTGCCACTTCCCGGGCACGGCGGCGAAGCCGGACTGGCCGTCGTAGGCGACCCCGCCCTTGCACAGGAAGCCGACTGCCCCGTCGACGATGGTCGCGGACGCCGTCGGCTCATAGCGCAGGGTCCCCGGGTTCGGCCCCCTGACCGTGACCTCCAGCCGCTTCGCGTCGCCGAGCCCCCGGCTGACCGCTGCCCAGAACGCCGCGGGCGACGGCGGCGGGAGCGAGCCGGTCGGTGCCGCCGTGGTCGTCGGGGCGGACGTTGCGATGGCTGACGGGGTCGCGACCGGGGAGGGGCTCGCCGCGGACGGCTGCTGGCCGCCGGATCCGGCGGGCGTCGGGGTCGCCAGGCCTGGCGAGGCTGCCGGCGCGGTAGGCGTGGCGGCAGCGTCCGGGCTGGCCGTGGCTCCGCCGCCGCAGGCCACCAGGGCGAGCGCAAGGAACGCCACGCCGGCCGCCACCGAGGCGCGGGAGGCGGCGAGGCGGGGTCGGCGATCAGCGCTGGTCACGGCACGATCCTAACGGCCCGCCGCACAGCACGCGCGAGCCACGGGACGGCGGCCGTGCGGCCAGCGACCCGCGCTAGACTCCCGGCACCGCACCAGCGCCCCGAGCGCGCCGGCAGGCACGGCGCTCCAGGAGGATCCACGGACCATGGCCGCCCCGGTCGCCCGCGACTACCCGATGTTCATCGACGGCACCTCTACCGAGGCCACCGGCGGGGGCTGGCTGGAGGTCCGCAGCCCGGCCACTCGCGAGGTCGTCGGGCGCGTGCCGGCCGGGACCGAGGCGGACGTGGAGCGGGCCGTCCGGGCCGCCCGGGCCGCGTTCCGCGACGGGCGCTGGAGCCGCGGCTACCTCCCGGAGCGGGCAGCCGTCCTGGCCAGGCTCGCCGACCTGATCGAGGCGCACGCCGACGAGCTGGCCCTGCTCGAGACGCTCCAGACGGGCTCGGCGCTCAAGCTGCGTCGCGACTCGGACCTGCCCTTCACGGTCGACAACCTGCGCTTCTTCGCCGGCGCCGTGCGCCACCTGGAGGGTCGGGCCGCCTACGAGTACTCGGGCAGCCACACGAGCTACGTCCGGCGCGAGCCCCTGGGCGTGGTCGGCCAGATCAGCCCCTGGAACTACCCGCTCTGGATGGGGATCTGGAAGATCGGGCCTGCCCTGGCGGCCGGCAACTCCGTCGTGCTCAAGCCAGCGAGCGCCACGCCGCTCACGACCATCCGGCTGGCCGAGCTGGGCGCGGAGGCCGGCATCCCGGCCGGCGTCCTCAACGTGATCACGGGCCGCGGCGACATCGTGGGTGCCGGGCTGGCGGCCCATGACGACGTCGACCTGGTCTCGCTGACCGGTGACACGGAGACGGGTCGGAAGATCCAGGCCCTCGCGGCGGGGAACCTCAAGCGCACGCACCTCGAGCTCGGCGGAAAGGCACCCTTCATCGTCCACGCCGATGCGGACCTGGAGGCGGCGGCCCGCGGGGCGACCGCCGGCGCCCTCATCAACGGCGGCCAGGACTGCACGGCCGCGACCCGCGTGTACGTCCAGCGGAGCGTCCACGACGCGTTCGTGGGGCGCCTCGTCGAGCTCTTCGCGGGGGTGCGGGTCGGCGACCCGCTCGACCCGTCGACCGACCTCGGGACGCTGATCTCGAGCGCCCAGGTGGACCGGGTCGACGGGTTCGTGCAGCGGGCGAAGGCCGCCGGCGGGACCGTGCGCGTCGGCGGCTCGCGCCCGGACGTGGCGGGGCTCCCGGGCGGCGCCTTCTACCGGCCGACCGTCATCACCGGGGTCACCCAGGACAGCGAGATCGTCCAGCAGGAGGTCTTCGGCCCGGTCCTCGCGGTGCTCCCGTTCGACGGCGAGGAAGAGTCGCTCAGGATGGCCAACGACACCCGCTACGGCCTGGCGAGCTCGGTCTGGACGACCGACCTGCGGGTGGCCATGCGGGCCACGATCGCCCTCAACTTCGGCCATGTCCTGGTCAACGACCACCTGATGGTCACCAGCGAGATGCCCCACGGCGGCTTCCGCCAGTCCGGCTTCGGCAAGGACATGTCGATGTACTCGTTCGAGGAGTACACCCGGGTCAAGCACGTGATGATCGAGCTCACCGGCGAAGCCGAGAAGCCCTGGCACTACACGATCTTCGGAGACAAGCGGCCCGGGTAGGGTCGCTTGCGCAGAGCCTGGCTGGTGCCCTCGACGCGCCGGGCTCGCCAGGCCGCGGAGCGCCCCGGGCTCGCCAGGCCGCGGAGCGCCCCGGGCTCCACGTCCAACGCCTGCCGAGAGCGCATACCTACTCGAATGGGTAGGGCCGGTTGGGCCACCCGGCACCCCGCGGACGGCCCGGTGGCCGTGGTCGGCGAATCCCGGACCGGCCAGACTCTGGCTCCAACGCGACCGTTGTCCCCGGCGGACGCGGACACAAGCCTCGGAGTGGCGCCCCCACCGCTCCGAGGCTTTTTCGCGTCCCGCGCAGGCTGTCCGGAGGCCCCGGGCGGCGCCTGGAGGATCAGAACGTTCCCTCGAGAACCGGCGTCCCGGTGCCGCCACCCACGATGGGCTCCAGGCTCACCCAGAACCTGTTCCCGGGCGCGACGGGCTGACCCCAGGTGTCGAGCGTGCCGGCCCAGTAGGCCGTCGTCCCGCTGAAGCGCATCTCGCCGACCACGATGCCGCCGCCGCCCTGCTTGATCCAGCACTTGTAGACCTGGCCCGCGGGGGGAGGCACGAGCGCCGAGCTGAGGATCACGACCGTGTTGTCAGCGGCGCTCCAGGCGAGGCTGCCCGCGGGCGTCCCGGACTGGGGCGCCCGCAGGGTCAGGACGTGGTGGGCCGGATCCATCAGGATCCGGTCGAGGGTCGCCGTCACGACGCCCAGCTCGGCGGACTGGGACCGCACCTGGTCGAGCTGGCCGGTCCGATCTGCCACGATCGCCCCGCCGCCGACCAGGACGACGAGGACGGCCGCGACGGCCAGCCAGGCCGGCAGCCGGATGGTCCGGATCGAGGTTCGCCTGCCGCCCGGGCCGGACCCGCGACCGAGGCCCCGCGGGGCGGTCTGGTCGGCGACGAGGGTCGACGGGCGCTCAGCGCGGGGTGCCGACGCGATCGCGAGCCCGGCGGGCGCCTGCCCGGAGCGAAGGGCACCGAGCGTCCGGGCGCGCAGCTCGGCGGATGGGGTGGCGTCGTCGATCGAATCGACCAGCGACCGGAACGGCCTCGCGGGGAGCGGGCCACTCGGGGCGCCGGCGGCCGCCGCGATCTCGACGGATCCCAGTGTGCGCCGCCATGCCGCGAGCTCCTCGCGGCATTCCGCGCAGCGCTCGACATGCTCCCGGAGCTCCGGTGCGATCGCCTCGGAGTCCCGGTCGAGCTGGCGCAGGCGTCCCGGCTCGAGAGCCAGGTCGGCCAGCTGCCCGCGGGCTTCAGCGTGATCCATCGTCCACTCCATCCGGGTCCTGGGGATCGGCGATCGCTCGGGCGACGGCTGACCCGGGGGCGAGCTCGGGCACGCCCTCCAGCATCTCCCTCAGCCTGAGCAGGCCGCGGCGGGTCCTGGTCTTCACGGTCCCGAGCGGCCAACCGAGGCGCTCCGCGATCTCGGACTGGGACAGGCCGTCGTCGTACGCGAGCTCGAGCGCCTGGCGCTCCACGTCGGGCATCTCGGCGACGGCGGTGCGAACCACCGAGCGCACCCAGTTTCGCTCGGCAATCTCGTGCGGAGCTCCGTCGACCGCGCCGAAGGCGACCGGCCGGCCCAGCGCGACGAGGCGGTCCGCGTCGCTCTCCGGAGCGCCCGTCGACGTGCTCGGGGCGAGGCCCACGGAGACCGGTCGTCGGGCGGCTGCGCGCAGGCGGTCGATGGCACGATGGCGGGCGATCGAGAGCAGCCAGCCGACGACCGAGCCGGCGTCGGCCGAGAAGCTGGTCGCCTGGCTCCACGTGGCGAGAAACGCCTCCTGGACGACGTCCTCGGCGGACCCGGGATCGCGCAGGTAGCGCAGGACAGCGCCGTAGACGACCCGAACGTGGCGGTCGTAGAGCTGGCCGAACGCGAGCTCGTCACCCGCGGCAACGCGAGCCATCAGCTCGGCGTCGCTCGGGGCCGGCGGCAGCTCCGCCATCATGTGCAACGCCGCGGCTGGGCTTCGCGGATCACCGGCGTCGCTCGCGGCACGCGGACGGGCGTGCGTGGGCAGCGAGGACCCGGCCGCGGGGCGTGGCCGGCTCGCCGGCCACGGAGCCGGAAGTGGCGCGTGGGTGAACGTCGGGTCGCTCCATTCGCGCATAGTTGCGCTCTGCTCCATGGTTCCGTCAAGTGGTCGGCGTCAGGGTCGGACCACGGGGACGCCCGCCACCGAACGGTGGAGCCCGACGGCGGCGCGAATGGGCATGGGCGGCCTCCTGGTGACTGGAACGCCGAAACGGGTCGACCGGTTTCGGGTCGCGGCAGCAGGCGCCGAGGGCATGCCGGACCGGGCACGCGCTGCGGCGCCCGGCCGCGGCAGACCGCCGTCCCGCGCGGGGGCCGTACAATGGCGGCCGTTGCCCAAGCCGTTCTCCGGAGGACCCCCGCCGCCGTGCCGCCGATCACCGAGCTCACGAGGATCGAGCCGATCCACCTGGAGCGCCTTGCGCACCAGGGGGTCGTGACGACGGGCCTCCTGCTCGAGGTGTCCGAGACGCGCACGCGGCGCCAGACTCTCGCGGACCAGGTCGATGCGTCCACGAACGACGTCCTGGAGTGGCGGGACGAGGCCCTCCTGCTCAACCTGGCCGGCTTTGGCCACCAGGAGCACGAGCTCTTCCGTTTCGCCGGCCTCGATGGCCTGCGGGCGGTCCTGCGGATGGACCTCGAGGCGTTCCGGGCACAGCTGCTGCGGGCGGGCCAGCGGCTCCAGGTGGAAGCTCCCACGGACCTCGTGATCGAGACATGGTGGGAGCAGGCGCGGACCCTCGAGGACGAGTGATCGCCGCCGTGCGGACCGAGCCGGGCGCGCTTGCCCGGGTCCTGGCCCCGGCGCTCGTCGCCGTCGCCGTGGCGGTCGCCCTGCTGGGGCTGGCGATCGCCGTCTTCTTCAACCCCGTGTGGGTCGGCTTCGAGCAGGAGCGCACCCAGGCGGACCTGTGGACCGGCTATCCCATGGCGACCGTGCACGCCGTGACGAATGACGTCCTGCGCGAGGTCTACCTGGGTCCCGGGACGTTCCTCGAGAGCGTGGCTGGCGTACCGGTCTTCTCCGCGCGCGAGCAGGCCCACATGGCCGACGTTCGGGCAGTCGTGCTGAGGTTCGACGCCCTCGCCCTGCTGGCTTCCCTCATCGTCGCGGGCAGCGCGTTCGTCGCCCGCGGGGCGCGCTGGTGGTGGCGCGCGGTGGCCCGCGGCGCGGCGATCCTCGCGCTGGGCGCCGTCGTCGTCGGGGCGGCCTTCTTCGTCTTCTTCGACCAGGCGTTCACGCTCTTCCACGACCTCTTCTTCGCGGCCGGGACGTGGACGTTCGACCCGGCCACGGATCGCCTGGTCCAGCTCTTCCCGTACGCCTTCTGGACCGAGACGTCGCTGGCGATCGCCCTCGTGGGCCTCGTCCTCACGACCGGCACGTGGGCGCTGGCCCGCCAGCGGGCGAACCGGCCGTGAGCCGGGGAATCCCGCTCCTGCGGGTCCTCGGGTGGGAGATCCGGGTGCACCTGTCATGGCTCGTCGTCATCGCCTTCCTCGTGGCGTCGCTGGGCACCGTGGACCTGCCGGGCCGCTACCCCGGGTGGCCCGACGCCGCGAGCTGGGCGGTGGCCGGCCTGGCAGCAGCCGGCCTGTTCGGCGGGGTCCTCCTCCACGAGATCGCCCACGTCTTCGTGGCCCGGCGCGCGGGCGTCCCGCCGCGGCCCGTCACGCTCCTCCTCTTCGGCGCTCCCGCGGCGCTCGAGGGCGGGGCGGCCACGCCCGGGGCCGAGGCCGCGATCGCGCTCGCCGGCCCCCTTGCGAGCGGTGCATTCGCCGGTCTCTCGATCGCCGCCGGCCTCGCCCTGGCGGCCGGGCCGGCGGGATCCGCGGCGGGCGGGCAGGCGAACCTCTCGGTCGCCGTCGCCCAGGCGCTCCTCACGACGGGGATCCTGAACCTGATCGTGGCCGCCCTGAACCTGGTGCCGATCTACCCGCTCGACGCTGCGCGCCTCCTGCGGGCGATCGCCTGGCGAGTCTCGGGGGACCCGGCGCGCGGGACCCGGGCCGCGGCGCTGAGCGGCCGGATCGTGGGGATCTCGATGGTCGGCGCCGGCGTGATGCTCGCCTTCAGCGGGAACGTCCTCGACGGCTTCCTGCTGGCGATCCTGGGCTGGTCCGTGCGCGGCGCGTCCGGCGCGCTGGGACGGCGCGAGGAGCTCGAGGTGATCGTCGAGCGCATGCGGGTCGCCGACGTGATGGAGCGCGACCTGCCCGAGATCCCGCCGCAGGTGACCCTCGACACGTTCGCCGACGTGATCGTCGGACCCAGCGAGACCACCGTCCTGCCGGTGGTCTCCCTCGGGCGCTTCCTCGGCCTGGTGGGGCTGCGCGACCTCCGCCGGGCCGGGCGGCGGGCCTGGCCGACGACGCACGCGTCGGAGGTGATGGCCCTCGCCGACGCGCTGCCCGTGCTCGCCCCCGGCGACCTGCTCCGGTTCGCGATCGAGCGCCTGCAGGCGTCGGGCGCGGACGGCGTCCCGGTCATGGAGGACGGGAAGCTGGCCGGCGTCCTCACCCGCTACGGCGTCGGTCGGGCGCTCCAGGAGCGGCTCGCGGCGGCCCGCACCGCGCACGCGGTGGACGGGCGATGAGCGGCGGGCTCCTGGCCCTCGAGGACGCGCGGGCGCGGGTCCTGGCGTCCGCCGGACCGGCCCTGCCCTCGGAGCTCGTCGACCTGGACGGCGCCCTCGGGCGCGTGCTGGCCGAGCCGGTCGTGGCCGCCAGCGACCTGCCGCCCTGGGACAGCTCGGCCATGGACGGCTATGCGATCCGCCACGAGGACGTGGCGGGTGCGGCGGACGGCGCGCCGGTTCGGCTGCGCGTGACCGGAGAGGCGGCCGCCGGCGCGACACCCCGCGGGGTCGTGACGGCGGGCGGGGCGATCCGGATCGCGACGGGCGCGCCGGTTCCCGCGGGCTCGACCGCCGTCGTGGCCGTGGAGCTGACAACTCCCATCGGAGCGGACGGCGGGCCGGGCGCTCGGGGTCGTGACGCAACCGGTCCGCTGCCCGAAGCGATCCTCGTGCACGAGGCGACCGCCGGCGGCGCGAACATCCGGGCCAGGGCCGGAGACCTGGCCGCGGGCCGGCAGGTGCTGGGCGCAGGTCGGGCGCTGGGGCCCGCGGAGATCGCCCTGGCGGCCGCGGCCGGGGCCGGGCGACTGGCCGTCCATCGGCGGCCGCGCGTGGCGGTCCTCGCGACCGGTGACGAGCTGCGGCCGGCCGGGGAGGAGCTCGGCCCGGCCGGGATCCCGGACAGCAACGGCCCGGCGCTCGTCGCGCTCTGCCGGGCCGCGGGCGCGGAGGCCCGGCATTCGGGGATCGCCCCGGACCGGCTCGACGCGATGCTCGACGCGCTGCACGGCGCGCTGGCCGATTCCGACCTGGTGGTCGTCAGCGGCGGCGTCTCCGTCGGGCCCTACGACGTCGTGAAGCGTGCCTTCGAGGCGGTCGGCAGCGTCGATCTGTGGCGGGTCGCGGTCCAGCCGGGCAAGCCGTTCGCGTTCGGGGTCGCGGCGGGGGAGCGCGGGCCGGTCCTCCTGTTCGGGCTGCCCGGGAACCCCGTCTCGTCGTTCGTCACGTTCGAGCTCTTCGTGCGCCCGACCCTGCGCCGCCTCTCGGGCCGGGCCGACGGCGACCTGCTGCGGCCGGTCGACCGGGGCGTGCTGGATCGCGACGTGCCGACCTCCGCCGGCCGGCGGACGTTCCTCCGTGCCCGCAGCCTGCGCGACGCGACCGGGACGCCCCTCCGCGACGCTGCCGGGAACGTGCGCCTCGAGCTGGCGGGCAGGCAGGAGAGTCACGTGCTCACCGCGCTGGCGGCCGCCGATGCGCTCGCGGTCGTGCCAGAATCGGTGGAGGTGCAGCCGGCCGGCGTTCCCGTCGAAGTCTGGTGGCTGGACCGGGCCTGACCGGCGCGACGCCCCGGCTCCCGGGGCCTACGAGGAGGAGTCATGGACGAGCGTCCGCCCCGCGCCGAGCGGCGCCGCCTCACCCACGTCGATCGCGGCGGGCGCCCCCGCATGGTGGACGTCTCCGCGAAGGTCGAGACTGCCCGGCGGGCGGTGGCCGAGGCGCTGGTCGCCTGCAGCCAGGAGACGCTCAGCCTGGTCATCGATGGCGGGGGACCGAAGGGCGACGTGCTGACGGTCGCGGAGCTGGCCGGCGTCATGGGCGGCAAGCGGACGTCCGAGCTCATCCCGCTCTGCCATCCGCTGGCCCTGACCGACCTGGTCGTGACGGTCACGCCGGACCGCGCGGCATCCGCGCTGCGCGTCCGGGCCGAGGCGGCCACGACCGCGAAGACCGGCGTGGAGATGGAGGCCCTGGTGGCGGCCAGCGTCGCGGCGCTCACGATCTACGACATGGTCAAGGGCGTCGAGAAGGGCGTGGAGGTCCGCCACGTCCGGCTCCTGAGCAAGACCGGCGGCAAGTCAGGCGACTGGATCCGGCCTGCCGATGCCGAGGATGCCCCCCGGCCGCCCCGCCCGCGAGGCGTGCGGGCGCCGGGCCGGACGGTGATGCGGCGCCCGCCGGGCGGCGATCGGTGAGCCCTGGCCCGGCAAACGGCACCGCGCCGATGCCGAGCGCGTTCGTGCTGACCGTCAGCGATCGGGGCGCCGCCGGCGAGCGCCAGGACACGTCGGGCTCGGCGATCGCCGAACGACTGGCCGCGCTCGGGTTCGCGGTCGAGCGCGAAGTCGTCGCGGACGAGCGGCGCCGGATCGAATCCATGCTGGTGGCCGGCGCCGCGCGGCATCCGCTGGTCGTGACGACCGGCGGCACGGGGCTGACCCCGCGCGACGTGACGCCCCAGGCGACGCTCGCGGTGATCGACTACGAGGTGCCCGGCGTGGCCGAGGCGATGCGGGCGGACGGTCGCCGGCACACGCCCATGGCCGTCCTCTCGCGCGCCGTCGTCGGCGTGCGGGGACGGAGCCTGATCGTGAACCTGCCGGGCAGCCCGAAGGGCGCGCTCGAGTCGCTCGCCACGCTCGAGCCGGTCCTGGCCCACGCGCTGGAGACGCTCGGCGGCCCGTACGAGCACGCGGGCTGGCCGACGAGCCCGGATGACGCCGGCCGATGACCGAGTCGCTGGCCCGGGTGCCGCTCTGGTGGCTGGTCATCCCGGTCTTCTGGGGCGCCGTCGCCCTCTTCGCGCTCCAGGTGGCCCGCCACCTGCGGGTGCTCGCCGCCGCCCGCCCGATGCCGCCCCTGCGCGACGCGCCCCGCCGCGTCGCTGCGATCGTGCGCTACGCGTTCCTCCAGACGCGCATGTTCCGCGACCCGCGGGCCGGGCTCATGCACTACGCGATCTTCGCGGCCTTCCTCCTCCTTGGAACGGGCGTGGCCAATGCCGCGACCGGGGGCCTGGTGGAGGCCATCCTGGCGGCTCCGCTCGGCGGCGCGATCTGGGCGGGCCTGCTCCTCCTGCGCAACGTGGCCGCGGTCGCGGCCCTCGTCGGGCTGGCCTATGCCCTGGCCCGCCGCCTGGTCCTGCGGCCGGCGCGCCTGACCCTCTCGCGCTCCGGGGTGGCGATCCTCCTCCTGATCGCGGGAATCGTGGCCGCCGAGCTGGGTGCCCTCGCGTACGAGGCGGCCCTGTACGGCCCGCTGCCTGGCGCGGCGATCACGAATGCCGCGGGCGCCCTGCTCGTCGGCGTGGATCCCGGGCTGCTCCGGATCCTGTTCGGGCTCCACTTCTGGGCCCACATCGCCTGCGTCTGCGTGTTCCTGGCCTGGCTGCCGGCCACGAAGCACCTCCACGTCGCCTCGAGCTTCTTCAACGTCTACCTGCGCAAGCTCGAGCCGCGTGGTGCACTGCCGGCGATGGATCTCGAGGCCGAGGACCAGACGTTCGGCCTGCGCACGCTCGCCGACCTGTCGGCCAAGGACCTCCTCGACGGGCTCACCTGCACGGAGTGCGGACGCTGCCAGGACGCCTGCCCCGCGCACGCCTCGGGCAAGCCGCTCAATCCGAAGGCGCTGGTCATGGGGATCCGGGAGCTGACCGCGGAGGCGGAGGTCGGGCTCAACCTCGTGCCGAACTCGCCGACGGTCCGCGAGCGCGGTGGCGCCTTCGACGACTCCCTGCGCCCCGCGGCGCTGGCCCTTCCGCTCGTGGACCAGGCAATCCCGTACGACGCGGTCTGGGACTGCGTCACCTGCGGTGCCTGCGTGGAGGCCTGCCCGGTCCTGATCGAGCACGTGGACAAGATCGTGGGGATCCGGCGCAACCTCGTCCTCGAGGAGAGCCGCTTCCCGGCCGAGCTCGCCCCGGCGTTCCGGGCGATGGAGACCCAGCAGAACCCCTGGGGCCAGCCACCCTCGGCGCGCCTCGACTGGACGAAGGGCCTGCCGTTCGATGTCCCGGTCGCCGCTGCCGAGGCGAAGGCCGGCCGGATCGCCGACCTCGACGTCCTCTACTGGGTCGGCTGCGCGGCGGCCTTCGACGAGCGCAACCGGCGCGTCGCCCGGGCCTTCGCCACCTGCCTGACCGCGGCCGGGATCCGCTTCGCGGTCCTGGGGCAGGAGGAGGCCTGCACCGGGGACCCGGCCCGCCGGATGGGCAACGAGTACGTCTTCCAGGTGCTCGCGGCGCAGAACGTCGCGACGCTCGCGAAGTACGGCCCGCCCGCGATCGTCACCGCCTGCCCGCACTGCTTCAACACTCTGGCCAACGAGTACGGGCAGCTGGGCGGCGCGTACACCGTGACCCACCACGCGGCCTATCTCGCCGGCCTGCTCTCCTCGGGGCGCCTGGCGACGCTCGCGCCCGACGGCGCCGCGACCCGCGCCGTCACGTTCCATGACTCGTGCTATCTCGCCCGCTACAACGGGGTCGTCCGGGCGCCGCGGGACGTCCTCGGCGCGGTGGCGGGCATCGACCTGCGCGAGATGGGCAGCAACGGCCGCCAGACCGCCTGCTGCGGGGCGGGCGGCGGACGGATGTGGATGGAGGAGACCCGGGGGACCCGGATCAACGCGGCCCGCGCCGGCCAGGTCGTGGCGACGGGTGCGACCACGCTGGCGACGAGCTGCCCCTTCTGCATGACGATGCTCCGGGACGGGCTCGCCGATGCGGGTGCCGGCGACGGCGTGACCACGCTCGACATCGCCGAGATCCTCGCCGAGGTCGCGGCCCCGGGCCCGGCGGCCCGCGCGCACGGACGGGAGCTGCCCGTTCTCCAGTGAGGCGGGCAGTACGGCGGGCGGGCCCTACCAGCCGCGCAGGGGCGCCTCGGGGAGCTTGCGCCCGCACGTGGAGCAGGTGCTGTCGGTCACCAGGTTCTCGGTCGCGCAGTGTGGGCAGAGCTTGACGCCCTCGCTCGACGCCGCGATCGGGCTCTCCTTCGCGGCTTCGCGGCGATTGCGCAGCATCAGGACGGTCGCGACCAGGCCGACGACGCACACGGCCACGAGCGCGAGCAGGAGCAGCTCTTGCTGGCTCATCGACACCACCCCCCGCGGTCCGGCCCGTGCGGTCGACGCATCGAGCGTCGGTCGAAGGGTACACCCGGTCCGGGCGGAGCCAGCCCGGCGAGGGTGCGCAGGACCCGGTCGCGTCCGCGATGCCCGGTGCTACGATCGGGCCACCGTGACCGCCCAGCTCGCTCTCCGCCGGCTCACCGAGGACCAGGTTGCCATCCGTGACGCGGTGAGGACGCTCGCCCGCGAGCGGGTCGCGCCCAGGGCGGCCGACATCGACCGGAGCGGCGAGTTCCCCCAGGATCTGCGCCGGCTCCTTGCCGCGCAGGGCATCCTCGGGCTGCCGTTCCCGGAGGCCCTTGGCGGGCTCGGCGGCGACCTTCTCACGGTCTGCCTCGCCATCGAGGAGCTCTCCGCCGCCTGCGCGACGACCGGGCTGATCCTCGCCGTCCAGGAGCTGGGAGCCCTTCCCCTGCTGCTCGCCGGCTCGGAGGAGCAGCTCGCCCGCTTCGTGCCGGCGCTCGCATCGGGAGAGCGGCTCATCTCCTTTGCCCTGACGGAGGCGGAGGCCGGCTCGGACGCGGCCGCCGTGCGGACCCGGGCCGTGCGCGATGGCGACGACTACGTCATCACGGGCAGCAAGCGCTTCATCACCCAGGGGAGCGTCGCGGACCATGTCGTGGTGTTCGCGGTCACCGACCCGGAGGCGTCCCGCCACGGCCGTCTCTCGGCGTTCCTGGTCGATACCGATTCGCCGGGGTTCTCGGTGAGCCGGCTCGAGCACAAGATGGGGATCCGGGGCTCCCCGACGGCAGAGCTCGCGTTCGAAGGCGTGCGCGTCGCCGCGGATCGGCGCCTGGGGGCCGAGGGCGCTGGCTTCGGGCTCGCCATGCGGACGCTGGACCGCTCTCGCCCGGGGGTCGCCGCCCAGGCGGTCGGCATCGCCCAGGGCGCGCTCGACGCGGCGGTCGCCTACGCCGCCACGCGCCGCCAGTTCGGCAAGGCGATCGGCGAGTTCCAGCTGGTCCAGGGCCTGCTGGCGGACATGGATGCC
Organism: uncultured Chloroflexia bacterium; assembly: GCA_963801445.1. Taxonomy (GTDB): domain Bacteria; phylum Chloroflexota; class Limnocylindria; order Limnocylindrales; family CSP1-4; genus CTSoil-043. The sequence continues at coordinate 603,581 of CAWDEW010000002.1, read as the reverse complement.
CGGACCGAGGCGGCCCGCCAGCTGCTCTACACGGCCTGCGACGAGATCGCGAGCGGCGCGCCAGGGGCGAGCCGATGGTCGGCGCTGTGTAAACTCGTGGCCGGGGATGCCGCCATGGCCGTCACGACTGATGCCGTGCAGGTTCTGGGCGGCTATGGCTATGTCGACGACTACCCCGTGGAGCGGATGATGCGCGACGCGAAGATCACCCAGCTCTACGAGGGAACACAGCAGATCCAGCGGCTCGTCATCGCTCGTGAGCTCCTCGCGAGCCAGGGCTGAGCCGCGGGCCGGAGAGGGGACAGCTCGTGCGGATCGTCGTGCTCGTGAAGCCGGTGCCGGATCCGGGCCAGGAGCGCATGGGCGGCGATGGCCGCCTCGACCGGGCGGCCTCGCCGACCGTGATGAACGGCAACGATGAGTACTGCCTCGAGGCTGCGCTCCAGCTCGTCGATGCGGGGGGCGGTGAGGTCATCCTCCTCGCGATGGCCCCCGCGACGGCGCCCGAGACGCTCCGCAAGGGCCTGGCCATGGGCGCCCATCGGGCGGTCCTCGTGACCGACGAGGCCCTCGCCGGGGCCGACGCGCGGACGACCGCCCGCGTGCTCGCCGCCGCGCTTCGGACCCTGGAGTACGACCTGGTGATGGTCGGCGAGAACACGTCCGACGGCGGCGGCGGGGTGCTCGGGGCGATGATCGCCGCGACGCTGAACCTGCCCTACCTCTCCTCGGCCGCCCACGTCGAGCCGGCAGGGGAGGGGACGGTCCGCGTGCGCCGACTCGCCGCGACCGGGCACGACATCCTGGAGGCCGCGACGCCCGCCCTCGTGGCTGGCACCCAGCTGCTCGGGGAGCCGCGCTACCCGTCGCTCAAGGGGATCATGGGCGCCCGATCGAAGGAGATCGCGGTCCGGTCGCTGGCCGACCTCGACCTCGACCCGGGGGCCGTCGGAGCTGGCTCGAGCACGACCGTCCTGCTGGAGAGCCGGACGCCGGAGGCGCGCGGCGCGGCCAGGATCGTGCGTGACGTGGACGCGGCCACGGCCGCGACCGGGATCGTGGACTTCCTCGTCGAGCGCCGGGTGCTGGCATGAGCGGGGCGATCTGGGCGATCGGTGAGCTGGGGCCCGACGGGTCGCTGACGAAGCTCTCGGCGGAGCTCGCCACGGCGGCGCGGACGCTCGCGGACGAGGGCGGACGCGAAGCCGTCGGGATCGTCGTCGGCGTCGATCCCGGCGCCGCGGCAGCCGAGATGGCGGCCTACCTGCCGCGCGTGCTGGCCGTCGCCACGCCCGACGCTGCGGATCGGCCGGTCGCGGCGATCGTGGCCAGCCGCGTCGCCGCCCTGGCGGCGGCCGAGCAGCCCGGCCACCTGCTCCTGGGCGCGACCGCCGACGCGCGCGACGCGGCCGGCTACCTGGCGGTCCACCTGGACCTCGGGATCGCCTGGAACGCGAACGCGATCCGCTGGAGCGACGGCGACGACGGGGCGCCGGCGGGTCCGCGGATCGAGGCGGCCGTCCTCGGGGGCCGGCTCGTCGCGACCTCGGCCCTCTCGGGCGAGCGCGGCCTGATCGTCGTGCGGCCGGGCACCGTGACCGCGGAGCCCGCCCCGGCGCGGGGCGCCGTGGAGATGGTCGTGCCGGCCGGCGTCGTCGAGCCCGCGCCCGTGCGCGTCGTCGACCGCGTCGCCTCGGAGGCCGCCGCAGCCTCCATCGAGGAGGCCCGGATCGTCGTCACGGGCGGGCGTGGCGTCGGCGGCCCCGAGGGCTTCGCCGGCCTGCAGGAGCTCGCGGACGTGCTCGGCGGGGCGGTCGGGGCGACCCGGGCGGCGGTGGACGCGGGCTGGATCCCGTACGCCGTCCAGATCGGCCAGACCGGCAAGACCGTGCGCCCGGCGGCGTACCTCGCCTTCGGCGTCTCGGGTGCCATCCAGCACAAGGTCGGGATGCAGACCGCCGGCACGATCGTGGCCGTCAACCGCGATCCTGACGCTCCGATCGCGGAGTTCGCCGACCTCCTCGTCGTGGGCGACCTCTTCGCCATCGTCCCCGCCCTGGTCGTCGCGCTGCGGGCGCGCGGCTGATCCGGCGGCCCGGGATGCTGGAGCCGCTCCTGCTGGCGATCCCGGTCGCACTGTTCGTCGCGCTGGCGTTGACGTTCTGGCGGGTCCTGCGGCGCGCCGCGCGCGTCGTGGCCGGCACCCGGGAGAACGACGCCTTCCGACAGGCCGCGGGAGACCTCGTCGGCCGGATCGCGCTCTCGCTGGCCGGCGCAGCGGAGCGGATCGACGCGGCGCGGCGCGGGCAGGTGGACCCGCAGTCGATCGGGGAGACGCTGGCGGCCGCCAACGAGGCGATCGACCGCTACGGCGACGAGGCGATGGCCCTCGCGACCCCGGCCGCCTACCGGGTCATCCGGGACGGGCTCGTCGAAGAGCTGCGGCGGGCCGGGCGAGCGCTCGACATGGTCGAGCACGGGTGCGCGCGCATGGCCGGCCTCCTGGGCCGCCCGAACGAGCCGGAGGGCCACACGGCGCTCAAGCGCGGCTACCTCAGCCTGCTCCATTCGCGCGAGGCCATCCTCGACCTCGGGGTGGACATCCGCGCGGCCCGGCCGCCCGCGCGGGGCCGGCACTGGTTCAGCGATCGGTTCTCCGACTGAGGTCGCCCACGCCTCCGGCCGGCGCCCGCGGCGCGAAGCGGCAGGGCCGACGACGCACGGGACGGCCTCGAAGGCCGCTATGTCGTGCTATCGTGCGTCGAGACCACAAGATGTAGTGCCGCAGCGGAGGAGCCGGCCGGTGCGTTGTCCACAGTGCGACGGCCGCGAGAGCCGGGTGGTGGACTCGCGCGACCTCGACGAGGCCGCCACGATCCGGCGGCGACGCGAGTGCTCCGCGTGCGGCACGCGCTTCACGACGTACGAGCGGGTAGAAGCAGCGCGCCTGGTCGTCATCAAGCGCGACGGGAACCGCCAGGACTTCGACCGCGAGAAGCTCGCCTCGGGCCTGCGCAAGGCGCTCACCCGGCGACCGGTGCCCGAGGATGCGGCCGAGCGGGCGGCCGACGAGATCGAGGCGGCGCTGCGCGGGCTGGGCAGCCCGGAGGTGGACTCCTCGCGAGTCGGCGAGATGGCGATGGCCAAGCTCCGCGAGCTGGACCAGATCGCGTACATCCGGTTCGCGTCGGTCTACCAGAGCTTCGAGGACCTCGAGGCGCTCAAGCGCGAGGTCGACTCGCTGTTCGAGGAGCGCCATCCGGACGCGGGAGGGCTCGGGTGAGCGTCCTGTCGGATCGGGACATCCGCACCGCGCTCGAGGCCGGCCGCATCAAGATCGATCCGTACGACGTCGGGGACCTGCAGCCCAGCTCGGTCGACCTGCACCTGGATCGGAGCTTCCGGGTCTTCCGCAACAACCGCTACGCGTTCATCGACCCGCGCGAGCCGCAGCCGGACCTCACCGAGCTCCTCGCGATCGGCGACGACGAGCCGTTCATCCTCCACCCGGGCGAGTTCGTCCTCGGCCAGACCCTCGAGTGGGTGGAGGTCCCGGACGACCTGGTCGCCCGTCTCGAGGGCAAGAGCAGCCTCGGTCGCCTCGGCCTCCTGATCCACTCGACGGCCGGCTACGTGGACCCGGGCTGGAAGGGGACGCTGACGCTGGAGCTCTCGAACGTCGCCAACCTGCCGATCGCCCTGTACGCCGGGATGCGCATCGGCCAGATCAGCTTCTTCCGGATGTCCAGCCCGGTCGAGCGACCCTACGGGAGCGCCGAGCTGGGCTCCAAGTACCAGGGCCAGAACCAGCCCACCGCCTCGGCCTTCCATCGCGATTTCGCGGCCCGGCGCAAGCTGCCCCGCCGCTCTGACCCGCGCTGAGCGTCGACCCATGACCATCGGCGACGCATTCCACTGGTCGGCGGACCTTGGCGGGGGGACCAGCGTGGGGCTGGTCCAGGCGGGCACCTTCCGGTCCGACGCCGGCGCGCTCTTTGGCCCGGCCCCGCGCGTCCTCTGGGGCTCGCTCGTCAGCGAGGAGATCGACGAGCAGGGACGCCTGCTCCAGGCCCTCAACTGCCTGGTGGTCGAGACCCCGGCCGGCCGCGTCCTGGTGGAGACAGGTGTCGGAGAGCGCCTCGACGAGCGCGGCCGCCTCTGGCGCGGGCTCGCCGGCGATCCGATCGTGCCGGCGCTCGAGGCGGCCGGCGTGGCGCCCGGCTCGATCGACGTCGTCGCCATGAGCCACCTCCACTACGACCACGCCGGCGGGCTCCTGCGGGCCGACGGGACGCGGGCCTTCCCGCGGGCCCGGATCGTCGCCCAGCGCGCCGAGTGGGAGATCGCCCTGAGCGACAACCCGCGGATCGCCGCTTCGTACGACCAGCCGGAGCTCCGCCTCGTCAGCGGGTGGGGCGCGGAGGCGGCCGCCGACGGCGAGGTCGAGCTGGTCCCGGGCGTGGGCGTGATCCCGACCGGCGGGCACACGGCCGGCCACCAGGGGGTCGTCATCCGCGCGCCCGGCCGGACCCTGGCGTTCTTCGGTGACCTCGCGATGCGTCCCTGGTCAGCCAACCCGCGCTGGATCACCGCGTTCGACGACTTTCCGCTCGACTCCGTGCCGATGAAGGCAAGCCTCTTCGCGCGCGCCGCCGACGAGCGCTGGACCGTGATCCTCTCCCACGAGCTGCGCCACCCGGTCGGGCACCTCGCGCGCGACCGCGACCGCTTCCGCTGGGAGCCGATCGGGTAGGGGAGGCTCGCTGATCAGCCGCCCGGCGGGGTCGAGGGCGAGGCGCCGGGTGCCCCGGACGAGTTCGACGGTGCGCCCGATGGCCCGGCCCCGGGTGCCCTGGACGGGGCAGCTGAGCCGGACGGAGCCGCCGAGCCGGACGGAGCCGTCAGCCCGATGCGGGCAAGGGCATCGGCGGCGGACTGGGGGGTGACCGGGCCCTGGATCACGGCCTGGATCACCCCGTTGGCATCGACCAGGAACTGGGTCGGCAGGCCGTACACGCGGTAGCGGTGGTAGACGTCCCCGGCCAGGTCCGCGGCGACGGTGTAGGCCAGCCCGTAGCGCGTGGCATAGGCGCGGACGTCGTCCACGGTCGACTCCTGGACGCTGATCCCGATCATGGCCAGGCCCTGGGCGCGGTAGGCCGCGTAGGTGTCGCGCAGGACCGGCGTCTCGGCCTGGCAGGGCGGGCACCAGCTCGCCCAGAAGTTGATCCAGACCGGGCGGCCGCGCAGGGCCGCGAGGTCGACGACCTGGCCGTCGAGGTCCCGCAGCGCGACCTGGGCCCCGTCTGGCCCGGCCACCGTGAGGGGCGGGGCCGCGCTCCCGGCGAGGAGCGCCTGGCCGCCCGAGGCGATCGCGAACTGGGTCGCCCGCGGATCGCCCGCCCCGGTGCCCGGCGCCCTCGGGCCCAGCGGGGCCGTCGCCACCACCAGCACCGCGGCCACGACGAGCACGATCAGGAGCGCGCCCAGGAGCTGGCGCGCGGTGAACGGACCGATCACCCCCCGGCGCGGGTCGGGGCGCTCGTGCGCGGGGAGGGTCGGGTCCGGCGTCGGCCGCCCTGCCGCGCCGCCCGCGGAAGAGGAGCGCCCCATCAGACGCCGGGCGCCAGCCGGGAGAACCAGGTCAGCCAGTCGAAGATCATCGCGACCCCGATCACGATCACCAGGAACCCGCCGACCACGCTGACCGCGCGCCCGTGGCGGACCAGCGGCCGGATCAGGCCGGGCGCCCGGTCGTAGACGATCGCGAGGGCGACGAACGGGACGCCGAGCCCGAGGCTGTAGGTGAACAGGAGGAGGCCGCCCTGCAGGCCGAAGCCGGAGGTTGCCGCCACGGTCAGGATCCCGCCCAGGATGATCCCGATGCAGGGCGTCCAGCCGACGGCGAAGACGACGCCGAGCCCGAACGAGGCGAGCCAGCCGCCCCGCCCGCCGACGAGGCGGCCGCCGAGCCGCTGCCCCAGCCCCGGTGACCCCGGCGCGGCCCCGGCCGGCGCGAACGCGATCGTGCCGCTCGCCTGGGCCAGGGACCCCGCCGCGCCGGCTTCGAGCGGGCGCCAGACGCGATCGAGGGCGGGGATCGGCAGGAAGCCGGCCAGGTTGAGGCCCATCACCACGAGGAGGACGCCGCCGACGGTCCGCATGGTCGGCAGGTAGTCGTACAGGCCGCCGCCCAGGAAGCTGGCCGTGACGCCCAGGGTCGTGAAGACCGCGGCGAACCCGAGCACGTAGGCGATGGCGTGCCGCAGCGCCAGCCAGCGCGACGTAAGCACGCCCGCCGCCCGGTCGGCGTCGGCCACGACGGCCGCCACGGTTAGCTGGCCCAGGTACGCCGGCACCAGGGGCAGCACGCAGGGGGACACGAAGCTGATGATCCCCGCGCTGAAGGCGACGAGCAGGGTGAGGTCGTCGGGGCTCACTCAGGCACCGGGAGCTGAACGGTCGGCGCCCGGGCGCCAGCGAAGCCTGCGGAGCCGGGGGCGCCTGCGGAGCCGGGCCGCCCGCCCCCTGACGGCTGTCCGTCCAGGACGGCGGCGAGGAAGGCGCGGACCGGCCCGATCCGGATCGCCAGGGGAAGCCTTCGCCCGTCGATCTCCAGCACCGGGATCAGCTCGAAGAGCGCCCGGTGCACGGCCGGATCCTCGGCGATGCGCCGGGTGACGAGTCGCGGAGCGGGCCGGCCGGCGGCGGTGCGCTCGGCGAGGAGGGCGCCGACCATCACGAGCGCATCGTCGCAGAGATGGCAGCCATCCCCGCGCCAGAGCACGAGGTCGGGGAGGGGAGCAGGCACGTCCATCGGCCCGATTCTACGGTGGACGAGGGGTTCGGGCCGTCCCGGGCCGAGGGAGCCGGCGCGGCCGTGTCGGAAACGTGACGCCGTGGGGTACGATCGAGTCCGCGCCCCCGTAGCTCAGTGGATAGAGCGAGGCCGTCCTAAGGCCTGCGTCGGCGGTTCGAGTCCGTCCGGGGGCGCCAGCCAGTCCGCGGCCCGCTGTCACTTGCCCCGAAAGCGTCCGAGTGCGCGTCCGAGCCGCCCATGGTAGTCGGAGTACGCCTTGCGGAAGGCGCCGGCGTCTACCGACCGCGACCTGGCAGCCGTGGGTGGGTAGCCGCGGGATTCCCAGTCGTTGCCGAGGTCGATCATCCGACCGATGAGGCCTGGCTCTTCGCGGTGGCGGTTCGGTATGCGTCGATCCCGGCAGATGTGAGGCGAGCGTCCGTTCCCCGCGTCTCGACCAAGCCCGCCGCGATCAACTTGGAGAAGGTGTCCTCCAATTCCTCGATCGTCGGAATGGAATGGTTGTTCGAGTCAGCAGCTCCGATGAGCCGTCGCAGCGTGACCCATCGCCCCACCCCCCCAGCGTCGCCGATCGACATGAAGATCCAGGCGTCGTTCATGGTTGGGAATCCTAGCCCGCGTAGGCCAGCACTGCGCACCCGCAGGGCTGCGTGGCTGGTGCGCCCTGCAGGCCGTCCGGGGGCGCCACCTGCGACCCAAACCCCTGAGCATGGGCGATCGGGCCCCGGTGTGATTGGTCGTCAGCCTGGGCGACGTCCTCCGACCTCGGCCGCAGGGATCCAGTCGAACGAGCCGCCACCGAACTTGGCTACCCGGATGTCGCCCGAGCGGGCGTGGCCCTCGAAGTTCTCGACCCGGCTGGCCCGCCCGCACAGCTCGCCGAGAGCGGCGCTCGACGCGGCGTCCGTGACCTCCTGGTAGGTCACGGTCTTGAGGAACTTGCCCACCCAGAGGCCGCCCGTGTAGCGGGCGCCCATCCGGGTCGGCAAGGTGTGGTTCGTCCCGATCACCTTGTCGCCGTAGGAGACCGTGGTCATCTCGCCGAGGAACAGGGACCCGTAGTTGCGCATCACGCTCAGCGCCTCGCGCGGGTTCGCCGCCAGGACCTCCACGTGCTCGCTCGCGAAGACATCGGCCAGGGCGTAGGCCTCGGCGAGGTCCTCCACGACGATGACCTGCCCGTGGTCGCGCCAGGCCGGGCCCGCGTTCTCACGGGTGAGCATGCCGGGGAGCAGGCGGTCGATGTGGGCCATGGCCTCGCGCGCGACCGCCTCGGAGGTGGCGATGAGGACGGCGGGGGAGTCGGGCCCGTGCTCGGCCTGGCTCAGCAGGTCCACCGCGACGACGAAGGGGTCGGCCGTCCCGTCAGCGATGACGAGGATCTCCGTCGGGCCCGCGAAGAGGTCGATGCCCACCTCGCCGTAGAGCTGGCGCTTCGCCTCGGCCACGTAGGCGTTGCCCGGTCCCGTGAGCATGTCGACCCGGCCGATCGACTCGGTCCCGATCGCGAGCGCCGCGACCGCCTGCACGCCACCGAGGAGGTAGATCTCGTCGGCGCCCGCGAAGGCCATCGCCGCGATCGTGGCGGCCGGGACCTCGCCGGCGATGGGCGGGGTGCACGCTGCCACGCGTTCGACGCCGGCGACCTTCGCGGTCACGATCGTCATGTGGGCCGAGGCCACGAGCGGGTACCGCCCGCCGGGGACGTAGGCGCCGGCCGCGGCGACCGGGATGTTCCGCTGGCCGAGGTGGACGCCGGGCGCGGTCTCCACCTCGAAGTCGTGCAGGGAGTCGCGCTGGGCCTGGGCGAACCGCCGGATGTTCGCCTGCGCGGCGCGGATGTCGTCGCGGACCTGGGCCGGGACGGTCGCGACGATCCGCTCGACCTCCTCGTCGGCCAGGCGGAAGCTCGGAGGTGACCAGTGGTCGAAACGCTCGCTGTGCTCGCGGACCGCGGCGTCGCCGCGTGCCCGGACGTCGGCGATGATCGAGGCGACCGCGTCGCGCACCTCGGGCGGGGAGGACGGCGCCGTGTCGCCTGCGGCCGCCGCCTTGAGGATGATCTTCACGCCTGTCGCTCCTGCTCTGTCGGCGGCTCCTGGTTCCGTGCGCCGGCGGTTGTCGAGACCTCGATGGGGGAGTCGCGGACGCCGTTCTCCTGACGTTCGATGACGCGCCGAGGCGCTTCGCCCTCAGCCGGCGGTCCCGAAGGTTACGCGTCCGGCCGGTCGATAGGTCTGGATGGTCACGCCGGACGGTGTCGACCGTGACTCGACCAGCGTGAGGTCGTGCGTCTGCCCACGCTCCGGGAAGAGCCGAAGCCCGTCGCCCACCACGACGGGGTAGAGCTCCAGGTTGAGCTCGTCGACGAGGTCGCGCTCGAGCAGCCAGCGGAGCAGGACGCCGCTGCCATGGACCTGGAGCTCGCGTCCCGGCTTCGCCTTGAGCTCGCGCACCGCCGTCTCGAGGTCGCCGGCGATGACGCGGGTGTTCTGCCAGGTCGGGTCCCTGAGCGTGGTCGAGGGAACGTACTTGGGCAGGACGTTGATGCCGTGAGAGACCGGATCGCCCGAGTCGTGGAGCGGCCAGTACGGTTCCCAGATCTCCCAGGTCCTGCGCCCGAGGAGCAGCGCATCCGCGCGCTCGAACACCGAAGTGATGAAGCGCCAGACCTCCTCGTGGCCATGCCCCACCACCCATCCGCCGCGCTCGAACCCGCCGCGCCGGTCCTCGTCGGGGCCTCCGGGGGCCTGGTACACGCCGTCCACGGTCAGCATCATCGTTGCCGTCAGCTTCATGGTCATCGCGTCCCTGCGAGTGATCGTCGATGGTCAGACTACCGTTCGGACGACGATTCATCGGCGAGCCGCGGGGCAAGCATCGGACATCCCGATCCAACTGGCCTACAATCCGCTGCCTTAGGCGCCGACGCGCTGCCGGCGACGTGTGAGGGTGCGATGGCTGAGGCGTCCCGCTCCATCGAGCGCATCCCGGGGTATTGCGGCCTGTGCGTCTCCCGCTGCGGCTCCATCGCGACCGTGGAGGGTGGCCGGTTCGTCGCCCTCGATCCGGACCCGGCCCATCCGACGGGGCGCGCGCTGTGCGCGAAGGGCAGGGCGGCTCCCGAGCTCGTCTACCACCCCGGACGGCTTCGCCACCCGCTCCGCCGGACGCGCCCGAAGGGTGATCCGGACCCGGGCTGGGAGCGCATCGGGTGGGACGAGGCGCTCGACCTCGTCGCGGAGCGTCTGGCGGCGATCGCCGCCCAGGACGGTCCCGAGAGCGTGGTGTTCAGCGTGGCCTCGCCGTCCACGTCGGGATCCGACGACACAACGGCGTGGATCAGCCGGCTGATGAACGCCTTCGGCACGCCGAACCTGTGCGCTTCGATGGAGCTCTGCGGATGGGGTCGCTACCTCGCGCCGACCTACACCTATGGCGCTGCGGTGCCCGGCGCGTACATGCCCGACCTCGAGCGCGCCGGCTGCATCCTGTACTGGGGCTACAACCCCAACGTCGCCCGGATCGCTCATGCGACCAGCACCGTGGATGCGCTCCGGCGCGGCGCACGCCTCATCGTCGTCGACCCGCGCCGGGCGGGCCCTGCCACGAAGGCGGACCTCTGGCTCCAGGTGCGGCCCGGGACCGATGCCGCCCTCGCGCTGGGCATCGCGGCGGTCATGATCGAGCGCGGCTGGTACGACCGCGAGTTCGTCCGGGAGTGGACGAACGGACCGCTGCTCGTTCGGACCGACACCGGCCGGTTCCTCACCGAGGCCGACCTCGCGGACGGGAAGCCCGAGCGCTACGTGGCCTGGGACGAGGCGGCGGGACGCCCGACGGTCTACGACTCCACGACGGGGCGGTACGGCGGCGAGGAGGTCGCCCTCAGCGGGACGTTCCGCGTCGACACGCCCGAGGGCGAGGTCGCGTGCCGGCCCGCGTTCGACGTCGTCGCCGAGGCATGCAGGCGCTACGCTCCCGCGCGGGTGGAGGCGATCTGCGGCGTGCCGGCCGGCCAGGTGGTGGACGCGGCACGGATGCTGTGGGCCTCGCGGCCGGTCGCCTACTACGCGTGGAGCGGCGTCGAGCAGCAAACGAGCGCAACCCAGATCTCGCGCGCGATCGGACAGCTCTACGCCCTGACCGGCTCCTTCGACTCGCCCGGGGGCAACGTGCTCTTCTCGCCGGTCCCGACGCCAAGCGTCGAGGGCCGCGAGCTGCTGCCGCGGGAGCAGCGGACGAGGGCCCTCGGCCTCCGCGAGCGGCCCCTCGGGCCGGCGCGATGGGGCTTCGTCACGTCCGGGGACGTGTACCGCGCAATCCTGGACCGGGAGCCCTACCCGGTCCGAGGCCTGGTCGGCTTCGGCGCCAACCTCGTGATGGCGCACGCCGACACGCGCCGCGGTCGAGATGCCCTGGTCGCCCTGGACTTCTACGTGCACGCCGATCTGTTCATGAACCCGACCGCCGAGCTCGCCGATGTCGTGCTGCCCGTCGCGAGCCCATTCGAGCGCGAGAACCTCAAGATCGGCTTCGAGGGGAGCCAGGAGGCCGCGTCGCTCGTGCAGCTCCGGCGCAGGGTCGCCGACCCGCCCGGAGAGGCGCGCTCCGACGCCGACATCGTGTTCGGCCTGGCGACGCGGCTCGGCCTTGGCCAGCACTTCTGGGACGGCGACATCGAAGCCGGCAACCGCCATCGGCTCAGCCAGACCGGACTGACCATGGAGGAGCTGCGGGCACGTCCCGAGGGGATCCGCCTGCCGATCGAGACCCGCTTCCGCAAGTTCGCGGCCCAGCGGGAGGGGACGCCGATCGGGTTCAACACCCCGTCCCGCAAGATCGAGCTCTACTCGCAGGTGCTGCTCGAGCATGGGTATTCCCCGACCCCCGAGTTCGAGGAACCGCTCGTCAGCCCCCGGTCTCGGCCCGACCTGGCCGAGCGCTTCCCGCTGATCCTCACGTCCGCGAAGCACGGGCTGTTCTGCGAGACGCAGCACCGCGGCCTGCCGAGCCTGCGCCGCCGGGCGATGGACCCCGAGCTCGAGCTCCACCCGGCGGCGGCGGCCGACCGTGGCATCGCGGCCGGCGACTGGCTTCGCGTGGAGACGCCATTGGGGAGCGTCCGAGCCCGGGCCCATCTCAACGAGTCGCTGCGGCCCGACGTGGTGGTCGGCCAGCACGGCTGGTGGCAGGCGTGCCCGGAGGTCGGTGCGCCGGGCTACGACCCGTACGGTGCCGAAGGAGCGAACCTGAACCTCATCATCGGGGACGACGTGGCGGATCCGATCAGCGGATCGGTGCCCCATCGTGCGTACGTCGCCCAGGTACACCGGCTCGCGGACTGAGCGCGGGTCGCTCTGCGCCGCGTGTCCGCCGGGCCCGGGCACGCAGTGTGCGCCCCGCGGGTCGCGACGGCCGAGATCGAGGCATTCCCTCGGCTGCGCGACGAGGCGCTCGCAACGCTGCGACCGATGCCCCTTGCCATCCCCGGCAGCGCACGTCAGCCTTCACCCTGAGTGCGGGAGGTTCCGACACGCGGCCCACATGGTGGCCGCCGGGATCGCGCCGAGCCACTGGCGAGACCGACCCGCGCCGGGCGTCCCCGGGAGGCTGACGCCATGCGCCGTGTCACCACGCTTGCTCTCGTCGCTGGCGGGACGATGGCTGCCGTCGCGGGTGGCGCGTTCCTGCGAACCTCGTTCCGTGGAGGTGTGCCGGGGATCCCGAAGCCCGTCGCCGGGGACTTCCCGAACGGGATGGCCTACATCCGGTGGGGCTCTGGCGCGAAGACCCTGCTGAAGATCCCGGGCGGTCCCGGTAACGCCCTCCCCACCGGCGGGCTGGCCCTGCGGATGTCCCAGGCCCAGGTGCGTCCGTTCGTCGAGAGCGGATACACCGTCTGGGGCGTCGTGAGGAAGCAGAACATGCCCAAGAGACACACCATCGCCGACATGGCCGACGACTACGCCGGGCTGATCGACGACCAGTTCGGCGGGAGGGTCGACCTCGTGGTCGGCGAGTCCTACGGCGGCATGGTCGGCTTCTATCTGGCTGCCCGCCATCCCGACCGCTTCGGCCATATCGCCATCAACGTCGCCGGCTACGAGGTGAGCGAAGAGGGCAAGACCCTCGACCACGACTTCGCGCGCCTGCTGAGCGAAGGCAGGAACGGCGAGGCCGGTGCCCTGCTGCTCGGGGCCCTGGGGCCAGGCAACCGGCTGCCCGGCGTGGCCCGCGTCCTGGGAGCGGTGATGGGCCGGCTCATGTTCGCGGAGACGCACCCGTACTTCGCGAGCGACGTGATGGTCGAGGCAGAGGCAGAGGTGGCATGCGACGCTCGGGAGGTCCTGTCCAGCATCCCTGTGCCGGTGCTGCTCGTGTGCGGCGACCAGGATTTGTACTTCCCGAAGGCGGTCTACGAGGAGACCGCCCGGCTCATCCCCGACTGCACGCTCAGGATGTACGAGGGGATCGGGCATGTCGGGGCGGCTACCGACAAGCGCTTCCCGCGGGACGTCCTCGACTTCGTGCGGCAACGGCCGGCGGTCCAGCGGGAGCGCGGCGCGCAGCGGCCGACGACCATCGACGAGCCCACCGCAACCGCCGAGCAGCCCGTCGAGCCCTAGCCCGTCGGCGCTGGCGCGGGCTGACTGTCGTGGCCTACCCTGCCCGCATGCAGGCATGCTCACGCTGCGGCCGTGAGAGTGAGAAGGGCTTTGCCTTCTGCCCAGGTTGCGGCGCCCGGCTCGCCGATCTGAGTGCGCCGCTCGAGCACCGGAAGACCGTCACGATCCTCTTCTGCGATGTCGCCAGCTCGACCGCGCTCGGCGAGTCGCTCGATGCCGAGGCGTTTCGGTCCCTCCTGGCGCGCTACTCCGAACAGATGAAGGGGATCGTCGACCGCCACGAAGGCACGGTCGAGAAGTTCGCGGGCGACGCGGTGATGGCGGTCTTCGGGGTGCCGGCAGCGCACGAGGACGACGCGCTTCGCGCGGCGCACGCGGCGATGGAGATGCGCGAGGCGATGCCGGCGCTCGGGATCGCGGCCCGCATCGGGGTGAACACGGGCGAGGTCGTCAGCGGCACGGAGGAGCGGCTGGCGACGGGCGACGCCGTCAACGTGGCGGCCCGGCTCGAGCAAGCGGCGCAACCGGGCGAGGTGCTGATGGGCGCCGCGACGGTCGCACTCCTCGGCAGCGCGGCAGAGGTTGAGCCGGTCGGGCCGCTGACGGTGAGAGGGAAGGCCGAGCCGCTCGTCGCATACCGGCTCATCGCCATGCGGCCAGTCCGGGAGCGCCATCGCGGGGCGCTGTTCGTGGGTCGGGAGCGCGAGCTCGCCGCCCTCCGGGAGACGTGGGTTCGCGTGCAGGCAGAGCGGCGATGCGAGCTGGTGACCATCGTCGGCGAAGCAGGCATCGGCAAGTCCCGGCTCGTCGAACAGGCGCTGGCGAGCATGGGCGCCACGGTTGCCCGGGGGCGGTGTCTCCCCTACGGGCAGGGAATCACGTACTGGCCGGTCGCAGAGGTGCTCAGGCAGCTCGACCGACGACCACCGGACGAGGCGGTCGCCGCGCCGATCCGCTCGTTGCTCGGCGAGGATCGCACCAGCTCGGCCGAGGAGATCGCCTGGGCCTTCCGGAAGACGGTGGAAGCAGCAGCGGCCGAGCGCCCCCTGTCCCTGGTCTTCGACGACATCCAGTGGGCAGAGGAGACGTTTCTCGAGCTGATCGAGCACGTCGCGCTCCTCTCGACCGGCGCACCGATCCTGCTGCTGTGCATGGCGCGACCGGAGTTCAGCGAGCGGCGTCCCGCCTGGTCCGTGAGCATCCGGCTGGAGCCGCTGGCCGACCCGGACGTCGCGCGCCTCCTCCCGGACGCCCTCGACGGCCGGCTCCGGGAGCGGATCATGAGGGCCGCCGGCGGCAACCCGCTGTTCGTCGACGAGATGGTCGCAATGGCCGTCGCGGCGGACGGCGAGGTTGTCGTTCCGCCCACGCTGCGCGCCCTGCTCGCGGCGCGCCTCGACCAGCTCGAGCCTGCCGAACGGAACGTCCTGGAGCGCGGCGCGATCGAGGGCGAGATCTTCCACCGTGGGGCCGTCCGAGCTCTGTCCCCGCCCGACGTCCAGGTGACGCCGCGCCTGGCCGCGCTGGTCCGCAAGGGACTGATCCGGCCGCACCCGGCCCAGCTGCCCGGCGAGGACGCGTTCCGCTTCCGCCACCTGCTGCTCCGGGATGCGGCCTACGACGCCCTGCCGAAGGCGACCCGCGCCGAGCTTCACGAGCGGTTCGCAGCCTGGCTCGAGACGTCCGGCGACGCGCTGGTCGAGCTGGACGAGATCCTCGGCCACCATCGCGAGCAGGCGGTCCGGTACCAACGGGAGCTGGGGTGGCCGGCCGACGAAGCGCTCGCCGAACGAGCGCGTGACCGGTTGGCTTCGGCCGGTCGGCGGGCCCTCGCGCGGGAGGACTATGTCGCCGCCGCCGGGCTTCTCGAGCGAGCGGCCGCGCTCGGGCTGGCAGCCGAGGTCGACCTCCCCCTCGAGTTCGATCTCGTCGACGCCCTCTTCTGGGGAGGGCGGAGCGAGGATGCCCTGCGACGCTCGCGTTCGATCGTCGCGCGCACGGCCGCTGGCGGCGACCGAGTCGCCGAATCCTGCGCGAGGGTCCGCGAGGGCGAGCTCCGTGTGTGGCTGGAGCCCGAGGGCGCCACCGACGAGCTGGCCGCCCTCGTCGCGGAAGCCCTCCCGGTCTTCGAGGGCGCCGGCGACGACGTCGCGCTCTGCGTCGCCTACCGCGCGCTCGGACAGGTGGCGAGCATGCGGGCGCAGTTCGACACGCTGATGGAGGCGTACGAGCGTGCCGCCGCGCACGGCGCCCGGGCTGGCCAGGCCGCGCGCTACGTCGGATGGCGCGCGTTCGGGCGCTTCCACGGCACCACGCCCGTCAGCAGGTTCCTTGCCTGGCGGGAAGAGCTGGACGAACGGGACCGGCGGGATTGGATCGTCCGGGCGAGCCGAGCCTGGGCGACCGCGATGCTCGGCCGTTTCGACGAGGCGCGGGCCATGATCGCCGCGTTGAGGGCCGAGTTCGCCGAACGGGGCGGAGGCGTGCCCCTGGCCGCGATCAGTGGCCAGGAAGCCGTCGAGGTGGAGCTCCTGGCCGGCCATCCAGGTGCTGCAGCAACGCTCGGGGAGGGCAGCTGCAGGCTGCTCGAGGAGCTCGGGCAGCGGTCCGTGCTCTCGACGGTCGCCGCACGGCTCGCCCACGTCTACTACCAGCTCGACCGGCTGGAGGAGGCCGACGCCTGGGCCGGTCGCGCGCTCGCCGAGGGCGCGAGCGACGACGCGCTCACGCAGATGCTCTGGCGGCAAGCGCGGGCGAAGGTCCTTGCCCGCCGCGGCCGTCATGCCGAGGCGGAGGTGATGGCTCGCGAGGCGGTCACGATCGGCGCGCGGACCGAGATGCTCAACGCCCAGGCGGATGCCGACACCGATCTCGCCGAGGTGCTGTCGCTGGCCGGCCGTCCCGAGGATGCGGCCCAGGCGCTCGACGAGGCGCTCGCGCGCTACGAGCGCAAGGAGAACCTCGTCATGGCCGAGCGGATGCGGGTCCGGCTCACCCAGTGGCGCGGGCGGTGACGACCGGTCGCGGCTCGAGCCCGCTGGGGGTCCCGATCGACGACGCCTCGGCTGGTGCCGTCGAGCCTCGACCACGTTGCCACCGTTGTTCAGCGGCCGACGGGCGCCCGCCGGCAGGCATCGTCAGCGGACC
Source organism: uncultured Chloroflexia bacterium (assembly GCA_963801445.1). GTDB lineage: Bacteria > Chloroflexota > Limnocylindria > Limnocylindrales > CSP1-4 > CTSoil-043. The sequence goes on along the minus strand of CAWDEW010000002.1, from coordinate 586,985 downwards.
ACCCCGTGGCGATGGAGGCCGTACCGGCCGATCGCGTGGAGGAGACGGCCGGCGGACATCCACGCGTGATGCGCGTCGGAGACCCGGGCCGTCCGACCCTCGGATCCGTCGGGGGTGTGCCTCGACGAGACCGCGTTGGCCATCCGATCGCGGGCCGCCTGGTCCCGCAGACTGTCCTGGTCGCGCTTGATGAGTCGAAACCGGTCTTCGGGCGACATCGAGTGCATCTCGCCCTCCTTTCGGGCAGCGCCCGCGTCTCACGCGTGCCAGGTCATCATGGGCGTCGCCTCCTCGCGGGGCAGCCCTGCCGCCGACAGCGACCGGGGGAATGTCGCGACAGGGGCAGGGTCGTCACGCCGACGGCCGGGGTGTCGCCAGGGAGACACAGGCGCCGCGCGGCACGGCCAGGCGACGCGCCGCCCGGTCGCCTTACCGCCGGGCGACGGCGGCGAGTGCCTCGATGTCAGGAATTGACGATCGTGTCGCGCTCGATGCGCAGGAGCCCCTCGCCGGCGAGGTCGCCGAGGAGGTGGCTCACGCTCTGCCGGGAGCACCTGCGCCCGCTCCCATTCCGCGTGGTCGGGGCTGGGAGCCATCCTGGTCTCAGGGCGGTGTCCGACGAGCGGTTCCCCCGGGATCTGCCCGACTTCGTCACTCCGTGGGTCCCGGGTTCAGCCGGAACGCGACCCGGAGCAGCCGGCGATGATCGACCAGCCATTGGCCGGGCGACCGGCGCCACTTGCTGACGGACGCCTCTAGGCAGCAGGCGAGGAGACGGGCACGCTGTCTCGTCGACCGGGAGGCTCCGGCGCGCGGCCCAATCGCCGCCGCCGGGACCGCACCGCGCCGAGAAGAGGGGCCGATGTCCGCCACCGTCACGGTCACTTCCGTCACGTCGTTCATCGGCTTCCTGCTGAACAGCCTGATGCTCGTTCTCGTCCTGTCGCGCGGTCGACGGACCTACCACTACCTCTTCGCCGGCTACCTCTTGATCTGTGCGACGTGGGACCTCGGCATCTTCCTTTCCATGATCAGGAACGACTACGTTGACGAGCTGCCCACGTACGGCACCATCGTCTGGTGGCCGTGCACCTTCATGATCCCCATCATCTTCAGCTTCACCTGCGCGTACGTCGGTCAGCCGAAGAAGTGGCGGACGATCTTCCTGTGGGTGGTCTGCACCGGGGTCTTCCTTCTTGGCGTGTTGGGCCTGGGTGGCAGGATGGTGGGCGTCTACGATTACGGTTGGGGCCACATCTACCGGCCTGATTCGCTGCTCCTTGTGAGCACGGCCATCGCCTTCCCTGCGCTGGCCTTCTTCGGCCTGTCGACGCTCTGGTACCTGTTCCGTGCCTATGGGAAGGAACCCTCGCCGGTACGGAAGCGGCACATCCTGTACGTGCTCGCCAGCTTCACGATCATCCAGCTGGCCATCTCCAAGGTGGCCATCCTCTATGGCCTGGACAATGCCTTGCTGATGCCGGCCTGCATGCTCCTGAATGACGTCGCCGCGGCCTTCGTCGGCGTGGCGATCGTCAAGGACCGGCTCCTCGACATCACGCTCATCGTCAAGAAGACCGCCGTCTACTCGGTGCTGGCAGCCGCGGTCGTGCTCCTGTTCAGCCTGGCGGAGCACCTGCTGGCGACCTACGTCGGCGAGCTCCTGGGTGAGTCGTCGATCGTCACCTACCTCGTCTCGATAGCGGCGGTCATCGCGGTGGTCATGCCGTTCAGAAGGAGAGCGGAGCGGACGGCCGACCGCTTCTTCGCCGAGCGGCGGGTGGCCTTCTAGGAACGCGCGCCGCGCGGTGGTGGAGTCAGCGCCCGCCGCGACCCTCGGTCGCGCCGGGCTGGAGCCCCTCCGCTCGATACACCTCCCCGGTGAAGTCGTCGAGGAGCCGGCGCCCGCGGGCCAGCGCCTCCTCGGCCCGGGCGCGCCCGGGCGCGTCGAAGAAGTTGCGCTCGGACAGGCGGGCGAACCAGCGCTGCAGCTTCTCCCAGTCCGCCTCGCCCTCCTCCAGCTCGGCGAACCGGAAGCGCTTCTTGCGGGTCTCCCGGCGTATCTCGTCCTCGAAGCTCTCGACGCTGTCGAGGATCTCCTCGTACTCCGCGTCGCGGGCCGCGTTGAACCGGACGACCAGCTCCTCCTCCCACTCGGGGCTCGGGGACACGGTCTCGAGGAGCGAGGCCTCACCACCGGAGGTCCGGATGCGCTGCCCGAGCCGGTCGAGCTCGTCCCGGAGCTCCGGCTGGTCGGGCAGGACGGCGGCGGCCTGCTGCAGGTAGACGGCCCCCAGCTGGCGGAGCTGCCGCCAGACGTACGTCCGGCGGCCCGAGGATTCGGCCTTGATCCGGTAGATGAGCAGCAACCAGCGGCGGGGTCCGTCGGATCGATCCACCACGGCGTCGTCCTCGGTCATGTGCCGACGTCCCGCCGGCTCATGCCCCAGGCACCGACGGCGAGGCCGCCCAGCGCGAGCACGAGACAGGCGACCATCCCGGGGCCGTCCCAGGCTCCGACCATCGGCTCCCCGAGGTGTGCAGTGAGCGCGAGCTGCCCCACCCAGTCGGGCAGGCGCAGGATCGGCACGAGGAGATCGAGGAGGAAGGTCCCGATCGTGACGGCCAGGACCACGGGCGTCGCGAGCGAGGCCCGGAACACCCCGGCGACGGCCACGCCGATCCCGGCCAGGGCAGCGCCGTAGACGGCCAGGACGAGCGTACCCAGCGCCGGCGTAGCCGCCTCCTGGCCGACCGAGGCCACGCCGAGGGCCACGGCCGCAGCGAGCAGCACGGAGACCAGGGTGATCGCCAGCCAGACCGCGACCCCGCTCGCAGCGGCCCAGCGCACGCGCGTGAGCGGCGTCGCCAGCTGGAGCTCGAGCCGCCCCGACGTCTCGTCCGAGGATCGGGCCGAGATGAACGTCGCCGCGGCCAGGCCGATGAGCACGAAGCCGATGTCGGCGAAGGCCAGCTGCAGGAACCCCGCGGCGGTCGTGATGTCGATCCCGGGGATGATGGTCCGGAAGATCTCGGCCATGGCGGGCGAGGTGTTGAGCGTGTCGAGCAGCGAGCGCGAGGCGGCAGCCATCAGGACGCCGTAGACGCCGAGGCCGACGCCCCACGCCAGGGCGGTCGGCAGCAGATCGCCGAACGACCGGCCGAGCGGCCCGTGGACGCCGAGCAGCGCGCGGGGCAACCCGGGGAGCGGCAGCGCGATCGTCACTCCCACGTCGCGGCGCGCGAACGCCTCGACGCCGATCGCGATAAGGACGAGGCTGACGAGGGCGGTCAGGGCGACCCCCGCCCAGTCCGACTGCCCGGCCAGGGGCAGGTGGTTGGCGGTCCAGGCGAACCAGCTGCCGCCGGAAAGCGTGTCGAACGCCGGCACGACGGTCCGGTAGCTGTTCACGACGTAGCCGCCGAGCATCGCGGCGCCGGCGATCCCGGCCGCGGCGCCACGCCCCAGGAAGGGTGCCACGGCGAAGGCGATCGAGCCGGCCGCCAGGGCCCGCACGCCGATCCCGACCGCGAAGGAGAGGGCGGCGGCCGGCGAGATGGAATCAGCGGGGAACGAGGCTCCGACGATCCCTGTCGCCCAGGCCATGAGGGCCACGCCGGCCACGGCGATCGTCACGGCCGCCACGGCTCCGGCGACCTTCTGGAGGGCGATCGAGCGCCTCGAATGGGGCGTCGCGACGGTGAAGTCGAGGTTGCCCCGGCGCGCCTCGCCGGCGAGGACGGCCGACAGCAGCAGGATCGCCCAGAGCCCGGCCAGGAGCGCGAAGTAGGCGGCGTAGTGCCACGAGATGAACCCGCCCAGCGTGTCCACGTTGAGGGGGTTGCCGTACAGGCCGCGCATCAGCGGGGGCATGTTGCCCGACATCGCCGCCAGCTCGAGCCTCGCCTCGCGCGTCCCGTAGGTCGAGGACATGGTGATCCCGCCGGCCAGGGTCATCACGCCGAGGAGCCCGGCCACGGCGAGGATGCCGAGGCGACTGTCGCGCAGGGTCTTGCCGAAGACGCTTCCCAGGCCGTAGAGCCGGCTGTGAAGGGGCAGGTGAGGGGCGGACGCCGACAGGGGCAGGCCCCGGATCTCAACGGCCATGGCCGACCACCTCGACGGCCTCGCGGCCGTACTGGGCGAGGAACGTCTGCTCGAGGCTCGGCTCCCGGGTCTCGATGTCGATGAGGCCGCGACCGGCGGCCGCCTCGACGATGGGCGCCATCGAACCGATGACCCGCATCTGCAGGCCGCCTTCGATGGCCACCACGGCGCTCACGCCGGGCAGGCCCGTGAACGCCGACGCGGGCACGGGCGCCTCGAACCGGAGCTCGACCTCGTGGTGGGCCAGGCCGCGCAGCGCCTCGACCCGGTCGACGGCGACGATGCGGCCGTCGCGGATGATCGCCACCCGGTCACACGTCTTCTCGACCTCGCCCAGGATGTGCGACGAGAGGAAGGCGGTGCGGCCCTCGGCGACGGTCTCGCGGAGGAGCGCGAAGAAGGTCTGCTGGACCAGGGGGTCCAACCCCGACGTCGGCTCGTCGAGGACCAGCAGGTCGGGTCGGTGCTGGAGCGCGATCACCAGGCCCACCTTCTGCTTGTTGCCCTTCGAGTACTCCCTGAAGCGTCGCGAGGGATCGAGGTCGAAGCGCTCGACGAGGTCGGCCTGGTAGCCCGGGTCCACGCCGCCCCGGAGATTCCCGAAGTACTCGATCGTCTGGGCGCCCGTGAGCCGATCGAAGAGGGCGAACTCGCCGGGGAGGTAGCCGATCCGACGGCGGATCGCGACTGGGTCCGTGGTCGTCTCGATCCCGAAGACGCGCGCGCGCCCCGATGTCGGGCGCAGGAGGTCAAGGAGCAGCCGGATCGTGGTCGTCTTCCCCGCCCCGTTGGGCCCGAGGAATCCGTAGATCTCGCCCTCCTCGACAGCGAGGTCCACCTCGACGATTCCCCGGTGCGGCCCGTAGGACTTGGTGAGCTTCTCGGTCTCGATGACGGCCATCCCACCGCCCTCCTCGTTGGGGCTGCGCACCCCCGGACCGAGCCACCTCGCAGGCGCAGGGCGTCCCTGGCTCGATCTCAAGGATGGCGCCAAGTGTCAGGGCGTGGCGGGGAAGAAGACCAGAGGCCAAATGGAGCGAGTCATGTGACGAACGTCACATGCTATTGATGTCACATCACGGGGAACGGGCCGCCGACACGTCTGCACCGGGCTCATGGGTGCTCCGCCGGCGCGAGCGGACCGCCCTCCGGATCGACTGCCAGCGACCCAGCCCGCGTTGGTGCTCGCCTGCGGTGAGCGTGCGCCCGCCGAATCGGGCCAGCTCGTAGTCGGCGGCGAGCAGGGCGAGGGCGGCCGGGATCCGAGAGGGTCCCGCGCCGTGCCCGCGGGTCGCCTCATCGCGGATCACCAGCCGAACCCGGCGCGCGTGCTCGGCGGGCGTTTCGCCGGTCGACCGCCGGAGGTCGTCCTGTCCTGCCAGTGCCCCGAGGGACGCGAGATAGGCTTCCGGCGCGTCGCGCGGTGGCACGGTCCGGGGGCGACGGGGCGCGCCGAGCATCCACACGGATCGTCGCTCCGTGTCGCCGCCCCGGTCGATCGTCCGCTCCTCGCCGACGTCCTCGCGGTCGCGGCCCGGCCCCGATCGCCTCCGGGTCAAGAACAGCAGGAGCCCGATCAGGAGGCCGATCCCGGCGATCAGCACGAGCCACGCGAGGATGGTCGTCCACGCCTGGTCCTGGGTCGGCGTCGAGATGCCCGGGCCGAGCTGCCCCTGCGGGCCCACGTTCGCCCGCCAGGCCGACACGATCCAGACGACGACCGCCAGCACGATCGAGACCTCGATCACGGTGAGGAGGAGCCGCCGACCGCGGCGATCGAGACCGCCCAGGAGCCCGACCACGAGGAGGGGCACCGGGAGCGCGGCCATGAGCAGGACGACGAGCGGTCCGAGGGCGAACGAGACCGGCACGGCGAGCAGGAGCACGGCGGCCACGAGCGCGAGCAGCACGCCGAACCAGGCGGGGTTCCGGCGCCAGTCGAGCCCCGGGACGGCGCCGGGCGTCCGGATCCGGGCGAGCGCGAGACCGACGAGACCGGCGCCGATGAAGAGGATCGTGTCGGGGATCGCAGCATCGAGGGAAGCGGATCGGGTGGGGTCGGTGATCGAGCCGCCGAGGAGGAGCGCCACGACGATGGCCGGGACGCCGATCGTCACGAGCGACCCGGAGGGCGCCCGGTCGGTGCGGTGGCGAGCGTGCACGATGCCGCGCAAGAAGGCGAGCCCAAGGAGCCAGCCGCCGCGGTGGATCGCCAGCGCCGTGCCGGGATATGCCGAGAGGAGTGCGTCCCGCGTCGCACCCGCCGCGGCCCAGCCGACCATGCCTGCGGTCCCGACCAGGGCGAGCATCGCGGCGGGCCAGAGCCGGCCAAGGCGGCTGGGCACCGTGCGGCCGATGAGCAGGCCGCCGGCGGCCGCGAGCGCGAACGCGAGGGGCCCGAGGAGCACGGGCTCGCCGCTGGCCGCCTGGGGAACGGCATATGCGACGGCAACCCAGGCACCCTCGGCGAGGAGCACCAGGGCGACCGGGAGGGCGCCGATGGCGCGCCATCCGAATCCTTCTCGCAGCCCGACTGCAGCGACGCCCGTCGCGCGCTCAGTCCCGCGACCTCTCTTCACGCGACCACCAGCGTCGTGGCCGTTCGCCACGGTCCGTCGAGGCGAGCAGTCCGCGCGTCGATGCCGCCCATCCGGGCGCGCGCGGCGGCCTTCGACCCGCCGGCGCCGAGCGCGATGAACTGGACGCGATGTCCGCAGGCGCCCAGGCGCCGCAGGGCGGGCACGAACGGGGCCGGATCGCGGGCGCCGATGACGATGATGGACGTTCCCGGCCGGATCGAGCGCAGCAACGTCGTCAGGAGCTGCTCGACCGGGACGGACGGGAATGGGCCGAGCCGGGCGAGGAGATCCAGGCAGCGACCGACCTGCCCGTTCGAGGCCCCCGGCGGGACGAAGGCGATGGGGCGGCCCGCCCCGACGTAGTCCGGCGCCGCGAGGCCGACGGCCGCACCATCCGTGCGGAGCCCGCGCACCAGCGACGCCGCGGCGACGCAGAGGCTCTCGACCGCGTCGTCGTCGTAGCCCACCGCCCGCGCGGGGCCGTCGACGGTCTGCAGGTCGACGACGACGACCACCTCGCGATGGCGTCCCGGCTCGAAGATCCGGCTCACGGGTGTCCCGAGCCGGGCGCTGGCACGCCAGTGGATCCAGCGCAGCGGATCTCCGGGCTGGTACGGGCGCACGCCGGCGTACCTCGTCGGGTCGTCGACGAGCCCGTGACGCGCGCGACGCTCGCCGCCCCACGGGTCGTCGCGCCCGGTGACCGCGAGGGCGACGGTCCGGGGGTGGACGAGCCAACGGTCGACCTGCGGGAACGTCGCGCCCGCGGCCTCGCGGGCGAAGGGGTCGCCGACCCTGAGCACGACGGGGCCGAACGAGTAGACCCCGCGCCGTTCGGCCAGGATGTTGAAGTGGCGGGTGACGCGTTCGAACGGGGCGAGCGTCCACGCGTTGCCGAGCGCGCGGCCCGCGTCCGTCCCGACCAGGTCGCGCTCGCGCACGATCACCCCGGGGCTCGCCTCGTCGTCCGCACGGAGCCAGGCGAGCGGGAGGGCGCTCCGGTTCCAGACGGTGATGGTCAGGGGAATGGGATCCCCGACGACACCGCGCAGGCGCGCGAGCGTCCGCGTGTACTCCAGTCCGCGGAGGCCGCGCCGGGCCCAGAGCCGGCGAATGCCCTCGCCGATGACCAGGACGAGCCCCAGCAGGACGATCGGCGGCGACGCCAGCCAGCTCCCGACGATGACCAGGACGAACCCGACGTCGAGCTGGCCCATCGACGTCAGTCGATGGTCGGGGGCGCCGTGACCGTCGTCAGGATCGTCTCCACGACCTCGCCGGCGCTGACGCCGCGCATCGAGCGGTCCAGGTCGATCACGAGCCGGTGGCCGAGCACGGAAGCGGCCACGGCCTTCACGTCGTCGGGTCGGACGAAGTCCCGGCCGTCGAGGAACGCCCATCCCTGGGCGCACCGGTAGAGGGCCACGCCCGCCCGCGGGCTCGCCCCGAGCGCGACGTCCGGGTGCGCCCGGGTCGCACGCACGAGCGCGGTCGCATACGCCTCCACCTCGCCCGCGACGTGCGCCTCGCGAGCGCGCTCCCGGAGGGCGACCACGGTCGGTCCATCGAGGATCGCAGGCACTGCCTCGAGAGGGTCGTGCCCCGCCTGGTAGCGCCGCGCGATCCGGCGCTCCTGCTCCTCGTCCGGGTACCCGATCCTGACCCGGACGAGGAACCGGTCGAGCTGGGCCTCGGGAAGGGCGAAGGTCCCTTCGTACTCGACCGGGTTCTGCGTGGCCAGGAGCAGGAACGGGTCGGGCAGCGGGCGCGTCGTCCCTTCGACGGACACCTGCCGCTCCTGCATCGCCTCGAGCAGGGCGGACTGGGTGCGCGGCGTGGCCCGGTTGATCTCATCAACCAGGAGCACGTTCGTGAACACCGGACCCGGGACGAAGCGGAGAGCGCCGCCCTCCAGGATGCTCGATCCGGTGACGTCGACGGGCAGCAGGTCGGGGGTTCCCTGGATCCGGCCGCTGCGGAGGCCGAGCGCCTGGGCGAACGCGCGGGCGAGGAGCGTCTTGCCGATGCCCGGGACGTCCTCGATCAGGACGTGCCCGTCGGCCAGCATTGCGACCGTCATCAGCCTGAGGGCGGCCTCTGCACCAACGACCGCAACTCCCACGGCACCCTGCAGCGCCGCCCACACCCGGCGACCGTCGGCGCCGTCGACGAGCGTGGCCGTGTCGCGCCCTGCGCTGCCGTCGCGCTCCGTCTCCTGGGCCCGCCCCACATCCTCGCCGACGCCCCCACTCATCCCACGATCCTACGGGGACGGTCAACGCGGCCGGTCCGGGCCCGCCGAACGGACGCCCAGGCCACCTCGGCGGGCGCGCCAGGGGCCGAGATCGGCGCCAGGATCGGGCGCTCAGGGCGCGACCGCCTCCCGCACGAGCACGACCGCCCGGGTTGGCGACCCATTCTCGAGAAGCGTCGCGATCGAGACGCTCCGGCCGCCGAGCGATACTGGGTCGGACGGCAGCGTCCCCGTCACGTCGGGCAGGTCCAGTCCCGGCGCCAGGCGTGTCCAGTGGACCCGGTCGAGCGACTTCCACGACACGGGCCGAACCGTGTCCCCGTCGGTGACCGTGCCGCGGAGGATCAGGGCCTCGTCGGAGATCGAGCCCCGGGCGACCCAGCCCGGCGTCGACGCGGCCGAGTCGAGCGTGCATACCCAGGTCATCCCGTCCACGGAGCGCCAGACGGCCGGGACGAACGAACCACCCTCCGCCAGCGCCCGGCCGATGGCGAGGTACCCGTCGGATCGCCCGACCACCGAGACGAGGTTTGCCCGGTCCAGCGCTGGCTGGGCCGGGGCGAACCGCGCCAGGCCAGGCCGTCCGTGGAGGTCCCGACGATGGCGCGCCGTGCCACGTCGGGGATGACCCCACCTCGCTCGCCGAAGGCGAGGAACCCCTGCGCCGTCGCGACGACGCCTTCGGCGAGGAAGTCGTCCGGCACGTCGACCTGCGTTCCGGGCCCCCAGTGGGCGACGTCGTCGAGGGTCCAGACGAAGAGGCCGTAGGGCTCGCTGCCGTACGGCTCGCCCGTGCCCACCGCGAGCAGCCGCGCGCCCTGCTCGACGATCTCGATGGGCGCCCGCGCCGGGAAGTCGGCGACCAGGCTCCAGCGCTCGGCGTCGGCCGACGTCCAGACCGCACCGCGCAGCTCGCGGTTGCCGACGTAGCGGGCTCCGAGGGCGACGTACGTCTCGTCCACGCGCCGGACCGTCCAGATCGAGCCACCCGACGATCCCTGGACGACCGCGTCTCGCCAGGCCACGCCGTCGGCGGACACCCGGACGATCGCCTCGGCGCAGTACCAGTCGCCGGTCGATGCGCGGCAGCCGGCGGCGATGAGCCCCGGACCGCCCGCGACGAGGACGTGGAGGCTCTCGCCCGGGAAGCTGGCGCGCTCCACCCACCCCTGTGACGTCGTCGACGGCGAGGGCGTGGGCGACGTGGTGAGGGTCGCGGTCGGGGATGGCGGGGCGACGGCTGCCTCCGACGGTGCCCCGGATGGCGGGGTCGTCACCGCCCCGGAGGTGCATCCGGCGAGGAGCCCGAAGACGAAGAGGACGCTCAGCTGCGTGCGCATCGGTCTGCCTCGCACATCGAGACCGGTCGGTCCCGCCGATGAGACGCTCAGGCCCACCCGGATGCTGCACAAGGGGCGTCGGGTCGGCTGGGCGCGCAGGGCGCGCCCTCGGGCCTGAGGCACGCTGGAATCGCGTGGCTACCCGCGTCGGCCACGTTCCGCATATGATCGCGGTCGCCCGGAGTGGAAGCAGCCGGCAACAGTGCGGCGGCGCGCTCGATCCGGGCCTGGAGGCATCAATGGCGCGTCCCACCCTGCCAGCCGGTCTCCGCGTGGTCGCCGTCGGAGTGGCGCTCATCCTCGCCGCCTGCACGAGCGGCGCTGCGCCAGGCTGGACGTATGCCCCGGCGCCGAGCCAGGCGGTCGCCCTGGCCGGTTCCCCTGCGCCCTCCGCGCCCGCCACCCCGGCTCCCAGCCCGTCCGCCGCCCCGGCGGCGAGCGCGTCGCCGGCGCCGAGCGCATCGCCGGCAGCGAGCGCATCGCCCGGCGCGAGCGGGTCACCCGCCCCATCGTCGTCCCCGACGGCGGCCGGACCCAGTCCGACGCCCGGCCCGCCCGACCCCGGTGAGCCCGGCTTCGTCGCCGGCACGAAGGCCAGGCCGCGCGTCATCGACATCACCGCGACGGACCTGCTGCTCTTCAATCCGAACGTCGTCTCGGTCCAGCAGGGCGAGACGATCACGTTCCGGATCAGGAACACCGGCCAGGCGACGCACGAGTTCAAGGTGGGACCGATGCAGGACGTCTTCGACGACCTGCCCACCACGCCGGAGGTGGCGGACATCACCCCGGGCACGACGAAGACGATCACCTACACGTTCACGGGCACCGGCCCGTATGCCTTTGCCTGCCATGCGCCGGGGCACTACGAGAACGGGATGTTCGGCTTCGTGAACGTGGTCCCGACGGCTCCCTGGATCGGAACCCCGGCCCACCCGCGGATGATCGTCATCCGGATGGACGACCACCTCGAGTTCGTGCCCAGCGAGATCTCGGTGACGCCGGGCGAGACGATCCTCTTCGTCCTGCCGAACCTCGGGACCTCCCTCACCCACGAGTTCCAGGTCGGTCCCGCGGACCGGGTCGCCCTGGATCAGGCGGACGGCCAGATCGTCGTCGAGGACGACAAGATCGAGCCCCAGCACGTCCAGTTCCTGACCTACACCTTCGGCAGCGTCGGCCCGTATGCCTTCGCGTGCCATGAGCCGGGGCACTACGAGGCCGGCATGAAGGGCATCGTGGATCTCACGCCGTAGGAGGCGTGTCGCCGCGGGCCGGCAGAGCCACTCCCGGCGCCCTATCGTCAGGGCACCGATCCTGGGACGGGACGCGAAGGAGCCGGGAATGGTCGATCGACGCGACGCGCTTCGAACCGCGCTCGGGCGGGTGGGTGTGTGGAGCTTCGCCCTGCAGACCCACAAGGCGGCGGCGGAGCGGTCGGCCCTGGCCGCCTACGAGGCCCTCGGCTACCGGTCGACCTGGTTCCCCGAGAGCATCGGCAGCAAGGAGGCCTTCGCCCACGCGGCGACGCTCCTCGCGGCGAGCCCGCGGATGGTGCTGGGAAGCGGCATCGCGAACATCTACGCCCGGGACGCCATGGCGATGGCCAACGGGGCGCGGACGCTCGCGGAGGCGTTTCCCGGTCGGTTCGTCCTCGGGATCGGCGTCAGCCATGCCCCCGCGGTCGCCACCCGGGGCGGCGTGTACGAGCGCCCGATCGAGCGGATGACCGCGTACCTCGATGCCATGGCTGCCGCTCCATTCTCCGGCCCTCTCGCCGCCGAGCCCGCGCCCGTCATCCTGGCCGCGCTCGGCCCGCGGATGCTGGAGCTGGCCGCGGCCCTCACGGACGGCGCCCACTCGTACTTCGTGCCCGTCGAGCACACGGCCGCGGCGCGGGCCCGGCTGGGCGCGCGGGCCCTCCTCGTCGTGGAGCAGACCGCCGTGCTCGACGCGGATGCCGGCCGGGCCCGCGAGGTGGCCCGGGCCTTTGCCGCCCGCTACCTCGCGATGTCCAACTACGCCAACAACCTGCGCCGGCTGGGCTGGGCGGACGACGACCTGGCCGGGGGCGGCAGCGACCGGCTCCTCGACGCGCTGATCGTCCAGGGAGACGCGGCCGCGATCGCCGCCCGCGTCCGGGAGCACCTCGCTGCCGGCGCGGACCAGGTCTGCGTCCAGCTGCGCGCGACCGACCCGACGGACCTGTGCCTGGCGGGGTATGCGGACCTCCGGGCGGCGCTGGGCAGCCTGCTGGACGACCCTGCTCCCGGCACCTGACCAGCCATGGTCCTCTCGCCGGACGGCATGATGGGCACGGGGCAGGCGCGCGCGCGCTCGACGCTGCAACCAGCGCCGGGTCCGCGGCGTCGTTGGGGCATGAACCGACCGCTCGCCGCTCTCCTGTCGACCGTCCTGGTGCTCTCGGCCTGCGCCGCGACGCCGAGCCAGCCCGGTGACGTGACCCTCGCCCGCGCCGACCTCCCCCGGGCGACGACGGCGCCGACCGACGCGCTCGACGCCGGCTCTGCAGTCAACGCGTTCGGGCTCGACCTGTACCGAAGGGTCGCGGCCGGCGCGACCAACCTCGTCGTGTCACCGGCCAGCATCGTCCTGGCGCTCGCGATGGCCCGGGCCGGTGCCCGGGGCCAGACGGCCACGGAGATGGATGCCGTCCTTCGCTCGGCCGCCTCCGACGAGCATGCTGGCTGGCTCAACGCCCTGGACGCGGCCCTGGGCGCCCGGAGCGGCACGTTCCGGGACGATGCCGGCAAGGACGTCACGGTCACCCTCCGGATCGCCAACGCACCGTTCGCCCAGCAGGGGATGGCGCTCCAGCAGGCCTACCTCGACGCGCTCGCCACGCGCTTCGGCGCCGGGATCCGGCTGGTGGACTACCAGCGCGGAACCGAGCAGGCCCGAGCGCTCATCAACGGCTGGGTGGACGGGCAGACGGAGCACCGCATCCCCGAGCTGCTGGTCCCGGGGGTTCTGACCACGGAGACGCGCCTGGCGCTGGTCAACGCGATCTACCTGAAGGCACCCTGGCTCCTGCCCTTCGAGGCAGCCGCGACGAAGCCCGGCCAGTTCACGCGCCTCGACGGCTCCACCGTCCGGGTTCCCCTCATGCACACGACGACCTCGCTCGGCTATGCGGCCGGGACAGGCTGGGAGGCCGTCGAGATCCCGTACGCCGGGGGCTCGCTCGCGATGACCGTGCTGATCCCGGACGACCTCGCCACGTTCGAGGCGAAGCTCGACGGCCCGCTGCTGGCGCAGATCACCGGCGCCCTCGGGGCGACGCAGGTCGATCTCACCTTCCCGTCCTTCGGGATCGAGACGAAGGCCGAGCTGGCCCCGGTCCTGGCTGCCCTCGGGATGCCGACGGCATTCGGTAGCGAGGCCGACTTCAGCGGGATCACGACGGCGGAGCGCCTGGCGATCTCCAACGTGATCCACCAGGCCAACATCGACGTCGACGAGAAGGGAACCGAGGCGGCGGCCGCCACGGCGGTGGTCCTCCGGGCGACCGGGATGCCCGCCCAGCCGATCGAGGTCCGGGCGGACCGGCCGTTCCTCTTCCTGCTGCGCGACCTCCCGAGCGGGGCGGTCCTGTTCATGGGGCGCGTGGCCGACCCATCGATCCCGCGCTAGGGCCCGCTGCCCGGTGCGGCGGCGGTTCTGGGCGGCGATCGTCGCGCCGACCCGCGACCCGCCGCGGGTGCGATGATCGGCTCGTGCAGAACCCGTCTCACCCAGATCCGGGACCGCCATCCCTGCCCGGCCATGCCGCGACGCCCGGCATCCCCGCGGACGCCGGCGGGCCGGACCCCGCGGGGGATGCCGGCTACGCGCTCCTCGATGTCGGTGGCGGACGGCGGCTCGAGCGCTTCGGCGACGTCGTGGTCGACCGTCCGGCGCCGGCGGCGGTCGATCTCGCGCCGATGTCCCGGGCGGGCTGGGGCAGCGCCGCGGCCTCGTTCGCCCGCACCGACGGCGGGGGCGCGTGGCACCTGTCCGACGGCTTCCCGAGGCCCTGGACCGTGGAGCTCGACGGGGTGACCCTCGAGCTCCGCCCCACGCCGGCCGGGCAGGTGGGGTGCTTCCCGGAGCACGCCGGACCTGCGCGCCGGGCCGCGGCCGCGGCGTCGCTGCTCGCCACGCGCCTCGGAAGGCCGGCGGAGGTGCTCAACCTGTTCGGCTACACCGGCCTGGCGACGCTCGTGCTGGCCCGGGCCGGCGCACGTGTCGTCCACGTCGACGCGTCGCGGCCAGCGGTGGCCTGGGCGCGTCGCAACGCCGCCCGGTCGGGCCTGGACCGGGCGCCGGTGCGCTGGCTCGTCGAGGACGCGGCCGCGTTCGTGGAGCGCGAGATCCGGCGCGGTCGACGGTACGATGCCCTGGTCCTCGATCCGCCGACCTACGGGCATGCGCCGCGAGGGGCCGCCTGGCGGCTGGACGAGGGGCTGGCCGGGCTGCTCGCCGGCTGTGCGCGGCTCACCGGGCCCGAGCCGGGCTTCGTGCTCCTGACCGCCCACACGGCGGGACTGCGTGCGTCGGACCTGCGGGCGGCGGTCGAGGCGGCGTGGGGACCCGCGGTGGGGCGGCGATCGCACGTCGAGCCGCTGGCGCTCGTCCGCTCGGACGGGGTCTCGGTCCCGCTGGGCCACGCGCTGTGGGTCGGCCCGTGAGCGGCTCGGACGGGCAGCCCGTGATCTCGAGCGTCGCCAACCCGCGCCTGAAGGCCGCGGCGGGCCTGCGCGACCGGCGCGAGCGAACCCGGACCGGTCGCCTCCTCGTCGACGGGGCGCGCGAGGTGGCCCGCGCGCTGGACGCCGGGGTGGTGGTCGTGGAGGCGTTCCTCCCGGACCCACCGAGCGACGACCCCGAGGTCACGGCCGTCGCGGCCCGGCTGGCCGTGGGAGGGGTCCCGCTGGTCCGCGTGGCCGGCGCTGCCTTCGGCCGACTCGCGTTCGGCGACCGGGCCAGCGGGGTGGTGGCCGTCGCGACCGCCCCGTCGCTCCTCCTCGATCGCCTTGCCCTGCCCCCGTCTCCGCTCGTCGGCGTCCTCGAGGATGTCGAGAAGCCGGGCAACCTGGGGGCCATCTGCCGCAGCGCGGATGGGGCGGGGCTCGACGCGCTCATCGGCGCGACGGGATCGGCCGCCCCGGCGGACCCGTGGAACCCGAACGCCGTCCGAGCCTCGCTGGGTACGGTGTTCACGGTCCCCCTCGCCGTGGCCCCGACGCCCATGGTGGTCCGCTGGCTGGTCGAGAGGGGCCTGCGCGTCGTCGCCGCGCGCGTCGACGGGAGCCTGCCCTACGACGCGGTGGACCTGCGCGGGCCGGTCGCGATCGTGCTCGGCAGCGAAGCGGACGGCTTGGGGCCGGGGTGGGATGGGGCGGACGTGACGGCCGTGCGCCTCCCGATGCGGGGGCGCGCCGATTCGCTGAACGTCGGCGCAGCTGCGGCGGTGCTCTTCTACGAGGCCCGCCGCCAGCGGGACGCGGGCTGAGCGGCGAGCGGCGGGCGGGCGGTGGGCAGGCCGATCGCCCGTATACTCCGGGCATGGGTGGCCGGGTTCCCGCAGCATCGCGCCGTAGTTGGCTGCGTGCGCTGGCTCTCGTCGCTGCCCTGATCGTCGGATCGACGGGGCTGGCGGCGGTCGCGGCGCCCGCCAGCACGGCCGCCGCCCGGCCGACCCGGATCGTCATGAGCGCCCCCTTGACGATCGATCCCGCGGCCGCAGACGACGCGGGCAGCTCCGCCTTCATCGCCCAGCTGTTCGAGGGGCTCACCGCGATCGACACGTCGCTCACTCCGCAGCCGGCGCTGGCTCGCGGGTGGGAGCTGCAGGATGGCGGGAAGACGATCGTGTTCACCCTCCGCGACGACCTCCGGTTCTCGGACGGGACGCCCATCACGGGCGCGGACGTCGTGCGCAGCTGGCTGAGGGTCGTCGACCCGCAGCATCCCTCGAACCTCGTGTCACTCCTCTATGACGTCGTCGGCGTGCGGGACTACGTGGCCGGACGATCCAGCGACGCGTCCACGCTGGGCTTCAGCGCCAGCGGGAACACCGTGACCGTCCGCCTGACCCGCCCCGCGGGCGACTTCCCGGCGATCGCGGCGAGCCCGACCCTCGCGGTCGTGCCCCCCGGCGTCGGCAGCGGCCCGGGCGCGCTGCAGCCCGGACCGGGCTTCGTGGCCTCGGGTGGGTACGTGCTGGCGGCCCAGACTGCCACCGGCTACACGCTGACCGCGAACCCGCACTACTGGGCCGGGCCGCCGGCGATCAGCGACGTGCAGGCCATCACCGACCTCGGCGGTTCCGGCCCGGTGGACGCCTTCCTGGCGGGGAACGTCGACTGGACGCCGGTCCTGCCCGACGATGCATCCTGGATCGCCTACGACCGGGAGCTCGGGCCTGCCCTTCGAGCGTGGTCCGACATGGTGGTCACGTTCTACGGGTTCGACACCACGCGCCCGCCGTTCGACGACGCGCGGGTTCGACGCGCCTTCGCCGAGGCCGTCGACTGGAAGCGGACCGTCCGGCTGGCCGATGGGTCCGTGGCGCTTCCGGCCACCAGCATCGTCCCGCCCGGCGTGCCCGGCCGGAGCGGCACGGACTTCCTGCCCGCCTTCGACCCGGCCGGCGCGAAGCAGCTCCTGGCCGCGGCCGGCTACGCCGATCCCTCGACCTTCCCGGCCGTCACGCTCGTGACCACGGTGACCGGGTACGACGACGCCGTCATCGCCCAGCTGAAGGCCAACCTCGGCATCACCGTCAAGTACGAATTGAACCAGTTCGGACCGTTCTACGACCGCCTCGGAGCGGCCGACGGCCCCCAGTTCTGGGCCCTCTCGTGGGTCGCCGACTATCCCTCGCCATACGCCCTGCTGGGCATCCTGCTGGGGTCGAACCAGCGCACCAACTACGGGCACTGGTCGAGCCCGGCCTTCGACGACGCGCTGGCGCGCGCCTCGGCGACCACCGACCTCGCGACGGTCCGGGCGGCCTACGACCAGGCCGAGGCGTTGGTCAGGGACGAGGTCCCGGTCATCCCGGTCGCCTACGAGGCCAGCTCGGCACTCGCGCGGACCGGCCTGCTGGGCGCCACGACGAACGGCCTGGGCATCCTCCGGCTGGCGGGGCTGGCCTGGGCTTCGGGGACCCCATGATCCTCCGGCGCGTCGGCTGGCTCTGCGCGGTCGTCGCCCTGCTCCTGGGGCCCCTCGTCCTCCCGGTCCGGGCCGCGATCGCGGAATTCGGGACGCCGACCGCGGAGAGCGTCTTCGGCACCGGGATCACGTTCCTCCAGCCCGTCACCTTCGCCTCCGCTCCGAGGCGGGTCGAGATCCTCCTGCAGTTCCCGGGCGACACTGGTCCCCTCGCCATCGAAGGCGCGCCGGCGCCCACCGGCCCGCAGACGCTCCGCGACACCCTCCTGCAGGACGCCGCGCAGCTCTACCCGAACACGACGATCACCGCCCGCTGGCGGGTCACGCCGGCCTCCGGTCCCGCCGAGCTGGGCCCACCGGTCACTGTGCTCTACGCGGACACGACCAGGCCGTGGAAGACGCTCGACGGCACGCTCATCCGGCTGCACTGGTACAGCGGGTCGGAGGCGTTCGCCCGGCAGGCCCTTGCGGTGGGCGAGGAGGGCGTCAGGAAGGCCGCGGACTTCCTGGGAGTCACGGAGACCCAGCCGATCGACTTCTTCGTCTATCCCGATGGAGCGTCCTTCTGCCCGGCGCTCCTGATGGGTCCGACGTGCAACGTCGCGGGAAGGGCCCTGTCCCAGAACAGGACGATGTTCGGCCGGATCGCGCCGAGCGACGTGAGCTCGTCCGACGTGACCCGGATCATCCCCCACGAGCTCACCCATCTCGTCTTCAACACCGCGACGAACAACCCGTACGCCCGTCCCGCCGACTGGCTCAACGAGGGGCTGGCGACCTACCTGACCGAGGGCAACTCCCCCTTCTACCGGGGGGTCCTCGGCGACGGCGAGGCCGCGGGAACGCTCCAGCCGCTGGAGGCGTACACGATCGCGTTCCCGCCGCAGACCCTGTACGACCGCTTCATGCTGGCCTACGCCGAGAGCGTCTCGGCCGTCGACTTCATGGTCCGGACGTACGGCAAGTCGGCCCTCGCAAAGCTGGTCAACTCCTATGCCAGCGGGCGCACCGATGACGAGGCCTTCACGAGCGCCCTTGGGGTGGACGTCGCCGGGTTCGAGGCCGCCTGGCTGGCGGACATCGGCGTCACGGCCCCGAAGCAATACGGACCGCAGCCGGCTCCGACGGGCCCGGTCCCACCCGGGTGGGGCGCCGCAGCCTCGCCGGCCAGCGCGTCGCCGGCCCCCTCGCAACCAACGTCCTCGCCGGCTGCCAGCGGGACGCCCGGCCCGTCGGCCACCCCGACGGCCTCCTCGGCGCCCGGCGGCGGGACGGACAACGGAGCCGGGAACGGTGCCGTCCTCCTCCTCATCGTCGTCGGCGGCCTGCTGGTCGGCGCCGCCCTCGGGTTGATCTGGCGAAGGCGGCGCAGGGCCCGCGAGACGGCAGCACCGTGGAGCGGGGGATCGGTGCCCGGCGCCGGGAGCTGGGCGCCACCTCCCGCCCCTCCGTACCCACCGGCTCCGCCCGGCTGGGCGCCGCCCCCGCCCCCGCCGGCGTGGGGTCCGCCGCCCGAGCCGTGGGTTCCCCCGGGGCCACCAGCCCCGCCGGCCTGGGGTCCGCCGCCGCCCATGCCGACAACGGCGCCGTTGCCCCCGCCGGCCTGGGGTCCGCCGCCCGAGCCGTGGGCGCCCCGCGAGCCGCCGCCTGGCCAGGACGATCGCCCGGCGTGAGCGTTCTCGCCCGTCGGCTCCGGACGATCCAGTCGTGGCAGGCGACGCTCTTCGTGGCACTCGTCGCGCTGGGCTTCCTGATCGCCGCCCAGGTCAGGAGCGAGGCGCCCCGCGTCCAGTACACGTCCCAGGAACGCCAGCCGCTGATCCAGGCGGCGCTGGGCCTGCAGAGCCAGCAGAAGGAGCTCCAGGCCAGCATCCTCGCGCTGCGCGACCAGATCGCGGCGGCCGAGAGCAGCTCGCAGGGCAACGACGTCCTGGTCCGGCAGCTCAACGATCAGCTCCTCAAGGACCGGATCGCGGCGGGGCTGGTGGCGCTCCAGGGCCCCGGCGTCGTCATCCAGCTCGAGGACTCGACTGACCCGGTACCACCCGGCGGCTCGACCACCGACTACCTGGTCTCCGGCCGGGACGTGCGTGCCGTCGTGGAAGAGCTCTGGCTGGCAGGCGCCGAGGCGGTCGCGGTCAACGACGAGCGGGTCGTCGTGAACACCGCGATCCTCGACATCGGCGGCTCGATCCTGGTGAACTCGGCCTACCTCGCAGGTCCCTACCAGGTCCGCGCGATCGGGCCGGCCGACCTGTACGATCAGCTCGCCCAGTCGCGCACCTGGCAGGACTTTCTCGCGGCGCGGGCGGTCAAGTACGGGATCCGGGTCGCGATCGCCCGCCCGACCGACCTCGTCATCCCGGCCTACGCGGGATCGGTCGCGATCCGCTACGCCCGCCCCGTCGCCAGCCCGCCCGCGCCGACGGCCGCACCATGAGGCGCGACGCGCGCAGCCAGATCACGATCGCCGCCGTCGCCCTGCTCCTGGGCCTGCTCGTGGTGATCCAGGCCCGCAGCCAGGAGACGGGGACCGGTCTGGAGGCGAGATCGGCGCAGGACCTGACCCTCCTGGTGGCGAACCTGACGACCCGCAACGACCAGCTCCGCGGGGAGATCGCCGACCTCGAGCGCCAGCTCGCCGCGATCAGGCAGTCGCAGGCCTCCGGCGACACGTCGGCTGGTCAGCTCCGCGCGGACCTCGCGCGGGTGCGCATGTGGGGCGGCCTCGTCGCCGCGCAGGGCCAGGGGATCCGCATCCTCGTGCGTGGACCGGCCCCCTCGTCGGTGCTCGGCGACCTGGTCAACGAGCTCGGCAACGCGGGGGCGGAGGCGCTTTCCGTGGGTGGTGTCCGCGTCGTGCCGGGCTCGGTCGTGGCCGGCGACCCGGGCGCCCTCTCGGTGGAGAACGTCGCCCTCACGGACCCGATCGAGGTGCTCGCGATCGGTAACTCGGCGACTCTCACGGGCACCCTGATGCGCGCCGGCGGCGTCGTCGCGCAGGTCCAGGCCACCAACCCGGAGGTCGCCGTCGAGGTCCAGCCGCTCGACGTCGTCACGATCCCGGCGACGCTCCGCGATCTGACGCCGGTGGACGGGAAGGTGCGCCTCTGACCCTCCGGCGGGTGGCGCCGGGGTCCCTTCACGCTCCGCCCGGCGCGCCGGCGCGGGCGGAACCGCCGGCGAGGGTGCTACCCTCGGGCCCGATGCACCCGACACGCCGCGCATGACGGCTCCCATCGCGTTCCGCCTCGCAGACCGCCTGGAGCTCCGTCGGCCGCACCCCTGTGGCGGCCGGACCTGGGAGATCGACCGATTGGGGGCCGACCTCGGCCTTCGCTGCACGACCTGCGGTCGCCACGTCCTCGTGGAGCGGCGCCAGGTGGAGCGACGGCTCGCCGCGTTCGTCGCCCGGGGTCCCGAGACGCCCGCAGGGGCACCGGATCCGGACCGATGAGCGAGCGGGACGGAGGCCGCCCCGGCGCCGCGAACGGCCGCGCCGGCCAGGCGAACGGCGCGGCAGACCAGGCGGTCGCGGAATCCTCCATCCGGGTGCTGGCCAACCGGAACTTCCTGCTCCTGTGGCTCTCGCAGCTGGCCACGCAGGTCGGCGGGAACATGGTCCTCTACGGCCTCACGATCCTGATCTTCAACGCATCGGGCCAGTCCAAGAGCGCCATCTCCCTCCTGCTGCTGAGCTTCCTCGTGCCGGCCGTGATCTTCGGGGCCATCGCCGGTGTCTTCGTTGACCGGTTCGACCGGCGCAAGGTGCTCTCGGTGACGAGCCTCCTGCGGGCCTGCTTCTACCTCTCCCTGGTCTTCTTCAACGCGAACGTCGGCGTGATCCTCCTGCTCAACGTGATGGTCTCGATCTCATCGACCTTCTTCGCGCCGGCGGAGCTGAGCATGATCCCGCTGCTGGTGCCGCGAGGTCAGCTCATGGCCGCGAACGGGGTGTTCACGCTGACCCTGAACGCGGCCTTCGCGATCGGCTACACGCTCTTCGGCCCGCTCGTGACGAAGGTGTCCAGCCCGTCGATCCTGATCGTGATCGTGGCCGGCCTCTATTTCATCTCGGCCGTGATCTGCTGGACGCTCCCGTCCGCACCGCCGGTCCGCCGCGATGCCGCGACGCTCCACGAAGCGGAGGAGGCCGTCGGCTCCGTCGTCCAGCAGCTTCGCGACGGCATCGCCTACGTCCGCCAGAACCGGGCCGCGTCCTGGGCGCTCGTGTACCTGGGCACGGCAGCTTCGATCGTCGGGATCCTCGGGGTGCTGGGCCCGGACTTCGCGGTCCACCTGCTGGGGCTCGCGCCGGCCGACTTCGTGGTCGTGGTGCTGCCCCTCGGCTTCGGCGTCGTCGCGGGCGTCCTCCTCGTGAATGCGATCCGGACGGTCGTCCCGCGTCGCCGGGTCATCGAGATCGGGCTCATCGCCCTCGGCGTCTGCCTGGCCCTGATCACCGCGGCCGGGCCGATCAGCGAGGCGCTCCAGCGCCTGAACAAGGCGCAGCCGGTCTTCGACGCCTCGGCGCTCGTGAGCGTCCTGGCCGTGGTCGTGGCCATCGCGGTCGTCGCCGGCATGGCCTACGCGGCGATCGCGATCCCGTCCCAGACGGAGCTCCAGGAGGAGATCGCCGAGGAGGTCCGCGGTCGAGTCTTCGGGATCCTGAACACGCTCGTCTCGGTCGGCAGCTTCCTGCCGATCATCCTCGTCGGGGCCATCTCCGACGCGGTCGGCACGGGTCCCGTCCTGCTCTTCTCGGCCGCGCTGGTCTCGCTCGTCGGCGTGGCCTCGGTGGTGGCCCGGAAACCCGTGACCCGGGCGGCCGGAACGCACCCGGAGGCGCCCTACTCCGGGCCGGGCCTGGCCGGCGGAGCCGAGGTGGTCGGCAGCGCGGCGACGCGAGCCGCCCAGGAGCACGCCACCGAGCTGGCCAGCGCCCGCGAGTCCGCGGCCGAGGCGGTTCGCCTGGCGCACCAACCCTGGCCGCTCGACGAGCCCGGATCGCCCCCCCGTCCAGGAGCCGAGGCCGACGAGGCGCTGGGTCCCTCGCCGGACGGGAAGTGATGCCGGTCCGCGACCGGGAGCCGGCGGTCCGGCATCACCGGCCGCGCGTGGCGGTGATCTTCACCGGCGGCACGATCAGCATGACCGTGGACGCGGTCGCCGGCGGCGCCGTCCCTACGCTTGCGGGCGGCGACCTGCTGGCCCGGATCCCGGGCCTGGACGCGCTGGCCGAGATCATCCCGCTCGATCGGGGCCGGACCCCGGCAAGCCACTTCTCGTTCGCCGACGTCCTCGCTATCCGGGCTGCCATCGACGAGGCGCTCGCGGACCCGTCCGTCGCCGGCGTGGTCGTCGTCCAGGGCACGGACGTCCTCGAGGAGACCGCGTTCGCGTTCGACCTCTGCCACCGTGATCCGCGGCCGATCGTGGTCACCGGCGCGATGCGCAACGCCTCCGAGACGCCCTGGGACGGTCCGGCGAACCTGCGCGGCGCGGTCCGCGTCGCCGGCCATCGGCGTGCCCGCGGGGCCGGCGTCGTCGTCGCGCTCGACGGGCGCGTCATCGCCGCCGACGACGCGGCCAAGCGCCACTCGACCGCGCTCGACGCGTTCCAGAGCCGTTCGGGATGGCCTCTCGGCAGGGTGGGGGAGCGCGGCGTCAGGCTCGGCGCGCGCGGTCCCCGGCGGGTCCTCAGCGTGACGCCACCGGCCGCGGCGCTGCCCGTGGAGATCGTCGTCGCAGCTCTGGAGACCGACGGGCACGCGCTGGACCGGGCGGTCGGGGCCGGCGCGCGCGGGATCGTCGTGGCGGCGACCGGTTCGGGCAACACGCATCCCGACCTGCTGCGCGCCGCGACCGAGGCACTCCGGGCGGGGGTTCCGGTCGCCCTCGCTTCGCGCACCGGCGCGGGGCCGGTCGGGCCGTTCTACGCGTTTCCCGGCGGAGGCGCGACGTGGCTTCGCGCGGGAGCGATCCTGGCCGGGTCGCTCACGCCGGTCCAGGCCCGGGTGGCCCTGGCCCTCGGGCTGGGCGCCGGGCTTGGCATCGACGGGCTGCGCGACCTGCTTGGCGATCCCGCCTGACGCGGTCCGGGCCGGGTATCCTCGCCCGGAACGTGACCTGCGTCCAGGAAGGAGACGAGCGAATGGACCCGCGCAAGGCCGAGCTCAACGGTCGCCTCGAAGGGATCAGCTGGGGCCTCTTCCTGATCATGCTGGGTGGCTTTGCCCTGGTGCGGGGCGTTCCCGAGGGAACGTGGCTCCTGGGGGCCGGGCTGATCATGCTGGGGCTCAACGGGGTGCGCCTGATGGTCGGCATCCGGGTCAGCTGGTTCACGATCATCCTCGGGACGATCGCCCTCCTCTCGGGCCTGGGGAGCGTCCTCGGGTCCCAGATCCCCGTCGGACCGATCCTGATCATCCTCATCGGCCTGGCGGTCATCGTCCGGGCGCTCGACAGGGGCCGCTGAGCGGACGACCCGGCGGGTCGCTCCCGAGCGGCGGCGAAACCTTTTCTCGCGCCGCGTCCTCAAGCAGGGAGACGGACGGGGACACGTGGGTCCCTCCCGTGGGGGTCGTTCCGCCCGCCCGTGCAACAGGAGAACAACGGATGATGAGACCCGGTCTTCGGACCGCCGGCGGGCTTTCGGGCCTTGCGTTCGCCGCGGCGCTGCTCCTGCTGCCCGCAGGCGTGGCCGCCAGCACGAACGTGCCGATTGCCCAGACTGGCGGGATGACCGCGACGCTCCCGATCCTCGGGGGTGGCGTCAGCGTGACGGTCGCGCTCGATCCTGCCGGCAACATCACCGGCGTCACGGTCGGCAACCCGGCCCTGACCCAGACCAAGACCTCGTCGGACTTCGTCAAGTTCGCCACCGCAGACGGCAAGACCAAGGTCACCGTCCGGGCGATGGGCAGCCGCATGGCGATCAGCGCCAAGGCGACCACGCTGGCCGAGCTCGTCGGAACGGGCACCTGGTCCGCCGACGTCTTCGGAACCGGGACCAAGACCAGCGCCAACTACACGATCGGCGATGACGGCAGCGGCAACCCGACCGTCAGCCTCGACACGCCGACCGGCCTCCCGGCCGGCGCCACGTGGACCGCCGACTCGGCGAGCCCGAAGACCTCCGAGGACCACGGCGACGGCGCGGCCACGGCTTCGGCCGGCGGGACGTTCTCGTACAAGGGCTTCGACAAGAAGCTGCGCATCTCGGTCAAGGTCGAGAAGGCCAGCGGCGACGAGCCCGGGCATGCGAGCCTCAGCATCACCCTGAGCGGACGTGACGTCCAGAAGCTCGGCGACACGCTCGCCAACCTCGCTGCGGCGGGTGGACGGACCTGGTCCGCCTACCTCTGTGACGGGAAGACGGCCGTGACGGTCGCCTACCACGTCAATGCCGACGGCACCATCGGGTACGACGGGGCCACCGGCGCCCCCGCGACGCAGAAAACGACCGGCGACGGCGGCCTCATGGTCCGCTTCACCGGCACGAACGTGGGCGTCACGATCTCGCTCAAGGACAACAAGGACGGGACCTTCACCCTGCAGGTCCGCGGTCGCTCCGGCTTCTGCGGCAAGGGCGAGGGCAAGGGCCACCAGGGCGACCAGGGGCACCACGGCCACCACGGCCTGGGTAACGCCGGTACCGTCTGGGGCAACCCCGTCTTCATCACCGGCAAGCCCGGCCAGGCCGACGCGGCGTCCTTCGGGCGCAGCGACGGTCAGGGCGGCAATCACGGCGGCAGCCGTCATTGAGTCCGCAGCCCGCTGATCCGCAGCCGCGGCGCGGGCGATCGACGAACGGAAAGCGGCCTCGCCTCCTCGGCGGAGCCGCTTTCCTTTGCCTCGCCCTGCTCCTGGCGGCCTGCCAACCCTCCACCTCGAGCACCTCGGCCGGGCCCTCGGACAGCGGTTCGCCCGGGGCGACGTCCCAGGCCAGCACTGCCTCGGCTGCCCCTGCCGAGCGACTGGCGGCCGCCCTCGCCACGATGGCCAACGGCTATACCTACGACACCACCGTCACCGTGGCCGGCAAGGTCGCCTCTCACGCCAGGGGGCGCTGGGTCGGCGGGGCCGGGGAGTTCGTCCTCGAGTCCGGCGGCCAGTCAGTGACCTACCGGGCGATCCCGCCCCGGGCGTGGGTCCAGAAGTCGGGTGCCGCGTGGGTCGAGGTGACCTCCCAGCAGCCGACCGGGAACCCGCTCGATGCGCTGGCGACCCCTGCGGCCACCCAGGTCGTCTCCGACGCCTCGGGCGTCCTGGTCATGGACGCGACGTACCCGGCGTCGGCCCTGGGCCTCAGCGGCACGAAGGCGGTCACCGTTCGAACCACCCTCGCCGCCGACGGCAGCGTCACGGCGACGTACACGACCGACACGGCAGCCGGCAAGGCTGCCTCGACGACGATCCTGGTGCCGGCCTCCGGCCTGAAGCCGATCGTCGCGCCGTAGTCGAGCCCGCCGGAGGGCGGCCTGCCTTCGGCACAGCGGTCGCGCAGGGCGCGTGCCCGTTCTGCAGATCGCATCGCACGGACGCCGCAGCCGTCTCGAAGGCGGCTCCCGAGCGCGACAGCAGGGCCTCCGGCGATGCGCCGGGGGCCTTCATCGTGGCTGCGGGCCGTGGGGCCTGATCGTGGTCGCGGCCCAGGTCACGAGGATGCGGCCTGGACAGGCGGACGCCCCGCCGGAAATGGGGGATCCAGGGCGGGGCGTCGCGAAATGTGCGACTGGCGGATCGAGGACGTTCGATCGATAGCCAGTCTCCACGGCCTGACGGCGGTGTCATTACCGCTTGTCATCCCGGCGCACGACCCATATCCGGCGCGCCCCGGCGGGAGCGGCGTCGCCACGGGTCGGGGAGTGCCCGTGGCCGGCGACGCCGGCCGAAGCCGCTCGAGGGTCAGCGCAGGGCGAGGTCCGGGATCAACGGGCCGTTCGGCCCTCACGCGTCGCGAGGCGGACACGGACCATCGCCTGAACCCATCGTCGCGATCCGAAGTGCCGGTGCCCTGCGCGACGGCCAGAGGGTTCGATGTCGCCTGGACATGCCTGACCGGCCGAAGGGAGCCCTTCCGTGATCCGGACCCGCGCACTGGCGATCTTCGTCGCGGCGACTCTCGTCGGGGCGGCCACGACGCCTGCGGCTGGCACGGACGGGACCCCGGTCGGGGCACCCGCGTCGCCAGTCCCCGTGATGGCCGGCGCCGCGGGCAGCCCGCCGGCGCCGCCTCGTGTGCGGCTCGATGCGGGGAGCGCCCAGCGACTCCGCCAGCAATTGGCCTCGGACGGGAACCCCAAGGCTGCCTCGGCCATTGCCGCGGTCCTTCAGAGCGACCAGGCCCACGGTGCCGCCGCTGCATTGACCAGGGCTCGCGCCCTCGGCCTGGCGGTCAGCAGGAACAAGGTCCGAGTCGTGATCGAGGCGTCGGACGCCGGTGCGGCCCTGCCGGCCGTTGCGGCGAGCGGTGCCGAGATCGAGCGAACGGCAGGCAACCTCATCCAGGTCCTCGCGACTCCCGGCCAGCTCCAGGCGCTGCTCCGGGACCAGGCGGTGCGCTACGTGCGGCCTCCTTCGCCGCACGTCGAGGATGCGGTGACTGACGAGGCCGTGACGACCACCAACGCTTCCACGTGGCAGCAGCGCGGCCAGAGTGGCGCCGGCGTCAAGATCGCGATCATTGACGGCGGCTTCGCCGGATACCCATCGGCCCAGGCCTCCGGCGATCTTCCGGCGTCCCTCACGGCGGTCGATGTCTGCGAGGGCAATCTGACTTCGGCCACGGACCATGGCACTGCCGTCGCAGAGATCGTCCACAAGATGGCACCGGCTGCCCAGCTCTACCTGATCTGCATCGGCACCGACGTCGACCTGGCGACCGCCGCGGAGTACGCCAAGGACAACGGCATCACGATCGTCAACAACTCGCAGAGCTGGTACAACACCAGCCGCGGGGATGGCTCCGGTGGGCCAGGCACGCCCGACGCCATCGTGAAGGACGCGCGGGCGTCGGGAATCCTGTGGGTCAGCTCTGCCGGCAACGCGGCCGAGTCGCACTGGAGTGGCACGTTCCACGACGACGGCTTCGGTTTCAACCTGTTCGCCGCGAACAACGAGTTCAACGGCTTCTACCTCCCTGCTGGCGAGACCCAGTGCGTGGCTCTCAAGTGGGATGACTGGCCCGTCTCAGCGCAGGACTACGACCTCGCGTTGGCCGACGCGGATGTCAACCTCGTCGCGGTGTCGATCAACGCTCAGGATGGCAGCGAGGATCCGACCGAGGGCACCTGCTACACGAACCTGACGGGTGTGTCGCAGTGGTTCTTCGTCATGATCTTCAAGCACAGTGCGACGAAGACGCCCCGTTTCGATCTCTTCATGCTCGGCTCCACGCCCCTCCAGTACCAGGTCGCCGCCGGGAGCGTCACGGAGCCTGCGTCTTCTCCGTCCGCGCTTGGGGTCGGGGCCGCCTGCTGGAGCGGGACGACGATCGAGGCGTACAGCTCGCGCGGTCCGACGATCGACAACCGGATCAAGCCCGACCTGACCGGACCTGACCAGGTGTCCACCGCCACCTACGGAGGGTCGGGCGCCTGCGCCGACTTCCTCGGCTTCGCGGGGACGTCGGCGTCGGCCGCCCACGTCGCCGGTGCAGCAGCGCTCGTCAAGGGCGCCTTCCCGTCCTACACCGTCCCGCAGATCCAGGCCTACCTCCAGGCGCAGGCCCAGGACCAGGGCAGTGCCGGGAAGGACAACGTCTATGGATCCGGCCTGCTGCGCCTTCCGACAGTGGCGCTCGTGCCCGGTGCTCCGACGGGGGTCCACGGGGTCGGCTACGACAGGTCTGCCGCGATCTCATGGACGGCTCCCGCCAACGATGGCGGCGGCGCGATCACCGGGTACGCCGTGACCTCGGCGCCGGGGGGCCTGACCTGCACGACGAGCGGGGCATTGACCTGCACCGTCTCGGGACTGACAAACGGTACGCCGTACAGCTTCACGGTGTCGGCAGCCAACGCGGCCGGGACCGGGCCCGCCTCCGATGCGTCGAGCATGATCACGCCCATTCCCGTCCCGGATGCGCCGACCGGCGTCCTGGCCGCACGTGACGACACGAGGGCGCCGATATCGTGGACGGCTCCCGCCGACAATGGCTCGCCGATCACCGGGTACACGGTCACCTCGTCCCCCGAGGGGAAGACCTGCACCACGACCGGGGCCGTGTCCTGCACCGTGACCGGCCTCACCAATGGGCAGGCCTACACGTTCACGGCTACGGCGACGAACGCGATCGGGACAGGGCCGGCCTCGGGCGCGTCCAACAGCGTGACCCCGGCAGGCCTTCCGTCCGCGCCGACGGGATCGGCCGCCACCCCAGGCAACCACGCTGCCCTCATCGCGTGGACGGCTGCCGATGACAACGGCGCCGCGGTCACCGGGTACGCCGTGACCTCCTCGCCGGGGGGCCTGACCTGCACGACGACGGGGGAGCTGTCCTGCGTCGTCGCCGGGTTGGACAACGGCACCCCGTACACGTTCACCGTCATCGCGACGAACGTCGTCGGGCCGGGACCGGCCTCGACACCGACGGCGGCTGTCACGCCCGTGCCGGTGCCGGACCCGCCGAGCTCCGTCCTGGCGATCGCCAGTGATGCGACAGCCCTCGTGAGCTGGGAGGCTCCAGGCTCGGACGGCGGGTCCCCGATAACCGGGTACACCGTGACCTCCTCGCCAGGGGGCCTGACCTGCACGACGACGGGGGAGCTGTCCTGCACGGTCTCGGGACTGACGAACCGAACGCTCTACGCGTTCTCGGTCACCGCGACGAACTCGACCGGGACCGGCCTCCCCTCGGCCCCCTCTGTGGCCGTGACGCCGCTCTTCGGCGCCACCTACGTCACGGTCAGCCCGGTCCGCCTTCTGAGCACCCTCGGCGGCGTCGGCCTCGGGGGCCCGTTCGTCTCGGGCACTCCCCGGACGTTCGCGGTGGCCGGGGTCATGGGGATCCCGGCGAACGCCATCGCGATCACCGCCAACCTGACCGTGACCAGGCAGACGAGCGCCGGCTACGTGGCCCTCGGGCCGCTCGCCACCGCCAGCCCCGGGACCTCCACCCTCAACTTCCCGCGGGGCGACAACCGGGCCAACGGGCTGACCGTCCCGCTCAGCGCCACGGGCACCCTCTCGGCCGTCTTCAAGGGCGCCTCCGGGGCCACCACGGCCCTCATCCTCGACGTCACCGGGTACTACCTGCCCGACGCCTCGGGGGCCACCTACGTCACGGTCAGCCCGGTCCGCCTTCTGAGCACCCTGGGCGGCGTCGGCCTCGGGGGCCCGTTCGTCTCGGGCACTCCCCGGACGTTCGCGGTGGCCGGGGTCATGGGGATCCCGGCGAACGCCATCGCGATCACCGCCAACCTGACCGTGACCAGGCAGACGAGCGCCGGCTACGTGGCCCTCGGGCCGCTCGCCACCGCCAGCCCCGGGACCTCCACCCTCAACTTCCCGCGGGGCGACAACCGGGCCAACGGGCTGACCGTCCCGCTCAGCGCCACGGGCACCCTCTCGGCCGTCTTCAAGGGCGCCTCCGGGGCCACCACGGCCCTCATCCTCGACGTCACCGGGTACTACCTGCCCGACGCCTCGGGGGCCACCTACGTCACGGTCAGCCCGGTCCGCCTTCTGAGCACCCTGGGCGGCGTCGGCCTCGGGGGCCCGTTCGTCTCGGGCACTCCCCGGACGTTCGCGGTGGCCGGGGTCATGGGGATCCCGGCGAACGCCATCGCGATCACCGCCAACCTGACCGTGACCAGCCAGACGAGCGCCGGCTACGTGGCCCTCGGGCCGCTCGCCACCGCCAGCCCCGGGACCTCCACCCTCAACTTCCCGCGGGGCGACAACCGGGCCAACGGGCTGACCGTCCCGCTCAGCGCCACGGGCACCCTCTCGGCCGTCTTCAAGGGCGCCTCCGGGGCCACCACGGCCCTCATCCTCGACGTCACCGGGTACTACCTGCCCTAGCTGCTTCCGGTTCGTCGTGGTCGCCACGCCCGGGCACGTAGCGCCCGGGCGAGACCCGCGACGACGGATTCCGGCCAGCCGCCCTACTTCAGCAGGGTCACAGCGTCCGTCATGCCCCACTTCGCCACGACGGACTTCATCGTGCCGTCGGACTTCATCGCCGCGATGGCCGCCGCAACCGCCTCCTTCATGCCCGTGTCGTCCTTCCGGACGGCGATCCCGAGCGGCTGCGGGTTGACCGCGGGGCCGCCCACCTCGGACGCGCCCGCATACGGTGGCCGAGTGGCATGGTAGGCGACGTCCATCGAGTCGCCGGCCAGCGCATCGACGCCGCCAGACGTGAGCTGCCTGATCCACTCCTCGTCCGACCGAGTGTCCGTCAGGATCCTGATCGCCGGCTTGCCGGCCGCGCTCAGCGCGTCGCTCGCCGCCCTGAGCGATGCCTCGTTGACGAAGGCGGGTGCCACGGCGACCGACTTCCCCGCGAGGTCATCGAGCGTGCGGATTCCCTTCGGGTTGCCGGGTGCGACGAGGAGGCCGGTCCACGCCGTCAGGTAGTCGACGAAGTCGGCCTGCAGCTTCCGGTCCCGGAACGTGCTCGCCATGCTCGAGATGACGAGGTCGCACTTCCCGGCAGCCAGACTGGTCAGGAGCTCATCGAAGCCCGTCGGTTCGATCCGGCTGGACACGCCCATGCGCTTCGCGACCCCAGCGGCGATGTCGATGTCCAGTCCCTCCGCGGCGCCGTCCGCGGCGGCGGACTCCATCGGCGGGTAGTCAGTGCTCGAGCACCAGACGAGCGTGCCGGCGGCCCTGGCGCGGTCGGGGCCGGAGAGCCCCGTCGTCGGATTGGCGGTCGCGGTCGGCGCTGTGGCAGCCGCCGCGGATGGGGCTGGCGTTGGCGGGACGACCGGCGGCGATGTCGGGGTCGCGCCGGCACTGCAACCGGCCAGGAGCGCACCGACGAGCAGGCCGGCCACGATCCGGCACGGGTGATTGAGCCCGCTCATCCCCCATCCTCCTCGGGACGCATCCCCTCGCGGGTCGGTCTCGCCAGTGGCTCGGCGCGGTCCCGGCGGCCAGGGTGTGGGCCGCGCGTCAGAGCCCTCCGCGCGTCGCACGATGCCTCGCCGGGACGAGGGCCGCCAGATGCGTTCGTCGCGAAGTGGTCCCCGGTCGCCCGGTATGCCGCCGGCACGTGCCAGGAACGGGCGCTGAGGTCGGCTCGCGCGCTCTCCCGCCTCGACCGGCTTGGGGAGCCGTAGCGATGAGCACCGACGACGAGCGGCTGGACGTGTTCTTCGGCGGCCTCATGGACTGGGCGGGGACGCTGGCCAATGCGCGGGCTGATGCTGCGAGCGGCGAGTGAGCGGCGCCACGAGGGGAGGAGGGCCGCCGGATCGTCGCCCGTGGTACGATCTCGCGCGCTGGAGGGGCTGGCATTCGAACGATGCAGGCAAGTCCCCCAAGCGTGGGAGCTCCGAAGCGCATGCTCTCGGTGATCTCACACCCCGGGCGGTTAGCTCAGTTGGTTAGAGCGCATGCTTGACATGCATGAGGTCAGAGGTTCAAGTCCTCTACCGCCCACCACTCCACCCCCCGGGTCTCTCGTGTCCGGAGATCGCGTAGCGAGTGCCCCGCGGGCTGAGCGACCACGACCTCGTCCGTCGGACGCGCAGCGCCCACCACGCTGCGGTCGACCGGTGGCAGCCTGGCCTCCTGGGGCGGATCGGCGGCGGCTCGCACCTCATCCGCCCGGGTGACCCTCCTGGGGCGCGGAATGGCGAGTTGGCCGCGTATCCGCAGGCGCGGGCGGGAGAGCCCACCGTGCGCCCGACGCCAATTCGCGGGCGCCGTCGCCGGGGCGCTATCATTCGGCACGGCGACCGGAACAGCGGTCGTCGATGCCGCCCCGCCCAGGCGCTCCATGCGTCAGCAGGCGGGGAGGGATCTCATCCAAGCGTCGATCGGGACGCGCCGCCTCGCCAGGGGCCCCCAGAGAGCCACGATCAGCGGCTGGAAGTCGTGGCGGTCACCCCGGGGACGGCACCACCCGTGAGCGGCCGGCGAACCGGCCCGGGGTCCGCCCGTTAGCGCGGTCCTGAGCGCGCGGCCGGTGGCCGCGAAGTCGGGTGGAACCGCGGGAGGCCGCAGCGGCCCTCTCGTCCCGGGTGGACGAGAGGGTTGTTCATTTTCGGAGGACCAGGCATGGCGGACGAACCGAAGGTCGCGGTCGGCGACGAAGTGGACGAGGAGATCGCCCTCGAGGCGCCGGATCGCGGCTCCGCGGACGAGCTGCTCGATGCGGGAGCGCACGCCCCGATCGACGCGATGCGCCACTCGACGGCCCACGTGATGGCCGAGGCCGTCCTGGCCCTGTTTCCCGGCGCGAAGCTGGGGATCGGCCCGGCGATCAGCAACGGGTTCTACTACGACTTCGAGCTTCCCCGGCCGCTGACGCCCGAAGACCTCGCGGCGATCGAGACCCGGATGGCGGAGAGCGTGGTCGCGGGGCATCCCTTCGTTCGCCGGGAGGTCCCCTTCGACGACGCCCGGGCGCTCGTCGCGCAGGCCGGCCAGTCGTACAAGGTCGAGATCCTCGACGACCTGGCGGCCAGGGCCCGCGACGGCGGAGAGCCGCTCCCGGAGCCGACGTTCTACGAGCACGGCTCGTTCGTGGACCTGTGCAAGGGCCCGCACGTGGCGGCGACCAGCGTCATCGGCCCCTTCAGGCTGCTGGCGGTCGCGGGCGCGTACTGGCGGGGCGACGAGAAGCGGCCGATGCTCCAGCGCATCTACGGGACGGTCTGGGAGACCCAGGAGGAGCTGGACCGCTTCCTGTGGCGTCGCGCCGAGGCGAAGAAGCGCGACCATCGGCGCCTCGGCGTCCAGCTGGACCTGTTCAGCTTCCACGACGTCTCGCCGGGCTCGGTGTTCTGGCATCCCAAGGGCTGGCGGCTCTACCGGACGCTCGAGGGCGCCATCCGGGAGCTCCAGGAGCGCCGCGGCTACCAGGAGATCAGCACCCCGATCGTCGTCAGCAGGAAGCTCTGGGAGCAGTCCGGCCACTGGCAGCACTACGCCGACTCGATGTTCCGGCTCCAGGTCGAGGACCAGGAGTTCTCGCTCAAGCCCATGAACTGCCCGGAGAGCTCGTACATCTACCGCAGCCGGGTGCGCTCCTACCGCGACCTGCCCCTCCGGCTGGCCGAGTACGGACGCCTCCATCGCAACGAGCGCTCGGGCGTGCTCCATGGCCTGACCCGGGTGCGCCAGTTCGTGACCGACGACGCCCACATCTACGTCCGCCCCGACCAGATCGGCGCCGAGATCGAGGCGCTGATGGGCGAGGTCCGCGAGGCGTACGGCTGGTTCGGCCTGACGCCGAGGCTGACCTTCGGCACCCGCCCGGACAAGGCGCTGGGCGATCCGGCCCTCTGGGAGCACGCCGAGGGCGTCATGCGCGAGGCGCTCGACCGCTCCGGGGTGGACTATCGGGTGAAGCCGAAGGACGGCGCCTTCTACGCGCCCAAGATCGACATCCAGGTCGAGGACGCCCTCGGTCGCGAGTGGCAGACGGCGACCATCCAGGTCGACCTGGTGATGCTGCCCGAGCGGTTCGACCTCTGGTACATCGACGCGGACGGCACCCAGAAGCGCCCGGTCGCGATCCACCGCGCCATCTACGGCTCGCTGGAGCGCTTCATCGGGGTGCTGACGGAGCACTTCGGCGGGGCGTTCCCGTTCTGGTGCGCCCCGGTCCAGGCGATCGTGATCCCGATCGCCGACCGCCACGTGGAGCCGGCCCGGGAGCTGGCAACCCTCCTGGCGGGACGCGGCATCCGGATGGAGGTCGACGATTCGGACAGCCGGATGCAGAACAAGATCCGGCTGGCCCAGGAGCAGAAGATCCCGGTGATGCTCATCCTGGGCGACCGGGAGGTCGAGGCGCGCGCCGCCGCCGTGCGTCGGCGGGACGGCAGCCAGGAGGCGGGCGTCGGCTGGGACGACCTCGCCCAACGGCTGGTCGCGGAGGCCGCCGCCCGGGGGGCCTGACAGCGGCGGGGACGGTACCCGACACTGGAGCGGGCTTGCCCCGCCAAAGGTCGGGTGTGCTATCCTCCGCCGGCGAAGCGCGCTCGGTTCGTGCGTGCGTCAGCACGCCATTCGCCGGGTGCACGAGTCGCTCGAGAGCACGAAGGGGTCCGCGATAAGCCGAGAGCTGCGTGTCAACCAGATGATCCGGATCAGCACGGTCCGGGTGATCGACGAAGAGGGGAATCAGCTCGGCGTGATGCCGACGATCGAAGCCCTTCGCATGGCACAGGAGCGCGGCTACGACCTCGTCGAGGTGGCGCCGACCGCGTCCCCGCCCGTGACCCGACTCCTCGACTTCGGCCAGTACAAGTACGAGCTGGCGAAGCGCGAGAAGGAGGCCAAGCGGAAGTCCCGGTCGGTCGAGTTCAAGGAAGTCCGCCTGAAGCCGAAGATCGGCCAGGGCGACTTCGACACCAAGGTCCGCCGGGCGATCGAGTTCCTCGAGGAGGGCGACCGCGTCAAGGTCGCCGTCCAGTTCCGCGGACGGGAGCTGACCCACCCGCAGATCGGGCGGGAGCTGCTCCAGAAGTTTGCGGATCTCGTGAAGGATCATGGGATCCTCGAGCGGGCCCCCCTGCTCGAGGGCAAGTCGATGCATGTCACGATCGCGTCGACCCATAAGCCGAAGCCGCGCGAGGCTGCGGCCGGGGACAGGGCCACGACGGGCTCCCCGGCGGATGCCGACGAGGCCGAGGTGGAGGGTGCCGCTCCGGCGGTCGCGGTCGAAACGGCGGGCCCAGAGCCCGCGCCAACGGGAGAGTGAGGCCGGCGTGCCGAAGCTGAAGACCCACAAGGGCGCCCAGAAGCGGATCGGGGTGACCGGGAACGGGAAGCCCATCCGCGTCAAGTCCTGGCGGGGCCACCACCTGGAGTTGAAGTCGTCCCGGCGCACACGGCGCTATGCCGGCAAGAGCATCATCGGGAAGGAGCACGAGAACCAGGTCTCGCGTCTCCTGCCGTACCTGAAGAAGGGCTGATCTCGTGGCTCGCGTCAAGCGGGGCGTCACCGCCCACAAGCGTCACAAGCGGCTTCTCGACGCATCCGAGGGCAAGAGGGGCACGCGCTCGCGCCTGATCAAGCCGGCCCACGAAGCGCTGCTGCACTCCCTGGCCTACGCCACCCGCGACCGGAAGCAGCGCAAGCGCCAGCTCCGCCAGCTGTGGATCCTCCGGATCAACGCCGCGGCCCGGTCGCACGGCGTCACCTACAGCCAGCTGATCGCCGGCCTCAAGCAGACCGAGATCGCACTGGACCGCAAGATCCTCGCGGACCTCGCCGTACGCGATGCGGCGACGTTCGGGCGGATCGTCGAGGTCGCCCGCGGCGCCTGACGGCACGGTCGGGCCTTGCCGCCCGACCCCGGCACCACCGCAGCGGGACCCTCGCGCCGGAGACGGCCGCGGGGGTTCCTGATTCCGGACCGGCGACCGGTGGCCGCGTGACCCACGACCCAGCACCCCAGGAGGACAGCCTCGCACCGTGGACCTCGCCACCCTGACCGACCAGCTTCGCGGCCTGCGCGACGAGGCGCTCCCGCGGATCGCGGCCGCCCGGGACCTGGCCGCGCTCGAGGACCTCGACCTGCACTACCTCGGCCGGAAGGCCGGCGCCCTGTCCGGGCTCATGCGCGGGATCGGGCAGCTTCCCCCGGACGACCGGCCGCGGGTCGGCGTCGTGGTCAACGAGGTCCGGGAGGCGGTCGACCGGGCGCTCGCCGCCGCCCGGGCAGCCGCCAACGCGACCGCCCTCGGCGCTCGCCTCGCGGCGGAGGCGGTGGACGTCACGGCAGCGGGTCGCGTTCCCGTTCGCGGCGCCCTCCACCCGATCCTCGAGACGATCGCGAAGATCACCGCGATCTTCGGCCAGTTCGGGTTCGTGGCCTACGAGGGCCCCGAGGTCGAGTCGGATGCCACGAACTTCCAGATGCTCAACATCCCGCCGGACCATCCCGCGCGGGACCTGTGGGACACCCTCTATCTCGACCTCCCCGGGGCGCTCCTGCGGACCCACACGTCGCCCGGCCAGATGCAGGTGATGCACGCGGAGCGGCCGCCGATCCGGGCCCTGCTCCCGGGACGCTGCTTCCGCTACGAGGCGATCGACGCCTCCCACGCCTCCGAGTTCTTCCAGGTCGAGGGCCTCATGGTCGACGAGGGGACCACCCTGGCCGATCTCAAGGGGCTCCTCGAGGAGTTCGCCCACGCGATGTTCGGGCCCTCGACCGGGACCCGTTTCCGGCCCGGCTACTACCCGTTCACGGAGCCGTCGGTGGCCTTCGACATCGCCTGCCTGGTGTGCGGCGGCGGAGGCTGCCCCGCCTGCGGGCGCACCGGCTGGATGACGATCCTGGGGGCGGGCATGGTCCACCCGGTCGTCCTCCAGTACGGCGGGATCGATCCGGAGCGCTACCAGGGCTTCGCCTTCGGGATGGGCGTCGAGCGGATCGCGATGCTGCGCCACGGGATCGGGGACATCCGCAGCCTGTTCGACGGTGACATGCGCTTCCTGGAGCAGTTCCGATGAGGGTTCCCCTCTCCTGGCTCCGCGACTTCGTCGAGATCGACCTCGAGCCCGAGAAGCTCGCCGAGCGCCTCACGCTCCTCGGGATGGAGGTGAGGGGTCTCGAACGCTGGGGCGCCGACTGGCGCAACGTGGTCACCGGCGAGCTCCTGGAGGTGGCCCGGCATCCCCGCGCCGACCGTCTGAGCCTGACCAGGGTCAGGGTGGGCGACGAGATCCTCGAGATCGTCTGCGGCGCCACCAACATCGCACCCGGCCAGCGGGTCCCGGTCGCTCTGCCGGGAGCGGTCCTGCCCGGCAACCGGGCGATCGAGCGGACCGTGAAGATGGGCGTCGTCAGCAATGGGATGCTCTGCTCGGGCGACGAGCTGCGCCTCACCGGCGATGGCGAGGGCATCCTGATCCTGCCCCCCGAGACCCCGCTGGGCGTGCCCCTGGCCGACCTCTACGGCGACGTCGTGCTCGACGTGGACGTCAAGCCGAATCGGGGCGACGCGCTCTGCCTCCTCGGCCTGGCCCGCGAGGTCAGCGCGATCACCGGCGCGCCCGTCCACTTCCCGGAGATCGTCCCGGTCGAGGCCGGCGAGCCCGTCGAGGAGCGCCTGCGCGTCGAGGTCGAGGACCCGGCGCTCTGCGCGCGGTTCGTGGGCCGCCTCGTGCGCGGGGTGCGCGTCGGGCGGTCCCCGGATCGAGTCCAGATGCGCCTGCTGGCCGCGGGGATGCGCCCGGTCAGCAACGTGGTGGACGCCACGAACTACGTGATGCTGGAGCTGGGGAAGCCGACCCATGCGTTCGATGCGGCCGCGGTCGCGCCCGACGATGACGGCCGCGCGGCGATCCAGGTCCGACTGGCGCGGGAGGGGGAGCGGATCGTGACCCTCGACCACGTCGAGCGCGAGCTCATGCCGGAGACGCTCCTCATCGCCGACGCCCGCGGTCCCCTCGGCCTCGCAGGGGTGATGGGCGGGGCGGACTCCGAGGTGGGGGAGGCGACGACCGAGGTGATCGTCGAGTCGGCCATCTTCGACCCGGTCAACATCCGGCGGACCGCCTTCCGCTACGCATTGCGCTCGGAAGCCAGCCTCCGCTTCGAGAAGGGCCAGGAGGATCGCCTGGCCCGGATCGGCGCGGACCGCGTCGCGGTGCTGATCCGGGAATGGGCCGGCGGCGAGATCGCCCCCGGTCGCATCGACACCGGCGCCGCCGAGCCGGCCGAGCCCCGCGTGGCCTTCCGCCCGGAGCGGGTCAACCGGCTCCTGGGCACCACCCTCGGCCCAGCCGAGCAGGCGGCCCTCCTGGCCCGCGTGGGAATCGCGACCGAGCCCGCCCCGGCGGGCGCGTCGCTCGTCGTCGCTGGCGGTCCGAAGCCGCTCGCGGTCCCGGCCGGGGACGGTGCCCTCCTCGCCGTCGTGCCGACCTGGCGGCGCGACCTGGCCATCGAGGCGGACGTGGCCGAGGAGATCGCCCGGGTGGTCGGCTACGACGCCGTCCCGACCAAGACACCGGACACGGCGATGCCGCACGTCCGCCCGGACCCGCTGGAGGTCCGGGACGCGATCCGCCACGCGCTCGTCGGAGCGGGGCTGACCGAGGTCGTCACGCAGGCGCTCGTGCCTGCCCACCAGGCGCCGGCGCTCGGGTGGCCGGTCCAGGCCGCAGACGGCGTCGCCGGCGCGAATGCCGCCGAGGGCCGGGTGATCGCGGTCACGAACCCGCTCAGCGAGCGCCACGCGGTCCTCCGCCGCGGGCTGGTCGGGAGCCTCCTCGATGTCCTTTCGCACAACGAGCGCCACGGCCGGCGCGACGTCGCGATCTTCGAGGTCGGCAAGGGCTACGCGGTCGGAGCGGATGGCCAGGCGGCCGAGTGGTGGCGCCTTGGATTCCTGATGACCGGTGCCGCGGCCCCGCCGGCCTGGAGCCGCGCCGATCGCGCGTGGGACCTGGAGGATGCCAAGGGAATCGTCGAGCTGGTCGCGCGGCGCATCGGCGCCGGGGCGGTCGAGCACGAGCCATGGACGGCCGGCCCGCCGCTCCATCCCGGGCGGGCCGCCCGGTCGGCCGCCGCGGCGGATTCGGCCGTGCATGGCGAGGCCGGCCCGCCGGTCGTCGCCGGCCTGGTCGGGGAGCTGCATCCGGAGATCGTGGCGGCCTGGGACCTGCGGGCGGAACGGATCCTCGTCGGCGAGCTTGCCGTGGCGGGCCTCTCCGGAGGGCAGCTCGTCCCGGCCAGGGTCGGCGCGCTCGAGCGGGGAACGGTCGAGCGGGACGTGGCGCTCGTCGTGGCCGAGCAGGTCGCAGCCGCCGACGTGGCGGCCACGATTCGCGCGGCCGCCGGGCCGCTCCTCCTCGGGGTCGGCCTCTTCGACGTCTACCGGGGCATCCCGCTGGCGCGGGGCGAGAAGAGCCTCGCCTGGCGACTCGCGTTTCGCGCGGACGACCGCGGCGCCGACGAGCCCGCGGTCGACGCCGCGGTCGCCGCGGTCGTCGAGGCCGCGGGGCGGGACCACGGGGCGCGCCTCCGGGCCTGATCGGCGGCCGAGCGCCCGGCGGTCCCGTGGCTGGTGCCCGCGCAGCCGGCTGAGCCGCCCTCGTGTGCGGAGATGGGTGGTTCGGCTGCGTCGCGGCCGGTTGCGGGCTGCGAGAGGGCGGACGTATCCTTGCGCCCGACCCCGTCGGGGCTGACGGGCGTGCCGCCCGTGCAGAGCAGCCGCCCCTGGACGCGGAGGACCCGTGGATCTCGCGACGAGCATCGCCTCGATCAATCCGTTCGACCTGCTCGCGGTCTTCGCGGTCGGCGCGTTCTTCGTCGCCGGCTTCATCCAGGGCACCCTGCGCCGGCTGCTCGGCCTGGCGATCCTCCTCGTCTCGTTCCTGCTCGCGACCAACATCCGCGATCCGCTGGGCGCCTGGCTCGGGCGCTACTGGACGCAGTTCCCGGTCGAGTACAGCTACATGCTGGCGTTCGGGGGCAGCTTCCTGCTCCTCTACCTGGCCGGCTCCATCGCGGTCCAGACGTTCTACCGGCGGACCCAGCTGATCGCCCGATCGACGCTGGCGGACGAGCTGCTCGGCGCGTTCCTGGGCCTGCTCCAGGCGGTCCTCCTGATCGGGGCCATGATCACGATCCTGGACTCGTTCTTCGCGCACGCGGTCGTGGCCGAAAGCCCGAACGAGCTGGGCATCCTCCGCTCGATCTTCACCTTCTACGACCCGTCCCTGACCGCGAGGGTGTACCGGGAGCTCCTGATCCCGGGGTTCCTGGGACTCTTCGCGTGGATCACGCCGGCGAGCCTCCGCACGCTCTTCGTGCACTGAACGAGGCTCTCGGCCCGTCCGGAGGGCCTCCGCGCGACGCGGCCGCCCTGGGCGCGCTCCTGGCCGGCCCCGTTCTCGAGGCGGCCCGCGGGCTCCTCGGCTGCCGCCTCGTCCGGGACGGACCCGGTGGGCGACGGGTCGGCCGCATCGTCGAGACCGAGGCGTACGGCGGCCCGGAGGATCGCGCCTCGCACGCCCGGTTCGGCGAGTCGGCCCGGGCCGCCACGATGCACGGCGCGCCCGGTCGCGCCTACGTCTACGCTGTCTACGGGATGCACACCTGCCTCAACGTCGTGACCGGCCCCCCCGGCCACCCCTCGGCCGTCCTCCTGCGGGCCGTCGAGCCGCTGGAGGGGCTGGTGGCGCTCCGCGCCGCCCGGCTCGCCCGCGCGCTGGCCACCCGCCGGATCGACGAGGCGAACCCGGCGGCGGCCGCCGTCCGGCTCGGGCGCGTCGCGCCGAACCGCCTGGCCAGCGGCCCGGGCAATCTCGCCGCCGCCTTCGGGGTGACCCTCGAGGACGACGGCGCGGACCTGCTCGACCCCGGATCGCTCCTGCGCCTCGAGCCCGCGCCGCCGGGCGACCCGGCCTCCCTCGTGGCCACCGGTCCGCGGGTCGGGGTCGCCTACGCCGGCGAGCCCTGGACGTCCCTGCCGTGGCGGTTCGCCCTGGCGGCGAGCCCCGCGGTCTCGGCCCGGCGGCTGCCGGCGCAATGCCAGCCCTGATGGACGCCAAGTCGCTCGCCCTCCTGGAGTTCCCGCTGGTCCGCCAGCGACTCGCGGCCGCCACGGGATTCCCGCCGGGACAGCGCCTCGCCGAGTCGCTCCAGCCGACGGCCGATCCGGTCCTCGTGGCCCAGGGGCTCGAGGAGACCTCGCAGGTCCGGGCGCTCCTGGCGGAGCGGCCGGGCATCGGCCTGGGCGGGGCGCACGACATCGGCCCGGCGGTGGAGCGGTCGGCCCGGGGAGGTCGCCTGGATCCCGCCCAGTTCATTGCCATCGCCGAGACGCTGGAGGCCGGAAGCCGGCTGCGCGATGCGCTGGCCGAGGAGCGCCGGCCGCTCCTGCGCGACCTGTCGCGGACGCTCCACGCGCTGCCGGCCCTGCGCTCCACCCTGCAGCGCAGCTTCGACCCGACCGGCGAGCTGCTCGACACCGCCAGCGTCCGGCTGGGCGGGCTGCGTCGCGCGACCCGGGTGGCCTACGACCGGCTGCGCTCGCGCCTGGAGCAGCTGGTGCACT
This sequence comes from uncultured Chloroflexia bacterium, assembly GCA_963801445.1. Classification (GTDB taxonomy): domain Bacteria; phylum Chloroflexota; class Limnocylindria; order Limnocylindrales; family CSP1-4; genus CTSoil-043. Next base: position 545,318 of record CAWDEW010000002.1, on the reverse strand, counting down.
CGTCGGAGATGGGGGCGATCCTCCAGGAGCCGATCGTCACGCTGCGCAACGGGCGCTACGTCGTCCCGGTTCGCGCCGATGCGCGCGGCCGGGTCAAGGGCATCGTCCACGACGCGTCCGGGAGCGGCCAGACGGTCTTCGTGGAGCCGCTCGTGGCCGTGGAGCTGGGAAACGCGTGGCGCGAGGCGCAGCTGGCCGAGCAGGTCGAGATCGAGCGGATCCTCGACGAGCTCTCGGCCGTCGTCGGCAGCCAGGCCGGACCGCTGCGTGAGCTGCTCGAGGGGCTGGCGCGCTTCGACTTCTGGAGCGCCAAGGCCCGCCTGGCCGAGGAGATGGATGCCGTCCGCGCCGAGATCTCGCCGCGGGCGGAGATCGACCTCAAGGGCGCCCGCCACCCGGGGCTCACCGGGCGGGTCGTCCCGATCGACGTGCAGCTGGGGGTCGACTTCCGGGCCCTCATCGTGACCGGCCCGAACACGGGCGGCAAGACCGTGACCCTGCGGACGCTCGGCCTGCTGGCCCTGATGCACCAGGCGGGGCTCCACGTGCCGGCGGACCCGGGGAGCCGCCTCCCGGTGCTGCGTGACGTCTTCGCCGACATCGGCGACGAGCAATCCGTGGCCCAGTCCCTCTCGACCTTCTCGGGCCACCTCCGCTCGATCGTCCGGATCGCCGCCGCGGCCGCGCCGGACACGCTCGTGCTGCTCGACGAGCTGGGCGCCGGCACGGACCCGACCGAGGGCTCCGCGCTCGCCCAGGCCCTCCTCGATCACTTCCTCCAGGCGGGCGCGCTCGTGGCGGCGACCACGCACTACGCCGAGCTCAAGGTCTACGCCCACGTGACCCCGGAGGTCCGCAACGCCTCCGTGGAGTTCGACCTGGAATCCCTGAGCCCTACCTATCACCTCAGGATCGGCCTGCCCGGCGGGAGCCAGGCGTTCGCGATCGCCGAGCGGCTGGGCCTTCCCCCGGCGATCGTCTCGAGCGCGCGGACCCGGCTGTCGGAGGGCCAGGTGGCCTTCGAGGAGACGCTGGCATCGATCCGCGAGGCGGACCTGGCGGCCCGCCAGGCGCTCGACCGCGCTCGCGCCGCCGAGATCCGGGCGGCGGACTCGCAGCGCCAGGCCGACGAGGAGCGTCGGCGCGCGCGCCGCGAGCGGGAGGAGTCGGTCGTCGCGGCCCGGGGCGAGGCCGAGCGGCTGGTCGACGACCTCCGGGCGGAGGTGCGTGGTGCGCGGAGGCGCCTCGAACGGGAGGTCGTCACCGCACCGGCGCTCGACGCGGCGGTGGAGCGGGCGGAGGAGCGGCTGGCCCGGCTCCCCGAGCGCCCGGCCGCTCCGGAGCCGCCGCCACCTGCCGCCCAGGTGGCGTGGCGCGTGGGCGCCCGTGCCCGGAGCCATGCCCGGGGATGGGAGGGCCGCATCGTGGCCCTCGAGCGGAGCGGCCGGCGTGCGACGCTGGAGGTCGGGGGGATGCGCGTGAGCGCCGCGCTGGAGGACCTCGTGCCCGCCGTCGGCGGGTCCGGCGGTGGGCCGGAGGAGCGGGCCGGCGCCCGGCGCGGGGATCCGGCCGCGGGCGGGTCGGGGATCGCCGCCCTGCGCCTTGACCGGGCCCGCTCCGTCGCCTCGTCGCTGGACATCCGCGGCGCCCGGGTCGAGGAGGCCCTCGAGCTGGTCGGGCGCTACCTCGAGGACGCCGCGCTGGCCGGGCTGGAGCGGGCCACGATCATCCACGGCCTGGGGACCGGTGCTCTCCGTGACGCGGTGCGGGCCGCGGCGGGAACGCACCCGCTCGTGGGGACCGTGCGGGCGGGCCAGCGCGGCGAAGGTGGCGACGGGGCCACGATCGTCACGTTCTGAGGCGCGGCGGGTCCGCCGGGACCGGGTCCCGGGACCGCCTCAGGGGATGACCGGCGGGAGCGGCAAACCGCTGGGCAGGGGCGATCCGCCGGGGCCGGGCGAGCCGCTGGGGCTCGGCGAGGGGGTCGGCGGGACGTAGAGGGCGCAGACCTTGGTGGGCGGGAAGGGAGCGCCCCACGAAGCGCCGAATGGTCGCCAGCCCGGCTCGTAGAAGTAGGTGGTCGGAGTGTGGAGCGGTCCGCCGGAGACACCTGGGCCGCGCTTCGCGCGGGCGATCCAGCCGTTCGTGAACGGCTTCCAGGACGGGAAGCTCGCCTCGACGTTGCTCAGGTCGAGGAAGCCCTTGACTACCTTGGGGCCCTGGCAGCCGTCCTGCCAGAGATTGCCGGTGGCCTGGTCGATCGCGATCCCGACCTTCGTGTTGTCCACCTGGGTGGGCACGGCGTCCTGGCGGAACCACTCCTTGACGGTCTTGCTGGAGTACGGCCCGGGGAGCATCCCCGAGAACGCGTCCACGCTCACCTGGACCACCCCTGACGGTCGGCGGAAGTCGACGATCGGCGTGCCGTGGGTGACGGTGGTCATGAACTCCTGCCAGAGCGAGGCGGCCGACTCCAGGGAGACGACGCCGTTGGGCGGCGCGGAGTTGTCGGAGTTGCCCATCCAGGTCACGACCACCAGGGCGGGTGCCTTGGGGTCCTTGGGCGGCGCGACGTAGCCGATCGCGGTGAGGTCCTTCGTGTCGTTCGTGGTGCCGGTCTTGAGCGTCGCGGGCCGGCGCTTCGTCCCGTCGTAGATCGCCCGCTTGCTCCAGAACGGGTTCTGGGCCGGGTCCGTGTTGCCGGCCAGGATGTCGGTCATGATGAACGCGGACTGGGGCGAAACGACCTTGCTGGCCCCGGTCGCGGCCGGAGCCGTGGGATAGACGACCTTGCCGCTGGGGTCCCGGACCTCGAGGATCATCGTGCGCGGGACCAGGACGCCGCCGTTGGCGATGGCGCCGTAGGCGCTGGCCAGGTCGATCATGTGGATCTCGAGGGTCCCGATCGCGATCGAGGCGCCGGCGTTGAAGGTGGGCGACTGCCAGCGGATCCCGAAGTCCTTGGCCCGCTCGAAGACCCGCTCGGGTCCGATCTCGATGGCCGCCTTGATCGCCGGGATGTTCAGGGACACCTGGATCGCCTGGCGGAGGCGGAGCGGCCCGCGCTCCATGAGGTCCGCGTCACCGGGCGTGTACCCGCCCCCGAAGTTCGTGACCACGTCCATGAACATCGACGACGCGGTCAGCGTGCGGTCGTCGATGCCGACCAGGTAGTTGATGCCCTTGAACGCCGAGCCGGGCTGCCGCCAGCCGTTCTCCAGGACGTCGAACTGGGGCTGGAACTTCTTGTTGCCCTTCAGGTAGAAGCCCGCGCTGCCGGTGTAGGCGTAGACCTGCCCGGTGCGATAGTCGACCGCGGCGATGGCGCTGTTGTTGACTCCCTTCCCGATCATGTTCCGGATCCAGGCGTGGTACGGGAGGTTCAGCTTCTTCATGTACGCGGCCGGATTCGACGAGTTGGGGGCGCGGGCACCGGCCTCGGCCCAGGCCTCGGCCACCTTCTGCATCTTCCAGTCGAGGGTGGTGAGCACCGTGAAACCACCCTCATCCACCTTCGGGCAGTTGTCGGCCGCGGACGGACCGCACAGGATCGTGCCGAGCTGGTGGCGGACCTGGAGGGTGAACTGGGGCGCCAGGACGCGCTGGTTGACCGGCGGCGTCAGGATCACGGGCTCCTTCTGCGCCGCGTCGTAGTCGGCCACGGTGTACTTGCCGGCGGTGAGCACGCTGCGCGTCTTCATCTGCTCCAGGATGAAGTTGCGACGCACGACGATGGCCGCGTCGGGCGGCACGACGAGCCGGGTCGTCCCGTCGGCGGCGGTCTGGGCCACGGCGTTGGCGATCAGGTCGAAGCTCGTCGGCGACTGGGGGATCCCGGCCAGGATCGCGGCCTGGGCGAGGGTCAGCTTGTGGAGGTCGGTGATCCCCCAGTAGCCGCGCGCCGCCGCCGCGACGCCGTAGCTGTTGTTCCCGTAGAAGTTCTGGTTGAGGTAGGCGGTCATGATCTTCTGCTTGCCGTCGTCGCCCGGGAACTCCTGGGTGAGCCGGACGGACTGGATGATCTCGCGGATCTTCCGCTCGTAGGTCGGCCCCTGGAGCGCCCAGTCGGGGAGCAGGCGCGCCCGAACGAACTGCTGGGTGATCGTGGATGCGCCGCGGCCGCTGCCCGTGACGGTGTCGAGCGCGGCCGCCACGATGCCCAGCGGGTCGAACCCGGCGTTCTGCCAGAAGGTCTTGTCCTCGACCGAGGTCGTGGCGTCGATGAGCTCCGGCGAGATCTGGTCGAAGGTGACGACGTCGCGCCGCTCCCGGGCGAACGTGGCGAGCTGGACCTTGCCGGTCCGGTCGTAGACCCGCGTCTCCTCGGCGTACGTGATGCTGTTGAAGGCATCCTTCGGGTCGGGGAGGCCCCGGGCGTAGTAGCTGAAGCCGGTCACGACCGCGCCGAAGCCGAGGATGCCGGCCAGCAGGAAGGAAGCGAAGAGGATGATGGGGATGGCGATGGCGATCCGGCGAACGTTCGAGCCCCCGGAGGGGCGGTGGCCGGAGCCGTTGCGCCGGCGGCGTTGCCGTCGCGCGAGGCTGGTCTGCATGGCGTCGGTCACGATAGCATAGCGATCATGGTTTCCCGTTTGGTGGTCCCGGCCTGTTCCGACGTGCCCGAGCAGCGCCCTGTGACGCCGTGAGCGCCAGCCGGATGGCGGGGCTGCTCCCGGAGCTGCGCTGGCGCGGGCTCGTCCACCAGGTCACCGAGGGCCTCGAGGCGCGCCTCGAGAGCGGCCGGCCGCTGCGGGCCTACAACGGCTTCGATCCCACGTTCAACAGCCTGCACGTCGGCCACCTGGTCCCGATCTGCGGGCTCGTCCGCCTCCAGCGCTTCGGGGTCCAGCCGGTCGCCCTGGTCGGCGGCGGGACGGGGCTGATCGGGGATCCATCGGGGCGCAGCACGGAACGACCGCTCCTCGATCGCTCCGCGATCCAGGCCAACCTGGGCTCGATCCGCGATCAGCTGGCGCGCTACCTGGACTTCGCTCCGGGGCCCACCCAAGCGCTCCTGGTGAACAACCTCGACTGGCTCGGCGAGATGCGCCTGCTCGACTTCCTGCGGGACGTGGGCAAGCATTTCACCGTGCCCTACATGCTGGCCAAGGACTCGGTCCAGGTGCGCATGGACAAGGGCATCTCGTTCACCGAGTTCAGCTACATGCTCCTGCAGGCGACGGACTTCCTGCACCTCTATCGGTCGCACGGGGTGGAGCTGCAGGCCGGCGGCGCGGACCAGTGGGGCAACATCACGGCCGGCCTCGAGCTGATCCGGCGGAGCGCGCCCCGCCGCGACGCCGAGGGCGACCTCGTGCACGGCCTGGCCTACCCGCTCCTGCTGAGCCCGTCGGGCACGAAGTTCGGCAAGAGCGAGAGCGGCGAGTCGATCTGGCTCGACGCCCGCCTGACCTCGCCCTACCGCTTCTACCAGTACTGGGTGGACACGGACGATCGGGACGTCGGCGTCTACCTGCGCTGGTTCACCCTGTTCGACCGGTCGCGGATCGAGGAGATCGAGGCCGACCAGGCCCGCGATCCCAGCCTGCGCCATGCCCAGCGCATGCTGGCCCGGGACGTCACGGAACGGACCCACGGGCGGGGCGCCGCCGAGCGGGTCATCCGGGTCAGCGAGGTCCTCTTCGGCGGCGACCCGACCACGGCCGATGCCCAGACGCTGGCGGACCTCGCGGCCGAGATCCCATCCGCTCCGTGGCCCGAGTCGGATGGCCTGGACGTCGTCGACGCCCTGGTGGCCGTCGGGGCGGCGACCTCGCGCGGAGAAGCGCGCCGCCTCGTGGAGCAGGGCGGCGTGGCCGTCAACGGGCGGCTGATCCGGGACCCGGCGACCCGCTTCGGCCCGGAGGCGCTCCTGGCCTCGCGCTACCTCCTCGTGCGGCGGGGCAAGCGCGACCAGCGCGTCCTGGTCCGGGGGCTCGAGGGGGCGTGACGGTGGCGATCCGGGGCCAGGTGCAGGTCATCGCGGGCTGCATGTTCAGCGGCAAGACCGACGAGCTGCTGCGCCTCCTCCGGCGCGCGGAGATCGCCCGCCGGCGGATCCTGCTGGTCCGCCCGGCGCTCGACGACCGGACCGAGTCGGAGGTCGTCCGGAGCCGCTCCGGCGCGGCGTTCTCCTCCAAGGTGGTCTCCGATCCGTCCGAGATCGAGACGCTGGCCAAGGACGCCTGGGCCGACATGATCGCGATCGAGGAGGCCCAGTTCTTCCCGCAGAGCCTCGTCGAGGTCGTGGAGCGCCTCGCGCTGGCGGGCCGCACGGTCATCCTGTCGGGACTCAACACGGATTTCCGGGGTCGCCCGTTCGGGCCGATGCCCCAGCTGATGGCGATCGCCGACGGCGTGACCACGCTCTCGGCGATCTGCACCGTCTGCGGCGACGAGGCGACGCGGACGCAGCGCCTGATCGACGGCCGGCCCGCGGGCCGCGACGAGCCGCTCGTGGTGGTGGGCGGCCTCGCCAGCGACACCCCGACGACGCGCCGGGAGACCTACGAGGCCCGCTGCCGGGCCCACCACGAGCTGCCGTAGCGGGCGGGCTCTCAGGGCGCCGAACGGCACGCCGGTCAGCGGGCGTGGCGCTCCTGGAGGCGCCGGATCACCGCCTCGGGCGGAAGGCCGCGCTCGGCCAGCACGACCAGGGCGTGGTACACGAGGTCCGCGGCCTCCCCGGCCAGGGCGTCGAGCGTGGCGGTCCGGTCGGACCCGGCCGCGTCGGCGACCGCATCGTCCTTGGCGGCCATGAGGACCTCCACGGCCTCCTCGGCGACCTTGCGGGCCGGTCCGTCGACGCCCTCGGACAGCAGGCGGGCGGTGTAGGAGCCGGCCGGCCGCGCGACGGCGCGCTCCCGGATCGTGGCCCACAGGACCTCCAGCCAGGCGAACCCCTGGGCGGGCGCGCTGGCCGCCCCGCCGGACGCGAGGGCCGGGGCCCCGACCGCGGCCGGGGCTCCCTCGCCGTCGAAGCAGGTGCGCGTGCCCCGATGGCAGGCCGGACCGGCCGGGTCCACCGTCGCCAGGATCGCGTCGCCGTCGCAGTCGAGGGCCAGCCCGCGGACCCGGAGGACGTTGCCGCTGGTCTCGCCCTTGCGCCAGAGACGGCCCCGGGAGCGGGAGAAGAAGTGCACCTCGCCGGTCTCGAGCGTGGCGACCAGGGCCTCGCGGTTGGCGTAGGCGACCATCAGGACGCACCCGTCGGCGACGTCCTGCACGACGACCGGGACCAGCCCGTCGCGGTCCCAGCGCACGGGGTCGGGCCCGGACAGCGGGCCGGCGGGGGAGGGGAGGGAGCGCCTCACGCCGCGGCTCCCGGAACGAGGCGGACCGGGATCCCGGCGTCGGCCATGGCGGCCTTCACGTCGGCGATGGCGTGCCGGCGACGATGGAAGATCGAGGCCGCGAGCACGGCCGAGGCGCCCCCGTCGCGCACCGCGGCCACGAAGTCGGCCGGCGCCGCGGCGCCGCCCGACGCGATCACCGGGACCGCGACCCGGTCGGCGATCGCCCGCAGGAGCGCGGTGTCGTAGCCGGACCCGGTACCGTCGCGATCGATCGAGGTCACCAGCAGCTCGCCGGCCCCGAGCGTCGCGGCGCGCTCGGCCCAGCGCAGGGCGTCCATCCCGGTCGCCTCCCGACCGCCCCGCACGACGACCTCCCAGCCCTCGCCCCCGGACCTGCGCCGCGCGTCGATCGCGACGACCACCGCCTGGCGGCCGAACCGCCGGGCGCAGCGGCGGACGAGCGCGGGATCGGCCACGGCCGCCGTGTTGAGCGAGACCTTGTCGGCGCCCGCCCGCAGGACGTCGCGCATCTCCAGCACGGTGCGCACGCCACCGCCCACGGTGAGGGGGATGAAGGCCCGGCGGGCGGTCCGCTCCACGACGTCGAGGAGCGTGCCGCGACCCTCCGGCGCGGCGCCGATGTCGAGGAAGACGAGCTCGTCCGCGCCTTCCCGGGCGTAGCGCGCGGCGAGCTCGGGCGGATCGCCCTCGTCGACCAGGTCCACGAAGCGCGTCCCCTTCACGACCCGGCCCGCGGCGACATCGAGGCAGGGCACGACCCGCACGCAGAGCATCAGGCGGCGCCCCGGACGGCGAGCGCGGCCGGCGGGGCGCCGGCCGCCGCGAGGGACACGAAGTTGGCCAGCAGCCGGAGCCCGTCGGAGCCGCTCCGCTCCGGGTGGAACTGCACCCCGGCCAGGGCACCGACAGCCACGGCGGAGACGAACCGGGCCCCGTGCTGGGTCTCGGCCAGCACGATCTCCGGGCCGGGCCGGGCCGTGCCGGATGGCCCAGCCGGCCGGGCGGCATAGGAGTGGACGAAGTAGAAGTCCGCGTCGGGGGCGATCCCGGCGAAGAGCGGGTGCTCGCGACGCCGCTCCACCTGGTTCCAGCCGATATGGGGAAGCCGGGGAGCGTCGACCAGGCGGACGGTTCGGCCGGGGAGGACGCCGAGCGTCTCCGCCCCGTCCTCGTCGCTGCCTTCGAAGAGCAGCTGGAGCCCGAGGCAGATCCCCAGGAACGGCCGCCCGGCCGCGATCCAGCCCCGGATGGCCACGTCGAGGCCCCGTCGTCGGAGGCGCGCCATCGCCGGAGCCGCGGCCCCGACGCCCGGCACGACGAGGGCATCGGCGCCGTCGAGGGCGCCCGCGCCCCGGGCCAGCACGACATCGGCGCCAGCGGCCCGGAGCGCCTGGTCGATGCTCACGAGGTTGCCGGCGCCGTAGTCGACGACCGCGATCCGGGTCACCCGAGGCTGCCCTTCGTGGAAGGGACGGCCTCGGCCCGCCGGGGGTCGATGGCGACGGCGGCGCGGAGGGCCCGGGCCAGGGCCTTGAACGCGGCTTCGGCCAGGTGGTGATCGTTGCGCCCGCTGCCGCGCAGGTGGAGCGTCGTGCCGCTGGTCCGGGCGAATGACTCGAGGGCGTGCTCGACGAGCTGGGTGGCGAGGGTGCCGATGCGCTCGCCCCGGAAGGGCAGGTCCAGCACCGCGTAGGGCCGGCCGCCCGCGTCGACCACGGCCGACGCCAGCGCCTCGTCCATGGGCACGCTGGCCTCGCCGAAGCGGGTGATCCCGGCCCGGTCGCCCAGCGCCGCGGCGAGCGCCGCGCCCAGGACGAGCGCGACGTCCTCGACGGTATGGTGCTCGTCCACCTGGAGGTCGCCCGTCGCGCGCACCTCGAGGTCGAACAGGCCGTGGTGGGCGAACGAGGTCAGCAGGTGGTCGTAGAAGCCGATCCCGGTCGCGACGTCCGCGTTGCCGGCGCCATCGAGGTCCAGGGTGACCTCGATCCTGGTCTCCCGGGTCTGCCGGGCGACCGTGGCCCGTCGTCCCGAGAGGCCGCGAACCACCATCCCGCCGGTGCCCACCGGATCGCTCATGCGCCTGCCTCCGTCCGTGCTCTCGAGCCGGCCGTTCCGGGCGCGGAACGGACCTCGGTCGCCATGGCCCCCAGGGCCGCCACGAGGCGGCCGTCCTCGTCCGCCGACCGCACGGTGAAGCGGAGGTGGTCGGCCAGGGGATGCTCGCTCCCGAACGTCCGCGGCACGAGGCCCGCGCGAAGGAGCCCGTCGGCGACCCTCGCGGCCCGCTCGGGTGACCCGAAGGGGACGAGCAGGAAGTTGGTGACCGACGGGCAGGCCGGCCAGCCGAGCTCGGCCAGCGCCGCCTCGAGGCGGGCCCGCTCGGCGGCCACGCGAGCGACGTTCGCGGCGAGGGCGTCGGGGTCGCGGAGCGCGGCGGCCACCACGGCGACCGAGGGGATGGCGACCGAGCCGGGCGGGCGATAGGGCTCCACCTCGGCCAGGAGCTCCCGCCGCGCGATCGCGAAGCCGACTCGCAGCCCGGCCAGCGCGTATGCCTTGGAGGCCGTCCGGACCACGACGAGGCGCGGGTAGCGGGCGCGGAGACTGACCAGGGAGCGCCCCGCGAACTCGGCGTACGCCTCGTCGAGCACGACGACCGGAGCGGGCCGGCCCTCGGCCGCGGCGTCGTCGGCGAGGCCGCCGAGGAGGCCCTCGATGGATCCGTCCGGCTCGGGGAGGCCGGTCGGGTTGTTGGGGGAGCACAGCCAGACCAGGCGTGCCCCGCGGGCCGCCGCGCGGACCGCCGCGACGTCGAGGCCGAACCCCTCGCCGCCAGGGCGGCGGGGCACGAGGATCGGGCGGCCGGGCCGCTGCTCGGTCAGGATTTGGTACATGGCGTACGTCGGGGCCGGCACGACCGCGCCGTCGCCGGGCGCCAGGAACGCCTTGGCCATCAGGTCGAGGATCTCGTCCGCCCCGGCCCCCACGAGGATCTCGTCGGGCGCGACGCCGTAGCGGACGGACGCGGCCGCGACGAGCTCCCGGTAGTCCGAGGGCGGGTACTCGGAGATGGCCCGCCCGTAGGATCCCGAGGCGAGCAGCCGGAGGGCGAGGTCCGGCGGCGCGGGCGACGTGTTGAGGTCGAACCGGACGATCCGCTCGATCGGGACGCCGTAACGCTCCGCGACTTGCTCGTCGGTGGCCTCCCAGGCGTAGCCGGACGCCTGGGTCGGGCTGGCCATGGTGACGGGCGTCGGGCTCATGCGATCAGCTTCTCGATCGGGAGGACCAGGATCCCGGACGCGCCGGCCGCCTTCAGGCGGGGCAGGAGATCCCACACGTCGTCGGCGCCGACCACCGCGTGGATCGCGATCATGCCCCGGTGGGCCAGGGGGATCACCGAGGGGCTCTCGAGGCCGGGCAGGAGCTCCTCCAGCTCGGCCAGGCGGGTCTCGGGCGCGTTCATCATCACGTACTTTCGGCGGCGGCCGTCCAGGACGGCTCCCAGCATCGTGTCGAGGCGTCCGATCTCGTCCGCGTGCTCGACCAGCGTCTCCGCGTTGCCGACCAGGATTGCCTCGCTGGCCAGCAGCTCGCCGATCGGGCGCAGCCCGTTCGTGGCCAGCGTGGCGCCCGACGAGACGAGGTCCACGATCGCGTCGGCCAGCCCCAGGCGGGGCGCCACCTCGACCGCCCCGGAGAGGGCCACGACCTCGACCGGGATGGCCGCCCCGGCGAACCAGGCGCGGGTCGCGTTCGGGTGGGACGTGGCGACACGGAGGCCGGCCAGCTCGCCGATCGCCTGCAGCCGGGAATCGCGGGGCACCGCGGCGGCCAGGCGGCAGCGGCCGTAGCCGAGGCGGCGCACGACGGGCAGCGTGACGCCGGCTTCCGCGAGCAGGTCCGCCCCGGTGACCCCGAGGTCTGCCACGCGATCGCGCACGAACTCGACGACGTCGTCGGTCCGGACGAACAGGATGTCGATCGCCACGTTCTCCACGCGCGCCAGCAGGCTGCGCTCGCGCTCCTCGAAGACGAGCCCCGCGTCGCGCAGCAGGTGGAGCGTGGGCTCCACGAGGCGGCCCTTGTTGGGGACCGCCAGGGTCATCCGGCGCGTCGTCCCGGGCCCGGCCGCGAGCGAGCCGGCGCCGGGCCGCAGGGCCGTCATCGCCGCGCAGCCGGGACGCCGACGCGGGCCCGCTCCAGGAGCCGGCGGTAGCCGCCCTCCCCGTGGTTGAGCCAGGAGGCGATCCGGGTGATCGTCGCCGTGCTGGCGCCCGTGCGGCGGCTGATCTCGCTGTAGTGGAGCCCGCTGTCCAGCAGGCGGGCGACCGCCCAGCGCTGGGCCAGGTCGTGCAGCTCGCTGAGGGTGCACAGGTCGCGCAGGAACGCGGCGGCTTCGTCGGCCGTCTCGAGCGCGAGAAGGGCGTCGATGAGGGCGTCGGCCTCGGCCGAGCGCCAGTCTGCCGGACGGTCCTGCATGGGATCGAGCCTCTTGGTAACGTATTAGCGTGCTACCACGATACCACAGGGCCACGGCAGATCAAGGGGCCGACTTCGCCGTCCTGCCGGCCATCGACCTGCGGGGCGGGCGCGTCGTCCGGCTTCTGCGGGGCGACTTCGCCGCCGAGACCGCGTATGGCGACGACCCGGCCGCGGTCGCGGAGGGCTTCGTGGCGCGCGGAGCGCGCTGGCTCCACGTCGTCGACCTCGACGGCGCCCGCGATCCGGCGGCCCGCCAGGACCGACTGGTCGCTTCGATCGCAGCATGGGTAGGGGAGCGGGCCGTGGTGGAGGTGGCGGGCGGGCTGCGCTCCGAGGGCTCGGTGGAGGCGATGCTCGCGAGCGGCGCCGGACGGGTCGTCGTCGGCACGGCGGCCCTGCGCGACCCGTTGTTCGCGGGTCGCCTCGTCGCCCGCTTCGGGGCCGGCCGGATCGTCGTGGCCCTCGACGTGCGCGACGGCCTCGCCGTCGGCCACGGCTGGGTCCCCGGGGCGCCCGGCGTCGCGGCCGGCGACATCCTGGCCAGGCTCGCCGACGTGGGCGTCGGGACGTTCGAGGCGACCGCGATCGAGCGCGACGGAACCCTCGGGGGCCCTGACGTGGCGCTCCTCGGTGCCCTCGTCGGGCTCGGGCGGGGCGAAGTCATCGCCTCGGCCGGGATCGCGACCGCGGCCGACGTCCGCGCGGTCCGGGCCCTGGGCTGTGCGGGCGCGATCATCGGGCGCGCCCTGTACGAAGGGCAGGTGACCCTGGAGGACGCCCTCCGGGCCGGAACGTAGCAGCGCGGGCGCGGGGGCGCTCAGTGGCCGGCGCTCGCCTCGCGCTCCTTGCGGTGCAGCTCGATCACCTTCTCGGCGATGCTCGAGGGGACGTCCTCGTAGTGGTCGAGCTCGGACGTGAACGTGCCCCGACCGCCGGTGAGCCGGGCCAGCTCGGTGGCGTAGGAGAAGAGCTCGGCCTGGGGAACGTGGGCCGTGATGATCTGGGACCCATTGCCGATCGTGTCCATCCCCAGGACCCGGCCGCGGCGACCGTTCAGGTCCCGGTTCACGTCGCCCATGAACTGCTCCGGCACGGTGATCCGGGCCACCATGATGGGCTCTTGGAGGACCGGGCGGCAGTCCATGACGCCTTTCCGGAGGGCCATCGACGCGGCCAGCTGGAACGAGAGGTCGTTCGAGTCGACCGTGTGGAACGAGCCGTCGTAGAGGGTCGCGGTGAAGTCGATCAGCGGATACCCGGCCAGGATGCCCTCGGCGGCCGCCGCCCGGACCCCCTTCTCGACACCGGGGAAGAAGTTCTTGGGGACCGTGCCTCCGACGACCTTCTCGGTGAAGGCGACACCGCCGTCGGGGTTCGGCTCGATGGCCAGCCAGACATGGCCGAACATGCCGTGGCCGCCGGTCTGCTTCTTGTACTTGCCCTCGACCCTGGTCGCCCCCCGGATCGTCTCGCGGTAGGGGATCCGGGGCGTATGGGTCACGATCGCGGCGCCGAACTTGCGCTTGAGGCGCTCCGTGATGACCGCGACGTGGGTCTCCCCGATGGCGACCAGGAGCTGCTCCCCGGTGGCGCTGCGCTCGACGCGCACCGAGGGCTCCTCCTCGAGCATCCGCTGGAGCGCCGGGCCCATCTTGTCGAGGTCGGTCTTGGTCTGGGGCTCGATGGCCACGACGAGCGTCGGGTTGGGGTACGCGGGCCGGTCGACCTGGAGCGGCCGCTCGCGCGTGGAGAGCGTGTCGCCGGTGCCGGTGACGCCGAGCTTGGCGACGGCACCGATCTCGCCGGCGCGCAGCTCGCCCACCAGCTCCTGCTCCTTGCCGTGGATCCGGAGGAGCTGGCCGATCCGCTCGTCCTCGTTGCGATCCGCGTTCCAGGCGTGGGCCTGGCTGCGCAGCGTGCCGCTCAGGACGCGCAGGTACGAGAGCCGCCCCACGAACGGGTCGGCGGTGGTCTTGAAGACGCGCACGAGGAGCGGCCCGTCCGGATCGGGGGCCACTTCGATCGGGTCGCTCGACTTGGGATCCCGGGCGGCGGTCGGCGGCTCCTCGGACGGCGCGGGCAGGTAGCGCACGATCACGTCGAGGAGGCCGCGCAGGCCGATCCCCTTCGCGGCGGAGGCCACCAGCACGGGGGCCAGGATGCTGTCGCGAACCCCGCGGTGAAGGCACGCGTCGAGCTCCGCGTCGCTGATCTCCTCGCCCTCGAGGTACTTGGTGAGCACCGCGTCGTCGGCCTCGGAGGCGGCCTCCAGGAGCTGGTCCCGCCGCCTGGCCACCTCGGCCGCCATCTCGGCGGGGATCGGGACCTCGACCTCCTGCTTCCCGTCCCAGGTGTAGGCCCGGCGGTGGACGAGGTCGACGTAGCCGGCGAACTTGTCGGCCTTGCCGATGGCGAGCTGGAGCGGGGCGATCTTGTCGCCGAACGCCGCCCGCAGGGCGTCCAGCGTGGCCGTGGGGTCCGCGTTCTCGCGGTCGCAGCGGGTGATCACGAAGAGCGCGGCCGTCCGGCCGGCGCGGGCGAGGGCGACCGCCTTCTCCGTGCCGGCCTCGACGCCGCCCGACCCGTCCACGCACACGAGCGCGGCGTCGGCGGCCTTGAAGCCCGCCACCATCTCCGCGACGAAGTCCGGGTAGCCGGGCGTGTCGACCAGGGTGACCAGGTTGCCCTCGTCGTCGATGGAGGCGACGCCCAGCGAGAGCGACATCCGGCGCTTCTGGGCCTCGGGCTCCGTGTCCAGGCTCGACGTCCCGTCGTCCACCCGGCCCAGGCGCGAGATCGCGCCGGCGCGGTAGAGCAGGGCCTCGGCGAGCGTCGTCTTGCCGGCACCGGCGTGGCCGGCCAGGACGACGCTTCGGAGATGAGCCAGGTCGACGCTCTTGGAGGATGCCATCGTGTCGTAGGACCTCGACAAGGGGTAGCGGGCGGGATGGGCGGGGCGCCGCCACCGTAGGCCGACCGGGCACGCGGACCGATCGGGATCGGCGTTCCGGACATGATAGTCGGCTATACTCGGCCGCGATGTCCGGTCACTCCAAGTGGTCCCAGATCAAGCGCCAGAAGGGCGTCAACGACGTCAAGCGGGGTGCCGTCTTCACGAAGATGGGCCGCGAGATCGCGGTCGCCGCCCGCACCGGCGGGGGTGACCCGGACGGCAACTTCCGCCTCCGGCTCGCGATCGAGAAGGCGCGCGCCGCGAACATGCCGCTGGACACGATCAAGCGCGCGATCGAGAAGGCGACCGGTGGCGGCGAGGGCGAGCAGTACGAGGAGATCGTCTACGAGGGCTATGGCCCCGGGGGCGTCGCCTTCCTCGTCGAGACGACCACCGACAACCGCAACCGGACGGTCTCGGACGTCCGCTCGATCTTCTCGAAGGCCGGCGGCTCCCTGGCCGGTTCCGGCGCCGTCGCCTGGCAGTTCGAGCAGCGCGGCGTGATCAACGTGCCCCTGGCCGGGGTGGACCCGGACGAGGTCGCCCTGCTCGCGATCGACGCTGGGGCCAGCGACGTGGAGACCACCTCGGACCCGGTGGAGATCTACACGGAGCCGGCCGACCTCGAGAACGTGCGCAAGGCGCTCGACGCCGCGGGTGTCGGGATCGAGAGCGCCGAGACGACGATGGTCGCCAACCAGACCATGGCGATCGAGCCGGCCCGGGCGCGCCAGAACCTGCGCCTCATGGAGCACCTCGAGGATCTCGACGACGTCCAGCGCGTCACCAGCAACCTGGAGCTGACCGAGGAGCTGCTCGCCGAGCTGGCCGGCTGACCATGGCCCGCAGCCCGCGCTCGTGATCGTCCTCGGCATCGACCCCGGCACGGCCTCGCTGGGGTACGGCCTGGTCGAGCGGATCGGCAGCCGCATCCGGGCCGTCGACTACGGCGTCTTCCGCACCTCGCCGGACCTGGCCCTGCCGGAGCGCCTCCTGGCGATCCACGCCTTCCTCGCGGACCTGATCGAGCTGCACGCGCCGGACCTCCTGGGCGTGGAGCGGATCTTCCACAGCCGCAACGTCCAGACGGCCCTGGCCGTCGGCCACGCGCGGGGCGTCGTGCTCCTCGCGGCGGCGCAGCATGGCCTCGAGGTCCGCGAGCCGACCCCCTCCGAGGTCAAGATGGCCGTCACGGGCTACGGGGCGGCGGACAAGGAGCAGGTCGGGCGCATGGTCCAGGCGGTCCTGGGGCTCCCCGACGCGCCCCGCCCGGACGATGCCGCGGACGCGCTCGCCATCGCGATCTGGACCAGCAACCGGGAGCGGGCGGGCGAGCGGATCAACGCCGGCATCCTCGATCGCGCGGCAATCGCGCCACGTCACGGCAGCGCGAGCCCCTACGAGCAGGCCGTGCGCGACGCGCTCGCCCTGGAGGGCCGGCCGGCCGACCTGCCCGCGGCCGCGCTCGTCACCGCCGAGCCGGGCGCCCCGCAGGCTCGCACCGCCCGGGCCGGCACCCGACCGGCAGCCAGGCGGGCGCGATGATCGCCTCCCTCGAGGGGCTGGTCGCCTCGGCCGGGACCGACTCCCTGGTCCTGGAGGTCGGCGGTGTCGGCTACCGCGTCTTCTGCGCCCCTTCCCTCATCGCCGACGCGGCGCCCGGGCGACGCCTCAAGGTGCACACCCACCACCTGGTCCGCGAGGACCTCCAGGCGCTGTACGGCTTCCGGACGCCGGAGGAGCTGGGGTTCTTCGGGCAGCTCCTGACGGTGACCGGGGTGGGCCCGAAGGTGGCCCTGGCGATCCTGGGGAGCCGGCCCGTGGCCGACCTGCAGCTCGCGATCATGGCCGACGACCAGGCCGTCCTGACCGCCGTGAGCGGGGTGGGGAAGCGGCTGGCCGCCCGGATCGTGCTGGAGCTCCAGGAGAAGGTGGCCACGGCGGCGGCCGCGGCGGGACCGACGACATCCCTGGGACGGGCCGGCGGCCCGACCGAATCCGAGGTGGTCGGCGCGCTCCAGGCGCTCGGCTACACCCTGGCCGAGGCTCGGGAGGCCGGCCGGGGCGTGAGCGGCGAGACCCTCGAGGAGCGGGTCAAGGCGGCCCTCCGGCGCCTGTCGGACGGCTGACGATCGGCGGGCCCCGGGGGCCCTCGAACGGTATCGAACAGGCGTGCGATATGGGCAGGACCGTGCTAGACTCGCGCCGATGACCGACGGGCCAGGCTTCCTCGCGGCGGACCTCCTCGACGAGAGCGAGGTGGCGGTCGATCGCTCCCTGCGCCCGCGCTCGATGGACGAGTACCTGGGCCAGCGCGATGTGAAGGCCGGGCTGTCGGTGCTCCTGCAGGCTGCGCGGCAGCGGGGAGAGGCGGCCGACCACGTCCTGCTCCACGGACCGCCCGGGCTGGGCAAGACGACCCTGGCCACCATCATCGCCCGCGAGCTCGGGGTGAACATCCGCTACACGTCGGGGCCGGCCATCGAGCGGGCAGGGGACCTCGCCGCGATCCTCACCTCGATGGACGAGCGCGACGTCCTGTTCATCGACGAGATCCACCGGCTCAACCGGGCGGTCGAGGAGATCCTCTATCCGGCCATGGAGGACTACGCCCTCGACGTGATGATCGGGAAGGGCCCCTCGGCGCGCTCGCTCCGGCTGACCCTTCGCCCGTTCACGATCGTCGGCGCGACCACCCGGGCGGGACGGATCAGCGGCCCGCTGCGGGACCGCTTCGGGGCCGTCTATCGCCTCGACTTCTACGGCGAGGACGACCTGCAGGCCATCGTCCGGCGCTCGGCCCGAATCCTGGGCCTGGAGCTCGCCGACGACGCCGCGGCCGCGATCGCCGCCCGCGGACGGGCGACGCCGCGGATCGTGAACCGGCTGCTCAAGCGCGTCCGCGACCACGCCGAGGTGCACGGCGACGGCCGGGTGACCCGGGCGGCGGTGGACGAGGCGATGGCCCTCCTGGAGATCGACGACGTCGGCCTCGATGCCGCCGACCGTCGCCTCCTGGCCGCGATCGTCCAGAAGTTCGGGAGCGGGCCCGTCGGCGTGGCGGCGCTCGCGGCCGTGCTCTCCGAGGAGATCGAGACCGTGGAGGACGTCTACGAGCCGTTCCTGCTCCGGCTCGGGTTCCTGGACCGGACGCCCCAGGGTCGCGTCGCGACGGAGCGGGCCCGGGCCCACCTCGCGGCGCTGGGCTACGAGGTCCCCCCGACGCGCATCGATCGCGAGCCGTCGCTCTGGGAGACCGCCCGGCTCGCCGGCCTGGACGGGGCGCCCGCCGGCCCGGACGGGGCACCCGCCGATCCGCGCGTTTCCGGCGCGTGAGCGGCGCCGCCCGCTTCGAGGTCGTCGTTCCCGCGCCGGCCGACGGGTCCACGCGGGCGCGCCTCGGACGCCTGCACCTGCCCCACGGGGTGGTCGAGACGCCTACGTTCATGCCGGTGGGCACGAACGCCACGGTCAAGGCGCTCCACCCGGATGACCTCGAGGAGGTGGGGGCCCGGATCATCCTGGCCAACACGTACCACCTCTACCTGCGCCCGGGCCACGAGCGGATCGCCCGCCTGGGCGGGCTCCATGCGTTCATGGGCTGGCCGCACCCGATCCTGACCGACTCCGGCGGTTTCCAGGTGGTCTCGCTCGGCCACCTCAACGCGATCGACGATGACGGGGTCACCTTCCAGAGCCACCACGACGGGTCGCGCCACAGGCTGACGGCCGAGCTCTCGATCGAGATCCAGGAGGCCCTCGGGGCGGACGTTGCGGTCGCCTTCGACCAGCCCGTGCCGCCCGCATCGACGGAGCCGGCGGCGCTGGCGATCGCCACCGCGCGGACCCATCGCTGGGCGGAGCGCTCGATGGCGGCGCACCGGCGTACCGACCAGGCCCTCTTCGGGATCATCCAGGGTGGCCTGGACCCGGACCTCCGCCGGGCGTCCACGGCGTTCATCGCCGGGCTCCCGTTCGACGGCCTGTGCATCGGCGGCCTGGCCGGCGACGAGACCGCAGGCCAGCGGGAGGCCGTGCTCGACCAGGTGGGCGCCCAGCTGGAGGGCGACGGTCGCGTGCGCTACCTGATGGGCCTCGGCTCTCCGGCGGACCTGCTGGAGGCGGTCCATCGCGGGGTGGACGTCTTCGACTCCGTCCTCCCGGCGCGGGTCGCCCGGAACGGCCAGCTGTGGGTCCCCGGCGGGCGCCTGAACCTCCGTAACGAGCAGTTCCGGGACGACCCGCGGCCGGTCCAGGACGGCTGCCCGTGCATCCTCTGCCGTCGCTTCAGCCGGGCCTACCTGGCCCACCTGTTCCGGGCTGGCGAGCTGCTCGCCTTCCGCCTCGCGACTTGTCACAACCTGACCTTCACCCTAGACTTCATGACCGGCGTCCGGGCCGCGCTGCGCGCCGGGACCCTCTCCCAACGCCTTCCCGAGCTGCGTGCGCTGGCAGTCCAGTCAAGGGCCGGTGCAGGCCCGGCGCAGGTCGCGTGAAGGCCGCATCGCTACCGTTGTTCCACGTGGAGGCGTTCGACGATGGGTACCCGGGACCGACCGCACCGCGAAGTCAAGAAGAAGGCCAAGGTTGTCGACCCGAAGTCGAAGCTGCAGCCCTTCCTGGAAGCGCCGCAGAACGTCGAGATCATCAAGCCGAAGCGGAAGCCGCGGACGGTGACCGAGGAAGAGGGCTGAGCCTCCGGGCGGGCACGCCGTCCGTCGCGTCGCAGCCGTACAACCCAGACAGGAGCGCGACGAGATGGCAGTGACGGAGCGGGGCGTGGGCGGGGCCAGCAGCGCCGAGCGGACCAAGGCGGTCGACGCGGCGATCCTCTCGATCGAGAAGCAGTTCGGCCGCGGCTCGATCATGAAGCTGGGCTCGTCCGAGCGCCAGCAGGTCGACTTCATCCCCTCCGGCTCCATCGCCCTGGACCTCGCGCTCGGCGTGGGCGGCATCCCGCGCGGCCGGATCACGGAGATCTTCGGGCCCGAGTCCTCGGGCAAGACCACCGTCTGCCAGCACATCATCGCCGAGGCCCAGCGGCGCGGCGGCGTGGCCGCCTTCATCGACGTCGAGCACGCGCTGGACCCGCACTACGCCCGGTCCTGCGGCGTCAACGTGGACGAGCTGCTGGTCAGCCAGCCGGACACCGGCGAGCAGGCCCTGGAGATCACCGAGACGCTCATCCGATCGGGCGGCGTCGACGTCGTCGTGGTCGACTCGGTCGCGGCCCTCGTGCCGCGGGCCGAGATCGAGGGCGAGATGGGCGACTCGTTCGTGGGCATCCAGGCCCGGCTCATGAGCCAGGCGCTGCGCAAGCTCACCGGGGCGGTCAGCCGCTCCAACACGTCGCTCGTCTTCACCAACCAGCTGCGCGAGAAGATCGGGGTGATGTTCGGCAACCCGGAGGTGACCCCGGGCGGCCGCGCCCTCAAGTTCTATGCCTCGGTCCGCCTCGAGATCCGGCGCATCGAGACGATCAAGAACGGCACCGAGTCGATCGGCAACCGGGTCCGGGTCAAGGTCGTCAAGAACAAGGTCGCGCCGCCCTTCCGGGTCGCCGAGTTCGACGTCATGTACGGCGAGGGGATCAGCCGCGAGGGCGGTCTCCTCGACGTCGGCGTCGCCATGGACGTGGTGACCAAGACCGGCTCCTGGTTCACCTTCGGGGAGACTCGCCTCGGGCAGGGTCGCGAGGCGGCCAAGGCGTTCCTCCGCGAGAACGGCCCGATCGCGGCCGACATCGAGGGGCGCATCCGGGGCGGGATGGCCACTGCGGCGATCCCGGTCGAGGGGATCGAAGAGGCCGAGTAGGCGGGTCGCGGAATGGCCCGTCCCGCCCGTCCGGCCCGCCCGTCGATCGCCGAGCGGCGCGCCCAGCGCGCGGCCATCGACGACCCGGCCGAGGTGCTGGCGGCCGCGGCCCGCTACCTCGAGGTGCGTCCGCGGGCGACGGCGGAGATCCGGGTGCACCTGCGCCAGGCAGGCTACCGCGGGGACCTCGTGGAGTCCGCCATCGTCCGCCTGGCGGAGCTCGGCTACCTCGACGACGCGGCCTTCGCGCGGGCCTGGGTGGAGTCCCGCGATCGCGCGAGGCCCCGTGGCGCCCGGGCGCTCCGGCATGAGCTCCGCCGCAAGGGCGTCACGGCTGACGACGCGGAGGCAGCCCTCGCGGCGCGCGCGGCCGAGGCAGCTGGCGGGGACCCCGACGACCCGGACCTGCGCCCCGAATCGGGCCAGCAGGTCGCGTCCGGGATCGCCGATGAGGCGGCGGCGACGCGCCTGCTGGACAGGAAGGCCACGGCGCTCCTCCGCGAGCCGGACCCGCGGCGGCGCCGGGGACGCGCCTACGCGGTGCTCGCGCGCAACGGGTTCGACCCCGGGATCGCCGGGCGGGTCGCCTCCTCGTGGGTGGCCCGGGCCACCGGCGGCGGACAGGACGAGCCCCCGGGCGAGGACGAGTCACCCTAGCCGCGAAGCGTCCAGGCCGGAGCGGCTGCGTCGCCCGACGTGCCGCGAAAGGCGACGCCGCGATCGCCGCTGGTCGGCGAGCCCCCGGCTCCACGGACCGTTTGACCCTCCGTTCACCCGGCCCTACGCTACGCGCAACGTCGGAGCGCGCGGGATCGCGCGAAGGCCGGCGGGCGCACTGCATGACCACCGGCGAGCCCACGCCGGCTGACGGTTCAGGCGTCGACCGCAATCGTCGCCGCCGGGCCGTCCCGGGAGGGATTCGCCGATCCCGCGACCAGACTCGCCGGCCCCCGGGCCGGTCGGGAGGCGAAGCGCATCATGGATAACCCCGTCGTCCTGGCGGTGGCCCTCGTGGCGGCCATCGCCGGAGGCCTGGCTGTTGGATTCGCCGCGCGCGGCCTGTGGGCGGCCCAGGCCGTCAAGGCCGCCCAGGAGAAGGCCGCCCGGATCGTCGCCGAGGCGCGAGCGCAGCAGAAGGAGCTGATCCTCGAGGCGAAGGACGAGAAGCTCCGGCTCCAGCGCGAAGCCGAGGACGAGGCCAGGGTCCGGCGGGCGGAGCTCGCCAACCTCGAGCGCCGGCTCCTCGCCCGCGACGAGCAGCTGGACCAGCGCACGGACATGCTGGAGCAGCGCGACCGCAAGCTCCTCGACCGCGAGCGGGACCTGGAGCGGGCGCGCGAGGAGCTGGAGCGGGCGCGGGCCGAGCAGGTGGCCGCCCTGGAGCGCGTCTCCGGCATGACCGCCGGCGAGGCCAAGAGCGAGCTGCTCGAGGCGATCCGGGCCGAAGCCGAGTCCGACGGCGTGCGCATGGCGCGGGCCATCGAGCGCAAGGCACGCGACGAGGCGGCCGACCGGGCCCGTGAGGTCATCGTCACCGCGATCCAGCGGGTCGCGGCCGACCACACGGCCGAGCACACGGTCTCCGTCGTCCACCTGCCCTCGGACGAGATGAAGGGACGGATCATCGGCCGCGAGGGCCGCAACATCCGGGCCCTCGAGCAGGCCACCGGGATCGACCTGATCATCGACGACACTCCCGAGACCGTGGTCCTGTCCGGGTTCGACCCGGTCCGCCGGGAGATCGCCCGGATCGCCCTCACCAAGCTGATGGCCGACGGCCGCATCCATCCCGGACGGATCGAGGAGGTCGTGGCCAAGGCGCGGGCGGAGGTGGAGCTGGTCATCCGGCAGGCCGGCGAGCAGGCCGCCTACGACGCCGGCGTCCCCGGCCTCCCGACCGAGATCCTGCGCCTGCTGGGCCGCCTCAAGTTCCGGACCAGCTACGGCCAGAACGTGCTCCTCCACGTGGTGGAGACGAGCCGGCTGGCCGCGATCATCGCCGCCGAGCTCGGGGCCGACGTGATGGCCGCCAAGACCGGCGGCCTGCTCCACGACATGGGCAAGGCGATCGACCACGAGGTCGAGGGACCCCACGCGGCGATCGGCGCGGCGGTCGCCCAGCGCCACAACCTGCCCTTCAAGGTCGTGAACGGGATCGCCGCCCACCACCAGGAGGTCGAGTACGCCTGCCTGGAGGCACCGATCGTCCAGGTCGCGGACGCGATCAGCGCGTCCCGGCCGGGCGCCCGCGGCGAATCGGTGGAGATGTACGTCAAGCGCCTGGAGGACCTCCAGGAGATCGCGAACAGCTTCGCCGGGGTCGAGAAGACGTTCGCCGTGCAGGCCGGCCGCGAGGTCCGGATCCTGGTTCGCCCCGAGGAGATCGACGACCTCTCGGCGAGCCGCCTGGCCCGCGACGTCGTGCGCAAGATCGAGGAGTCGCTGACCTACCCGGGCCAGATCAAGGTCACGGTGATCCGGGAGACGCGCGCGGTCGAGTTCGCCAAGTAGCGCGCAGTGCGTCGCGGTCTGTCGGAAACGGTGCGCCCTGCGAGCCGGTCATGCGGTCGGGTCATTGGCGACCGCCGCCTCGGCGTTGCCGAGGGCTTCATGGGCGGCCCCAGACCCTTGCTCGGCGGCGGCGATCTCGGGGTCCCTGCTCGGAGTGGCGACCTGCTTCGGGTAGGCGCTGGCGACCATCCTCGCGAATGTGGCGTCTTCAAGGATGCTCGGGCGGCGGCCGTAGATGCCGCTGAAGAGGCTGGTCATCGCGCTGTAGTCGGTGCCGGTCGAGGGATGCTCGTGGCTGTACTGCATGTAGGCGGCCAGCTTCGCCAGCCCCTCGGCCTCTCCCGTGGTCGGCTCGCGGCCATGATCCCGCTGGAACGCAGCGACCAGGTTCCGCAGCGAGTCCGTCCCGTAACTGTTGATTGCGATGGCCCCCGGCTTCCTGGTGACCATCCGGAACGCGTATAGCAGCACCAGCAAGCCGCCGAACAGCACTCCGCCACCGAGCCCGAACATGTTGTTTCCGAGGAACACCCCGAGCAGGAACACGAACACGGCGCCGATCACCGAAACTGAACGCATCTGATCCACCTCCAGCTGGCGCGAACGGGTCGGCAGCTACCGCCGATCGGCCAGTCGGCGTGCCATACGCCGGTACCCGCGAGGGTGTCGAAGTCACCGCTCGAGTGGCTCAGCGCGGTCCAGGCGGCCGGAGCACGGGCCGCGCGTCACAGCCTCCCGTGAGCCGCGAACGTGCGCCGCAGGTTCGTGCCCTGCTAGGGCCATTCGGCCTGGCGCATATGCGCATGGGACGGGCTCACTGGCAGGCGTGAGGGGCCCCGGTGGCGGGCCCCTGGTCAGGCGAGGGCGGCGGCGATCCCGGCAGCCCACGCCCGGACGGCGGCCCAGTCGCGGAAGTCGCCGACGCGGTGCGTCGCCAGGATGCCGGCGTCGACCTCCAGGGCGTCCGGGGTGAGCCGGCCCCCGAACGTGCGGTGGCCGCGGATGACGAGGCCGGCCGTGGACGCCGCCACGTGGGCCGTCATGGGGATCTCCTCGAGGTCCGCGGAGCGATCCAGGGGCCCGCTGCTGAAGAGCCAGACCGGCAGCGTCGCGAGCGTCGCTCGATGGTGCCGGACGAAGCGGTTCGCCTCGCGCAGCCAGGTGGCGGAATAGAGGCCGCTGCCCAGGACCACCGCGCCGTAGCCCGCGAGGTCGCGGACCTCGCCCGCGGCGAGGGGATCCGCCTCGAGCCCGGCGTCCCGCAGGGTCGCGGCGATGGCCGATGCGATCTCCCGGGTCGAGCCGTGCTTGGACGCATACGCGACGAGCACGCGGATGGTCGCGCGCCCCGCGTTCGGCGCCGCGGGTGCCCGGTTCGGGTCCAGCTGCGAGGCCATCTCCCGAGTGTACGAGATGCTCATCCGCGGCCTCCCTGCGCGACAGGGCGGGCGGGTGATAGCCTCGGGTCGATGGACAGGTCGAGGATGGTCGCGCGCCCGCGGCCCAGCAAGGCGTCGCGTGTCGCTCCGCCCCGGTCGCTCGCGGCCCCCGGCGGCCGGCGTTGACGGCGCCGCGGACGGCCCGGCCGTGCCGGATCCTGATGATCGGGGACATCATCGGGCGCCCCGGGCGCGAGGCGGTGGAGCGCGAGCTCCCGGCGCTGCGCGAGCTGCGGGGGATCCACTTCGTGACCGCCAACGGCGAGAACGTCGCCGGGGGGATGGGCCTCACCGCCTCCACGGCCGAGTCGCTCTTCCGGGCCGGCGTCGACGTGATCACCTCGGGCAACCACATCTGGGACAAGCGCGAGATCTACCCGACCCTCGAGCGCGACGGGCGGATCCTGCGGCCCCACAACTACGGCAGCGATGGGATCCCGGGGCACGGCTGGGGCGTCTACGAGGCCGCCGACGGCACGGACGTCGCCGTCCTCAACTTCCAGGGCCGGACGTACATGCTCCCGATCGAGAACCCGTTCACCGATGCGGACCGGCTGCTCGACGAGGGGGCGGACACGCTGCCACCGGTCCGGCTCGTGGACTTCCATTGCGAGGTCACGAGCGAGAAGAACGCCTTCGGCATCCACCTCGACGGACGGGTCAGCGCGGTCGTCGGGACCCACACCCATGTCCCCACGGCGGACGAGCGCATCCTGCCCGGGGGAACGGCCTACCAGAGCGATCTCGGGATGACCGGGCCGCTCCACTCGGTGATCGGGTTCAACCCGGCCACGGTCCTGCCTCGCTTCATCACGAACCTGCCCACCCGCTTCGAGGTCGGGACCTGGCCGGTGGTCATGAACGCCCTCCAGGTCGACGTGGACCCGGCCACCGGGCGAGCGGTCGCGCTGGAGCGCTTCCGGGCGATCCTGGAGGAGTCCTGATCGTGGCCCGCGGACGTCGGGCGCCTGCCGACGGAGCGGTCCCGCGCCACGCGCCGGCGCGGGTGGACCTCCATACCCACACCCGCCGGTCCGACGGGATCCTCGAACCGATCGACCTGGTCGAGCAGGCCGCCGCGGCCGGCGTGCGCCTCCTCGCGATCAGCGACCACGACACGCTGGCTGGCGTGCGCGAGCTGCTCGGCGGTCCGCCGCTCCCCGCCGGCCTGGAGCTCCTGCCGGCCGTGGAGATCAACACGCTGGCCCGGATCCCCGACCTGCCCGACGGCGAGCTGCACATCCTGGGCCTGGGCGTGGACCCCACCGACGAGGCGTTCGAGGCGGTCCTGGCCGGCCAGCGGGGCGGCCGCGAGACTCGCTTCCGGACGATGGCGGCGCGCCTCCGCGAGACCGGGACCCCCGTGGACGCGCAGCTCGACGCGGTCGACTGGAGCGCCACCGACGCCCTGGGCCGGCCGACCCTGGCCCGGGCCCTGGTCGAGGCCGGCCATGCCGACGACGTGTCGGACGCGTTCCGACGGCTCGTGGGGCGCGGGGCTCCCGCCTACGTGCCGCGCGAGGGGATCGGGCCGCTGGCGGCGATCGAGGCGATCGTCGCGGCCGGCGGGCTGGCCGTGCTCGCCCACTTCAGCGAGGCTCCCGGCCGCCCGGCCCTGCTGGCCGAGTTGCGCGCCGCGGGCCTGCGCGGCCTGGAGGTCCACTACCGCGCCTTCGACGCCGCGACGGTCGGGGCCCTCGCCGCCTTCGCCAGCGGGCAGGGCCTCGTGGCCACCGGCGGGAGCGACTACCACGGCGACGAGGGGCCGTATGCCGTCGCCCACGCGGAGCTGGTCGTGCCGGACGCGGTCGGGCCGGCCGTGCGGGGTGCGCTGAGCCGGGCCGCGGCCCGATGAGCACGCGCCAGCTGCCGGTCCTCGAGATCCTCCCGCCGGTCGCCGCGGTCGGCGAGCCACGCTCGGCCGGGGAGGCCGCGGACCCGCGGGTCGCCGAGTTCCGGCCCGAGGACCAGGCACTGCCCCGCTTCTGGGTCTGGACGCTGGGCTGCCAGATGAACCGGAGCGACTCCGAGGAGATGGCCGGCCGGCTCCTGGCGGCCGGCTGCGCGGAGGCGCCGGCGATGGAGGCCGCGGACCTCGTCGTGATCAACACCTGCGCGATCCGGGAGGCTGCCGAGGCCAAGGTGATCGGGCGCCAGGGCGCCCTCGCGACGCTCAAGGCCGCGAATCCCGGCCTGCGCGTGGTCCTGACCGGGTGCGCCGTGCGCGAGCGCGACCGGGCCGGGCTGCGCCGCCGCTTCCCGGCCGTGGACCTGTTCCTGCGCCCGGACGAGGAGCCCGAGCTCGTGGAGCGGCTGGGCCTGGCGTCCGCCCAGGCCCCGGTCGGGCTGGTCCCCGCGACGGCCGCGACGACGATCGTCGCCGGCGTCGCCGTGTCGGCGGCCGACCATCTTGCCGGCTCGCGGGCGCGCGCCGTCGACCTTGGCGCTGTTCGCCGCGAGTCTGCCTTCACGGCCTGGCTGCCGATCATCTACGGCTGCGACAAGTCGTGCACCTACTGCATCGTGCCCTTCAGCCGCGGCCCGGAGCGCAGCCGGCCCTTCGACGCCATCGTCGACGAGGCCCGTGCGCTCGCGGCGGCAGGCTACCTGGAGGTGACCCTCCTGGGCCAGAACGTCAACAGCTACGGCCACGACCTGCCCGCCGAGGAGCGCTTCGACCAGGCCGGCGAGGAGCGCTGGGCCGGCCGGCGCCAGGACCGGCAGGGCCGCCCGGACCTGGCGGCCCTGATCCGGGCCCTGGACGGCCTGCGCGACCCGGCCGGGGCGCCCGCGGTCCCGCGGCTGCGCTTCGTCACCTCGCATCCCTGGGACCTGGGCGACCGGCTGATCGCCGCCATGGCCGAGTGCCCGTCCGTCTGCGAGGCGCTCCACCTGCCCGTCCAGTCGGGCGACGACGCGGTCCTGCGGCGGATGGGCCGCCAGTACTCCGTGGCCCACTACGAGGAACGGCTCGCCCGGATCCGCGAGGCGATCCCGGGGATCGCGATCAGCACCGACGTGATCGTCGGGTTCTGCGGAGAGACGGACGCCCAGCACGAAGCCACGCTGGCCCTCCTCGAGCGCGTCCGCTACGAGCAGGTCTTCGCGGCGGCCTACTCGCCGCGGCCGGGCACGCCCGCGATGCACCTGGCCGACGACGTCCCGGTCGGGGTCAAGCGCGAGCGCCTCAATCGCCTGCTCGCCCTCCAGGAGGGGATCGGCTTCGCCCGCAACGGCGAGCGGATCGGGACCGTGGCGTCCGTGCTGGTCGACACGGTCGAGCGCGAGCGCGCCCACGACCACGAGGGCGACGAACCCGATCCGGGCGAGGACGGTTCCGCCCCGGCGCCACCGAACGAGGACGCGCGCCGGGCCGCCACGCTGGTCGGGCGCGACCCGTTCGCCGGCCCGCTCCCGGCCGGCCAGGTGCGCCTGGCGGGACGCTCGCGGGAGAACCGGCTGGTCCACCTGGCGGGCCCGGCAACGCTGGTCGGCACGATCGTCGACGTGCGGATCGAGGCCGCCGGGCCCTACAGCCTGCGGGGCGTCCTGGCCTGAGATGGGGGAGGGGAGCGGCGCGCCGCCGCCGGACCCGGCGCTCGAGAAGGCCGGGCTGCCGCCCCTCGTCGTGATCGGCGGCCCGACCGCCACTGGCAAGACCGATCTCGCGATCCGCCTCGCGCTGGCCCTCACGGCGACCGGGCGCCCCGCTGAGGTGATCTCCGCCGACTCCCGCCAGGTCTACCGGGGCCTGGACGTCGGGTCGGCCAAGCCCACCCTCGCCGAGCGCCGGGGCGTTCCGCACCACGGCCTCGACCTCGTCGAGCCCGATGCGGCCTTCAGCGTCTCCGACTTCGTCGACCACGTGGCCGGCGTCCTCCGTGGGCTCGCCGCCCGGCGCGGCGTGGCGATCCTCGCCGGCGGCACCGGCTTCTGGATCCGGGCCGTGGCGGGTGGCATCGCCCTTGACGTAGCTGCCCCACGACCCGGCCCGGCGGGCGCGCCTGGAGGCGGAGCTCGGCGCCGACGGGCTCCTCGC
This sequence comes from uncultured Chloroflexia bacterium, assembly GCA_963801445.1. Classification (GTDB taxonomy): domain Bacteria; phylum Chloroflexota; class Limnocylindria; order Limnocylindrales; family CSP1-4; genus CTSoil-043. Next base: position 516,758 of record CAWDEW010000002.1, on the reverse strand, counting down.
CGCGGTCGCTCGCCTGCGCTCGCTCGCCCCGGCCCTGGCCGGGCGGGTGGACCTGCGCAACCCGCGCCGGGTGATCCGGGCGCTGGAGCTGGCCGAGCTGCGCGGGGACGCGCCGCTCCCGGCTCCCCGCGGCTACGGGGCCCCGGTCGTGCGCGTCCTCCTGGACGTCCCCGACCACGCCGCGCACCGGGCCTGGATCGCCCGGCGCGCCGCGTCCCAGGCTCGACGGCGGGATCCTGCCCGAGGCCGCGGCGCTCCGGGAGCGCTACGACCCGGGCCTGCGGGCGTTCTCCGCGATCGGGTACCGGGAGGCCTGGGATCTCCTGGACGGGCGCCTGGACCGGGCCGGCTACCTCGCGGTCAACGTGCAGCGCAACGTGCAGTTCGCGCGCCGGCAGCGAACCTGGTTCCGGCGCGAGCCGGCGGACCTCGTGCTGGACGCGGCCGCCGGGGATGGTCTGGCGGCCGTCGTCAGCCTCGTCACGGCACGCTTGGAGGGCTGAGGCCGCCGGGCGGCGAGGCCCGCTGCGGAGTCTTGACGCGAGCCTAGTTGCCCACCGACGCGTCGAAGTCCGCCTGCGAGATCGCCTTCGCCGTCCCCAGCGGGTCGCTGCCCGCCAGCGCCGAGGACTGGTCGCTGACCTTCCAGCTGGTGCCGTAGCGGAGCAGCGTGAACCCGACGGCGTACGTGTTCTGGCCGAGCGCGATGAGCGCGACGCGCTCGGTGGCCTCGTCGGCGCCGTAGACCTTTGCCAGCGCCGCCTCGTTCCCCAGCAGCCTCGCGTTGTTCTTCATCGATGCCCGCGGGAAGCGGACCTCCTTGACCGTCAGCCCCGCCAGCCCCTTCGGATCGACCTGGGCCGCGAAGGCATCCGCCTTCGCCTTGTCGGCCACGATCACGCTCCCGTCGACCTTCTCCGTCGAGAGGAGGCTGTAGGCCAGGTTGCGGACCCGCGTCAGGATCTGGGTTGTCTCCCAGGACCTGTTGATCTGGATGTAGAACGGATCTGTCGCCGGCGCCATCGACTGGGTCAGCATCATGACCTTGAGCCGGTCGACGTAAAGCCCGAACTGGAAGGCGGCGCTCATCTCGTCGACCGCGCTTGCGGCGAGGATCGCCGCGGGGTCCGCCCTGGCAACCCCCGTGAGATAGGCGGTCACGGCGTCCTCGGGGGTGGCGTAGGTTGCCGCGGGAATCGCTGCAGAGGTCGAAGCCGGCGCACCGGCAACCGAAGGTGGTGCAGGGGTGGACGAGCCCGCGGCGGGCGACTTCGCATCCGAGCAGCCGACGCCCAGGAGAGCCGCCACGATCGCCAGGACCGCGAGTCGTCCCGTCCGCATGATGCCTCCTTCGCGCCCGGACTTCGCATTCGACGTGGGGCGCGGGCGCGTCGGCAACAGGCTACTCCGCGGGTTCGTCCGAAAGGGTGTCCCTGCCTCAGGCCGAGGGGCCCGAGGGCTGCGGAGGGCCGCAGGGAGTCTGCCAGCTCGCGATGACGTCGCCGGCCCGGTTCACGACGTAGAACTCCGGAACGGACACCCCGTGCCGGGCGAAGATCGGGCGCACGACGTCGCAGGCCAGGTGGGGGCCATCCGCCAGGTCCAGGCCCGGGGCGGCGTAGAGCTCCCAGCGCGTCTGCCCGCCGACGGTGCTGACGTTCGCGTAGCTGACCTGGCCGTCGGATTGGTCGCGAACGCGGCGACGAGGCCGAGGTCACGACCGAGGTAGACGAGGGTGACCGCCACGAGCAGCACGGGCACGAGGATGATCGCGAGGCAGCCCAGCCAGAACGTGCGCCGCCGCGTCTCCGTCCGGGTCATCCGCCACTTGGACGGTGGCCTGGCCCCGGGGGCTCCCCATCCGGACGGAGGGGGCGGGAGAGCGCCCGGAGGGGGCGGCAGGGCGCCCGGCGGCGCGAACTGCGGCGCCGCGGGACCGACCGACGGGTCCGGCGACTGCACGGAATCCGGGTCGCGGGTCTCCATCCCGGCGAGTGTACGGTCGGCGCCCTGCGCCCGGGGTATCCTCCGTGCATGCCCCGCCAGACCACGATCGATCTCGCGCCGCCCGCCGAGAAGGCCTTTCTCGTCGCCGTCGACACCGGCGAGGACCCCGGCTGGACCGCCGAGGACAGCCTCGCCGAGCTCGCCTCGCTCGCCCTCACGGCCGGCGCCGAGGTGGTCGGGGCCGAGTGGCAGAACCGCCGGCACGTCGACCCGAACTGGTACGTCGGCAAGGGCAAGGCGGAGGACCTCGTCGCCGCGAAGGCCGAGACCGGCTTCGACCTCCTGGTGGCCGACGACGAGCTCTCGCCCAGCCAGCAGAAGGCGCTCGAAGGGCTCCGAGCGTCAAGGTCATCGATCGCACCGACTGATCCTCGACATCTTCGCCCAGCACGCGCGCACCCACGAGGCGCGCCTCCAGGTCGAATTCGCGCAACTCGAGTACCTGCTACCGCGGCTGAGCCGCATGTGGAGCCACCTGGCGCGGACCGGCGGCGGGATCGGCACCCGCGGCCCGGGCGAGAGCCAGCTGGAGACCGACCGCCGGCTGATCCGCGTCCGGATCGAAGTGAAGGAGCGCGCGAGGAGGTCCGCCAGCACGCCGACCGCCTGCGGCGCGACCCCGACTCTATCCCGCTCGCGATCGTCGGCTACACGAACGCCGGCAAGTCGACGCTGCTGAACGCGGTCGGGAGCGAGGTCGCCCTGGTCGAGGACAAGCTGTTCGCGACCCTCGATCCCACCAGCCGCCGGGTGAAGCTGGGCGACGGCCAGGTCGCCATCGTCACCGACACGGTGGGCTTCATCCACAAGCTGCCCCACCAGCTGGTCGAGGCCTTCCGGGCGACCCTCGAGGAGGTCACCCGGCCGACGTCCTGGTCGAGGTCGTCGACGCCGCCGACCGCCACTTCGCCGAGCACCGGGCGACCGTCCAGACCGTCCTCGACGAGCTGGAGGCCGGGACGAAGCCGCGCCTGGTCACCTTCAACAAGGCGGACCTGATCGGGGCGGCCGGCAACGGCCTGACCCACGCGCCGATCGTGGCCGGCTCCGTGCTCGTGTCGGCCCGCACCGGGTTCGGGCTCGACGCGCTCCGCGAGGGCCTCGCGGCGCTGCTCGCCTCGCTCTGGGTGGACGCGGACGTGGCGGTCTCCTACGCCGCCGGGGAGCTGCTGGCCCGGGTCCGCGAGCGGGGCACGGTGGAGCTGGAGTACCGGGCCCACGACGTCCGGGTGCGCGGCCGGGTCGCCCCCGGGCTCGCCGGCGAGCTCCAGGCCGCCGCCGCGCGCTGGGCCGAGACGCTCCGGGAGGGCAGCGAGGAGCCGGCGTGAGCGGCTGGCTGCGCCGTGCGGGGCGGTTGGACCTGCCCGACGGGTCGGCCGTCTCGTGGTCCGTGGCGGAGGGACGCCGGGGCCGGCGCTGGCATTCGATCCGTCGCACCGCCGACGGGGCGCTCCTGAGCGACCTGCTGCTCGAGGTCGACCCGGCGGGCGCCTGGGCCCGGCTGGAGCTGGCCACGGCGACCGGGATCCTGACCCTCCACCCGGACCCGGGCGAGGCGCTCCGTCCACGGCAACACCGTGACGCCCGGCGGGGTGCGCCACCACGCCTTCTCCTGGTCGGCCGACCAGCGCCTGGCCGTGGCAGGGGAGCCGATCGTCGCGCTGGCCCTGCCCGGCGGAGCGGGGCCCGGCCTGCTGGTAGGGGAGGACCTCGCGATCACGCCCGTGGCCGCGCTGCCGGCGATCCCGCCGCTCGACGTCGGCGAGCTCGAGGGGCCGACCTGGCCGCTCGAGGAGTCGAGCCGACCCGGCGGACGCCTGAGAACCGACGCGGACGAGCGGCCCGGTGCCGGCTCGGCGCCGCGCCTCTAGACGGCGGCGCAAGGTGCAGGACTCCCGGGCTCCCCGGTGACGCAACCGCCCGAGACTGCGTCACCCTCTCTGAGCACGACAACCCCCTCCGCGTCGAGGACTTCGAGGTCTGGCGCGAGCCGAGCCCGATACCCAGGCGGCCATGTCACCTCGAGGCGCTTGCCGAGATCGTTGACGAGCCATGCCAGGTGTGGGTCGGTTGCGGCGCCGTGCAGGACGGCGCTGAGCCCGATGCCCCCACACGCCGCGACCGCGCCTGACGGTAACTCGATCGGCGGGTCGGTGGAGAGCGCCATCTCGCCCGACGCGAGGGGCTGCTGCAAGGACGAGGGCGGGACGGCAGACGGAGGGAGCGGCGCTGCACATGCGGACAGGACAAGGAGCGCGAGGATCAGGACGAAAGGCCTCATCACGCCTCCAATGACGCAGCGGTGGGGTGCAGAGCTTCGGCCAGCTTCACCGGTCGCGGAACGGCGAACCCGGCCATCCCGTCCTGCGATTGACGTCCACTTGGTCGCACTTGCCATGAGACTTCGCCGACGCCGCCGACTACAGTGCTGTAGCGATGAGGATCCCACGGGTGCGGCGGCGCTGGGTCGTAGTGGCCCTCGTCGTTCTCGTGCTCGCCGTTGTCACCTACCGCCTTCTGAATGGCCCGACCTGGATCTACTACTACAGGGCCCTCGATGACCGGACGCTGCTCGCTGGGACGACCACGGGTCCCGGCGCGTTGGTGCGGCGTCACGGACGTCGCGGAGACGCCGTCGACGGTTACGATCACGGTGCGGTCGCTCTACCTCCAGCTCGGACCGTGGACAGGCCTGGGCGTCCTGACGAGTACCGTGGCGAAGTTGGACGAACCCCTCGGCAGCGGCACCGTCATCGACGTCCGCCGCGGTCTGCCTGTCCAGCGAGCGAACTGCCCTCCGTCGGCCGTCTTCGCGCTGGTTTGTCCGTGCCCGCCGAGGCTGGTATCAGCCAGTAGCCCCCTGGGCGTGGGCCGTGTCGCACTCGACAACCGCGGGGCCTCCCTCGATCCGTTGCACGGCGACGGACCGCTCGTAGGGGACCCGGTCCTCCTTGGCCAGCCATTCGTCGAAGACCTGGGCGGCCTCCTCCGAGAGGAGCGTCCGGCCCGGGACGCGGCGATCGGCCGGCGCGCGGTCGATCTCCTCGTAGAGAAGGGCGTCGTCGAAGCCGGCCCGCGCCGCGTCGAGCCGGGAGGCGCCGAAGACCACGGCGTCGCAGCGGGCCCAGTGGGCCGCCGCGAGGCACATCGGGCAGGGCTCGCAGGACGAGACGAGCGTGCAGCCCGCCAGCGAGAAGGTTCCCAGCCGCGTGCACGCCGCGCGGATGGCGACCGACCTCCGCGTGCGCCGTGGGATCGCAGGTCGAGGTCACCTGGTTGCACCCCTCGCCGACGATCTCGCCGGCGCGGAGCACGACGGCCCCGAACGGCCCGCCGGCGCCGCCCTGCATCCCGTCCCGGGAGAGCTGCACCGCCCGGCGCATGGCGTCGACCTCGGAGATCGTCTCCGGTCGTCGCGTTCGCGGGCGCGTGCGTCGCCATGGTGGCACCTCCAGCGGGCCAATCCTCGCGGCGCTCATGCCGGTGCGTCGAGGGCCCATCGGCCCCCCCTCGGGGCCGCCTGCAGAGGCATCTGCGTCAAGGCCGGTCGGTGGGTCGTGACGTGAGCGAGCAAGGGCCCGCGGCCATGGCGGCAATTCCTTGACATGTTACCGCTGGCGGTAATACTCAAGGCTATTACCGGAGGCCTCATGCGATACCGACTGCGCTCGCGATCCTTGGCCAGGCCGCTCGAGGAGCTCGACCAGCGCCGGTGGCTGTTCGAGAACCTGCCGATCGACCCCACGCACGCGGAATGGCTGCGCCAGCGCGCCTGGGTGCGGACGATCCATGGGACGGCCAGGATCGAGGGCAACACGGCATCGGACGTCGAGGTCGAGGCTCTCCTCCGGGGCGAGGGCAGCACGAAGATCAGCGCCAGGGAGGCGCGCGAGATCATCGGCACGAGGGAGGCGCTGACCCTTGCCGACGAGCTGGCCAAGGCCCAGGTCGTCCCGGATGAGGCCGTCATCCGCGAGCTCCACCGACGAGTCCTGTGGAACCAGAGCCCCCTCCTGACCCCGGGTGAGTACCGACGGGGCGAGAACCGTGTCGTCGATGCGGATGGCACCCTGGTCTTCCGAACGCCGCCGTCCGGGGACGTCCCGGAGCTCATGCGGGACTTCGCCGCCTGGCTGGGCGAGGCCGCGAACCGGGATTCCCCGCCGATCGTCGCCGCGCTCGCGCACCTCGAGCTCGTCGCGATCCACCCGTTCAACGACGGCAATGGCCGCACCGCCCGAGCCGTGGCGCGGCTGATCCTGGTCCGCCACGGCTATGCCCTGAACGGCCTCGTGTCGCTCGACGCGCAGCTCGACCTCGACCGTTCGGCCTACTTCGGCGCCATCCGCCAGGCGATCGGCCAGGACTACCAGCCGAACTACGACGCCACGCCGTTCGCCCTCTACTTCGTCCGGTCGATCACGCGCTCTGCTGATCATGTGCTGGCACGGCTGCGCGGCCTGGGCGAGATCATGGTCGAGATCCGTCGCGCGATCGCCGACGGAACCATCCCGCCGGCGATGATCGACGGTCTCGCGTTCGCGTGGGTGAACCGCCACGTCCGGGCGGGGGACTACATCCGTCTGACCGGTCGCAGTCCGCAGGCAACGACTCGCGACCTTGCTGCAGCAGTCGACCGCGGCTGGCTGAGGGCGACCGGCGAGAAGCGGGGGCGCTACTACGTGCTCGGACCGAGGCTGCTGAGCACGCCGGCGCAGGGCGAGATCACCTCGCCCGCATCCTGAACGGTAGCCCCGCGCCGAGACTGGCCGACCGGCCCGGAGGACGACCGCCCCGAACGGCCCGCCGCCGCCCTGCATCCCGTCCCGGGAGAGCTGCACCGCCCGGCGCATGCGCCGGTGCGTCGAGGGCCCATCGGCCCTGTCGAAGACGGCCGTCAGTGCGCCCAGCCGAGGAGCGCGCCGGTCAGCGGGTCGAGGACCACATTCACGCCGCCTTCCGTATCGAGACACGGCCCCTCCGATGCGGCGGCCGGGGTGACCGGAAGCGTGTCGCCCGGACAGGCCGGCGGAGTGAGGCCACCCTGCAGCCTGACCGTCCAGACGAGGCGGAACGACTCGGGAAGGGGCGTGCCGCCCGCGGGCACGTCGTGCCGAGCGAACGGGTCCGGCGTGATCTGCGCCCACACGACCTGCGTCCTCGCGCCCGCCCCTGGGGTGACCCGCCGCGCGGCGGCGATCGCGGCGTCCTTGCTGATCGCTCCTGGTGGTGCGGTCGGGGGATGGGAGCAGGCACAGGACGGCTCGGGCTGGGCGATTGGACCTGCCGCGTCCAGCGACGCCGGAGCGACCGATGGCGATGCGGCCTGCGACGCCGATGCCGCCGGGGACCGCGCAGGAACCGCCTGCCCGTCCGCGTCCCGCACGACCCGTGTGGCGAGGTCGCCGGCGAGCGAGACCGTCAGATCTCGAAAGACGAGCTCGGCGGTGCTGGGCAGCGGAATGGGACAGGGCAGCGTCTCGACCTTGACCCGGACCTCGGTGGGCGTCTCCGCGACGTTGGTAACTCGCGTCCAGCTGCACGGGGCGACGGCGACCTTCAGCGTGATGGTGCGCTGGTTGACCACCACGTAGGAGTCCATGTTGGGAACGAGGACCGTCGAGTTCTGGGCCAGAAGAAGGGCACCGAGGACGATGACGAGGGCGACCGCGAGCCAGAGCTTCCGGGGAACGCGGATCGACCGCTTCGGCTCCATTCGCAGCGCCCTTTCTCTCGACCTCACGTCGCCAGCGCGTCTCGGCGGGGCCGTCTCGGTGGATCGGGCGCGCGGCGTGCCCGTCAAGCCAACGCTACGTCCTGTGGCCGGCTGAGACAACGGAGAACCACTTCCTGTCTCGCTCCGCCGTATGGCCCATCGGGCTTGCAGAGGGGCTTGACGACCCCGCGCGGGTAGGGCATGATCATAACGGCATGGTTATATATGGAGGTGCTTATGCATGATGACTGACCACCTGACCGCGGTGTTCGGCGCCCTCGCCGACCCCACCCGCCGGGCGATCCTGGTGCGCCTTCGGGCAGGGGACGCGAACGTCGGCGAGCTGACCGCGCCGTTCGCCGTGTCGCAGCCGGCCATCTCCCGGCACCTCCGCGTGCTCGAGCAGGCGGGGCTGATCTCGCGCAGCCGCCGGGCCACCGCCCGCCTGAGCCATCTCGAGGCCGAGCCGCTCCGGGAGGCGACCGCCTGGCTGGCCCGCTACCGGGAGTACTGGGAGGAGAGCCACGAGCGGCTCGACGAGCTGCTGGCCTCCCTCCAGGAGGATCCGGGCGGCTGAGCGCACCCCATCCCATCGCCATCAGGCCACCACGAGGAGCGTCCCATGACTTCGACGAAGGTGAACGAGACAAGGATCATCGCGGAGCCCGGCCAGCCGCAGGTCTTCATCCTGCGCGAGTTCGACGCGCCGCCCGAGCTGCTCTTCCGCGCCTGGACCGAGCCCGAGCTCCTGGCCCAGTGGCTGGGCCCGCGCCGGCTCACCATGAGGGTCGAGCGCTACGACCTGCGCGACGGCGGCACCTGGCGCTTCGTCCACAGCGGGGCCGACGGCGTCGAGCACTGGTTCCACGGCGTCTTCCACGGCACCCCGTCCCTCGAGGGCATCGTCCGCACCTTCGAGTACGAGGGCTACCCGGGCCACGTCTCGCTCGAGACCCTGACGTTCGAGAAGCACGGCTCGCGCACGCTCGTGCGCGAGAACTCCGTCTTCCAGTCGGTCGCCGACCGCGACGGGATGATCGAGTCCGGGATGGAGGAGGGCGTCGTCCAGGGGATGGAGCGCCTCGACGAGCTCCTGGCCCGGATGACCTAGGATCGGCACCACGTGTCTGGCAGGTCGAGGGGGCGACGGCTTGACTGCACAACCCGCAGTAATCATGATAATCGCACCGTACGGTTATACAGATTACTGCGGGTTGTCCGGTGCAGAGCTTCGTGGATCTCGAGCGGACCTTTGGTGGCCAGCCGGCGCGGCTGGGCGCGGCCCTCGCTCGCCTCGACGTGGGCCGAGGCCGAGAGGCCCTGTATCGCGACCAGCTCCCCGAGCTGCTCCAGGCGCTGGCGACCGAGACGCGGGTCGCGTCGATCACGGCCTCGAGCGCGATCGAGGGGGTGACGGTGGCCCCCGAACGCAGGGCCGGCCTCGTCGAGGAGGGTGCCGACCGACGCTTCCGCAACCGAAACGAGCGCGAGTTCGCCGGCTACAGGGACGCGATCGACGAGATCATGCGGGCGGACGCGCTCGAGCCCGTCACGCTCCCGTACATCCTCCACCTCCATCGACAGCTGTTTCGCTATACCGACGGCGGGGGAGGGCGACTCAAGACCGACCAGAACCTCATCGTGAGCTACGAGCACGGCTACCGGGAGGTCCTGTTCACCCCGCCACCGCCAGCCCGGACGGAGTCGCTGCTGCGGGCACTCGTCGACAGCCACGCCGCGGCCGCGGCAGCCGAAGCGGCCCATCCGGTACTGCTCACCGCCGGCTTTGTGCTCGACTTCCTGGCCATCCACCCGGTCGCCGATGGCAACGGACGGGTCGCCCGGCTCCTGACGGCGCACCTCCTCCTTCGCGATGGCTATGGGGTGCCGCGCTTCGCGAGCGTCGAGCAGCGGATGTTCGAGACGAAGAACGCCTACTACGCCGCGCTGTACGAGTCCCAGCGAGGGTGGCACGACGGCACCCACTCGATCTGGCCGTGGGCGACGTACCTGGTCGAGACGCTGCTCGATGCCTACGCTGACTTCGAGGCGCGCGTTGCGGCCCGACGAGGGCTCGCCGCACTATCAAAGCAAGGACGCGTTCGCGAGCACGTGCTCAAGCACGCACCGCGCGTCTTCCGCATGCGTGATGTCCGGGCCGCGCTTCCGGGCGTCAGTGACCCGACGATCCGCCTCGTCCTGCGCCAGCTCCGAGCCGAAGGACTCGTCCGCCCAGTTGACGAGACTGGTGGTCCCGACGCGGCGTGGGCGCGCTCGGAGTAGCCCTGGCGTAGCGATCGCTCCAGCGCCCGTGGCCGGGTCTACTACTTCCGATAATGTACGTTATGTTAGCCAAGCCAGCATTTCGGTTATCTCCAGGAAGGGTCGAAATGCCGGATGAACGGAATACTGCATCTCGGAATTGGCTGCGTTCAGCCGCGCATTAGCTATTGCCCTAGCGCGCGCCAGCTCCGTCGGATTGTCAACGTAGACTGGGCGCTCGCCGGTGGACTGGAAGCCCAAGAACGATAGCTCCAGCAGTTGGCTGAGCACGTTCGTCTCGGACTTCGCCGCTTTGCGGCCGAGCGCGCGACGGATACGCTCAAGTACCTGCGTTTCGGACTGGATGCTGGGGGACGCCGCGAACTCATAGAGAACTGATTCCATTTGTGAGAGGTCAGGCTCGCCTTCAACGAGGAGGGACCCAACGGCGTATGTCGAATAGGCGAACCGCGCGTCCTTGAGGTCCTCCGGTTGCACTTGGTCCCGCCGACGGTTCACGGCATTTGTGATGCTTGCGTTTGCGAGGTACAGCATGTCCCGCGGGCGTGGCAGAACGGCGTAGAAGAACCAGTCGCGCGTCGGCGTGAAGTCAACGAACGCGCAGAAGAGGCGCGTCCACAGCTCACGCCCGTTCGCCCCGCTGGCGGTAGCGTATCGCTCCTCGAGCACGCGTAGGAGCAGATCGCGGTCATTCCAGTCCAGCCTGCTCACGGCGAGCTTGTCCGGTTCGCGCGCCGTGCGGGTGATGTGGGAGTAGATGTCACTTCGCAGGAACACTGCCAGCGAGACGCCGAGCGGCTGCCGGCCTTTGCCTCGCTTCTCCAGCTCGAGGCCAATCGATCGCATGGCGCCCAGGAGCCCAAGCACGAACTGCGACAACTCCCCGAGATCGGAGTCGCGCGTCCAGGCTTTGTCGAGATTGTCGACTAGGATCGCGACTCGATGCTTGCCCGAGAGCGCTTCCGCCAGGAGCCCAACTAGTCCCCTGATCCGCGTCTCGTGCAGAGCTTCGGAGATCGCCACGCGTCCCGCTGCCACACCGGTGTCGATGTCGATCGGAAGCAAGTCCTCAACAGCCCGTTCAAGCCGGATCGAGAAATCCTCAAGCACGAGATCGCGCTCGTTGGCAACAGCCTCAAGAAGGTTCCACTCGGGGGTCGCTGGAACAACGACCGCACGCTGTTCTCGGATTCGCGAGGCCGCTGTACGCGCGAGCTCGGACCAGAGGAGGTACTTCCACATGCTCTCGATTAGAAAGCCCTTCTCGTCCTTCTCCTTGAATCTCCGCAGCAACCTTAGGAGGCTCGCGAGTTCGTACGCCGGCGGCTTGATGACGCACACGACGTTTCGCGCGTCAGCCGAAAGATCCTCGGCCGCATGCAGCAGGTTGGCGGTCTTCCCCGCCCCCTTACGTCCGACGAATAGCCGCACTCCGCCCTGCAACACTTCTGTGTAAGGACGCGTCTCGACGAAGTAGTCTGACAGGCTGGCCGCCTCGTCCTCAGCGACGTGACTACCTAAGCGAAGCGAGCGCAGCTCCGCGGCTCGCTTGAACGCCTCAGACTGGGGCGCCGGATGGGCCCCCTCAAGCACAGGTCGATGGTCGCGAAGCCAGCGGTTCACCCGCGCTACGACGTCGCGTGGCACGGAGTAGATGAATAGGGCGTCTTGGTAGTCAATCGGTGTCGAGTAGTCTTCCTCGGCGAGCATCAAGAGTTGCTTGCCCATGCCGCGCGCAAGCCCAGAGAGCAGCGCCATTCGGGCGTTGTGGATATCCCCGTCCTGGCGTTTCGGCGATGTGAAATGTGCGACCACGCCCCGCGATGCCGCTATGGACTCCGCGTACCAAGAGAGCGGCTGAATGACGGACTCCTGTGGATCGGCGATGGCGAGGGTGAAAGATGAGGATCTCTCACGTTCAAGAGCTCGTGTAAGGCCATGAGACGCGTTCGTGTCATGGGGGCTCGCGAGGTACAAGACCGAGCTCGATGCGTCCGCCACGAGACCATTCGCAACGAGGTCGTCGAAGACCGTGGTCGCAGCCTCGTGGGGCCGCGCAGCCAAGAACTCGTTCACAATTGTTTCAGAGGTCGAATACGGCACGTATCCGATTGGACTCAGAAGAGCAAATCTGTCCCATTGCCGCGCAGCTGCCGCAAACGACCGGTCCCTAATCAGCCAGACACGCTTCTTGGCGCCAATCGCATACCCCAGTTCGAACAGGACATTCTCGTTGGGCTCGGTCGTGTCGAAGACGGAGAGCAACGACTCATCGATTGCAGTCGTTATCTGCGAAATGATGAGCCGCCCACCGATCGACAGCGACTCCCAGGTATGTCCGCGCGCCTCGCCCGTCTCTGTTAGTGCTTCGGCCGCTTCGCTCACAGTTGTCCGCCGCAAGGCCGGACGGCTCGGGTATGCGAAGAAGATGGTCGGGGGCATGCCCAGGCTCATTCGGGTTCTCCAGGGATCGGATCCTTGTAGCCCGCACCCTCGAGGTTGAGCGCTAGCAGGCGCTCGAGGATTTCGGACATGGTCAGATCGGTGGGCCAGCCGTAGGCGGCGAAGACGGCCGCGTCGAGGTCGGCGTGGGCGTTGGCGAGCCAGGTGGGGCGCTGCGTTGTAGAGGTTGGTGAGGGTGCGCTTGGCGAGGTCGACGGGATCGAGGCCGGGCGGGTTGAGCCAGCCGTCGCGGAGCTCGACGAGGCGGCGGGCGGCCTCCCCTACCCTCTCGCGCTGCTCGGGCGTTGGGTCCGGGAACGGGAAGGTCTCGAAGCAGGTCGTCGGCGTGTAGCGGAAGCCGGATTCGACTTCGCGCAGCTGGGTGCCGTTGGCGCGAGCCCACGATCTCGTGGACACGCGAGTGCAGGACGCCAAAGGTGAAGTCATCGTCCTGAGCGACTGCGACGATCTGACTGTCCGGCAGGATCCTTGACTTGAGCCAGACAAAGAGCCGGTGTTTGGTCAGTCTCGGCGTGGCGATGTACCGCTGCAATCGGGGCGAGCGCCTTTCGGAGACCAGGTCGGCTCGCCTCGTGTATGCCACCAGCGCGCGGCATGGTGAACACGGCGGAGCCCGATCCTGAGCGGTCGAACATGCTCCCGCACGTACTCGAATGGCGCCTCGTAGAGCGCGGCCTCCTGCTCCGGTCATGTCGACGCCGAAGTCGATGATCCACATGATCGCGAGGCCGCGGGTCAGGTCAAGGCCGTTGACCCACGGCCGAAGCACGTCCGGCGTTGGATCGCCCATCCGGGTTCGGCGACGCGAGTAGGAGACGGGCGATCTCGGCGTGAGATGTCGAAGGGGCCGCCCTTTTGATCGCCAAGGAAGGCGACGCCGACGCGTTTGCGGTCAGACGATGCGGCTCGAGTGACGTCGACTGCCTGACGTAAGGTTGGCGTTGATCTTCGCGACGACACGGCCATCGAGCTCGTGGATCGTCTTCGGTGCCGTCGTCCTGGCCGACGAAGCTGATGTGAACGGTGGCCCCGCTCAGAACCCACGGCTCGTCCGACCGTGCGAAGAAGATCTGCCCCGACTCGCCGATTCGCTCGAGGATGCGTCTATTGGCGCCACCCCGGATGCCTTGCGTCGCGAGTAGTCCAGCGCGACGTTGCGCTTCTTGACGCGATCGCTGCGCGTGCCTTCTCGTGCCAGTAGCAGCAGAGGTCCGATGCGCGCGGCAAGACGATCGTCGAACACGGCGCAAGCATCTCGACGTAGTCGTCGCCGAGCTGTCGCGACCAGCAGCTTGTCGCCCAGGAACGGCGGGTTCCCGACGATGAACTCCGCCGCCGGCCACTCCGCCTCGCGGGGGTGCGCCGGGTCGGACAGGTCCAGCAGCGCGTCGCGGGTCTCGATGTGGTGGAGCGACTTCAGGATGGGGTCGCGGCGGTAGCCCAGGCCGTGGCGGATCATCCACTGGATCTCGCCGATCCAGATGGTCACGCGCGCCAGCTCGGCGGCGTAGGCGTTGATCTCGATGCCCAGGACCGCCTCGGGGCCGATCTGGGGGACCTGCATCGGGCGCTGGAGGACGAGCGAGCCCCAGTGGATCGCCTCGAACTCGAGGTCCTTGAGCGCCCACAGGCTGACGACCAGGAAGTTGCCGGAGCCGCAGGCGGGGTCGAGCACGCGGACGCGGCGCAGGCGCTCGAGGAAGTCCTCGAAGACGGCGTTCGGATCGTGGTCGCGCGGGGTCGCCTTGGTCACCTTCCGGCCGGCCAGGAGCAGCTCGCTCACGCGGGCCTGCATGGCCGCGAGCTCGCGCCGGAGCGGGCGCAGGATCACCGGCTCGACCAGGCCCCAGATGGCCTCGCGGTCCGTGTAGTGGGCGCCCAGCTGGGCGCGCTGGCTCGGGTCCAGGCCGCGCTCGAACAGGGTGCCGAAGATCGCCGGCTCGATCAGCGCCCAGTTGAGCCTGCTGACCTCCAGGAGCGTGGTGATCTCGGAGCCCGTCAGCGGGAGGACGTCGCCGGACTCGAAGAGGCCGCCGTTGAACCAGTCGATCTCCTCGGTGCCGAAGAGGCCGCCGGCGGTGCTCATCTTCGCGAACAGGTCCGCCAGGGCGGTCGTGAAGACGTCCGACCGACCCTTCGATGCCGCCGACAGGCGCGAGAAGATGCCCTTGGGCAGCAGGCCCGCGTCCTCGGCGAAGAGGCAGAACAGGATCCGGTCCAGGAAGTGGGCGACCAGCTCCGGGTCGTGCCCGCGCGAGCGCAGGCTCTGGGCGATCTCCGCGAAGTGGCGCGCCGCCTGCTCCGTGATCTGGGCCGGCTGGAGGTGCGGGCGCAGCTCCTCGGGCGCCGCGAAGACGGCCCGCAGCGCGGCGAGGGCATCCGTCGGGTCGTCCGCCGCCAGGTCGTCGAGCGTGACGACCTTCACGATCGGTGCCAGGCCGGTGAAGTTGGTGTGGATCTCGATCCGCTCGAGGTCGCTGACCACCAGGAGGGGCGGGTTGCCCAGGTCGTCCTTGTAGCCCATCAGCTGGACGTAGGCGGCCTTGAGGTCCTTGCGCTTGCCCTTGTACTCCCAGGCGAAGAAGTCGCGCTTCCAGGCGTCGGCGAAGCCGTCGCCGCCGGCGGCCCTGGAGACCCGCTTCTCGAACGCGTACTGGGCGCCGATCGGGTCCGCCTCGTGGGGGGTCGGCTCGCCCAGCATCCGGCAGACGTCGATGAAGTGCTCCTGGGCGGCGGCCTTCTCGGTGGTCGTCACGCCGCGCCACTTGGCGGCGAACGCGGCCGGGGTCAGGGTCGGCTGGGTCGTCACGCTGCCCTCCCCTCCCCTGCCATCCGGCCGCCCGGTGTCAAGTGCGAGTGTACGGCGCGCTCAGGGGTGTTCGGGACCGGTTCCGACACGGAGGGTCGCGTTCATCCCGCGCCGGCCGTCGCGCGCTGATTTCACTGCGTATTGCCTCCGGTCGCCGACGACAACGAGCTCCTTGGCCGACGAGGCGTCGGAAGGCCAGCACAAGAGGCCGACGCTCGCCGTGACCGCGCTACGGGAGTGTCGGACCTGCTGTCGGCGACAGGGCCTCGATGCTGTCATTCGCGGCGGCGCGATCCCGCTGCCATCGGACCAGTGCCACGACCCCAGCGATCAGCATTGCAGCGCTGATCGTCCCGACGGCGTTCAGCAAGCCGCCGCCCGTCCTGAAGTAGATCTCCGAGACCACCGTGAGCAGCGGCTCGGGCAAGATCGGCGGCCCAGCATTGGTCTGGGCGGCGAAGTTCCACACGATCCACGGCAGCATCAGGAAGAACCCGCCCACGACCGCGTAGGCGAGGCCGACGACGACGGATGGGGCACGCCATGCGAGCACCCCCACGAGCAGCACGGACCCCGCGACGAGCATCGACCCGGATGCGAGCGCCACGCCGACCCCGGACGGGTCGAAGTTCGCCTGTGCACGTTGCACCGCGTCGCGTACGGTGTCGTCGAACCAGGTTGCGATCGCGAGCACGAGCGCGGCACCAACCAGCGCCACCAGCGTCCGGCCTGTCCTCGACATCCCCCACCTCACGGCTGCTCGATCCGAATGATCCTGACTGTCGGTATCGACGCCTCGCCCGTCAAGGGCCGGCAGTTCCTCGGTGCGCCGGGTCTCTTCTCCGGGCCGCGTCTATTGACGCGCCTGCCGCCGATCACGAGAGTCCCTCATGGGGCTTGAAGATCGGACCCGATGGACAGTGAGGGGCGCTCCCGATGACCGCGAGCAAGAGGAAACAACCGAGGCTGGTGTTGCTGTGCGGCCTGCCTGCCTCGGGCAAGACAACTCTCGCCCGCGAGCTCGCAGAGTCCTACGGGGCGGTCCGGCTCAACCCCGATGAATGGGAGCTGGCCTTGGGCATCGACCCCTTTGACGGGGAGTTTCAGGTCAAGCTCGAAGCTGAGTTCTCGCGACTCACCCAGCGGCTCATTACGCTCGGAACATCGGTGATCCTGGAATGGGGGTTCTGGGCGCGATCGGAACGCGACGAGAAGCGGAGGCTCGGGCGATCGCTCGGCGCAGCGGTCGAACTCCGCTTCCTCGATGTGCCCCACGACGAACTCGTGCGGCGGGTCGTGGATCGTCACGCCAAGGGGGGCCTCGCAATCACCGAGAGCCACATGGAAGAGTATCGAGGCATCTTCCAGCCGCCAACAGATGACGAGCTGGCTTTGTATGACCCGCCTTTGTAGGCCAGCACTCGGCCGGACCCGGCTCAGGGAGCCGGCGTCGCCTTCGGCGTCAGGTCAGGTGTGCGATGCGAGCAGGGACGCCGCGAGCATGACCTGCTGCGCATACCCCTCGGGATCATCGGCAGGCGCGATCAGGCACGTCGTCGGCGGCAGCGGCATGACGACAGGCTCGGGGTATTCGATGAGGAACACCGAGAGCGTCGTGAGGCGCTCGTGGAACGGCGTGAGGGCTCGCCAGAGCGCGCGCTGCTGGCGGCCCGACCCCAGGCGTCTCCCAACCTCCGGCGACCGTCGCTGCCAGGCCTCTCCGCTCGGCGCGTAGCCGTCCCAGAGCTCGTTCAGGCGACTCCGGAGCTCCGGTGGACCTGCGCAGAAGGATCCTGGCGTCCGAAGGACCTCCTCGGCGGCGCGGGTGGCGTCCGAAAGCGGCTCACGTCGGTCCCGATCGGTCGCGATCGCCCGCGCGAAGGCCGCGAGCGTCGCGCGCGCCCCGAGGATCGAGACGAGCCACCCGTGCCAGCGGTCGGCGTCGAGGCCGAGCTCTCGTAGCTGACCGTCGCCATCGGCGTGCCGATCGAGCGGTGGAACGCGGAGGCCGTCAAGGACGAGCGCCCGAACGCAGAAGGCGACGGGCGGGAACGCATCTTCCTCCCACGACCAGTGGTCCGCTGAACCTCCGAGGAGTCCGGTCCTCACGGAGTTCCACCAGCGCCGGCAGGCGCCAGCCTCGACGAGACGGACGCACGACCCCTGGCTGCGAGCGCCTCGAGCGCGGCGGGCGTCAGGGTGGGCAGCGTGGCCACGATGCGCGTCCCTCCCCTGC
The DNA here is from genome assembly GCA_963801445.1 of uncultured Chloroflexia bacterium. Taxonomy (GTDB): domain Bacteria; phylum Chloroflexota; class Limnocylindria; order Limnocylindrales; family CSP1-4; genus CTSoil-043. The sequence goes on along the minus strand of CAWDEW010000002.1, from coordinate 499,244 downwards.
TCCGGCCGGTTGCCCGCGTGAATCTCGAGTCTACGCCGCGCCCCTGGCCGATCAGGACTCAACAGGCGTCCCCGTCACAGGGCGCGTCACGATGAGTTCAACCCGGCGAAGGCAACTTGCCGCGATTTCGCACAGGGTCCCAGGGCGACCTGACGCTGTCCGCCTCGCCGGAGGCGCTGGAAGGTCGCGGCGTCCAGCCGCTCTCATGGCTGACGGATGGCCGGCCGAGGAATGCCGTCAGGTGCACTCCGTACCTGAGCGCTCTTTGGCCCGTGTGCGCTGCCGCGAAGTCGGCGATCTGCGCCTCCTCGCTGACGGTGAGGACACCGTTGCCCAGTTGGTCGGCCACCCTACCTGGGTATTGACAAGTGGAGATTTTGGAGGCACAGTCGCCTAGGCAACTCAGGAGAGGTTAGGCTCATGGCAACGATGGCTCAGATGGCAGCAGTGGTAGCTCGGGCGCACCCCGCGACCGACGGGGATCGAGAGATCCTGGTCGAGGTATCGGAGATGCTCAACGGCCAGAAACTACTCAAGGTCGGCAAAGTGGCGGAGATGCTCGGCGTCTCGTCGCCCACGACCATCCGGAACTGGCTCGAGCGGGGCTACTTTGGCGGCGACGTCATCCGCACCGAGGATGGAACCCGCCTTTTCCGCCTTTCTGACGTCCTTGCGGCCAAGACTCGCATGGAGCAGACCCGTGCCGAGAACGAGGCCGGCGTCGTCGAGTTCACAGACCTCGGAGACCGCGCGCCGCGGCGCTACCTACGTCGGTCCGGCTAATCGGCGAACCACTTCCGCATCTCGAAGGTCTCCTCGCCACCTTCGTCGATGAACGAGCCGCTCGGGCCGTATTTGAAGCCCCACTCCTCATAGACATGGCGGGCGCGCTCGTTCTCGGCCCGGACCCACAGCGACAGCCCAATACAGTTGGCTTTCGCGCGCCCCTTCTCCTCGATGTAGGCCAAGATCGAGCGAGCGTAGCTCCTGCGGGGATCACTGCCACTGTCGGGCTTGCCCTGGAACGGGACATTCACCCCGAACGAGAGGATGAGGAAGTACTTCTTCCTGCCCCGGTCTGGGGAGTCACGGTGCGGTGCGTCGAGATTGGCGAAGTCGAGCCGCGCCCCGGCGACCAGCGTGTCGCCGAGCAGGAAGAGCCAGAGGTCGCGGTCTTCCTCCCAGATGCCGCTCTTGAATTCCTCTTCCACTTCGACGGACCAGGGGTCGGGGCCGAAGTAGAAGGTTGCCACGCGCGGGTCGGCGATGACGGCTCGTTCGATCGACAGATCGGATCCCGAAAGTGCGGTTGGCATCTCTCATCCCATAGACCGAAGGAAGGGCAGTGCGGCGCTCGACCTGGAGCCAAGATGACCAGAGCGATTCTGTCAGTCGACGCGGACTCTCGTGTCGCTGTCCTTCACAGTTCGGCCGCGCTCGTCGAGCCCAGGCCAGAACTGCCCGAAGTGCGAGCAGGAGGCGCCTGACGTCGTGAGACACTCCCCAATGCGGGTGGCCGGGGCGCGGCCTCGTGGATCGAGCCCGTAACGGCGGACGAGTCGATGCGAGAACCGGGAGTCCAGCTCGAGCGGGTCCCGACAGGCAAGCATTTGTCGGTCCTGGCCCGGACGTTGGCGGTCGTCGTCGCCGTAGGGCTCCTGACCTTCGTTGCGGGCTTTGGTCTGGGCTCTCAATCAGCCCGGTCACCCTTGGCGACAGAGGGCTCCTCTCCGCCTGCGTCCGTACCACCTGCGGTCGTCGGCGGAGGGATCAGTCACGAGCTCTGGACGGCCTACCTCAATCGCGGCGGTGACGGCTGGGGACTGTGCAAGGTCAGCGTCGAGATCAGCTGCCAGCCGATCACGGCCGTACCGGGACCGTTCTTCACGAGCGCGGACCCGTTCCCCAGCCGAGTCACCGATACCGACTGGGGACGGTTCGCTCCCGTCACCGTCGGCCCGGGCCACTACGTTCTCGCAGGTCCGGTCACCGGCATCGCACCTCAGGCTGTGTTCGAAGGCGTGGGTGATGGTGGCTACCCGACGTACGAGGGAGCGACCGAGGTGGTATGGAACGGCGTCCTCTGGGTCGATGTCGGGAGTCTGGGTCGTGGTCGGTATGCGATGGGCGTCTGGGACTATGTCATCGGTAGCCCCGATGGCCGAGGGGGCGCCGCGGTTCAACTCGCAGGTTGGGGCATGGGGATGACCGTCACGGGCACGTAGTCCCCGGAGTGCTCTCGGACACCGACAGGACCGGGCCTTTCGGCGCGGAGTGCGGCCCGACGCTAAGGCTCGTCGCCGGCCCTTACCTCGCGAAGACGTACCAGCACAGGTCATTGCGCAGCCGCTGGTCGTCGAGCACGAGGTCCCGGACCTCGTCGGGCAGCTGGTCGCGCTGCCACTGGCACTCTCGGCGACCAGTCTCATCGCGCTCGCCTTCAGCGGCAACCGCGCAGGCGGCCCTGATCGCGTAAGCCGCGGCGCCCAGCTCGTGGGCCGCCACATGGCCCACCGCCGCGGCCTGGCCGGCAGCGCACGCGGCATGCCGTGCTGCCCCACTCAGGTCCCTGGCCGCGGCTTGTGCATGGCCGGCCGCCGTGCGGGCCTCCCACCACGTGACCTCGCCCCGCGCCCAGGCACGCCCGAGGTCGATCGCCCGTCGTGGCCGGTCGTCCTTCGGCCGTGCCCGCTCGAAGTGGTGGAGCATGTGCTCCGCGCAGTCGGCCGCCCACACCGCGAGCAGGCGGTGGTCGGCGTCCTGGAGCGTCCCGCCGCGACGCACGGTGATGAACCGCGGATCGCGGACCTTGGGAAGGATCATTCGCGCTCCATCGTCGGTCACCGTCGCCAGCAGGCTTGGTCGCCGACAACCCTACCCCGTGGGCAAGCGCGACGGCGGCCGGGACCCGGTTGCGCACTGGACCGCGTTCAGGACCCTGCCGGCCCCGGCCCCAGCGCCCTACTTCAGGTACGGGATCCCGGAGGGCACGGCCGGCGATCCCGGCGTCGGCAGCAGCCGTGGGTCTGGTTGCGCACTCGTGTTCTCTGTCCCGTCCGGGTTGAGCCAGGCGCTCGTCGTGAGCGTGCCCGCCGACCGATCGGAGGCCGCTGTCCACGACTCCAGGAGGCGGATCCGCCAGAGCCCGATCGGGACCGGCTCGACCGCGATGGTGCAGGTGACGGGGAGCGGCCGGGTCAGCTGCGCGAACGGCATGCTGGTGACGGTCGCGCTGGCGATCTGTACGGGAACGTCCGGGAAGCAGGCAAAGGCCAGGTCCAGCTGCGCCGTGCGCACGCCGTCGAGCCAGCCGGCCGCGAACGACGGCCCGGCGGCCGGATCGAGGACGGCGGCGGGCGGGTCGTAGCGAACGCTGGCCACGAGCGCCTCGACCTGGGCCCGCAGCTGGTCGGCTCCGGGGTCCCTGAGCTCGGCGTGGACGGAGAATTGCATGTCGTACTGGCCTGGCGCGGACAGCTGCCAGTCGAGCGTGGTGCCGCCGCTGGCGTCCGGGCTGTCGACCCGGGCGATTGCCGGCAGCCCACCGACCGTGACGTACCGCTCGCCGGCTGCCAGGGCGCCCGGATCGGTCGGATCGATCATGCCTTGCCGCGCATCAGCCTGGTACTTCGACACGGTCACGATCACCTGGCCCGGATCGACCGGGCGTGGTCCGCACGACCCGTCGGGGGGCGTCGGGGCCACGCAGTCAAGGAGTCCCCTGCCCGTCCAGAGGACGACGTTGGTCGTGACCGCCGGGTCGGGCTTGGAGCTCCACGTGGCCGGATAGTCGAACGCGAGGCCGCCGCGGTCCCAGTGCGTCAACGGGCCCGCCGTTCGCTCGTTGCCGGGTCCGCTCGATTGAAGGCTGATGACCAGCGGTACGAGGGCCAGGACGAGGACTGCGAGGACGGCCATCCCGGCCAGGCCGAGGCGCAGGTTGGCATGGACCGCCCGGCGATCGCCGACGGCGACGCGCTCGACGATGCGATCGGCCAGGCCGGGCGAAGGCCGGGCAGCGTCGAGCCTGGCGTGCAGGGCCTGCGAGAGACGCTCTTCGGAGTTCATCGGTCCAGCTCCAGCTGCTTTCGAAGGCGGCCGAGGGCTCGATTGAGTCGCGACTTGGCCGTCCCGAGGGGGATGCCAAGCGCGGCCGCCGCGTCGGGGACCTCGAGGTCGGCGTAGAAGCGGAGAGCCAGGATGGCTCGATCGTCGGGCGCGAGGCGGTCGAACGCCGCCAGGAGCGCGAGCCGGTCGGCCGGGCCCACGGAAGGTTCGAGCCCGGGCACGTCGGCGACCAGCTCCAGGTCGATCTCGCGCACGCGACGGCGGCGCGCCTGGTCAAGGGCCGATCGAACGATCAGCCTCCGGAACCAGGCGGGCCAACGGTCGGCTTCGCGCAGGCTGCCGATGTCGCGCCAGGCCCGGAGGAAGGCGTCCTGGACGACATCCTCGGCGTCGGCCGGCGCGCGCACGATCGAGAGCGCGAGGCGGTAGGCGGCCGGGGTCTCGGCGTGGACGAGGGTCGCGAACGCCACGGCGTCCCCGGATCGGGCGGCGAGAACCACCTGCCCTGCGACGACCGTCATGCCCCTCCCCGACTGCGCCCACGAGACTCGCCTGAGTATCAGCGAGGGGTGGATGAGCGGGCCGATCGGTCCGGCTCGGCCCTCATCTTCTATGGCGTTCGGGCGGCCCGTTTCGTTCCCCACGAGGTGGCAGACGAACCGCGAACGGCCCAAGGTCGCGCGATCGCCGACCGGCGGAGAAGCCCCGGTGACTACGGGCCGGTCGGACTGAACCTGCCGGTCTTCGGGTCGTAGATCTCGGCGGAGGTCACGAACTTTGCCAGGGGACCTCCGGCCACCAGGACGCGGCCGTCGGCGAGGAGGGTCGCCGTGTGGACGCCGCGATCGTCCGCCATCGCGCCGGTGGGGCTGAACGTGCCGGTCTTCGGGTCGTAGATCTCGGCTGAGGAGTCCAGTCCGGCGACCAGGACGCGGCCGTCCTGGAGGAGCGTCGCCGTGTGGGAGACACGAGCGGCCTTCATCGCGCCCGTGGGGCCGAACGTACCGGTGTTCGAGTCATAGATCTCGGCCGTGGCGACAATCCCGGCCTCCGAGCCATTGCCGCCCCCGGTGACGAGGACCCGGCCGTCGGGAAGGAGCGTCGCCGTGTGGTCGCTCCGAACGGTCGCCATCGAGCCGGTCGGGCTGAAGGTGCCGGTGCTGGGGTCGTACAGCTCGGCCGTGGCGACGACCTCGGACGTGGGAACAGCCCCCTCCGCGCCGTGCGAGCCCCCGGTGACGAGGACCCGGCCGTCGGGAAGGAGCGTCGCCGTGTGGCCGATGCGAGCGGTCGCCATCGAGCCGGTCCGGCTGAACGTGTCGGTCTTCGGGTCGTAGATCTCGGCGGAAGAGGCGGAATAGCTCTCCGCGTGAGTCGACCCTCCGGCGATGAGGACCCGGCCGTCGAGGAGCCGGGTGGCCGTGTGCATGCTTCGAGGGTCGGTCATCGAGCCGGTCGGCCCGAACGTGTCGGTCAGTTGGTAGTAGAGCTCGGCGGAGGCGTCATTCGTGCCCCCGGCCATGAGGACCCGGCCGTCGATGAGGAGCGTCGCCGTGTGGGAGATGCGACCCGTCGCCATCGGGCCGGTCGGGGTGAAGGTTCCGGTGTCCGGGTCGTAGATCTCGGCCGTGGCGAAGAAGTCCGCGCCGTTCCAGCCCCCGGCCATGAGGACGCCGCCATAGGGCAGCAGCGTGGCCGTGTGGGACCAGCGGGCCCCCGGGACGTCCGCCAAGGAGAGCGACGGACTCGGCGTCGGCACGGTGCTCGGGATGGCAGTCGGCGTCGGCGAGGGCGCGATCACGACCGCGGCGTCCCGACGCCAGGCACCCATCGCCAGGCTCCCAAGGACGAGGGCGAGCAGCAGCCCGGCGAGCACCAGGACCCAGGCCATCGCCGGCGTCCTGCCGAAGCCCCACCGGGGGAGCGCGATCCGCCCGTGAGGGTAGGTGCTGGCGAACAGGTGGGCCAGCTCGGTCGGGCGCACCTGCGTCGGCGCGTCCTCCGCGTAGGCGCGCAGGGCGGCGGTGAGGTCGAGCTCGAAGCGATCACGCTCAGGCATCGCGGAGCTCCTTCCTGAGGCGGTCGACGATTCGGGAAAGTCGCATGCGGGCAGCCGACGACGAGGTGCCGATGGCCGATCCGAGCTCATCCGATCCGAGATCGACGATGTAGCGCATGGCGAGGAGGGCGCGCTCGTCGGGGGAGAGATGGGCGAGCGCCCGGCGGAGGTCGAGGCGCTCGATCCCCGCCGACGGGTCGCCGCGCGGGTCGCCGCGTGGCTCCAGGTCAATCTCGACGACTGGTCCGTGGCGCTGGCGGACGAGCTGGCGGGCCTCGTTCGCTGCCACCGAGAGCAGCCACGGGCGGACACGGTCGGGGTCCCGGAGCGTGTGGAGCTTGCGCCAGGCGACGAGCCACGCCGACTGGACAGCATCCTCGGCCAGCGCGCGGTCGCCGCAGGCCACGAACGCGACCCGGGCCATGTCGGCGTGGTAGGTGGCGACCAGCTGGGCGAAGGCCGACTCGTCGCCCGCCCCCGCGAGCGCGACCGTGGAAGCGACCGTTCGTCCGCCCACTGCCTGACCGTTCATACCCTATAGATGCGTCAAGAGGAGGTTCCGCAACGGGACCACCCGGCATTCCCCGGCGCGGCGCCACCGACCGAGCACGTGCGGCACTTCACCCGCTTCCCGCACTCGCGCCGAAGGCTGGCGTGCACGGTCCGCGATGGCCAGAGGCATCGGTCGGGAACCGCGGGGAGGCGCCGATCGCGGTCGGCGGGTCAGCGTCGCGACGCCGCTCGACCATCGATCTGATCCGCCGGCCAGCGCCGCACGACGGCGAACAGCACGGCAAGGTAGGCGACGACGCCCAACCAGTCGAACCTCAGCCCGTCGCCGTGCGACACCGCGAAGACCAGCGCGGGCGCATACATGAAGACCAACGCGAATGACGCCAGGAGGCCCGCGGCGAGTCGCGCCCAGCCCTGGAGGCGCAGGAGGCCGATGCCGGCCGCGATGCTCAGCACCGCGAGGCCCACGATCATGATGCCCACGCCGAGGAACGGCCCCAGGTCGCCGCCCGCCAGGGTCGGCACGTACGTGATTCCCAGCCCGCCCTCGAGGAGCAGGATCACGGCCGCTGCAGTCACCCACCCGCCGCGGCGAGGGCGTTGCCCAGTGCGGTCGTTCGCGGCGCTCACCACCCCGACTCGGGGCGCGCGCGTCGAGGCGCGCGGATACTCCGTGGACGAGACGTCGACCGTCCCCGGGCACCCGGCCAGCCCTCCGGCGACCCATCGATCGAGGCGTTTCCTGCGCATGTCGGGCAACCTCCCGGGACGCACGGACCGTGCCGCCAGTGGCTCGGCGCGGCCCGGCGGTCGGTCCCTGGGCCCGCGTGTCAGCGCCTCGCGCATCCGACGGTACGCGCGCCGTGGCGGCGGGACCAGCCATGGGTCCCCGGGCTGCCATTCCATGATCTTCCGGACTTGTGGCGCCCCGGTCCGTGGTCTAGGTTCGGGCCGTGTTGCCGAGCCGTTGGCGCGATGCGCTCGCGTCCGTGGCCACCGGGCTCGTCCTGGTGGCGAGCCTGGCCGTGTGGCTCACCCAGCGGCCCGACATCGGTTTCACGATCATCGAGAGCGGCGGCCGCTACGTCGTCGGGTCGGTGGCACCCGGCAGCGAGGCGGCGCTCATCGGGGTCCGGTCCGGAGCCGCCATCGTCACCGTTGATGGCCAGCCGATCGAGGTCGCCGTCCGCGAGTCGAACAAGGGCATCGGGTCGGATCCGTTCTTCGTCGCCTGGATGGCGCTGAGGGCCGTGCCGGATCCGGCCTTGAGGCTCCTGTGGTCGGCGGACGATATCGAGATCGAGGTGGTGGACGGAACCGCCAGCTTCGACCCGATGCACCGGGCCTCCATGCTCTACTCGTCGATCGTCCTCTTCCTGCTCGGGCTCCTGGTGCTCGTCGGTGGGACGTGGTGGATGCGGGGCGGGCGCGCTGGGGCCGGGCTGCGGGGCCCATCGATCCCGCTGGTGGGTGCGTGTTCCGTCCCGCTGCTGGCGGGCCCCCTGGCGGCCTGGGGGGCGCCGCTCGCAAGCGCCGGGGCCGCGATCGCTCCCGCCTTCGCATCCCTCCTCCTGGCCGACGCGATCGCGGCCCTGCTCGTGACGCGTCGCTGGCGGGCCTTCGCCCTCTTCGTCGCCGTTGCGGGCGCGGGCGCCGCGGGGCTCCTCCCGCTACGGTTCATCATCTTCGGCTCGGGTCGGGGGGGTTCCCTGATCGCGTGGGGCGCCTGGACCTACGCCCCGGCCGTGGCCTGGTGGGCGCTCCTCCTGGTATCCCTCGGACCGATGCTCATCGTCACGGCGACCAGGCCGCTGCCGGGGGCGCCGTTGGCCGGCGCGGACAACCCGGGACCCTTCTGGCTGCTTGCCGCCGCCTGCACGCCGGCGGTGGCGATGCTCACCCAGGTCGCGAGCGCCGGAGAGCCGTGGGCCTGGTCCATTGCCCCGACCTGGGTCACGGGGCTGGTCGTCGCGCGGGCGGTGGGCCGGCGCATCGCCCAGGCACGCCTCCAGCGTGACCTCATCGTCACGGTCACCGAGGCCGAGCGCTCCCGCCTGGCGGCGGAGCTCCACGACGTCGCGCTCCAGGAGCTGACCCTCCTCGTCCGCCGCCTCGACGCGAGCGGTGACGAGGTGGGCGCAGGGATCGCCCGCTCCGTCTCGGAGCGGCTGCGGGAGCTGTGCGGCGAGCTGCACCTCCCGATCCTCGACGAGCTCGGTGCGGGACCGGCGCTCGACTGGCTGGTCCAGCAGGTCGCGAACGCCACGGGCGAGAACGTCCTCCTCGAGCGCACCGACACCGCGCGTCCCCCGGCCGGCGTGGAGCTGGCCGTCTTCCGGGTGGCCCAGGAGGCGATCTCGAACGCCGTCAAGCACGGTAGGCCGCCGATCGTCGTCCGCTACGCGACCAGCGACGCGGCCGCCAGCCTGTCCGTCGACGACACCGGACCGGGGCTCGACATCGGCCGCGGCCCGATCGCCCCGCGGCCCGGCCACTACGGCCTGGCCACCATGCAGCAGCGGGCCGACCAGATCGGAGCGCTCCTCTCGATCCGGGCCTGGCCCGGCGGGGGCACTCGCGTCTCGCTGGAATGGAAGGCGCCATGACTGCCGATCCGGCGACTGCCGATCCGGCCGCCCGGCCAGTCCGGGTCGCCGTCGTCGACGACCACCCGATCGTCCGCGAGGGGACGGCCGCGCTCCTCGGCGAGGTTCCCGGATTCGTCGTGACCGGGCAGGGCTCCACCGTTGAGGACGCGCGAGCGCTGGCCCTCTCCGGCGAGACGGATGTGCTCGTCCTCGATGTCCGGCTCGGGTCCGACAGCGGCCTTCGCCTCCTGGCCGAGCTGCGTGACGCCGGCGGCGCGGCCGTCGTCCTGCTCACCTCGTTCGGCTACCCGCAGTACGTCGACGCTGCACTCCGGAACGGCGCTTCCGGCTACGTGCTCAAGACCGCGCCCATCAGCGAGCTCATCGAGGCGATCCGGCGGGCCGCGGAGGGCGGGATGTCCTTCTCGGTCCGGCCTGGCGCCGGGTCGCATCGCCGTCCGACCGCGCGCGAGCTCGACGTGGTTCGACTCGTGATCGAGGGTCGCTCGAACGACGAGATCAGCGCGGCCCTGGGAATCGGCTCGAAGACCGTCGAGACCCACCTGCATCGGCTGTACGAACGGCTTGGGGTGGCGTCGCGGACCGAGCTGGCCACCCGCGCCCTGCGCGAGGGGTGGCTGGAGCTGCCGCCCGACGCCTGACCCGAAAGGAGCCAGCGATGTCCGCGCGAACGAATGCGTCCCATCCGATCGCGACGATGGCAGTCGTGGCGGCACTCCTTGCCCTGGCGGGCTGCGCGCCGTCGCTGCCGGCCGGCACGCGAGCGTGCGTCGGCTTCCCGGTCTCGGTCTGCCAGAGCCAGATCGCCGAACTCGACCGGGAGGGCGCGCTCCACGGCGGCGTCGCCGCCTACCGGCTCGTCTGCACGGCCGGCAGCTGCACCGAACAGCGCGGCGAGGGCATGCTGACCGTGGTCTTCAACGACGGCACGGGCCGGGAGGGCAGCTTCGGCTACGCCACGCCCGTCGAAACGCCGCCGGGCGCGCCGCCCAGCACGACCGAACCGCCGCTCACCGTGGTTCCCACCTGCCTCGGCGTCCCAAGGCTGCGCTGCGAGGACTTCGCGCGGGCGGAGGCGGGCCAGCCGGGCTTCATCGGCAAGACGGTGACCGTCGATCACGGTGCGCTGCACGTCGACCTGCACCGACACGCGCGGGGACGGTGAAACCCGCATCACGTTTGCCGACGCCGCGGTCGTGACGACCGGGTGGACCTACAGCTCGGGCGAGTGAACGATTCCGACGACGGGCAGGGGCCGCCCACGTGAACAGCTCAGCGTCGGCTGCGACGCCCGCCGGCACGGAAGCCGCCGCGCCCGCGTCGCGCCAGATCGGCCGGCTGAGCGTCGGGAGCTGGGTCCTGTATGACCTGGCAAACACGGCCTTCAGCCTTGGCGTGCTCACGCTCTACTTCCCGAAGCTGGTCAAGGACGTGCTGGGCTACGGCGAGGCGGCGGACGGCACGCTGGGCACCCTCGATGCGCTCGCCGCTGCCCTGATCTTCGTCGCGGCCCCCGTCCTCGGCGCCCTGTCGGACCAGGCGGCGCGTCGCCTCCCGTTCCTCGTCATCAGCACGGTCCTCTGCGTGGGCGCGACGTTCGTGCTCGGGCAGTCAGCGATCCCGATCGTCTTCACGCTCTTCGTGATCGCCACGGTCTGCTTCCAGGCCGGGTTGATCTTCTACGACTCGCTCCTCCCAGAGGTCAGCACCGAGGAGAACCGGGGCCGGGTCGGCGGGGTCGGCGTCGGCGTCGGGTACGTCGGGTCCCTGCTCGCGTTCGGCGTGGGATCGCTGATCCTCGCCGGCAGGGACCAGCCGACCCTGGAGGACTATTCCGCGGTCTTCCGGGCGATCGCCGTGCTGTTCCTCGTCTTCGCGATCCCGGCGTTCCTGTTCGTGCGCGAGCGCCCGAGGGTCGCGCCACCACTCTCCTGGCGCATCGTTCCCGAGGCGTTCTCCCAGCTCGCCGCCACGGCCAGGCGGGCCCGTCGATACCGGGGCCTGGGACGGTTCCTGCTGGGCCGGATGTTCTACGCGGATGCCGCGAACACGCTCATCCTCATGGCCGTGCTGTACGCGGAGGTCTCGCTCGGGCTGCGCGGCGTCGCGTCCCTGGCCGTCGCCGCCGTGAGCATCGTGGCCGCGATCCCCGCGGGCCTGGCGTGGGGCCCCGTCGTCGACCGGATCGGCCCGAAGCGGACGCTCGACATCGTGCTGCTGCTGTGGATGGGGGTCTTCGCGGCGGCCGCGGCGATCCCGGTCCTGCGGCCTCCCGTCGGCCCTGATCTACGTCGTCTCGATCCTGGTCGGCGTCGCGCTGGCCGGCCTCTGGTCCGCGGACCGGCCGCTCATGGCGCGCATCGCCCCGCCCCGCTACTACGGCCAGTTCTTCGGGCTGTACTCGATGGTCGGCCGCTTCGCCGCGATCGTCGGTCCCTTCATGTGGGGCGTCATCGTCAGCACGCTTGGCTGGGGCCAGCCGGCGGCCGTGATGTTCCTCCTGCTGTGGGTGGTCATCGCCTTCCTGGTCCTGCGCCCGGTCGACGACCGGCCGCGCGAGTGGGGGCCGGAGGACCTGCCGGGCTTTGCCGATCGAGGCGGCTGACGACGTCGCGACGACAGCGGCGCTGGGCTCCTCGGGCGCCCGCGGGTCCGGGCATCGGAGCATGATCGCCTTCCGTTCTCGGAGGCTCCATCCGGTGACCTGGGCAACCCTCGGCGGTCGCGCGAAGACCTGGCGCGTCGTGCATGCGTCCTGGTCCGTCGTGCAGCTCGGCTGCCTCGGCTACATCTGGGCCTCCGCCCTGACCGGACGGCGGAGCCCACGCCTGTGGGTCGGCGTCACGTTCCTGGCGGTCGAGGGCGCGGCCCTCCTGGTCGGCCGCGGCAACTGCCCGGTCGGTGAGCTGCAGGCCGAGTGGGGCGATCCCGTGCCCTTCTTCGAGCTGGTGCTGCCGCCGCGGGCGGCGAAGGCAGCGGTCCCGGTCCTCGCCGTGGTGAGCGTCGCGGGGATCGGCGCCCTTCTCGTGCGATCGCCCGGGCTCGTGGCGCACGCGGGGCCGGCGGCCCAACAGCCTCCCGGCGTCTGTGATCTACGCCTGGCCGACGCCTACGAGCCTGATGAACTGGTGGCGAGACAGGTTGCGTCAGCATCTCGGTCCGGGCGCGGCCCATGCCGGCCGAAGACTCCTCAGTGACCGACGGGCGCCCAGCTGATTCCTTCCTGCTGCTCCATGAAGCCGATCTACGACGAGCAGACGGCGGCCGCCATGGCCGCGGGCGGCTACAACATGGACCTGGCGACGACGCTGCGCGGCGACCAGGTCCGGGCCGAGTCGAGCAACAAGGTCAATGGCGGCTCCGGCCTCGTCGGCTCGGCGAGCAATGTCACCGAGGCGACGCTGTCGGCGTACCGCAAGACCATGGACGGCCGGTTCACCTCGACGATCACCATGCCTACCGGCCGATGACGATCACCCTGGTCTACAAGGGGACCTGGAAAGCAACGAGAGCGGAGCCGTGAGGGCCCGCTGAAGGTCGCCGTCTTGACCTACAGGTTCGCCGGGCTCCACGCCCCCGACACGACGAGCCAGGCGAGCGACACGTCGATGGCCAGGCCCAGGAGCAGCGTCGGCGAGAAGCACAGGCCGAGCAGGAGGGCCGAGCCGGCGGCGGACGCCACGACCAGGGCGGGCCACCACGCCGCGGGCACCAGCACGCCGCCGGTGGAGAGCGCGGCGGCCAGGAAGCCCACGAGCGTGATCGCAATCAGGACCTTACCGATCACGCGCACCGTCGCCGTCGCCATCCTGGCCCGGGTGACGAGCCAGGACTCCGCGAGGTCGAACGGCCATGACGGGGCGCCATCCTTCGCAGTCGCCGTCGGCCGCGGGAAGACGAACATCAGGTGGACCCAGCCGTGCGCGAACAGGAGGGCCGCCAGGATCCAGCGCCCGATCGAGGCGTTCACGTCGAGGACGTAGAGCGTCAGCAGGCACGCACCGGCAGTGACGACCGACAAAGGCAGCAGCTCCCTGATCGTCCGGTTCACGTGTGGCCTCCAGGTCTCGCCGGCGAGTCGACGGCGTCCGCCCAACGGTCCGGGCACCGGGGGTTGCCCGCCAAGGGCCGGGCAGATCCTCGGGCAGGGCCGTCCGTCGTGTCGGGTCCTCGCGGGCCGGCGCCTGCCGGCGGGCGGGAGGTGTGCGAAGATCGGCCCTTGAAGATGACAGAAGCGTCCGGGACTCCGGGACGCGCCCTCCGGCTGGTGCGGACGTGACGCGGCGCGCGATCGTCCTCTTCGCCCTGATGTCCGTGATCTGGGGCATCCCCTACCTGTTCATCCGGGTCGCGGTCGCCGAGCTATCGCCCGCGACGCTGGTCTTCGCCCGGACCACGGTGGGGGCCCTGATCCTGCTGCCGATCGCCCTCCTGCGCGTCGACCTTCGGCCGGTGCTCCGGCGCTGGCGCTGGGTGGTCGCCTTCGCCGTGGTCGAGATGGGAATCCCCTGGTGGCTCCTGGCCTCCGCCGAGCAGCACGTGACGAGCTCCCTGGCCGGCCTCCTGGTGGCCGGCGTGCCCCTCGTCGGCACCGTCGTCGCGGTCGCCACGAGGGGCCGGGATCGGGTCGGCTCGAAGGGGCTCCTCGGGCTGCTGGTCGGGCTCGCCGGGGTGGCCCTGATCGCCGGCGTGAGCGTCGACGGCTCGGACGTGGTGGCCGTGCTCGAGATCGCCGTGGTCGTCGTCGGCTATGCGGTCGGGCCCGCGATCCTGGCACGCCGGCTCGCCGGCCTGCCTGCGGTGGGCATCATGGCCCTCTCGCTCGCCCTGTGCGCGATCGTCTACGCGCCGCTCGCCGTCCTGCAGCGCCCGGCGGCCATGCCGAGTGGCGACGTCCTGGCCTCCGTCGCGATCCTGGGCATCGCCTGCACCGCCCTCGCGTTCCTGCTGTTCGCGGAGCTCATCGCCGAGATCGGCCCGGTTCGCGCCACCGTGATCACGTACGTCAACCCCGGCGTGGCGGCGCTCCTCGGGGTCGTCGTGCTCAGGGAATCGTTCACCCTGGGAATGGGCATCGGCTTCGGGCTGGTGATCCTGGGCTCGGCGCTCGCGACCCGGTCCCCAGTTCCACCCCGGCCGATCCCCGTGGCGTCCCCGGGCGGGCCATCTCCCGAGCACCCCGCGCCACGCCCGCCGGATCGCGAGGAAGCGCTCCCCGTGCTGGTCGAGCCCGAGGCGGGCGACTAGGGCCGCTCGGCCGCAGACGAGAACGCCGCGGCGAGGACCGTGCTCCAGTGTCGAGCAGGAATCGTCGACCCAGCGCGCCAGGGGCTCACTCCCGGGACTGATGGCCCTTGCCCTCGCGGGCGTGGGGCCACAACCGTGGTCGTGTGAGGAGTGGCAGGGCTGGACAACCGAGGGTTGATCTGCCCATCGGCGGCCGGCGGCCCATCGTGGGGCACGTGGACCCGGGGCAGCTCCTCCGTGGCACGCTGGGCCTGGGGGCGGGCTTCCTGACGGCGGCGACACTGGCCGCTGCCGCTGCGGCGCTCCTGGCCGGCTGCGGGTGCGGGCCGACGAAGCAGGCAACGGATGCCTACCCGCGCGAGTTCGGCGCCGTCTCGCTGGTTCTTGACGCCGAGCATCCGATGGCAGAGCAGCGAGTCTCCGTCCACTTCAACGCCGAGGCCCTCCCGGCGACCGGTGTCAACAGCGCGCAATTCGTCGTCAGTATGCGACCCGCTTCCCACGGTGCGTCAGCGTCCCCGGGCGCGGCACCGCTCGCCGTCCCCCCCGAGGTGACGATCCTGAGCGACGAGACCGGCCAGGTGCTGGCGCTTCCTGAGCAGCCCACCCTTCGGTATATGTCTCCCGAATGGGTCCGCGCTGCAGTACCGCTGGATTGCCCGCCGGGCAAGTCGTGTGACCGGGCATACCGCGTGCGGGTCGCCGTGCCGGGGCTCACGACGGGCCAGCGTGTGTCGGTGGACTGGGATGTGCTTGGCACCGTCGAATACAGCGGCGCGGCGGGTGAATGCGGCATCCCGAACCGAGCGGCGGGGTCGGCCGAGGCGACGGCCCCCGCCCTCATCCCCGCTGCCCAGGCGGCGTTCGCGATGCCGACCGAATGGCAGCAGGTGCCGGGCAAGCTTGTCGCCCGGCACCTGACGGTCACCTCGCGGGGGCCAGCGCCCGGCGCCGCCTCGATCGGCCTGTCGACCGCAGTGCAGTTGCAGGATCATAGGCTGCTGTCCTGGGAGCACTTCTGGGTCCGGGTCCTCGCGGACGGTGCGACGTCGCCGGTGGTCAGTCAGCTCGTCGGCAAGCGGCTGTACGTCGAGGGCGGGCTCGATATCGTCGCCAGGCTCGACATCCCCGTCCTCACCGACTGCCCGGCGACCGGGACGTGCAGCCGCGGCTACTGGATCGTCATCGACGACTTCGACAGCGGGGCCGAGTGGCCGAGCGCTGGCTTATCCGCAGACCCGTACCAGGTGGACTGGACGATCTCCGGGACTGCGGCCTACCCGCATGGCGGAACGACAGCGCCCGTTCTCTCCGTTGCCTTCAACGACCGTGCAAACCCGCTCATTCCGATCTCGACCGTCGATGCGGCCGCCGATCCCGTCACCTTGACCGCGAGTTCCGAGTCCGTCGCGATCGACGCGACGCTCTTCGTCCCCGGGCACCCGCCCGCGACAGCCGGGCTGGATCCACTGGCGGTCGCCGTGGCACTCGTCGACGGGTCGCATCATTCGGCCATCGGAACGCGCATCGAGGGGGGCAGCGCTGGTTCCGTCGCCGGCACCCTCTTCCTCGACACTGGCCGGTTCGTCGAGCATCCCTTCGAGCGTTGCCCCCCGGCCGGGCCATGCACCGTCACCCTCCGTCTCATCGGTGACCTGCGGCCCCGACAACTCGGAAGCGGCCCGGACAGCGCGACGCTCAGCTGGACCATCCAGATGGTCGGTGCTCCGCTCGGCACCACGGTCACGTTCGGGCGCCCGTACGTCCTCTCGCCCTCCCTGAGCCTCGTGATCGACCTCAGGATCGTTGTCGGCCTCGCCGCCATCGTGCTCGTCACGATCTGGCAGGTCCGCCGACGATGGCGCCGCCGGCGCGCCGTGGTGCTGCAGCGTCATGAGCGAGACTAGAGCGGCGGCCGCACCCGACTGCCCGACGCCGCCTCCACGACCAGGTAGCCGATTGCTCCTCGCGCTGCGCGATGTCCCGCATGGACGCCCGATCGATGTGAGCGCACGTTCATGCTGATCGCTAGCCGAATCTCACGCAGCGCCATCGATCTGGAGCAGCATGTTCCGCATCTTCACTGGAATCCTCGTGGTCCCTGCGGCCTGGTCTTTGTCCCGACAGCGTGTTGAGTAGCCCGTCGCCATGTTCTCGCCCCGAGCTCACGCTGAAAGCGGTGACCTCGCTGCCGAACTCAGGCGAGTACGACAATCGGTTCGCTTGATCCCGAGGTCGCGATGAACGTCTCTCGAGGCTGGACGAGGAGGCTCGCTCCGCTCACGGTCGCGGCGACGCTGGCGCTTGGCCTTGCCGCTGTCGGAGCAACGCCCGTGGCCGCTTCCTGCGACGGCCCGGTGCCGTCGTTCCGCGACCATGCCGCCTCGGCTGATCGGGTCGTGATCGGTGACGTGATCGGCGTGGATCCGACCGCCCCGTGGACCGATGACCAGGGACGCTCCAGTCGCTTCACGTTGCGGGTGCGCTATGTGCTGCGCGGTCACGCAGGACGCCGTCATGACCCTCCGCGACCTGGCGTTCCTCCCGTGCCCTGACCACATCATCATGGCCCGCCAGGGTGACCGGATCGCGCTCGCCCTCGGAGCGACCGTCGGCTCGAATCCGACCACGTTCGATACCGTGGCCTGGATTCGCGGGACCCCGCCCGACTTCGCCGGCATCGAGCGGATCACGGTGGCCGAGGCGTTCTCGTTGGTCGGGAAGACTCCGCCCGACACCGCGACCGCGGCCCCGCCACCGGGGTCGACGCTTCCGATCGGTGGCATGGCCGTCCTGCTCGCCGGCCTCATGGGCGGAGTCATCGCCTGGCGAAGGGTCCCGTTCCGGTCGTGACCCGCCGCGGCATCAGGCCGTTGGCGACGTCGCCGAGGCTCCTGGCGTAGTAGCACCAACGGCTCGTGGCAGGCACGTGTCGGGGGCCGAATGGCCCTGCCGGGTGCCTCCCTTCGCGGCGCACCATCGCGCTTTCCCGGCTGGTGCCGTTCTCGAGGACGATGGTGCAGCTCGCAAGGTCGCTCGCCACGCTGGCCCTCGCGATCAGCCTCGCCGGCTGCGGGACGGCCGGCCCGGCACAGAGCCCCCAGGGGCCCGCTGACAGCGCTCCGGCTCGACTGCCGCCGCCAACCCGGACCCTTCCGCCTCCCCGTCGGCGAGCGACGCGACGGCGGCCGAGATGCAGCAGATCGTCGCCCAGGCGATGAGCGTGCCGATCGACCTGTCCGATCCGGGTCCGGCGCTCGATCGCGTCGAGCAGCGCATGAAGGACTACATGCGCCAGGCAGCCGGGGTGGCGGGGCTCCTTGGACCGAACGGCGAGGGCATCCTCGCCGGGATCGACACCACCGAGCGGGAGCTGATCGCCGCCGTGGTCGCCAGGATGCGAGCGGGGGCCCCCGCGTCCGCGACCGGAGCTCCGGTCATGGACGTGGCGTGGCCGCCCGGGCCGGCCATCCCGGCCCGCCTCGCATACGTCGTGACCCCGCGACCGCCCGGCACCACCGCGCCGGGGGCGGCGGTCGGTGGCGACTCCCTGTTCGGCGCCTTGCTGATCACGATGATGGCACCCGGAATGCTCCACGGCGCCTCGAGTGGCGCCAGCGGCGGGGAGATCCTGACCCAGGAGGCGCGGTCCGCGGATGGCTCGACGCTTCGCTTCACGATCAAGCCAACCCTCACCGGCTCGAGACTGACCGCCGAGGTCACGATCGACATCGAGATGGCGGGACCGCTGGCGCACACCGAGCACGCCTCGGGCATGGTGACCGTCGATGCGTGCCCGGATGCGGGCGGCAACGTGCCCCTGGAAGTGTCGCTGGGCGGAGGGTTCTCGATGCTCGGCGGCGGCATGCAGTACGAGGTCAACGCACGGGCCACGGGCCACGTGGACGACAACGGCAACCTCGCCAGCATGGACCTCGACGTTCACCGGGAGCCTGGCCTCCCAGCCGCTGACGGGCAGCAGCGCGCTCGGCACGGCCCCGATGTTCGTGGAATTCGCCTTCACCAGCCCTGTCGGCGGCCAAGCCACCGGCGGCTCCCCCCGGTGGTCGTCCAGGTGGACCCCGGAGTTCGCCAGGATGGGGGCCGAGATGACCAAGAGCCTGGGCACGCTGGCCGCGACCGCGGCGATGCACTCTGCGGAGGACGCCTGGACCACCGGCTACTGCGTCGCGATCACCGTCCCGGAGGCGGATGGCGTGGTGAGGGTCGACGACCCGAGAGAGGGGAATGTCACGGGGGTCCAGATCGACATCCCGTACGTGGGAGTTCCGGTCGGGTCCGAGAAGCCATTCAGTGCGATCGTCACCCACAAGTTCGAGGGCGGGCAGCTCCACGCCCCGGTCACGGCGCACCTCAACAGCGGCGCTGTCTCCGTCACGCCATCCGGCACGAAGGTGCCCGCCCCGGCGGCCTTTCGCTACAAGGCGCCCGACCAACCCTATCTGAACGCCGTGGTCACCCTCGAGACCCGCTCGCGACGCGGCGTCGCGAAGCTCGTCGTGGCCCTCCGGACCATTCCCCAGGGCTATCGGGCCTCGTGGCAAGACGAGGGCTCAACATGGTCGGGCATCGTGTGCGGCCTCGATCGACTGTTCAGCGTCACGGTCGTGACGCCGGGCAGGGACCTCGAGATGCGTTTCGATTTCGAACCCACGAGCCCGATCGCCGGCAACGTGAGCTTTGACGTGACCGAGCACAACGTGCATTGGGTGGGCAGCGGCACCTACACGGTGAAGGGATCCGGTGCCGAGCAGCTGAGCCTTCTTGGAGCCATCCGACACGGCTCCTACACCGCATCGGGCAAGACGGGCTACTACGACATCCCGTTCGACATCCCCCTCACGCCGCTCACCGGCAAGGAGTGCGGCTAGGACGCAGCGCCTCCGTCGGCGAGCCAGGGGGCATCAGAGGCTCCCGGGCCGCAGCGCAGACAACCGGACATACTGCTCGAAGCTGGTCGGATCGAGCCAGGCGACGGAGACGGGATGGGCGGCCCCGCCTGACCGATGGAGACGCGATGAGCATGGCCCCGAGGACCGAGGCGCCGTCGCCCGCGCTGCACCTGGCCGACAGCCACGACCTGATCCGCGTGCAGGGCGCGCGGGTGAACAACCTCAAGGACCTCAACGTCGTGATCCCGAAGCGCCGGTTGACGGTGTTCACCGGCGTGTCCGGCTCGGGCAAGAGCTCGCTGGTGTTCGGCACGATCGCCGCGGAGTCGCAGCGGATGATCAACGAGACGTACAGCGCCTTCGTGCAGGGATTCATGCCCACGCTTGCGCGGCCGGACGTCGACGTGCTCGACGGGCTGACGACGGCGATCATCGTCGACCAGGAGCGGATGGGCGCCAACGCCCGCTCCACCGTCGGCACGGCCACCGACGCCAACGCGATGCTGCGCATCCTCTTCAGCCGACTCGGGCAGCCGCACATCGGCTCGGCCCAGGCGTTCTCCTTCAATGTCCCCTCGGTCACGGGGACCGGCGCGATCACCGTCGAGCGCGGTGAGCGCAGGACCGAACGGAGGACCTTCACCGTCGTCGGCGGCATGTGTCCGCGCTGCGAGGGCATGGGCACGGTCTCCGATATCGACCTGACCCAGCTCTTCGACGACGCCAGGTCGCTCGCCGAGGGCGCGCTGACCATCCCCGGCTACGGCGCGGGCGGCTGGAACTATCGCCTCTACGCGGCCTCCGGGTTCGTCGACCCGGACAAGCCGATCCGCGACTACACGGAGCAGGAGCGCCGCGACCTCCTCTACCGGGAGCCGACCCGGATGAAGATCGAGGGCATCAACATGACCTACGAGGGCCTGGTGCCGCGGATCCAGCAATCGTTCCTGTCCAAGGACGTGGAGTCGCTGCAGCCGCACATCCGGGCGTTCGTGGATCGGGCGGTCACCTTCACCGCCTGTCCCGCGTGCGGCGGCAGCCGCCTGTCCGAGGCGGCCCGGTCGTCGCGAATCCGGGGCATCAACATCGCCGACGCCTGCGCGATGCAGATCAGCGACCTGGCCGAATGGGTTCGCGGCCTCGACGAGCCGTCGGTGGCGCCGCTGCTCGCCGCGCTGCGGCACACCTTCGACTCGTTCGTGGAGACCGGGCTGGGCTACCTCTCGCTCGACCGGCCGTCGGGCACGCTGTCGGGCGGCGAGGCCCAGCGCACCAAGATGATCCGGCACCTCGGGTCGTCGCTCACCGACGTCACCTATGTCTTCGACGAGCCCACCACGGGCCTCCACCCCCATGACGTCAGGCGGATGAACCAGCTCCTGCTGCGGTTGCGCGACAAGGGCAACACCGTGCTGGTGGTCGAGCACGAGCCGGAGGTGATCGAGATCGCCGACCACGTGATCGACCTCGGCCCCGGCGCGGGCTCCGACGGGGGCACGGTGTGCTTCGAGGGCACGATCGAGGGCCTGCGGGCAAGCGAGACGCTCACCGGACGCCACCTCGGCTACCGGGCCGCGCTCAAGCCGCGGACCCGCCCGCCGACCGGCCGGCTGGAGATCCGCCACGCGACCCAGCACAACCTGCGGGACGTGAACGTGGACGTCCCGCTCGGCGTGCTCTGCGTGGTGACCGGCGTGGCCGGCTCGGGCAAGAGCTCGCTGATCCACGGCTCGATGCCGAATGGCGCGGGGATCGTCTCGATCGACCAGGCGCCGATCAAGGGCTCGCGGCGCAGCAATCCGGCGACCTACACCGGGCTGCTGGACCCGATCCGGACGGCCTTCGCCAGGGCGAACGGGGTCAAGCCCGCGCTCTTCTCCGCCAACTCCGAGGGCGCCTGCCCGGTCTGCAACGGCAACGGCGTCATCTACACGGAGCTGGGCTACATGGAGACCGTGGAGTCGGTGTGCGAGGAGTGCGAGGGCAAGCGGTTCGACGCCAGCGTGCTGGAGTACA
This sequence comes from uncultured Chloroflexia bacterium, assembly GCA_963801445.1. Classification (GTDB taxonomy): domain Bacteria; phylum Chloroflexota; class Limnocylindria; order Limnocylindrales; family CSP1-4; genus CTSoil-043. The sequence goes on along the minus strand of CAWDEW010000002.1, from coordinate 477,819 downwards.
AGCTCGCCGGCCGGGACATCAGCGAGGTGCTCGCGATGTCGGTCAACGAGGCCCTGGCGTTCTTCGGCAGCGGCGCCGCGAAGACGCCGGCAGCCAGGGCGATCCTCGCCCGGATGGCCGACGTCGGGCTCGGGTACCTGCGCCTCGGCCAGCCGCTCACCACGCTCTCCGGTGGCGAGCGGCAGCGGCTCAAGCTGGCGATCCAGATGGCCACCGACGGGGGCATCTACGTGCTCGACGAGCCGACCAGCGGCCTGCACCTCGCGGACGTCGAGCAGCTGCTCGCGCTGCTCGACCGGCTGGTGGACGCGGGCAAGTCGGTGATCGTCATCGAGCACCACCTCGCGGTGATGGCGCACGCCGACTGGATCATCGACCTCGGCCCCGGCGCCGGCCACGACGGCGGCCGGATCGTCTTCGAGGGCACGCCCGCCGCCCTCGTCGCCGCCCGCTCCACCCTCACCGGCGAGCACCTCGCGGCCTACGTCGGCACCTGACCGAGGGCCCGCGCGGACACGGAGCGGAGCGGGACGGCGGCGCGAGGCACCTCCGGCGCGACGTGGCATGATCCCGCAGGTGACGAGCACGCCCGCCGCAGCGCAGCACCTGCGCGACCTCGCGTGGCTGCGCCGCGTCCGCGACCGGATCGACCGGGAGTACGCGCAGCCCCTGGACGTCGAGGCGCTCGCCCGCGGCGCGCACATGTCGGCCGGGCACCTCAGCCGCCAGTTCCGGCTCGCCTACGGTGAGTCGCCCTACGGCTACCTGATGACGCGGCGCATCGAGCGCGCGATGGCGCTGCTGCGTCGGGGCGACCTGAGCGTCACCGAGGTCTGCTTCGCGGTCGGCTGCTCGTCGCTGGGCACCTTCAGCACGCGCTTCAGCGAGCTGGTGGGCATGCCGCCCAGCACCTACCGGCGCAAGGCGGTGCGTGCAACGGCGGGGATGCCCCCGTGCGTGGCGAAGCAGGTGACCAGGCCGGTCAGGAATCGAGAAGCGCCGGTCACCGAGCCGCACGTAGCATGACCGCCTTGGACAGCACCGTTCAGGGGAGGCACCCGGCATGACCGCCATGGACATCACCATTCACACGACCGCCCTCCCGCACGAGGACCCGGACGCCTCCCTGGCGTTCTATCGCGACGTCCTCGGGTTCGAGGTCCGCACCGACGTCGGCAAGGGCAGGATGCGCTGGATCACGGTCGGCCCTCCTAACCAGCCCGGCACCTCCATCCTCCTGGCCCCGCCGGCCGTCGACCCCGGCATCACCGAGGACGAGCGCCGCACCATCGCCGAGATGATGGCCAAGGGCACCTACGGCTGGATCCTCCTGGCCACCGCCGACCTCGACGGCGCCTTCGCGCAGCTGGAGGCCAGCGGCGCCGAGGTCGTCCAGGAGCCGACCGAGCAGCCGTACGGCGTTCGCGACTGCGCCGTCCGCGATCCCGCGGGCAACCTGGTCCGAATCCAGGAGCTGCGCTGAGCCGTCCGGCGCTCGCGGCCATGACCCGCCCAGGCGGCACCTCGAGGAGCTGAGGCGAGATCTCGCCCGGCGGCAGTCAGAGCGGCGGCCGGACCCACCCGCCGGACGCGGCCTCCACGACCAGCGCCCCGGCCAGGGCCACGTCCTCGCGCCAGGGCGGCGCGACCAGCTGGACACCGATGGGCAGGCCCTCGGGCGACGTGCCGCCCCGGACCACGGCCGCGGGCCAGCCCGTGAGGTTGTGGACGTCGCTGTACGTGTCGCCGAACCACTCGGCGTTGCTGTCGCCGTGGTGGATGGCCGGCAGGGGCATCGCGGGGCAGACGACCAGGTCGACGTCCTGCACCCAGCGCAGCAGCCGCGCCCGGATCTCGTCGACGCGCTCGACCAGCGCAGCCAGCTCGTCGCCCGGGAGGGGCGGCCGCTTCGTGACCCAGCCGCGGGTGTCGTACGAGCCGAAGCCGGGCGTGCCCGCGGCCGTGATCAGTCCCTGGAGCCAGGCATACCCGTCGGCGCCGGTCAGCTCATGCCAGGCCCCGAAGGCTTCGTCGAGCGCCGGCGGCAGGGTCTCCACCGTCCTCGCCCCCGCGTCGGCCAGCGCGCGGACCGCGGCCTCCACTGCCCGGACGGTCTCGGGTGTCGGCGTCCGGATCCCGTTGTCGCCGAACCAGGCGACGCGCAGCCCCGCGATCCTGACGTCCGACGGATCCCCCAGCGCGGCCGGCACGACGTGGGGGTCCTCCCCGTCGGGCCCGGCGATGATCGGCAGGAGCAGGACCAGGTCCTCGACGCGCCGCGCGATCGGCCCCAGCTGGGTGAGCGACTCCAGGATGCCCGCGTAGGACGGCCAGTGCCCGGTCCGGGGCACGCGGCCGCTCGTGGGCTTGATGCCCGCCACTCCGCACACGTGGGCGGGCTGGCGGATGCTGTCGCCGGTGTCGCTGCCGATGTCGAACGGCGACCCCCCGGCCGCGACGATCGCCGCCGGCCCCCCGCTGCTCCCGCCCGGGGTCCGACTCAGGTCGTACGGGTTCGAGGTCCGGCCGTAGACGTCGTTGTCGGTCTCGTCGGACCACGTGAACTCGGGCGTGTTCGTCTTGCCGACCAGGATGCCCCCGGCCGCCTTCAGCCGGCTGACGACCGTCGCGTCGCGCGCGGGGACCCGGCCTGCCCAGCCGAGCGTGCCGGCGGTCGTGACCAGCCCCGCGGTGTCGAGCGAATCCTTGATGGTGAAGGGCAGGCCGTGGAGCGGGCCTCGGACGATCCCGCGGGCGAGGTCCGCGTCCGCCCGTCGGGCGAGATCCAGCGCATCGTCGGCCAGGGCGACCACCGCGTTGAGGCGCGGGTTGACCTCGGCGATCCGCCGCAGGCAGGCCTCCACGACCTCGACCGAGGAGACGTGGCGGTCCCGGATGGCCGCCGCGAGCGCAGTCGCGGACTGGAAGATGCGCTCGTCGGCCGCTGGCACTGGCCCCTCCTCCCCCGCTCCGGCGCAGGCCGGCGGATCAGATCTCGCGAAAGACCATGCCCAGGAGCAGGGCCACGATCGCGGCCACGAACGCGATGACGCCGACCTGGTGCGGGAGGATGGTGCCGAACGTTCCCAGGAGGCCGATGACCATGAGCACGAGCGCGACGATGATCGTCCGGGCGGTCGGCGCGAAGTTGGTCCGGCTCATCGTCCTAGATCCCGGGCAGGAGGGAGCCGGCCACCAGCAGGGCCGAGGAGGCGAACAGGCAGAGGTAGCCCAGCTCGCGGTCGACGGCCAGCCCGGCCCGGGTCACCATGTCGGCCACCGGCGCGAGCACCGGGATGGCGGCATCGATGGGCCAGGCGTAGACCAGGCCGATGACGCCGAGCGCGACGGCGAGCCCGACGGTCACCAGGCGGGGCGGGTTCGGGTGCAGCCTCATGGCCGCGAGTATCGCAGACCGGGAAGGGTCCTCGTGCGGTCAGCCGGACGGCCGGGGCGTGTCGGCCGAGCCGGGCACGGAGGGTCGTGCCGGCTCGGCCGTGGCGTATTCGGGCCCTGCTGGCAGGGGTACGTCGGGCCGGACCCGGCAGATTTCGGCGAGTGGCGAGTCCCGGGGCGCGGGTGCCACAGCCCGCTCGACCCGGCCCAGGAATCCCGGACGAGCCTGGGACCGGCTGATGACTGCGCGGGGCGCGCCGGATACGATGGCGGCCCCGGGATCCCGGGCCACTAGCGGAGGTCGGCGAATGCGTCCCAGTTTCGACCTTGGAGGCGCCGCCAGGCGGGCGGTCACGATCGGCGTCGGGCTCGGGCTGTTGGCCAGCCAGGTCGCCGTCGTCTCGGCGGCGGACGGCCGGGCGACCCTGAAGAACTTCCAGCACGTGTTCGTGATCATGATGGAGAACACCGGCTACGACGCCCTGATCGGCAACCCGAACGCGCCCTGGATCAACGCCGCGGCCGCGAAGTACGGCCTGGCCACGAACGCCTACGGGGTGGCCCACCCGAGCCAGCCGAACTACGTGGCGATCACGTCCGGCGGGACCAACGGCGTGCTGAACGACAACGACATCACGATCGACGTCCCCAACATCGTCGACCAGCTCGAGGCCCACGGGAAGTCGTGGACCGACTACCAGCAGTCGCTGGCGCTGTGCAACGGGAACCTGCTGGCCCACGCCTGCGGCAACCAGCTCTACGAGCGCAAGCACAACCCGTTCGTCTCGTTCGCCGACGTGCAGTCCAGCGCGGCCCGGATGGCGAACGTCGTCGACCTCGCCCAGCTCGACGCGAATCTCGCCGGCGGCAACGTGGCCGACTACAACTTCATCGCGCCCGACCAGTGCCATGACATGCATGGCCGCGGCGGCGGCGGGTCGGCCGATCCGTGTGACTTCTCGAACGTCCAGGGCCTCATCGCGACGGGCGACGCCTTCCTGAAGGATCTCGTCGGCAAGATCACCTCGTCCTCCGCGTGGACGGGCAACTCCGCGATCTTCATCACCTGGGACGAGAGCGACTTCACGGGCTCCGGCCCGTTCGGCTTCGGCGACACGAGCGGGTGCTGCACGGCGAACCCGGGCGGCGGCCACGTCGTGACGCTCGTCATCTCCCATTCGGATCACGCCGCGCGGCAGTCCGACGAGGCCTACAACCACTACTCGATCCTGGCCACGATCGAGAACGGGTGGCGGCTGGGCTGCCTGGGGGCCACGTGCGACAGGGAGAACGTGGAGCCCATGTCGGATCTCGTCGGTCCGAAGAAGTAGGGTCATCGCCCGCCGGGGGCACCGGCCGGGCCAGCTCCGAACCAGTGACCCGAGGGCCGTCCGACTCGGTCGGGCGGCCCTCCCGAATTCGGGGACCGTTTGACGGAAACGCCCCGCGGCCGCACCGTGGTGCCGTTAGTCGCAAGCGCAGGACTCCGATTCCGTCAGTCCCGTGGCGCACCGACGGAACGGACCCCCACATGGCACGCACCCAGTTCCCCTGCGCCGAAGCGCACGTCGTCGTGAGCACGGACGGCTACTTCGACGTCTACCGGCCGGTCGACCGCGCGAACGCGGACCGGCCCGTCTACCGCGGACGGCTCGCCGAGCTTGGCGCCGGGATCCGCGGGATCGATGACCGGCTCGCGGTCAGGCCCTCATCGGCGGCGCTCGCCGACGCCGTCACGGCCTGGTCGGCCGTCAACGGCGGGGCCGCCGTCCGCGGAGAGCTCGGCCGAGGCCGGGACGGCAAGGAGCCGACCGCGTAGCGGCACCTGCCCCGGACCCGGGTCGCGGCCCCGCCTCGGCCTGTGCGGTACGGGCCGGAGAGCGTGGCGCCGGCCACCAGCCCGTCGCGCCGGCCGCCCGTGGCTCAGGCCAGGGCGATGATCCGGAGGTCGAACGTGCCGCCGGGGGCGGTGACGATCACGGTGTCACCGACGCGGCGGCCCATCAGGGCGCGCCCGACGGGTGACGTGTTGCTGATCCGCCCGTCGGCCGGCGCGGCCTCGTGGCTGCCCACGATCGTGTAGGTCTGCCCGCCCTCCTCGTCCTCGACGGTGACCGTCGTGCCCAGGCTGACATGGCTGGTCGACGATCCCTCGATCTGGACGGCGTCGCGGAGCAGCGCCGTCAGGTGCTGGATCCGCCCCTCGAGGATCGGACTGCTCCTTGCGGGCAGTCTCGTACTCGGCGTTCTCGCGCAGGTCGCCGAGCTCGCGAGCCGCGACGATCCGGGCGACGACGGCCGGCCGCTCGATTCCGGTGAGCTGCGCCAGCTCGGCTCGGGCGCCGACGATGCCGCCCTCGGACAGGTACTGGGTGCTGGTCATGCGGGTGGGCGTCTCCGGGGGCTCGGGGAAGGGGCGACGGCCGGCTGGTCCGGGCGAGGGCGCCCCGTGCGTCCCCCAGTGTGGCAGGTGTCGGGCCGGAGCGGCACGGCCGCTGCCCCTCCTCACGCTTGACCCGGGCAGGGTCGTCCGCGAGAGTTGTCGCGCCGCGCCCGGTGTCGGCCGGCAGGTCCAGGGTGCATGTTCAGGGAAGGGGACCATGAACAACCTCGTGTACGGCAACCAGCAGCCCGCCAAGCTCGCCGCGGGAGTCGAGGAGATCGTCCGCAAGGACGTCGGCTCCAGCACTCCCCTCCCCTGCCGCGCCCTGGACGTCGCGGCGGGTTCGGCCAGCTTCGGGTCCGTGCTCGTGGACGTGGCCAACGTCCTCGGCTCCGGGGCCACGACCACGCTCCTGACGCTGGAGATCGACCTCCCGGCAGCGCATCCGGCCACGCTCCGGGCCCACGTCATCCGGCAGGGCGTGGGCGCGTATTGCGGATCGCTCCTGTACGCCATCCAGCTCGGGAAGCCGGTCGCGGGCGAGGTCGGGATCGAGGACCACAAGAGCTTCGGGACCCCGAAGCTCACCGGAAACCCCGACGCGGCCGGGCGCCTCAATACGATCAAGGACCTCGCGAAGCGGATCGACAAGGTGCTGCGCACCGAAACCGACATGGGCTCCATCAAGGTTCGAGGCCCGCGCCTCTTCTCCGTCCGCCCGGGCGACGCCGGCGCCGTGCTGGTGCTGGGCACGCTTCCTCGCCTCACCTCGATGGGCATGAGCGCGACGACCGACGCGCGCGAGGTCCTCGAGATCGCTGCCGCCATCGACGCGGCGCTGTAGCTCCCCCGCCAGGGGAAAGGAGAACCTATGGTGAGATGGCCGACGCCGCGGAATCGTCTCGGGAGCTTCCTCGCGCTCCTCGCGCTCCTCTCCGCGGCATGTGGGCCCTCACCGACGCCTCCCCCCGCGACGAGCACCGCTTCGCCGCCCGCCACCACGGGGCCATCCGCGCCCACCCCGCTCGCATCGGGCGGGGTGGGTCCCAGCGCCGCGCCGCCGGCCTCGGCCGGTCCGGCGGGCGCTGCCGGCGCCTTCGTCTACGTCGCCGCGGCGAAGAAGGATCCGACGAAGTCCGTGCTGGTCATCGTCGGCGCGAATGGGAAGGAGATCCGCCGCCTCTCCCTGCCGGACAAGCTGCCCGAGCTCTTCGAGACGAACATGCGGGCGACGGTCGTCCTGCATGGGACGTCCGGCTGGTACATCGTACGCACGGACACGGCCGCGGTGATGTCGGTCGCGATCCGGCCCGACGTCGCACCCGCCCCGATCCCGCTGGTGCAGGGCGACCGCTGGTGGGTGATCGGCAGTCCGACCGGAGGTCCGGACTGGCTCGTGGACCTCGCCAGCGGGGTCACCACGGAGCTCACCGCGCTGCCGGGGCTCACCCACGTCTACGAGCCCCGCCTGGCGCCGGACGGCTCCTTCGTCCTCGCCTACGGCGACGCGTGGTGGCGCATTCCCACGGCAACGCCCACCGCCGCCGTGAAGCTGACGGCGGACCTGACGAACGCATCGGTGGACGTCGCGCCGGACGGGAGCCGCATCGCCTACATCCGCCTCGCGCCGGACGGCACCGGGTCCGTGGTCACGGTCGCGCCGGATGGAGGCGACCCGCAGGTCGCCGTCGCGGACGCCGGGCCGCTGGTCTCCGTCCACTACGGCAGGGATGCGCGCCAGCTCATCCTGGTCGGCACGACCGGGGTGAGCCTGCTGGGACCCAACCAGCCAGCCCCCACCGTGGTCGTGCCGGTGCCCGGCGGGGCCACCGTCCTGCCGCTGCTGCTCGCGGGCGACCGGCAGAGCGCCGCGGTCGGCATCCGTCCGGCGACCGGTCCGACCGCGTGGTGGCGGATCGACCTCACCTCGGGGACCGCCGCGCCCGCCGGGGCGCTGTCCGGGTTCGTGGCGCTCCCCACGGCGGAGGTGGGCCGCTGGGCGCTCTTCTCGTCGAGCCAGGCGATCGGGTCTGCGGCCCGCTACGCCTCTCTCGACCTGGCGAGCGGTTCGGTCGCGCCCGTCACGGGGATCCCCGCCGGCGAGGACTTCATGATCGCCTACGGCGAGGTCGTGGGCGACGGGCGCCACCAGCTGATCTCGACGGTCTCGTCGGGACGCCAGACGGACTGGATCGTGGATGCGAGCAGCGGGGCGGCCGCGAAGGTCGAGGGCGGCTCCGCGCTCGGAGGTTCCATCTCACCCGACGGGCGGCGCCTCCTCGCGACCCTGCGCAACGGCACGACGACCGCCGTCCACCTGGTCGACCTGGCCTCCGGGAAGAGCACGACCGTCGGTCCCGGCCTGGGAGACGCCTGGCTGAAGCCCTGACCGTCGCCCGGTCGGGCCTGGCCCCCTGCTAGACGCCCGGGTCGCGGCCCGGATCCGGCTGGACCGGGTTCGCAAGCCCCTCCACGACCTCGACCCCGCGCACGGCGAGGAGGATCGACGGGGCGGCCAGCACCTTCCAGCGCCGGCTCCCGCCCCCGAGCACGATCCGCTCACGGCGCATCACGGCCGCGTCCACGAGGAGCGGGAGGCCGGCCGGAAGGCCGAACGCGGTCACCCCCCCGATCTCGTGGCCGGTGAGCGCGCGCGTCTCGTCGGCCGACGCGAACGATGCCCGGCGGGTGCCGAGCCGGGCCTTGACGGCATGGTTCACGTCGAGCCGATGGGTGGCCAGCACGACGCAGGCGGCGTAGGCCGGCGGGTCGGCCTTGCCGGCCACGACGATCGTGTTGGCCGAGTCCGCCGGATCGAACCCGTAGGCGTCACAGAAGGCGGCAGTGTCGGCGAGCGCGGGGTCGCATGCGAAGAGCTCGAAGGGCCCCAGCCCCTCGAGGCTGCGCTGGAGCGCATCGCGGTCAGGATCGTCGCTCATCGCCGGGAACGGTAGCGGATCCCGCCCCGCCCCGCCTCCTCGAACGCGCCGTTCGCCCCGGACAATCGCGGCCGCCGAGCGTGGGACCTTCGGCACGCTTGACGAATGGGCGCCTTCGGGGCCAAGGTAGGCGCAGCCTCATTCGTGCCGTGGATGTGCCCATGTTCAACATCTTCGGCCGCCGCAGCTCGCTCTTCATGGCGTCCGTCTTGGTCGTCGCCGCGGCTGGGACGGCCTTCGCCGCTGATCCGTCGGCCTCGCCGGGAGCCGCCTCGGCGGCCCCCTCGCCAAGTCCATCGCCCTCGGTCAGCCCGCCCGCATCGTCGGGCGCGCCAGCTCCCTCGGTGAGCCTTTCCCCCAGCTCCGCGCCCTCGGTCAGCCCGGCGCCCCCGGTCAGCCCGTCCGCTTCTTCGCCGGGCGTCGCGCCGGCGGCCTCGGTCAGCCCTGCGCCCTCGGTGAGCGCGTCCGCCGAGCCCGAGCCCGGCACCGCTCGCGGTCACCATGGCCCAGCGTTCGACCACCTACAACGCGAGCACGAACGTGGCCCAGGTGCTCGTCACCGTGACCGTGACGGGCGGGACGGCACCCTGGCAGTACGCGATCGCCGTCCGCGGGACCGTCGTCGCGAGCGGCTCGACCAGCAACCCGGTGATCTCCGCGACGGTCACCAACAACTGCTCGATCTCGACCCAGAGCATCACGGCCTCGGTGACGGACAGCACGGCCCAGACCGCCGGAGCCGCAGCCTCGCTCGACCGTGGCCTGTGCCCGCCGCCGCCCAACGTGCCGCACGCGGCGGACCACATCATCGCGCCTCCGACCCTGTCCCAGGCCTCGTTCGTCGATCGCCTGCGCGCGACCGGCTCGCCCGCGCTGGGCGAAGGGAACGCGATCTACACGACCCTCGTGACCGCCGGCGTGAACCCGGCCTTCGCGCTGGGGACGTTCCAGGCCGAGAGCGGCTCCGGCACCAAGGGGTACGCGGTCACCACGAAGAACTGGGGCAACATCCTCTACTACTCCTGGGAGGCGGACTTCGGAGCCGTGCCGTATGCGCCGGGCAACGGCTACACCTATGCCAAGTATCCGACCTGGCTCGCGAGCGTCCGGGCGTACGCCCAGCTGCTCACCTGGTACAACGCCTCCGGCTACACGACGGTCAGCTCGGCCAGCGCCCACTGGCTGGGCACCGTCGAGGGCAGCGCCCGCCACCTGACCTATCTCAACAACATCACCGCGGTCATGTCGATCCTGCCCTACGACGCCGGCGCCCCGGTCCGCATCTTCGACACCCGCTGGGGCACGGGTCCCACCGGCGCCCTGGTCTCGGGCAAGCCCCGCACGTTCCAGGTGACGGGCCGCGGCGGGGTACCGGCCACCGCGCTCGCCGTCACCGGCATCCTGACCGTGACCGGCGCCACCTCGGCCGGCTACGTCTCCCTGGGACCGATCGCCACCAGCACGCCCAAGACCTCCACGATCAACTTCCCCAAGGGCGACACGCGGGCGACCGGGGTGACCGTCATCCTCGGCGCCGGCGGCACGCTCTCGGCGGTCTTCCGCGGGGTGGGCGGGACCTCCACCGCCCTGATCTTCGACGTGACGGGCTACTTCGCGCCGGACGGGAGCTTCGTGGCGACGATGACCCCGACCTCGTTCGCTCCCCTCAACCCGGTCCGCACCTTCGACACCCGCTGGGGCACGGGTCCCACCGGCGCCCTGGTCTCGGGCAAGCCCCGCACGTTCCAGGTGACGGGCCGCGGCGGGGTACCGGCCACCGCGCTCGCCGTCACCGGCATCCTGACCGTGACCGGCGCCACCTCGGCCGGCTACGTCTCCCTGGGACCGATCGCCACCAGCACGCCCAAGACCTCCACGATCAACTTCCCCAAGGGCGACACGCGGGCGACCGGGGTGACCGTCATCCTCGGCGCCGGCGGCACGCTCTCGGCGGTCTTCCGCGGGGTGGGCGGGACCTCCACCGCCCTGATCTTCGACGTGACGGGCTACTTCGCGCCGGACGGGAGCTTCGTGGCGACGATGACCCCGACCTCGTTCGCTCCCCTCAACCCGGTCCGCACCTTCGACACCCGCTGGGGCACGGGTCCCACCGGCGCCCTGGTCTCGGGCAAGCCCCGCACGTTCCAGGTGACGGGCCGCGGCGGGGTACCGGCCACCGCGCTCGCCGTCACCGGCATCCTGACCGTGACCGGCGCCACCTCGGCCGGCTACGTCTCCCTGGGACCGATCGCCACCAGCACGCCCAAGACCTCCACGATCAACTTCCCCAAGGGCGACACGCGGGCGACCGGGGTGACCGTCATCCTCGGCGCCGGCGGCACGCTCTCGGCGGTCTTCCGCGGGGTGGGCGGGACCTCCACCGCCCTGATCTTCGACGTGACGGGCTACTTCGCGCCCTGAGGCGCTCGGCAAGGCTCAGCCGCGATTCCTGAAGGCAGGGGGCGAACCGTCCGGCTCAGGCCCGCGGCACGTCCTCGACGAGGAGATCCGACCGGGCCCGCAGGTGGAAGGCGACGCCGTACACCTCGCCGGTCACGGCGTCGATCCGTGGCGCGCACGTCATCCGCCAGTCCTCGCCACCACGGCGGATCCAGCGCGCCAGCGGCCGGCCCTCGCGGAGCACCGCGTCGAGGAGGGTGAATGCCTCGCCGGGAAGCCCCACCATGACCTCCCGGGCGGGCAGCCCGACCGAGCGCTCCCCGAAGACGTCGCCGAAGGCATGGTTCCCGTAGGCGACGATGTGCCCCGGCCCGCGGCAGTACCCGGCCGGCCGCCGCCGCTCCGGATCCGCCTCCGGCGACAGGTCGACCTCGTCCGCGGCGGGATCGACCCCGCGGGGATCGGGCTCGTCAGTCATCGGGCGCGCTCGCGCAGGCGCTCGACGAGGCGCTCGGCGATCACGTAGGAGCGCCCGCCACCCATCACGAGGACCACGTCCCCGGGCTCGACCTGCCCGGCGAGCCAGTCCGCGCTGGCCTCGACGCTCCCCGGTGCCCAGGCCGGGGTCCGCCCGCGCCGGTTGACCGCCTCCGCCAGCGCCGCGGCCGACGTGATGGACGTGTCGCGGTCGCGCACGGCGAAGATGTCGGCCACCACGACGCGGTCGGCCTGCTCGAGGACCTCGGCGAACTGCTCGATCAGGGCGACCGTGCGGTGGTAGGTGAGCGGCTCGTGGACGGCCCACAGCCGTCGCCCGGGGTAGCGCTGCGCCACGGCCCGGAACGTGGCGCGCATGGCCGTCGGGTGGTGGCCGTAGTCGTCGAGCACCACGACGCCCGCCACGTCTCCCTTCAGCTCGAGGCGGCGCCCGACGCCCGGATAGGTCGCGAGGCCCTCCATGACGGCGTCCATCCCGGCACCCGCGGCCAGCGCCGCCGCGCCCGCGGCCAGCCCATTGTCGCCGTTGTGCCGCCCGGCGAGCACCAGCTCCGCCTCGCCAGCCTTGCCGCCGGCCGGTCCCCGGACCTCGAGGATCGAACGCCCCTCCGCCGTCGCCCTCCAGCGGCCGACCACCGCCGTGGCGGCCCCGCCGCCCGAGCGGTGGCCCTGCTCGAGGCGCGCGGCGATCGCCGCGAGGTCGGCGGAGGCGTCCTCGGTGACCTCGGTCAGCACGAGACGGCCCTCCCAGTCGCGAAGGCGATCGAGCACGGCGGCGACGCCGGCGTCGGCGACGTTCGCGACGAGGACCGGGCGCTCCCCTCCCCCGTCGAAGCCACGGATCCAGCGCTCGAAAGCGGCGACCACGTCCTCGAGGGCCGGGAAGACGTCGGGATGGTCCCAGTCGGCGTTCAGGAGCACGCCGAGCGCCGGGTGGTACGGGTCGAAATTGCCGGCGTACTCGTCCGCCTCGACGATGAACGGGGTCCCCTGCCCGATCCTCACGGTCGAGGGGTGGCCTCCTCCGGCGAGGGCCGCCGGCATCAGCGCCCCCACGAACCCCGACGGGTCCAGGCCGGCCGTCGCGAGGAGGTGGACGAGCCAGCCGGTCGTCGTCGACTTGCCGTGGGTCCCGGCGACGCCGATCAGCCGCCCGCCGCGCGTGGCGCAGGCGTCGGCGATCACCTGCTGGACGCTGGTCGTCGGGATCCCGTGGCGGCGGGCCGCGCGCAGCTCGGGGTGATCCGGGTCGATGGAGGTCAGCGCCTTCGTGACGGCCACCCGGTCGACGAGGATCTCGCCGCCGCGCTCGACGTGCGACGTCGCGTGCTCCCAGGCCAGGGGGATCCCAGCCTCCAGGAGTGGAGGCGTGTACTGCGACGGACCCCCGGCATCGCATCCGGACACGGTCGCCCCGGCCGCCTGGGCGAGCAGCGCGGCCGGCGCGGCAGCGGAGCCGCCCGCTCCGACGACGTGGATCCGCTCCCCGGCGGCGATCGGACGGGCAGGACGCGCCGGCGCCAGCCCGGCACCGATGTCTGCCGCGTCGCGATGGATCACCCGGCGGGCACTTCCGACGGCTCGGGGCCGCTCGCCGCGTCGCCGGACGGGCCCTCGCTTGGAGCGTCGGGCTCGCGGTCGCGCAGCGATTCCGGCTCGGGCTCCTCCGTGGGCTCGATCGCCGCGGGCCCCGGCTCGGGCTCAATTGCGGGCTCGGCTCGGGCTCAATTGCGGGCTCGATCGCTCAATGCGGGCTCAATCGCGGGCTCAGTTGCGGGCTCGATCGCCGCCTCGTCTGGGGGCTCTGCGGCGAGCTCGGGCTCGACGGCTTCGGCGGCCTCGGCGGCCGACCCAGCGGCCTCAGCGGCCGGCGCGAGCTCAGCCTCGGGCTCCGGAGCAGGCTCCGGCTCGGGCTCGCCGGCCCCTGCGGTCGGCTCCGCCACTCCCGCGGCCGGTTCGGTGGCCGGCGGCGCCTCCGCGGCCGGTTCGGTGGCCGGCGGCGCCTCCGCGGCCGGCTCGGTGCCGGCGGCGCCTCCGCGGCCGGTTCCGTGGCCGGCGGCGCCTCCGCGGCCGGTTCGGTGGCCGGCGGCGCCTCCGCGGCCAGCATCTCCGCGACAGGCTCCGGCTCGGGCCGGACGTTGAGGTCCGTGTCGTCGTCCACCAGGCGGTCGACGCTCCGCCAGCGCCGGTCCATGGCCAGCTGGATCACGGTGGTCTGCCGCGACGCGATCGCGGCCCGGACGGCGGGCTCGACCTCGTCGTCGCTGTCCACGAGGACGCCGGTCGCCCCGAGGCCCTCCGCGATCCGGGCCCAGTCCACGGGTCCGAGGTCGGTGCCGACGCGCGGGTAGCCGCCGTCGGCCTGGTGGACCGCGATCGTCCCGTAGCGCTGGTTGTCGAACACGAGGATGACCGGGTGCGCCCGCTCCCGGACGGCGGTCTCGAGCTCCATGAACGTCATCCCGGCGCCGCCGTCGCCCACCAGCGCGATCACCGACCTGCCCGGTCCGGCGAGCGACGCCGCGATGGCCGCGGGGATCCCGTAGCCCATCGCGCCGGCCGTGGGACCGAGGAACGTCCCGGGCCGGTGGAGGATCAGCCCGCGGGCGGCCCAGCCCCCGAAGTTGCCCGCATCGGTCGTGATGATCGCGTCCGGGGGAAGGATCGCGTTCAGCGTGGCGACGACCCGGCCCGGATGGACGCCGGGCCCGTCCCAGCCCAGCCCGTCGACGACCCGGGCCGCCTCGTACGCGGCGCGGTCGTCGGCGTTGCGGCCCGCCCGGCGGTCGAACGACGCCGCGTCGAGCGCCGCGCCGCCGAGCACGCGGCGGGCCTCGCGCAGGAAGGTCCGGGCGTCGGCCGCCAGGGCGATCGTCGGGGCGCCGAGGCCCGGGCGCGCACCGAGAGGCTCGACGTCGACGTGCGCCCACGGCACGCCCGGCGCGGGGACGGACCAGCCGAACGATGCGACCTCGCCGAGGCGGCTGCCGATCACCAGGAGCGCGTCCGCCTCGGCCAGGCGTCGGCGAACCGAGGGTGCCGCGAAGTAGCCGGTCATGCCGAGGTACAGGGCGTGGTCGTTGGGGAAGACGTCGGGCCGGCGCCAGCCCGCGATGACCGGAACGCCGACGAGCTCCGCGAAGCGGACGAGATCCGCCGTGCCGCGCGAGCGCAGGACGCCCGCGCCCGCCAGGATGGCCGGACGCTCCGCGCCCAGGAGCAGGTGGAGGATTCGACGCACGACCAGCGGATCCGGGCCGGGCGACCGGCTGGGCCCGAGCGCGAGCGCACCGGCGACGCGCTCGGCACCGTTGGGCGCCGGACCCTCGAGGAGATCCGCGGGCAGGCTCAGGAGGACCGGGCCGGGTCGCGCCGTGGTGGCCCGCCGGAGGGCCTCGTCGAGCGCCCCGGGCAGCTGGCCCACGTCGCGGACCTCGCGAGCCCAGCGACACAGCCCGCCCAGCGTGGCGACGAGATCCACCTCCTGGAAGGCCTCGCGGCCCCGGTGGTCGCGCTCGACCTGGCCGACCAGCGCGATGACGGGCGCAGAATCCGCGTACGCGGCATGGAGGCCGATCGCGAGATTCGCAGCACCGACGGCCCGCGTGGCCAGGACGGCCGTGGGCCGGCCGGAGAGCGAGGCGGAGGCCGCGGCCATGAGCGCGGCGCCGCCCTCGTGGCGGGTCGCGACGACGCGGATCCCGGCGGCCGCGAGACCGTCGAGCAGCGGCAGGAAGCTCTCGCCCGGGACCGTGTAGGCCACCCGGACCCCGGCCGCGGCGAGGGCGTCGGCGATGAAGCGACCGGCCGTGGAGGCGCCCGGTGCGGTCATCGGGCCGTCCCGGCCAGCGTGCCGGGCCCGGTGGCCCCGGCCGGGCGGGATGTGGCGATGCGCGCGCCGACGGTGGCGCCGAGGCGGTCGGGCCGCTCGGGCGTCCGGGGGTCCATGGCGTCTCCTAGCGGTAGTTCGTGAACTGGAGCGGCACGATCTCGTCGAGCTGCCGGAGACGGGTGATCACCTTCTGGAGATCGTCCTTGCTCTTGGCGCTCACTCGGACGGCGTCGCCCTGGATCTGGCCCTTCGCCTTCGGGAACTCGTCGCGGAGGATCTTCGTGATCTTCTTCGCGAGATCGTCGGCCAGGCCGTGGCGGAGCTCGACCCGCTGGCGGACCTTCATCCCGCCGGCGGGCTCGATCTTCCCCCAGTCGAAGATCTTCAGGCTGAGATTCCGGCGGATCGCCTTCGACTCGATGACGTCGCGCATCGACTTCGCACGGAGCTCCGAATCCGCGAGGAGGGTCAGGGCGTCCTTCTCCTGGGTGATCTCGGCCGTGCCGCCCTGGAAGTCGAACCGGGTCCCGATCTCGCGGCGGGCCTGGTCGAGCGCGTTGCGCAGCTCCTGCCCATCGATCTCGCTGACCACGTCGAAGGAGAACTCGCCGGCCATCCATTCCTCCGTGCCCCGGCGCGCCGGGATGCCTCGCTGCGGTGCGCGCCCAAGTATGCGACCGTCCGGCCGACCGTGTCGCGGCGCGCCGGCCCGGCCGCGGGGCGCCTCAGCCGGACGCCGCCCCTTCGCCGGCCGCGGCCACGTCCAGCAGGAGCTCGAGCGCCGCCCGCGCCGACGCCGCCTTGTTCTCCTCCCGATCCCCCTCCCACCGGCAGCGTCGAACCACCGTCCCGCCCGGCCCGCAGGCGGCCAGGTAGGTCAGCCCGACCGGCTTGCCCGCGGTCGCCCCGCCCGGGCCGGCGATCCCGGTCACGGCGACCGCGAGGTCCGTGCCGAAGCGGGCCTGGGCACCCGTGGCCATCGCCCGGGCAACCTGGGCGCTCACCGCGCCGTGGACGCGCAGGACCTCCGCGGGCACGCCCAGCAGGGACGCCTTGACGTCATCGGCGTACGCGACGACCCCTCCGCGCACGTAGCCCGACGAGCCGGGCACATCCGTCAGGGCGTCCGAGACGCGCCCGCCCGTGCAGCTCTCCGCGGTCGCCACGGTCAACCCGGCCGCCAGGCAGCGCTCCTGCAGGCGGGCCGCGAGCTCCCGGAGCGTCGCCTCGGCCACGGCCTCGCTCAGTTCTGGCGGTTGGTGCGCTTGGGCGGGTCCGGCGGCTTGAACAGCCACGTCTCCGGCGAGCCCGCGGGGCCCTTGGTCCCGAGCTCGGTCCCGTTCAGGGTGTAGAAGGTCACCCCGGCGTTGCCGGTCCGGACCTCCACGGAGGTCTTGGCGGTGAACGTCACGGTCTGGCCGTCGTTGACGATGACCCCGGCGCTGCCCGTCTGGGTGGAGACCTTCCCGTCGACCCAGACCTTCATCCAGGCCCGGCCGCCCTTCACCTGGACCACCAGGTTCACGCCCTGGTAGACGACCGTCACGGAGCGGGTCAGCGTGGTGGTCTTGCCCGGATCGCTCGAGGCGGTGATGCTCACCGCCCAGCGCCCTGCCGTGAGGTCGAGGCTGCTCGAGAACGTGCCGTCGTTGGCCGGCGTCACCGCGACCGGCGCCGGAGGCTTCGGCGTCGGCGCGGCCGACGCGGGGGCGGCCTGGTTGGGCGCCGGGCCGATCCAGGCGGCGGAGACGGTCACCGAGGTGGCGTTGGTCGCGGTCCCCGAGATGGGGAGCGCCCCGTTCTGGAACTGGGCCCCGTCGGCCGGCGAGTCCACCGCGAGCGAGGGCGCCAGGACCTGCGAGACCGGCACCGTGATGACGAGCTGGACCGGGTTGTCGGCCTGCTTGCTGGTCTTGGGGTCCGTCGCGTTGACGAGGAACTGGTTCTTGCCCCGGCGCAGGAGCACCGTCGCGGTCCAGGCGCCGTCCGGCCCGGCCGTCACCTGCACCGTGTCCCGGCCGGGCGCCTGGATCTCGACCTCGCCGTTCGCGACGGTCGTCCCGCGGATGGCGTAGGTCGTCGCGGTCTCGGGCACGTCGATGATGGCCGTCGGCGGATCGGTCACGAGCAGCGGGGGCGGCTCGGAGAACCTGACCAGCTGGAAGCCGATGTAGGCGACGATCCCGAGGGCGGCCAGCGTCACGAGCGCCGCGACCAGGATGCCCGGCGTGAAGTTGATCGTGCGGCGAGGCGCTTCCAGCCCCTTCGGCATGGCCAGGATCGGATCGGTCGCGGGGATCGGCCCCTGCTCGCGTCCGTACTGCGCGATCGCCTCGTCCGGGTCCAGCCCGAGGTACGTGGCGTAGTTCCTGACGAAGCCACGGGCGTACACGCCCGAGGGCAGCTCGGCGTATGAGCCGTGCTCGAGCGCGGACAGGTAGGTCCGCCGGATCCGGGTCTCCCGCTCCGCCCGGAGCAGGTCCACGCCCTTGGCCTCGCGGGCCGCGACGAACCGCTCCGCCAGGCTCTCGCCCGGCGCGGTCGGCCGTCGTTCCGGCTCCCCGCCTCGGCCGGTAACCCGTTCGGGGTCGGCCGGACGGGCGTGGTGGCGCGTCGTCATCCGTCGTCCTCGTCCTCCCCCGCCGGTCGTCCGGACGGGGGCCCGGCATCTCGCCGGAGTACCTGGCGGGCGTTCGAGCCGTCGAACGCCCCGATGTAGCCACGCTCCTGCAGCTGGTCGATCATCCGGGCTGCCCGGGCGTAGCCGACCTTGAGCCGTCGCTGGAGCAGCGACGCCGAGGCTCGATCGTACTCCTGGATGACCGCGACGGCATCCGGCAGGAGCCGATCGGCGTCCTCGTCGGCGAGATCGTCGGTGGATCCGGTGGATTCCTCGTCGTCCTCGACGATCGAGAGGTCGTAGTGCGGCTCGCCCTCGGCCCGCCAGTGCGCCGTTACGGCCCGGATCTCGCGGTCCGAGACGAAGACGCCCTGGAGCCGGATCGGGCGGGGCAGGTCAGAGGGCTGGAAGAGCATGTCCCCGCGCCCGATCAGGTCCTCCGCGCCGGGTGCGTCGAGGATCGTCCGGGAGTCGATCTGGGAGGCCATGGCGAACGCGATCCGGGACGGGAAGTTGGCCTTGATGAGGCCGGTCACGACGTTGACGGATGGCCGCTGGGTGGCCAGGACCAGGTGGATCCCGGTCGCCCGGGCCTTCTGGGCGAGGCGCACGATCGGGTCCTCGATGGTCCGCCCGTCGCGCATCATCAGGTCGGCCAGCTCGTCCACGATGATCACGAGGTAGGGCAGCCGGTCCGCCCGGTCCACCCGCGTCTCGTTGTAGGCGGTGATGTTGCGGGCGGTGGCCCCGGCGAACTTCCGGTAGCGCGTCTCCATCTCGGCCACGGCCCACTTGAGGGCCGCCTTGGCCCGGTCCGCCTCCACGATGACCGGCACCAGGAGGTGCGGGATCCCGTTGTAGTCGGCCAGCTCGACCCGCTTGGGGTCGACCAGGATCAGGCGCACCTCGTCCGGCGTGGCCCGCATGAGCAGGCTGGTGATGACCGCGTTGACCATCACGCTCTTGCCGGACCCGGTCGCCCCGGCGATCAGCAGGTGGGGCATCTTCGCGAGGTCCGCCGCCCGGGCGTGGCCCGCCACGTCACGCCCGAGGGCGAACGCGATCCGCGACGGGATCGCCGCGACCTCGGCGTCCTCCAGGATCCGCCGGATCGCGACCACGTTGAAGTCCGCGTTGGGGATCTCGAGGCCCACCACGGTCTTGCCCGGGATCGGCGCCTCGATCCGGATCGTCCGGGCGGCCAGGGCCATCGCGAGATCGTCGGCGAGCGCCTCGATGCGGCTCACCTTGATCGAGGGGTCCGGCTCCACCTCGTACTGCGTGACGACCGGGCCGGCATTCCACTTCACGACCCGGCTGGGGATGTTGAAGCTGGCCAGCTTGCCCACGATGATCGCGGCGTTCCGGTCGTGGTCCATGCCGCGGTCGACGTTGCGGATGATGACGTCGTCGAGCAGCGTCGTGGGCGGCAGGATGTACTCGCGCGTCGTCGGGGCGGTCAGGGCACCGCCGCCGAGATCGGCGGGCAGCCGCGCCGGACCGCCGGGGACCGCGCCATCCCCGGCCATGGCCGGCATCGGGATGACCGTGGGCAGGCCGAGCTGCTGGCCGGTCGTCGGGACCGCTGAGACCCCTCCGCCGGAGAAGACCGACGAGACCTGCGACGGCGACTCCAGGGGCGACGGGATCTGCGGGCGCGACGGATCGACGCCCCGGGCATTCCGGCCACCCCGGATGGAGGCCGTCTCAGGCCCGGAATCGGACTCCGGGCGGCCACGGCGGAGCGCGTCGGGCGCGGCCGCGGCCGATGGCGGGGTCGCAAGGGCGTTCCCGATCCCCCGCGCGCCCCGGCCCAGCGGTGCGAGGAGCTCTCGGACCGGCCGGTCGAAGGCGACGGCGAGGCTCGCGAACAGGACCCCGACGAAGACGATGATCGCGCCGGGCTGGCTGACCAGCCGGGCCAGGTTCGGGCCGAGCGCCTGGCCGATCTTCCCGCCCGACCGGCCCTCGGCCAGGCCCACGTCGACGATCAGCGCGAGCAGGGCGAGGAAGGCCACGTAGCCGACCGTGATCCCGACGAGCGTCCGGCCCCAGGCGATGTTCCGGCCCCGTTCCATCCACACGCCGACGCCGATCAGCACGACCGGGAGGAGCCAGCGTCCCGTCCCGAACCAGGGGGCGATCACGCGCAGGATCCAGTCGGTGAGGGCACCCTTGCCCGGGAGGGTCAGCCCCACGAGGATGACGGCGCCCACGACCATCAGGACGATCGCGACGAGCGAGCGGGTCACGTCCGGCGAGAGCCGGGGCATCCCGAGCCCGCCCGAGGAGCGCGACCGGGTGCGCCGGGCGCGGGGGCGGGCGGCGGGGGCGGGCGGCGTGCGCCGGCGGGAGGCCATCTAGACCTCGACGACCACGGGGAAGACCATCGGCCGGCGCTTCGTCTGCTCGTACAGGTAGCGCGAGACGCCGTCCTTGATCTGGCTCTTGAGGAGGCCGATCTCGCTGATGTGGTCGCCCGGGTTCTCGATCGCGGCCATCACCCGCTCGACGGCGGTCTCGATGATCGGGTCGCGCTCGTTGCCGTGGACGAAGCCGCGGGTGACGATCTCGGGTCGGCCGATGATGTTGCCGGTCTGCTTGTCGACCGTGACGACCACCAGGAACATGCCGTCCGTGGCAAGCGCCCGCCGGTCGCGCAGCACGATCTCGCCGACGTCGCCCACCGAGAGCCCGTCGACGAAGACGTAGCCGGCGGACACCGCCGCGCCGCGCCGGGCCGAGCCGTCCAGGTAGAACTCGATCGGCTGGCCGTTCTCGATGATGAACACGTTCTCCGGTGCGACCCCCGTCTCCATGGCCAGCCGGCCGTGCTGGACCTGCATCCGGAACTCGCCGTGCATCGGCATGAAGTAGGTCGGGCGGGTCAGGACGAGCATCAGCTTCAGCTCCTCCTGGCTCGCGTGGCCCGACACGTGCGCCCGCTTGATGGTGTGGTAGTACACGTTGGCGCCGGCCTTGAACAGGTTGTCGATCGTCCGGCCCACGTACTCCTCGTTGCCGGGGATTGGGGAGGCCGAGACGATGACCGTGTCGCCCTGCTGGATCTCCACGTAGCGGTGGTCCCGGTTGGCCATCCGGGCCAGGCCGGCCATCGGCTCGCCCTGGGCGCCCGTGGTGGCGATGACCACCTTGGAGGGCGGCGCCGACGAGATCTGGTCCTTGGGCAGGATCCGTCCCGCGTCGTAGGTGAGATAGCCCAGGTCGGTCGCGATCCGGAAGTTCTGCTCCATCGAGCGCCCGACCACCGCGACCTTCCGGTCGAACGTGATGGCGGCATCGATCACCTGCTGCACGCGCGCGATGTTCGAGGCGAACGTCGCCACGATCACCCGGCCGTCGAGGGGCTCCATGATCTCGCGGAAGGCCTCCCCGACGGTCCGCTCCGACGGCGTGTAGCCCGGGTTCTCCGCCCGCGTGGAGTCGGACAGGAGGCAGAGGACCCCCTCCGCGCCCAGCGCGGCCAGGATCGCGAAGTCCGAGGGCTTCCCGTCGACCGGCGTGTGGTCGAACTTGAAGTCGCCCGTGTGGACCACGGTCCCGACCGGCGTGCGGATCGCCAGCCCCATCGCGTCGGGGATCGAGTGGCCGATCCGGAACGGCACGATGGTGAAGGCGCCGATCCTGAGCTCATCGCCGGGATCGAGCGGCAGGAGCGGGTTGTTGTGGAGCTTGTGCTCCCTGATCTTGTTGCCCAGCAGGCCGCGGGCGAGCGTCGACGCGTAGACGGGCACGCCGGGGAACTCCGGGAGCACGTACGGCAGGCCCCCCACGTGATCCTCGTGGGCGTGGGTGATCAGGAATGCCTTCACCTGGCCGCGCCGCTCGCGCAGGTAGGTCACGTCGGGGATGACGAGATCGATCCCGAACATCTCCTCGTCCGGGAACATCAGGCCGCAGTCGACGACCACGATCTCGTCGCGGTACTCGAAGACGTACATGTTCTTGCCGATCTCGCCCATGCCGCCCAGCGGGATGATGCGGAGCGGATCGCCGAGGTCCTGGGGTTTGGTGACAGCCATGGGGCCTTCCTACCCGAAGAGGGTCAGCTGGTCGGACGGGTCGTCGTCCGGCTGGGGGGCCGCGGACGGGGATGGGGATGCGAGGGCCGTCGGAGCCGGAGGTGGCGAGGCAGCGGGCCCCGAGTCCGACTCCGCCGCGAGCTCGGCGCCGTCGTCGCCCCGGCGCGCGCGCGCCGCCAGCAGCGCAGCGGGGATGGCCGCGGCGTCGGCGTAGCTCGCCGATTCGATCGCGGTCGCGCGCAATGCCGCGGCCGGGTGGTACATCGCGAACACGGTGGCCCGCGCTGCGCCGGTCTCCGGATCCGCCGGCCGGGTGGTGCCGTGGGCGCGGCTGATCGTCGTCCCCGGCATGAAGCGGGCCATCGAATGGCGACCCAGGGTCACGACCAGGGCCGGGTCCAGCACCTCCAGCTGGCGCCGCAGGAACGGCGCGCAGGCGGCGATCTCGTCCGGCTCGGGGTCGCGGTTCTCGGGCGGCCGGCACTTGACGATGTTGGTGATGAAGACGTCCTCCCGGACCCAGCCGAGGCTGCCCAGGAGCCTGACGAGGAGGTCGCCGGCCCGGCCGACGAACGGACGACCGAGGCGATCCTCGTTGAAGCCCGGGCCTTCGCCGACGAAGACCACCTCCGTGGCCGGGTTCCCCTCCCCGGGCACCGCGCTGGTGCGACCCGCCGCGAGGCGGCAGCGGGTGCACGATCGGACCTCGGCCGCGATCTCCTCCAGCGCCGCGCCGCGTGCGGCCTCCGTCACGCCGGCGTCCCGGCCTCCGCGCCCCGGCGCGACGCCGCACGGACCCAGCCGCGCGCGACCAGCACCTCGGCGAGCTCCACGGCGTTCGTCGCGGCGCCCTTCCGGATGTTGTCCGAGACGCACCAGAACGCGAGGCCCCGGTCGTCGGCCACCGACGGATCGGTGCGCACGCGGCCGACGTAGATCTCGTTCGTTCCCGCGGCGTGCGTCGCCAGCGGGTAGACGTGGTTGGCCGGGTCGTCCTGGACGACCACGCCGGGGACGGCCGCGAAGAGCGCCCGCGCGGCCGCGGGCCCAACCGGCCGGCTGGTCTCGACGTGGACGGCCTCGGAGTGGCTCATGAAGACCGGGACGCGGACCGCCGTGCAGGAGACGCGCAGATCCGGGAGGTGCAGGATCTTGCGGCTCTCCGTGACGACCTTCCACTCCTCCTTCGTGTAGCCGTTCGCCAGGAAGACGTCGATCTCGGGCAGGGCGTTGAAGCCGATCTCGTGCGGGTAGACCGAGTGCACCTTGGGGCGCCCTCCCGCATGGGCAGCGATCTGGTCCTCCAGCTCGGCGATCGCCCGGCCGCCGGTTCCGGAGACCGCCTGGTAGGTGTCCACGACGACGCGCTCCAGCCCGGGACCGTCGCGCAGGGCCATCAGGAGCGGCACGAGCTGCATGGTGCTGCAGTTCGGGTTCGCGATGATCCCTTCGTGGGCCTCGAGGTCGTCCGGGTTCACCTGGCTGACGACGAGCGGGATGCCGGGCTCCATGCGCCACGCGCTCGAGTTGTCGATCACCGTGCAGCCCCGCGCCGCAGCTTCCGGGGCGAGGGATCTCGAGGTCCCGCCGCCGGCGCTGAACAGGGCGAGGTCGATCCCGGCGAAGGCGTCGGGGGTCGCCTCCTCCACGGTCAGGTCGCCATGGCCGGGCACGGTGACGACCGTGCCTGCCGAGCGCACCGAAGCGAGAAGCCGAAGGGTCCCGACCGGGAACTCACGCTCGAGCAGGACCTGGATCATCGTGCGGCCGACGACGCCGGTCGCGCCGACGACGCCGACGGTGAGGGGATGAGACGGGCTGGACATGGCTCCGCGGGCTACGGCATGGACGGGGCGGGCACCGGCGGGAGTATACCAGCGAGCCCCCGGTCAGCCGGGGCCTGCCGCACCCGGACGGTGCCGCGACGCGCCGACCGGGCGCCGCCGGGCGCTCGTCGCGGCCACGGTCGGTGCCATCCGGGCGGGCCGCTCAGCCGGGCGGCGGGCCCGCCGAGGCTGCCGGCGGATCGAGGCGCCTCCCGCAGCCCGGGCAGAACGCGAACGCGGGCCCGACCGGCGCCCCGCAGCCCGGACAGGCGGGCGGCGCTTCGGCTGCGGGGATGCTCCCGGCCGGCGGCCCCGACGGGGCTGGAGGAGGCGCGAGAACCGACTGCACGGGCGGCGGTGGCGGAGGCGCCGGCCAGGCCGGGGCCGGGGCCACCCATCCACCGGGTGCGGGCCGGGGCGGGGCGACCGGCGGCGGCACGTTCGATTGCGGCGGCGCCGGCCAGCCGGCCACGGGACCCGTCCCCGGCACCGAGGCCGTGACCCACCCACCCGGGGCGGCGGCCATGCCGGGAGGGGGCGGCGGCGGCGCCGGCCACGCGGGGCCGGCAGGCGGCGCGACGCTCGGCGGTGCCCCGGCGACGCCGGTTCCCGGCCAGGCCGGCCCGGCGGGGGGAGGAAGAGCCGGACCCGTGCCCGGCCAGGCCGGCCCGGCGGCGCCGGTACCGGGCCAGGCCGGCACCGCATCCGGCGGGGGTGCGACCAGGGCGGCCGCAGCCTCCGCGCTCAGCCAGAGGGTCTCCGGCGCCAGCCCGGACCGGAAGTCGTGGCGGCACTTGCGACACGTGCGCAGGACCGCCTCGGAGCGCATCTCCCCGCAGGACGGGCAGAAGGTGATGACCTGCTCTTCCGCGTCGAGGCCCTGGCAGCGCGGGCAGACGTAGTCCGGGTCCAGGGTCTTGAGCCGGAACAGCTGGCCCAGGACCACGAACGGCTGGATCGATCCGCCCGTGATCGTCGCCCCTACCCCGCCCACGAGGGTCCTGAGGCGCTGGTTGCGCAGCTGGAGGCGGGCGAAGTCCTCGTTCGTGACCTTCTGGAAGTGACAGGTTCGGCAGGTGTGCAGGGTGCGCACCGGCAGCCCGTCACGGATCCGGACCTGCTGGTGCAGGAACTCCACGACGGGCCGCTCCTCGTCAGCGAGGGCGATCGCGACCGCCCGGCCGGGAGCGCCCATCAGCGCTCCTTCGACCCGCGAGGCCAGCTGCTCCACGTCGCGGGTCAGGTTGGCCGGCAGCGAGCCGCGGCGCGTCACGATCATCATGCCCACGCCCAGGTGGGCCTGCGTCTCGACCAGCGAGAGCACCGCGCTGCCCCAGGCGCCGGCCAGGGTGACCGAGTCCACGCCCTTCCAGGCGACCGGGCCGCGCTCCCGCGGGCCGCCCTCCAGCAGCTCGTTCGCCTTGTCGAAGACCGCCGTGCCCGCCTGCGCCCCGAAGGTCTGGGCCTGCTCGAGGACGGCGACCTCTCCGCCCTTGGTCCAGAAACGGGCCTCCGGGAACGCGGCCGCCCCCTCGGGGTCGAGGCGGGCCAGGGCCCGATCGACCGTCGCGAGCGCCTCGGCGAACAGACCCCGGTAGGACTGGTTCCAGCCCCAGGCCTTGCCGCCCAGGTTGAGGTGCTGGTCGGCGAAGCGCCCGGCCAGGGCGCAGCCGGCCGAGTCGCTGGTGATGTCGAACGAGGCGAGCATCGGGAGCATCCGGGCGGGCATCAACGCGCCACCGAAGATCCGCGATCCGCGCTTCGCCTCGATCCGGGTGAGCTGCTCGGCGGTGACCTGGAACCCGGCCTGCTGGAGCGCCGCCGCGACCTCGCGGCGCACGTCGGCGGGCCGGGCATGGAGGACCCGCTCGAACTCGAGCCCGAGGGCGGGCATGGCTGTGCGGGCCTGCTCAGCTGTCCGAGGAGACGTCCGCGGGGGCCGACTCGACGGGCGCGCTGTCATACGAGCTCGTGTCGGCGACGCCCGCGTCGTAGGTCGATGCGTCGCCCGCGGCTGCCTCGTACGCCGCGGTGTCCAGGGCCGTCCCGGCATTGTCCATGTACTCGGCGCCGATCCCGAGGTCCGTGCTCGCCTGGTCGACGACCCCGTCGGCGATGTCGCTCGCCGTCTGGGCGGCGGCCATCTCGTCCTGGTACCCGGAGACGTTGCCGGCAGCCAGCCACTCCTGGGCCGAGGCGACGTGGTCTGCGGCCGTGTCCCGCCACTCCGCGGCGTCGGCCAGGTCGCCCTCGGCCCACGAGGACCACGATGCGGCCTCCGAGGCGTTGTACCCCGCATCCCCGACCGCCGCCGCCACTTCGTCGGGGAGCGCCGACGTGTCGACCGCATCGACGGCGGCGTCCACCTGCCCGGCGGTGTCCGTCATCCCGTCCGCGACGTCCGCGAGCGCACCGGGGTCCGTGCCAGCCTCGCTGACGTAGTCACCCCAGGAACCGTCGTCGGCCATCTCTCGACCTCCATCGGGCGCACGTCGCGCGGGGAGCCGCGCGGGCACCGCATCCCTTCGCGGCATGCGACCGGCCGGTGCGCGGCGAATTCTAGTCCTGTGGGCGCGGCCCCACCGGGCCTGGCTGAAGCGCACCGGCGCCCCGCCCGGCCCTGGACGCAAAGAGACGCGACGGGCCGGGCGGGCTCGTCGCGTCCGTGTGCGCGCGGGAACCGGGCGGCCTGCCGCGCCGGCGGGCCGCCCGTAGCGGGATCAGCCCTTGGCGAGATGCCGCTGCATGGCGGCCTTGCGCGACAGGTTGACCCGGCCCTGGCGATCGACCTCGGTGACGACG
Source organism: uncultured Chloroflexia bacterium (assembly GCA_963801445.1). Classification (GTDB taxonomy): domain Bacteria; phylum Chloroflexota; class Limnocylindria; order Limnocylindrales; family CSP1-4; genus CTSoil-043. The sequence goes on along the minus strand of CAWDEW010000002.1, from coordinate 451,080 downwards.
ACCATCACCTCGTCGCCGACCGAGACGACGTCCTCGACGGTCGGGACGTGGTAGTCGGCGAGCTCGCCGATCCGGACCAGCCCCTCCTTGCCGGGGAGGATCTCGACGAAGGCGCCGAAGCCCATGATCCGGGTCACGGTGCCGAGGTAGAGGGCCCCGATCTCGACTTCCCGGGTCAGGCTCTCGATCCAGAGGATCGCCTTGCGGGCGTTCTCACCGGAGACGGCGGCGACCTCGACGGTCCCGTCGTCCTCGACGTTGATCTCGGTGCCGGTCTCCTCCTGGATCTTGCGGATCATCGACCCGCCCTTGCCGATGACCTCGCGGATCTTCTCGGGGTTGATCTTGATCTTGGTGATGCGCGGGGCGAAGTCGCTCATCGTCTCGCGGGCGGCCGGGAGCACGTCGAGCATCTTGTCGAGGATCGCGATGCGGGCCGCGTAGGCCTTGGCGAGGCCACCCCGGATGATCGCCTCGTTGATTCCCTTGACCTTGATGTCCATCTGGAGGGCGGTGATCCCCTCCCGGGTCCCGGTGACCTTGAAGTCCATGTCCCCGAAGGCATCCTCCTTGCCGAGGATGTCGGTGAGGACGGCGAAGGTGCCGTCCGGCTCGGACATGAGGCCCATCGCCGCGCCCGCGACCGGGGCGCTGATCGGCACGCCGGCGTCCATGAGGGCCAGCGTCGAGCCGCACGTGGAAGCCATGGAGGTCGACCCGTTCGAGGTCACGCACTCGGACACGAGCCGGATGACGTACGGGAAGTCGTCCTTCGAGGGCAGGACGGGGAGCAGCGCCCGCTCGGCGAGATGGCCGTGGCCGATCTCACGCCGGCCGGGGCCGCGCATCATCTTGTTCTCGCCGGTGCTGTAGGGCGGCATGTTGTAGTGGTGGATGTAGCGCTTCTCGAGCTCGGGGCTGATCGTGTCGATCCGCTGGACGTCCGAGGACGGCCCGAGGGTCGCGACGGTGAGCGCCTGGGTCTCGCCGCGGGTGAAGAGGCCCGACCCGTGGGCGCGGGGCACGAGGCCCACCTCGACCGTGATCGGGCGGATCTCGTCGACGCCGCGGCCGTCCATCCGGACGCCCTCGTGGAGGGTCAGCTGGCGGGCCGTCTTCTTGTGCACGAGCCCGAAGAGGCTCTTGCTCACGCGGGCCTGGCGGCGGGCGGCATCCAGCTTCGCCTTGGCCTCGTCCTTGGAGGACCGGCTGGCGCGGATGGAGTCCGCGATCGCGTCGTGGAGCGCCTCGACGCGGCCGGGGAGGTCGCCGGCGAACTTGAGGAGCAGCTCGGCGGTGGCCTCGGCGTCGGGGAGGGCGCGGTGGGCCTGCTTGAGCTCGATCCCGAAGAACTTGGACAGCTCGCCGAGGGTGTAGCTCGGGAGGTCCGGGTAGCCGTCGCGGGCGACGGTCAGCGTGTCGAGGTAGCGGCCCATCGGGATGCGGGTGCCGTCGCCGAGGGCGGCCTCGAGGAACGCGATGTCGAAGCCGACCGAATGGCCGACCAGGACCGCATCGCCGACGAAGTCGAGCGCCGTGCGGGCGGCGGCTGCCGGCGTCGGTGCACCCGCGACGTCCTTGTCCGTGATCCCGTGCATCTGGTTGCCGAAGATCGAGCGACCCGGGTTGACGAGGGTGGACCAGCGGTCGGTGATCTTCCCGCCGGAGATGCGGACGGCGGCCACCTCGATCAGGTCGGCCAGGTCCGCGTTCGTGCCGGTGGTCTCGACGTCGACGACCACGAAGTCGCCGCCGGCCTTGACCCGGTGCACGAAGTCGACCACGGAGCCCGTGCCGGCGTCGAGGAACGGGATCTTCTTGGCCTTCCCGACCCGGGCCTGGAGCTGCTCCTGCAGGTCGATGAGCGGGGCGAGCGAGCGGTGGGCGAACAGGATCGCCTCGGCCATCACGTCCTCGGGCAGGATCTTCGCGCCGGCCTCGACCATCATGATCGCGTCGCGCGTCCCGGAGACGACCAGGTCGAGCTCCGACTCGCCCATCTGCGAGTAGGTCGGGTTGAGCACGAACTCACCGCCGATGCGTCCGACGCGGACGGCGGCGATGGGGCCCTGGAACGGGATCTCGCTGATCGTGAGCGCGGCGGACGCGGCGATCGTGCCCAGGACGTCCGGATCGTTCTCCTGGTCCGTCGAGAGGACGGTGATGACGCACTGGACGTCATCCTTGTAGCCCTCGGGGAAGAGCGGGCGGATCGGGCGGTCCGTCAGGCGGGCGGCCAGGATGGCTGCCTCGGACGGGCGCGACTCGCGCTTGATGAAACCGCCCGGGATCTTCCCCGCGGCGTACATGCGCTCCTCGAAGTCGATCGTGAGCGGGAAGAAGTCCAGCCCCGGGCGGGGCTCGGAGCGGTTGGCGGTGCCGAGGACGACGGTGTCCCCGTAGCGGACCGTCACGGCGCCGCCGGCCAGGCGGGCGAGACGACCGGTCTCGATGGTCAGCGTGCGATCGCCGAACTCGAGGGAGAAGGACTCGGGCACGAAGGGTTCCTTTCTTGCCCGTGTCGGAGCTGGACCTGGCCGGACGTTACGCGTCCGCCCTCCCGGGAATGCGCGAGACCCGGGCGCCGGGCCCGGGTCGAGGATCGCGCGACCTTGCTAGCGGCGCAGCCCGAGCCGACCGATGACGGCGCGGTAGCGCGGGGCGTCCTTCTTCACGAGGTACGCGAGAAGGCGCCGGCGCTGCCCGACAAGCTTGAGGAGGCCGCGGCGGGAGTGGTTGTCCTTGGGGAACTGCCTGAGATGGTCCGTGAGATCCTTGATGCGCTCGGTGAGGAGCGCGATCTGGACCTCCGGGGATCCGGTATCGCCCGCAGTGATTGCGAACTCGCCGACGATCCGGTCCTTGGTTTCCCGCACGAGCGGCACTCGGTCCTCCGACACGAAAACTATGTACTACCGTTCTTCAAACCGGTGGAGCCTAGCACGGGGTCCGTGATCGGTCAAACGAAGGCGACCCGGCTGGAGAGGGCCCTGGTGGCTGTCGCGTCGCACAGGCGAGCTCCCTGCGGACGGCCGTGCTGAGGCTCGAGGGCCGGGGGACGCCCCCGCCGTCGCCGGCCCGTCCGCGCATCCTCGTCGTCATCCCGGCGCACGACGAGGCGCCCCGGGTCGGGGCGGTCGTCCGCGCAGCGGCAGCCCACCTGCCCGTCCTGGTCGTCGACGACGGCTCAGGGGACGACACCGGGGTGGTCGCCCGCGAGGCCGGCGCCGAGCTCCTGGTCCAGCGGCCCAACCGGGGCAAGGGCGCGGCCCTGCGGGCAGGCTTCCGGCAGGCCCTGGCTGCCGGGTACGAGGCAGCGATCACCCTGGACGCCGACGGCCAGCACGACCCGGCCTCGATCCCGGCGTTCCTCGCCGCGTACGCGGCCGGCCACCCGGAGCTGGTCGTTGGGCGGCGCGACTTCCGGGCCATGCCGCCGGCGCGCCGCCTGGCCAACACGCTGGGCGGGCGAGCCTTCTCGTGGGCCGTCGGGCGTCCCATCCCCGACAACCAGTCCGGCTACCGGCTGCTCGACCGCCGGCTGATGGAGGCGACCCTCGCCAGCACCGAGCAGGCGTTCGAGTTCGAGGTCGAGATGCTCACGACGTGCATCGTGCGGGGCTGGGCGATCGCCTGGGTCCCGATCCCCACGATCTACGCCGGCGAGCCCAGCCATATCCGGCCCTGGGCGCACCTCCGGAGCTTCGTCCGGATCGTGCGCGCGGCCCGGCGCTCGGTCCGCGCGGCCCAGCGGAGCGTCGGGCCCTGACGGGCAGCTCGACCACCCAGCCGCGCCGGGGCTGCGTCAGGGCGCCCCGAAGGCGACGCGCAGGCGCGCCCCGACCAGGGCCGCGGGGTCCCGGGCCGTCACCCGGACCGCGTCGCCCGTGACCTCCAGCAGCGCGTGGTGGGCGCGGCCCGGCTCGACGCCCGGCAGGTAGGCGGGCTCGACGCTGCCGGGGTAGCGCCCGTCCGGCGGGAGGGCCACGGGGAGCGGGAATGACAGCAGAGCCGTCCCGCGGCGACCGTTCCGCTCCTCGACGTCGCCCGTGGCCGACACCCGGCGACCGAGGAGGGCCCGCGCGCCCGGCAGGTCCCCGGCCGCGATCGCGCTGCGCACCTCGGTGCTCCGGACCGGCCGGCCGTCGAGATCGAAGGGCGGCACGACCACGACCTGGAAGCCCTCGCTGGCCCCGAGAGCCGCGAGCGTCGTGGGCGTCCCGCCGCGCTGGTGGCCGAAGGCGGCGTCGGGGGTCATGACGAAGCCGGCCAGGCGGGTCCGGGCCTTGAGCGCCGCCACGAAGGCTTCGTAGGTCGTGCGCCGGAGCGCCTCGTCGAAGTGCTCCACGATCGTCACCGAGACCCCCAGCCGCTCGAGGCGGGCCAGCCGCTCGATCGGGTCGAGGAGCAGCGGCGGCGCCGCTCCGGCCAGGATCTCGTCCGGGTGGTGGTCGAAGGTGAGGACCGCCGGGTGGGCGCCCAGGTGCTGGGCGGCGTGACGGAGCTCGCGCAGCAGGTACAGATGACCGCGGTGGAGGCCATCGAAGACGCCCACCACGGCCACCAGCGGACCGTGCTCGGGGCGCAGGCCCGCGATCCCGGCAACCGCCGCCTCAGCCATCGCGTCCGATGAGCACCTTGTCCGGGACGAGGCGCGATCCGACCCGCCGTGCGATCGCCACGAGCGCTCCGTCCGGGTCCAGCAGGCGGACCCGGTCGATGCCCACGGCGTCGGCCCCCGTCGGCGGCGCGCCGTCCTCGATGCCGGCGTCCTGCGCGCCGCCCCGGACAGGCAGTCGCGACGCGGCGCCGACCCATCCCCCGTGCGCCACGGCCGGCAGCTCGTCGGGCGCGAGCGTCAGGGCGGGCAGCTCGTCGAGGCCGCTCCCGACCGGGAGCAGCAGCGAGGCGAATCGCCCCGCCGCCGCCGCCTCGCGGATCTCGTCGAGCGAGTGGGTCCCGTCGAGGGTGAAGGGCCCGGAGCGCGTTCGGCGCAGCGCACCCAGGTAGGCGCCGCTGCCGACGGCCTCGCCGAGGTCGCGGGCGAGGGCCCGGACGTAGGTTCCGGCCGAGCAGGCCACGTCGATCACCGCCATCGGCCGCTCGGGTTCGGTGCCGTCCCAGGACGCGAGGCTGATCGAGTAGATGGTGACCGCACGGGGCCGCAGCTCCGGCGTCTCGCCGCGCCTGGCGAGGGCGTAGGCGCGCCGGCCGCCGATCTTCCTGGCCGAGTAGGCGGGCGGGCGCTGCTCGAACGTGCCCTCGAACCGGGTGAGCGCGGCCTCCACCTGCTCGCGCGTTGGTGCCGGGCCCTCGACCGGGCCGAGCTCGCCCTCGAGGTCGTCGGTCGTGGAAGTCGCCCCGAAGCAGGCGGTGGCGCGGTACGCCTTGCGGGCGCCCAGGTGGAACTCGACGACCCGCGTCCCGGTCCCGAGGTAGAGGGGCAGGACGCCCGACGCGAACGGGTCCAGGGTGCCGCCGTGCCCGATCCGGCGCGTGCCGGCGAGCCGGCGGACGAGGGCGACGACATCGTGCGAGGTCGGCCCGACCGGCTTGTCGACGACGAGGATCCCGTCGATCCGCGCCTCGCCCCGGGCGGCTCGGACGGCGCGCTCCGAGGCCGTCATCGGGCGACCGCGCGGGCCAGCCGCTCCGCCACCGGGAGGATCGCGGCCCGCGCCTCGGCGAGCGGCAGCGCCAGCGACGCCCCGGCCGCCCGGGCGTGCCCTCCCCCACCCCACGTGGCGCACAGGACGGTCGCGTCGACACCGCCGGGCTTCGTGCGCACGGAGAGCCGCGTCGCGTCGTCCTTCTCCTTGAGCAGCAGCGCGACCTCGGCCGTCGCGCTCTGGGCCAGCAGGTCGATGATCCCCTCGCTGTGCTCCGATTCGGCGCCCGTGGCGGCGAGGTCGGCGAGCTCCAGCGCGGACGAGATGACGAGCCCGTCGGCGTGCGACTCCAGCCGGGCCAGGACGCGCCCGAACAGCGCCAGCTGCGCGTCCGGCTTCGTCCGGTAGAGCCGGGTGCTGATCTCCGAGAGCGGCGCCCCCGCCTCGACGAGGGCTGCGGCAACCTGGAGCGTCCGGGGCGTCGCGTTCGGGTGGGCGAACGTGGCGGTGTCCATCACGACGCCGGCCATGAGCACGGTCGCGAGCGCCCCACCCGAGGCGTCGAGCGGCACGCCGAGGCGGGTCGCGAGCAGGGCCACCATCTCGCAGGTCGCGGCCGCGGACGGGTCGATCCAGGCGAGGTCGCCGTCCGCGTCGTTGCTGGCGTGGTGGTCGATCGTGAGCTGGGGCGTGGCCGCGAAGAGCGCCGCGTTGCGCCCGAGGATCTCCCCCGCCCGCGAGATGTCACCGCAGTCGCAGAGCACGACGAGGTCATAGGCGACCCCGGGCTGAGGGTCGGTCCGGACCGCGTCGACGCCGGGCAGGAACCGGTACAGGAGCGGGACGCCGTCGCTGGCGGCCACCGTGGCCCGCCCCCCGAGCGCCTCCACGAGGAGCCCGATCCCCAGGGCAGCCCCCAGCGCGTCGCCGTCGGGATTCTCGTGGCCGATGGCCAGCACCGCGCGCGCCGAGGCCACCCGGGCGACCACGGCCCCGGGCACGGCCGCGGCCAGCGCGGTGAGATCGACGGTCACGCGCCGCGACCCCCGGGGCCGTGCCGGCGCGTCGGCGGGCGCCCACCGGCGCTCGCGGGTCGGCCGTCACGGCCGGAGCGACGGGAGTCGCCTCCGCGCCCACCCTCGCCGCCTCGGCCGCGACGCGGGGCCTGCTTGCGGGCGGCGCCGGCGGGCGGCTCCGCTCCCTCGACCCCGGGCGCGTCCCCTTCGCGGGGCAGCCGAGGGATCGGCGTGGGCAGCGATTCTCCGCGCGGCGAATCGACGATCGCCTCGCCCGCGGCGACGTCGCCTTCCTCGATCTCCTCGAGGATGCGCAGGACACGCGTGCCCCGTTCCATCGAGTCGTCCAGGAAGACGTGGAGCATCGGGATGCGCCGGATCCGGAGGCGCGTTCCCAGCTCGTGCCGGATGAAGCCCATCGCCCGGTCGAGGGCGACGATCGTCTCCTTGCGCTCGGCAGCGGCGCCGATGACGCTCACCCAGACCTTCGCGTGGCGCAGGTCGGGCGTCGTCTGGACGTCCGTGACGGTCGCGAACCCGATATGCGGGTCGTGCACGTCACGGGTCAGGAGCGCGCCGATCTCCTCCCGGAGGAGCTCGTCGACGCGCTCCGTGCGCTGGCTCATCGGGCCCCCGTCAGCGGACGCTTCCGCGGCTCACCGACTGCATGGTGAACGCCTCGATGATGTCGCCCTCGGCCAGGTCGTGGTAGCCGGCCAGCTGGATGCCGCACTCGTAGCCCTGGTTGACCTCGCGGACGTCGTCCCGGAAGCGGCGCAGCGACTCGAACTTGTCGGTGGCCACGAGGCGGCCGCCGCGGTAGACCCGGGCGCCCGCCACGCGGACCATGTGGCCCTCCGTGACGAAGCAGCCGGCGATGACCGTGCTCTTGCCGACCCGGAAGATCTGGCGGACCTCGGCCCGGCCCTCCACCTGCTCCACGATCTCCGGCTCGAGCATGCCGGTGAGGGCCTTCTCGATGTCGTCGGTGAGCTGGTAGATGATGTCGTAGAGGCGGACATCGACCTTCTCGGCCTCGGCCGTGCGGCGAGCCTGCGGGTCGATCTTCGTGTTGAACCCGACGACGATCGCGTTCGACGCCGAGGCCAGGAGGATGTCGGTGTCGGTGATGTCGCCGGTCCCCTCGTGGAGGACGCTGATGCGGACCTCGTCGGACGTGATCTGCTGGAGCGCGTGGGTGATGGCCCCCAGGGAGCCCGACACGTCCGCCTTGAGGATGATCCGGAGCTCCTTGGCCTGGCCCTCCTGGAACTGGTTGAAGAGGTCCTCCAGGGTCGCCTTCTGGCTCGTGCCGGCCTGGGACACGGCGGCCGCCCGGGCGGTCTCGACCATGGTGCGGGCCGTCTTCTCGTCCGCGACGACGCGCAGGATGTCGCCCGCCTCGGGTACCTCGCCCAGCCCGAGCACGACGGCCGCAGACGACGGGCCGGCCTTGAGGATCCGCTTGCCCACCGCGTTCTGCAGGGCGCGCACCTTGCCGTACGTCTTGCCCACGACCACGATGTCGCCGATCCGGAGGGTGCCGGTCTGGACGACGACGGTCGCCACGGCCCCCCGGTTCTTGTCCATCTCGGCCTCGATGATCGTGCCGATCGCCGGGCGCTTCGGGTTGGCCGTCAGCTCCTGGAGGTCCGCGACGAGCAGGACCATGTCCAGGAGGTCGTCCAGGCCGGTCCGGGCCTTGGCCGAGACGGGCACGAGCGGCACGTCGCCGCCGTACTCCTCGATGACGACGTTGGCCTCGGCCAGGCCCGTCTTGACCCGGTCCGGGTTGGCGTCCGGCTTGTCGATCTTGTTGAGGGCCACGATGATCGGGACCTTGGCGGCCCGGGCGTGGCTGATCGCCTCCAGCGTCTGGGGCATCACGCCGTCGTCCGCGGCGACGACGATGATCGCGATGTCCGTGACCTTCGCTCCGCGGGCGCGCATGGCGGTGAACGCCTCGTGGCCCGGCGTATCGAGGAAGACGACCTTCTTGCCGTCCTTCACGACCTCCGAGGCGCCGATGTGCTGGGTGATCCCGCCCCGCTCGCCGGCCGCCACGGTCGTGCTCCGGATGGCGTCCAGCAGGCTGGTCTTGCCATGGTCGACGTGGCCCATGACGGTCACGATCGGTGACCGGGGCAGGCGCAGCGAGGCGTCCTCCTCGTCGACCCAGAGGTCCACTTTCGTCGCCGGGGCGGACTCCTCGGTGCCCTCCTCCTCGGCGGCGGCGGCCGGAGCCTCCGGCTCGGAGACCTCGTAGCCGAGCTCGGTCGCGACGAGGCTGGCGGTGTCGCGGTCGATCAGCTGGTTGATCGTGGCGAAGATGCCGCTCTTGATGAGCTCCCGGATGACGTCCGCCGGGTTGACCCCCAGCAGCTCCGCCAGCTCCTTGACGGTGATCGTCGAGGGCAACGGCACGGCCGCCCGGTCGCGCGGCTCGACGACCGAGACGGGCGAGAAGCCGCCCTCGCGACGCTGCGGCTTCCGGGGCCCGCGACGGCCGCGGGTTCCACTCCTGCTACGTGCCATCAGGCCCCTCCTTCGTGGTCGGTGATCGGCGTTGTCGGCGAGGCCGCCACGTCGGCGAACGACCCGAACAGGCCGGCCGGGACGGGAGCCTCGAGCGCCCGTCGCAGGGCGCCTTTCGTGATTGCGAGCTGGTGGCACGCCGGGTCGGCGCAGACGTAGGCCCCGCGGCCGGGGGCCCTGCCGGTCGGGTCGAGGACGACCTCGCCGGCCGGGGTGCGGACGACGCGCAGCAGCTCGCGCTTCTGGCGGGCGGTCCGGCAGCCGACGCAGGTCCGGGTCGGAAACCGGCGGGGCGGCGGCCCGGCGGCCGCGCCGCGGGCTACGACGCCACCTCCTTCACGGCCGGTTCGGGGGCCGCGACGGGCGCGGCCGCCGGGGCCGGCTCGGCGACGGGCGCCACGACCGGGGCCGGCTCGGCGAGCTGGGTGTCGCTCCGGATGTCGATCCGCCAGCCCGTCAGCTTCGCGGCCAGCCGGGCGTTCTGGCCCTCCCGGCCGATCGCCAGCGAGAGCATCTTCTCGGGGACCGTGACGCTCGCGATGCGGTGCTCCTCGTCGATCCGGACCTCGACGACCTGGGCCGGGCTGAGCGCCTTCGCGACGAAGACCGAGGGATCCTCGTCCCATTCGATGACGTCGATCTTCTCGCCGGCCAGCTCCGCGACGACGGCCTGGACGCGCGCGCCGCGTTGCCCGACCGTCGCCCCGACCGGGTCCAGGCCTTCCTGGCGCGAGGCCACGGCGACCTTGGATCGGCTGCCCGGCTCGCGGGCGATCGCCTTGATCTCCACGCTGCCGGCGTGGATCTCCGGCACCTCGAGCTCGAAGATCCGGCGCAGGAAGCCCTTGTGGGTGCGGCTCACGAGGACCTGGGGACCCCTCGGGGCGCGCCGGACCTCCAGCACGAACGCCTTGACGTTCTGCCCGATCCGGTAGTGCTCCACCGGCGACTGCTCGGTCGTGCCGAGGATCGCCTCGGCCTTGCCGAGGTCGAGGATGATCGCGCGGGGCTCGACCCGGTTGACGGTCCCCGTGATGAGGTCGCCTTCGCGGCTGGCGAACTGGTCATAGACCACGTCGCGCTCAGCCTCGCGGAGGCGCTGCAGGACGACCTGCTTGGCCGTCTGGGCCCCGATCCGGCCGAACGCGTCCTGCCCCAGCTGCTCGGTCACCACCACGTCACCCACGGTCGCGCCGGCCTGGTACGGCTGCGCCTGCTCCACCGTCAGCTGGGTGAGCTCGTCCTCGATCTCGGCGACCACGAGCCGCTCGCGGCTCACCATCATCTCGCCGCGCTCCGGGTCGATCCGGACGCGAACGTCCTCGTTGCCGGGGATCCGCCGGTAGGCCGACTCGATCGCATCCTCGATCGTCCGGATCAGCTGCTCGCGCGGAACGCCCTTCTCCGCGTTGAGCTGGAGGAGCGCGCCGACGAAGTCTCGACTCATGTCGTCTGCTCCTCCTGCTGTTGTCGAGCCGGCCGGACCGCCGCCGAAAAGAAGACGTGGGGGTCACCCACGTCAGGAGGCGGCGCGGTCGAAGTTGGCTCGGAGTATACCCCGAACGGGCAGGTCACCCGTCCCTCGCCCGCAGCCGAGCCCGCCGGATGCCCCCCGGCCGCCCTCACCCGGGGCTCGCGTCAGGCGAGCGGCCCGGTCGTCCCCGGCCAGCGGTTGGCCACGTACTCCTCGAGGAGGGCCTCGAACCGGGCGACGATCCCCTCGCCCCGGTACGTGTCGACGAGCTTCCCGTCCACGAAGACCGGCGCCACCGGCTCCTCGAAGGTCCCCGGCAGGCTGATCCCGATGTCGGCGTGCTTGCTCTCGCCGGGGCCGTTGACCACGCAGCCCATCACGGCCACCTTGAGCTCCTCGACGCCGGGGTGGGCCACCTGCCACTCCGGCATCCGGTCCTTCAGGTAGGCAGTGATGTCGCGGGCCATCTCCTGGAAGAACGTGGAGGTCGTCCGCCCGCAGCCCGGGCAGGCGCTCACCTGGGGCATGAACGAGCGGAGCCCGAGCGACTGGAGGACCTGCTGGGCGACCTCCACCTCCAGCTCGCGGCCGGCCCCCGGCTCGGGCGTCAGGGAGACCCGGATCGTGTCGCCGATGCCCTCGTTGAGCAGGATGCTCAACCCGGCGGTCGAGGCGACGATCCCCTTCATCGCCATCCCGGCCTCGGTCAGGCCGAGGTGGAGCGGATAGTCGCAGCGGGCTGCCAGGAGCCGGTACACGTCGACGAGGTCGCGCACCCCGGAGACCTTGGCGCTGACGATGATCCGGTCGTGTCCCAGGCCGGTCTCCTCGGCGAGGTCGGCGGAGCGGAGGGCGGATTCGACCATCGCCTCGATCATCACGTCGCGGGCGTCGCGCGGCGTCGCCAACCGGGCGTTCCCCTCCATGAGCGTCGTGAGCAGGGCCTGGTCGAGCGATCCCCAGTTGACCCCGATCCGGACCGGTCGATCGTTCTCCACGGCGACGCGGACGATCGTCTGGAAGTTGGCGTCGTGGCGCTTGGCCCCCACGTTGCCCGGGTTGATCCGGTACTTCGCCAGCACCCGGGCCGCCTCCGGATATTCCACCAGCAGCCTGTGGCCGTTGTAGTGGAAGTCGCCCACGATCGGCGTCTCGAATCCGAGGTCGCGGACCTTGCGCACCAGCAGCGGGACGGCCTGCGCGGCTGCCTCCGTGTTGACGGTGACCCGAACGAGCTGCGAGCCGGCCTGGGCGAGCCGCACCACCTGGAACGCCGTGGCATCCGGGTCGGCGGTGTCCGTGTTGGTCATCGACTGCACGACGACCGGGTGGGCGCTGCCCACGAGGACGCCCCCGACGTCCACCGACGGCGTCGGCCGGCGGTGGGGCCGGAGCTCGTCCGGGCTGCTCACGGGGTCCCTCCCCCACCGACCTGGCGGGCGATGTCGAAGAAGCTGATCCAGATCAGGAAGCCGAACAGGAAGACGAAGCCCACGAGATAGGTCAGGCGCTCGACCGAGATCGCGGTGGCCGCCGAGGGCCCGCGAACCCGGATCCCCAGGCGGCGCATCAGGCGCCCCCCGGCGCCGAACAGCGACTTGAGCAGGATCACCAGCATCCGGCCACCGTCGAGCGGCGGGAAGGGTAGGGCGTTCACGAGGGCGAGGTTCGCGGAGAGCAGGCCGGCGAGGTAGAGCGTGAAGATCGGGCCCAGCTGCCAGAAGACGTTGCCGACCTGGGTCGCGATCCCGATCGGCCCGCTGACAGGGGGCGCCGCCGTCGGGTTGTTGCGGACGGACGTCACCAGCGAGCTGAGCCCGTCCCCGATCAGGCGCAGCGCGCTGACCGTCCAGTCGGCGCCGGCGGCCACCGCCGTCGCCAGGTCGTGGCCGTGGTACGCGCCCGTCGGGGAGAATCCGGCGACCGAGATCCCCAGGGCGCCCTTCGTGTCCGCCACGGCAGGTGGGCGAAGCGTCACGGTGATGTCCCGCTCCGCGCCGCCGGCACCGCGGATCCGCAGGGTCACGGTCTGGCCCGCCTTCGCGTGGAGCCGGGCGATGGCGCTCTCCGCCGCCCCGGGGCTCGGGAACAGGTCGAACGACTGCCCGTCGATGGCCACGATCATGTCGCCCACCGCGCCGCTGGTGGCGTTCGAGGGCTGGAGGCCCGCCGCGGCCGCCGGCGAGCCGGGCTCGACCGCCGTGAAGATCAGGCCGCCCTGCGGGGTGGCGAAGAGCGCGATGGCCGTGAAGATCGCGAAGGCCAGGACGACGTTCATGGCCACGCCCGCGACCAGGACGACCAGCTTGCGCCAGAGCGGCGCGACCGAGAACGAGCGCGGCTCGTCCGAGTCCCCGTCCTCGCCCTCGAGGCGGACGAACCCGCCGATCGGCAGCCAGTTGAGGGTATAGAGCGTCTCGCCCTTCGAGCGCAGGACCCGCGCCCGCGGCGGGAAGCCGATCCCGAACTCGTGGACCTTGATCCCGAACAGGCGGGCGATCACGAAGTGGCCAAGCTCGTGGATCAGCACGAGCGCGAAGAGGATGAAGATGAAGAGGACGATCGTGATCGCCGACTGGAGGATTGCCATCGATGCTCCTACGCGGGTGGGGAGCCGGCGGTTCCCGGCGCTGCGAACGCTTCCCGCACCTCGCGGTCGAGGGCGACGAGCTCGTCGTAGGTCGGGGCCTGGTCCGGTCCCAACCCGTAGCGTGCCACGGCTGCCTCGAGAAGGCGCGGAATGCCCGGGAAGTCCAGGGTCCCGGCGAGGAACCGGGCGACGGCGACCTCGTCGGCGGCGATCAGGGCTGCCGTCGCACGGGATCCGGCCAGGCCCGCGGCACGCGCGATCCGGAGCGCCGGGAAGCGCGCCTCGTCGGGCGCCCGGAAGTCCAGGTGGCCGGCTGCGACGAGGTCGGGTGCGGGCGCCGGCGAGGGGCGCCGCGCGGGGTGGGTGATCGCGTACTGGATGGGCAGGCGCATGTCGGGCGTGCCGAGCTGGGCCTTGAGCGAGCCGTCGACGAACCGGACGGCCGAGTGGAGCACCGACTGGGGGTGTACGACGACCTCGATCCGGTCGTAGGGCATCCCGTAGAGCCAGTGCGCCTCGATGATCTCCAGGCCCTTGTTGGCGAGGGTCGCCGAGTCGATCGTGATCTTGGCACCCATCGTCCAGGTCGGGTGCCGGAGCGCGGCCGCCGGGGTGATCGCCCCGAACGCCTCGAGCGGCGTGTCGAGGAACGGCCCGCCCGAGGCCGTCAGGACCAGGGCGGCCAGGCCCTCCATCTCCTCGCCGACCAGGCACTGCCAGATCGCGGAGTGCTCGGAGTCGATGGGGCGCAGCCAGCCGAGCGCCGTGGCGAGCGGATCGCGCGGGTCGCCCGCGGCGCGCTCGGCGGCCCGGGCGCGGGCCTCGGCCATCACGAGGTGGCCGCCCGCGACGAGGGTCTCCTTGTTGGCGGTCGCGACGACCTTCCCGGCCCGCAGCGCGGCGAGAACCGGGCGCAGGCTGACCACGCCCCCCGTGCCCACCACGACCAGGTCGACGTCGTCCCGGGTGGCCAGCTCCACCAGCGCGTCGGGGCCCCCCGTCCTGGCGGTTCCACCCGGGAGGTCCAGCGGCACGCCATCGCCGCCCGGCCCGGCCAGCGCGACGACCCGCGGGCGCAGCAGGCGGGCCTGCTCCTCGAGAAGCCGGGCGCGAGAGCCGGTGGCCAGCGCGACCACCTGCCAGTCCGGGGCGAGCCTCGCGAGCACGTCCACCGCCTGCGTCCCGATCGAGCCGCCCGAGCCGAGCAGGGCCACCCCGACGGGTCGCGCCCCGGCCGCGGAACGCCCGCGGGCCGCCGGACCCGGACGCCCGGACCGGGGGTCAGGCGACGAGGACGACATATGCCAGCAACACCGGAGCCGCGAACAGGAACGAGTCCGTCCGGTCCAGGACGCCGCCGTGGCCAGGGATCAGCGAGCCGGAGTCCTTCGCCCCGGCGGCCCGCTTCAGGAGCGACTCGGCGAGGTCGCCCGCCTGGGCGGCAGCGCCGAGGAGCGGGCCGAGGACCAGGCCCTCGACGGGGTTCCGTCCCAGGAGGGCGAGCGCGCCGACCACGACCACGGTGGCAACCACCAGGCCGCCGACCACGCCCTCGACGGTCTTCTGGGGCGAGATCCAGGGCAGGAAGCGGCGCCGGCCGATCGCGCGGCCGACCAGGTACGCGCCGGTGTCGAAGGCCCAGACAGCTGCCACGAGCAGGAGCGGCCAGGCCCTGCCGTCCCCGAGGATCGTGGCGACGACGCCATCGGCCCCGACCGGCGCCGGGGCCGGGTAGGTCGCGAGGCTGGCGAACGCCGCGAGGAGCCCCACGTACAGGGCCCCGAAGGACGTCGCGCTCCAGGCCGCAAACCCGTCCGCCGGGTCGCGCCGACCGAACGACGCCGCGCCCAGCGCGACCAGGACGAGCATCGCGACGACCGGCGCGGCGGCCGCGATACGACCGGCCCCGGGTCCCGGCAGGAGCACCGGCAGGGCCGCCACGAGGACCACCACGGCCGCCCCGCCGGCGACCCCGCCGGCGACGATGGGCCGGCCCGCGGCCCGCACGAGTCGCTCCACCTCGAACCCGACGAGCGCCGCGATGCCGAGGGCCAGGATCTCGAGCCCGACAGCCCCGGTCGCGAACGCGACCACCACGATGGGGACGATGAGAAGGCTGCCGAGGGTCCGCGCGCGCATCGAGGCCGCTATCGCCCGAAGCGGCGGCCGCGTCCGGCGAACTCGATGAGCGCCGCGTCGAAGGCGGCCGCGTCGAAGTCCGGCCACAGGACGGGGCTGGAGTAGAACTCGGCGTAGGCGGACTGCCAGATCAGGAAGTTCGAGAGGCGCTGCTCGCCGCCCGTTCGGACGACGAGGTCGGGATCGGGCAGGCCGGTCGTGTAGAGATGGCCCGCGAGCGTCTCCTCGTCGATGTCCGCGGGGGCGATGCCCGCGACCACGATCGCGCGGACCGCGTCGACCAGCTCCGTGCGCCCCGCATAGTTGAACGCCACGTTCAGGGTGAGGCGCGTGCCCTTCTCGGTCGCCGCCAGCGCCTCGCCGATGGAGACCCGGAGATCCTCGGGAAGCTCGGAGGTCCGCCCCGAGACGCGGACCTGCACGCCCTTGCGAGCGAGCTCGGGAGTCTCCGCCCGGATCGCGCGCTCCAGGAGCCGGAAGAGCCCGGCCACCTCGTCGTCGGAGCGGGCCCAGTTCTCGCGGCTGAAGGCGTACAGGGAGAGCACCCGGACCCGACGCCTGATCGCGTGCTCCACGAGGAACCGGATCTTCTCGACGCCGGCCGCGTGACCCTCCAGCTCGGAGACGCCCCGGGCGCGCGCCCAGCGCCGGTTGCCGTCCATGATGATCGCCACGTGGACGGGCCGGACCTCCGCCTCCGGCAGGTCGTCGAGCGCCAATGGGCCGGGCTCGGCCGGCTCGGAACCGGACGGCCCCCGGTCGGCGGCGTGGGCCGTCGGCGGTGCGTCGGTCGGGCGGGCCAGGTGGGCGCCGGCCACGTCAGACCTCGAGGACCTCACGCTCCTTGGCGCCGCCCACCTTGTCGACCTCGGCGATGAAGCGGTCCGTCACCTTCTGGAGCGCCTCGAGCTCGCGGTGCGACTCGTCGGTGCCCAGCACGCCGTCGCGCTCTTCCTTCTTGATCAGGTCGGCGGCCTCGCGGCGGAGGTTCCGGATCTCGACCCGGGCATCTTCCATCCGCTTGTGGACGACCTTGACGATGTCACGCCGACGCTCCTCGGTGAGGGGCGGGATGTTGAGCCGGACGACGGTGCCATCGACGTTGGGCATGAGCCCGATGTCGCTCTTGAGGATCGCCTTCTCGATGGCGCCGAGCGCGCCGCGATCCCAGGGCTGGATGACGATCTGGTGGGGCTCGGGAACGCTGATGCCGGCCAGCTGGTTGAGCGGCGTCGAGGTCCCGTAGTAGTCGATGTGGAGGCGCTCGACCAGCGCGGTCGACGCGCGGCCTGTCCGGAGCCCCTGGAAGTCCCGCTCCATCACCTCGACGGCGCGACCCATCTTCGACTCGATGGTGGCGACGGCCTGGCTGCTCATGCGGGGCCTCCTCCGGAGATGCGGGTTCCGACGTGCTCGCCCAGCGCCGCGCGGCGCACGTTGTCGGGACGGTTGAGGTCGAAGACGATGATCGGCAGGTCGTTCTCCATGCACAGCGACACCGCGGTCGCGTCGAGCACGGCAAGACGTTCGCTGAGCACGTCGCCGAAGGTGAGGGCCTCGTAGCGGCGCGCGTCCGGGTTCGTCAGGGGGTCCTTGTCGTAGACGCCGTCGACCCGGGTGGCCTTGAGGAGCACCTTCGCCCCGATCTCGACGGCCCGCAGGGCGGCCGCCGTGTCGGTCGTGAAGTACGGGTTGCCCGTGCCGGCGACGAAGATCGCGACTCGCCCCTTCTCGAGGTGGCGGATGGCCCGGCGCCGGATGTAGGGCTCGGCGACCTCGTTCATGGCGATCGCGGTCATCACCCGGGTCGGGACGTTGACCCGCTCCAGGGCATCCTGGAGGGCCAGCCCGTTCATCACGGTCGCGATCATCCCGATGTAATCGCCCGTCGCCCGGTCCATCCCCCGGGCGGCGGCGGCCTGCCCCGGAAGATGTTCCCGCCACCGACGACGATCCCGACCTCGACGCCCGCTGCGCGGGCTGCGGCGACCTGGCCGGCGATGAACGCGCAGAACGCGGGGTCAACGCCGTACTGGCGCTCCCCGAGGAGCGCCTCACCGGAGATCTTGAGGAGGACCCGCCCGTACCCGACCGCCGGCCGGGCGGCAGTCGCTCCAGGGTCGGCTCCGACCTCGTTCACAGCTCCTCGCCGAGCGCGTAGCGGCTGAAGCGGCGGACCCGGATGTTCTCGCCGATCGTGGCGATGGACTGGGTGACAAGGTCACGGACGCTCTGATCCGTGTCCCGGAACGGCTGCTCCAGGAGGCAGACGTCCGTGTACCACTTCCGGAGCTGGCCCTCGACGATCTGGGGCCGGATGTGCTCGGGCTTCCTGAGCGTGGCCTCGTCGGAGGCGAGGGCCTGCTTCTTGGCCTCGAGATCCGCCTCCGGGATGCGGTCCACGTCGACGTAGGTCGGGGCGAGGCCGGCGACCTGCATCGCCAGGTCCCGGACCAGCTTCTGGAACTGCTCCGTGCGGGCCACGAAGTCCGTCTCGCAGTTCACCTCGATGAGCACGCCCACGCGCCCGCCGGGGTGGATGTAGCTGGCCACGAGGCCCTCCCGGGCGTCGCGACCGGCCTTCTTGGCGGCAGCGGCGAGGCCGCGATCACGGAGGAGGGCGATCGCCTTGTCCAGGTCGCCGTCGGTCTCCTCGAGCGCGCGCTTGCAGTCCATGAACCCGGCGCCGGTGCGCTCGCGCAGCTCCTTGACGTCGGCGGCGGAGAAGTTCGCCATGGGGTGGTGGGTCTCCTGTGGCGCGCCGGCCGTCTCCGGCCGGCGCCGATGATCCTGGTGGGGGCTCGCTACTCGGCGGCCGGGACCGCCGGCGCGCCGGGGAGGAGCTCCTCCTCGACGTCCGGCTCGAAGGTGAGAGCGCCACCGGCGGCGAGCTGGGCAACCAGGTCGTCCGCGGAGGCCATCTCCTCGGCCGCGAAGGCGGGGGCCGCCTCGGCCTCGGGCTCGGGCTCGCGCTCGCTCCGGGCGGAACGCTCGCGCGCCCCCTCGATCGCGGCGTCGGCCACGACCGAGCAGAGGAGCCGGATTGCCCGGATCGCGTCGTCGTTGGCCGGGATGATGTAGTCGATCTCGTCGGGGTCGACGTTCGTGTCGCCGGTCCCGACGATCGGGATCTCCAGCACGCGGCACTCGGTCACCGCGATCCGTTCGCGGGCCGGGTCGACGATGAAGACGGCCCCGGGGAGTCGCTTCATCTTGCGGATGCCGCCCAGGGTGAGGCGCAGCTTGCGCAGCTCCTCGCTGAGCCGGGCAGCTTCCTTCTTGCTCATCCGGTCGAAGTCACCGTTGGCCTGGCGAGCCTCGAGCTGCTCGAGCAGGGCGAGGCGCTTCTTGATCGTGACGAAGTTCGTGAGCATGCCGCCCAGCCAGCGCGAGGTGACGAAGGGCTGGCCGGCGCGCTCGGCCTCCTGCATGACCGGCTCCTGGGCCTGCTTCTTCGTACCGACGAAGAGCACGGCCTCACCACGCGCGGTCGTCTCCCGGACGGCGTCGAGCGCAGCATCGAGGCGCTTGACCGTCTGGGCCAGGTCGATGATGTGGATCCCGTTGCGCTCGGCGAAGATGAACGGGCGCATCTTGGGATTCCAGCGGCGTGTCTGGTGGCCGAAATGGACGCCGGCCTCGAGAAGCTGCCGCATGGAGACGGTGGGCACGGGGATGTTCCTCCTGTCCGGTTGGTCCTCCGCGGGCCCCGCCCCGGGACCGGCCGTGCAGCCGGACGATCTCGTCGTCCGGTCCGCCGGTCCGGCACCGCTCCGGGTGGTGTCTCGGCACCGCGTGTGATCTCGCCGACCGCTCTCGCGGCACGGCGGCGTCCGCCGGATGCTCCGACGGCGGGGCGGAGTCTATCACACGGCGCCCGCCGGACCGGCGCGCTGCGGGGCGCCTCGGCCCCGCGCGCCAGGCGCGCTGCGGGGCGCCTCGGTCCCGCGCGCCAGGCTACCCGATCCCCCGATGATGCCGGATCCGGGGGCCGGCCCCCGGCGGGCCGGGCTCCGCCACCACGACGTCCAGCCGGGGGGCCAGGACGGGCAGGGGCGTGCCGTCGGGCAGGGATCCGCGAGCGATGAGCTCGCCCATGGCCCGCCGAAGCCGCCCGATCTTGCGCCGGTCGACGGTCTCCTCGGCGAGCCCGTAGTCGCGCCTCCGCCGCCAGCGGACCTCGACGGCCACGAGCATCGCCGGCGGCCCGGGATCCACCGCGACGAGATCCAGCTCGAGCCGGCCGATCCGCTGCCGGACGGCCAGCACCCGCCACCCGAGCGCCCGGAGCCGCCTGGCCACGAGGTCCTCGGCCGCATCCCCGGCCTGCTGGGCGCTGGTCCTGGTCCGGCCGGTCGCATCGCTCACGAGCCCACCCTAGTGGCGGGCCCTTAGCGCCGGCTCACCTCGCCGAGCAGGCCCTCGAGCACGGCGTCGATCGAGGCGGGGGTGGCGCCCGGCCCGACCGCGACCGGCCCGCCGCCGAGCAGGTCCAGGCCCAGCTGCTCGCTCCCGTCGATGACCCGGCGGGTCGTGATGAAGGAGCGCCGATGGAACGGGGTGATCCCGAGCTCCGCCATCGCCGCCCGGTGCTCGGCGGTGGCATAGCCGGCGTTGCGCTCCCAGCCGTAGCCCGGATAGCGCAGCGCCAGCCGGCACATCAGCCGGTCGCGGACGACCTTCGCCACGACCGACGCGCAGGCGATCGAGTAGACCAGGGCATCCCCGTCGACGATCGCCTCGTAGGGACCCACGTCGGCCTCGAATCCCGCGATCCGGAGGCCATCGACGAGGACGTGGTCGTGACCGCCCAGGCGGACGAGCGCCCGGCGCATGGCGAGGTGGGTCGCGTGGTAGATGTTGAGGCGGTCGATCTCGTCGACGGACGCGGCGCCGACGCCGACGGCCAGCGCCCGGCTCCGGATCCGGGGGGCCAGTGCCTCGCGCTGGGCAGCCGAGAGCGTCTTGGAATCCCGCACCCCGGCGATCTGCCGGCAGTTCGGGCGCAGGATGACCGCCGCCGCGACCACCGGACCGCTCGCGGGTGCCACGCCGACCTCGTCCACGCCCGCGACGCGCCGCGCACCCGCCCGCCACAGCGCGCGCTCCAGGCGGAGGGTCGGGATGGACGGTGTCATCGCCGCAAGGGTATCGGGAATCGCAACGGCCCCGCCGGTCGGCGGGGCCGTCAAGGGGCGCTGTTCGGGAGGCCCCGGAGGCCGCCGGGGCGGCCGCGCGGGACGCGGGCTAGCCGGTGCGGCGCTCGCGGAGCGTCGCGGCCTTGCCGACGCGCTTGCGCAGGAAGTACAGCTTCGCGCGCCGGGCCACGCCATGGCGGACGACCTCGATCCGCTCGATCCGCGGGCTGTTGATCTTGAAGGTCCGCTCCACGCCGACCCCGGAGGCGATCCGCCGGACGGTCACGGAGCGGGTGATCCCGCCGCCCGTGAGCCGGAGGATCGTGCCCTCGAAGACCTGGATCCGCTCGCGGGTCCCTTCGACGACCTTGGCCGCGACCTTGATCGTGTCGCCGGGCGCGAGCTCCGGCATGTCGGTGCGGATCTGGTCCTTGACGATCTCGTCGAGTACGTTCACCGGGTTTCCCTGCCTGCTCTGTGGGGCGGCCGGGAGAACACCCGAGTGCCGCGTTCGATGGGCGTGATGGCGCAGCCGCGGGATCCGCGGCCGGCGCAGGAGTATAGCACGGCGTCCGCGGCGCTCCGGGCCCTCAGGACTCGGCCTCGTCGCGATCCGCCCGCACCTCGTCGAGCAGGGCGGCCTCCTCCCTCGAGAGCGGCCGGTCGACCAGGAGGTCCGGCCGCCGGTCGAGCGTCCGCCGGAGCGACTCGCGCAGGCGCCAGCGGCGAACCGCCCCGTGATCGCCGGACACGAGGGTGTCGGGCACGCCGTTCCCCTCGAACTCGGCCGGGCGGGTGTACTGGGGGTACTCCAGCAACCCGTGCGAGAACAATTCGTCGGCCAGGCTGGCATCGTCGATCGCCCCCGGCAGCAGCCGCAGCACGGCGTCGACGACGACGAGCGCCGGGAGCTCCCCGCCGGTCAGCACGTAGTCACCGATCGAGATCTCCAGGTCCACGAGGCCCCGGATCCGCTCGTCGACGCCCTCGTAGCGCGGGCAGAGCAGGACCAGGTGGGCCCGGCCGGCGAGGTCCTCGGCCCGCTCCTGGCGGAAGGGCTCCCCGGCCGGATCGAGCAGGATCACGGTGCTCTCGGGCCGGCGGAGGGCCGCCAGCGCCCGCCCGACGGGCTCCGGGCGCATGACCATCCCGGCCCCGCCGCCGTACGGGGCATCGTCCACGCTCCGGTGCCGGCCGAGGCCCCACTGGCGAAGGTCGTGGACCCGGACCACCGCGATCCCCTGCTCGAGGATCCGGCCCGGGATGCTGGCCCGCAGCGGCCCCTCCACCATCTCCGGGAAGAGGGTGACGAGATCGACCTCCAGGGGCAGCGCGCGGGCGGTCACCGGTCCGCGTCAGCCTCGTCCGGGCCGCCGGACGCTCCTCCTGGCCGGGCGTCGGGAGGACCCGCGGGCGGCTCCCCGGCCGCGCCCGCGGAACCGGCCTCACCCGAGCCGCCCGGCTCGCCCAGCGGCCTGGGCCGGGGCGGCGGCATCGGCACGGCCGGCCGCCGCCGCGTCGCTCGGCGCGGCCGGGGCGGGCGCGGCGGGCGGGACGCCGGCAGGGCGTCGGCGGCCGGCAGGTCGAGGGCGTCCGGGTCGACGACCACCTCGCCGCGTGCCGGCGCGAGGGCCCGGATGAAGTGGCTGGCGATGGGCACGTCGAACGAGCCGCGCGGTCCGCCCTCGACGGCCAGCACCTCGCTCTCGCCGCTCCGGTAGACCTCGCGAACCGTGCCGAGCTCCCCCCCGGCCGGGTCCCGCACGACGAGGTCGAGCAGCTCGTGCCAGTAGAACCTGCCCTCCGGGAGGGGCGGCAGTCCCGCGGTGCTGATCTCCAGGTAGCGCATCCGGAGGCGTTCGGCGGCCTCCCGGGTGGGGACCTCCCGGAATCGGAGGACCCAGCCGGGATCGGCCGGGCGCGCCTCGACGATCGTGAGGGCCTCCTCCGTCCCCTCGGGGAAGAGCGAGGTCCCGATCGCGAAGCGCGCCTCGGGGTCGTCGGTCAGGACCTCCACCCGGGCCGCGCCGCGGATTCCGTGAAGGCCGCGCACGAGCGCCACGACGAGCCGGTCGGGCGCGCCGGAGGGCTCCTGCGTCGGCGGCCGGCCGATCAGACGATCTCGAGCTGGAACTGCTCGCCGTCCCGGGCGGAGACGACCTTGAGCAGCGTCCGGAGCGCCTTGGCGACGCTGCCGTTGCGGCCGATCACCTTGCCCATGTCGTCCTCGGCGACGCGGAGCTCGATGACGGTGGCACCGGCCTCCTGGGTGACGACGACCTCGACCTCCTCGGGGTGGTCGACGAGCGACTTGGCGACGTATTCGACGAGCTGCGGGGCTGCCATCGGACGACCCTCCCCTACTTCGCGGCCGGCAGGACGCCGGCGTTTCGAAGAAGCCGCTGGACCGTCGCGGACGGCAGCGCGCCCTTGGCGAGCCAGGACTTGGTCTTCTCGACATCGACCGCGAAGTCGATCGGGTCCGTCCGCGGGTTGTAGTGGCCGAGGATCTCGAGCGATCGCCCGTCGCGCGGGCTGCGGCTGTCCGTGACGACGACGCGATAGGTCGGCTGCTTGGTCGCGCCGACGCGGGTGAGGCGGATGCGAACTGCCATGGGCGGTACGTGCTCCTCGCTCTGCTGCTGGGCGGGCGCCCGGTCGGGCGCCCGCCGATTCCTGGGGCTACCTGAAGACGACCACGGCGCGGCTCGTCCGCGTCGTGGCGGTGGCGGCCTTGCTCACCGCCGCAAACGAATCGAAGGGCTCGAGGAAGGGCTTGATGTCCGTGTCGTAGCGAGCCTTCTCGGCCGCCGGGACGAGGCTCTCGAGGCCCTCGCGCAGCCCGGTGATGCTGACGTAGACGTCCACGACGCCGGCGCCGCCGGCCAGGTCGAGCGCGTGCCCGTACCCGGCCTGCGCGGCAAGCCCTCCACCGGCCGGAGCGTCCAGGACGCCCTTCACGAAGTCGATCGTGCCCAGGGCGAAGAGGTCGCCCTTGAGCGCCATGGCGAGATCGGGCACGCCGGACATCCCCGGCAGGGTCAGCACCTCGAGGGTCGTGCCGGCGTACTGGTCCTCGCGAAAGGAGAGGCCCGCCGACGCGCCGGCCATCGAGATCAGGGCCTTGAGCTGGTCGACGGTCTTCTGGGCATTCGCCGGGTTCGCGGCAACCGCCGCGAGCCCGCCGCCCCAGGTGGAGCCGGAGCGGGTGACCGCGACCGCCGCATCACCGGCCCAGCCGATCAGCGAGTCGACGCCGCCGATCGCCGCGAGACCCTTGTCGACCGAGGCGAGCGCGTCCTTCGAGGCCGGATCGCAGGCCATCGAGGTCTTGATGGCGGCCCAGGCCGCGACGAGCGCCGGGCCGGCCTGGCGACCCTCGAAGGCAACGACGGTGCCGGCCGGGAGATGGGCGGCGACGGCGCTGGGGCTGTCCTTGGGCTGGAAGCTCGAGGCCGGTGCCCCGGACACCACGGGGACGACCTGGTCCATCTCGAAGGCGCCGTCGACGGCGCGCGCCGAACCGGCCATCCAGTCGGGCAGCGCCTTGAGGGCGGAGTCGAGACAGGCCTGGGGCGCGGCGCTCGTCCCGGTCGTCATGGTCAGCAGGGCGTCGTAGAACGCCTTCGTGTCGACGTACCCGAAGCCCAGGTAGGTCGCCGGGGCCGACTTCTTGGCCGCCGCGAAGCCGCTCGATGCGGCGACCGGGCTGGCGCCCTTCGTGTCGAGCGAGGCCTTGACGGCGGCCTCCGGGCCGAGGATCAGGACGTTTCCCCGGAGCGCCCAGGCGATGGTCGTCCCGTTCTTCTGGACGGTCGTGATCTGGCCGCCGCCGTAGGTCGCGGTCGCGGGCGTCCCGCCGACCTGCTTCGCGATCCAGGCCGTCGCAGCCGTCGCGTCCTTCACGCTGGCGAGGAGGACCGCGCCGCGATCCGGCTTCTGGATGCTGCCCGGGTCCTTGCTCGCGGCGGCCGCGAGATCCAGGAGGTCGCGGGTGATCGCGACGCCGACCTCGCCCCCGACCCACGGCTTCAGGTCGGCGGTCCAGCTGATCCCGGACTTCTCGAGGACCTTGTCCAGCGCCTGGTCGATCTTGGAGTCCAGCGAGGCCTGGTCCTTGAAGCCGGGAAACCGCGCGATGATCGCGCCGACGTTCTGGCGCTGGTCGCCCGGCAGGTCCGCGCGGCCTTCCAGGTAGACGACGGTGCCGCTCGGGATCCAGCCCTCGACGGAGGACGTGGACCCGCTCCCGACCAGGAGCGCCGCCGAGACGGAGACGACTCCGACGAGGAGCGCGACGATCACCAGGGCGACGCCCCAGCGCAGCATGCCCCCCGGGCGTCGGCCGCCCGTTCCGGGGCCGGGCGCGCTCGGCGCGCCCGCAGGCTCGGGGGCGCCGGTCGGCGCCGCCGGCTGGACCGGTACGGGGCGCGTAGGTTCGAAGTCGGCCATGGGTGTTGCCTCCCTCAGCGGCCGAAGAGCCCGGGCACGCGACGACCGCCCCGGAGCTGCTTCATGAGCTTCTGCATCTCGGTGAACTGCTTCACGAGCCGGTTCACCTCCACGATCGTGGTGCCGGAGCCCGCCGCGATCCTGCGGCGACGGCTCCCGTTCAGGACGGCCGGGTCGCGACGCTCCTGCGGCGTCATCGAGCGGATGATCGCCTCGGTTCGCTTCATGTCGCCCCGATCCACCGAATCCTGGGCCTGCTTGGCCATGCCGCCCATGCCCGGGATCATCTCGAGGACCTGGCCGAGGGGGCCCATCTTCTTGACCTGCTGGAGCTGCTCCAGCATATCCTCGAGGGTGAAGCTGGCGGTCTTGAGCTTCTCCTGCAGCTTCTCGGTCTGCTTCTGGTCGAAGCTCTCCTGGGCCCGCTCGATCAGGGTCAGGACATCGCCCATGCCCAGGATGCGCGAGGCCAGGCGGTCGGGGTGGAAGGCCTCGAGCGCCTCGGTCTTCTCGCCGGTGCCCAGGAACTTGACCGGGAGGCCGGTGACGGCGCTGATCGAGAGCGCGGCGCCGCCGCGTGCGTCGCCATCGATCTTGGTCAGGACGAGGCCGGTCAAGGGCACGGCCGCGGCAAAGGCCTGGGCCACGGCGACCGCCTCCTGGCCGACCATCGCATCGATCACCAGGAGCGTCTCCACCGGCTGGACCGCCCGGGTCAGCTCGGTGATCTCGGCCATCAGGACCTCGTCGACCGTGAGCCGGCCCGCCGTGTCCAGGATCAGCGTGTCGCGGACCTCGTGGCGGGCCGCCGCGATCCCGAGCCGCCCGATCTCCGGCACGGGGGTGCCCGGCGGGGCAGAGAAGACCGGGATGTCGAGCTGCCTGCCGAGCGTGCGGAGCTGCTCGACGGCCGCCGGTCGATAGGGATCCGCGGCCACGAGCATCGGGCGCCGGCCGAGCTTCACGACGTGCCGGGCCAGCTTGGCGGCCGAGGTCGTCTTGCCGGAGCCCTGGAGACCGACCAGTGCGATCACCGCAGGGCTGCCGGCCAGGTGGAAGGTGCGGTCCCCGGCCGAGAGCAGCGCCGTCAGCTCCTCGTTGACGATCTTCACGACCTGCTGGCCGGCGTTGAGGCTCTCGAGCACCTCGGCGCCGACCGCCCGCTCGCGGACCCTGGCCGTGAAGTCCTTCACCACCTTGAAGTTCACGTCGGCCTCGAGGAGGGCCAGGCGCACCTCGCGCATCGCGGCGTCGACGTCGGCCTCGCTGACCCGGCCGCGGCCGGTCAGCGCGCCCAGCGTCCTGCGCAGGCGATCGGAGAGTGCGTCGAACATGCGGAAGCGGGCTCCCTGGGACCGATGGCTGTCGGCAGAGCACAGCTGCAGCTCCGCCGCTGGCGCGCGGGTTCTGGCGACGCCGAGGCAGACGGAGTGTACCGGATCGTGCCGGCGCCGCCAGCACCGAAGGTCCCGGCTTGCGCCCTGAGCCTCCGGCCGGCCCCATCGGGGTCGGCGCGCCCGCGCCGCCGCGAGCCAGGTCGGCGCGGCCGCCGGGCTACGCGAACAGGGTCGCGACGAACGCCGCCGGGTCGAACGGGAGCAGGTCGCCGACCTTCTCGCCGACCCCCACGTAGCGGACGGGCACGCCGAGGGCGTGCTCGATCGCGAAGACGATCCCGCCCTTGGCCGTGGAGTCGAGCTTGGTCAGGACGATCCCGGTCAGCCCGGTCGCCTCGTGGAAGGCGCGCGCCTGGGCGAGCCCGTTCTGTCCTGTCGTCGCGTCCAGGACGAAGAGCACGTCGGGGGCCGCGCCGGGGAGCCGGCGGTCGATGACCCGGCGCATCTTGGCCAGCTCGTCCATGAGGTTCGACTTGGTATGCAGGCGTCCCGCGGTGTCCGCGATGAGGAGGTCGACGTGGCGCGCGACGGCCGCGTCGACGGCGTCGTAGACGACGGCCGCCGGGTCCGCCCCCGGCGCGTGGGCGACGACCGGGGCACCGGCCCGCTCTCCCCAGACCCGCAGCTGCTCGATGGCCGCCGCCCGGAACGTGTCGCCCGCCGCCAGGAGGACGCTGCGGCCCTCGGCCCGGTAGAGCGCGGCCAGCTTGCCGATCGTGGTGGTCTTCCCCGTGCCGTTGACGCCCACGACCAGCACGATCGCCGGCTGCCCCTCGACCGCCGGGCGGGGCGTCCAGCCCGGCTCTCGGGGCGCCAGGAGGGCCGCCAGCTCGGCCCGCACGGACGCCTCCGGCCCGTCGGCGTCGCGGCGCCGGCGGGCTCGCTCGACGACCTCCAGGGCAAGGGCAGCCCCGACGTCGCCGGCGATCAGGGTCTCTTCCACCTCCTCCCAGGTCGCCGCGTCGGGCGCCCCGAGCCCCAGGAGGCCCTTGAGGCGGGCCACGAATTCCCCGCGGCTCCGCGCAACCCCAGCGCCGAGGTCCCCGGGCAGGATCGGCTCGGCCGGACGGTCGGCGTCGACCGGCGCCGCCGGCGCTTCGGGTTCGCTGCTCTTGCCCTCGCGGGCCGCCTCGATCAGGGCGTCATCCGCGGCGGCCAGCTCGGCCCGCAGCTGGGCCTCGATCTCGGCATCCGGCACGCGGTCGTCGGCCCCGGCGCTCCCGCCGGGCGCAGCGGGCTCGAGCGCCTCCTGCGGGGTGCCTTCGTCGGCCGTGGGCTTGCGACGCCAGAACATCCAGCTCCTATCCGGTTGCGGTCGTGTCGGCAGGGGATCGCTCGGCGCTCTTCCCGCGCCCCGACCGCACGCGCTCGGCGATCGCGGCAGCCTCCTCGATCCGGAGGCTGACCACGCGGCTCACGGCGTCCTCGCCGACCGTCACGCCGAACAGCGCGTCGGCCGCCTCGATCGTCCCCCGATTGTGGGTGATGACGATGAACTGGGTCGTCTCCGCCAGTCCACGCAGCGCCCCGACGAACCGGCCCACGTTCGCCTCGTCAAGCGCGGCGTCCACCTCGTCGAGGACGCAGAAGGGCACCGGGCGGACCTCCAGCATCGCGAACAGGAGGGCCACGGCCGTCAGCGCCCGCTCGCCACCCGACAGCATCGCGAGGGCCTGGGCCTTCTTGCCGGGCGGGCGCGCCACGATCTCGACGCCAGTCGCGGCCAGGTCCGTCGGATCGGTCAGGGAGAGGCGCGCGAAGCCACCCCCGAAGAGCTGCTGGAAGCGCCGGTCGAAGGCCGCCTCGAGCGCCTGGAACGTCGTCCGGAACTGGGTGGCGATCAGGGTGTCCAGCTCGGCGATGAGGGCCCGGGTCTTCTCGATCGCGCGGGCGAGGTCGGTCCGTTGCGCCTCGAGGTCCTCGAGCCGGGCCCGGACGGCGGCGTACTCCTCGAGGGCGAAGGGATTGGCGGCGCCCAGCTCGTGGAAGCTGCGCCGGAGCTGGGCGAGCCGGGCGGGCGGAAGCGGGTCGCCCGCTGGTGCGCGGACCGCCCAGGCGGAGCCGGCGCGCGCGAGCGCGGCAGCCAGCACGTCCCCTTCCTCGTCGCCATCCGATGCCGGGGCCGGAGCCGGCTCGTCGCTCGAGCTGCCCGCCACCGCCCGGAGCTCCGCGAGCCCGACGTCACCCAGGCCGGCCAGCTCCACGAGGGCCTGCTCGCGGACGGCGTCGAGCCCGAGGCGCGCCTCCAGGTCGCGGACCTCCGCCCCACGGAGCATTTCCTCCGCCCGGCGCAGCGCCTCGCGGGCCCCGGACGCCGCAGCCTCCGCGTCGCGCAGCCGAGTCCGGTCGACCGCGTCCGCCGCGAGGACCGCGGCCAGGTCCTCCGCGGCGATCGATTCGCGCGCGGCGGCCCCGGCGAGCGCACGTTCCCGCGCCTCGGTGCCGCCCTCCAGCTCCTGCGACCTCGAGGCGAGCTCGGTCGCCTCCACGTTGGCCCGCCCGATCCGCTCCTCGGCGAGGGCCGCGCTCGCGTCGGCCCGCGCCCGCCTGGCTTCCGCTGCCCTGCGCTCCGCCTCTCGCTCCGCGTGGTCGGCCGCCAGCCGGTCGCGGCGCTCGCGCAGGTCGGCGATGCGGACCTCGAAGCCGGCGATCGCGGCTGCGATCTCCGTCGCGATCCCGGCGTCGGAGCCGTCCGCCGCGGCCGACGCCAGCCCGGCGGCCGTCCCCAGCTCGGCCGCCCGGGCCGCCAGCGACGAGCGCTCCGCTGCGAGGCCGTCCGCCCGGGTGGCGTGCCAGGCGGCCTCGCGGGCGGCCTGCTCGGCGTCGCGGCCGACCCGGCGCTCCTGTTCCTCCGCGCCGCGGCGGGCTCCCGCCGCCTCGGCCTCCGCGCGACGGGCCGTCTCGAGCGCGGCCCGCCCGACGGTCGCCGCGACCTCGGCCACCTCGAGGCGCGCCGCGGCGGCGGCCCGCTCCGACTCGGCGACCTCGAGGTCGCGCCCCAACGCCTCGATCTCGGCGCGTCGCTCCAGCGGGGCGTCGGCGAGCCCCAGGGTGACGATCCCGGCCGCCGTCACGACGGTGCCGCCGCGAGCCACGACGCGCCAGCCGGGGGGCAGCGTGGCCGCGAGCTCCAGCGCGTCGCCCAGCGTGGGAACCCAGGCGCAGCGCGCCAGCAGCCGGCGGGCGGCTCCCGCCGCGTCGGACCTGACGGCGTCGACGAGCAGCCCACCGCCCAGTCGGGTCGCGCGGCCGCGGACTGCCTCCAGCTCGGCGGGCGCCGGAGCCGCGGTCCCCGGACCCGCAGCGTCGCCCAGCACGAGCAGCCCGCGCTCAGCGGACAGGGCGGCGAGGTCCGCACGCCGCACGACGAAGCTGCGGGCGAGCTCGCCGAGCGCGGCCGAGACGGCCAGGCGCAGGAGCGGGTCGACCTCGAGCTCCCCCACCAGCGAGCGGGCCCCGAGTCGACGCGCCGCGCGCCCGATGCCGCGGGCCTCGTCCTCGGCGAGCCGGGACGAAAGCGCCTCGTGGCGACCGCGCAGGGCGGCGACGCGCGTCCCGGCCGTCGCCGCCGCGTCGGCCGCGGCGTACCGTTCCGCGTCGGCGGCGGCCGACGCCGTGCGGGCCGCCTCCCGGGCAGCCGCGCGCCCTGTTTCGAGCGACCGTGCCGCGTCCAGCGCCGCGGCTGCGTCGGCCAGGTCGGCCTGGCCCGTGGCGGCATGCGTCGCCGCCGCCGCGGCCGCCGCGCGCTCATTCGCGAGTCGCTCGTCGGCTTCGGCCAGGCGCCGGCGGGCCGACTCCAGCTCCGCAGCCCGAGCCGCCGCGGCGCGCCGGAGCGCCACCTCGACCTCGCCGCGGGCAGCCGTCGCGGCCCGCAGCGCCTGCAGCTCCGCGCGGGCCTCGGCCAGCGCCCGCTCGACGTCGGCCAGCTCCTCTTCGAGGACGGGATCCGCTTCGGGGAGGGGCAGGGCCAGCTCCCGGCGTCGCGCGGCGAGATCCGCCGCCGCGGCGGCCCGTTCGGTTGCCAGCCGGATCCGGTCGCGGGCGATGCCCTCGGCCTCCGTCGTCGACCTGGCCGCGTCCAGCTCGAGCGCGACCCGGGAGGCGCGCGCCTCCTCGTGGGCAGCCCGGGCGGTGGCCTCCGCCTCCGACCGGGCGGCGAGCTCCCGGGCGGCGTCCGTGGCTCGACCCTCTGCGGCCTGCAGCGCGTCGAGGGCCGTGGCGGCCCCCCGCCGGGCGATCGACAGGGCGTCGGCCGCGCCGCCGGCAGCACCCGCCGCGGCATGCCAGCGGACCCCGACGTGCAGGGCCAGCGCCTCTGCGAGATCCTCGCCGGCCCGGGCCCGCGAGGTCTGCTGCTGGGCCTGGGCGGCGAGCCGGCGCGCCTGCGGCCGGAGCTCCGCGAGGATGTCCTCCGCCCTGGCCAGGTTCGCCTGCGCCTCGGTGAGCTGCTCCTCCGCCCTGCGCCGGCGCTTCTCGTGGCGGCGCACCCCCGCCACCTCCTCGAAGAGGGGCCGGCGCTCCTCCGGCCGCAGGGCCAGGGCCTGGTCGACCATCCCCTGCCCGATGAACAGGAAGGCGTTCTCGGCAAGGTGGGCCGCGTCGAGGAGGTCGACCAGGTCCTTGAGCCGAACGCGCTGGCGGTTGACGAGGTAGTCGTTCTCGCCGGAGCGATAGAGCCGGCGGCCGAGCTCGAGCTGCCCGTAATCGACCGGGACCAGCCCGTCGGCGTTGTCGAGGACGAGGGCGACGTCGGCCATCCCGAGCGCCGGCCGGCGCTCGGATCCCGCGAAGACCACGTCCTCCGACCTGCGCGACCTGATCGCCCGGCCCTGCTCGCCGAGGGTCCAGCGCAGCGCATCGGCGAGGTTGCTCTTGCCCGAGCCGTTGGGGCCCACGACCGCGTTGATCCCGGGCGCGAACTCGACGACGGTCCGCTCGGCGAACGACTTGAACCCGTGGAGGCGGAGCGCCAGCAGCCGGGCGGGCGCCATCACGGGGTCGCCGGATCGTCCGTGGCCGCACCGTCCTCGGCGGGGTCCGGCCCGTCGGGGCCCCGGTCCCCGCGCGCCCGGGCCTGGGCGAGGAGGGCGTCGTCCGCCGCGGCCGTCTCCGCGGCTCGGCGCGAGCCGCCCTCTCCGCGCCCCGCGACCGCTCCCGCGATCTCGACCTCGACGACGAACCGCTTCTGGTGATCGGGCCCGGACGCCTCGACGACCCGGTACACCGGGCGCTCCCCCATCCGCCGCTGGGTGAGCTCCTGCAGCCGGCTCTTGGGGCTCTTGAGCGAGCCCGCCGGGGCATCGGCCTCGAGCTCCGGCGCGGCAAGGGCAAGGAGCCAGTCGCGGCTGATCGCCCAGCCGCGATCCAGGAAGACGGCGCCGGCGAGGGCCTCGAACGCGGAGGCCAGGAGCGTCGGGCGCGACCGACCGCCACGAGCGGCCTCGCCTTCGCCGAGCAGGAGGTAGGGCCCCAGGTCGATCCTGCGCGCGAGGCGGGCCAGCCCGGCCGCGCTCACGATCGCGGCTCGCCGCGCCGAGAGGACCCCCTCGTCGTCGCTGGGATGGCGCGCATGGATCGCCTCGGAGATCGCCAGGCTGACCACGGAGTCCCCCAGGAACTCCAGGCGTTCGTTGTGGCCGGTCGCGCCGTCGGGGTGCTCGTGGAGCCAGCTGCCGTGGACGAGCGCCCGGGCGAGCAGGTCGGGGTCGGCAAACGCGAGGCCGAGCCGCTCAGCGAGCTCGGCAGCGGGACGCGGCGACGCGGCGTCCCCCGGCATGGGCCGGGGCGCGATCAGCTCGCGTGCTCGTCGATGTAGTCGGCCGCGTCCTGGACGGTGCGAATCTTCTC
The DNA here is from genome assembly GCA_963801445.1 of uncultured Chloroflexia bacterium. Classification (GTDB taxonomy): domain Bacteria; phylum Chloroflexota; class Limnocylindria; order Limnocylindrales; family CSP1-4; genus CTSoil-043. Next base: position 418,883 of record CAWDEW010000002.1, on the reverse strand, counting down.
CGCATCCTCGTCCGAGATCTCCATCCCGAACTCCTCCTCGAGGCTCATGATGAGCTCGACGAGGTCCAGGGAGTCGGCATTGAGATCGTCGACAAAGGAGGCCTCGGGGTTGACCTCGCTCTCGTCGACGCCCAGCTGTTCGACGACGATCTTCTTCAGCCGCTCGTACGTGGTCGCCACTGACAACTCCCTCCTCGGGTCATTCGCCTGGTGCGTCGGACTCTCGATTCGATCCTGGGCCGGGACGGGCTCCGACCGAGGCCTCCCTCGCGACGCGCCCGAGCACGCCGTTGACGAGGCGCCGGGCCGGATCTCCTCCGTAGACCCTCGCGAGCTCGACCCACTCGGCGATCGCCACCCGGGCCGGAACCGCAGGCGAGTGTAGCACCTCGGCAATCCCCGCACGGAGCAGAACACGGTCCATCCGGGCCAGCGTCACGACCGGGTACTGGGGTGCCGCGGCCTCGATCCGGGCGTCGATCCGGTCCCGCTGCTCGATCACGGCCTCGACGAGCAGGCGGGCGTAGCGGGCTGTCTCGGGATCGCCCTCCGACTCGGCCAGGTGGCGCTCCAGGATAGCCGGCGGCGTCCGCTGCCCGAACTCGGCCTCGAAGAGGGAGGCCAGGGCGAGGCGACGCGCGGCCCGGCGCGAGCGCACCCGATCGCCTCGCCCGGCGCCGGGATGCCGCGCCTCAGGCGCCAACGCCGTCGACGATGACCGAGACGCTCCCCAGGCGGAGCCCGAGCAGGCGCTCGATGGCTGCCGCGACCGCCGCGCGCACATCGGTGGCGAGCTGCGGAAGCGGCTGGGCGGGGCGAGCCACGACGACCACCCGCGCGATCACGCCGTCGTCGCGCAGGCGGATCGCGACGGGCCGGCCGGCCAGGGCGCGCCGCCAGGCGGGCCCGCCGCGGCCGACCCGCAGGACGCCGGGGACCTCCATCGCGGCGCGTCGAACCACCTCGCGAATGACCGGGTGGCTCACGGCCAGCAGCGGAGCGCTCACCGGACCGGATCCCCCGCGCTGGCGACGGCGGGGTCCGGGTCGCCTCCGGACGGCCCGACCACGGCCGCTTCGCCCCTCGTCTCCGCTCCCGGCCTGAACGTCTCGGCGATCAGCTCGGGCACGCGCGCCCGGGCGGCCGCCGCGCCGACGCCGATCGCGTAGCCGACCATGCGCCGACGTGCCCGTCCGTGGGTGATGATCACCGTCCCGCGCACGCCGAGGAGGGGCGAGCCGCCCAGGACCTCGTAGTCGAAGGTCTTGCGGATCCGCCGGATCCCGGGCGCCAGGAGCAGGGCCGCGAACGGGCCGAACGGCCAGCGCCGGAGCTCGCCGCCGAGGAGGTCGCGCAGGATGTAGCTCGAGAGACCCTCGAAGAACTTGATCGTCACGTTGCCGACCACGGCGTCGCAGACGATCACGTCGGCCGGGTGGTGGACGAGGTCCTTGCCTTCGACGTTGCCCGTGAAGTTCAGGCCGGAGGCGTCGAGCAGCTCCGTGGCGCGCTGGATCCGGGCGTCGCCCTTGCCCTTCTCCTCGCCGATCGAGAGCAGCGCGACGCGGGGAGTGGCGACGCCCAGCGCGCGCTCCGCGAAGAGCGCCCCCATGTGGGCGTACTGGAGGAGGTTCTCACCGGTCGAATCAGGGTTCGCCCCGATGTCGAGGAGCACGAACGGCCCCGAGTCGGTGATCATCTGGACGGCCAGCGCCGGGCGGTCGACACCTGGCGAGCGCCCGATCCGGAGCACGGCGGCGGCCATCCCCGCGCCCGTGTGGCCGGCCGTGATGACCGCGTCCGCCCGGCCCCGGCGAACCATCTCGCAGGCCACCAGGATCGAGGCGTCCTTCTTCTCGCGCAGCGCGTGCGCCGGGTGCTCGTCCATCTCGATCACCTGCCCGGCGTGCTCGAAGGACAGGTTCGCGGGCACCGGGGAGCTGACCAGGGCGCGGACTCGCGCCTCGTCGCCGACCAGGATGACCTCGTCGTCCGGGTGCCCGGTGGCGTAGGTCACCGCCGCGGGAACGATCTCGTCGGGAGCGTGATCGCCGCCCATCGCGTCGACCGCGAGTCGGACCCTGCGGGTCTGCTCGATCCCGCGGACCGTCTTCAGGTCCATCGACCCTCCGGGCGACGCGTGCGACGGATGACGTGGCCGGCCGTCAGGAGGCCGGCTCGCCGCCCTTCTTCTTGAGCTCGAGCACCGGGCGACCGTTGTAGTAGCCGCAGTTCGGGCAGGCGTGGTGCGAGCGCTTCATCTCGTGGCAGTGCGAGCACTCGACCAGGCTGGGCATGGTGAGGGCGAGGTGGGATCGGCGATCGCCCTGCCGGGCGTGCGAAACCTTCCGCTTCGGAAGACCCATCGGGGTGGTTGCTCCTCTGGTGGCGGGCGACGCGACAGGCGGGCGCGCCGGCCGGTCGGGTGTTCAGGGCAGGGCGGCGCGAGCGGCGCCGGAGCCGAAGCCGGAGTGTACCGGTTTCAGCCTTCCTCGTCCACGCGGAAGGCGCGGAGAGCCTCGAGGCGCGGGTCGAGCGGTCCCTCGCCGTGGCCGTGCGGCCCCTCGTTGAGGTCCGCGCCACACTCCGGGCAGAGCCCCCGGCAGTCCGGCCGGCAGAGCGGCGCGATGGGCGTCGCCAGCTGGATCGCCTCCCGGAGCAGGGTCTCGAGGTCCAGCTCGTGGTGGTCCGACAGCCGGGACGTCTCGGGCTCCGCGGCCGTGTCGAGGGGCAGCCCTGTCGCGATGTCAAGGATCGGCAGGACCTCCTCGTCGAGCTCGAGATCCAGCGGCACGCTGATCGGTCGCAGGCAGCGGCTGCAGGTGTCGGACAGGCTGGTCGTGAAGGCGGCCCGGACGAGCAGGCCGCGGTTCGTGCGCACGACGTGGGCCGATCCGGCCAGCGGCCCGTCCTGGACGAGCTCCTCGCCGAAGTCCATCCGGACCGCCGAGAACGGGAGATCGCGCGAGGAGCCGGGGGCCTCACCGAGGAGGCCGGCCACGTTGAAGACGAGGGGCTGCTCGTCCTGGCCGGGCTTCACCCCCGCCCGGCCTCGCCGGCAACGGGCTCGGCGCGCACCTCCGCCTCGGCGGTGTCGTCCGGCGAGCCGGCGGGCAGGCGTCGGCTGTCGAGCAGCTCGATCCCCCGCCGGATGCTCTGGAGCGTCCGGGTCACCTCGCCCTCGAGGCGCACCAGGACCTCGGCAGCGTACTCATCGGCGCCCCTTCGGACCTCCGCGCCCTCCGCCTCGGCCCGCGCGATGATCCTGGCGCTCTCGGCCTCGGCCGCCTCGGTCAGGCCCTGCTCGTCGATGAGGTACGTCGCCTGATCCTGGGCGCGCGCGACGAGCCGTTCCGCCTCCTGCTGGGCGCGCTCCAGGATCCGCTCTCCGTCGGCGTTGATCCGGCGGGCGGACTGGACCTCCTCCGGGACGGCATGGCGGAGCTCGTCGATCAGCTCCAGCGCCGACGCCTGGTCGACGACCACGTTGGAGGTGAGGGGGAGCCTCTTCCCATTCGCGAGCATCGACTCGAGACGCTCGACGAAGAACATGATGTCGATGGCGACGCCCTCCCAGACGCGCTCGACGCCGGCCGGCGTCGAGCGATTATCGCACGCGCTCCCCCCGGTCCCGCTCCGCCTCGGCGCGCAGCCCCGCGGCCACCGAGGGCGGCACCATGCCGGCGGGATCCCCGCCGAACCGGGCGATCTCCCGGACCAGGCTCGAGGACAGGTAGCCGTACTCGAGGGAGGTCATGAAGAAGACCGTGTCGATCTCGGGCGCCAGCCGATGGTTCATGTGGGCCATCTGGAGCTCGGCCTCGAAGTCGCTGACCGCCCGCAGGCCGCGGACGACGTGGTGCGCGCCGGCCTCCCGGCAGGCGTCGACGGTCAGCCCGTCGAACGGGCGGACGTCGACCCGTGCGCCGAGCCCGTCGAGGGCCTCGTCGACGGCCGTCCGGATCGCGGCCACCCGGCCCGCCACCTCGGTCTGGGGCGCCTTGCGGGGGTTGACCAGCACCCCGACCACCACCCGGTCGAAGACGCCGAGGGCCCGCCGCAGCACGTCCAGGTGGCCCATCGTGATGGGATCGAACGACCCCGGGTAGACCGCGATGCGCATCCCGCCTCCGCTCACCCCGACCCGGCCGTCCGCCCGTAGAAGACGATCAGGGTCTCGCCGAACCGACGCTCACGGTCCGATCGTAGCAGCCCGGCGAGCCGCGGCGGCGGGGTCTTGGCGAAGGCCGTCACGACGACCGTCGCGCCCGGAGCGAGCGCGTCGCCCGGCGCTCCCAGCACGGCGAGGCAGGCGTCCCGAAGCTCGACCGCCGCGTACGGCGGATCGATGATCACGACGTCGAAGGGCCCGTCGCCCGCGGCCGTCTCGCGGAGGTAGGCCAGGGCATCGCGGGGCACGACTCGCGCCTTCGCCGCCAGGCTCGCCCGGTCGAGGTTGCGGCGGATCACCGCCACCGCGCCGGCGTCCTTCTCCACGAGCACGGCCCGCCGCGCGCCGCGCGAGAGCGCTTCGATGGCGGCCCCGCCGCTCCCAGCGCACAGGTCCAGGACCGCCGCGTCGACCAGCACCGGCTGGAGCGACCCGAAGACGGACTCCTTGACCCGATCCGCGAGCGGCCGCGTGCCCGATCCGGGGGCCAGGAGCCGGACGCCGCGGGCCGTGCCCGCCACGACCCGTCCCGCCTCCGCCACCGCTCAGGCCCCCGACGCGGGGTCGCCGCGGTGGATCGGGGCGAGCCACCCGACGTCGAGCTCGGCGGCGAGGCCCGCGGCCGCGGCGGCGAGCAGCCCGCGGGCATCGACCAGCTCCTCGGCCTGCCGACGCGCGGCCACAGCGAGCGCGCGGTGGTCCTTGCGCGCCAGCGTGGCGACCCGCAGGCGGGGCAGGCCGCTCTGCACGTAGCCCAGCACGTCGCCTTCGCGGCGCAGCTCGAAATCCTTCTCGGCGAGGTCAAAGCCGTCCGCCGTGGCGACCACCGCATCGAGCCGGTCCGACGCGGGCGTCCCGGGAGCAACGTCCGCGACGAGGATGCAGTACGCCTGGTCGGGGCCACGCCCGACCCGCCCGCGGAGCTGGTGGAGCTGGGCCAGGCCGAAGCGATCGGCCCCCTCGATGACCATCACGGTCGCGGCCGGCACGTCCACGCCCACCTCGACGACCGTCGTCCCCACCAGCACGTCGATCGTTCCGTCGCGGAACGCCGACATGACCGCGTCCCGTTCGGCCGGCGGCCGGCGGCCGTGGATCAGGCCGACCTCGACCGCCCGCTCCATCCCCGCCGCAGCCAGGCGAGCCGGCTCGTTCAGGACCGCCCGCAGGCGATCGGCCTCGGCCTCCGCACCGGCCACGTCCTCCGGGGCGTCCTCGGCTTCGGGCACTGCCTCGTCGATGTGGGGCACGACCACGAAGCTCCGCCTCCCGGCCGCGGCCTCGGCGACGAGGAAGCTCCACAGGCGGTCGACGTCGGCGGGATGACGGCGCGTGGTGCGGACCGCCAGGCGGCCGCTCGGCGCGGTCCGCAGGTCCGAGACGTCGAGGTCGGCATACAGGACCTGGCCGACCGTCCGCGGGATCGGGGTTGCCGTCATGAGCAGGACGTGGGCGGCTCCGCCGGTCGTCTTCGCCTCCAGGGCGCCGCGCTGCTCGACCCCGAAGCGATGCTGCTCGTCCACGACGACGAGGGCCAGGCGGGCGTAGCGCACCCGCTCCGAGAAGAGGGCCTGGGTTCCCACGACGACCTGGGTCCGTCCGTCCTCGAGCGCCTCCAGGACCCGGCGCGACTCGGCGCCGGCGAGCGACCCGGTGAGCAGCTCCACGGTGATCCCGAGCGGCCGCAGCAGCCCGTCGAGGGTCACCAGGTGCTGGCGGGCGAGCAGGTCCGTCGGAGCCAGGAGCGCGCCCTGCACCCCCGAGCCGGCGGCCAGCGCCAGGGCATAGGCGGCCACCGCGGTCTTGCCCGAGCCGACGTCGCCCTGGATCAGGCGGAGCATCGGATGCGGGCCCCGCAGGTCGACGCGGATCTCGTCCATCGCCCGCCGCTGGTCCGCGGTGAGCCTGACCTCGCGCCCCAGCCGCTCCCCCAGGGCGGCCTCCAGCACGGCCTGCACCGCCTGGTCGCGGGTGTCGGGCACGACCACCGAGACGGAGGCCGCGACGGTCCGCTCGCGACGGCGCTGGACCATCCCGACCTGCAGGGCGAGCAGCTCGTCGAACGCCAGCCGGCGAAGGGCGGCGTCGCGCCGGTCGAAGTCCTCCGGGAAGTGCGCCTGGTCCAGGGCCGGCCCGATCTCGGGCAGGTCGAGCTCCCGGCGCAGCCCCGCGGGCAGGTACTCCGGGTAGGCGAACCGGTCCAGGGCGTCCCTGATCGCGGCCCGGAGCGTCCGGAGCGGCAGGCCCGCGGTCAGCCGGTAGACCGGCACGATGCGCCCGACGTGCAGGAGATCGCCCTCGGGGGCCTGGAAGGCCGGGTTGTCGAGGAGCACGAGGGCGCCGCGCTTCTTGAGCTTGCCCGAGAAGAGGAGCTCCTGGCCCTCGTGCAGGCGTCGCTCGATGAACTGGCGCCCGTACCACTGGGCCTCCGCGACGCCCGTCCCATCGACCAGCTGCGCGGTCACCACCTGGGTGCCCCGGCGCGCCGTCCGCCCGGCCCGGACCGTTGCGACGGTCGCCCGCGCGCTGACCACGATGTCGGGCTCCAGGTAGCGCAGCGACCCGAGGTCGTAGACCGTGCGCAGGTCGTCGTAGCGGCGGGGAAGCCAGAGCAGGAGGTCCCGCACCGTCCGCAGCCCGACCCTGGCGCCCGCTCGCCGGACCGTCGCCGCTCCGGACACCCCGCTCGCGCCGATCGGGGTGTCCAGGGGATCCGCGGGCAACGCGCTCGGGGGCGCTCCGGCCCGCGCCCGCCCGCCTGCGCCGGACGGCCGGACGGCCCGCGGCTTGTCGCTCGCCATCCCCCCGGGCACGGCCCTCCCCTACTCCGCGCTCACGAGGAAGCAGTAGTGGGGCTGCCCGCCATGGCGCACCTCGACCTCGTCGAGGCCCGGCCAGCGCTCGTGGATGCGCAGCGCCACCTGCTCCGCCTCGGCGAGGGTGGCCCCCTCGCCGTACCAGATGGTCACGAGGTCGAAGCCCGGCCCGAGAGCGGCGAGACCGTCGAGCACGGCCGCCTCGCGAACGTCACCCACCGCGAGGAGCCCGTCGTCCGGATCCAGGGCCATCGTCTGGCCCTGCTTGACGGCCCGCCCGCTGACCGTCGCGTCCCGGACGGCCTCGGTCACGAGGATGGTCCGGAGCTCGCGGCTCGCCTCGAGCATCGGCTCAGCGTTCCCGCTGGCACCGAGGCGCGGGTCGATCGCGAGGAGCGCCGCAACGCCTTCCGCGGCGTTGCGGGTCGGCACGACCCGAACGGGGCGGTCGGCCATCTCGGCGGCCTGGCCGGCGGCCAGCTTCACGTTCGCGTTGTTGGGCAGGATGACGATCTCCTCCGCGGGCAGCGAACGGATCGCCTCGAGGATCTGGCCCGCGCTCGGGTTCTCCGACTGGCCGCCCCGAACCACGGTCACGTGGACTTCGCCCGGGATGTGGACGCCCCGGAAGATCGTCTCGAATCCCTCTCCCGGAGCGATCGCGACGATGCCCAGCGGCGCCCGGGTCGCGGCCTCCCCGGCCTCGGCGACGGCGCTCCCGGCCCGGGAGCCCTGCTTCCCGGCAGCGCCTGCCTCCCCGGCCCCTCGTCCCGCGAGCGCGTGCTCCTCGCCGGGGACCAGCACGGCCCCCACCAGCGAAGCCGCCGTCCTGGCCTGGCGCACTTCCTCGGTCTGGTGGTCGAGGTCCAGCACCGTCGCGTTCATCACCCGGCCCATCCGCAGCGCGTGACGGAGGACCAGGTCCGGGCGACCGTTGTGGACATGGATCTTGAGCAGCTTCGGGTCGCCGGCCACGTTGACCGATTCGCCGGTGCGGACCAGGTAGGCCTGGATCCGGTCGCGATCGAGCAGCTGGCCCACGAAGGGCTGGAGCAGGTAGACCGTCTCGTAGCCGTGCTCGGCGTCGGCGAGCACGATCGTCGGGGTGATGGGGCCGGGCCGGCCCGCGCCGTGCGTCGGGGGCACGGCAGCCTCGCCGCGCAGGAACCGGAGGGCGCCCTCGAAGAGCCGGACGAGGCCCGCCCCGCCCGAATCGACGACACCCGACTCGCGCAGGATCGGGAGGAGGCTGGGCGTCCGCGCCAGTGACCGCTCGGCACCGTCCGTCGCGGCCGCCAGGACGGCCTCGATGTCGTTGTCGGCCTCGGCAGCGATGACGGCCGCGTCCGCGGACTCGCGGATGACCGTCAGCATCGTGCCCTCGACCGGCCGGGGCACCGCCCCGTACGCCGCCCCCGCCGCCGTCCTCAGCGCGTGGGCCAGGTCCAGGCCGTTGAAGCGCCGCTTCCCGGCGAAGCCCTCGGCCAGGCCGCGGACCACCTGGCTCAGGATGACCCCGGAGTTGCCCCGAGCGCCAAAGAGGGCACCCTCGCGCAGCCGGTCCGCCACGGCCTCGGTCGATCTCTCGTCCCTCACGTACGTCAGCATCTCGGTGCAGGTCGCCAGCATGTTCGAGCCCGTGTCGCCATCCGGGACCGGGAACACGTTCAGGGCGTTGACCTCGTCGACATGCGCTTCGAGGTTCGCGACGGCGGCGCGGACCGCGCCGAAGAGCCCCTCGCCGTCGCAGGTGCTGCGCGGCACTACGCCGCCCCGCCGCCGGTCCGCGACCTGCGGGCGGGTGTGACCGGGAGCTCCACGTCCGCCGCGACGGGCACCTCGACGGGCACCTCGACGGGCACTGCCGCGGTCGGAGCCGCCGCGGTCGGAGCCGCCGCGGTCGGAGCCGCGGGACCCGAGGTGTATGGATGGCCGAGACCCTGGACGTGGATCGCGATGGGCCCGACCTCGTGGCCGAGCGCCCTGCTCAGCCCATAGCGCACGGCGGAGTCCACCTGGCGCGCAACCTCGGCCACCGGCAGGCCATAGGCGACCCGGACCCAGACATCCACCTGGACAGCCGGGCGCAGCTCGACGTGGATCGCCCCGCTCCCCAGGCGGAGGCGCGACCGAAGGCGCCAGATGAGCGATGGTTCCGCCAGGCCAGTCACGCCATAGCTCCCGAGGACCGCGGCGCGCGCGATCTCGGCGAGCGCGCGGCGGGCCACGATGGCGCGACCCGGGACGGGCCGGCGCGACGGCATGTCGGGCATGCGGCGGACACCTCGTGGACGAGGGTTGCTGGTCGGACGATGTGCTAGCATACAGCCTCCCCGGACCCCTCCCGGTGGCGTTGCCGTGCGTGGGGGGTGCCGAATCACGCGGTGGGCAGACGCCCGCCGGGCGCATCGCACCGTTGAGGAACTGACCGACATGGCCCGAAGCTGCGCGTTCTGCGGCAAGGTCTCGATGGGCGGCTTCAACCCGCAGTCGAGCGGGATGAACCGCGTCCGGGCCCACCGGCGCTACCAGCCGAACCTCCAGCCGCTCGCGGTCGTCGAGGGTGGCACGGTGACGCGAAAGCTCGTCTGCACCCGCTGCCGGCGCACCCAGAACAAGAAGAACCGCTGATCGCACCGGGCGTCCGTCGCCCGGTCCGCCGCCCGACGCGCCGGCCCCCTGGGCCGGCGTCCTGCTGCCCGGCACCCGGCCCCGGGTCGTCCGCCACGGCCCGGACCGGATGCGCCGCCTACCGATCCGCCGAATCGAGCCAGATCGTGAACGGTCCGTCGTTGACGAGCTCGACCGCCATCGAGGCCCCGAACCGCCCCCGCTCGACCGCGACGCCGAGCTCCCCGAGCGCCGCGCAGAACCGCTCGTAGATCGCGAGCGCGTGGTCCGGGGCCGCGGCGTCGCTGAACCCGGGCCGCCGGCCGCGCCGCGTGTCCGCGTAGAGCGTGAACTGGCTGACCGCGAGGACGGCGCCGCCCACGTCACCCAGGGCCAGGTTCGTGCGGCCCTCGGGATCCTCGTGGATACGGAGCTCCACGATCCGTCGGGCGAGGGAGGTCGCGGTCGCCTCGTCATCGCCGGGCGCCACGCCCAGCAGGACCAGGAGGCCTCGACCGATGCGTCCCACGGGCTCGCCGTCCACCCGGACCTCCGCCCGCGAGACCCGTTGCAGGAGCGCGCGCACCGCGCTCAGCCCGGCCCGGGCCCGCCGGCCGGCCCGGCGGCGGTCCCCGTGCCGCCGCCTCGGAGCCCCGCGCGCCACGCCTCCGCATCGGCCAGGGCCCGGTCGCGCTGCGCCGTGTAGTGCTCCCTGGTCCAGGCCTCCGCCGTGCGCGGGACCAGGAGGTCGTAGTCCCGGGCGCCGTCCGGATTCGGTTCCCCGCTGCCGCGCAGCATGACGACGGGAACGCCGTGGGCCTCGATCGCGTCGCGGAGCTGCTCGGCGAGGTGCTTCGGCAGGCGGGCGAAGATGAACGTCCCGTCGCGGGGCACCGGCGGCTGCCCGTCATTGCGCTCGATCGCGTACCCCTCGTCGGCCAGGGCCTTCATCAGCCGGATCTCACGGGCCGCGTCCCTGCCCCGCGCGAAGAGCGCCGTCCCGGCGACCAGGATGTCCGCGCCCAGGCCGCCCACCAGCTCCGCCGACTCGCGATTGACGCCGCCGTCGACGTGCACCTCGGCGCCCCACGGCTTGTGGGACAGCAGGTCGCGGGCCCGGAGGATCTTGGCCTCGGCGACGTCCTTCATGAACGACTGGCCCCCGAACCCGGGCTCCACGGTCATGACCATCACGATGTCGAGGAGGTCGCGATAGGGCTCCAGGGCGGACAGCGGCGTTCCGGGCTTCACGGCCAGCCCGGCGGCCCGCCCGGCGGCGCGGATCCGGCGGAGGACCGGCTCCTTCGCCTCGGCCACCTCGACGTGGAAGGTGATCGAGTCGCAGCCGGCCTCGAGGTACTCGTCCAGCCAGCGACCCGGCTCGTCGATCATCAGGTGGGCGTCGAACGGCACGCTCGTGACCGGCCGGAGCGCCCGGATCGTGCCGGCCCCGAAGGTCAGGTTCGGGACGAAGTGGCCGTCCATCACGTCGAGGTGGATACGATCCGCGCCGGCCTTCACGACCTTCCGGACCTCGTGGGCGAGGTTCGCGAGGTTGCTGTTGAGGATGCTGGCGGCGACGCGGGCCCGGCCGTCGGCCATCAGCGCCCGCCCGGACGCGGGGGACCGCCCGAGCCCCGCCGGCCCTTCGGGCGCCCACCGGGGGCCGCCGAGCGCTGGCCGGGGGGCGCGGCTCGTTGCCGCCCTGGGCCCGGACCGGCCGGCCGCGCTCGCCCCGGAACGTCGCGCGGCTGCGTTGCCCGCCGAGCTGCCGGCAGCCCCGCTGGCGCGGCCTCCTCGCTCCGGCGGCCGGCCAGGGCCTCGGCGGACGCCGCCACGAGGCGTTCGCGGCGCCTGGCGACGACGGGTCCGGTGGGCTCGCCACCCCTCTCGGCGGCGAGCTGACCGCAGGCCGCCCCGACCTCCTGGCCGCGATTCCGGCGGATGGTCACGCCCACGCCGCCCGCCCGGAGGCGGGCCACGAAGGCTTCGATCCGACCGGGGCTGCTGGCCGTCCAGGGCGTATGGGCGACCGGGTTCATGGGAATGCAGTTGACGTGGGCCACCGTCCCGTGCAGGAGCCCGGCCAGCGCCTCGGCATCCGCGGCCGTGTCATTGATCCCGTCGATCATCACGTACTCGTAGCTCACCCGACGCCCGGTCGCCCGGGCGTAGCCGCGTGCGGCGGCCACGACCTCCGCGACAGGCCAGCGCCGATTGAGGGGCACGAGCAGGTCGCGCAGCGGGTCGCGGGCAGCGTGGAGGCTCACGGCGAGGGTCCACTGGGGACGCAGGGCCGCAAGCCGATCCATCGCCGGCACGACTCCCGAGGTGGAGATCGTGATGTGGCGCGCCCCGAGGCCGAAGCGGTCCGGGTCGGTCAGCACCCGGGCCGCCTCGATGACCGCGTCGAGGTTGAGGAGCGGCTCGCCCATGCCCATGAACACCAGGTTGGTCAGGTGTCGGCCGGCCGCGCCGAGGCGGCGGCGCGCGTGGCGGACCTGGTCCACGATCTCCGCCACGTCCAGATCGCGTTCGAAGCCGAGCTCCCCCGTCGCGCAGAACGGGCAACCGACCGCGCACCCGGCCTGGCTGCTGATGCACAGCGTGTTGCGCTCCCGCCGCTCGCCGTGGGCCGGGTAGTGCATCAGCACGCTCTCGACCAGGCGGCCGTCCGAGAGCCGGTGGAGGGCCTTCTCGGTCGCCCCCCCGTCGGTGACCCGGATCTCCGAGTCGGCCACGGTGTCGAAGCGCAGTCGCTCGGCCAGCCTGGTGCGGAGCGCCTTGCCCAGCGTCGACACGTCGTCCCAGGACGCGGCATCGGTGCGCCACGCCGCGTCCGCCACCTGGCGGGCCCGGTAGGCCGGCTCGCCCAGCTCCTCGAGCAGGCCGCCCAGCGCCTCCTCGTCGAGCGACGAGAGGCCGGGCCGGGGATCCCGGGGCGTGGCCGGGCCGATCACCGGGGGCTCGCCGGCCGGCACGTCGGCGCCGGCGCTGTCGGGGGTCCTGGGGCTGCCCATCGAGTCGGGATTATCCCACCCGCGAGCCGGCGATCCGCGGGTGTCCGCGCCGGAAGGCCGGCGCGTCCATCTCGCGGCCGCCGGCCGGCCGCACGATCAGCAGGCGCAGACGGCCATCGACGGTGGCCAGGGCCAGGCCGTCGCCGTCGGCGACGAGCGTGCCGGGCACGTCGGCCGGGTCCGTCGGAGCGACATCGGCGGCGACCACGGCCAGCCGCGTGTCCGGCAGGTTGAGGTACGTGCCCGGCCACGGTCGGAGCGCCCGGACCAGCCGCTCCAGGACGGCTGCGGTCTGCGCGGCGTCCAGCCGGCCATCTTCCCGCCGGAGCAGCCGGGTGACCGTCGCGCCCTCCCCGGGCTGCGGACGCGCCTCCAGCGAGCCGGCCAGCCAGGGCAGCAGGATCCGCTCAAGGAGCCCGGCGGCGTCCGCGGCCAGGCGCGCCTCCAGCCCAGGCGCATCCTCGCGCCCGTCGAGCGGCATGCGATCCGCGGCGACGATGGGTCCGGTGTCCATGCCCGCATCCATGCGGTAGATCGTCACGCCGGTCTCGGAATCCCCCGCCGCGATGGCCGCCGGGATCGGGGAGGCCCCCCGGTGGCGCGGCAGCAGCGAGGGATGGACGCCCAGCACGCCATGGGGAAAGCCGCCGAGCACGGCCGGCGGGAGGATCCTGCCGTAGTCGGCCAGCACCGCGACACCGGCCCGGCAGGCCCCGAGGGCCGCCAGCGTCTCCGCGTCGCGCAGGCGCTCAGGGGCCAGGAGCGGCAGGCGATGGGCGGCCGCTCGCTCGGCGACGGCCGTGGCGGTCGGCGCCTTCCGCCGGCCGGCCGGTCGTGGCGGCGTGGTCACGACCGCGACGACGGTCACTCCAACGATCGAGGTGAGCGCCTCGAGGACCGGGAGGGCGAAGCCTCCCGACCCGAAGAAGACCGCACGAACGGGGGCCGCCTGGTCAGCCGCGGGAGGCCGCCTTCGCGCGCTCGGGGTCGATGCCCCGGCGCTCGAGCTCGGCGTCCGCTGCCCGGTCCTCCTCGCCCTCGTCGGCACCACCGCGCCCGACCGGGATCATCTCGTCCGGGGAGGCCAGGTAGTCGATGTACAGCTTGCCCTGCAGGTGGTCCAGCTCGTGCTGGAAGGCGCGCCCGAGGAAGCCCGAGCCGGCGATCTTGAACTTCTTCCCGTGGCGGCTCTGGGCGACGACCCAGACCTTCTCCTTGCGCGTGACATAGGCGACGAAGCCGGGAATGGAGAGGCAACCCTCCAGGTCGCGGTCCTCGCCGTCCGAGCGGACGATGCGCGGGTTGACCAGCTCGAAGAGCCGGTCCCCGACCTCGACCACGGCGACGTTCCTGGCCTCACCCAGCTGGGGCGCGGCGAGACCGACCCCGGGTGCGTGGCGCATCGTGTCGGTCAGGTCGTCGATCAGCTCGTGCAGGTACTTGTTGAACGAGTCGACCGGCTCGCCCCGCATGCGCAGCCGCGGGTCGCCCAGCGTGAGGATGGGGAGAACGCTCATTCTCCGAGTATACGGGAGCCACCCCGCTGGCCCGGCGAGGGTCGCGCGGCGGGCCGCTCGCGGTTCGCGCGATCAGGCGACCGGGCTGCCCTCCGAGGTCTCGGCCTCGGCCGCGGCCGCGTCGGCAGCCGTCGCGCCCGACGCCTCGCCGGTCTCGGCGGCGGGTGCGTGGCGGATCTCGTCGGCGAAACGGCGCGAGCGCTCGGCAACGCGGATGCCCACGTCGCCCGTCACCTCGGCGGCGCGCTTGGCGAACGGGCCCGCCTTCTCGCCGGCGACGGCCGCGAGCTCGGCGGCCTTGGCCGCCACCTCGCGCGCGACGGGCGCCGCCTCGGCGGCGACACGGTCGATCATCTGCTGGAGCTGGGCCAGCCATTCGCGCGCCTGCGCGCTCCTCGTCTCCGCCGTCCCCTCGCGGGATTCGGAAGCCTCGTCGGCGGGCGGCATGTCGTGGGTCGTGTTGTCCGTCATCAGCGGATCCTCCTGTTGGTGCAGGGGAATTGTGCGCCCTTCGCCGAATCGCGCACAGAGCCGCCCGTCCCGTTGTCGAGGTCGCGCCGGGCGGGCCGCCGGTGCGGCGCGAGTCAGAGCAGGCTCTCCGGATCGACGTCAACCGACCAGGGAACGCCGGGGTCGCCGCCCAGGAAGGCCACCGGGTCGGCCCCGCGCAGGACGACGTTGAAGCGCCAGCGGCCGGACCGCCGGGGCAGGTACGCCGGCGCGGGCCCGGCCACGGAGACCATCCCGGCAGCGCCCGGACCGCCGGCCGCGACGCGAGCCCGCAGGCCGTCCGCCATCTCCTTGGCCGCCGCACGGGCGGCCTCCCGATCCTCGAGGCCGACGGTCAGCTTGACCGTCCGGCCGAAGGGCGGCGCCCCGAAGCGCTCCCGGAGGGCCAGCTCGGCGGCGTAGAAGGCGGACGCGTCGCCCTCGACGACGGCCCGGATCGCCGGATGCTCCGGCTGGTACGTCTGGAGGATGGCCCGGCCCGGACGCTCGCCGCGCCCCGCCCGGCCGATCGCCTGGACCAGCAGCTGGTACGTCCTCTCGGCCGCCCGCTCGTCGGGGAGGGTGAGCGCCACGTCGGCCGAGACGACGCCCACGAGGGTGACCTCGGGGATGTCGAGGCCCTTGGTCACGAGGCTGGTCCCCACGAGCACGTCGAGCCGGCCCTCCACGAACGCGTCCACGACGCGCTCCGCCGCACCCCGGCGCTCCACCACGTCCCGATCGAGGCGTCCGACGCGCAGGTCCGGGAAGCGCGTCCGAACCTCGGCCTCGAGCCGCTCGGTACCGCCGCCGAGGTAGCGGATCCGGGGCGAGGCGCAGGCCGGGCAGCGCGACGCGAGGGGGACCGCGGCGCCGCAGTGGTGGCAGCGCAGGGTCATCCCGGCGTGGTGGTAGACGAGCGGTCGCGTGCACTCCGGGCAGGCCTGGACGTGGCCGCAGTCCCGGCAGAGGACGGCCGACGCCGCACCGCGCCGGTTGATGACCAGGATGGCCCGCTCGCCGACCTCCGGGTCGAGCGCCGCCAGGAGGGTCGCGAGCCTGGCCGAGATGAGCCCCCGGTTCCCGCTCGCCAGCTCCTCCCGGAGGTCGACGAGCTCGATCGCCGGGAGCGTCCCGCGCGCCCGTTCGGGCAGCGTCACCCGCCGCCACTCCCCACGCGCCGCGCGTCCCACGGCCTCCACCGAGGGCGTCGCGCTGCCCAGGATGACCGCTGCCCCGGCGAGGCGGCCGAGGGCCACGGCCAGGTCGCGCGCCTGGATCCGGGGCGTCCGGTCGCTCTTGTAGGTCGCCTCGTGCTCCTCGTCGACGATCACGACCCCGACGTCGGCGAGCGGGGCCAGGACGGCCAGGCGCGTCCCCACCACGACATCGGCCAGCCCGGCCCTGATCCGGCGCCAGGCGTCGGCCCGCTCCCCCTCCCCGAGAGCCGAATGGAGCAGGACGACCTCGATGCCGAGGTCCGCCCGGAGCCGATCCACGAGCGGCAGCGCCAGCGCAACCTCCGGGACCAGGACCAGCCCCGGCCGGCCTGCCGCGAGCGAGGCCGCCAGCGCCTCGACGTACACGGCAGTCTTGCCCGACCCGGTCGACCCATCGAGGAGGAGCGGGGTGGGGTCGCGCGCGCCGATCGCCGCCCGGATCGCCACGACTGCCACTGCCTGGGCCTCGGTGAGCGGGGCTCCGGCGGGCCGCGCCCCGCGGAGGCCCGCGGCGCGGACGGCCAGCGGATCGCGGCGGACCTCGAGGGTCCTGATCTCGACCAGACCGCGGCGGGCCAGGGCGGCCGCCGTCCCGGGACCGTGACGCTCCGCCAGCTCCGGGGCGGGCACACCGGCGGCGTCCTCGGCGCGCGCGGCCAGCTCGGCCAGCAGGTCGCGCTGGCGGGCACCCAGGGCGCGGCCGTCCGGTGCCGGCTCACCGGCCGCGGCGGCCCGCCCTGCCGCGCTGGGCCGGACGACGCGGACGTAGCGCGGCCCGGCCCCTGCCGCGCCGAGAGTCCACTCGAGGTGCACCAGCCCGGACGCTTCCAGGGCGCGGAGGCGGCGCAGCAGGGCCGGCCGGCCGCCGGACGCCGGCAGGTCGCGGACCGCCCGGGGCCCGCCGGACAGCGCCTCCAGGATCGCCCCGGCCTCGCGATCGCCTGGGGGCGGCGCGGCCGGGCGAACGCTCGCGACGGCGGCGGCCGGGCCCGGAGGCCCGCCCTGGTCGGGGTCCAGGCGGGTCGCGACGAGGTCCAGCTTCTCCAGCAGGCCTGGCGGGAGCATCGCCCGGACCGCCATCGCCGGGGGCGCCAGGTAGCGGCTCGCGACCTCGCCGGCGAGGGCCAGCCCGAGCGCGGGGAGCAGGGGTCCGTCCGCCCGGATGCGCGCCGCCAGCGGCTTCGCGTCCACGCCTTCGGGCGGGGCGGCGTCTCCGAGCACGATCCCGACCGCGCGTCGCCGGCCCCAGTCGACCAGCACCGCCTCGCCGGCAAGCACGTCGCTGAGCTCAGCGGGAACCCGGTAGGTCCAGGTCCGGGCCCCGGCGGCGCCGGTGGCGTCCACGGCGACCTCCACGTGGCGGACCACCGCCTTCCGGGAGACCAGTCCGAGCCCGTCGCCGGGCGCCGCCCGCGCGCCCACGGGTCTAGACGACGACCCGGCGATCCGGGTGTCGCGCTCGCTCGACGCGGATGATCTCGTCGATGCGTGCCGCGGTCCGCTCCACCTGGCCGTCCTCGTTGACGACCACCTCGTCGTAGTCGCCCTGGCGGGCCAGCTCGATTGCCGCGTTGCGCTGGCGAATCTCGAGCTCTCCGGCGGACTCGGTCGCCCGGGCCCTGAGCCGCCGGAAGAGCGCCTCGAGGGAGGGTGGCACCACGAAGATCAGGAGGGCGTCCGGGACGGAGGCCTTGACCGCGGCGGCGCCCTGCACGTCGATCTTCAGGATGACGTCGTGACCCGCCGCCAGCGCCCGCCGGACCTCTGCCCGGGGCGTCGCGTACCAGTTCCCGTGGACCTCGGCCCACTCAAGGAACGCGCCGGCGTCGCGCAGGGCGGCGAACCGATCGAGGGAGAGGAAGTGATAGCTCTCGCCGTCCACCTCCCCGGGCCGGGGCAGGCGCGTCGTGCAGGTCACCACGTAGTGGTAGTCCGGGTCGCGCGAGATCGCCCGCAGGGCGGCGATGATCGTGTCCTTGCCGACGCCCGACGGTCCCGAGACCACCGTCAGCAGCGCGCCGCGGGCGCCCGCGCTCGGCCGCCCACCCAGCGGGTCGTCGGCCGAGGGAGCCGCCCCGAGGACGCGGTCGCTCATCGGCCCGTCATCGTCGTTCGGTCCGCGGCAGGCCGGCTGTCCCGGGCGCGCCGCTCGCCACTGCCCGCAGGTCGACCAGGACCGTTTCCAGCTCCGAGGGGAGCGGCGCCTCGAGGCGGATCAGGTCCCCGCTCGTCGGCGACGCGAAGGCGATCCGCCAGGCATGGAGGAAGAGGCGGGTCAGCCCGTCGGGCCCGCGACGTGCGGTGCCGGAGCCGTAGACGGGATCGCCGGCCACGGAATGGCCCAGCGCGGCGAGGTGGACCCTGATCTGGTGGGTCCGCCCGGTGATGAGGTCCAGCTCCAGCAGCGTCCAGCCGGCGAACCGCTCCCGGACCCGATAGCCGGTGACCGACGGCCGCCCGTCGGGCACGACGCCCATTCGCTGCCGATTCCGGGGATCGCGTCCGATCGGCGCCTCGATCCGTCCGACCGCCGCCTCGACGCCACCCTGCACGAGCGCGAGGTAGGTCTTCTTCACGCGCCGGGCCTTCAGCTGGGCCATCATGCTGGCCTGGGCGGCGTCCGTCTTGGCCACGACCAGCAGGCCGCTCGTGTCGCGGTCAAGGCGATGGACGATCCCCGGACGGGCGACGCCGGCGATGCCCCCGTACTCGGTGTCACGCGCCAGCAGGGCGTTGACGAGCGTGCCGCTCCAGTGGCCGGGAGCGGGGTGCACGACGAGCCCCGCGGGCTTGTCGATCACCAGGACGTCGGCATCCTCGTAGATGACGGTGAGCGGGATCGCCTCGGCGACGATGTCCGGCGCCACGACCTGCGGGACCGTCACGTCGATCACGGTCCCGGACCGGAGGATGTCCCGCGCCCGGACGGGCGCCCCCCCCACCAGCACGTGCCCATCGGTGATCAGGTGCTGGATCCGGCTCCGCGAGAGCCCCGAGAGGTCCGACGCCACGCGATCCGCGCGGCCACCGGCACCGTCGGGGACGACCAGCCGGAGCTCGGTCATCCGGCGGCCGCCCCGACCGTCCGGCGCGGCCAGACTGCCATCAGGATCAGCAGGACGAGCGAGACGCTGATGGCGCTGTCGGCCACGTTGAACGTGTAGAAGCGCAGCGTCCCGATCCCGATGTCGACGAAGTCGACCACGTACCCGAGGCGCAGGCGGTCGATCAGGTTGCCGACGGCCCCGCCGAGGAGCAGCCCGAGGGTGAGCGTCGCGAGCCAGCCCTGGGCCACGAACGCGTGCCCGTGGAACCAGACGATGATGGCCACGACCCCGATGCTGAGGGCGGCGAAGAGGATGGCCTGGTCGCGGAAGAGCCCGAACAGGGCCCCGGTGTTGTGGACGAACCAGATCCGCACCAGGTCGCCGATCACGGGGGACGGCACGTTGGGAGCGAACCCGGCCACGACCCACGCCTTGGCCAGCTGGTCCAGGACCACGATGGTCGCGGCCAGCAGGGCGAAGACGACCCAGTGCCGGGTCGCGTCGGGCGCGCTGCCGCGAGCGGCGCCGGTCGGCAGGAGTCCGCTCATGCCTCGATCCGCGGTCGCGCCCGGAGCGCGAAGCTCGCCGGCCCCCCGCCGAGCCCGACCTCGCCGCGGATCCAGCCGTCCGGCAGCGGGCCTTCGGCCAGCGCCTCGACGAGCGTCTCCGCCGCGACCGCCTCGAGGAACGGCCCGACCCTGGCCCCGTCCCCCGCCGCGAAGGCCACGGCGAGGTCGATCCGGTCGTCGAGCTCCAGCCCGGCGTCCCGGCGCAGGTCCTGGATCGCCCGCTGCAGCTCACGGGCGTCGCCCTCGGCGCGCAGGTCGTCGGTCAGCTCCGTGTCGATGACCACCACCAGCCCGTCGTCATGGGCCACGGCGGTGCCCGGTCGTGGCGCGGCGAGGACCTCCACCTCGTCGGGAGCGAGGACGACGCCCCCGATCTCGACCGAGCCATCGGGCCGGATCTCGAAGGCACCCTCGCGAGCCGCGGCCATCACGGCCGGGATCTTCGCCCCGAGCTTCTTCCCGATCTTCGGGAGGAGCGGCTTGACCCGCCGCTCCACGAGCTGGGATTCGTCGCCGATCCGGATGACCTCCTTGACGTTCACCTCGTCCGAGACCAGGTCGAGGAGCGTCTCGAGCTCCGGGTGCTCGGCTCCCGGCAGGGCGATCCAGAGGCGGGCCAGCGGCTGGCGGGTCTTCAGGCCGGCCTGGGAGCGGAGCGTCCGGGCCAGCTCGACCGCGCGGAGCACCGTCGACATGGCGGCCTCGAGGTGCCCGTCCCGGAGCCCTGCCATCTCCTCGGCCGGCCAGCCGGCCAGGTGCACGCTGTCGGGCGCGCCGGGCAGCGCGACGCGCACCACGAGGTTCTGGTGGAGCACCTCGGCCAGGAAGGGCAGCATCGGGGCGGCGATCCGGGCGAGGCCCGCCAGCGCGGCGTGGAGCGTGGCGAACGCGCCGGCCCGATCAACCGGGTCCGCCGAGCGCGAGAAGCGCCTGCGGCTGCGGCGGAGGTACCAGGTCGAGAGGTCGTCGATGAAGACGGAGATCGCGGCAGCCGCCGCGTCCGCGTCGTAGTCGGCCAGCCGGTCCCCGGTCCGGGCGGCCGTCCCCGCCAGGCGCGAGAGGATCCATCGGTCGAGCGGCGCACGCTCCCCCACCGGAGGCGCGCCATCGGCCGGCGTCCAACCGGCCAGGCGGGCGTACCTGACGAAGAAGGCATAGACGTTCCACAGGACGAGCAGCTCCCGGCGCGCCTCGTCGGCCGCGTGCCAGCCGAACAGGATGTTGTCGTCCGGCCGGGCGTTGACGTACATCCAGCGCATGACGTCGACGCCCATCCGCTCGGCGGCCTCGTCGAACTCGATCGCGTTGCCCCAGCTCTTGTGCATCGGCCGGCCGTCCTCGCCGAACAGGGTCGCGTAGCCGAAGATCGTGCGGAAGGGCGGCTCACGGCGGAGGACCGTGCTCATCGCGAGCATCGAGTAGAACCAGTTCCGGAACTGCCCCGGGAAGCTCTCCGTGATGAAGTCGGCCGGGAACCAGTCGGCCCAGTGGGCCGGGTCCTCCCGGTAGTGGAGCGTCGAGAAGGGAACGATCCCGGCGTCCAGCCAGGGGTTCCCCACGTCCGGGATCCGGCTGACCGGCGCACCGCAGCCGGCGCAGGCGATCTTCACGGCATCGATGAAGGGCCGGTGGGGCGTGTGCCCCTCGAACGCCTCCCAGCCCTCGATCGCCCGTTCCCGGAGGTCCTCGCGACCGGCGAGCACGTCGAAATGCCCGCAGGCCTGGCAGTCGTAGATCGGCAGCGCCAGGCCCCAGTAGCGCTTCTTGCTGATCATCCAGTCGTGCATGTTCAGGAGCCAGTCCAGCTCCCGCTCGTAGCCGAACCCGGGGATCCACCGGATCTGGTCCACGACGTCCATGATCTGGTAGCGCAGCGAGGCGTCCACCTCGTCCTTCGTCAGCTCCGCGCGGGGCCGGTCGTAGACCTGGCCCATGCTGATGTACCACTCGTCGACCAGCCGGAAGACGAGGGGCGTTCCGCACCGCCAGCAGTGCGGGTAGCGATGGGAGTAGGGCTCCACGCGGTAGAACAGGCCGTGGTGGCGGAGGTGCTCCAGGACCGGGTCGACGCTGTCGCGGACATCGCGGCCGGAGAGGAAGCCGAACCCGTCGATGAAGACGCCGTTCTCGTCGAGCGGCGCGAGCATGGGCAGGCCCAGGGACTTCCCCAGCGCGAAGTCCTCCGCGCCGCAGCCCGGCGCGATGTGGACGATCCCGGTCCCCTCGTCCTCGCCGACCTCGTCCCAGGCCACCACGCGGTGCTCGTAGGCCGGCCGGTCCCCGGCCCCGGCGAAGGCGGAGCGGACGGCGGCGAGGTCGTCGAAGGGGCCCGCGTAGCGCCACCCGACGAGGTCCGCCCCGATCCGCTCCTCGAGCACCTCGAACGGGCCGGCCAGCGCCTGCCCGAGGGTGCCCTTGCCCAGCCACAGGACCTGGTCGCCCTGGCGCACCCTCACGTAGCGCAGCGCGGCCCCCACGGCTGCGGCGACGTTGCTGGTGAGCGTCCAGGGCGTCGTCGTCCACACCAGGAGCGCCTCGCCCGGCCGATCCACGAGCGGGAAGCGGACCGTCAGGCCGGGATCCGTGCGGTCGGCGTAGCCCTCGGTCATCTCGTGCTGGCTGATGCCGGTGCCGCAGCGGGCGCACCAGGGCATCGTGTCGTGGCCCTTGTAGAGCCAGCCGCGTCGGTGGCACTCGGCCAGGAAGGCCCAGATGAGGTCGTTGTTCTCGTTGCTGAACGTGAAGTAGCTGCCCCCGAGCTCGGGCATCCCGAGGCGCCCGACCAGCATCTCCACGCTGTCGGTCACCGGACCGTGCGGGCCCTCCATGGTCAGGATCTCGGCCGGATTCGCGGCCAGGTGGTCGCGCAGGCGGCGCAGCTCGTCGGGATCGTTCCAGTCCATCCAGTAGCCCAGGCGAGCCGACTGCTCGGTCTGCCGGGCGGCGTAGGTCAGGACCCGCTGCTTGCACAGGCTGACGAACTCGGCGATCCCGTAGTCCTCGATGTCGCGCTTGGAGGTGAAGCCGAGGTCGCGCTCGACGTTGACCTCCACCCAGAGCCCCTGGCAATCGAACCCGTTCTGCCAGCGCTGGGCCTCGCCGAGCAGGGCGTGGTAGCGCTGGAAGACGTCCTTGTACGTCCGTCCCCAGGCGTGGTGGACGCCCATCGGGTTGTTGGCCGTGATCGGCCCGTCCAGGAAGCTCCAGTGCCGCCCCTGCGCGTTCTGGGCGCGCAGCCGGGCGAAGGTCCGGCGCTCGCGCCAGAGGGCGAGGATCTCGTGCTCCTGGGCGATGAGGTCGGGCTTGCTGGTGACGGGGTCGAACATCGGGCCTCGTACGGCGGGACGTGGCATGGGACTGGGCGCCCGTCGTCACGGTCGGGCCCGGCGGGCCGTCCCGGGCATCGCGCAAGACACCCTCGGAGGTTCCCCGTATCCTACCCGCGATGAACGACCAGCAGGAAGTACGGCCGCGCGCGCGCTCGGCGTTTGCGGCGGCCTTCCTCAGCGTCCTCTTTCCCGGCCTCGGGCACGCCTACGCCCGGGCCTGGTATCGCGCCATCGCCTTCGCGGCCGCGCCCCTGCTGCTGATCGCGCTCGCCGCCGGCTCGCTCCTGAGCTACCGGCAGGAGGTCCTGGGCTTCGTGCTCCAGCCAACGGTCCTCGTCGGGATCCTCATCGGCAACGTCGTCGCCTATCTCTACCGGATCGTGGCCGCGGTCGACGCCTACCGGGTGGTCGCCTACCTCAACCGGGTGCAGGACGGCGGCCCGCGCCTGGGCCCGGCGCGCTCCCGGCTCGCTCCCCTCTCGCTGGCCGGCCTGCTCGCCGTGATCCTGGTCATGGGCGGCGTCCACGCGACGGTCGCCTTCTACGACACCCAGGCGCTCTCGTTCATCAACTGCGTCTTCGGCGGCTCCTGCGACGCCCCGACCGATTCGCCCGCCCCGTCCGGCCTCGCGACCGATGCGGGTCCGACCGACACGCCCGCGCCCACGCTGGCCCCGCTGCCCTCCGTCAGCATCGACCCGAACGCGACGACCCTGCCCTCGATGGTGCCCTGGGACGGCACGGGCCGTCTCAACGTGCTGCTCATCGGGGTCGACCAGCGCCCCCACGAGGGCACGTTCAACACGGACACCCTGATCGTGGCCAGCATCGATCCGGTCTCCCGGCAGGTCGCGATGTTCAGCCTGCCCCGCGACAGCACGGGGATCCCGCTCCCGCCGATCCCGGCCCGGTCGGTGTTCGGGATGACCTGGAACCAGAAGATCAACGCGCTGTACACCCAGGCCCAGGCCCGCCCCGACCTGTTCCCGGGCGGTGGGTTCGCGGCCCTCAAGTCCACCCTGGGCTACCTGTACGGGATCCCGATCAACTACTACGTCGAGGTCAACTTCGACGGCTTCAAGAAGGTCGTGGACGCGCTCGGCGGGGTCACGATCAACGTCCAGGTCCCGGTCGTCGACGACAACTACCCCGGCGACGCCGGCGCCCTCCGGGTCTACATCCCGACCGGCGTCCAGCACATGACCGGCGCCGAGGCGCTCATCTACGCGCGCTCCCGCCACGGCTCCAGCGACTTCGACCGCGGCGCGCGCCAGCAGCGCGTGCTCCTCTCGCTGCGCCAGCAGGCGGACATCGGGACGCTCGCCAGGCCGGACGTGCTGGCCGGGCTGCTGAACGCCACGAAGTCGGCGGTCAAGACGGACTTCCCCATCGCCAAGCTGTCGCAGCTGATCGAGCTGGCCAGCCGGATCGACATCTCCAACATCCGGTCGTTCGTCTTCGCGCCGCCCCTCTACTCGACCGACCAGTGGCCGGTCTCCAGCAACATCATCATCAACGCCGCTCGAATCAAGCAGGCCGTCAAGACCGCCTTCAAGTTCGATCCGACCGCCGAGGCGGCCCGCCAGGACATCGCCCAGGAGGGCGCCCAGGTGTGGGTCCTCAACGGCACCGGGAAGCTCGGCAGCGCCACCGACATCGCGGGGTACCTCGACTTCCAGGGCGTGGCCGCCTCGGCCCCCAACACCCGCCCGACGGGAGCCGTGCCCAAGAACACGCTGATCCGGGTCTACAACGGAGCGGAGGCAAAGCTGGGCAAGACGATCGCCCTGCTCCAGGACGCATTCGGGGTCAAGGTCAGCCTCGTCACCGACCCGACGGTCCGGGTCGACATCATCATCACGACCGGCACGGCGACGCCTGCCCTGGTGGCCCCGATCATCCCCTGACGGCCTCCCGTGCCCGGGCAAGGCGGCCGCGGGTGGCCTCGCCGGGCGGCCTCGCCCCGGACAGCCGCCGGCTCCGGGCCGCGAATCAGGACGGCCCCGCCGATGTGCGGGGCCGTCGCGTGTCCGTTGCCGCCGGTGCGGCGCCCGGTCTCAGCGCGGGTAGATGGGCGTCAGCCAGTGGTCGTACTCCGGAACGTTGCCCCGGACGGCGTCGAAGTAGCGGTCCTTGATCAGCTTCGTGATCGGGCCGACCGATCCGCCGCCGACGCGACGCCGATCGACCTCGATGATCGGGCTGATCTGGGCGCCCGTGCCGCAGAAGAACGCCTCGTCGGCGATGTAGAGCTCCGAGCGGTCGAGCGTGCGCTCCACGACCTTCAGGTCCAGGTCGGCCGCCAGCTCCATGATCGCCGCCCGGGTGATCCCCTCGAGGATGTCGTCCGAGACCGGCGGCGTGCAGAGGATGCCGTCCCGGATCACGAAGATGTTCTCGGCCGAACCCTCGGACACGTGACCGTCGTCCGAGAGCACGAGCGCCTCGTCGTAGCCGTTCAGCATCGCCTCGGACTTGCTGAAGGCCGGGTTCACGTACGAGCCCACGATCTTCGCCCGCGACGGGATCGCCGGGTCCGCGGTGCGCCGCCAGGAGACCGTCCCGATCTTCACCCCCACCGTCGTGTCGACGTAGTCGCCGAACGGGAGGGCCAGGATGTAGTAGCGGTGCTCCAGGCCGTGGAGCTTGACCCCGATCGCCTGGGTGCTCTTGTAGAACGACGGGCGGATGTAGGCGTCCTCGCGGAAGCCGTTGCGCCGCAGGACCTCGACCACCTCGCCGGTCAGCTGGTCCACGGACGGGATGCCGTCCATCAGCAGGATCTTGCACGAGCTCCGGATCCGCTCCATGTGCTCGCGGACCTTGAGCGCGTAGAGCTGGCCCTGGTCCGGGTTCCAATAGGCCCGGATCCCCTCGAAGACGGCCGTCCCGTACATGAACGCGTGGGTCATGATCGGGACGTTCGCCTGCGCGAGGGGGACGTAGCGTCCCTCGAACAGGCAGACCAGCGAGGCCGGATCGGCCGGGGCGCCTGCCGCCCGGGGGGCGACTGCGGCGTCGGCGAGCTTGTCGGTGACCATCCTGCGGGCTCCTCTGGCGGGGTCACGGCTCGAGGGGCGGCAACCCGCACGAGTATATCGTGGCCTCCCGGGGCCCCACGGTCGCCGGGCGGCGCCCGGAGGCCGTCGCGCCGGAGCGGCCCCGCCGGCCCGCCGCCGAGGTTCAGCCGCCGAGCGAGACCACCACGACCGCGACGTAGGCCACGTAGAAGAGGCCGCCGATGGTCAGCGCGCCTCCGGTGAGCCGGCCGCGCAGGCGCATGGGGACCAGGATGGCGACAAGCGAGAGGACGGCGATCGCGGCCGAGAGGAAGGCGATCCATGAGTCCGGCCGAACGGTCCAGGCCCCGGGCGCGAAGATCAGCGCCACCGACGTCGGGATCGCGCTCTGGAAGACCATCGCGCCCGTGATGTTCCCGAGGGCCAGCGTGTCCTTGCCCTGGCGGACCCAGATGACGCTGTTGAGCTTCTCCGGGAGCTCGGTGGCGATCGGGGCGATCAGCAGGGCAAGCAGGGTCGAGTTCACGCCGAGGCTCCGTCCCAGGCTCTCCACCGCGCTCACGAAGAAGGCCGCCCCGATGACGATGCAGCCCAGGGCCAGCAGCACCTGGAGCGCGACGACGCGCAGGCGGGGGCTATGGTGGTGGCGATGGGCCCGGTCCAGGCGGTGCAGCCGCAGGGGCGCCAGCTCGCCGTCGTGGGCGATCGCCTCGGCCTCCAGGTGGCCCTTCACGTACCAGCCGTAGAGGACGAGCAGGCCCGCCGCGACGGCCCAGCGGGCCGCGACGAGGTCCGCCGGGAGGAAGGCGCTCCCGATCGCGATGACGTAGCCGAGGAGGAACCAGCGGACGTCGTGAACGAGGATCCGCCGGTTCACGGCCACGTCGCTGCCGGCTTCGCGCCGGCGCCGGAACGCGAGGATCGCCACGCCCGTCACGAACATGGCCAGCGTGGCCAGCATGAACGGCGCCCCCAGGATGGCCCCGACGCCGACCTCGTCGGACGTGGCCCCGCCCGCAAAGACGATCGCGATCAGCGGGATCATCGTCTCGGGCAGCGCCGTGCCCACGGCAGCCAGGACGGAGCCGACGGCTCCTTCGGCGAGGTTGAGCTTGCGCCCGAACCACTCGATTCCGTTCGTGAAGAGCTCTGCCCCGGCGAGGATGACGCCCAGCGAGATCAGCAGGATGAGCGCGTCCATCGTTCAGCTGCCCGTGAGCCGCGCGGTTGCCACTGCCAGCGCGATCACCAGCAGGACGGCGACCCCCAGCGCGGCCATGCGGAGCTCCCCGTTCGCCCGGAAGCCCAGGACCGACGCGGCGACGCGCAGGAGGGGCGTGGCCAGCGTGGCGACCAGGCCGAGCCAGAGGAAGCCCTCCGGCCGCAGGGCGAGCAGGTCAGCAGGCAGGCGGCCGGGGTCCAGGGCCGGCCACGACGGGTCGGTCGGCGACCGGCCGGCGAGCAGGAGGAGGCCGACCCCGATCGCGAGGAGGCCGACGGCGAAGCCCGTCCCGATGGAGAGGATCCGGGCGATCCGGCGCTCGATCGCGGCGACGGGCGGGGTTCCCGCGGGCCCGGTCACGAGAGCGCCCGCGCGATCATCTGGACGGCTGTCACGAGCAGGACCACGACGAACAGGAGCCGCAGCAGGGCCACGTCGATCCGCTGCGCCACGCGCGACCCGAGCAGGGCGCCGGCGAAGACGCCCACGGCGGTCGGGCCGGCCACGAGCGGGTCGATCCCGCCGCGCATGAGATAGACGATGGCCGAAGCCGATGCGGTCACGCCGATCATCATGTTGCTCGTCGCCGTGGCGACCTTGAGCGGGACGCCCATCGCGAGGTGCATCAGCGGGACCTTGACGATCCCGCCCCCGACTCCCAGGAGCGCCGACACGATGCCCGCGAAGAGGCTGCCGGCCATTCCGACGCCGAGACGGCGCGGCCGGTAGCCCGGGCCGCCCAGCCGGTCCATGAACGGATCGCCCGCGACGGCGGCGCCCGTCGGCCCTTCGACGGGAGGAAGTCCCGCGGCGAGGGCGGCGGGGTCCGTGGGGACGGCCTCGTCACCGGGCGCGGCCGTCGCCCGGGCGGCACGGCCACGCCGGAACATCGAGACGGCCGTGTAGAGGAGCAGCGCGGCGAAGAGCCCGGCCAGGACGCGGTCCGGCAGGGCGAACGCGATGAGCCCGCCCACGAGCGCGCCGGTCGCGGTGAACACCTCGAGGGACATGCCCAGGCGAAGGTTCGCCAGGTGGCGCTCCAGGTAGACCCCGGCCGCGGCGCTGCTGGTGACGATCACGCAGACCAGGCTGACCCCGACGGCCTCCCGGAACGGGAGGCCGAAGGCGAAGGTCAGCAACGGGACGATCAGGATCCCGCCGCCGAGACCGAGCAGCGACCCGAAGATCCCCGCCCCGAGGCCGCCGGCCGCAAGGCCGATCCCGACGAGCACGCCTCCGGCCGCCCGGACCGTCTCAGCCGGTCAGGGCCGCAGGTGCTGGGGTGCGTACGGGAGCAGGGCCACGTGGCGCGCGCGCTTGAGCGCGACGGACAGCTCGCGCTGGTGCGCCGCGCAGGTTCCCGTCTTCCGCCGCGGCTCGATCTTGGCTCGCTCGGAAAGGAATTGGCGGAGCCGGCTGACTTCCTTGTAGTCGATCTGGACGGTCTTGTCGGCGCAGAACGTGCAGACCTTGCGGCGCCGCCGGTCGCGGTAGTAGTCGTCGCGCTTCTTGCGGGCGGGGGGCATCGGATCAGTCTCCTGTGATCAGGCGGGCCGCCGGGGCGACGCCTGAAGGTCGGTGTCGGTGGTCAGAAGGGAAGGTCGTCAAGGTCGCCGTAGCCGGGCTCATCGGTGCCCTTGCCGCCGGCCGCGGCCGCGCCGCCGGCCTGGCCCCGGATCGGCGAGACGCCGCCCGGGGTGGGCTTGTCGGTCGGGAACGGCGGGGCGTCCTCGCCCTCGGCCCGGGAGCTGCGCTCGAGCGAGATCACGTTCTCCGCGGTGATCTCGAGCGCGGTGCGCTTCAGGCCGTCGCGAGTCTCGTACTCGCGGGTTCGAAAGCGGCCGTCGACGAACACCCGGTGGCCCTTGCGCAGGGATTCGGCCGCCCGCTCGCCCCGGTCGCCCCAGATGGTGACCCGGTACCAGTCGGTACCCTGGTCGACCCACTCGTTGGACTGCGGGTCACGGCCTCGATGCGAGACGGCCACGCTGAACTCGGTCACCTGCCGGCCGGACGGGGTATAGCGCATCTCGGGATCGCGCCCGAGATTGCCGATGATCATCAGCTTCGCGAATGCCATCGGTCGGTCCCGCTCAGTCGACGGCCGCCGGGGCGGCCTCGCTCTCGGACTCGTCGATCTGCTCGACGTCGGGGATCTCGTCCTCATCGTCCGCGGAGGCGGGCGGGAGCTCGACGGACTCGTCCACGGCCTTGCCGTGACTCGCCTTGAGCGGCCGCTCGACGCGCGTCACGAGGTGGCGGAGGACGTCTTCGGTGATCAGGAGCGTGCGCTCCAGCTCCGTGATCGCGTCCGGGGGCACCTCGAAGTGGATGATGTGATAGGAGCCCTCGCGGTAGCGGTCGATCTGGTACGCCAGGCGTCGGCGGCCCCAGGGGGCGGCCTTCAGGATCTGGCCGTCGACCGACGCGATGTGGCGCGTCACCTTCTCGAGGACCGCCTGGGTGCGGTCGTCCGGCGCGTCGGGCCGGAGCACGAGCATCAGCTCATAGCGGCGCATGGCCGTTCCACTCCTTCCTGTGGGTATGCTCCGCTCGCGCGGCCGCTGCACGGCCTGTCCGACGGCGAGGCAGAAAGGACCCGGCGAGTCTAGCACGCCCGCCCGGGACGACCGCCAGGGCGAGGGATGTATCCTTCGGCCGACGTCCCGCCTGGGACCAGTGGTGTCATGGAGCGCGCGTGGCAGCCAGCACGATCCTCCTCCTCGAGTCCGACGCAGACACCGGCGACGCGATCGCGGCGGTCCTGACCGCCGTCGGCTACCAGGTCGAGTCGACCGCCGACTCCGCCGAGGCGATCCGCCGCGCCGGCGCGTTTGCGGTCGTGATCCTCGATCTCGGCGACGGCGCGGCGCGGCCCGGGATCGAGATCTGTCGCGAGATCCGGGGAGCGCCGCTCCTGGCCGGCGTGCCCGTCCTGTGCCTCAGCCAGACGGACGACGTCGAGGAGCGCGTCCGCTTCCTCGAGGCCGGCGCCGACGACGTCATGGGCAAGCCGTTCGATCCGCGCGAGCTCGAGGCCCGGGTCGAGGCGCTCCTGGTCCGCTTCCAGCGATCCCGCGACCTGGCGCCGACGGTGCTGCTCGACGGCGCGCGCCGCCCGCGGCGGGCGACGATCGCCTGCTTCAGCCCCAAGGGTGGGGTCGGCACGACGACGATCGCGGTGAACATCGCGGCCTGGCTGGCGACTGGCGCGCCGGGACGGGTCGCGATCTTCGACCTCGACGTCCAGTTCGGCCAGGTCGCCACGCACCTCAACGTCAAGCCCAGGCTGACGATCACGGAGCTGGCTCGCGATGACCAGGCCCTGCGCGAGCCGGAGCTCCTGCGCTCCTATGCGGAGCGGCACAAGGACGGGCTGGAGATCTATGCCGCCCCCGGCAACCCGGAGCTCGGCCGTCTCCTGACCCCGGAGCCGCTGGACCTGGCCCTCACCACCGCGCGCCTCATCTACGACAGCGTGGTCATCGACGCCGGCTCGGAGCTCGAGGAGCGAACGCTCGCCGTGCTCGATCGGGCCGACGCGGTCGTCGTGCCCATCTCGCCCGAGATCGGGGCGCTCAAGGCGCTCCACACCCTCCTGGAGACCCTGAGCGACTCGGTTCCCCTGGCCTCGAGGGCGACCTTCGTCCTCAATCACATGTTTGCCCGCGACATGCTCGCGATGCGCCAGGTGCAGAGCTCCCTGGGAGCGACGGTGGGGGCCGAGCTTCCGTACGATCCCGGCCTCTACCTGAAGGCGGTCAACGAGGGGATCCCGGTCGTGATCGGTGCCCCGGGCTCACCACCGGCCCGCGCCCTGGCGAAGCTTGCCGCGGCCGTCTCCGGCCTCGACGAGAGCGGTGAGATGGTCACCCACGCAGAGCGGCGGCCCGGACGCCTGGGAGGCCTCCTCCGCCACTGAGCCCATCCGTCCGGGCCCGGGCGGTCAGCCGTTCGCCGAGACCTTGACCTGGCCGGCCGACCCGACCGAGATCGTGCCCTGGAAGGCGCAGTTGCAGGTCGAGCTGTCGGTGAGCACCGAGAGGCCGCCCATCTTGACCTTGGACGAGCCCGGGGACCAGGGGCCGACGGGCACGGGAACGCACGGTGCTGGGGTGTGGACGCCCATCGCCGCAGACGTCGCCGCGATCACCGTCGGGTTCGTGGTGGAGTTGCACATCCCGAATGTCGGGATGTTGACCATCGGGATCGTGTCGGCGACCGTTGCCACGAGCTGGCCGCCCGCCATGACCGGGGGACCCTTCGGCACGACGGTCAGCGGCATCGGCGGACCAAGACCCATCGAGCAGCTGATGGTGGCGGTGCCTACGACGACATTCGGCATGGCGCGCTCCCTGGTCCCGCGGGCAGCCCCGGCGCCTCCGAGTGTGGCACGCACCGTCCTGCCCGAACGGGCAGTCGTTGGGCGCCGGCCGGGCGTTCTGGCAGCGCCGACCAGGCGCAGGCAGGGCAGGCTCCCGATACGAAGAACGGCCCCGACGCTGTGGGGGACAGCGCGGGGGCCGTAGTCGGCGCTGCGCAGATTGGGGGAAAGCCGCGAGCGCGCAAGCGGCAGTATCGGCTGGGACCCGGCCGGTCCAGATGGGCCCAACGGACCGGATGCCATGGGCCATCCGGCACGGTCCGCGGTCCGGTGACCAATGGCTCTGGAGTCCACCCGGGTGGCGCGAGACGCTTCGTCCGCTGCGGAGGCGCGCGATGCGACACTCGGGCACGTTCCGATCGCTGTTCCTGGCTTCGCTCGGCGCTGCCGTCCTGGCAGGGTGCAGCCGGCAGGGCGCGAACGCGACGACGGCGCCTGTCGGGGGCGGGGGAGGTGCGCCGGCGGCCGGACTCACGCCACGGCCGATGCCGGCGACTGGCTCGTGCCGAGGGGGAGACTTGAACTCCCACGCCCTTGCGGGCAGCCGATTTTAAGTCGGCCGCGTCTGCCGGTTCCGCCACCTCGGCGCGGATGCGGGCGGAATCGTAACGCCCGCCGCGGCGGCGGGCGTTGGGGCTTCGCGATGTGGAGGCGACGATCGGATTCGAACCGATGAATAAGGGTTTTGCAGACCCCCGCGTTAGGCCACTTCGCCACGTCGCCGTGAAGTGCTGGCTGGCCCTCGAGGATTCGAACCTCGGTTCACGGATCCAAAGTCCGCTGTCCTACCACTAGACGAAGGGCCAGCGGTCGGGACCAGGGTCCACCGGGCAAGAAAATGGAGCGGAAGACGGGACTCGAACCCGCGACCCTCACCTTGGCAAGGTGATGCTCTACCAACTGAGCCACTTCCGCTCGATGATCCGCACCCGGGACCTGTGGTGCCGAGAGGCAGATTCGAACTGCCGACACCGCGATTTTCAGTCGCGTGCTCTACCAACTGAGCTATCTCGGCCCGAGGGCCCCGCCGGGCGCTGCCGCCCGTCGGCGCGGCAGAAGGTACCACGGGGTGCCTCCTGCCCGCAAACGCTCACGGCGCGCGCCGTCAGTCGAGGCCAGCGAGGTCCGGGCTGTCGGAGACGTCGAGCGGCCGCTCGCCGCTCAGCTGGCGGAGGCGGTTGATCCGGTCGATGATCGGCGGGTGGGTCGAGAAGAGGCCCTTCGACCGGCTCTCGAACTTCTTGATGGGATTCGTGAAGTAGAGGTGCTGGGTGGCCCGGTTGGCCACCTCGAGGACCTCCTTGTCCTCGGAGATCTTGGCCAGCGCCCGCTCCAGCCCGTAGGGGTTCCGGGTCAGCTCCACGGACGACGCGTCGGCCATGTACTCGCGCTGCCGGCTCACGGCAAGCTGGACCATCCGGGCGAAGATCGGGGCGATGATGGCCAGGATCACGGCCAGGATCAGGATGACGATCTGGAGCCCTCCCCCGCCGCTGTCGGAGTCGCGCCCGCGCCGGCCCCCGAACCCGCCCCAGAAGGTCATTCGCAGGAAGACGTCGGCCACCAGCGCGACGGTTCCCACCAGGACGCCGACCAGCAGCGAGTACCTGATGTCGTAGTTGCGGACGTGGGAGAGCTCGTGGCCGATGACGCCCTGGAGCTCCTCGCGGTCGAGCTTCTGGAGGAGGCCGGTCGTGATCGCGATCGAGGCGTGCTTCGGATCGCGCCCCGTCGCGAAGGCGTTGGGCGCCGTGTCGTCGATCAGGTAGACCCGCGGCATCGGCAGGCCGGCCGCAATCGTGAGCTCCTGGACCACGTTGAGCAGCTGGGGCTGCTGCTCGACCGTGACCTCCTTGGCCCTCGAGACGCCCAGCACGATCGCATCGCCGGAGAAGTAGCTGACCAGCGACGACCCGATCGCGATCGCTCCGAAGATGGCCAGCCAGATCAGGCCGGCCGTCAGCGAGCCGGACGTGCCGTACCCGATCGCCAGGCCGAGGGCCGCCAGGAGGACGACGACGACCACGACCAGCAGGAACGAGTTCCGCCGGTTGGCCCCGATCTGGCTGTAGAACGATGGGCGGGCCGTCATGCCCGGATCCCCGCCGGTTCTCCCCCTGTCAGCGCAGGTTGACGACCGGGACTGCCTGGGCCTCCGGCTCCGCCTCGAAGAAGGCGCGCTTCGCGAAGCCCATCGGGCCGGCGAGCAGGACGGCCGGGAACGTCTGGATCGACGTGTTGAACTCGTTGACGGTCGCGTTGTAGTGCTGGCGGGCGAACCCGATCTGGTTCTCCGTCGTGGTGAGCTGCTCCTGGAGGCTCAGGACGTTCTCGTTCGCCTTCAGCTGCGGGTAGTTCTCGACGACCGCGAACAACGAACGGAGGGCGCCCGACAGGGCGTTCTCGGCCTGGACCTGGCCCTGCGTGATCTGGCCGGTGGCACCCGCCGCGACGGCGTTGGCCCGGGCCTCGGTCACCTTCGTCAGGACATCCTGCTCGAAGTCCATGTAGCCCTTGACCGCGCTCACGAGGTTCGGGATGAGGTCGTGGCGCCGCTTGAGCTGCACCTCGATCTGCCCGACAGCCTCGTCGACCCTGTTCCGCCTCGCCACCAGGCCGTTGTAGAGCAGGATGACGAACAGGACCACCACGACGGCGATCACGAGCAGGATGATGCCGATCTCCATGCGACCCTCCAGGCCTGCGGGCGGCTCCCCTCGGCCGCGTCCGGTCGAGTGTACGACGCGCGCCCGGCGGCGGTGCGGTGGTGGGCGGTGGAGGGTTCGAACCTCCGACCTCCTCGGTGTAGGCGAGGCGCTCTGACCAGCTGAGCTAACCGCCCGCGCCACGGGACCCGGATACGTGAGAGGCGACCCCGTCAGGAGCCGCCTCGGTCAGGTTCGGTGGAGTGGTGCCCAGGCCGGGACTTGAACCCGGATGAGTTGCCTCATACGCCCCTCAAACGTACGCGTATACCAATTCCGCCACCTGGGCATCAGGCGCTGTCCATCTCCCGACGAGGCGTGGTACCGAGGAAGGGATTTGAACCCATACGCCCTTGCGGGCACTAGCTCCTGAAGCTAGCGCGTCTACCAATTTCGCCACCTCGGCGTGGCCAATCCGCTCGACCGGTGAGGGTCACCGTCCGACGACGCGCCATGTTACTACATCGGAGAATCGCCCACTCGGATCGGCCAGGGGTCGCGAGGTGGGGCCCTGGAGGTGCGCGGACGCGACCGTCACGATGTCCCCGAAGAAGAGCGGCAGGACCGGCTCGAGCAGGCCCAGCGTCTTCTGGAGCTTCGAATAGGCCGTCCGCCGGGCTGCGTCCGTGCCGGGCATGCGCGCCGCCGAGAGGGCCTTGTCGAGGCCGGCGTCCTGGAACCCGGAGACGTTCGAGCCGCCCGTCTGCACCTGCGTGCTGGCGAGGAGCGGGTACGGGTCGGGATCCAGTCCCACCCCCACCCCGACCACGGCCGCCGTGAACTTGCCGCCCCGCAGGCGGTCCACGAAGTCGCCCGCCGCAAGCTCGACCACCTTGACCGAGAGCCCGATCGCCTTCCAGTCTGCGGCGACCTCCTTGGCCGTCGCGTTGACGACGGGGTTCACGTCGGCGGCCGGGGCGAGCAGCTCGAGGGTCGTGACTGCCTTCGCCCGGGGCAGGATCCAGCCGCCGGTCGTGCGCCGCCAGCCCGCCGCCCTGAGCCCATCCTGGGCCGCCTTCCGATCGAACGCGACGGGCGGCGCCGCCTTCGGATCGTAGACCCAGGACGAGGGCGGGATCGGCGTGTCGGCGCGCGCCCCGGCCCCGGCCAGCACGTCCGCGATGAGGGCGGCGCGATCGATGGCGGCCAGGAGCCCGCGCCGCGCCCGCGGGTCGAGGAACGCGTACTGGCCCGGCCGCTGGTTGAGGACGACCGCGGCGAGGGTCGTGCCCGGGTAGTGGATCGCGCGGCTTTCGGCAACGGACGTCGCGAGGGCCATCGCGTCCGCCGGCGCGAGGCCGCTCGCCGCGTCGATCTGCCCGGCCCGGAACCCGGCCGCGAGGGACTCCGGGCTGCCATAGAAGTGCAGCTCCAGGCGCGCCACGAGGGGCACGCCGGCCGCCACCGACCCGGGTCCGATCGTGGCCAGCGGACCGCTGCCGGGCTTGTAGGCAGGCGCCACCGGGACGAGCGTCGCGCCATCGGCCGACAGCGTCGCGAGCGCGAACACGCCGTCGCCGATCGGGCTCCTGGCGAAGTCGGAGCTCCCCAGGTTCGCGATCGGGACGTCCCGGAGCAGGTGGGCGGGCAGGAGCGGCTGGGTGGCGGCCTGCAGGAAGCCCGCCAGCGGGTCGGCAAGGTCGAAGCGCACCGTCCGGACATCGAGCGCCGTCACGGTCACGCCCTGCCAGTCCGCCGCCAGCGGTCCGCTGTAGGCCGGGTCCTGGAGCGCGTGCACCGTGTACACCACGTCGTCGCTGGTGACGGGCACCCCGTCCTGCCAGGAGGCATCGGCACGCAGGACGAACGTCCAGCGGGCGCCCTTCTTGTCCACGCTCCATGACGCGGCCAGGTCGGCCACCGGACGGCCATCATCGCCGGGCCGGACCAGCCCGCGGAAGAGCAGCGCGACGAGGTCACGGTCGGCCTGCGTCTGCGCCGTGAGGGGCGTCGGCGACGAGGGTCCACCCAGGATCCCTTCGCGCAGCACGATCGGCGGCGCGACGGTGGGAGCCGCGCGTCGGGGTCGGTCGCGGGCTGAAGGCTGGCGCCAGCGCCGAGCCCCCGAGGACGGCGAGGACCAGGACCAGGACCAGGACGAAGGCGCCGTCGCGACGGGTCACGGAACCCTCGAGCCTGGCGCTCCGGGGCTAGGCGCCGGCAACCGGAGCAAGCATGTAGCTCGCCAGCGAGAAGAGGCTGAAGAGAACCGCGAGCACGATCGTGAACTGCCACAGCCGCCGCTCGACGCCGCGCCGGCTCCGGTAGACCGACGAATCACCGCCGAACGTCCCGGAGAGGCCCGTGCCGCGGGCCTGGAGCAGGATCGCAGCCATGAGCGCGATGCTGACGATGATCTGGCCGACGGCCAGGAGCGAGTTCACGGTGCAGCGATCCTCCAACAGGTCAAGCCGGGCGGATGGTAGCACAGGCGGCGACCCCGACCCCCGGTCGACGCTCCCATCACCCGGTCGGCCGGGCGCGGCCCTGGGCAGCCACGGCAGCCACCGCGGCGGCCACCCGGTCCTGGTCGCCGAGATAGCGGCTGCTGCGCGGCCGCAGGTCGTCGTCGAGATCGTAGACGAGCGGCACCCCGGTCGGGATGTTGAGCCCGACGATCGCCTCGTCGGAGATGCCATCCAGGTACTTCACGAGCGCCCGGAGGCTGTTGCCGTGGGCTGCGACGAGCACTCGCCTGCCTGCGCGCAGGTCGGGCGCGATCGCCGCCTCCCAGTACGGCAGGAAGCGGGCGACCGTGTCCTTGAGCGACTCCGAGCGCGGGATCTCGGCGTCGGAGAGGCGCGCGTAGCGCGGGTCGCGGCCCGGGAAGCGCTCGTCGTCGTCGGTGAGGGCCGGGGGCCGGACGTCGTAGCTGCGCCGCCAGATCCGGACCTGCTCGTCACCGAACCTGGCCGCGGTCTCGGCCTTGTCCAGCCCCTGGAGCGCCCCGTAGTGGCGCTCGTTGAGCCGCCACGTGTTGAGCACCGGGAGCCACATCTGGTCGAGCTCGTCGAGCGCGATCCAGAGCGTTCGGATCGCCCGGCGGAGGACCGAGGTGTGGGCGACATCGAACCCGATCCGGGCCTCGCGAAGCAGGCGGCCGCCCTCGTGAGCCTCCGCGACACCCGCCTCGGAGAGGTCGACGTCGGTCCATCCCGTGAAGCGGTTCTCCCGGTTCCAGGTGCTCTCGCCGTGGCGGAGGAGGACGAGGGTCGGCATCGGGGCGGCTCCTGGTGCGAATGCGATGAGTGGCGGGCCGCCGCTCGGCGACGGCCAGCCGGATCAGCGGGGCTCGGCCGCGCGACGGGCGGCGGCGGTGATGGCGGCCCGGGCCACGATCCCGGCGATCTCGTCGGGCTTGAGCGAGGCACCGCCGACCAGCGCACCGTCGATCGATGGCTCGGCCAGGAACTCGCCGATGTTCGCGCTTGTCGCGCTGCCGCCATAGAGGACCGGCACGAGCTCGGCCCGGGCGCCCCAGCCCGCGCTGCCCAGCGTGGCCCGGATCGCCGTGGCCATCGCCGCTGCGTCGGCCGCGGACGCGTTCCGGCCGGTGCCGATCGCCCAGACCGGCTCGTACGCGACCACCAGGCCGGCCTCGATGAGCGATTCGGCTCGTGGCCGGCCAGCGCGCCGGTCAGCTGGGCCGCGACGACCGCCTCGGCCGTCCCGCCTCTCGCGCTCGGCGAGCTGCTCCCCGACGCACAGGATCGGCCGCAGGCCCGACGCGACGGCGCGCCCCAGCTTGCGCCCGACCAGGGCATCGGACTCGCCGGCGTCCCGGCGGCGCTCCGAGTGGCCGAGGATGACCCAGGTGGCCAGGCCGGCGAGCATCGGTGCGGAGATCTCGCCCGTGTACGCCCCGGCTGCTTCGTGGTGGACGTTCTGGGCCCCGACCCCGACCCCCTCCCCCGCCAGCGCATCGCGGACGACCGCGAGGCACAGGTACGGGGGGCAGATGACGCGGACGACGTCCGGCTCGCGGATCCGCGACGCGATCGTGCGGGCGAGCTCCCCGGCGTCGGCCGGCGTCGTGTTCATCTTCCAGTTTGCGGCGATGATGACCTGGCGCATGGGGCGATGATGCCACCCCCGGCGTCCGCGCGGGACGGACCGCCGACCCGTCGGCGCAGGCCGTTCGGCACCACCGGGTTCCTGCCGCCTGCGCAGGCGGCGCAGGAACGTCCGGCAGGCGCCCGGAGCTCAGTCGGCGCCGCTTCCGGCTGGCTCCCCGGCAAGCGCCATCACCTCGATCCGTTCGAGCGCTCGCTGGACGCGGCCACGGGGCAGCTCCAGCTCGGCGGCGAGCTCGGTCAGGGACGACTCGGGCGTGGCGCGGCGCTTCAGGGCCACCTCGCGCACGGTTGCGGGCAACCGGGCCAGCCGCCCGTCGCGCTCGAGCTCCTCGATCGCCTCCAGCTGGCGGGCGGCCGTGGCGGCGATCCGCTCCAGGTTCGCCGACTCCGCGTTCAGCAGCCGGTTCAGGTCGCCGCGCACGGACCGGGCGACCTGGCGCAATTCGATCTCCAGGAGCGAGGCATTGGCCCCGATCATCCGCAGGAACGTGCCGATCGTCTCCCCGCTCTTCCAGGTGACGACGCCCCGTCCGCGGCGCTCCCGTGCCGCCGCGGGCAGGCCCAGCTCGCCGAGGCGCTCGGCGAGCACCGGGGCGTCGTCCCGGTCGACCGCGAACTCCAGGTGCGGGCGCCCGCCGGCCAGCGAGAGCGAGCCCCGGGCAAGGAACAGGCCGCGCAGGTAGGCGGCCCGGCAATGGTCGGCCCCGGCGATCCAGCTGAACGGACGGGTCCGCTGGGCTGCCGCGCCCGCGTCTCGGCCGAGGCGCACGAGGAGTCGGGCCAGCGCCGGCCGGTCGCCCCGCACGGCCGCGGTGCCGAGCCCCGCGGCCTCCGCGGCCCGGTCGCAGCGTCGGGAGGGCTCGATCGCCGCCAGCTCCGAGCGGAGCGCGGCGACGAGCTCGCGATCGGGGCCCGCCATCGACCCCGGTCAGGCGGTGCGGGCGATGCCGGCGATCCCCCGCGCCGGTCCCTCGGCGTGCAGGATCCGGATCAGGGCGCCGGCGAGGCGCTCGGGATCGTGGTGGTGCGGCGCGTCGGGATCGACGACGTCGTCGAGCACGAGACGCGGCCGGCGCGCGGACCCGAGCGGGGGCCAGCGCAGCTTCACCGGAACACCCCGCTCCGCGTCCGGCTCGTCACCCGCGAGGTTGCTGTTGGCCAGCACGACGTCGATCGCGTTCGGGCCGAGGTGCGACGCGAGCGCCTCGACGTGGTCGGCGAGGTCGTAGCCCTCCGTCTCGCCGGCCTGGGTCGCCACGTTGCAGGCGTAGACGCGCACGGCGGGCGTTGCGGCGAGGGCCGCGCGAATCTCCGGGACGAGCAGCGTCGGCAGGACCGAGGTGTAGAGGCTGCCGGGTCCCAGCACGACCAGGTCGGCGGCAGCGATCGCCTCCAGCGCGTCGCGACAGGCCCGGACGTCGCCGGGCTCGATGAAGACGCGCTCGATCGCCTTCGTCCCCATGATCCGCGACTGGCCGACGATCTCCTGGCCGTCGCGCAGGCGCGCTCGCAGGGTGAGCGGCGTTCCGCTCGCCGGGACGACCCGGCCGCGGACCGCGAGGACCCGGTTCATGTGCCGGATCGCGGCTTCGAAGTCGCCGCCGTCGATCTGGTCCATCGCCGCGATCAGCAGGTTCCCGACCGCGTGGCCGCCGAGGCCGCCCTCGGCCTCCCGGAAGCGGTACTGGAGCAGCTCCTCCATGGCCGGCTCGGTCTCGGCCAGGGCGACGAGGCAGTTGCGGATGTCGCCGACGGCCGGGATCCCCAGCTCGGTCCGGAGGCGCCCGGTGGACCCGCCGTCATCGGCCACCGAGACGATGGCGGTGATGTTCGCAGTTCGCGCCTTCAGGCCACGCAGCAGCGTGGAGAGGCCGGTGCCTCCGCCGATGGCCACGACCCGCGGACCCCGGGCCAGGAGCCTGCGCCGGTAGACCAGGTCGACCAGCGACTCGTCGGCGCTCTCGGTGAACGGTCGCAGGAGGGCGGTGATGACCCGGAACGACCCGTATCCGAAGAGGAAGACACCGAGCGCGAGGAGCACGATCGCGCGAGCCAGGTAGGGCAGGAACTGGAGGGTCAGGATCGAGATGACATCCCGCAGCGGTCCCTCCACGTCGAAGTCGCGGTAGACCTGGCGGAGCGCGAGGGCGCCGGACAGGGCCAGGGCCGTGAGCCCCAGGAAGGCAACCAGGAGCCAGCGCTTGATGCCGATGCCGGGGCGGAGCCAGCGCCGCAGGTTCATCGGCCGCTCACCCGCGCTCGAGCTCCCGGTGGAACACGCTCACCGGGCCGTACTCGCGCTGCTCCAGCCACGCAGCGATCTCCTCGGTGAGGGCGATGCTCCGGTGAAAGCCGCCGGTGCAGCCGATCCCGATCGTCAACCGGGTCTTTCCCTCGGCAACGTAGGCCGGCACCGTGAGGCGGAGCAGGTCCTCCACCGCGCCCACGAAGCGTCGCGCCAGCGGCTGGTCCAGGACGAAGGCTCGCACGCTCTCGGTCAGCCCGGACAGCCGGCGCAGCTCCGGCACGTAGTACGGGTTC
The DNA here is from genome assembly GCA_963801445.1 of uncultured Chloroflexia bacterium. Lineage (GTDB taxonomy): Bacteria > Chloroflexota > Limnocylindria > Limnocylindrales > CSP1-4 > CTSoil-043. The sequence goes on along the minus strand of CAWDEW010000002.1, from coordinate 378,147 downwards.
TGCAGGAAGCGCACGTCGAAGACGAGGTCGCACTCGAGCGGGACACCGAACTTGTAGCCGAAGCTGATGAGCTGGACCGAGAGCTGGTCCGGTTCCACGACATGCCAGAGCTGCCCGAAGATCCGCTCCTTGAGCTCGCGCAGCGAGAGGTCCGACGTGTCGAGAACGACGTCCGCCTCGGCCCGGACCGGTCCGAGGAGCTGGCGCTCCTGCGCGATCGCGGCACCGATCCCCTGTTCCCCGGCCAGGGGATGGCGATGGCGCGTCTCGGAGTAGCGCCGGATCAGGACCTCTTCGCGAGCCTCGAAGAAGAAGACCTGGGGCCGGATTCCCCGTCCCTCCAGCGCTCCGCGCATCGCCGCGAACGCGACCGGCGCATCGCCGGCCCGCACGTCGAGGACGATCGTCACCCGCCCGAAGCGGGTCGGCTGGCTGGCGATCAGGTCGGCCAGCTCGGGCAGCAGCTCCCCGGGCAGGTTGTCGACGCAGGTGTAGCCGAGGTCTTCGAAGAGCTTCGTGGCGGCCGTCTTGCCCGCGCCCGAGAGCCCCGAGAGGACCACGACGTGCTGGTCCTGCATCCCCGGCCCCGGGTCATCGGTATCCGCCCCGCGAAACGGCGCCACGGGTCGGTCGGTCGTCCCCATGTCGGGAGTCTAGCGCCCGGGCCCGGGCAGCCTCAGCGTCCACCGGCGCGGACGAGGACGATCGAGAGCTCGTACAGGACGTACATCGTGACGCCCAGGATGAACGGGCTCACCGGGTCGCCGCCCGGTGTCACGACGGCGCTGACGATGGCGATGATCAGGATGACGATCCGGCGCGACGTGCGCAGCCGCTTGCTCGAGATGATCCCGACCTTCGAGAGCAGGACGAGGACGATCGGGTACTCCATCACGAGCCCGAAGGCCACGAAGAGCATGGTCACGAACCCGAAGTACTCGGAAGCTGTCCACGCATTCTGGAAGGCCCCGGTTCCGAAGCTCGACAGGAAGGCGATCGCGAACGGCATGATCAGGTAGGCGACCACGACGCCGACGATGAAGAAGGCGAGCGCGATCGGGACCCACGGGCGCGCCATCGTGCGCTCCTGGGATGTCAGGCCGGGCGAGACGAACCGCCAGAGCTGGAGCAGGATGACCGGCATCCCCAGCACGAGCCCGGTCGCGATCGCGATCTTCAGGTAGATCATGAAGCCGTCGCCGGGCGCCAGGAGCAGGAGGGCCTGGTTGCCGTAGGGCGCCTTGAGGATCTCGACGATCCGGGGGGCGAAGATGAACCCGAGGACGGCGCCCACCGCGACCGCGCCGAGCGAGATGGCCAGGCGGCGGCGGAGCTCGGTCAGATGGTCGACGAGCGACATGACCGTCTCGTCGGACGCGGGCAGCGCCGGGCCGGTGCCCGGGGGTGCGGCCGGCGGGATCGCCGGGAGGAGGCTGCCGTCGCGGACGAGGTCGGCGTCGGCCATGGTGGCTCGCGGACCCGGCTGTCAGCTCGCCGCGAGCGTGGCCGCCTAGCCCTTCACCTCGGCCGGCTCGCCGCCCTGCTCGGCCGGCGCGGGGGCAGGTGCCGGCTCGGGGGCGGCAGCGACCGGCGCGGCCGCGACCGGCGCGGCCGGGGTCGCGGGGGTGGCCGGGGTGGGTGCGGCCGGGGTCACGGGAGGGGCGTCGAGCTTGACGGACTCCTGCACGTCGGTGGCGGCCTTGCGGAACTCGCGGATGCTCTTCCCGAGGGCGCTGCCGACATCCGGCAGCTTGCCGGGACCGATGACGAGGAGGGCGATCACCAGGATGATCACCAGCTCCATGGGACCGATGTTCGGCATCGGGGGGAATGACCTCAGTGCGACGGCTGACAACCAATTCCAGGGCGGCACGCCCGCCGCCCAAGGGTGGCGCCTACGGTAGCACAGGGAGCGCGGCGGCCCATCGCAGGGCGGCCGCCGCGATGAGGGCGCCGGCGTCGGTCGGGCGACGGCCGCCTGGTTCCGCAGTCGCGGCCCTGGCGATCCCGCGCGAGATGTTGACGACGAGGCCTCCGCCGGGCCGGGAGCCGGCCGGGGGGGCCGACGCCCTGCCCTCGCGAAGCACCGCCGGGGCATCGCCTCCCTGGGCACCCACGCCCGGAACGAGGAACGCGAGTCCGGGGACGAGCGCCCGGATGCCGGCCAGCTCGGCGGGCGCCGTGGCGCCGACGACCAGGCCCGCGCGATCGCCGAGCTCCGTCGCGGCCACCCGGCGCGCCACGCGCCGGTGGAGCAGCTCGGGCGGCGCACCGAGCGCCTCGTCGGCTTCGACCAGCAGGTCCTGGAACTCTCCCGCGCTCGCGTTGGATGTCCGGCAGAGCACGTAGGCAAAGCGATCGGCACGCGCCAGGAACGGCGCCAGCGCCGCGAGGCCAAGGTAGGGGCTGACCGTCACCGCGTCGGCTCCCAGGCCATCGAAGAGCGCGACCGCCTGGCGCGCGGTCGTTGATTCAACGTCGCCGCGCTTCGCATCCATGATCACCGGGACGCCGGTCGGGATGGCGCTCCGAACCCGCTCCAGGGCGGCCAGGCCCGGGCTCCCCAGCGCCTCGAAGAACGCGACGTTCGGCTTGTAGGCGGCCGCGCACCCGACGGTTGCCTCCACGAGCAGCCGCGCGAAGCGTTCCAGCCCCGGCAGGCCGGGCGGAAAGCCGGGGGGGAGCCCCTCCGGCGATGGATCGATGCCGACGCAGAGCACGGACCCGACGGCGGCGCTGCGGGCGGCCAGCCGCTCGAGGTAGCCCGCGCTCACGGGGTCGTGGGCGACGCCGAGGCCACGGGCGACCCCGAGGCCGCCGGCGAAGGTGACGCAGGGACCAGGGCGGGTCCCCACCAGGTGGGCCGGCTGTCGCCGTCGAGGCCGCTGAACTCGGTCAGGGGATCCGTCTTCGCGACATCGATCGCACCGTTCCCGGAGATCGTCAGCGTCGCCAGCTGCACGTCCACGGTGACGCCGGACGCGGACAGCCGCAGGAACGCGATCTGGGACCCGTCGGGCGACCAGCTGGGACCCCAGGAACGACCGTCGTTCGTGATCCGGGCCAGCTCCGAGCCGTTGCGCGCGTCGAGCACCACGACGTCGGTACCCAGGGAGGTCGTCCTCACGGCGGCGACGAACCGTCCGTTCGGGGAGTAGACGGGCTGCATGTAGCCGGCCTGCGTGAAGGCCGTGTTCTTCTTCGTCGCCGGCTCGTAGCGCCAGATCGCCGGGGCCCCCCGGCTGCCGTCGCGCGCGTTCTTGACGTAGAGGACGTATCGCCCATCGGAGCTCCAGGTCGGGTCCTGCTGCCCGAGCGGCGCGTTCTCCGGGAGCTGCGCGTTCACGAGGCGTCTCGTCTTCAAGTCAAAGAACTGCAGGACGACGTCCGTCCTCGTCGGATCGGTTCCGTCCGAGGCGACGGCGACCCGCCGGCCGTCCGGCGACACGGCCGGGTCGAGCAGGAAGTAGAACCACGTGGAGGCCCCACCCTGGCCCCTGTGGTAGAGCCCGGAGAGGATCGCCGTCCGGCCGGTCCCGTCGGGATGGATCCGGGCCAGGATCGGATAGTGGAGGTCGTAGTGCTGCATGATTCCCGTCACCGGGAAGCGACCCGACGTCTGACGCGTCTCGATGAAGTAGACCCACTGCCCGTCCGCCGACCACGTGGGCTGCGAATCGCGGCCCGTGTTGGTGAGCTGGGTGGCGGTCGTGCCCGTCTGGATCCACAGGTTTCCGGCCTTGACGTAGACGAGCGAGCCCGCGATCGACACGGCCGGGTTGAGCACCGGAGGGGCCGAGGGCGAGGGCGTCCTGCCCGGCGCCGGGTTCCCGCCCCCGGGACCGTTGCCGCCCCCGTTCGGCGAGGTGAGGCCCGCGGGGACTCCCGTCAGCAGCACGTAGGACAGGGCCGCGACGACCGCGAGGCCGACCAGCGAGAGGATCGGGGCGACGAACGGGGCCAGCCCCGCGACCCCGTACGGATCACCGCTCGCGCGTCGCGGCGATGGCGCGGAGGGGGCGCGCCGCGTCACGCGGGGGCTCCGCTGGCCGCGGCAACGGGCGCCGGGCTGGCCGCGAGCCGCGTCGACGCGACGTCGAGGACCTCGAGCTGGAGCGACTCGTAGCCGCCGAACCGGCGGGACATCAGCCGGGCAGCCACGTCGACGCGATCCCCCTCGTGGATCATGCCGACCAGGTCGGCCCGGTCGAAGGCGATCCCATCGAGCACGTCCACCTCGCGACGCAGGGTGAGCTGGGCATGGCCGCCGTTGGCCGCCCGGATCCGGGTCACGGTGAGCCCGTGGACGCCGACGACAGGAACCGGGTTCCCCGGGCCGGTGGGGTCGAGGCCGGCCAGCTCGCGGAGCAGCGCGTAGTCCACGGCTCCGGCGCGAAGCGCGAGGTCGAGCACCAGCTCACGCTCGGGCGGGCCGGAGCGGCCGGCCGCGATCGCGGCGCAGAACCGGCGCGCGAACTCGTCCCACCGGTCCGGCTGCATCTCGAAGCCGGCCGCCCCGCGATGTCCGCCGTGGCGCACCAGCAGGTCGGAGCACGACTGGAGCGCGCCGGCCAGGTCGTGTCCCGCAGGTGCCCGACACGAGGCGCGCAGCACGTCCCCGACGTCCGTGGCCACGACGGCGGGTCGGGCATGCTCCTCGGCCAGCTTGCGCGGCGACCAGCCCGATGATCCCGACCGGCCAGGCGCCGCGGACGACGATCGCCGGCGCGCCCGGATCTCCGCCCTCGGCGAGGACCGCCCTCGCCTCGTCCACGGCGGTCCTGGTGACGTCGCGGCGGCTCAGGTTGGCCCGCTCCAGGCGCTCCGCCAGCTCGGTCGCCTCCGCGGGGTCGTCAGTCAGCAGGAGCGCGGCGGCATCACCGGCCTCGCCCATCCTCCCGGCGGCGTTGAGCCGGGGCGCCAGGACGAACGAGATCGTCTCGAGGGAGACATCGCCGGGCGCGACGCCGGCGCCGGCCAGGAGCGCCGCGAGCCCGGGCCGCGGGGAGCATCGGATCCGCTCCAGCCCGAGGCGGGCGATCGAGCGATTCTCGCCCACGACCGGCGTCACGTCGGCCACCGAGCCGATGGCGGCGAGGTCGGCCAGGTCGGCGGTCGACTCGGCGACGGGCACTCCGGCGAGCCGTTCGAGCAGCAGGGCGGCAACCTTGAGCGCGACCCCGGATCCGGCGAGGCGCCGGTCCGGGTAGGTCGCGTCGATGCGCTGCGGATTGACGAGGGCGACGGCGACGGGAGGCACAGGAGGGACACGGTGGTGATCCGTGACGATGACGTCGATGCCGAGCTCGGCCGCGGCCGCGATCTCGGCCCCGCTCGACGAACCGGTGTCGACGGTGAGGATCAGGGTCCTGCCGGCAGCCCGGGCGGCCTCGACAGCGCGGAGCGAGAGGCCGTGGCCGTCATCGATGCGGCTGGGCACGTGGGGCTCCACGTCGAGGCCCAGCCGACGGAGCGTGCGCACGATGATCGCGAGGCCCGTGAGGCCGTCGGCATCGAAGTCCCCGAAGACCTGCACACGCTCGCCGCCCGCGCGGGCCCGGGCGATCCGGGCGACGAGCACCTCCGCGTCCGGCAGGAGGGCCGGGTCGTGCAGGCCCTCGCTCGGCGTCCCGAAGAAGCCGGCCAGGTCGGCCACCCCGAAGCCACGACCGCACAGGACCCGCGCCAGGCGCGCCGAACCGCCGTGCTCGACGACGACGGCGAGGAACGACGCGTCCAGCGGCGTCCGGTCCGGATAGCGCCAGCGATAGCGGGGCTCGATCATGGAACGGAGCATGCCACGCCGGGCTTCACCGGGCGTTGCCCGATGGCGGGGGCGGCTGGACGCCGGGCGGGGACGCCCGGTCCTGTCACGTCGCGGCGCGGCGGGCTGGGCGGCCCGAGACCGAGGCCTTGCGACGCGCGTCCCATTCCTCCCAGACCGTGAGCAGCGGCGCCGCATTGAAGATCGAGGAGTACGTCCCCGAGGTGATCCCGATGAGCAGGGCGAGGATGAAGACCTGGATCGAGGTCCCGCCGAACAGCAGCAGGGCAGTCAGGGTGAAGACCACCACGAGGCTCGTGTTGATCGACCGACCGAGGGTCTGCATGATCGAGTGGTTGACGATGTCCGCGAAGCGCTCGCCGGCGAACCGGGCCCGGTTCTCGCGGATCCTGTCGTACACGACGATCGTGTCGTGGACCGAGAAGCCGATGATCGTCAGCATCGCGGTGACGAACAGGCCGTCGATCTCGATCTTGAACAGCGTGCCCAGGATCGCGAAGATCCCGACGACCACGATCACGTCGTGGACCAGCGCGGCGAGCGCGGTCATCCCGAAGCGGAAGTCCCGGAAGCGGAAGGTCATCCAGAGCATGATCCCGATGGAGCCCAGGAGGACCAGGAGGATCGCCTGCTGGGTCAGCTCGGAGCTGATGATCGGGCCGACGGTGTCCAGGCTGCGCTGCAATTCGATGGGCCCGAGCGTCGCCTCGAGGGCCGTCACCAGGCCGCCGATCTCACCGCTGCGGGTCACTCCGCCCGGCAGAGGGGTCGGCGACGGCGACGGCGAGGGCGAGGGGGATGGGGACGGGCTCGGCGACGCCGAGGGCGCTGCGCTCGCGCTCGCCGAGGCGGCCGTCGAGGCCGCCGGGCTGGCCGACGGGGCGGCGCTCCCGCTCGCTGCTGCCGAGGCGGCCGGGCTGGCCGACGGGACGGTGCTCGGGCTGGCGACCGGGCTGGCCGAGGGAGCGGCGCTGCCCGAGGCTGCCGGGCTCCCGGACGCCTCCGGGGAGGGGGTCGCGGCCGGCGCCGGCGTCTCGAGGCCGAGCGGCTTCGTCCGGATCTGGAGGAAGCCGTTCGAGGTCGTCAGGACCACCGAGTCGCCGAGGCCCTGTGTGGCCAGGACGGCCCTCACGGCGGCGGGCGTGACGGTCTGGTCCTTGAACCGGATCTCCCAGTTCGTGCCGCCGGTGTAGTCGATCGAGAACTGCAGGCCGGCCTTGCCGCCGGTCAGCGGGCCGAGCAGGATCGCGATCAGCCCGGGGACCAGGATCAGACCGCTGAACAGGAAGAACCAGCGACGCTTGCCGATGATGTCACGCACGCGTGCGGGCCTCCCCACGGGCGAACGGGCGCGCCACACGGGCCTGGAACTCCTCTTCCGTCAGGCCGTACAGCCTGGGCTTGCGGGCCCACTCCTGCGCGACGACGAAGCGGAGCAGCGTGCGCGAGACGGTGATCGCGGTGAACATCGAGGCGAGGACGCCGATGATGAAGACGAGGGCGAAGCCGCGGATCGTGGACGATCCGAAGAGGTACAGGATCGAGGCGGTGATGAGGCTCGACACGTTGGAGTCCAGGATGGAGTTCCAGGCCCGGTTGAAGCCCGCCTCCATGCCGCCGGCCAGGGACTTGCCGGCGCGGAGCTCCTCCTTCATCCGCTCGAAGATCAGGATGTTCGCGTCGACGGCCATGCCGATCGAAAGGACGAAGCCGGCGATCCCGGCCAGGGTCAGGGTGACCGGGATCAACCGGAAGATCGCCAGCACGAGGAGCGCGTAGTAGCCCAGGGCGAGGACCGCCACGAGGCCGGGCAGCCGGTAGTAGACGAGCATGAACAGGAAGACCAGGAGGACCGCGATCAGCGCCGCCAGGAGGATCCGGTCCAGCGAGAAGCCGGCGAGCGTGGCGCCGATCTGCTTCTCCGTCTCGAGCTGGAGCGGGAACGGCAGCGAGCCGTAGTTGAGGATCGTGACCAGGTTGTTCATCTGGGCGGCCGTGAAGCCGGTCGTCCCGCCGGTGATGATCCCCTGGCCGCCGGTGATCGCGCTCTGGATGACGGGAGCCGAGACGACGCGGTCGTCGAGCACGATCGCGAAGAAGTTGCCCACGTTGGCCTGGGTGTAGGTCGCGAACAGCTTTGCGCCCTGGTCCTTGAGCCGGAAGCCGACGGCCCTGGCGTTGTTCTGGTCCTGGGACGGGTAGGCCTGGCTGATCTGGTCGCCGCCGAACAGGGGGGTCTCGGCCTTGGGCAGGGGCTGGCCCTCGACGGCCTGGTAGGTGCCCGGCGTCGTGCCGTTCCCGTAGTCGGCGGGGAGGAGCGGGATGAACTGCAGCTGGCCGGTCTCGCCGATGAGCTTCTTGATGGCGTCGGCGTTGGCGACGCCGGGGAGCTCCACGATGATCCGGTCCGCCCCCGAGGTCTGGACGACCGGCTCGACCACGCCGGTCGAGTTCACCCGGTTCTCGACGATCGTCTTGGTCGTGGAGAGGGCACCCGCGTCGGGCTCCTTGCCGCCCGCCGGCAGGAGCCGGTACTCGGCGGAGAATCCGCCCACCAGGTCCAGCCCGAGCTTCGTCTCTGCCGTGCGCGCGCCGCCCTCGGCGCTGAAGTTCGGGAGGGTCAGCTTCGGCCAGAAGTCGAGGACCAGGGCGGCCAGAAAGACGACGATGATGATGGTGGGGGTCGTGCGACGCATCGGCGGGGATGCTAGCAGGGATTGAACGGGTCCGCCGGACCACTTCCGTGCCGGACCGCCGGGTCAGGGCTCGCCGAGGCCGACCTTGATCCGTTCGGCGAGGGCGCGCCCGATCCCGGGCACCGCCGCGATCTGCTCCACGGGAGCCTCGCGGACGCGCTTCGCCGACCCGAATGTGCGCAGGAGCGCACGCTTGCGGGCCGGCCCGACTCCCGGCAGGCCGTCGAACGCGCTCCGCACGGTCGCCTTCCGGCGCAGGTCGCGGTGGTAGGTGATCGCAAAGCGGTGCGCCTCGTCCCGCAGCCGCTGGACCAGGTAGAGGGCCGGCGACGTGGCGGGCAGCAGGACCGGGTCCGGACCGCTCGGGGAGGAACAGCTCCTCGCGCTCCTTGGCCAGGCCGGCGATCGGGATCTCGAGGCCCAGCTGGCGCAGGACGGCGACGTCCGCGGCCAGCTGGCCCTTCCCGCCGTCCACCACGATCAGGTCCGGCAGCGCCCAGCGCAGCTCCTCGGCACTCCCCTCCTCGCCCGCCCTGGCCCGCTGCAGGCGGCGCCGGAGCATCTCGGCATGGCTGGCGAAGTCGTCCTGGCCGGCCACCGACTTGATCCGGAAGCGCCGGTACTCCCCGGTCCGCGGGCGACCCTCTTCGAAGACAACCATGCTCCCGACCGTCTCCCGGCCCTGGAAGGTGGAGATGTCGTAGCACTCGATCCGCATCGGCGGGCCGGCGAGGCCCAGGGCCGTGGCCAGCTCCTCGAGGGCGGCCAGCGTCTTGCCGTCATCGGCGAGCCAGCGCGCCTGGTCGCGGGCGAGGCTCTCCGCCGCGTTGCGCCCGGCCAGGTCGACCAGGCGGCGCTTCTCGCCGCGGGCCGGCACCTGCAGGCGGACGCGACGCCCGCGGCGCTCTCCCAGGAACGCCTCGAGATCCTCCGGCTCGGCGGGGAGCGTCGGGGCCAGGATCGTCGGCGGCACGGACGTGGAGCGCGTGTAGAACTGGAGGACGAACCCGGCCAGGACCTCGTCGTCCGCGACGTCCGCGGGCGCCTCGAGCGCATAGACGTCCCGCCCGATCAGCTTCCCGTCGCGCACCGCGAAGACCTGGACGGCCGCCTGGGAGCCGGACCGGGCGAGGCCCAGGACGTCCAGCTCCGTGTGGGCGAAGGCGGCCATCTTCTGGTCCTCCATCGTCCGCTCGATGGAGCGCACCTTGTCCCGCAGGATCCCCGCCCGTTCGTACTCCGTGCGCTCCGAGGCCTTCTCCATCTCGCCCCGGAGCTCCCGGACGAGGGTCTCCTGGCGCCCCTCGAGGAACAGCTCCACCTGGGCGATGTCGGCCCGGTAGGCGTCCTTCCCGATGGCCTCGATGCAGGGACCCTGGCAGCGCTTGATGTGGTAGAGCAGGCAGGGCCGCCGGAGGGCCCGCTCGCCGTCGCGGATGTCGAGCGTGCAGGTCCGGAACGGGAAGAGGCGGCGGATCAGGTTCATCGCCTCGTCGACGCTGCTCGCCGAGGCGTACGGACCGAAGTACCGGCTCCCGTCCGAGACGAGCCTGCGCGTCCGCTCGACCCGGGGAAAGTCCTCGCCCAGGCTGACCTTGATGTACGGATAGCTCTTGTCGTCCTTGAGCCGGACGTTGAAGCGCGGCTTGAACCGCTTGATGAGGTTCGCCTCGAGGAGCAGCGCCTCTGAGACCGAGTCGGTCAGCGTGTACTCGACGTCGACGACGCGATCGATCACCTCGCGGATCCGGTGCACGTCGCCCGGTCCCCCGCCCGCAACCTGGCGTTGCCAATAGCTGCGCACGCGCGCGCGCAGGTTCTGGGCCTTCCCGACGTACAGGACGGTCCCGCGCGCGTCGCGCATCAAGTAGACGCCCGGCCGGGTCGGGAGGTTGTCGAGGGTCGCCTGCAGCTCGGGGGTCACCTCGCGATCGTACGACGCAACGGCGCGGAGCTCCCGGAACGGACGGCTGACCCCGGGCTCGGCCGGACCCGCGACGCCGGGTGCCTGCCGCCCGGGCAGGGATGGATCGAGCCGCCGGCCGGAAGGCCGACGGCTCGCTGATCTGGGACGCGGGAGCCCGGTGGCCCGGCGTGGGCACGCCGGGCCACCGGCTGGGGGTCAGTGGCGCAGTGCCGACATCACGGACACGGCGTCCGTGATCAGGATCCTGCTCGCGCTGGGGGTGATGGTTCGGTACGTCTGGCGCGCCACGGTCCACGTGAACATCGCCAGGTTCATGATCGCGGGCGTGGTCCAGCCCTTGTTCTGGTAGTACTGGGCCGTGCGGAGCATCGCGACCAGGCTGTTCTCCGTGTAGGCGCTCGTGATCCGACGCTCGCTGTGGAAGCGAGGGACGGTACCGATCAGGCTCGCTGTCGTGGCCACCACGGTGTAGCGCACCGACTTGACCGAGACGTTGGCGTTGGTGCTCTTGTCGGTGGCTGTCACCGTCAGCCTGTGGGGTCCGAGCCAGCTCCCGAGCAGGTTGATCTTCTGACCGTTGACGACGACCTTGCCGTCCAGCCTGGCCACGATCGACTTGACTCCCGAACCCGCGTCGGTCGCCTTGAACGAGAGCGTGATGTAGGCGTTGTGCGCGTAGGCCTTGACCGTTGGCGCGCTGATGGTGATGACCGGCGCGTCGATGTCGCCCGTCTGGAAGACGAGCCGACCCTCGATCGCAGGTGACACCGTCTTGGCGGCCGTGACGTAGTCGATGACCGCGTCGCGGACGTAGAACTGGGTATCGGCGACGATCGCGTCGCCGAGCGGCCAGAGGCTGACGCCGTTGTCATTGAAGTTGCACGACCCGGCGGCGAGGTAGTTCACCGTCGAGACGCGGTAGTAGGTCGAGGCGTCGTTGAAGTCGACGGCTTTGCCATTGATCGTGAACGAGCGGACGTAGCTCTTCGTCGGGTCGTACGCCGCCGGGTACAGGTCGTTGTAGGTGATCTGCCCGACCTTGTTCGTGTCGAGCATGCAGGTCGTGTAGTACGAGTACCCGCCGTAGCCCGGCACGTACTTGTAGTAGTAGTAGTTCCGATAGCCCCGCTCGAGGACCTTCTTGATCTGCGGCCCGTTCATGCGCAGCACGACAAGCGAGTTCTCGTAGGGCATCGCGCTGAACATGTCAGCGATCTTGAGGGTGTAGGGCGAGCCGACCGTCGCCGCGTCGGCGATCTTCTTGTTGGTCATGGCGCCCGACAGGTGGACGTCCACCGGGATCAGGTTCTTGGCCAGCTCGTAGACCGACGCGTCAGCCTGCAGGTTGGCCCCGTTCGTCTCTGCCGTGAAGGCGCTGAGCGTGTCGATCGGCGCTGTCGTCTTGCCGATCACCTTGTCGTTGTAGGCGGTCAGGGCGGCCACGTACGGGTCGATGATCGCCTTGGTCGCCGCGTCCTCGAGGGTCGACGTCTGGACCGTGAGGAAGCGCCCGGTGCTGCTGACGACGTCATAGCCGCCGCCGACCTTGGCGCGCAGGCCCAGGACGACCTCGCCGAGCGTGTTGTTGTAGCGATAGGCCTGGTTGATGGTCACGGCCTTGCCGGTCGGCCCGGCGACGGTGACCGGCAGGGTCTTGTAGGGCGCTTCCGGGTTGGCCGGGTTCGTATGGCTGTGGCTGCCGATGATGGCGTCCACGCCGGGAACCTGGGCGGCGAAGTTCGTGTCGACGTTGTCGTCGACCTCGACGCTCTTCGGGTTCGTGGTGAACCCGATGTGGGTCAGGGCGATGACCACGTCGTTGCTTGCCTTGAGCCCTGGCGCGATCGCCTGGCCGGTCGTGATCGGGTTGGAGAACGTGAGCCCCAGGATGTTGCTCGGCAGCTCGTAGTTCGGCACGCGGTGGTTCGTGATCCCCAGGACCGCGACCTTGATGTTCTCCGCGCCGATGGTCTTCTCGATGAACGGCTGGACGCCCGTGCCGCCCTCGACGGCTGCGAGGCCGTACGCGCCCGTGTCAGAGACGTTGGCGCCCAGGATCGGGAAGGTTGCCTGGCCGAGGACCGCCTTGAAGACGGCGTTCCCGAAGTTGAACTCGTGGTTGCCCAGGTCCATCGCGTCATAGCCCATCGAGTTGAACGCGGCGATGAGCGGCTGGATCTGGAGGGCCGGCGCGATCGGCGTCCCGTCGGCGGCGAAACCCGTGGGGGCCGACTTGAAGTAGTAGGACATGGCGTCGCCCTGGATGTTGTCGCCACCGCTGAGCAGGAGCGTGCGGGTCGGGTTGTGGGCCTTCTCCTGCTTGATCAGGGTCGCCAGCTGGGTGTAGCCGACGTACGTGCCCTTGGCGAGGTTGCCGTGGGAGTCGTTGTGGTGGAGGATCGTGACCGGGACGATGCTGCCGCCGGCGTCGTTGCCGTCGCGGACGATCCGATCGTCAAGCGAGCCGTCGCCATTGGGTCCGGCATAGGCCGTCCCCGCCGTCCCGTAGTGCTCGCTCACGTAGGCGTTGACGGCGTTGAGCATGTCGCCCCAGTACGTGATCCCGGTCATGTACTTGAAGGCGTTGTAGCCGTCACCGCCGGCCGGCGCAAGGAACTCGTTGGTGCCGACCTTGTAGGTCTTCGTGAGGTCGATCGGGTCGCAGGCGTGCGTCGTCTTGTTGACGATGCAGTAGTCGAAGGCGCCCCAGGCATAGGGCTGCGGGCCCGGGTTGGCGTCCTTGTACGAGAAGTACTTGTACTTCAGGCCGGCTGGCTGGATGACGCCGGCGACGTTCGGTCCGTAGTTCAGGACGTCGACGATCTGGGCCCCGGTCATGGACCCGACCGCCGTCGCGTTGCCGAACGGCAGGACCGTGAACATGTCGCCGTAGGTCAGGAGCCCGGCGGCGTGGGTCCCGCCGACACAGCCGGTGCCGATCCAGTCGGCGCCGTTCCAGCACCAGTCGGCACGGATGCCGCCGGCGTTGTTGAAGAACAGGTCGACATCGTTCGTTGCGGTGGCGTCCGTGTTCAGGTAGTTGTAGATGGCATCGTCGATGAACGTGCCCATCATGTTGTCGCCGGTGTTGCTGCGCGGCAGATCGACGGCGCTGTAGCCGACCGGCTGGTTGACGAGGGCCAGGTAGGCCGGATCGGTCGCGTACGTGGTGACCACGGCCTTCACCGTCGGGTCCTCGGCCGTGGGAGGCGGACTCACCGAGGTGGAGGGGTAGACCGTCAGGCTCGCCCAGCTGACCGCGACGGACCCGTCCGTGCCGACCGTGAGGTCGGCCCGTCCGACCCGACGGCCGTTGTAGTAGGCCTGCACGACCTTGGTGGTGCCGACCGTCGTGGCACTGGTCAGGTTCGTGTGGCTGTGCCCGCCGATGATCAGGTTGACGGGCTTGCCGGCCGTGTTGAGCCGGGTGGCGAGCGTCTGGTCGCCGTAGACCGGGATGCCGTAGCCGTAGCCGCCGTCGGCGTAGCCGAGATGGCTCAGGACGACGATGACGTCGGCCCCGGCGGCCTTCATCTGCGTCGTAGTAATGGAGGATCGACTCGGCCGGGTCCTTGAAGCAGAGCCCGGCGGTCGCCGTGGAAACGGTGATCGTGGGAGTCTCGGTCGTGGTGACGCCCACGAAGGCGACCTTGACCGCGTTCGGCGCGACCCCGATCGTCTCCACCTGGTACGGCGCACTCGCAAAGTCCGGCTTGGTCCAGCCGGCCGTGGCGCAGTTGCCGGTGTCGTTCTTGACGATGTTGGCGGTCACGTACGGGTAGGCCGCCTGGGCCGTCCGATTGGCCAGGTTCGTCTGGCCCCAGTCGAACTCGTGGTTCCCGAAGGTCGCCACGTCGTAGCCCATCGCCTTGAACGCCGCGATGGTCGGCAGGCCCTTGCCCGTCGCCGTGCCATCGCCAAGATTGGACAGCAGGCTGCCCTGCATCTCGTCGCCGGCGTCGACGAGGAGCACCTTGTCGGCACCGACCGCGGTGCGCACGTCGTTCACGATCGTCGCGACCCGGGCGATCCCCGGGTTGCTGCCCGACGACTCCAGCTGGCCGTGGAAGTCGTTCGTGTGGAGGATCGTGAACGTGGTCGCGACCGACGGCGCCGCGCTCGCCGGGGCTGCACCCAGCGACGCCAGCATGGCGACGACGGTCAGCATGAGGATGGGACGGGAACGTCTCACCGGGGCACCTCCGATGCGAGGGCATGCACACGGGGACGCACCGGGCCCGCTCCCTCTCGATCGGGCCACGCGGAATGGCGCGACCGTATCGTCACGGTCCGGGCCCTGCCCACGGCCAAAGGGCCCGATTGATTGGGACCCCGCCGATGGGAGATCGACCGGCCCCGATGACGGTTGCCGGCATCGAGTGTCCGCCGGGCGGCCCCCGCGATGAGTCCCGGTAGAGAGCCGACTGGCAGGCTCGGAGCGTGGACCTCGACCAGGCTCAGCCCGGTTCCCTGCCCGCGCCTGTCGCGGCGCGCCTTGCCCGCCTCGCGCCGGACCAGCGGGCCGCGGCCACCGCCCCGCCGGGGCCGGTCCTCTGCATCGCACCGGCCGGCAGCGGCAAGACCACGACCCTGGTGGCACGCCTCGCATGGCTCGTTGCGGTCGGGGTGGACCCCGGGTCGATCGCCGCGATCACCTTCAACACGCGCGCCGCGGAGGAGCTGCGGCAACGCCTCGGGCCGGCCCTGGAGCCGCTCGGAATCGCCGCCGATGGCGTTCGAGTGCGGACCTTCCACGCCCTCGGCCTCGAGATCCTGCGCGACGCAGGGAAGATGCTCCGCCTCGTGCCTCGCGACCGGGTGCTGCGGGCCGTCCTGCCCGACGCCGACCCTGCCGCCCGGCGGCGGCTGGATGACGCCTTCTCGCGCCTCAAGCTGGACCTGGCGGTGACGGCCGAGGATGTCGCCGGGGATCCGGAGCCGGGGCCCGTGGCCCGCGCGTTCGTGGCGTACGAGCGGGCGCTCGCGCAGTCGGGCAGCTCCGACTTCGACGACCTGGTCGCCACGAGCCTGCGCATCCTGCGCGACCGACCGGCGCTCCTCGAGCGCTGGAGGTCTCGCTGCGGCCACCTGCTGGTGGACGAGGTGCAGGACGTGGACCGCAGCCAGCTGGAGCTGGCGCTCCTTCTCGCCGCGCCTGCGAACCGCATCTTCCTCGTCGGGGACGATGACCAGAGCATCTACGGTTGGCGGCTCGCAGACGTGCGGAGAGTCCTGGGCCTGGCCGCCCGCCTGCCGGGACTTCGCCGGATCGACCTGGAGGTCAACTACCGCTGCCCCGCCCCGGTGGTCGCCCGGGCGATGCGTCTCGTCGCGGTCAACCTCGAGCGCTTCGACAAGGCGGTGCGCGCCCGCGAGCCGGCGCCCGGGCGCCTCGTCCTGGCCCCGGTCGCAACCGCGCGCGACGCGGGCGCCGAGGCGGGGGTCGTGGCGCGCCTCCTCGCCGCAAGACCGGACGACGGCGGCACGTTCGCGGTCCTGGCGCGAACCCGCCGCGAGCTGTTGCCGGCGGCGGCCCACGCGCTCGAGGCCGGGGTCCCGTTCCGCGCCGATGGGCTCCGCCTGCCGATCGAGGACCCGGGCGTGGACCGGATCCTCGCTGCCGCGGGCGCGACGCCAGCGGACCTGCCGCTCCTGGTCCGGCTCGGCCGAGCGGAGGTCCCGGTCGCGCCGCCCATCGGGAGCAGGCTCGGTGACGCCGAGCTCCCTGACGACGACGGCGAAGATGATGCGACGGCGCTGGCCCCGCTCCGGGCTGCGCTCCTCGGCTGGGCGAGCCGCTACGGCACGCTGGAGGCCCTGGTCGCGGCGATCGCCGCGGCCCGCCTGAAGCTCGCCGACCTCCGGGCCAGCCCGCCGCAGCTCGTGCTCGCGACGGCCCACGGCACGAAGGGGTCCGAGTTCGACCATGTCGCCGTGATCGGGATGAGCGAGGGACGCTTCCCATCCCCGCGCGCCCTCGCTGACGCGGCAGATCCCGGCCGGGCACTCGAGGAGGAACGTCGGCTCTGCTACGTCGCCTGGACGCGGGCGCGGCGCAGCCTGACCCTCATCTACGAGCCCGCGGCTCCCTCGCGGTTCCTGCTCGAGGCGTTCTCGGCCGGCGAGCTGGGCGATCCGGAGCCGGGAGCGAAGTGACGGCGGCGCCCTCCGGGGCGCCGCCGTCATCCTCCTCCCGGAATGTTGTGTGGTGACCCGCCCGGACCCGTCGGGGGAGGCGGGGCCGGGCGGGATGGCGCTTCCGAGACGACCCGGCGAGCACCGTTGGTGGTGCTACTCGGCGCCCTCCGGGGCCCTGCCGAGCTGCATGAAGAACCGGACGAAGAGTCCGCCGGCCGTGCCCGCGAACAGGACGAGGCTGACCCAGAAGAGCGGCTTCGCGATCGCGAGGTTGCCGGTGCTGGTCAGCATCGCGGGGATGTTCCCGAGCGTCGCGGACTGGTCGGCCGCCTCCATGCCGTAGATCTGGGGGACGATGTAGAGGATCGAGGCGACGACCAGCAGGACGCTGACCCAGCGGAACGCCACCGGGTCGTCGTCGGCATCGCGGACGATCTTGACGACCAGGGCCCAGAAGAGGACCACGACCGCGAGCGGGGCCGTGATGGGCAGGCCGTCGCCGTACAGGTACAGGTTCGGCATGAAGAAGATCATGCTCAGGCCGAGCGTGATCACGAGCAGGGCGTCGCGCATGAGCACGTAGGACAGCCACCACACGTCGCCGCCGAAGCGGAGCGTCAGGCGCCGCAGGAAGCGCAGGACGTACGGCCGCGCGAAGTGCAGCACGAGGGTGAACGACCAGAGGATCGGCAGGATCGCGGCGAGCGAGAGGACCAGCCAGCCCTCCCCGCCGTGGGTCAGCGCGGTGGCGAGATCGTCGGCATTGAGCGGCATCTCGGGTTACTCCTCTGTTCCGGGCTGCGGCCGCCGGACCGCGGTCTGGCGCAGGTTGTAGCCGACCGCAACGAGGCCGAGGATCCCGGCCAGGATCCCGGAGAGATAGCAGAGCGGGAGCGCGAGCGCGGTGTTCTGCGAGCTCACCAGGTAGGGGACCACCTTCGCCAGGTGCTGACCGGTCAGGAGGGTCGCCTGGACGCCGATGAGGTACGGCGCGATGTACAGGGTCGCGCCCACCGCCAGCAGGGCCACCTGGACGCGGAACCACTTGAGGTCGCCGTCGCCCTTTGTCATCAGCTTGATGAGCATGACCGCCAGGGCGCAGACGCCGGCCAGGCCGCCGGTGACCGGCAGGTCCTGGGCCCCGATGACGTCGGGGTAGAAGAAGATGAAGCTGCCCAGGAAGACCTGCACCACGAAGACGTCGCGGATGCCGACGTAGATGATCCACCACAGGTCGGCGCCCAGGCGGAGCGTGAACTTCCCGGTCGCGGTGGCCATGTACGGCCGCCCGATGTGGAGAGCCAGCACGAGGAGCCAGAGGACGACGAGCGCCGCGGCGATCGTTCCCTCGACGAAAGACTCGCCCGCGCTGAAGAGACCAGATACCTGGTCGGGCGTCATCGAACCTCACCTCCTGTGAGCGGCCGGCCCGCCGACGCTGCGGCGACCGACGGGGGCATGGGGGCCGGGGCAGCCGCATCGCGCGGCCCTCGCCCGGCCAGGACGGAAACGGTGGGGCAGCCGTAGACGGCGTCGCAGCGGAAGCAGCGGGACGCCTCGGCGTGCGCTGCCTCCTCCGTGAAGCCCTTCTGCGCCGCGACGAAGGAGCCCGGCTCGTACACCGGGAGGGGCGCGTGGACCCGCGGCCGCGGCGCGATGTCCAACTTCAGCGTTCGCTCGACCGGGGTCTTGTAGCGGACGGCCGCGAAGATCTCGGCCTCCCCATCGCGGGCCCCGCCGAGGTACTCGTGGATGGATCCGGCGGCTCGCCGACCGGCGGCCACCGCGTGGATGATGGTGGCGGGACCGGAGACGACGTCGCCGCCGGCGAAGATCCCCGGCCGGCCCGTGGCCAGCGTCCGCGGATCGGCAACGATGCCGCCGCTCACCTCGATCCCGGCTCCTTCGGGCAGGATCGACGGATCAGGCTCCTCGCCGATCGCCACGAGGATGGTGCTCGCGGGCACGTCCCTGACCGAATCGAGGACGGCTGCGTAGGTCGCGCGCCCGTCCTCGATGCGCCCGGTCGGACGCTGCTCGACGCACCGGATCGCCACGACGGCTCCGTCCCGGCCGACGACCTCGACGGGCGCCAGCACGGGCAGGATGGTGATCCCCTCACGCTCCGCCTCGTCGACCTCCTCCGCCTGGGCCGGCATGTCGGCCCGGGCCCGGCGGTAGACGACCGTAACGGACGACGCACCGCTCCGGAGCGCGGAACGGGCCGCGTCCATCGCCGTGCTGCCGCCGCCGACGACCACGACCGCCCCGGTCAGGTGGGGCTCCTCGCCGAGGTTGACCTCCTTGAGGAAGCGGGTCGCGGGCACCACCCCGCGGAGCTGGTCTCCGGGAACGCCGAGGCGGCGGCTCTTCGACGCCCCGGTCGACAGGAAGACGGCCTTGAAGCCTTGCTTCTCCAGATCGGCGAGCGCGAAGTCGCGGCCCATGGCCGAGTTGAGATGCAGCTCGACGCCCAGGCCGAGGATGCGCTGGATCTCTTCCTGGAGCACTTCGCGCGGGAGCCGATACGAAGGGATCCCGATTGCCATCATTCCGCCCGGGACCGGCATGGCCTCGAAGACGGTGACCGGGTATCCGAGTCGCGCGAGGTAGTAGGCAGCCGACATCCCGGCCGGACCGCCGCCGACGATGGCGACTCGCTCCGGCCGCTTCACGGCGGGAGGTGGGACGGCGGGCAGCTTCCCGTGCTCGACCGCGAACCGCTTGATGGTCCGGATCGAGATGGGCTCGTCGAGGGTGCCACGCCGGCAGGAGGCCTCGCAGGGGGCGGTGCAGATCCAGCCACAGACCGAGGGGAACGGATTGACCTCGGCGGCAACCGCGTACGCGTCGTCGTAGCGGCCGGCACCGACCAGGCCGACGTATCGGCCGGCATCGGTGCCCGCCGGGCAGGCTTCCTGGCAGGGAGCCTTCGGGAACGCCGCCGTCTCATCGACCATGGAGCGCCAGACCTGCCATGGCTGGGGGCGCTCGCGCGTCCGCCAGGTGAAGAGGTCGCCGAACGGCGAGTCGTGGGTCGGCTTGAGCGCCTCGCGTGTCACCGACGAGAGCGGCACCCAGCCGCCGTCGTCAGGGCGCGGTCGCTCGATGGGGCCCTGTCGCGCGGCGAGAGGCGTCGCGCCCTCGACCTTGGAGAGGGTCATCACGACCGGCGGGCACTCCCGGATGCAGATCCCGCAGCCGATGCACTCGCCCACCTGGACGGGACGCTCGTGCATCCAGGGGAAGGCGTGGCCGCCCTCGGCCCCGACCTCGATGCCCGGATGGTCCGGGCGGGTCATGTCGAGCGCCTCTACGGGACAGACGTCCATGCAGACGCCGCAGTTGATGCAGTTGGCGTGGTCGACGTCGATGCGATAGCCCATGCTCGCCTCCTATTCGGCCTGGCCAGCATCGGGCCCGGCTCGCGCCACCACCACGCCCGTCGGGGTGGCAGGCGCCCTGCCCGGGCGGGTAGGGCCGGCAGGGCCGAACGGCACTGCAGCGGGGCGCATCTGGCGTCTCGCGGGCCGTCGCGTCGCGGCCCCGACGCTCAGGCGTCCGGCACGAGGCCCTCACGGATTGCCCGGGCCGCGACCTCGGTGCGACTCTCCGCGTGAAGCTTCTCGAGGATGTTCCGAAGGTGGAACTTCGTCGTGTTCTCGGAGATCCCGAGGGTCGCCCCGATCTCCTTGTTGCGGAGCCCGTCGACCACCAGGCGCAGGACCTCCAGCTCGCGGTCAGTCAGGCGATCCGGCCCGGCAGCGCCGTTCGGCGACCCGGGAAGGGCCGGGACACCGCCGCTCCCGCCCGGGCGGGCCAGCTCGGCCAGGATCCGCGCCGCGGTCGCCGGCGAGATGGCGGCCTCGCCGCGCCCGACTGCCTCCAGCAGGGAGCGCAGCTGGCCCGCCTCGAGATCCTTGAGCAGGTACCCGCGGGCCCCGGCCTTGATCGCCGCGAAGAGGTCGTCCTCCTCCTCGCTGGCCGTGAGCATCACGATGGCGATCTCCGGGCGGAGCGCGGCCAGCCGCCGGGTCGCCTCGAGGCCGCCGCCACCGGGCATCCGGACGTCCATGAGGACGACGTCCGGGGCAAGGCGATCGGCGAGCGCGACCGCGGATTCGCCGTCGGCAGCGACCCCGACCACGTCGTGGCCCCAGGCGGTGAGCAGGGAGGCGACGCCGTCCCGGAAGAGGCTGTGGTCGTCGGCGAGGAGGACCCGCATCAGCCCGGCTCCCCGGCAGCCGTCGCGGCGCGGGCCGGCACGTCCCGCTCCACCGGGATGACGAGGCGCACCTCGGTACCTCCGGCCGGCAGGCCGCGCCACTCGATCTCGCCCCCTAGCGCGGACGCCCGCTCGCGCATGTTGCGCAGCCCGTAGTGCGGGCGGTCGTCATCCGGGTCAGGGCCAATGCCCCGCCCGTCGTCCGTGACCGCGACCGAGAGCCGGTCGTCCACGAGCTCCAGCGCCACCACGACCCGCCGCGCCGCGGCGTGCTTGCGCACGTTGGTGAGCGCTTCCTGCACCACCCGGAACACCTGGGCCTCCGCCTCCGGCGAGAGTCGGGCGTGGCGGGCGTCGGGGCCGGCCTGCACCCGAACGGCCAGCTTGGCGGCGTCGGCGAACGTGCGGGCCAGGGCCTCGATCGCCTCGACGAGGCTGCCCTGCGGCCCGATCGGGCTGCGCAGGCCGACGATCTGCTCGCGCAGGTCCACGTACACCGAGCGGGCTGCGGCCGCCAGCTCCTCGAGGTGGACGCGCGCCTCGCGGATCCGGCCGGCGTCCAGGAACCCCTCGACGGCCTGCGACTTCGTGTTGACGTAGCCCAGCACCTGGGCGAGGCCGTCGTGGAGCTCGCGCGCGATCCTGTCGCGCTCGTCGACGACCGCGAGATCCCGGAGACGCTCTTCCTGGCGGTCGCGCTCGATCGCGATCGCCGCCTGGTTGGCCAGCGCGGCCAGGGTCTCGGCCTCCACCGGGCCGAAGGCCCCTGGGCGGGATGTCCCGACGGCCAGCGTCCCGATCCGCTCCTCGCCGCGCCGGAGCGGAGCCTCCAACCCCGAGGTCCGGGCGCCGGGTTCCACCCAGCGGTCGAGCGTCCCGCCGTCCGGCCTCGCTGGCTCCCGCAGGACCCCCGGGCCGCCGGCCGACGCACGCAGCGTCGACTCGCCGTCATCGCGCTCGAGGATGAGCAGGCTCACGTCCGCGTTCAGGAGATCCCTGGCGTTGGTGACGATCGCCTCGAGGATGCGGTCCAGGTCGTCGAGGGCCGCGATCGCGACGCTCACCCGGTAGAGCGCCCGGGCCGACGCGTTGCGCCCCTCGAGGTCCACGTTACGGGCGTGGATCGCCTCGCCGAGGCCGGAGATCCGCTGGAACGCGAAGAACGTGAACCCGGAGGAGAACACGAGCACGAGCACCGTCACGACGATCGCGTCCAGCGGGAAGTGGAGCTTGTCGTCGAGGACCGTGTCGCTGAGGACCTCGAAGGCACCGACCGCGATGGCCGGCGTGAGGATCGCCAGCAGGCGCATCCAGCGCAGCTGCGCGCTCATTCGACCTCCCGTCGCCAGGGATCGACGACCCCGGCGGTGCACTCAGGATAGGGGCTGGTGGCGCAGCCGTCCGTGGTCGACCTCGGGGAGCGCCAGCCGCTCCTCCGCGGGTCAGCCCGGCGAGGCATCGAGTCGGACGAGGATCCGCAGCAGGACGTCGAGGCTGTCGCGGAAGGCGATCGCCTCCGACCAGGGCAGGACCTCCGCGATCGAGTCCTTCACCCCGTATGCCGCCCGGGCCCGACGCGCGATCGTCCGGAGCTCCGTCGGCGGAGCGTCGCGGAGTCGCTCCGGGATCGGCGCCAGGAAGGCCTCCCAGCGAGCCGAGCCCACCTCCCGCGCCGCCTCGAGGAGCCGCTCTGCCTGGCGGGCAGCACGGAGGGCCGCCTCGTCGACGGCCGGCAGCTCGTGCCGGGGCCGGCTGGGGATCGCCACCGTCAGTTGAGGCCGCTCGGCTCGACGCTCCGCTCCACGATCAGCGGGAGCCGCTTGCGCTCCGAGCCGTCGACGAGGATGCGCAGGGAATGGTCGCCCGGTGCCTCGAAGCCGAGATTCCAGAGGTCGATCGAGAACGTCAGGACCGTGTCCCGGCCGTCGTGTGCGCCATGGGCCTGGATCTGCCCGACGGCACCGGCGATCTCCTTGCCGGCCGGATCGAGCAGGGTGAAGCGGACCTCGTGCTCGCGGTCCATCTCGGGCGCGGTGACCAGCAGGCCGACCAGGAGGGCCAGGTGCGGGTGGTGGAACGGGAACGCGCGCGAGCCGAGCCGGCTGACGCCGCCGCCGAGCACGTGGAACTTCTCGCCGGGCCGGGCGTCGGCGGAATCGGCCAGGAACGCGAATTCGATGTCGGGCATGGCGCGATCGTACCCGGCCTAGCGACTCGCGGCCGCGCGCTTGGGGGCAGGCGTCGCGGGCAGGTCCGCGCCGGCGGACTGGTCGACGTCCGGCGTCCCGGTCTCGCGGGCGGTCCGGGCAACCTCGCGTCCGAGCTCGTCGGCGAACGTCACGTCGGAGAGCGGCACCAGGGGTTCGCCGCGCAGGACACGGGCCAGGTACTCCCCCGTCGCCGACGGGCGGATGCGGGCGACGGCCTCCGGCGTGCCTTCGGCCACGACGAGGCCGCCCCGGGTGCCGCCGTCCGGTCCCAGGTCGACGATCCAGTCGGCCGTCTTGATCACGTCCAGGTTGTGCTCGATGACCAGCACCGTGTTGCCCGCATCCACCAGCCGGTGGAGGACCTGCAGCAGCTTCTCCACGTCGGCGAAGTGGAGGCCGGTCGTGGGCTCGTCGAGCAGGTAGAGGGTCTTCCCGGTGGCCCGGCGCGAGAGCTCGGCGGCCAGCTTCACCCGCTGGGCCTCGCCGCCCGAGAGCGTGGTGGCGGGCTGGCCGAGGTGCACGTAGCCCAGGCCCACGTCAACCAGCGTGCGCAGCTTGGCCGCGATCGCCGGAACGGGGCTGAACACGTCGAGGGCCTCCTCGATCGTCATCTCCAGCACGTCCGCGATCGACCGGCCGCGGTAGTGGATCTCCAGCGCCTCGCGGTTGTAGCGCTTGCCCTTGCACACCTCGCAGGGAACGTAGACGTCGGGCAGGAACTGCATCTCGATCTTGAGGATGCCGTCGCCCTTGCAGCTCTCGCAGCGGCCGCCCTTCACGTTGAAGCTGAAGCGGCCCGGGCCGTACCCGCGGACGCGCGACTCCGGGACCCCGGCGAAGAGCTCGCGGATCGGCGTGAAGAGGCCGGTGTAGGTTGCCGGGTTGGAGCGCGGCGTGCGGCCGATCGGGCTCTGGTCGATCTCGATGATCTTGTCCACGTGCTCGGCGCCCTCGAGGGAATCGTGTGCGCCGGGGGCTTCGCGTGCCCCGTTGAGCTCCCTGGCCAGGGCCCGGTAGAGGATCTCGGTGACGAGGGTGGACTTCCCGGAGCCGGAGACGCCCGTGACGGCCGTGAACGTCCCCAGCGGGAAGCGCACGTCCACGCCTCGCAGGTTGTGCTCCCGGGCGCCCCGCACGATGATCGCGCGGCCGTTCCCGGGCCGGCGAGCGGCAGGGATCGGCACCGCCCGGTCGCCCCGCAGGAAGGCGCCGGTGATCGAGCGGGGCTCCGCCAGCAGGGCCTCCAACGGGCCCGACGCGATCACCTCGCCGCCGTGCTCCCCGGCCCCGGGCCCCACGTCCACGACCCAGTCGGCCGTGCGGATGGTCTCCTCGTCGTGCTCCACGACCAGGAGGGTGTTGCCCAGGTCGCGCAGCCGCGTGAGCGTCGCGATCAGCTTGGCATTGTCGCGCTGGTGGAGACCGATCGAGGGCTCGTCGAGGATGTACAGGACGCCCACGAGGGAGCTCCCGATCTGGGTCGCGAGCCGGATCCGCTGGGCCTCGCCGCCGGACAGCGTGCTGGAGGTCCGGTCGATCGTGAGGTAGTCGAGCCCGACGTCGGCGAGGAACCCCAGGCGGGCGGTGATCTCCTTGAGGACCATCCGGGCGATCGCGCGCTCGCGCTCGCTGACGCGGGCGGGCAGGGCGGACGTCCATTCGAGCGCATCGGTGATCGTGAGGGTGGAGACGTCCCAGATGCTCCGCCCGTCGATGGAGACGCCCAGGGCCTCGGGCCGCAGCCGCCGGCCGGCGCAGGCCGGGCACGGCCGCTCCACCATGTACTTCTGGATCTCGGCCT
This sequence comes from uncultured Chloroflexia bacterium, assembly GCA_963801445.1. Taxonomy (GTDB): domain Bacteria; phylum Chloroflexota; class Limnocylindria; order Limnocylindrales; family CSP1-4; genus CTSoil-043. The sequence continues at coordinate 353,365 of CAWDEW010000002.1, read as the reverse complement.
TGACGAACTCCGACTCCGTCTCGCGGAAGCGCCGCTGGAGGTTCGTGACCAGGCCCTCGAAGGTGGCCCAGTAGGTGTTCTCGCCACGATCGTGGCGATAGCGGACGAGGACCTTCTCCTCCTTCGCGGAATGGAGCAGGTGGTCCATGGCGGCCTGGGGCAGGTCGCGGAAGGGGGCCTGCATGTCCCAGCCGTGCTCGGCCATGATCGCCTCGAGGATCTTCATGCGCCACGAGGCTTCGGTCGCCATCCGGGTCCAGGGATAGAGCGCACCCTGGGCGACGCTCCTCGAGCGGTCCGGGACCACGAGATCGGGGTCGACCACGAGCTGCGTGCCCAGCCCGGTGCAGGTCGGGCAGGCCCCATGGGGCGAGTTGAACGAGAAGCTGCGCGGCTCCAGCTCGTCGATCGTCGTGTCGTCGTAGGGGCAGCTGTAGCGCTCGCTGAAGCGGCGCTCCTCGAAGTCGGGGGCCTCGCCCTCCCGCGGCGCGGGTGCGACGACCATGACGCCCTCTCCGAGGCGCAGCGCCGTCTCGATGGAGTCCGCCAGCCGCGCGGAATCCGGGGGCGGCTGTCCCGGGGTCTCCGGGGCGCGCACGACGAAGCGGTCCACCACGACCTCGATCGTGTGCCGCCTGTACCTGTCGAGGGTCCGGGTCTCGGCCAGGTCCATCTGCTCGCCGTCGACGCGCACGCGCACGAAACCCTGCTTGCGGGCCGCCTCGAAGACCCGCTCGCCCTCGGTCTTGCGATCCTTCACCAGGGGCCCCAGGACGAGCAGCCGGGTGCCCTCCGGCAGCCGGTAAACCTGGTCGACCATCTGCTGGACCGTCTGGCGCTCGATCTCGCGGCCGCAGGACGGGCAGTGGGGGTGGCCGATGCGCGCGAACAGCAGGCGCAGGTGGTCGTAGATCTCCGTGACCGTCCCGACCGTCGACCGCGGGTTCCGGCTGGCACCCTTCTGGTCGATCGAGATCGCCGGCGAGAGCCCGTCGATCTGGTCGACGTCGGGCTTCTCCATCTGGCCGAGGAACTGGCGGGCGTAGGCGGAGAGGCTCTCGACGTAGCGCCGCTGCCCTTCCGCGTAGATCGTGTCGAAGGCGAGGCTGCTCTTGCCGGATCCGCTCAGGCCCGTGATCACGACGAACCGATCGCGCGGGATCGCGACGGTGATGTTCTTGAGGTTGTGCTCGCGCGCGCCGCGGACGATCAGCTGGTCGGGCATCTTCGGTTCCAGTGTACCCGGTTTCCTGCTAACAGCACGGGTGTTCTAATCACTGCCGCCATGCGGTCGGGCGATGCTGCTCAGGCGGGCGAGAGCCTCATGACCGCCGGCGCAGCACCTTCAGCGCCCCCGGCGGGGCTGGCGGCTGCCCGTGCGCCGCCGGACGTTGGGGGTGATCGTGTGGTCCCACGTCGGTCGATCGAGCCACTTCGACTGCCAGCCGCTCGAGTCGTCGTCGTGCTCGTCGCGCAGGCCGGGGAGCCAGTCCGTGGCCGTGCCCTCATCCATCGGCGCGTCGCCGGCGGCGACCACGCGGACGTCGGTCACCTCCATGGCCGGTCCGCTCGCCCCGCCATCCCGGGCACCCGGGCGCCCTCCGCCCCGGCGGGACGAGCGCGCCTGCGGCGCGCCCGTCGTGCTGCGCTCACCGGCCTGGCCGGCCGCCTCCGCCGCCCGCCCCACCCGGATCGAGGCGTCGTCCTCGAGGACCCGCAGGCGGATCGCCTGGACCTCGTCGCGGAGCGAGGCGGCCCGCTCGAACTCGAGGTTGCGAGCTGCCTCCCGCATCTGCGCCTCGATCCGCGTGACCAGGTCCTCGATCTCGCGCCTGGTCCGGCTCCCGAGGTCTCGCTCCCCTGCCCCCTCGCCGTAGCCCGAGGCGCCCTCGGCGGCAACGCGCAGGCGGTCGTTGAGGTCGTGGATCTCCTTGACGATCGTGACCGGCGTGATCCCGTGCTCCGCGTTGTAGCGCTCCTGCACGCGGCGCCGGCGGTTCGTCTCCTCGATCGCCGCGCGCATCGATTCGGTGGTCACGTCGGCGTACATCACGACCTCGCCGCCGATGTTCCGGGCGGCTCGCCCGATCATCTGGACGAGCGACCAGGCGCTGCGCAGGAAGCCCTCCTTGTCGGCGTCGAGGATGGCCACGAGGGTGACCTCGGGCAGGTCGATCCCCTCGCGCAGCAGGTTGATCCCGACGATCACGTCGTGGACGCCGAGGCGCAGGTCGCGCAGGATCTGGATCCGGTCGAGCGTATCCACCTCGCTGTGGAGGTACTGGACCTTCACCCCGAGCTCGCGCAGGTAGTCCGTCAGGTCCTCCGCCAGGCGTTTGGTCAGGGTGGTCACGATCACGCGCTCGCCCCGCTCGACCCGCTCCCGGACGCGCTCCAGGAGGTCGTCGATCTGGCCCTCGCTGGGGCGAATCGTGATCTGCGGGTCCACGATGCCGGTCGGCCGGAGCAGCTGCTCGACCACCCGGGCGCTGCGCTCCAGCTCGTAGGGTCCCGGGGTCGCCGAGACGTAGATGGCCTGCCTGACGGTGGCTTCGAACTCCTCGAACGTCAGGGGCCGGTTGTCCAGGGCCGACGGAAGGCGGAAGCCGAAGTCGACCAGGATCTCCTTGCGAGTCCGGTCGTTCTTGTACATCCCGACGACCTGGGGGATGGACATGTGCGACTCGTCCACGATCAGCAGCCAGTCCGGCGGGAAGTAGTCCAGCAGCGTCCACGGCCGGCTGCCCGCCTCGCGGGCCGACAGGTGGCGCGAGTAGTTCTCGATGCCCGAGCAGAACCCCAGCTCGCGCATCATCTCGAGGTCGAACGTGGTGCGCTGGCGCAGCCGGGCGGCCTCGAGCGCGCGGCCTTCGGCCTCCAGGCCCGCGACCCGCTCCTCCATCTCCTGCTCGATCGCCTTCATGGCACCCTGAAGCTTGTCGGCGGGCGTCACGAAGTGCGTCGCCGGGTAGACGTTCAGGTCGCGCCGCTCGGCGAGGAGCTCCCCGGTCAGCGGGTCGAGCTCGGTGATCCGCTCGACCTCGTCGCCGAAGAACTCCACCCGGACCAGCCGGTCCTCGGCCGAGGGCACCAGCTCCAGCGTGTCGCCCCGGACGCGGAAGCGCGAGCGCTGCAGCGCCTGGTCGTTGCGCTGGTACTGGAGGTCGACGAGGTGGCGCAGGACGGCGTCGCGCCGATACTGGCCCCCGACCCGCAGGCGGAGCACCGTCGCGCCATAGTCGACGGGCGCGCCGAGGCCGTAGATGCAGCTCACCGACGCGACGATGATCACGTCGCGGCGCTCGAAGAGCGCCTTCGTGGCCGCGTGCCGGAGCTTGTCGATCTCGTCGTTCCGGCTGGAGTCCTTCTCGATGTAGGTGTCCGATCGAGGGAGGTAGGCCTCCGGCTGGTAGTAGTCGAAGTAGCTCACGAAGTACTCGACGGCGTTGTCCGGGAAGAAGTCCCGGAACTCCGAGTAGAGCTGGGCGGCCAGCGTCTTGTTGTGGGCCAGGACGAGGGTCGGGCGATTCTGGCGGGCGATGACGTTGGCCATCGTGTAGGTCTTGCCGGAGCCCGTCACGCCTAGCAGCGTCTGGTGACGGAGGCCGCGGTTGAGCCCGTCGGACAGCTTCTCGATCGCCTGGGGCTGGTCGCCGGTCGGCTCGAAGGGGGCGACGAGGCGAAAGTCGGGCATAGCGGCAGGATAGCATTGCCGAGGCGCTATAGCACAGGCGTGCTAATCGGGCCGCCATTCGGCGAGCGGGGAGGGATGACCGGCGGCCCGCCCGACCGGGACGAAGGGGTCATTCCGGCGTCGGCGAATGGCGCGCATCCTCGGGCTGCGCCGGCCGCCTGGGGCCGTGCTGGCCGTGCCGCAGCCGGCCATGCCACACAAGACGCAGCACGAGCCGATGCCGCCCCACACCATCCGTCGGGCCACCTTCCGGTCCCGCCGCGCCGAGCGCGGCCAGGGACTGGTCGAGTTCGCCCTCGTCTTCCCGGTCTTCGTCCTGCTTCTCATGGGCATCATCGAATTCGGGTTCCTCTACAACAGCCTCCTGACCGTCCAGTACGCGGCGCGCGAAGGCGTGAGCGCCGGGGCACAGGCAGGTGGCGTGGATGGCGCGGATTGCTCCATCCTCGATGCCGTCGAGAGGACGCTCGTGCCACCGCTCAACCGCGACCGGGTTGAGTTTGTCGAGATCTACCAGTCGAACGGCGCCGGCGATCCGGTGGCAGGCGTCATCAACCGGTACGTCCGCCAGGGAACCCTGGACTGCCCGGGCACAGGCACCGAGCCGTACACGCTCGACGGCCCCGAGGGCTACCCGCAGATCGGTCGCCACGACGCGCTCGTCGAGGGGTTGGACGTGATCGGCGTCCGAATCGGCTACCAGTACGTCGGTATGACGCCCGCCGCGCTGGGGCGCAGCTGGGACCTGTCGGATGGGGCGACCCTGCGCATGGAGCCGCAGCAGTGACCCGCCGCGGTCGGGACACCGTTAGCCGGGGCCAGGCGATGGTGGAGTTCGTGCTGATCCTGCCCCTCTTCCTGATCATCCTCATGGGAATGCTCGAGTTCGGGATCGCGTTCGACCATCGCACCGCCATGGCCTACGCCGTGCGCGAAGGCGCCCGCGTCGGAGCGAGCCTCGGCAACGGAGGGTCGCAGTCGTCGGGAGTCGACCCGGCAATCGTCGCGGCGGTCCAGCGCGGCTTGACCGACCCGATTCTGATCGAGAACATCACCTCGATCGAGATCTACCAGGCGAGTTCCAGCGGCCAGCCCATCACGGGCAAGATCGACCAATACGACCGCTACGGGATCCTGGTCGGCACGGCCGGCTGGCCGGCCACCAGCCGCACGCCGGGCTCCGCGAACGACTCGATCGGCGTGCGGGTCGTCTACGACTTCCACCCGGCCACCCCGCTCGGCTCGCTCCTCGGCCTGTTCATCAACGGGAACCCGCCCTACACCTCGATCCGGATGACCGATTCGAGCGTGATGCGGCTGGAGCCGGCGCCGTGAGGGACCTGCGATTGCGCCCCGACGGCGCCCAGGCCGCCCGCGACCCCGATCGCCTGCACCGCCTGCGGGCGCGCGGTCAGGTCCTGGTGATCTTCGTCTTCGCCCTGGGAGCCCTGTTCACGATCATGGCCATGGTCATCGACGTCGGCAACATCTGGAACAACTCGCTCCATGTCCAGCAGGCGGCCGAGGCCGCTGCGATGGCTGGGGTCCCCTACATGCCGGGCGACTTCACGACGGCGTCGGCCAAGGCAGTGGACGTGGCGGGCCGCAATGGCTACGCCTCGCCGACCTCGATCATCACGCCCGCCGTCAACCCGGAGTCGATTCGTCGCCTCGACGTCACGATCACCCGCTCGTTCGGGACGTTCTTCCTGCGGATCATCGGCATCAACACCGTGCGCATCTCGCGGACGGCCACTGCCGAGTACACCCTTCCAGTTCCAATGGGCAGCCCGCTCAGCACCTACGGCGACAACACCGGGAACTACTGGGCGGCGGCGATGAGCCAGGGTGCGAACCGGGGCTATGGCGACGCCTACGGCACCTACTACAACCCCAGCCCCACCCTGAACAACCAGTACGACGCCAGGGGCTACCAGTACACGATCGACGTCCCCGTCGGGGCGGGCGCGACCAACGTCGACCTGTACGACCCGACCTTCTGTGCGGTGGACGCCAACAAGGGCACGGGCGACCACTGGATCAGCGGGTCCACCTACCCGGGTATGTCGACCTACTACACGCTCTGGTCCGACCCCGCCGAAACGCCCCTGGACTACTCCGACGACGTGCAGGTCGCCTCGAGCGGCACCCTGTTCGAGAACGAGAGCCAGGCGGACAAGAGCGTCGCCCTGCGGGACGCCGGCCTGCCCGCGGCCCTGCCCGACTGTCAGAACGACCCGTATCACAACCATTGGTGGACGCTCTCGACCCTGACCTCACCGGGCGCGTATCGGCTCCAGGTCACGACCACGAACCCGCTCAACGGCAATGATCAGCTCGGCGTGATCGCGGAGAACATGTGGGGGCTCCGCGCCGTGTCCACCGACCCCGCCCACCAGCCGCGTGTCTACGGTCTTGGCAAGATGGTGATCTACGCCAACGTGCCCATGGGCCAGGCGCTCTTCTACCTGGGCCGAATCGAGGCGGTCCACGCCGGCAAGACGATGGTCATCCAGCTCTTCGACCCGGGGGACGCGTCGGGCAACTCGAGCATCGAGGTCCTCCAGCCGACCGCCACCAGCTACTCGCCGATCACGTTCAGCTACACCGCGGACTCGAACGCGAGTGGTTCGAAGAGCGGCACGACGTCCAGCCTCAGGACCACCATCAACGGGGCCACCCAGTACAACAACTCCTGGGTCACGATCACGGTGCCGCTCCCGAAGACCTACTCGGCACCCCTGCCGGCGAGCGAGCACACCCCTGGAGTCCTCGGCGGCTGGTGGATGATCCGCTATTCGTATACCTCCGCGACGTCCGACACGACCACCTGGCAGGTATCGATCCGCGGAAACCCGGTCCACCTGGTCCTGCCCTGACGCCCCCGCCATGGGCGCGGACGGCCTGAACGCAGCCCGCGCACGGCCCGACCGGGCTCGTCCGATCGGATGACAACGGCGGTACTTCGTGCCGATAGGGAGGGCCGTGGGCTCGTGGCCACAATGGCAACGGAGTCGACGGTGGAGCCACCGGTCGACGGCCGCGAACACAGCCCGGAGGCGCGCACCAAGGCATGGAAGAATACGAGTACCGTGACCCGTCGCGGCGCGGCAAGTACATCATCGTGCTCGGGCTGGTGCTCGCGCTCGTCGCCGGAGGCGCGGCATTCTTCGTGATCACCCAGGCCCAGCAGCAGGCCGGCCAGGCAGGAATGCAGACGACCGCGGTCGTGGTGGCCGCCAACGAGATCGCGGCGCGCGAGGCCATCACGATCGAGGACCTCGCGGTGCGCCAGGTGCCGGTCGACGCCACCGTCGCCAGCGGCGTCTACACCGATCCTGCGAAGATCGTCGGGCTCGTCGCCGGCACGACCATCCTCAAGGGCCAGCCGGTCTTCGCCAACATGCTTGCCGGCCAGACTGCGGGCGCCCAGTTCTCCATCCTGGGCCCCAGCGAGACGATCAGTCCCGACTCGCCGGCCTGGCGCGCCATCGCCCTCACCGTGCCCGACGACCGCGCCGTCGGCGGGCTGCTCGAGCCGGGCCAGACCGTCGACGTCTTCGTGACGTCCACGGTGACCGTCCCTGCGGACGTGGCAGCCGGGGGCCTGTACTTCACCGACAAGTCGACCAAGATCGTGTACCAGGACATGCTGATCCTGGCCAAGACCGCGACCTCTTACGTCGTGCGCGCCTCCGTGCCGGTCGCGGAGGAGATCACCCATCTGCAGGCGAGCGGCGCCGCCGCGTTCAGCTTCGCCCTCCGCCCCCCACAGGACGGCCGGACGGTGGATGCGAGCGGGCTGGGCACGACGACCACCAGGATCGTCGCCCGCTACGGTCTCCCGATCCCGGAGTGGTATGGCCCGGGCCATGCGCCTGTCCCCTCCCCGCTTCCGACCCCCGTCCCGAGCGCCTCGCCAGCGCCGAGCACCGCTCCCTGACGAACGGTAGGGGGCCCCGCTCGACCCCGCCGCCCCGTCAGCCCCCCGCCGGTCGTGATCGTCGAGCGCGATCCAGGGCCTCCGTCCAGGCGGCCGCGACCCGGACCTCCACGTCGCCCGGCGAACCGTCGGTCGCGACGATCCGCGTCGCAGCGTGGGCCAGGCGTCGCGAGAGGTCACCCTGGGCCGCGATCCGACGCTCCGCATCGTCCGCTGCCGTCCCGCGGGCGAGGAGCCTGCGCCGCTGGACGTCGGGCGCGCAGTCCACGAGCCAGACCTCGTCGCACAGGGACGCGAGGCCGCCTTCGACGAGCTTGATGGCCTCGATCACGACCGCGGGCGCGCCAGCCGCGTCCGCCCCGGCGATCGCGGCCAGGATGCGGGGGCGGACCGCCGGGTGCACGATCGCCTCGAGCTCGCGAAGCGCGGCCGGGTCGGCGAAGACGAGCCTCGCCAGGGCGGCCCGGTCGACAGATCCGCCAGGCGCTCGCACGGCCCCGCCGAAGTGGGCCAGGATCGCGTCATGGGCCGGCTCGCCGGGGGCGGTGACCGCCCGGGCCAGGGCATCCGCGTCCGCGACCGTGGCGCCCCGGGCCGCGAGCCAGCCAGCCACCGTGGACTTGCCACAGCCGATCGGCCCGGTCAGGCCGATCCGCAACGCCCGCGTCACGGGGCCCGCTCCTCGAGCAGCAGCCAGGCCTCTTCGGCCGCGCCGAGGGCCTGGTCGACGTCGGCCAGCTCCGAGGTCACCCGCCGGAGCTCCACGAAGTTGGCGGCGATCGCCGGGCTTCCGAGCGCCAGCTCCAGCTGGGTCTTGCGCAACCCCAGGCGGCCGAGGTCGGCGTCGATCGCGGCCTTCTGGCGGCGGTAGGCGTCCTTCGAGAGCTTCGCCGGGCGAGGCACGGACGAGGCTCGATCGGGCGCCCCGGGCCCGCCGGCGCCGACTCCACCGGCCGCGCGGGTCGGGCGGCCGCCGGGCCGTCCTTCGGCCCCGCGGGTCGAGGACACACCGTCGCGGGGCCCGGCTTCGGCCCGACCCGCCGCGGCCAGCGAGCCGGCGGCGAACCGGGCCTCCTCGCGCCGGAAGGCATCCGCGACCGTCCAGCCATCGGCAGCCGCCGCCCGCCAGGCCCGGTAGCCGCCCTCGAACGGGACGATCCGGCCGGCGTCGACGACCCACAGCCGGTCGCACACGATCTCGAGCAGCCGGCGATCGTGGCTGACCACGAAGACGGTGCTCTGCGTCTCGCGCAGGAAGGATTCGAGCGCCTCGCGAGCCGGGATGTCGAGGTGGTTCGTCGGCTCGTCGAGGAGGAGCACGTTGGACGGAAGGATGCCCAGGAGGGCCAGCTCGAGCCGTGAGCGCTCTCCGCCCGACAGGCTGCGGACCTCCTTGAAGACGTCGTCCCCGCGGAACAGGAACCGGGCGAGATATCCCCGCGCCTCCCCCGCCGTCAGCGGGATCTCGGCCTGGAGGGCGTCCAGGACGGTCTCGCCGACCACCGGATTGTCCCGGACCTGGGCGAGGTAGCCGAGCCCGACGTTCCCGCCGAAGACGAGGCTCCCGTCGCGCGGCTGGAGCTCGCCCGCGATCGTCCGCAGGAGCGTCGTCTTGCCGGCCCCGTTCGGCCCGACGATCCCGATCCGCTCGCCCCGGCTGGCCTCCAGGCGGACGCACCGGGCGACCTCGGGGCCCCCCGGATACGCCACCACCAGGCCCTCGGCCCGCACCACGACCTCGGCCGAGCGCGGTGCGGCCGTGCCCAGCGCGCGGTCCAGGCGCAGGGAGGGCCCTTCGCGGGGGACGTCGATCCTGTCCAGGCGGGCCAGGCGGGCCTCGTGCTCGTGCATCTTGCCGTGCTTCCGCTGGCTGCGGTAGGTCTGGACGAGCGCCTGCTCGCGGGCGATCTCCCCTTCCCGGGCCTCGGCCTCGCGGCGCGTCCGGGCGTCGCGCCCCTGGCGCTGACGCGCGTAGTCGGCGTAGCTCCCGCGGAATGCCGTGAGCCGGTGGTCGCGCAGCTCCCAGGTCCGGGTCACCGTCGCGTCGAGGAAGGCGCGGTCGTGCGAGGCGACGAGGAGCGCCCCCGACCGTCGCCGGACAGCTTCCTCGAGCCACTCGATCGCGGCGAGATCCAGGTGGTTCGTGGGCTCGTCGAGGAGCAGGAGGTCGGGATCCGCCACGAGGAGCCGGGCCAGCGCCGCCCGCGTCTGCTGGCCGCCCGAGAGCTCCTCGGGAGAGCGGAGCGTCTCCGCCTCGGAGAAGCCGAGGCCGGAGAGCGCCTCGTCGACCCGGTGGTCCAGGTTCCAGCCGTCGAGCGCGGCGAACCGGCCCGCCAGCTCCTCGTAGCGCCCGCCAGCTGCGCCACCGGCGGCCTCGATCGCCCGCATCTCCGCCTCGATCGCCTCGATCGAGGCGGCTCCGCGCCGCACCGCCGTCCGGAGGTCCGGCGCGGACGCGAATGCCTCGTCGAAATGGGCCTCCTGGGCCAGCAGCCCGACCCGCAGGTTGCGCCGGCGCTGGACCTCGCCCCGGTCCGGCTCGTCCGCGCCCGCGGCGATCCGGAGCAGCGTCGTCTTGCCCGCCCCGTTCGGTCCGACCAGCCCGACCCGCTCCCCGATCGCGATCGCGGCGTCCACCCGGTCCAGGATGACGAACGTCCCGACCTCGCGGACCACGCCCGAAAGGCGGAGGAGCGACATCAGGTCGCCCCCGCGCGAGCCTGCGCGCGCCGCGTGGCGGCCGCCCGGCGGGTTCGGTCGGCCCGGGCACGGGCCGGGCCGACCGCCCGCTCCGCCTCGCCCGCGGTGCGCCCGAGCGCGCCCTCGCCGGGAAGCTCCACCCAGCGCCGCCCACGTCCCCGGGGCTCGCGGACCGCGGCAAGGATCGCTGCGGCGCCCGGGCGGTCGGCCGCCGGCAGCCGCTGGCACCACGAGCAGAAGTGCGTCGCCCGGGCGCCCACGACGATCCGGCGGATCGGCCGTCCGCAGCGCGGGCAGGGCTCTCCCGTCCGCTGGTACACGAGCAGGCGCTCCTGCATGGTCCCGTCGCCGTCGGGCGCGGTGTAGTCGTCGATCGAGGAGCCGCGGCGCTCGATCGCCTCGACGAGGATCGACCGGAGGTCGCGGTAGAGGCGCGCCTCGTCGGGCGGGCGGAGTGTCGCGACCGTGCGCAACGGATGCAGGCGCGCCCGCCAGAGCGCCTCGTCCGCGTAGATGTTGCCCACGCCCGCCAGGAACCCCTGGTCGAGGAGCAGCGGCTTCAGGCGTGCCCGGCGGACCCGCAGGCGCGCCCGGAAGGCGCCCAGCGTGAACGCACTGTCGAGGGGCTCCGGTCCGTGGCCGGCGAACAGGTCCGCCCCGCCGGTCGCCTCGAGGACGGCGCCCGTGGTCGGATCGCGCGGCCAGAGCCCCACCCGCCCGAACTTGCGGATGTCGCGGAAGCGCAGCTCCCGTCCGTCGGCCAGGGCCAGCGCGAGGTGCACGTGCGCGTCGGTGGGGTTCCCGGCAGGAACGACGAACAGCTGGCCGGTCATCTTCAGGTGGATCGTCAGGGCGGCCCCGCCACTCAGCTCCACGACGACCAGCTTGGCGCGCCGCCCAACCGCCTCGATCGTGCGGCCGGCGATCTCGGCGGCGAACGCCTCGACGGACGGGTGCGAGGCGATGGTCCGGGGCCAGTCCCCGCGCGCGCCCACGACCGTCGCGCCCACCACGTGGCGGCGCAGGTCTCGGGCGACGGTCTCGACCTCGGGCAGCTCGGGCATGTCCAGAGGGTAGCGGGGAGCGGGCGAGCGCGCGGCGGCCAGCACACCGGGCCACCGGGGCCGCCGGGCGCGAGCGGACGAGGACGCGACCTCAGCCGGCCGCCACCGTGAGCTCGGGCTGCATCTCCGCGCCGACCGCCCTCGCGATCTCCACGAACGTCCGTGCGGCCGGCGTGCGATAGCGGTCGCGGTGCCACATCAGGGCCATCTGGCGCGGTGGCAGATCGGTCGGGATGACGGTGATCGAGGGGTCGCTGAGGTCGACCGCGAGCAGGGGCACGAGGGCGACCCCGAGACCCGCGCCGACCATCGCCTGGACCGTCCCGTTGTCCTCGGAGCGGAAGACGAAGCGGGGGTCGCCCCCGGCCCGCCGGAGGTGCGCCTCCACGGAGGCCGTGCTCCGGCAGGAGCGGAACCCGATCAGCGGCTGGGCCGCGATGCGGATCGCCGGTGGGTTCGGCCGGAGCGAGGCGAGCGGCGAGCCGGCGGCGACGACGAGCACGAACGGGTCGCGCAGCAGCTCCACCCCGTCGAACGGCCCGTCCGGCAGGGGCAGCACGCCGAAGGTCAGGTCGAGCAGCCCGGGCTCGACGAGATCCATCAGGCCCTCGTCGCTCGCGGCCTCGGTCAGCTGGACCTCGACGCCGGGCCAGGCCGCGGCGAAGCGCCGGATCACGAGGGGCAGGACGCGCGTCCCGGCGCTCTGGTAGGTGCCCACCCGGAGCGTGCCGATCGCACCCGCGCTGTAGGCGCGCAGGTCCGCGCCCGCCGCCTGGATCCGGTCCGCGATGGCGTCCACGTGCCCCAGCAGCAGTCGACCGGCCTCGGTGATGGCGATGGTCCGGCGTCCCCGCGATCGTTCCACGAGTCGCAGCCCGAGGGCCGACTCGAGGGCCGCGATGTGCTGGCTGATGGCGGACTGGGTGTAGTCGAGCTCCGCGGCTGCGCCATGGAAGGACCCCACCGCCGCGACCGCCCGGAAGCTCAGGAGCTGGCGCAGGCTCAGGTCCGCCAGGCTGGCCGCGACGTGGTCGCCCGGGGCCGGGTCCGGCGTCCGGGATCCGCGCGTCGAAACATCTATCGCCATGATCTTATTGTGCCATATTCGGCTTTGCTCTGATCAGTCGCGGTGCCTACCTTGGGGACATGGAACTGCTCGCCTTCGCCGCCATCCTCACGATCATCGGAATGCTCGCCCAGGCGGCCGGGTTCGATTCCCGGTCGGTGGACCCCGATCCGGCAGCGGATCGGGGACTCTGACACGGGAGTCAGCGCTCCTGCCAGTCCCGCAGTCGGGCGCGCCGTTGGCCGAAAGCGCGCCAGCCGCGCTCAGGCGGGGGCGATCGCGCCGGGCCCGTCCCGCCCGATCACCCGCATCCCTTCCCAGCTGTCGCCGGTCTTCACGTCGACCGTGATCGGCACGTCGAGGGCGAGGGCGCTCTCCATGGTCTCGCGCAGGACGGGGACCAGGGCGTCCACCTCGCCTCGGGGCACCTCCAGGAGCAGCTCGTCGTGGACCTGGAGCAGGAGGCGGGACGTGAAGCCCTCGGCGGCCAGCCGCCGGTCGACCCGGATCATCGCGATCTTCATGATGTCGGCGGCGGTGCCCTGGATCGGCATGTTGATGGCCATCCTCTCGCCGGCTGCGAGCAGGCTCCGGTTCGTCGACCGGAGCTCCGGGATCTCCCGCCTCCGCCCCAGGAGCGTCGTGACGTAGCCCTGGGCTCGCGCCGTCTCCCGGATGTGGAGCATGTAGTAGCTGATCCCCGAGTAGGTCGCGAAGTAGCGGTCGATGAAGGCTCGAGCCTCCTCGCGGGGTATGCCCGCTCGGCTGGCCAGGCCGAAGTCGCTCATCCCGTAGGCGATCCCGAAGTTGACCATCTTGGCCATCGAGCGCTCGTCGGGCGTCACGTCGGCCGGCTCCTTGTGGAGCACCAGGGCGGCCGTCTCGCGATGGATGTCCTTGCCCGCTGCAAACGCCTCGCGCAGCTGCGGATCCCCGGAGACGTGGGCCAGGATCCGCAGCTCGATCTGGCTGTAGTCCGCGGCAACGAGGGTCACGTCCGGGGCGCCGGCCACGAACGCGCGCCGGATCCGCCTGCCGAGATCGGTCCGGATCGGGATGTTCTGGAGGTTGGGGTCCGACGACGAGAGCCGGCCCGTCGCGGCGACCGCCTGGTGGAACGTCGTGTGCAGCCGGCCGTCCTCGGTGAGGAGCTCGGGCAACGCCAGGATGTAGGTGCTCCGCAGCTTCGAGTAGAGCCTCCAATCCAGCAGCTTGCCGACCGCCGGGTGGGCCGCGCGCAGGTCCTCGAGCACGGTGGCGTCCGTGGAGTAGCCCGTCTTGGTCCGCTTGCCCTTGGGCAGGTTCAGCTCGTAGAAGAGGACCTGCTCCAGCTGCTTGGGGCTGCCCAGCGTGAACTGGTGCCCGACATCGGCGTAGATCTCCTCCTCGAGGCGGGCGAGCTCCGCCGCGAACTCCCGGTCCAGCACGGCGAGCGCATCGAGGTCGATGGCGACGCCCGTCGCCTCCATGCGGGCCAGGATCGGGATCAGCGGCAGCTCCAGCTCCGCGAACAGGCGCCCGAGGCCGGCCTGAGCGAGCGCAGCGTCGAGTGGTCCACGGACTGCGAGGGCGGCCAGCGCCTCGAGGCCCGCCCGCTCACCGGGCATGAGAGAGACCGCCGCCGGGGGGAAGACCAGGTCGAACCGCTCCGCGACGACGTCGGCGATGCCCTGGCTGCGCAGGGACGCGTTCAGGAGGTAGGCGGCAATCTGGGTGTCGAACGCGACCGGCAGGGGCGCGGCCGCGGGATCGGCCACGAAGCGCACGACCAGCAGGGGCTTGACCTCGTGGCCCACGACCGGCGTCTCGGACGCCTCGAGGGCCGCGCGGGCGGCCGCGACCGCCTCGAGGCCCTCGACCGCGACGACGTGCCCGTCCTCGCCGGCGAAGGCGAGCGCGAGGGGCGTACCGCGCCGTGGCCTGGGGTCGTCGGTGAGGAGGGCGACGCCGACGGCGGATAGTCCCCGCAGCCAGGGCCCGAGCGCCGCCGCGCTTCCGGCAGCGACCCGTTCGACCCGGCGGGGATCCTCGATCAGGGCCGCCAGCGCGCCGCGCAGGTCGCCGGCGGGGAGCGGAGAGGATGGGGGCCGGTCCGCCGCGGCCGTCACCGCATCGAAGTCGAGGCTGAGCTGCAGCCCGTCCGGCGGGGCCTGCGGTCGCGCCCGGGCAGGTGCTCCGCCGGTCTCGCCGGCGCCGGGCGCCCGGGCGGCAGCCACCGACCCACCGACCTCGTGCAGGCGGGCCGCGGTGGTGCCGGGGTCCTCGCCCCGCAGCGCGGGCAGGCGGTCGATGAGCGTCCGGAACTCGTATTCGCGGAACAGCGCCACGACCGCGTCGCGGTCGTAGTCGCCCAGCTGGGCAGCTTCGAGGTCCAGCGTGACGGGCACGTCCCGGACCAGGCGCATCAGCTCGCGGCTGCGCAGCACGCGTTCGCGGGCCTCCTCCAGGACCGGGCGGAGGCGCTCGGGCAGAACCTCGTCCAGGTGCTGGTACAGGGCGTCGAGGGACCCGTGGGTGGCGACCAGCTTGGCGGCCGTCTTCTCGCCCACCCCGGGCACGCCGGGGATGTTGTCGGTCGGGTCGCCCCGGAGGGCCTTGTAGTCGAGCATCTGGTCCGGCCGCAGGCCCCAGCGCTCGTCGATCCGGGCGGTGTCGTAGGAGATCGTGTTGGCGACGCCGCCCCGAAGGGAGACCACCAGGTGGGTCCGGGGCGTGACCAGCTGGAGCATGTCCAGGTCCCCGGTGACGATCGTGGTCTCGATGTCCGCGGCCTCGGCCTGCCCGACCAGCGTCGCGATGACGTCGTCGGCCTCGAAGCCCTCCCGTTCGTAGACCGGGATGTTGAGCGCCCGGACCACGTCGCGGACCTTCGGGAACTGGTCCCGCAGCTCGTCGGGCATCCGCTGCCGGGTGGCCTTGTAGTCGACGTACTGCTCGTGACGGAAGGTCGGTTTGCCCAGGTCGAAGGCGATCGCGACCGCGTCCGGCTTCACGTCCTGCATCGCCCGGAGGACGATGTTGGTGAAGCCGAAGACCGCGTTGACGAGCTCTCCCTTCGAAGTCGTGAGGGGCGTCGCGATCAGGGCGAAGTAGCCGCGATAGATGAGCCCGTTGCCGTCGAGCAGCATCAGGCGGGTCATGCTGGCGGCCACCTCCCGGGGGCGCGCGAGTGAGCCGCGCGTGCCGGCCTGAGTGTAGCGGAGGCCCGGCCCGCCCCGGGTCCGGTCACCCGGCCGCCAGGCGGGCCCGGCTGCGCTCCAGCCAGTCGCGCGAGCGGCGGTTCATCGCCGCGTAGCCGCCGTTCCAGATGGCCGCGAACCCAGGGTGACCGGACGCCGCCCGGGCCCGCATGGAGACGAGGGCCAGGTCGAGGAAGGGCAGCAGCAACCCCACCGTCCGCTCACGCCCGTTGCGATCGAGGCCATGGGCATCGGCGAACCGGGCGAAGCGCGCCAGCGGGTCGGCGTCCCGACGGGCGTCCGCCACGTCGGCCGGGTCGCGCAGCGGGATCCAGTGGCGCGCCGCGATCGCGATGTCGTACAGCGGGTCCGCGGGCCCCGCCAGGTCGAAGTCGATGAAGGCGGCCGCGCGACCGTCCCGGACCACCACGTTCTCCAGGCACAGGTCGAGATGGCAGACGAGCAGTCCGTCGGCGCCAGCGGGAAGGGCCCGCTCGGCCCACATCTCGTCCGGGGGCAGGCGGAAGCCGGCCGCCGCTGCGTGCAGAGCGCGCTGCAGGGCCGCCACCGAGACGAGCAGGTCGTCGTCGGCCACCCAGTCCGGGTAGGGCTCCACGGCGACGTCGCCCGGGATGTACTCGAGCACGTCCCGGCCCTGCTCGTCGGTGCCCAGGAAGCGCGGCGCTCCGGCGAAGCCCAGTGCTTCGAGATGCCCGAGCAGGCTGCGGATCGCGGCCCGGTTCGCCGTGGCCGGTCGGCGCACGGTCGCCCCGACCCGCACGACGCGCCCCGCGTGGTCCACGCCACCCGAGAGCCGCTCCTCCATCGGCCGATCATGCCACGCCACGTCGTCGCCCCGGCATGCCAACCGGACGCACACGCCGACTCCATGGCGCGCGCACAACTTCCACACATCCGGACCCCATCGTGGAAGGCGTCGACCGGTCCCACCCATGTGGACCGATCCAGGCAGATGGAGCTCAGCTTTCATGCGCACTCGCTTCGGACTCCTCGGTGGCGTCCTCATCCTCGCCCTCGGCGCCGGCGTGGCTGCCCTTGCCTACCAGGCGGGCGTCGAGCACGGCGCGGCCACGTCGGCGACCGGCGGTGCCGTCGTCGTGTACGGCGGTGGACCGTGGGGCTTCGGGATCTTCGGCGTCCTGTTCGGCCTCTTCTTCCTGTTCCTGCTGGCCCGCCTGGTCATCGGCGTGACCTTCGGCGCGTTCGGCCGGGGTCACGGGCCGTGGGCCGGCTACGGCCACCGCCGCTGGGGCGCGGGGCCGGATGGCACGCCCGGCACGGGCGTCCCCGGCACGCCGTGGGGCGATCGGGAGACCTTCGTGGCGGAGATGCACCGCCGGCTTCACGAGCGTGACGCCGCGGCCCCCGCCACGCCCGCGGCACCCGGACCGACACCGGCGGGCGGCGGATCCGGCACTTCCGCCGGGGGCGGAGCGGGCTGACAGTCCGGGGCGGCCGGGGCGAGGCGTATGCTCCGCCCCGGCCGACCTCGCCGGCACGGCGCCTCCCCGCACCCGCTCCCGGAGCCTCCCCGTGAAGACCATCCTCGTCGTGGACGACGAACCCCGGATCGCCGACCTCGCCCGCGACTACCTCGAGCATGCCGGGTTTGCCGTCCTCGTCGCGGGGGAGGGCCGCGGCGCCCTCGCCCTGGCCCGCACCCGGCGCCCGGACCTCATCGTGCTGGACCTCGGCCTGCCCGGGATGGACGGCCTCGACGTGGCCCGCACGCTGCGCCGCGAGTCCGACGTCCCGATCCTGATGCTCACCGCGCGGACGGACGAGACCGACCGGATCGCCGGCCTGGAGCTGGGGGCCGACGACTACGTCAGCAAGCCGTTCAGCCCCCGCGAGCTGGTGGCCCGCGTCCGGGCGATCATCCGCCGGAGCGAGGTCGCCAGCACCATCTCGGACGCGCCCGTCCGCGTCCTCGACGTGGAGCTCGACCCCGCCCGGCTGCGGGCCTCGGTCGCCGGCCGGTCGGTGGACCTCACCCCCACCGAGTTCGCGCTGGTCGCGACGCTGGCCCGCCAGCCGGGGCGCGTCTTCACGCGCTCGCAGCTCCTGGACGCCGTCCACGGGATCGCCTTCGAAGCTTACGAGCGGGCGATCGACGGCCACGTCAAGAACCTGCGGCGCAAGCTGGAGCCCGAGCCGTCGCGCCCGCGCTACCTGCTGACCGTCCACGGCGTGGGCTACCGGTTCGCGGATGCCTGACCCGGGCGGCGGCGACAGCGCGGGCCCCGGGACTCCGCCCCGACGGCCCCGATCGCGACCTCCCTGGTGGCCGGCCGACGAACCATGGCCGCCCCCGTATGGCCGCGCCGAGTTGCGCCGTCGAGGCGGTCCGCCCGGCCCGTGGATGGCCGCCGGGGGGCCATGGAGGCGCCACGCACGCCGGCGCATCGGCTGCGCCGTGGCGGTGCTCGTCGTCTTCATGGTCGGGATCGCGACGGTCGGCACGTGGCTCGTCGCCGGCGTCCTGGGCCTGGCCGGCGTCGCGGGCCCGGCGCCGGTCGGAAGCGGGCAGGTCCTCGTCGCCCTCGCGGTCGGCCTGCTGGTCCTGTTCGTCTTCGGGCGGTCCGTCCGGCGCGTGACGATGCCCGTCACCGACCTGCTGGAGGCGGCCGATCGGCTCGCGGCGGGCGACTACGAGTTCCGCGTCGACGAGCGCGGCCCGCGGGAGCTCCGGGAGGCGGCCCGGGCGCTCAACACGCTGGCGGAGCGCCTCGCCGCGACGGAGCAGCGTCGGCGGGCGCTGCTGGCCGACGTCAGCCACGAGCTGCGCACCCCGCTCACCGTCGTGCGCGGCGGCCTCGAGGGGATGCTGGACGGCCTGCGACCCCGTGATGACGCCCACATCGCGGCGCTGCGCGACGAGACGATCCTGCTCGATCGCCTGATCGACGACCTGCGGACCGTGGCGCTCGCCGAGGCCGGAGCGCTCTCGCTCCACCCGGAGCCGGTCGATCCGGCCGGCCTGGCCCGCGACGCCGTGGCCGCCTTCGAAGGGTCCGCCAGCGCGGCCGGCGTCACGCTGCATGCGGTCATGGATGACGCCCTCCCACCCCTGCAGGCGGACCCGGCCCGCCTCGCCGAGGTCCTGCGCAACCTGGTGGCGAACGCGCTGCGCTACACGCCGCCGGGTGGCGAGATCGTGGTCGCGGTCGCGCTCGAACGGGCGTCGGCGGGGCGAGACGGGCCATCGCGAGTCGTGGCGTTCGAGGTCAGGGACACGGGCGCAGGCCTGGCGCGGGGCGACGCGGAGCGGATCTTCGACCGCTACCACAGGGCGGCCGATTCGAGCGGCAGCGGCCTGGGCCTGGCCATCGCCCGGGAGCTCGTGCGGCTCCACGGCGGCACGATCACGGCCTCGAGCGCCGGGCCGGGCCGGGGGACGATGATCCGGTTCACGATCCCGGCGGTCCCATGACCGCGTCCTGACCGTGCGGACCCGGCCCGTCCCGGGAACCGTTCCGGACGACCGCGCGTCGAAGGCCACGTGCTAGACTCGCGCCGCCTCGCCGCCCCGACGTTCCCAGGCGTCCGCGCCGGAAGGAGCCGCGCTCCGTTGGATGACCCGCGCCCATCCTCGCCAGGGGAGGCCGTCCCGGCCGTTCGCCCGGACGATGCGACGGCCCGGCGCGACGACCTCCTCGTGCAGCGCGCCCTCGACGGGGACCTCGGTGCCTTCAACCAGCTCGTGGAGGCCTACCAGGACCTCTGCCACGCCCTGGTCGTGCGGATGGTCCCGGATCCGGACCAGGCCGCGGACGCCGTCCAGGAGGCGTTCTTCTCCGCGTTCCGGAACCTCCGCTCCTACCGCGGGCCGTCGTTCCGGGGGTGGCTCACCAGGATCGCCGTGAACGCCGCGATGGACCTCCAGCGGGCCCGGCGCCGCCGACCCGTCTCCCCGTATCCGGAGCTGGAGGACGAGACGTGGCAGCCGCCCTCGGGGGCCGAAACGGATCCGGAGCTGATCGCGACGACGGGTGAGCGCCAGCGGACGCTCGCGGCAGCGCTCGCCGCGATCACCACCGACCAGCGGGCGGCGATCATCCTCTTCGACGTGGAGGGCTACGACTACGCCGAGATCGCCGAGATGACCGGGGTCTCCCTGGGCACCGTGAAATCCCGGATCCATCGCGGTCGGCTGGCGCTCCGGGCGCTGCTCGCCGACCGAATGGAACTCTTCCGCAGCTGAGGCCGTCACAGGACCATGCCCGCTCCCCTTCTCCATCGCCCGCCTACCGCCGATGCCGAGCACGCTTCCATGGTCGTCGCGTTCGAGGCCGGCGACCTCGACGGCACGGAGCAGGCAAAGGCGGCGCGCCTCGTGGAGGAATGCCCGGCCTGCGCGGACCTGCTCGCGGACCTGGCCGCGATCCGCCTCGCGACGGCGGCCCTCCCGGCAGCGCCACGGACGCGCGACTTCCGGCTCACCGAGGCCGACGCGCGGCGCCTCTCCCCCACTCCCTGGCGCTCCTTCCTGCGCTGGCTGGCTGCCCCCGGATCTTCCGTCCGGCCGCTGGCAGGCGGCCTGGCCACGCTCGGGATCGTGGGCGCGCTGCTCACGGCATCCCCGACACTTCCTGAGCGCGGGGAGCGCCGCTGCGCCGCAGGCCGCCCCGTCCACTGGTGGCGCCGCGCCCGTCCTGGCGCCGGCCAAGGGCGCCGACGCAACCACCGCCCCGGCCCAGAACCCCCAACCCGTTGCCGCCGCCTCGGCGGCCGCGACGGCAGGCCCGACCATCGTCCCGGGTCCAGCCCAGGCGCCGTATGGCACGAGCAGCACTCCAAGCCCCGGCGCGTTCGTGGCCGCCCCGTCCGCGCCTGCCAACGACCGGGCACCAGGAGTCGGCACGGGCAGCACGGGCAGCGGCGAACGTGCGGGCGCGGGTTCCGGGAGCCCGCCGGGCCTCGCTCCCCTGCCGTCCCCCGGGCCGGCCGAGGGCGGTCCGGATCGAACCGTCCCCTTCGCGCTCTCGCTCGCGCTCCTCGTCGCCGGGGCCTTGCTCCTCGCGGGCCGGATCCTCGCGCGCCGGGCCGCGGCCCGCTGATCATCCCGGGGGCCGTTCTCGACCCTGTTCCGCCACCCCACGACCGCGCGCCGGCGGGTAGCATGACCAGCGGCCGAAGTGGCGGAACTGGCAGACGCGACGGTCTCAAACACCGTTGAGGGCAACCTCGTCCGGGTTCAAGTCCCGGCTTCGGCACCACTCCCCCACGACGCCCGTTTCGAGGTGCATCCACGCTCAGGGACGGGCATCTACGGGCATCCTCGTGCATCGTCGTGACGAGCGATGGTTGCCCAAGCCCGGCGTCTCACGGCTCGCGGCCGTGGCCCTTGATCACCGGTCCAGAGCTTCACGCGACCTCGCGAAGCGCGCGGCCCGACTCCTGCGTGGACGCTCGGTCCCCGGTTTCTCGCATGTAACACTCCTCGGCCCTGTCGCCTCTCTTATGTGCGGGAAGCTCTGACGCGCGGCCCACGCCTCCGGCCGCCGGGACCGCGCTGAGCCACTGGCGAGACCGACCCGCGAAGGCGTCCCATGGAGGGATGCACGATGTTCGGCTCTCGCGTGGCGGTCCGCCTCGGGTTGTCGCTGCTGACCATCACTCTCCTGGGCGCGTGCGGCGCCACCGCGACCCAGTCGCCCGCGACCCCGTCGCCTGCGGCCAACCCCGACGCGGCCCTCATGAAGGACCTGGATGCCGCCTGGAGCACTTCCTATGACCCGGCAAAGGTCGCGGCGCTCTACGACGCCAACGCGGGATTCCACGACATGGTCGCCAACCAGACATCGACCGGTCTCGAGGCGATCCAGGCGAAGGTCAAGGACTACGCTGCTCAGGGCTTCAAGGTCACGAGCACCACGGCGCCGATCCGGCAGGACGACTTCGTGGCCGTGTTCGTCAGGTTCGGCGCTCCCGACGCCACGACCCCGGGTCTCGGGGTCGTCGAGCTGAAGGATGGCAAGGTCGTGAACCAATGGGTGTACCCGGCGCCCTGAACGCGGTTGGGCAGGGAGGCGACCGACCCGACGCGACAGGCCAGCGCTCAGCCCGCCATCGGTGAGCCCGACGGACCGGTCAGTGATCAGCGGTGGCGCCAGCTGATCGTGAACGACTGGCCGTTCGTGGCGACAGGACCGACCGAGGCAAGCGTCGTCGAGCCGACCTGAAGCGTCACGCGGGCGCGATCCCACGGGCCGACGACGCCGTCGAGGCGCCCGCCGATCGTCGCTCGGACAGCGCTGAACCTCAGCGCCGGGAACCTGGCCAGGGGCAGGTTCCGGCAGGCCGTCGGACACCCGAAGGCGGGGGTCTCGATCACCCACTCGACGGTCAGCCGGTGGGCGCTGCTCACCGTCTCATCGACGTGCTGGACCGCTCCCGTGGTGAGGTTGGCCACGAGCAGCCGGAACCGCCCACCGGAGTAGCTGACCATCGTCCAGATCCGGTCGCCGGCCCGGACCGCCATGTCCCACTGCTGCGCGGGCTGGCGCGGGTAGATCTCGTGCCAGGCAACGTGCCGCGCCGTGCCCGCCGAGCAATGGATCTCCGTGCCCGCCTGGATGAGCGTTCCCGCGCTCGTGATCCCCTCCGACGGCCACGTTGCGCCGTCGATGCCGACCCAGACCGCGACATCCGACTCGCCCTTCGACGGGCACGTGACCTTGGGCTCGATCCAGGATCCCTCGACGCAGGTGACGCGGGAGCCGCGCCGGGCCGCGAGGTACCCGGCCCAGTTCGTCGACGTCCACTCGCTCAATGCGCCGGTGCCGGGGACCGCCTTCCCGGGGCAGCGATGCGCGTAGGCGACCTGGGCGGGCGTGGCGGTTCTCGGCGCCTGGGTCGCGGAGGGCGTGCTGCCGGCCACCGGACGCGCGCTCGCAAGCGCAGAAGCCGAGGGCGGGGATGACCGGGAGGGCGCTGCCGAGGGCGACCGGAGCGCCTTCGTCGCTGATGGCGCAGGGCTCGTGCCCGTGGTCAACAGCGCTGCCGGCGGTGAGGCAGGAGCCGGCGCCGCGCACGCGACGACCGCGATGCAGAGCAGCAGGGGGAGCAGCGCGCGCCTCACGAGAACCCGAGCCCTCAACAGCTGGTTTGGTCAGGGCATTGTGCGACCGGAGGGGCCGGGACGCCGAAACCGCCGATCGGCGCGGCAGGAGGACGGCGCTGATGGCCGCCGGGGCGCGGCGTGCCGTCCTGCGGTAGGCTCCGCCCGATTCGTACCCGCTGCGGAGCCCGCGATGTCGTTCATCCAGCGCCTCTTCGGTCGCCCCCCCGCGGGCCGGCCGGAAGTCGATGCCGTCCCTGCCTCCGCCGCCGCTGAAGGCCAGGCGCCCCAGGCGGAGACCGCGACGGTGCGCCGGATCGTGGCCCAGCTGGAGGCCCTGCCCGTGGAGCGGGCGCGTTTCGTCGCCGCTGCCGGCTACGTCCTGGCCCGGGTCGCGAACGCGGACATGAACATGAGCGAGGTCGAGACGCGCTACATGGAACGGGCGGTCGCCGATGAGAGCGGGATCTCCGAGGCCGAGGCCGTGCTGGTGGTGGAATCCGCCAAGCAGCAGGCCCGCCTGTTCGGCTCGACCGAGGACTTCCTGGTCACCCGCGAGTTCCGGGCGATCTCCAGCCCCGAGGAGCGCCTGCGACTCCTTCGATCGTGCTTCCTGGCCGCCGCCGCGGACAATTCCATCTCCTCGGAGGAGAGCGCGGCGCTCAACCAGGTCGCCAGCGAGCTGGAGATCGAGGCCAGGGACCTGGCTGCGCTGCGGACCGAGTTCGCCGATCGCAGCTCCGCGGTCCGGGCGATGCGGGCGCTCCAGGGCGGCTGACGGGGCGGTTTCGCCGAGCGGGCCTCGGCCTGGGCCGCCTCGCCCCGTCGCCAGGCGCGTCGCGGCGCCGGGCCTCCCCCGCTCCCTACCCCGCGGCCGCCTGCTCCGCCGTGAGCTCCAGGTCACAGATCCCCGGACCGAGTCGCCGGCGTACCTCGGCCGGCAGCTCGGCGTCGTAGGCGACGCCCGTGCGGAGCTCCATCGGGAGGGCCGGGCGTCCGGGGCCCTGCGGCAGGTGGACCGTGACCCGCGTGGAGCCCGGGCGCGACCGGAGCACGTCGCGAACCGTCGCCATCGCGCCCTGGAGGACCTCGGGCGCGACCGCGCCGAAGCGGACGTGCAGGCGACCGCCCGGGCCGGCTTCCTGGGGCACGGTCGCTTCGGTGGACTGCTCGCGCGCGCGCTCGGAGGCCTCCTCGGGAAGGGACGCCTCCTCGTGGTCCGGGCGGAGCGCCTCCAGGTCTGACGGTTCCGAGTAACCGGGCATCGGCTCAGGTGGGCGCAGACCAGCCGCCGCCGCGCTCCCCGCGACGCCCGGGCGGACGGGCGGCACGGCGCCGCGCGCGGGCGAGACGACGGGGATGGGCGGGGCACCCGGCCGCGGCCCGGGCGGACCGACGGCGCTCCGCGCCCCGTTCCAGCTCGAGCCGTTGCCGTTCACGCCGCGGCGCGGGCCACGAGCGCTGCGCTCCCCGGCGGCGACCTCGGCCGCGAAGGCCTCGGGGCCCGTCTCGCTGGCCGCGTCGAAGTCGCGGACCATGTCGGCCAGCAGGGAGACCTCCTCGCCGCGATGGTCGATCCGGCCGGCCACGAGCAGGATGCTGCCGTCGTGCCAGGTCGGCGCCGTCTGCTCGTAGAGCTTCGGGAAGACGACCACCTCGACGGCCCCCTGGAGGTCCTCGATCGTCACGACGGCCATGGTGGCCCGGGCCTTGGTGATCACCGTCCGCGCCCCGGTGACGACGCCGCCGACGACGACCCGCTGGCCGTCGAGCGACTCGTCCTTGAGCTCGCCCGAGTAGGCGGTCACGAACTGGCCGATCCGCTCGGCGACCTCGCCCAGCGGGTGGTCGGACAGGTAGAGGCCCAGGAGCTCCTTCTCCCAGCGGAGCCGCTCGCGGGTCGGGACCTCGGGGGCAACGGGAAGCGGGACCTCGAGGGCACCCGGCTCGGCGGCCATGTCGAAGAAGCTGATCTGGCCCGACGCGCGCTCGCGCTGCTCGGCCTGGGCCGCGGAGAGGGTGTCGTCGAGGCCGCCGAGCAGGCGCCCGGCGTGGCCGTATTCATTCAGCGCGCCGACCTTGATGAGCGACTCGAGGACGCGCTTGTTGGCCAGCCGGAGGTCGATCCGGGAGCAGAGGTCCGCGAACGACCGGAAGGGTCCCGCCTCCGTCTGGCGGGCAGCGATGATCGATTCGATGGCACCCTGGCCGACGTTCTTCACGGCGAGCAGGCCATAGCGGATCGCCTCGCCTTCGACCGTGAACTCCAGGTCGCTGCGCAGGACGTCGGGCGGGAGCACCTCGATGCCGAGGCGGCGGCATTCGGCGATCGCTGCAGCGACCTTCTCCTCCTTGTCGCGGACCGCGGTGAGCACGCTGGTCATGTACTCGACGGTGTAGTTCGCCTTCAGGTAGGCGGTCTGGTAGGCCACGAGGCCGTAGCAGGTCGCATGGGCCTTGTTGAAGCCGTAGCGCTCGAACGGCTCGAAGGCCGTGAAGACCGCGTCGATCGTCTCGGGGCGCACGCCGCGCTCCGCGGCCTGGCTGACGAACTTGTCCTTCAGCGAGTGGAGGACGGCCGACTTCTTCTTGCGGATCGCGTAGCCCAGCGTATCTGCCTCGGGCCCGGTGAACCCGGCGAGGCCGACGGCCGCGGCCATGATGTCCTCCTGGTACACGAAGATCCCGTACGTCCGCTCCAGGTACGGCTCGAGCAGCGGGTGCAGGTAGGTGACCGGCTCCTGGCCGTGCTTGCGCCGGATGTAGGCCGGGATGTTGTCCATCGGCCCCGGTCGGTAGAGTGCGACCATCGCCGCGAGGTCGTAGACCGAGGTCGGGCGCAGCTCCCGGATGTAGCGGCGCATGCCCGCCGACTCCAGCTGGAAGACGCCGGTCGTCTCGCCGGACGCCAGGAGCGCGAACGTCTTCGCGTCGTCGAGCGGGATCGCGTCGAGGTCGATCTCGATCCCGCGGTGCGCGCGGACGAGGTCCACGGCCTGGCGCAGGATGGTCAGGTTGGAGAGGCCCAGGAAGTCGAACTTGAGCAGGCCCAGCGCCTCGACCCCGTGCATCTCGTACTGGGTCATCGTGCCGTCGGAGTTGGTGGCCTTCTGGAGGGGCATCAGCTCGGTCAGCGGCTCGCGGCTGATGACCACGCCGGCGGCGTGGGTCGAGGCGTTCCGGGCCACGCCCTCCAGCTGCTTCGCGAACTCGATGATCCGGTGGACCGGCGGCTCCGCGTCGTACATCTCGCGCAGCTGCGGGCTGATCTCGAGGGCCTCGTCGAGGCGGATCCCCAGCTGGTTGGGCACCGCCTTGGCGATCCGGTCCACGTCGCCATAGCTATGGCCCAGCACGCGCCCCACGTCGCGGATCGCCGCCCGGGCCAGCATCGTGCCGAAGGTGATGATCTGGGCGACGTGGTCAGCGCCGTACTTCTGGGTGACGTAGTTGATCACCTCTTCGCGACGTCCGTCCTCGAAGTCGACGTCGATGTCGGGCATCGTGACCCGGTCCGGGTTGAGGAAGCGCTCGAACGGGAGCCCGTACGAGATCGGGTCGACCGGGGTGATCCCCAGCGTGTAGGTCACGATCGAGCCCGGCGCGCTCCCCCGGCAGGTAGTCTGGATGCGCTGCTCGCGGGCGAACCGGACGAAGTCGGCCACGATCAGGAAGTAGCCCGCGTAGCCCATCCGGAGGATGATCCCGAGCTCGTAGTCCAGGCGCGCCTGGAGCTCCGGGGTGACCGTGCCATAGCGCCGCTCGAGGCCGCGCTGGCACTCGGCCCGCAGCCACGTCTCGGGGGTCTCCCCCGCCGGCACCGGGAAGTGCGGGATGCGCAGGTGCCCGAGGGGCAGCTCCAGGTCCACCATCTCCGCGATCCGGCGGCTGTTCCGGAGCGCCTCGAGCTGCTCGGGGAAGAGAGTCGCCATCTCCGCCGCGGACTTCAGGTAGAAGTTGTCGCTCTCGAACTTCAGCCGGCCGGGCGTGTCGACGTTGTTGCCGGTCCCGACGCAGAGGAGCACGTCGTGGGCGTCGGACTGGGTCCGGTGGACGTAGTGCAGGTCGTTCGTGACCACCAGGGGCAGGCCGACCTCGGGCGCCAGCCGGAGGAGCTGCTCGTTGAGGCGGCGCTGCTCCGGGATCCCGTGGTCCTGGAGCTCGAGGAAGAAGCGGTCCTTGCCCAGGATCTCCCCGTACTCGCCGGCCAGCTTCCGGGCGAGCTCCCAGTCGTCGGATTCGAGCGCCTTGGGGATCTCCCCGCCGAGGCAGGCCGAGAGGCCGACGAGGCCCTCGCTGTGGCGGGCCAGGTGCTCGCGATCGATCCGCGGCTTGTAGTAGTAGCCGTCGAGGTGGGCATCCGTGACCAGCCGGGTCAGGTTGCGGTAGCCGACGTCGTTCGTGGCCAGGAGGACGAGGTGGAAGGGCTGGGCGTCGGCCTTGCCCTCCTTCTCGCGCATGCTCCGCCGGGCGACGTAGGTCTCCACCCCGATGATCGGGCGGATCCCCTTCGCCTTCGCGGCCTGGTAGAAAGCGACGGCGCCGTAGAGCGCGCCGTGGTCGGTCAGGGCGAGCGAGTCGAACCCGAGCCGCTCCGCCTCGTCCACGAGGTCGCCGATCCGGCCGAGCCCGTCGAGGAGAGAGAACTCCGAGTGGACGTGGAGGTGCGTGAAGTCGTTCGGGGCGAGGGTCGTCACGGGAGGTCAATGGTACCCGCGGAGGGGTGAGGCGGCCCGGACGCCTGCCCACCCGTCCGGCGCCTTGAGGATGACCTGGAACGAGCGATTCACTCGGCCGACCGACCATGGGTCTACGGGTGTTGGGCGCTGCCCCGTGCAAGCCGGCGCGGGCACGAGCGTGACGCCCTCCCGAGTCGTGGGCTCGCGAGCCCTCGGCCCGTCCTCTCGACCATCAACCCTGACCGCACTCGTTCGTGGTGAGCGGCGTCAGCGGCACGTCGAAGGGGATCGGGTAGTAGCCGGTCTGGCCTGAGGCCGTGTACGACCCCCGGATCTGCCCGACGAGGTTCAGCTGTCCAGCGTCGGCCGCCTTGACCTCGTACGGCCCGGCGCCCTGCCAGTGGGTCCCGTACTTGGTGACGTCGAAGCTGACGGTGCCGCTGTCCGGACCCGACGGAGCGAATTCGAACGGGATCGTCAGGTCTCCGCCCGGAGAGACGACGGTGATCGTGAACGGCTGGTCGAGCCCGCATACGACCCCGGACCACGTGGTGCCCTGGTCCTGCCACGACGCCCGGTAGGCCGACAGGCCAGTCCGGAAGGTGGCTGCCAGGTTCGCGATCCCGCGCTTGGAGTGGGTCTCCAGGTTGACCGTGGCCGTCTGGCGGTCCTGGTCGGGCGCCTTGTATCGGAATGCGGCCGGCGCCGGGACCGGGTTCCCGGACGGGCTGACCGAGACCCCGCCGGAGCCGAGGGTCGCGGTGACCGGCACGACCAGGGCGGCGTGGTCGAACTTGTGGCGGACGTTGGCGGTGAAGGGCGTGGTCGAGCCGGCCGCGACCGTCTGGCTGGCGCCGGCGCCCATCGACGGCACGGCGATCTCGAGGCAGTAGCCCTTGGTCCACTGGTCCTGCGCCGCCTGTATGCCCATGTACGCGGCGATGGTGCCCAGGTTCAGGATCATGTCCCTCGTGGCCTCGGCGAAGGCCACGTTGACCCGTGACGAGTACCTGGGCGCCGTACCCGTGAAGTTGCGGAACCCGCCACCATCGGCGCCGGCGCTGTAGCTGAACCTCATCTCGACGTACATCGGCTCCGAGCCGGTGGTGCCGGTGGTCATCGGCTGCATGGCGAGGCTGCCGTCGGTCTGCATGTCGAGGCTGGCGAGCTTCCCGCTGTCATCGACATGGCCGGTTGCCGCCAGCCCGATGGTGTACTGCATCCCGCCGCCGAACAACGAGAAGCCGCCGCCCAGGGTCAGCTTCAGCGGGACGTTTCCGCCCGCGTCCGGACAGAGGTCGACGTTGATCGTGCCGGTCGCCGTCTCCTGGTAGGCCGGCGGTCCGGCGACATCGACGGTCATCCGCACGTCGGCGGTCAGCGCGGAACCGCTGATGGTCGGCGTCATCGAGAAGTGGATCCTCGCGCCGTTCGCCGTCGTCGTGTCCTGGGTCACCGTGGCGACGGCCGCGTTGCCGCTCGCGTCGCGGGGCGCCGTGGCGAACCAGTTAGGCGCCAGCATGGTCAGCGCGGCGACGCTGCCGAACGCCTCGAACCCGGCCTGTGGGGGCAGCCTGCCCGCGCCACCAGGCACGGTCGGGAGCACCGCGCTGACGAGCCGGGCGGACGCCGGTGGAGCCAGTTGGCCCACGACGCCGAGGCTGCCCGATCCGGACACCATCGATTGTGGCGCGATCCTCGCGACCAGCAGGGCGATGGCCTCCTTCTCGCCGGCGTCGATCTCGGCGAGCAGCATTCCGCCGTCTGACCCGAGCGCGAGCGCAACCCCGCCGAGCCCCCGCATCGCGTCCTTCGCGGCCTGGTCCGCACGATCCAGGCTCGGCCCTGCCTGGGACACGTCGATTGGCGCCATCATGGCCTGGGCAGCGAGCTGCTCGACGTCGCTCGACGCCGACGAGGCGGCTGTCTGGGACGCGCTCGAGACCCCGGCCGTGGCAGAAGCGGCAGCGGGCAACGAGGCGGTGCTGGTGGACCCGCAGCCGGCGAGGGTCGCAGCGACGACCGCGACCAGCGCCACGAACGCAACGCCCTTGACGGGTACCTGTCGGGACACGGCGACGCCTCACTCTCTCGCGGTGCGGACGGCGGTGGGCATCATCTCACTCGCCAGGACCCGACGCGTCCCGCCCGCGTCCATAACCGGGGCACTCTCCCACGGTTCGGACCCCGCCATGCTCGCGACCGACGGCTCGACGATCCTGCTGACGGGGGGTCAGCATTCCGATGACCGGCCTCAGGGTCCTCGCTCCTCGGCGCTCCGGCTACTCTTCGGCGCCCGAGCGCTGCCCTGCGCCTATGCCGCGAAGCGGTCGGTCGTGCGCAGACTCCCACCTATTGACAGGTGGAGGTGCGTGAAATCGTTCGCGGCGAGGGTCGTCACGGGAGGTCAATGGTAGCCGGGCGGCCCTGGAGCGGACGTGAGTCGGCGTGGTCGTCCGTTGCAGTCTGCTGCGAGCGCGTCGCGATCGTCAGGAGCCGCTGTGCGTGCACCGCGAGCGCCGCGGCAAGCTCCGCCGGGGCGACGACCCGGAACGTCCACGGCACCGCGGCGAGCATG
This sequence comes from uncultured Chloroflexia bacterium, assembly GCA_963801445.1. Taxonomy (GTDB): domain Bacteria; phylum Chloroflexota; class Limnocylindria; order Limnocylindrales; family CSP1-4; genus CTSoil-043. The sequence continues at coordinate 323,378 of CAWDEW010000002.1, read as the reverse complement.
CGCGCCGCCCCCGCGAGATCATCCGCCTGGATGCGAACCACGACCCCATCCCGGGTCGCCTCGAGCTCCGCAACCGAGGCGCGGACCGTGGCCCGAACGTCGTCGAGCGACGCCTCCGCGAGGAGTTCGATCGACCATCGCCAGGGCACCCGGGCCAGTGAACGCTCCACGAACGCGATCGAGTCGAACCCCGCCGGCATGGGCGCCTCCGCGGTCCCCAGCGACGCGCTACGGATCCGATCCACCCGAAAGACCCGCTGTTCCCCGCTGTTGTGGTCGAGCGCCGCCAGGTACCACCGTCCGCCGACGACCACGACCCCATAGGCGTCAACGTCGCGCTCCCGCTCGGGTCGGCCGGGTGTCGTGTAGAGGATGCGCGCGCGGCGCTCGATGCGCACAGCCTCGGCAAGGGTCAGCAGGATGTCGGCTCGAATTGCCCCGCGGACGGGTCGAGCCTCTGAGAATCCGAGGGCAGCCTCCAGGGTCTGGAGGCGACCCGCCAGCGGCGCCGGGAGCACACGGTGGATCTTCGCGAGCGCCGTCTCGATGGCCGGCGCGGACGTGCCAAGCCCGAGCTCCCGGGCCGACGTCAGCGCAAGGGCGACCGCCGTCGCTTCATCGTCGTTGAGCATGAGTGGCGGCAGCCGGTAACCCGGTCGCAGCCGGTACCCACCGTGTCGGCCGAGCTGTGACTCGACGGGGATCCCGAGTTCCTGCAGCCGTGTCACGTCGCGACGGAGCATCCGCGGATCGACCTCGAGCTGTCGCGCCAGCTCCGGTCCGGACACCCAGCCGCGGTCCTCTAGCAGGTCGAGGAGGCCCAGGACACGGATGGTCGTCCCCATGCGTGACAGGTTACCTGTTAATGAGGACCGAATATGTCCGCATTCGGCGATAAGGTCCGGTCAACGGCGCCAAGCGACGTCGAGGATGAAGGAGACACCGATGAGCACGTATGTCCTGGTTCCCGGCGCCTGGCTCGGCGCATGGGCCTGGTCCGACGTCACGACCAAGCTCCGTGCTCGCGGTCACGCAGTTCACCCCGTGACGCTCACGGGGCTCGCCGAGCGTGCCGCCGAGATGACGTCCGAGACCGATCTGAGCACGCATGTCCGCGACGTCGTTGCCGTGTTCGAAGACCTCGATCTCCGCGAGGTCGTCCTCGTCGGTCACTCGTACGCGGGCGCCGTGATCGGTGGTGTCGCGGACCGGGTGGCCGGCCGCATCGACCGGCTTGTCTACCTGGCAGCGGCGGTGCTTCCACATGGTGCCTCGATGTTCGACCTGTTCGGGCCGGAAGCGGCAGCGGGCATGGAGGCGATGGCGGCCGCGGCAGGCGACCCCAGTCGGCTGCCCTTGCCAAGCGATGCAGAGCTCGACCTGCACTACGGAGCGCATGGTCTGGATGCCGGACTCCTCGCTCGCTTCCGGGCCGGAGCGACCGGTCACCCGATCGGTACGTTCCGAGAGGCGGCCTCGGCGACGGATCCGGCCGCGACGACGCTTCCGCGCACGTACGTCCGGGCGACTGCCGATGCCCCGGCGCCCATCGGTCCTGAAACGCCGGGTTGGGACTATGCGGAGATCCAGACCGGACACTGGCCCATGTTCACCCGCCCGCAAGAGGTCGCGGACCTTCTGGAGCGTGCCACGGTCGCATCGAGCTGAGTCGGACCGAGCGCAGCGAACGGCTCAGGTCGTCGTGCGCGAACTCCCGCCTATGGACAGGTGAGCTGCGTGAAATCGTTCGGGGCGAGGGTCGTCACGGGAGGTCAATGGTAGCGGGGCGACCGGGAGACCGACCGCGGTCCCTGCCCGCACGTGGGCGGGCGCTCGGCCGGCCGGTTCAGGCCCACCCGGTTGGCGCGGGCGAGCGCGAGGAGCGCCGCGGGCCCCGGCGGCGGTTCCTGCCGGTGTACCGTACGAGACCAAGGCACGTAGCAGCGTCGTTGCCTTGCGCCCGTGGCCACCTGGGGAGGGAGCTCATGGGGACCCGATCCGGCATGCGCGTGCCGGCCCGGCGCGTCCGCCGGTGGCGCGCGGTCGTCCTCATGGCAGCGGCGGTGATGCTCGCGGCAGCCTGCGGACCGACCACACCGGTGCCGACACCGGGGCCGCCGCTCGCCAGCGCGGCGCCCTCCTCGGGTGCTGCCCGCCCAGCTGCGAGCGCGAGCGCACCAACCCCGCGGGCGTCGGGACCGCCGAGCAGCTCGAGCCTGATCGCGGCAGCCGAGGCGGCGGGAACCCTCGACCATGACACCGCCCTGCTGTACCAGCTCTACTCGGCGCTCGACTACGCCAGCCTGCCGGCCGCCTACCAGAGCGACAGCCCGGCAGCTCCTGATGCCACGAGGATCCTGGCGGAGCTGCGCATCCGGTCGGCGCAGCTGTCGCCGGACCTGCGGGCCCGGGTGGCGCCGTTCTTCCTGCGGCCATCAGACCCCGGGAGCGTCTGGGCCCGGCGGACGCGCACCGGTTCGCGCCCCGAATCGGTAGCCCTCGCGGCCTACACGGCGAACGACTGCCCCGACAACCCTCCGATGTCGCACTGCGTCGATGCCGCGAGCACCCCGGTCCGCATCTGGTACTCCGCGTACGAGAGCCTCGACGAGACGGCGGCGGCCCTTGCCCGTGAGATCGATCGCAGCGCCATGTGGGCCAAGGAGCGGACGGCGATGGTGGGCCACATCCCCTGCACCGACGCCGTGAACAGCCCGGGCGGGACAACGGCGGCGATGGCCGGCTCGACATCTACCTCGTGCCCACGGCGACCGGCTCCAGCGGCCTCGACTTCAGCGGCCGACGCGACCGCGGGGTGACGCTCCAGCTCCCGGACGGAAGCACGGCCAACGGCGTCACGGTGGTCGACGGGACCGACGAGTGCGGCGCGATCCCCTTCATCGTGCTGAATGCGAGCCGGTCCGCCGAGGACCTGGCCGGGACGACGGCCCACGAGCTCTTCCACGCCTTCCAGTTCAGCTTCGCGAACGCCCTCGAGTCGAACCGGAGCTGGTGGGCGGAAGCCAGCGCCACCTGGGCCAGGGATCTCGTCTACCCCGAAACCAACGACGAGCAGGGCTACCTCGACGGGTACTGGTCCCGCGCCCCCGGCCCGGAGGGACCCCTCGACCGGTTCGCCTACGGGGACGGGGCGCCCTATGCCGCGTACCTGTGGGCGTTCTACCTCCGCCAGAAGCTGGCGTCCGCCGACGGCTCCGTCGTCGGCAGGCTCTGGAAGGCCAGCGAGACCGAGGACCCGATCCATGTCATGGAGGCCCTCGACGGCTGGGCGCAGATGTTCAAGGAGTTCGCGCTCTGGAACTGGAACAACGACGATCCCAGGCTGAACGCCTACAAGGACGAGCCGGACGCCGCGATCCCGTCCACCGTCCTCACCCAGCTCACCGCGTGCATGTCGAGCGACGGATGTGAGGCGCCGGACGGGTCGTCACGGTCGATCCTCGCGGTCGGGACGCACACCGTCCCCGTCGATGCCCGGTACACCTCGGTGCAGTACCTGGCCGCGGTCCCGGAGGTGGACGTCGAGGCGCTGCGCTTCGACCTGGGCGGCGTGCGGGGAAGGGCCGGCCTGGGCATCCAGGCGATCATCTGGATCGGCAATGCCCCGGCGAAGCTCAAGGTGGAGGACTGGAGCAACCTCCCCGAACGCCGGTTCTGCCTCGCGTCCGAGGATGTCCGGAAGATCGTGCTCGTCATCAGCAACAGCGCCGTGGACCCGATTGGCGACGTCACCGGATCGATCACGGCAGACGCGACGGCCAACGGCTGTCCTGCTGCCACGACGTCCACTGCGACGTTCACGAAGGACGCGACGACCGCCAACACCCACATCTGGAGCAGGCTGAGCATGGTTGTCGTGAGCTCGGAGGGTAAGACCACGGCCACGGTGGACTACCAGTGGGACTACGTCGAGAACACGACTTCCACCGTGATCCGGGGGTCCGAACGGGGATCTGGCACCGTCGCAGCCTATCTCGGCTGCTCGATCGCCGCGGATGGAACGCTGACGGTCGAGACCAGCTGGACCGACAACATCCCGGCCACCCAGTCCCGAACGTACAACGGCGTCGGCACCCCGACGCAGACCTTCCTCGAGTTCAACGGGTTCATGTTCACGGCACGCGCCGACCCGACGAAGCCGGGCACGGCCGGCAGCAAGACGGAGGACGACTCCAGCGCCGACAGCGTCGATGTCGCGGTCTACACCTGGGACTGCCCGACGCCCGACCGTCAACCCTGAGCGGGCACCCCTTCGGACAGCGAACGAGTCCGCCAGCGGCGTCCCGGTGGTCATCGCTGAGGCCGCCCCGCGAACCTGGCCTGCGACAATGGGTTCGTCTGGTCGTGCCAGCGTGATCGTCGCGCCGGGCTCGGTGCTGTGGGGCTCGGACTCAGCGGCCCTGCGACGCGTCTCCGCGAACGAGCACGTAGAAGATGACGTCCTGCGGTCTGCCGTCCCGGTCGAGGTCCCACGCTCGCCGCACGCCCTCGCGCGCGAACCCGGCCCGCTCGGCCACCCGCCCTGACGCGTCGTTGTCGAGGTCCGTCCAGAGGTCGAGGCGGATGGCCTCGGTGGTGGCCAGGGTCCACTCGGAGATGAGCCGCAGGGCACGGGTGGCGGCGCCGCGCCCGCGTGCCCCTGGCGCGAGCCAGTAGCCGAACGTCGTCCTGTGCCCCCAGGGCCCGTGGCGGGCGATGGCGCCGAGCACCACCTCACTGGCCGCGTCAGTGATGGCGAACGAGCGCTCGTCGTCCGTGGACCAGTCTCTTCTCCTGGTCGCCACGAACTGGCGCGCGACCTCTTCCGTGTAGGGCACGGGGACTGGGATGAACCGCGCGATCAGCGGGTCCTGGCACGCCTCGAAGACGGCCGGCGCGTCAGCAGGCTCCCACTGCCGCAGCGTCACGACGCCGTCGGTCAGGACAACCGGGTGCTCGCCCATCAGCGCCCCTTCCTGCCTGCGACCTCGACGACACCATCGCGGACAACGCCCCTGGCCAGTTTGACAGGTGAACGTAGCCCGCTCGATCGCGGTCCGGGGCGTTGATCCCGGCCGAGGCGAGGAACCGGCCGCGGGATACACGAGATGCGGCCGCTGCCCTACTCGGTAGGCGTCGCCCTACGGTCCGCGGCCGGAATCAGGGCGTGCCCGAGAAGGCCTGGCACGGCCTTGGAGAAGCGCCGGCTGGAGGCTGCATCGTGCTGATCCCCTGCACCGTTGCCGCGTACGCGTCGACCCCGCCCGCCTGCTGGAAGGCGGTCTGCGCGTCGATCGCGCCAGGGGTGTGACGCACGACCGCCAGCTTGGCCGTCGTCTCCGCTTCGTACGCAACCAGCAGCGTGTCCATCGCGACCATCGTCGGTTGGGCTGGCGGCCAACGGCCGGCCGCCGCAGCCTGCTGGCGACCCGTCTCGAGCTCGCTCGTGATCGACGCAGCCGCGCGGTCCGCCGCGGCGATGTCCCCTGCCGTGACCGCATCGTCGAGCGACTTGCTGAGGACCGAGGATGTCCCGGCGTCCGGGTTCCCGACCGCTCGGAGCATTGCGCCGAACGCCGAGCAGACGCCTGTCTCGTAGTCCTCGAAGGACGCGCTCGCCGGTGTTGGCGCCACGGTTGCCGCCATGGTTGGCGCGCTCGTTCCGCAGGCGGCTCCAGAGAGGACGATCAGCACGACCGCGATGGCGTGCCGAGGACGCTGCTTCATCTCGTTCTCCGTGCTCGTGGTCTGGCCATGATCCCCCCGGACACCAGGGAAGACGTGCGCGGCGGGTCCGTGTTACCGACCCTTCCTGACCGCTGGGATGCCGCGGGTGAAGAGCGGCTCGATCGACGTCGCGAGCCTCGCCGAGATCGACCGTCTCGCGCAGCGCGAGGTGCCGGTCCTGCTACGGTTGGCGGACACGAGAGCGAGATGGGCAACTGGTGATCCTCCCCAAGATCCGGGATCCGCGGTTCATCACCGTGCGTCGCGGCGGCAGCCTCCAGGACGACGATCATCGCCTGCTGGCGATGTGGGCGGCCGACTGCGCGGAGCACGTGCTCCACCACTTCGAGCAGGCACGGCCGAAGGACGACCGGCCACGACGGGCGATCGACCTCGGGCGTGCCTGGGCGCGGGGCGAGGTCACGTGGTGGGAGGCCCGCACGGCGGCCGGCCATGCACAAGCCGCGGCCAGGGACCTGAGTGGGGCAGCACGGCATGCCGCGTACGCTGCCGGCCAGGCCGCGGCGGTGGGCCACGTGGCGGCCCACGAGCTCGGAGCCGCGGCCTACGCGATCAGGGCGGCGCGGGCGGCGGCGCCTCAGGACGAGCGCGAGGAGGCCGGCCGCCGGGAGTGCCAGTGGCAGCGTGCCAGCTCCCCGATGAGATCCGCGATCTCGTGCTCGACGACCAGCGGCTGCGCAACGAGCTGTGCTGGTTCGTGTTCGACTGCTGACCAGGCTCGGCCACCACGCCGTCGTCCCGTGTCGCGTCAACGAAGCCGGCGCGGACGGAGCATCCGCGCCGGCCAGGCGCCCTCGGAACCGGGGGCGTTCAGCCCGCCGTTCCGGGCTCCGGGTCAGTCGTCCCGCGTCGCCGACGAACCGGAACATGCCGGTCCAGTACCAGACCGAGGCGTCGGCGTTCGCGGTGACCACGACCCGGAGATGGAAGCGGGCGAGGCTCCCGGTCCCGGTCCTGAACGTGCAGACCGCGTTGACGTCGCTGCTCCACACGCAGAGCCCGGTCGTGCTGCCGCTCGGGATCGTGATGGTGGCCCGCACGACGTTCGCCCTGGGCGTGGTGGCGTAGTGGACCTCGGTGCCCGCCGGGAACAGCCGGAAGCTGGAGTGCTGGACCGTGCACTGGTACCCGATCGGGTCGAGCGACGGGCCGCAGGTCTTGTCGAGGTAGAAGTTGTCGGGCTGAAGCGGTAGGTCCCGTCCCACGTCCAGCCATTCGGCACGCCAGCCTGGGGCGCCACGTCCACCGAGGCGGTGAACCCGGCGAGCTTCCCGGTCCCGCCCGTGAAGATGGCCACGCCGATCCCCGAGCTCAGGTCGAGGCGGACGTGGCCGAACGCCACGTCGCCGGGTCCCGGCGGATCGAGGGTGATGTCGGTGTCCAGCACTGGCCACACGAGCGCGTGCTCGTAGATGACCCTGGAGCCGACCGGGATCGCCTTGAGGTTCGAGGACGTGATCGTGCAGTAGCCCCCGGCCTGGCCCATGTAAGCCGAGCACTCCTTGGTGACGTGGAGGTTCCCCTTGTGCGGCGAGGCCGCCGCGACCGATGGGACGAGGACGGCTGAGCGCTGCGATCGTGGCGACGGCCACGAGGAGCCTGCGAACAGGACGCATGAATGGATCCTCCCTGCTGACGACGGTTGGGCCCGTCAGTGCGCTCGATGACCGGTGTCTGCGAATTCGCTCATCTCCTCTCTCTCGACCGGGACGCAGCGGGGGGCGACTGGTGACTTCCGGTCGCTCCCCGGGGCTGCGTTCGAGGGATTGAGCTGAAGGGGTCCCGGACGGCAGTGCCGCCCGAGGCGGCTACTGGACCGGGCTGAACGTGCCGGTGGTCGGGTCGTACAGCTCGGCCGAGGCGAGCGGAGCCAGGTCGCCGTAGCCTCCGGTGACGAGGACGCGGCCGTTGGCGAGAAGCGTGGCCGTGTGGTAGGTGCGCGCCGCGGTCATCGGGCCGGTCGGGCTGAACGTGCCGGTGGTCGGGTCGTAGATCTCGGCCGTGGCGAGGAACTGGCGGTTGGTGTAATCGCCCCCGCCTCCAGCGACCAGCACGCGGCCGTCGGCGAGCAGGGTCGCGGTCTGGTAGAAGCGCGCAGCGGTCATCGAGCCGGTCGCGCTGAACGTGCCCGTCTTCGGGTCGTACAGCTCGGCGTACGGGAGCATCTCCGTGCCGTTGTCGCCTCCCGCCAGCAGGACGCGACCGTCGGCGAGCAGGGTGGCGGTATGGTTGCCCCGGGCGGTCGCCAGCGAGCCGGTCGGGCTGAACGTGCCCGTCTTCGGGTCGTACAGCTCGGCCGAGGCGAGGCGGTCGGTGGAGGACCAGCCGGGGGGTCACCGCCGGCGATCAGCACGCGACCGTCGGCGAGCAGGGTGGCGGTGTGGTAGCGCGCGGGCGGTCTTCATCGGGCCGGTCGGGCTGAACGTGCCGGTCTTCGGGTCGTACAGCTCGGCCGAGGCGACAGTGTGGTCGCCAGTGGAGGCGTCGATGCCTCCGGCGATCAGCACGCGACCGTCGCGCAGCAGGGTCGCGGTGTGGCCCTCGCGGGCAGTCGCCATCGAGCCGGTCGGGCTGAACGTGCCGGTCTTCGGGTCGTAGAGCTCGGCCGAGGCGAGAACAAGACCGGGTTGCACCCAGGTCGCGGCGCCGCCGCCGGCGACCAGGACGCGACCGTCGGCGAGCAGGGTCGCGGTGGCGAGGCCACGAGCGGTCGCCATCGACCCGGTCGGGCTGAACGTGCCGGTCGCCGGGTCGTACACGGCGGCCGACGAAAGTGGCTGATCGGCGAAGTCGAAGCCCCCGGCAACGAGGACCCGGCCGTCGGCGAGAAGCGTGGCGGTGTGGATCTGGCGCCCGGCCCCCAGGGGACCCGTCAGGGCCATCGGGCTCGGTTTCGGGGTGGGCGACGCGGCCGAGTCGGGGCGGCGTCGGGGTCGGCGCGCTCGGGCTGGCGCTCGCACCGGGCGTCGCGCCCGGACCGCCGACCGCCGCGGGCTGGCCGGGTTTCAGCAGGTACAGCGTGCCGCCGACCGCGACCACGCCGATGACGGCGGCCGCGGCGAGGCGGGTGAGCATGGGCATGGTCTGGAACCTCCGCGGCATGCGCAGGGCGCGCCGCTGTCGGGTGTGGTCGATCTGGTCGAGGGCGGCGTCGATCACCCGGTCGGCCACTTCGTCCGTCCCTTCGCGGAGGAAGGCATCGAGGACGCGGTCGAGATCAAGCTGGCGGGTCATCGGGGTTGCCCTCCGGCCACCGCGGCGGGTCGCTCATCGGCCTCGATGGCCGCGCGCATCGCCCGGTGGGCGTAGTGGAGTCGGGAACGTGCCGTGCCCACGGGGATCCCGAGTCGCTCGGCGATCTCGGTCGGGGCCAGGCCCAGGTAGTGGGTGAAGACGAGGATCGCCCGCTGGTCGGGCGGGAGCCTCCGGAAGCCGCGCTCGAGACGGTCGCGGTCATCCAGCGGCAAGGTCTCGTCCGATCCCGCCGGCCCGTCGACCGGGAGGACGCGGACGTTCGCGCTCCACGTGCGCCAGCGGCGCGCTTCCGCGTAGCTGGCATTGACCAGGAGGCGCTGGAGCCAGGCGTCGAAGCGGTCCGGATCGCGGAGGCCGGGCAGCTCTCGCCAGGCGATCACCAGCGCCTGCTGCACGGCATCCTCGGCCCGTCCGACGTCCCGGAGGATCCGGTGGGCGATCGCCATGAGCCGGTCACCGTGGGTCCGGGCCAGGATGGCGAATGCCTCCCGGTCTCCCCGCTGGGCCTGCTCGACGAGGTCGCGATCCACTCGTCCGTCCTCCGCGGCGCCCATCGAGGACGCCTTCCGACTCTACTGAGTGGCGCAGGGTCGCGCGCGTTCAATCCCCGGACTCAGGGCGAATCTGGATCAGGTGATCGGCGGCCTCGATCCCAGCTGCACCTCCCGGGATCGCCCTCCTGCTTCGTGATCGTGATCACGAGGTCGCCTCCGTCGGGCAGCACCCTGGCGGTGACTTCGCCCGTGGCACCGCGGAACTCGCCGGTGCCGCCGGAGATGGGCGCGACCGCCGGCGGCTTGCCGGCCTCGTGCTCGATCACGTCGGTGAAGACGATCTGCCCGCGTCCGGTCAGCGTGATCGTCACGCCGGGGTAGTTGTACAGGGTGCTTAGGACATCGACGAGGAAGCACTCGTAGGCGAACGTCCCGACCTGCCTGCCGGTCGCCGCGTCGAACAGGTCGTACGCGACCATGAAGTCGCCCTGGCAGAATCCAGTGGTGGCAGCCAACCGCTGTGGGAGCGCTGTGGCTTCGAGATCGAGCCTTGTGACATGAACGTCGTGTCAACACGAGCGTCGTCCTGGTGGTCGTCGCAGCGAAGGAGGACGCTCCGACAGTCACGTACCCGGGACCAGTGCGCCGGCGACCACATCCCTGAGGCGCAGCCAGGTCCGGTAGCGCTCCTCCTCTATCCTCTGCCGGCCGGGATCCGGGGCGGTCAGGACGGCAGCCTCGTTGCGCGACCATCCGCCCGGAGCGAAGACATCGACGCCGCAGGTCGCCCAAGCCGCCAGCGCCGCACTGCCCGAGGCTGCGTCAACCGCCGGCAGCCACCGTTGCTCGACACCCGTGACGTCGGTGACGAGCTGGCGCCAGAACGCGCTTCGCGCCCCGCCGCCGGTCGCGATGAGCTGCATGCGCGAAGCGTCATCCCCGACCGACTCCAGCCCGGCCCGCGCCGCGAACCCGTACGACTCCAGCACGGCCCTGTGGAGGTCTGCCCGCGAGTGACCGGCGTCGAGCCCAACGATCGCCGGGAGGCGGACCGGTTGACCGGGACGTGAATGGGCGAGGAAGTTGGGCACGACGTACGGGTCCGCGGACGTCGGCCTGATCCGCGACGCGGCGTCATCCAACGACGCGAGGTCCGGAGGGCTGGACACGGCGCCCGCCGGCTCGAGCCCGGCGGCGACCCACGGGAGCACCGGGCCGAGAACCGCGTAGGCCACCTCGCGATACGGCGCCCAGTCGACGATCGCGGCCGGATCGCGAAGGTACGCATCGAACGCGTGGGTGCACACGTCCACCGACGTGGTCGTGCCGTAGTACAGCAGGGCCTGGCCGGGACGGACCACCCCGGCGCCGACGAGCTCCGCCGGCGTGTCGTACAGCCCGACGACGACCGGTGTTCCCGCGGGCAGGCCGGTTTCGATCGCGGCATTGGCGGTGACGGTGCCCAGGATCTCGCCGGCGCGCCGGAGCGGCGGCAGGACCGCCATGTCCAGGCCGGCGGCGGCACAGACGTCGGGACGCCAGGCCAGCCGCCCCGCGTCGAGGAGGCCACCCGCCCGTCGAGCGCTCCGGTGATCGAGGCCGCGCGCGCCTGTGAGCCGGAAGGCGACGTGATCGTGCGGATTGAACAGCATGCGCGCCCGGCGGAGCAGGTCAGGGTGCTCGGCGGCGAGCCAGAGCAGCTTGGGCAGCCATTCGTCGCCGGCGAGGTTCTCGCCGGCGAGCGCGGCGGCGCGCTCGACCTCGGCGTCGGCCCGCTGGTCGGCGTAGAGCAGTGCGGGAGCGATCGGTTCCCCGGCTCCGTCGGCGAGCAGCAGGGTCGGGCAGTGCCCGCTGACGCAGACGCCGGCGATCCTGCCCCACCCCGGCTCCCCGTCAGCCGACCCAGCGGTGGTGGTCGCCTTGACCAGGAAGCGGACCGCGTCCCACCACTCGCTCGCTGACTGCTCAGCGGCTCCCGGCTCCGGGCGCGAGACGCGCTGGGGCGCGGTCGCACGGGCGACGATCCGGCCGTCCTCGTCGGCGAGCACGGCTTTGGCCGAGCTGCTCCCGATGTCGATGCCCAGCACCACCCGCCGGCCGGACCCGGCCGGCGGGCCCGACGGACGCGGGCCGCGCGAGCTCACGCGCCGTCAGGCCGTGGGCGGCGCATCAAACGTGTAGCCGATGCGCCGGTACTGCGTCGCCATGTCGCGCGTCCGGGGACGAACAGCGTATGGGGTACGTCGTTCCGCGATGACATCGGCGATGAACTCGGCGATCGCCGGCATCTCGTCGGGCACCGCGCCGCGCCGCGTCAGCTCCTGGAGCCCGAGCCGGATCCCCGCGTCGCCGAGCGCCGGCGGCAGCCGGGTCGCGGTCGTCACGATCCCCGCCTGCTCCAGCCGCTCACCCACCGCGCGCGCCGAGCCGAACTCGCCGACGCGGAGGAGGACGGTGTGCGACGCCGTGTAGCCACGCTCTCGGGCCACCACCGGGATGCCGCGAACGTCGATCTCGGCCGCCAGGCGACGGGCATTCGCCACGATGGCGTCCGCGTAGGCTTCGCCGAACGCGATCATCTCGGTGGCTGCGACCCCGAGCGCCGGCATCCGGCCCGGGTTGTGGTTCGTGACCAGGCCCGGGTAGATCGCGGGCGTGACGCGCTCGACGAACTCCTCGGAGCGGCTCATGACGAGGCCGCCCGGCGGACCGGGGAAGCTCTTGTGGGTCGAGGCCCACACCAGGCTGGCGCCATCGCCGAGGGGATCCTGGAAGCGGTGCCCGGCGATGAGCCCGAGCACGTGCGAGGCGTCGTAGACGATGAGGGTCTCGGGCTGCTCGACGAGCCCTGCCGCGAGGTCCCGCAGCGGGTGCGGGAAGAGGAAGAGGCTGCTGCCCAGGATGATGACCCGCGGCCGTCGAGCACGGGCCAGCTCGAGCGTCCGACCGACGTCCACGTTGTAGGCGTCCGGGTCGAACGGGAGCGGCTGGACGTCGAGCCGCGCGTGATGGGTGGCGTTGAGCTTCTCGGCGATCCGGTGGCCGCCGCCCGGCGAGTCGAGCTCCAGGACCACGTCGCCCGGGTTGGTCAGGGCGAGCAGCGCCGCGCTCCCGGCCACGTGCCCGGAGAGCGACCGCGACTCGATGAACTGCACGTCGAAGAGCCGGCGGAGGAGACCGTCGACCAGCTGCTCGATCTCGACCATGACGCGGGTCCCGAAGTACTTCCGCGCGGCCAGGTCGCGTCCGACGTAGTCGCCGTAGCGGGAGACGAGGTCGGAGTCGAGGAGCGCCCGGGCGGCCGGGCTCATGACGTTCTCGGCTGCCACGAGGTTGAGGCAGCTCGTCCGCCAGTCCTCGTGCTCGGCGACGAGCTCGTGAAGGCGCCGCGCCGCGACCTCCGGTTCGATCGTCGCGGCGTCGGGCGACGGGTCGCCGCGGTCCCCGGGCACGCTCATCGACGCCGCATCGCGTCGCGCGCCGTGTCGACGGCCACGCGGAACGCCCGCGCCCGTTCCGTGAGGGTGCCGAAGTCGCCGGCCGCGACGAGCTTCGTGGTCCACGAGGTTGCTGCCGACGGCCACGGCCGCGGCGCCCGCTTCGATGAACGGGCCCGCGGTCTCCAGATCCACGCCGCCGGTCGGGACGAGGCGGACCTGGGGCAGCGGCGCAAGGACGTCCGCGAAGTAGCGCGGTCCGAGGCCCGTGGCCGGGAAGACCTTGACCAGGTCCGCGCCCCACTCCCAGGCCGTCAGGATCTCGGTCGGCGTGTACGCGCCCGGGATGACGACGGCGCCGTAGCGATGACAGACCTCGATCGTCTCGCGCGAGAGCGTCGGAGCGACGACGAACCGCGCGCCGGCGAGGATCGCGCTGCGCGCAGTCGGCCCATCGAGGACGGTCCCGGCGCCGAGCACGACCCGGTCGCCCATCGCGGCGGACGCGGCAGCGATCGCCTCGGTCGCGCCCGGGGTGGTCATCGTGAACTCGATCACCCCGATCCCGCCCGCCTCGATCGCGGCGGCGACGTCGAGGAGCTGCTCGCCCGACGGCAGCCGGACGACGGCGACAACGCCGCCGTCGAGGATCCGCCTGAGCGTCTCGTACCGATCCATTCGGCCCTCCTCGTCAGCGCGCGATCCGGAGGCTGGCTCCGGACAGCTGCGCCTCGACCTCCGCCAGCGTGACATACGCGAGATCGCCAGGGACGGTCTGCTGGATCGCGCTGAACGCGTTCCCGTAGCGGACGCCCTTCGCGACGTCGCCCGTCAGCCAGCCGTAGATGAACCCGGCCGCGTACGCGTCCCCACCGCCCACGCGGTCGACGATCTCGATGTCGTAGGTCCGGTCGTCGTAGTCGGTGCCGTCGGCGAGGGCGATTGCCGTCCACGTGTTGCGGAGGACGGACGTGTCACCACGGAGCGTGATCGTCACGACCTTGAAGCCGAACTGGTCCGTGAGCTTGCGCGCGACCTCGCGGTAGTCCGCCCCGGTGATGCCGAAGACCCGGCGGGTGTCCTCCTCGGTGGTGATGAGGACATCGACGTCGGCCATGAGCGGCTCCTGGACCGCCCTCGCCCGCTCCTCGGACCACAGGCGCGCCCGGTAGTTGAGGTCGTAGCTCACCGGCACGCCGGCTGCCCGGGCGGCCCGGAATGCGTCGCCCACGGCGCGGGCTGCGGTGTCACTGAGTGCCGGGGTGATCCCGGTCGTGTGGAACAGGGACGCACCGGTCAGGATCGCGGACCAGTCGAGCTCCTCGGGCACCACCTGGCTGATCGCGGATCCGGCACGGTCGTACAGGACCGCGCTCGCGCGCGGCGACGCCCCGGCCTCGAGGAAGTAGAGGCCGGCTCGCCCCGCCTTGTCGAAGGTCACGTAGCTGGTGTCGACCCCGAACTCGCGCGCCTTGTTCCGGATCATCCGGCCGAGCGGGTTGTCCGGCAGGCGCGAGACCCAGCGGGCCGGGAGCCCGAGCCGGCTGACGCCCGCGGCCACGTTGAGCTCGGCGCCGCCGACGGTCACCTCCAGGGAGGTCGCCTGCTCGAGGCGCCGATGTGCCGGCGTGGCGAGCCGGATCATCGCCTCGCCGAACGTGACAACGTGGCCGGCGATTGCTCGGTTCACGGTTCGGATGCCTCCTGGGAGATCGTCCCGGCGCCCGCGCGGGAGATCAGAAGTACGTCCTCGCGACATCGATCACGCGGTACTCCGCGTCGACGATCGGGAGCAGGTGCCACTTGTCGAACGCCGTGCACGGGTGGGAGATGCCGAACGCGATCCAGTCCCCCACGCGGACGTCCACCCCGGCGGGCACCCGGATGAACGCATGCTGGTCGTTGAGCCCGGTCACGGCCAGCTCGGTCACATCCTGCCACTCGCCGGTCCCCGGTCGGCGGAGACGCGTGGGGACCGGCATCCCGAGGTCGAACGAGACGTCGCGCCGGCCGATGTTCGCAATCGCGAGGCCGGCCTCGGGCACGGAGACCAGCTGGCCCCACGCCTCGAGAGCCGGCGCGAGTGTGGTCCCCTTCTCCCTCCCGGGCCGCGTGAACGGCGAGAGGTGCTCGTAGTGCCCGTTGTCGTGCGTCACGTACGCGCCGGGCCGGATGATCGTCCGGGGCGCCACGCCATTTCGCAACGGCGCAGTGAACGCAGCGACGACCTCGTCGAAGAAGACGCTCCCGCCTGCGGACAGGATCGGCCGGGCTGGGTCGCGAACCAGCTCCTCCGCGAGGAGCACCTCGAGTGCGTCCCGCATCAGTCCCAGGAACGCCCGGACGCGGCCGAGGACCGTGTCGTTGATCTCGCTCCCGATGCCGCCTTCGTAGCCGGTGATGCCCACGACCGACAGACCCGCGGCGGCGGCGGCCCGGCCGACCTCGAGCGCCTCGTCCACGGTCCGGCAGCCCGTCCGGCCACCGAGTGGACCCATCTCGACGAGGAGCCCGAGCCCCGGCGGGATCGCACCCGGACGGTCCGCGGCGGCGTCGGCGAACAGCCGGACGCCGGCCGGCGAGTCGAGGTAGCAGAGGAACTCGAACCCGGGATCGTCCCCCAGCTCGCCGAGGACCCAGGCGATCGCGGCCGGATCCACGAGTTCGTTCGCCAGCAGGACGTGCTGCACGCCGAACGCGCGGCACAGGACGACCTGGCTGGCGGTGCCCATGCTCAGGCCCCAGGCGCCCGCCTCGAGCTGCATCTCGAAGATCCGCGGGGCGAGGGTCGTCTTGCCATGCGGCGCGTGCTCGACGCCGGCATCCTGCGCGTAGCGGGCCATCTGCCTCCACGTCGTGCCGGAGGGCCTCCGAGCGCAGGACCATGATCGGGGGCATGAAGGCGCCGTCGAACAGGCTCGGGCGGGCGGCCGCAAGGTCCCCGAGCGTCATCCCGAAGAGCGTCGGGGCGAGACCCTTGAACCGGTGATCGATGCGCTCGGCACGCTCGGCCGTCAGATCTACGTGGGCAGGGGGCTTCATGACCCCTCCACGACCTCGACGATGAGCTCGACCTCCACCGGGGCCCCGAACGGCAGCTCCGCCACGCCGATCGCCGACCGTGCGTGACGACCGGCCTCGCCGAAGACCTGCTCCATGAGCTCCGAAGCGCCGTTCATCACATACGGCTGCTCGCCGAACCCGGGGGCCGACGCGACATACCCGGTCAACCGCAGAACGCGCGACACCGCGTCGAGCGAGCCGAGCAGCGCCCTGACCTCGGCCAGGCAGTTCAGCGCGGCCAGTCGCGCGGCACGCTGGCCTTCCTCGACGCTCACGTCCTCGCCGAGCCTGCCCCGCACCTGCAGGACGCCGTCGATCGTCGGCGTCTGGCCAGAGGCGTACACGACGCGTCCGGTCCTGACGGCCGGGACATAGACCGCGACGGGGGGCGGGAGCTGCGGGACCACGATGCCCAGCTCGGCCAGGCGGTGCTCCGCGGTCGTCCTCATCTCTGACCTCCGAGTCTGCGCGCTCACCGATCGAGCACGCGATGCAGGAACTGCTGCGTCCGCGGGTTGGACGGGTTGGTGAACAGGACGGCGGGCTTCCCCTGCTCGGCGATCAGGCCCTCGTCGATGAACACGACCCGATCGCCCACGTCCCGGGCAAAGCCCATCTCATGGGTCACGACCAGCATCGTCATGCCCTCCTTCGCGAGCTGGCGCATGACGCCCGTGACCTCGCCGACCAGCTCCGGGTCGAGGGCCGAGGTGGCCTCGTCGAAGAGCATGATCTCGGGCTCCATGGCAAGCGCGCGAGCGATGGCGACACGCTGCTGCTGGCCACCCGACATCTCTGACGGGTAGGCGTCTGCCTTCTCGGCGAGGCCCACCTTGGCGAGCGCCGCCCGGCCGATCTCCTTGGCCTCAGCGTCGCTCATCTTCTTGACCTTGCGGAGGGCGAGCGTCACGTTCCTGAGGGCCGTCAGGTGCGGGAACAGGTTGAACTGCTGGAAGACCATCCCGGCGATCCGGTGCACCTCGTCCGCCCGCTTCGGATCGTGGACGGGGATTCCCGCGACCCAGACCTCGCCGGCCTGGATCGGCTCGAGGTTGTTGATGACGCGGAGCATCGTGCTCTTCCCGGAGCCGCTCGCGCCGATGATGATCACGACCTCGCCCTTCTCGACGGTCAGGTCGATCCCCTTGAGGACCTCGAGTTCGTCGAATCGCTTGTGGACGTTGCGGAGCTCGATCATGCTCATGCGTGGAGGGTCCTCAGCTCGAGTCGCCGGGCGAAGAGCGACATCGGGTAGCAGATGACGAAGTAGATGACGGAAACGACGGCGAAGACCTCGATCGGCATCCCGAGCCGGTCGATGATCGCCTGGCCCTCGCGGACGAGCTCGAAGTAGCCGATCGCCGCCGCGAGCGCCGTGTCCTTGACCAGCCCGATGTACTGGCCGACGAGCGGCGGCAGGACGATCGTGACCGTCTGGGGGAGGATCACGTACCGCTCGATCTGGACCCGTGACAGGCCCAACGAGCGGGAGGCCTCGCGCTGGCCCTTCGGCACGGCCTCGATCCCGGCCCGGAAGATCTCCGAGATGAGCGCACCTTCGTAGAGGGTCAGGGCGATGAGCGCGGCCGTGAACGTCTCGACGCCACGGAGCCCCAGGTACGCCGCGCCGAAGTAGATGAACAGCATCTGCACGAGCAGGGGCGAGCCCCGGAAGACCTCGAGGTAGATCCGGAGCGGCACCCCGAGCCCCCGTATGTGGGCCGTCCGGAGGACCGCGACGAGGAGGCCGAGGATGGTCCCGGTAACGATCGTCGCGATCGAGAGGACGACCGTGCCGACGAAGCCTGCGAACAGGATGCCGCTGCTGTTGAGGATCCCCTGCCAGCCCACGGCTCAGCCTCCCTTGGCCATCTGGGCGATCGGGTCGACGAGCACCACTCGCCGGCGCCGCCCAGGCGGGTACAGCGGAGGCTTGAAGGCTCGGCGGGCAACGACGTCCGCGAGCAGCGCGGTGACGTTCGAGAGCACCAGGTACAGGACGAGCGCGATCGCGAAGACGTGCATCGTCAGCAGGGTCTGGGAGTTGATCGTCTGGGAGACGTTCGTGATCTCCTTGAGAGCGATCTGCGACACCAGCGACGACCCGAGGATCAACTGGATGAACTGGTTGATCACTGGCGGGTACACGGTCCGGATGGCCTGGGGGAAGACCACGCTGCGCAGGACGTCGCGGGGCTCGAGGCCAAGCGATCGCGCGGCCTCCAGTTGGCCGCGCGGAACCGCCTGGAGGCCTGCCCGGATGATCTCCGTCAGGTACGCGCCGGCGTTGATCGCAAGGGCTGCCACCCCGGCTTCGAACGCATCGAAGCGAATCCCGACCTCGGGCAGCGCGAAGTAGATCATGAACAGCTGGAGCAGGACCGGCGTGTTCCGGATCGTCTCGACGTACGCCGCTGCGATGAACCGGATCGCCCGGAACCGCGAGCGACGGCTGAGCGCCCCGACGAGGCCGAGCACGAAGGCGAACAGGAACCCGAGGACGGACATCGTCGCGGTCATCCACAGGCCGTTGAGCAGCGCCGGCCAGTAGCCCAGCAACGTCGCCCACGGAGCCAGCATCGACGTCCTCTCAGGCTCGGGTCTGCCGCCGGCCCCGCGTCAGCGCCGGCCGACGACCGGCGGCCGGTCCGGGCGCTCCCAGGTCGCAGGACCCGGGAGCAGAACGCCGGACCGGCGTCGCCGGACTGAGGTCAACTGATCGAGCGGTTGTCGGTCACTCGAACTGGACCGGCCAGAGCGGGTCCATCCCGAACCACTTGTTGTAGAGCTCGCGGTTCTTGCCGGTGTGGTTGAGCCAGAAGATGAACTGGTTCTGCCACTGCAGCCAGTTGAACTGGCCTTGCGCGACGCCGAACCCGTTGTGCTCGAGCGGGATGAGCGAGTCGGCGGTGACGCGGAGCGTCGGATCGAGCTTCGCCTGGTAGGTCTGGAAGTTCGAGTCCTCGACCATGGCGTCAGCCTGGCCGGACTTGACCGCGAGGACCGCGGCCGCCGACGTGGGATAGGACTGGGTCTTTGCGTTGGGGTTGGCGGCGGCGATGATCTCGGCATTCGTCGACCCGGTGACCACGGCTACCGTCTTGCCGTCGAGATCCTTGATGCCGTTGATCGTGCTGTCCTTCTTGACGAGCAGGACCTCGCCGGCGATCACGTACGGGATCGTGAAGTTGATCTGCTTCGCTCGGACCGGGTTCTCCGTGAAGTTGCAGATGACGACGTCGACCTTGTCCGTCTGCAAGTTCGGGATCCGGTTGTCCGCCGTCGTGTCGACCATCTCGAGCTTGACACCGAGCTGCTTCGCCATCTCGGTGGCGATGTCAACGTCGTAGCCTGCCGGCTTGCCATTCTCATCCATGAACCCGAACGGCGCGAACGACAGGCAGTCCGCGACCTTGACCGTGCCCGCGGAGATGACCTGCTGGAGCTTGTCAGGCGCCGCATTCGAGCTCGTGGACGAGCAGGCCGCGAGGACCAACCCAATGACGATGAGGCCGGCCGTCAGCCGAAGACCGCGGCCCGGCCCCTCTCCACGCAACATGTTGTGTCCTACCTCCCATCCATGTGTGTTCATGCCATTAGATGGAACGCCGTGCCATCCTTTCCCCCACCTACGTCGAGTGTCAAGGGCCAGATGGAGCAGCAGGGTTCAGTCCAGGAAGACAGCCTCCCGACAGACGGGACGTCCGCTCTTGTCGCTATAGTTTGACAGCTGGGTCATGAAGACTGGGACTCGCGTCCGCGCCTCGCATGAGGACTCTTGCCAATGACGGAACCCGTTGACCGAGGCCTGAGCGGAGCAGACCGGGTCTTGGCCGTTCTGAAGTTGCTCGCCGAGCGGCCCAACGGTGTTCGGCTCGATGACCTACGCCGGGAGCTGGGCGCACCCAAGTCCACCGCCCATCGGATCCTTGGGACGCTCTGCCGATCGGGACTGGCCTCGAAGTCCGACGACGGTCGGTACTCACTGTCGATGGAGTTCCTCCGCCTTGCCTTCCGACACTACGAGTCGCTGGACGACCGGAACCTCGTTCAGGGTGTGCTTGAGGCTCTCGTCGAACGATTCGGGGAGACCGCCTACTACGCGAGACTCAGCGGGCCCGACGTGGTGTACGTCGGAATGCGGACCGCGCCGGGCTATCTCCACACCGCGTCCGTCGTTGGTGCACGGTGTCCAGCGCATCGGACAAGCCTTGGCAAGGCGATGCTCGCCTATGTCCTCCCCGATCGAACTGCCGTCGACGGGTTTGTCGATGAGTACGGGCCTCTCAAGGCGAGCACGCCCACAAGCGTGACCAATGCCGCGGCCCTGGATCGCGAGTTGATGTCCACGCGTGCGCGAGGATGGGCCATCGACAACGAGGAGAATGAGATCGGGGTCGTCTGCGTCGGGTTCCCGCTCTTCCTCGGACCCACCGCTCGCCCGTCTGGTGCGGTGAGTGTTGCCGCCATCAAGATTCGGACTCCGCTCGAGGAGCTCATCCGCCGAGGGGATGAGATTCGAGGACTCATCGAGCGGCACCTGGGACTTGGCGCACTGCCTCCCAAACCTGACGTGCCAAGGCTGGATGCCGACCCCAACAAGAGCCTCTCGCGAAACGAGGTCCGGCCGGTCCCCTGACGCCCGGGGCGGGCGTGAAGGCGTGCCCAGGAGCGCCCCGTGGATCCGGTCGGCGGCTTCCCTGTGCGGGCGCGCGTCGGCGCCGACGATCTCGGCGAGCTCCGCGAGGGCGTGCGTCGATGGCCGGGTCTGTGCGGCGACCCCGGGCCCTGCGGGCGGCCCCGCCTACTGCGCCGTCCAGCCTCCGTCGACCGGCAGGATCGCGCCGGTCACGAGTCCCGCGGCGCGCGACGCGAGGAAGACGACCGCGGCGGCAACGTCGGCCGTCGTGCCGACCCGGCCGACCGGGATCCGGGCGAGGACCTCGGCGAGGAAGGCCGGGTCGTCGAGGCGCTCCGCCGTCCCGGGCGTGTAGATCCAGGTCGGCGCGATCGCGTTGACCGTGACGCCGTGGGGCGCCCACTCCAGGGCGAGGACCTTGGTCAGCAGGTTCACGCCACCCTTGCTGGCGGAGTAGACGGCGTGGCGCCTGATCCCGACCAGCCCGGCCTGCGAGCTCAGGCTGACGATGCGCCCGTAGCCCCGCTCGACCATGTGGCGCCCGACGGCCTGGCTGGCGAAGAAGACGCCCTTGAGGTTGACGGCCATCATCTCGTCCCAGTCGGTCTCGGAGACGTCGAGCGCGTCGTGGTTCGCCCCGAGGCCCGCGTTGTTGACGAGGATGTCGATCCGGCCGTGTGCCGCGACAGCCGCGTCGACCGCCGCGCGGGTGCCGTCGACATCGGTGACGTCGAGGCCGAGCGGCTCCACGAGCCCGCCGCCCGGGGCCTTCCAGGCGACATCCGGCACGCTCGCGTCGCGGACCCCGGCCAGGACATGGGCGCCGCAGGCGGCCAGCGCCCGCGCGAGATCACGGCCGATCCCGCGGCCGGCCCCGGTGACCAGGGCTACCTGCCCGCTGAGGTCGAAATCCGGTCGTTCGATGACAGGCTTCCTCGCTGGTGTCCGCGCCGCCTGAACCTGGCCGAACGATCATAGGACCCGCGGGCCGCCCCGGCTCGCGTGGCGGTCGTCCGGTCCGGCGGCCCGCGGCGCGGCCCAAGCCCGGGCACCTCCCGCGACGTAGCCCCCCAGCGGAGTGTTCGGCAGCCAGGTCGCCGTGAGCGCCGGAACGCTGGCCACGGCCAGGGCGATCCAGAACGACCAGAGCACGACGCCGGCGAGGACGGCGCCGTATGCCAGGAGGGTGACGTCGAGCGCGCCCTGGTGCCGGGTGGGATTGTCGACGATCAGGCCGTCCGGTGCGAGCATCTCGACGAACAGCCCGCGCCCGGCGACGGGGAGCGAGCAGGCGATCACGGTCGTGGGGGCCAGGACCGCCGCCAGCGGCCAGGTCGGGCTGTACCGCGCTCCGATCCGGTTCGCCTGGTCGAGCACTGTCCTGGCCGGCTCGGCGCTGGGGCGCTGACCCGGGCCCCGGCCCCGGTCATCTCGCCCGTGGTCCACGGGTCGGCGCGCTTGTCGCAGCGCAGCTGGCTCACCTGATTGGCCGAGCGGCGGTCGCCGCAGACCTGGATGTCGGACCCGCTCACCACCCGACCGGCCCCCGGGGTGACCGGTGCACCGGACCGTCAGCGCTTCGGCGCGTGGTCGATGGCAGTCGTGGCAATCGCCATCGCGGAGTCGTCGTCCGCCGCAGCAACTGCGACCATGAAGTCCCCGTCGACGAACGTCAGCGTGGCGACGCCAGGCCCATCTGCCTTCGCCGCAGGCATGTTCCGCACCGTGACTCGGACCACCGTCAATCCGCTCCTGGTGGCGGCCTTCGCGAAGCTCGTCAACTCGGCGTCTGCATCCAGGTGAGGTCCGGAGCTGACGACGATGAGCCTGACGATCGTTCCGTCTCGGAGGACCCGGCGCAGTACGCCAGGCCCGGTCGAGCCGCCCGATTGGACCGTCGCCAGCTGCTCCGCGGTGGGGTTGGCGACGGAATACGGGGCGAGGTTCCCGAGATATCCGGCGGGGTCCGGCGGGATCGGGATGCTGGCCACGGACCGCCCGAAGGAAAGCCCCAGGACAAGCGTTGCAGCCAGCAACGCCCAGCGCGTGGCAGGTGATCCGCTTCCCCGTGACGATCGGCGCACCACGACCCGGACCACGAACCCGATGCCGAGGGCGACCGCGAGGGTGGCCGTGACGGCCCCAAGGACGTACGGGTCGGCGATCGATGCGCCCCGGGACCGTGCGCTCGCAGTCGCCACGCCGAGCGTCAGCAGGGCGAACACGACCAGATTGAGCCCGACGAGAGCGAGGACAACCGCCTTCGGCAACGACCTGCGGGGGGTCGCCGGAGGGAGCCGCCAGCCGATGCCGGTGGGCCCGCTCGGCGCCCCGGCCGGACCGGCCGGCGGCCCGGGGACGCTCGCCGCAACCGGCGACGGGGTGTCGCGCGACAGGCCGTCCTCGCGATCGGTCATAGAGCCCGCCTCTCCACTGCCTGGGATGCGAACGGCACGCTACCACGCGCCGGGGGCAGGAGGTGCGAGGCAGATGCGGGACGCTGTGCCTGGCCGGGCACGACTCCCGGCCGCTGCAGATTCCTGCTTGACTCCCACCGTCGGGGCGAGATAATGCGCGTTACTAACGCGAGTTAGCCGCGTCGGGCGAGTATCTCCGCGTCCCTACCGCCCGTCCCCGCCGAGGGGGCCTGTCACATGCAGGAGGGATCGTTGGCCCAGAAACGGCGCCGCGCCACCAGTGCGGACGTCGCAGCGCTCGCGGGCGTCTCGCGGACCACGGTCTCGTTCGTGCTCAACGCCCGGACCGATGCCGGCATCCCGGCCGAGACCTGGCGCCGCGTCGAAGAAGCCGCCCGCGAGCTCGGCTACCACCCCCACGGTGCCGCCCAGGCGCTGGCCGGCGGGGCGTCGCACACGATCGGCCTCGTCCTCCGCCAGTCGGCCGAGCAGGTCGCCGCCGACGCGCTGCTGGCCGAGACCATGTGGGGCATCGCCTCCGAGGCCCGCACCAGCGGCTATCGCGTCCTGGTCGAGCCTTTGGCCCCGAACGACGGGCACTACAGCGACCTGCTCCTCTCGCAGCATGCCGACGGGCTGATCGTCTCCGGCCCCCGGGTGGACGACGAGGAGCTGGTGGCCCTGGTCGCCGACGGATTCCCGATCATCCTCCAGGGCTCGCTGCCTGACGTGGCGGCGCCCAGCGTCGACGTCGACAACCGGGCCGGCGCCCGCACGGCCGTAGAGCACCTGCTGGGCCTGGGCCACCGCCGGATCGGCTGCATCACCAACGCGCCGCTGGCCTACACCTCGGCCGCCGACCGCGTCGCCGGCTATCGCGACGCGCTCGAGGCGGCCGCTCGTCCCGTTCGACCCGGGCCTGGTCGTCGAGGGCGCCTTCGACGCCGCCAGCGGCCACTCGGCGATGACCCGCCTGCTCGCCCAGGCGACCGACCTGACGGGCGTCTTCGTCGCCAGCGACATCGTCACCTTCGGCGCGCTGCGGGCCCTCCGCGAGGCGGGCCGTCGCGTGCCCGCCGACGTCTCAGTGGTCGGCTTCGACGACATCCCGCTGGCCCGCCACTTCGACCCACCCCTCACGACGATCCACCTGCCCGCGAACGCCCTGGGGGCGGCCGCCGGTCGGGCGCTGGTGGATCGCCTGGCGGGCCGCCCTGTGAGCGAACGGACGCTCCTGCCCATCGAGCTGATCGTCCGCGACTCCACGGCCCCCTGCCGCAGCCGCACGGGAGGGCCATGACAACCACCCGGGAGGAGCGATCGAGCATGACCGGTCATTCAGCAGGAGGAAGGAACCCGTGATCGAACAGACACGCAGCATGCGCACCCGGGCGGCGACCGCGATCGCCGTCGTGGGCCTGATCGTGACCGCGTGCTCGGGCAGTGCGAGCCCGACACCGGCCCCCAGCACGGCGCCAAGCACCGGCGCCAGCACCGCGCCCAGCACCGGCGCCAGCGCGGCACCGTCCGCGTCGCGGCCAGGCCCTGGCCGGCCAGTCCGTGACCGTCATCGGCACCTGGGGTGGCGCCGAGCAGGACGCCTTCCTGGCGATGGTCAAGCCGTGGGAGCAGCAGACCGGGGCCACCGTGAAGTACACGGGCACCCGTGACCTCAACACCGTCCTGACCACCGGCGTCGCGTCGGGCGTGCTGCCTGACCTGGCCGGCCTCCCGGGCCCGGGCCAGATGAACGAATGGGCCGCCAGCCTCACCGACCTGAGCACGGTCCTCGACATCAACACGTACAAGTCCGAGACGGCCGCGCCCCTCGTCGACCTCGGCACCGTCAACGGCAAGATGGTGGGCGTCTTCATCAAGACCGCCATCAAGGGCCTGATCTGGTACGACCCCAAGATCGTCGGCGACCTCTCGACGAGCGCCGCCGGCCACGTGGGACGCGCTCCAGACGCTGATCAGCCGCCGACAAGAGCAAGGCCGCTTCGCCGTGGTGCCTCGGCGTCGAGTCCGGCGCCGCGTCCGGCTGGCCCGGCACCGACTGGATCGAGGACCTCGTCCTGCGCCAGGCCGGCCCGGACGTCTACAACCAGTGGTGGCAGGGCAAGGTCAAGTGGACCGACCCGGCCATCAAGACGGCGTGGCAGACGTTCGGCGACGTCGTCGCCCAGAGCTACGGCGGGGGAACGGCGGTCAACGCGACGAACTTCGCCAATGCCGGTGACCCGCTCTTCAAGACGCCACCCGGCTGCCTCTTCCTCCACCAGGCCAGCTTCATCACCGGCCTCGGCGGCTTCAAGACCGCGAAGGCCGGCACCGACTACAACTTCTTCCCGTTCCCCGACATCAACACCCAGTTCACGGGCGCCGTCGAGGGCGCCGGCGACCTGTTCGGCATGTTCCACAACACGCCGGCGTCCGCCTCGCTCATGGCCTACCTCGTGACGGCCCCGGCCCAGGACATCTGGGTCAAGATCGGCGGCGCGATCTCCGCGAACAAGAACGCCACCGACTATCCGGACGACATCAGCAAGCGCTCGGCGGCCCTGCTCGCCAACGCCAAGACGTTCGTCTTCGACGCCTCGGACCTCATGCCGACCGCCGTGAACGCCGAGTTCTGGAAGGACATCGTCGCCTACGTCCAGCACCCGGACCAGCTCGATGCGCTGCTGGCCGACATGGACAAGACGGTGGCTGGCCAGTAGTCGCTCCTCCTTCCCGGCGAGGGCGGCCCCGCCCGCCCTCGCCGGTCCCCTCCCTTCGGAGGCTGCAGCGATGGATCAACGGCTGATCACGGCGATCATCGTCGTGGTCGGGGTCCCGGCAGTCCTGGTCGGCTACATCTGGCTGACCGAGCGGGTCCTGGTCCTGTTGGGCGAGCGCGCCAAGGGGCGCGTGCGCCCCTGGCTGTGGCTCGCGCCGGCCCTCGCGTTCCTGGCCGTCTTCCTGGTCTATCCCACGATCGGCACGTTCATCCGGAGCCTGCAGGACAACAAGACGGGGACCCGGTTCGTCGGGCTCGACAACTTCACCTGGTTCTTCAACAACGATGCTTCGCTGATCGCGCTCAGGAACAGCCTCATCTGGCTGGTCGTCCTCACCGCCCTGACCGTCGGGCTCGGGCTCCTGATCGCGATCCTGGTCGACCGCGTCCGCTACGAGACCGTCGCCAAGTCCGTGATCTTCGTGCCGCTGGCCATCAGCATGGTCGCCGCCAGCGTGATCTGGACATTCATGTACTGGCGCACGACCCCGCCCGATCCGCAGGTCGGCACGCTCAACGGCGCGCTGGGCGCGCTGGGCGTCGGCCCGATCGCCTGGTACCAGGTCTCCGACTTCGCGTTCAACAGCATCATGCTGGTCGTCGTCATGGCCTGGATGTGGACCGGCTTCTGCATGGTCATCATCTCGGCCGCGCTCAAGGGCATCAATCCCGAGCTCCTCGAAGCCGCCCGCGTGGATGGGGCGAGCGAGCGCCAGCTGTTCCGCGGGATCACCCTCCCGCTCCTGGCCCCGACGCTGGCCGTCGTCATCACCACGATGATCATCACCGCCCTCAAGGCGTTCGACATCGTGTACGTCATGACCAGCGGCAACTTCGACACCCAGGTCGTGGCCTTCCAGCTGATCAACCAGCTGTACAACTTCGGGAGCCCCGGCCGGGCGAGCGCGATCGGCATCGTCCTCCTGCTCGCCATCATCCCGGTCATGGCCTTCAACATCCGCCGCTTCCAGGCCCAGGAGGCAATCCGATGACCGCCGTGCCCTCGTCCCCGGTCGCGGTCCGCCGGGCCAGAGCCGGGCGCACGTCGCGGTTCGCCCGGCGGATCTCCCTCCACGTCGTCGTCATCCTCCTGATGATCGTGTGGCTCATCCCGACGATCGGCCTGCTCGTCAACTCGTTCCGGCCACCGGAGGCGGTCACGCAATCCGGGTGGTGGACCGTGTTCTTCGGGCCGTCCCAGCTCACGCTCGACAACTACGCCCACGTCCTGGCCCAGAGCAACATGGCGGCCGGCTTCGTCAACAGCCTGTTCATCGCGATCCCGGCGACGGTGATCCCGATCATGGTGGCTGCGTTCGCGGCTTATGCCTTCGCCTGGATGAAGTTCCCCGGCCGGAACATCCTGTTCGTCGTCGTCGTCGGGCTCCTGGTCGTGCCCCTGCAGTCGACGTTCATCCCGATCCTGCAGCTCTACGGACCCAAGGGCCTGAACATCGCCGGGTCGTTCCTCACGGTCTGGCTGGCCCACACGGGCTATGGCCTGCCGTTCGCGATCTACCTCCTGCGCAACTTCATGGGCGAGCTGCCGCGCGAGGTGTTCGAGTCGGCGGCCATCGACGGCGCCAGCCCGGTGACGTCGTTCTTCCGGCTCGCGCTGCCGATGACCGTGCCCGCGATCGCCGCCCTGGCCATCTTCCAGTTCCTGTTCACCTGGAACGATCTCCTGGTGGCCCTCATCTACATCGGTCCCCAGAACCCGGAGAACCAGCCGCTCACGATCGTCGTGTCCAACCTGGTCAGCTCGCTCGGCGGCGGCTGGCAGTACCTTGCCGCGGCCGCCTTCGTGACGATGGCCGTCCCGCTGGCCGTGTTCCTGGCGCTCCAGCGCTACTTCGTGCGGGGCATCGTGGGGGGGTCGGTCAAGGGATGACGGGCAGCGAACCCCGCGCGGAGTCCGGCCCGGCCCGTCTCCGTCCGGCACCGCCGCTCGGAACCCGGGGCACCGGACGCGATCCCACCGGCGGCCCGGTCGTGACGCCGAGGAAGCCCGGCGGCTTCACCTTCGTCCCCGCCTGATGCGCGATCGTCCCCCGCTCTACCCGATCGATGCCTGGCGGATCCGCGAGCTGACGTTCGACCCCTCCGACGCGGCCCGCAACGAGACGATCTTCGCGCTCGCGAACGGCCACCTGGGCCTGCGCGGGAACCTGGAGGAGCAGGCCGGCAACGCTGCCCACGGGACCTATGTCAACGGCTTCTACGAGGAAGCGCCCATCGTCTACGGCGAGATGGCCTATGGCTTTGCGCGCAACCACCAGGTCCTGCTCAACATCGCCGACGGCAAGCGCATCCAGCTCTTCGTGGGCGAGGACCCGTTCGACCTCGCCACCGGAACGGTGGAAGCCTACGAACGATCCCTCGACCTGCGGGCCGGGATGCTGGCCCGGACGGTGCGTTGGCGCTCTCCGGGCGGCACGACGGTCGAGGTGCTGGCCCGGCGGCTGGTCTCCCTGACGAGGCCCAGCATCGCCGCCATCGAGTTCACGGTGAGCCTGGTCGACGGAGCGGCCCCGCTGCGCATCGTGTCCGCGATCAACGCGAAGGTGAGCAACCAGGAGGCATCCGCCGATCCGCGGGTCGGGGCGAACCTGCCCGAGGGCGCGCTGCGGACCGTGCACCGGGAGGCGTCCGGGGCGTGGGGCGCCGTCGTCCAGCGCACTCGAAACACCCGCCTCGCCGTCGTCGCCGCGATGGACCATGCGCTGGCCGGCGGCGATGCCGTCCGTACGGGGTCGCTCGCAGCCGAGGACGGCCCGGCCCTGACGGTGGACCTCGCCCTCGCTCCCGGTGAGCGCTTCACGCTCACCAAGTACCTCGCCTACGCCACCTCGCTCGACCACCCCGAGGAGGCGCTCGTGGCCCGGGCCCGCGACGCTGCCGCCGACGCCGGTCGGGTCGGCTTCGCCGGGCTCGCCGATGAGCAGCGGACCGAGCTCGATCGATTCTGGAGCGTGTCCGACGTCGAGATCGAGGGCGACGGGGCGCTCCAGCAGGGGGTCCGCTTCAACCTGTTCAGCCTGTTCCAGTCGGCCGGCCGGGACGGCCGGACGAGCCTTGCCGCCAAGGGCCTCACCGGCGAGGGCTACGAAGGGCACTACTTCTGGGACACCGAGGTCTTCGCCCTGCCCTTCTTCGCGTACACCCAGCCGCCGATCGCGAGGGCGCTCCTGCGCAGCCGCTGCGGCATGCTCGACAAGGCCCGGGAGCGGGCGACCGAGATGAGCCAGCGCGGCGCCCTCTACCCCTGGCGCACGATCGGGGGCGAGGAGGCGTCGGCCTACTTCCCGGCCGGCACCGCCCAGTACCACATCAACGCCGACATCGCCCTCGGGATCCGCCGCTACGTCAGCGCGACGGGAGACCGGACACTGCTCGGGGAGGGCGGCGCCGAGGTGGTCTTCGAGACGGCACGCCTGTGGGCCGACCTGGGCGACTACGTCCCGGCCCAGGACGGGGCGTTCTGCCTGAACGAGGTGACCGGGCCGGACGAGTACACGGCCCTCGTCAACAACGACTGCTACACCAACCTCATGGCCAGGGCTCACCTCCGCTACGCCGCCGAGCTCGCCCGCGACCTCGCTGCCAGCGATCCCGGTGGGTATGCCGCCCTGGCCGGCCGGATCGGCCTGGCGGACCAGGAGATCGCGGAATGGCTCAGGGCGGCCCGCGCGATGCGGATCCCCCGCGACGAAGGCCTCGGGATCCACGCCCAGGACGACTCCTTCCTGACCCGGGCCCGCTGGGACTTCGCGGGGACTCCGGCGTCGAAGTACCCCCTGCTCCTCCACTTCCACCCGCTCGTCATCTACCGCCACCAGGTCCTCAAGCAGCCCGCGGTCGTGCTCGCCCAGGTCCTCCTCGGCGGCCAGTTCACGATGGCCGAGAAGAAGCGCAACTTCGACTACTACGACCCCCTCACGACCGGCGACTCGTCGCTCTCGCCGTGCATCCAGAGCGTCGCCGCGGCCGAGCTCGGCTACGCGGCCGCGGCGTACGGCTACTTCATGCGCACCGCCCGGATCGACCTCGACGACGTCAACGGCAACGTCTCGCACGGGGTGCACGTCGCGGCCATGGCCGGCTCCTGGACCTCGCTCGTCTACGGGTTCGGCGGCTTCCGGGACGACGATGGCCAGGTGTCCTTCGCCCCCCGCCTGCCTGCGGCCTGGAGCCGGCTCCGCTTCCGCCTGCTGCTCGGCGACACCCTGCTGCAGGTCACCCTGACCGGGCACGAGGCCACCTACGAGGTGCTCGCCGGCGACTCCGTGGAGATCCGCCACTTCGGGCGGCCATTCCGGGTGAGCGCGGCGGAGGCACGGACGATCGGCCTAGACCCGCGCCTGGAGGGCGTCATCTTCGACCTCGACGGGGTCATCACCGACACCGCCGAACACCACTTCCGGGCGTGGCAGCGGCTCGCCGCCGAGATCTCGCTGCCCTTCGACCGCGAGCTGAACGAGTCCCTGAAGGGCGTGAGCCGGATGGAGAGCCTCGAGATCATCCTCGAGCATGCCGGGCGGACCGCCAGCCTGCAGGACAAGGTCCGCCTCGCGGAGCGCAAGAACGCCTACTTCCGGGAGCTCATCGCCGCGATCACCCCGGACGACCTCCTGCCCGGCATCGGCGAGCTCCTGGCCGAGCTGCGCGCCCACGGAGTGAAGACGGCGATCGCCTCGATGAGCCACAACGTCTGGGACGTCGTGCGGCGCCTCGGCATCGAGCCGATGGTCGACCTCATCGTCGACCCGGCCCGCCTGGTGAAGGGCAAGCCCGACCCGGAGATCTTCCTGAGCGCCGCCGAGACGCTGGGCATCCGCTTCGAGGACTGCGTCGGCATCGAGGACGCCCGGGCGGGAGTCGAGGCGATCAAGGCGGCGCGGATGGTTGCCGTCGGCGTGGGACGAGACCTGCCGGGCGCCGACTGGCTGGTGAACGACACGCGCAGCCTCACCCATGACGCCCTGGCAGCGCTGTTCGAGGCGCCCGAGCCCGCGCGATCCGCCGCGCCGACAGGCTCCTGAGGCGTCGAGCCGGTCCTCAGGTCGCTCGGGCGAACGACGCGACCGCGTTCGCCAGGCCCTGCTCATAGGCGGCGATCAGGCGCTCCCAGCGGGCCTCCAGCGCCGCGTCGACCAGCTGCCGGGCGGGGTCCGCGTCGAACCAGGCCACCGTCCGCCGGATCCCCTCGGCGAACGGCGTCGTGGCCCGGAAGTCGGGCACGAGGCGCCTGATCTTCGACGTGTCGAAGACCGCGCTGACCGACTTGTCGCCCAGGAGCGTGCCGCCCATCTCGGGCAGGCAGGCGGCGATGAAGTCCGACGCGATGTGGACGATCCTCGCCTCCACGCCGGCGGCGTCGGCGACCTGCCGGTAGACCTGGTCCCAGGTCAGGACTTCGTCCGACATGATGTTGAAGGCGTCGTCGAGCGCCTCGCGGCGACCCAGGAGACCCACGAGACCGATCGCGAAGTCGCTGTTGTGGGTGACGGTCCACAGCGACGTGCCGTCGCCCGGCACGATGAGCGGCCTGCCCCGGCGCATCCGGGCGATCGCGGTGAAGGGCCGCTCCCAGCTGTTGATGGCCAGCGGGACCTGGGTGTCGCCGTAGGTGAGCGACGGGCGCACGATGGTGACGGGGAACCCGTCCTCGCGCTGCGCGCGCAGGAGCCGCTCCTCGCAGGCGATCTTGTTGCGCGCGTAATCCCAGAACGGGTTGGCGAGCGGCGAATCCTCGCGCAGGAGCCAGTCGCCGGGCGGCTTGCGGTAGGCGCTCGCGGAGCTGATGAAGACGAACTGGTCCGTCCGGCCCCCGAAGAGCCTGAGGTCGCGCTCTACGTCGGCAGGGGTGAACGCGATCCAGTCCACGACCGAATCGAACCGCTGGCCGGCCAGCGCGCGCTCGGCCGCCGCCTCGTCCCCGAGGTCGGCGACCAGGGAGGTCGCGCCCCGCGCCCGCGCCGGATCGCGGCCCCGATTCAGGACGAAGAGCTCGATGCCCCGCTCGACTGCGAGGCGGGTGCAGGCGCTGCTGATGAGGCCGGTGCCACCGATGAACAGCACCTTCATGGTTCGTCCCCGGTGAGCCGCACGCCGCGAAGGGGCAGCCCCCTGCCGCGCGGGGAGGGGCCGGGCGCCGCCGTCACGGCAGGCGGGCCAGGACCAGCCGCGCGATCTCGGTCCCAGCCGCCACCTTCTGCTGGCTCGTGACGTCCGGGTACTGGCCGGTCAGGTTCACGTCCAGGACGCGGCTGCCTACCACGACCTGCACGCCGACCTCGTTGCCGCCCGGGAATGCCGCGGCCACGTCGCCGAGCCCGGAGATGGGCTGCGCCTCGAGCCCCAGGTTCTCGCGCGCGGTCGCTATCTTCGCCTCGTGCGCGGCGCGCGCATCGGCGGCGCTGGCGAAGTCGGTCAGCTGGAGAAGCACTGACGCGTACTCGCCCGAGCCCGACCAGCGGTAGACGCAGCCCTGGGGCATCGGGTCCGTCGACTTCGCGTCCTGGAACGGGATGGTGAACGGGACCCGGGACTGGACGTCACCGGCCTGCACGAGGGTGCACATGGCGATGGCTGCCGGCGTCCCGGCCACCTGCGTGGGCCCCGGTGCTCCCGGACCGCTGGTGGACCCGCTCGTCGGGGCGACGGAGGCGCCCGAGGTGCAGGCGGATACGGCGAAGGAGACGAGCAGCGTCGCGAAGACGGAGGCGAGCGGCCGGTGCCGATCCATGCCATATGATCGCACCGCCGCAGCGTGGACGAGAGCCCCGGCGGGGCAAGGGAGAGGGGCGGCGGAGGGCGCCCTCGCGGCGCACCGATCCCCGACCGGTAGCCGAGATGGAGCGACCCACGGACGACCTGACCGACGACGACTTCGCCGCCCTCGCCGAGGCCGCCGCGCAGCCACCGGACGAGTTCGAGGTCGCCCTGCACGCCGCGATCGAGGCCCTCCCCGAGGCCTATCGCGCGCACCTCGCCTCCGTCGCGATCGTGATCGCCGACGAGCCGTCGCCCGAGGAGCTGGCCCTGGTCGGCGCCGTGTCCCTGTTCGGCCTCTACCGCGGGATCCCCCGCACCGCGCTGAGCGCCGACGGGATCCCCGTGCCCAGCACGATCACGCTCTACCGGGGACCCCTGGAGCGCCACTGGCAGGGCCCGCAGCGCCTCACGGCCGGAGTCGAGGAGACGCTGCGCCACGAGCTGGCGCACCACCTCGGCATCTCCGACGCGCGCCTGCACGAGATCCAGGGGGGCGGCTGAGCCCGCGCCGGGGGCGAGCCGGAGCCGGCGCGGACCGCCTCCCTAGGCCCGGCCGCCCGAGACCGCGGGGATCACGTGGACCGTCGAACCGGCTGGAACAGCGGTCCCCAGGGTGGCCCGCTCCCCGGCGACGAAGACGTTCATGTGCTCGCGGATCGCCGGACCCGGCCCCAGGAGCCGGTCCCGGATGCCCGGCAGGCGCCGTTCCAGCGCATCGACCACCTCTGCGACGGTGGCCCCATCGACGTCGATCCGGCGGGGCGCCCCGGCGAAGAGCGCAACCAGCGATCGCGGAAGCACGACCACGACCGTGCTCGCACCATCGGTCATTCGAGGACCAGCGCCTCCACGGACCAGATCGGCGGCAGGTGAGCCGCGACCTGGGTCCAGCCGGCACCCTCGTCGGCGCTGGTCCAGAGCTCCCCGTTGCTGGTCCCGAACGTGATGCCGGCCGGCTCGAGGCGATCGATCGCCATCGCTTCGCGCAGCACGCCCAGGTACGCGTCCTCCTGGGGAAGTCCTGCAGCCTGCCGCTCCCACGTGGCCCCACGATCCCGGGTCTGCCACACGGCGGCCGAGGCATCCGGCACGAATCGTCCGCGGTCGGCGCCGTTGAGGGGGATCACCCAGGCCCGGGCCGGGTCGCGCGGGTGGGCGACCATCGGGAAGCCGAACTCCGACGGCAGCCCGGGCGTGATCTCGGTCCAGGCGACCCCGCCGTCGTCGGACCGGTAGACGCCGCAGTGATTCTGTTGGTACAGGGTCTCCGGCTCGCCAGCCGCGACGCAGATCTTGTGGACGCACTGCCCGAACTCCGGCGCCGGGCCGGGCACGAAGTCCGCCCGGACGCCCCGATTGCGGGTCGCCCACGATGCCCCGCCGTCGCGCGTCTCGAACGTGCCGACCGCCGAGATGCCGACCCACAGCCGGTCCGCGTCTGCCGCATGCGGGACGATCGTGTGGAGGATCAGCCCACCGTTCCCGGGCTGCCACTGCGGCCGCGACGGGTGCTCCCGCAGGCCGGCCACGTGGGCCCACGTCGCACCGCCGTCGTCGCTGCGGAAGAGGCCGGCCGGCTCCACGCCCGCGTAGACGCGTCCGTGGGCCGCCGTGACGTTCCAGACCGTCGGGATCGCGGGGCCGGCGTCGCCGTAGGTCAGGCCGGCCGACGAATGCGACCAGCTCGCGCCCAGGTCGTCCGAGCGCCAGACCGCCGGTCCGTACCAGGGGCTGCCGCCCGCGGCGTAGACCGCGCCGGTGGCCTGGTCCACGGAGAGGTCGTGGATCGGCCAGCCTTCGCACAGCGGCCCGCGGACCGACCAGGTCCGGCGCGCCTCGTTCGACTCGTAGATGAACGCGCCCTTGCGCGTCCCGACCAGGAGCAGCACCCGCGCCGTCATGTCATACCCCCACCCTTCGCTGCGCCCATGCCGACGGCGTTCCCTGCCGGAGATCGCCGTGCCCGTCCATGGTGCCATCACCCGGTCAAGCGCGCCGCGCAGGCGTCCGGGCGCATGGTCCCGGCGCATACTCGACACACGCTGGCCAGTCCGGGCATCGGGAGTCGATGGACGCCAACATCCTGGTCGTGGAGGACGACGCCTCGATCCGCGAGGTGACCGCGCTCGGGCTGCGCGGCGCCGGCTTCGCGGTGGACACCGCGGGCGACGGCGCGCAGGGCCTGGCCCTCTTCCATGCCGCCTCCCCTGATCTCGTCCTCCTCGACGTGATGCTCCCCCGCGTCGATGGCCTGGAGGTGGCCCGGGAGATCCGCAGGACGTCGACGGTCCCGATCGTGATGCTCACCGCCCGGACCGACACGCTCGACGTCGTCGTGGGCCTCGAGGCCGGCGCCGACGACTACGTGAAGAAGCCGTTCGAGATGCCGGAGCTCGTCGCCCGGGTTCGGGCCGCCCTGCGGCGCAGCCGGGCGAGCGCGGGCGAGCCCGACCAGCTGGTCCTCGGGCCTCTCCGGATCGACCTGGGCGGACGCTCGGTCGAGCGCGACGGCGGGCCCATTCCCCTGACCCGGACGGAGTTCGACCTGCTGGCCGAGCTCGCCCGGCGCCCCGGCCAGGTCTTCACGAGGGAGGTCCTCCTGGAGCGTGTCTGGGGCTACGACTTCCTGGGCGACTCCCGCCTCGTGGACGTCGCGATCGGGCGGCTGCGGGCCAAGGTCGAACCGGATCCGGCGGCCCCGACCCTCGTCCTGACGGTCCGCGGAGCCGGCTACAAGGCCGGTGGCTGAGATGAGCGGGCCGACCGGCCGGGCGCGGCCGGGCGTTCGGTCCCGGATCGCCATCGTCGTGGTCGCGCTCGTCGCGCTGACGGCGGCCGTGCTGGGCATCGGCGCCTCCCTGTTCGTCGACGCCTCGCTGCGCGACCGCCTCCTGGCCGATGCCCGGGGCCAGGCCAGCTACGACCTGGCGGTCCTGATCCCGGGCGCGCTGCCCGGCGGCATCGATCGGGCCTCCCTGACCGGGTCCGGCGTGCTCGACGCCTTCCGTCTCCGGGGCGACATGGAGACGATCGTGGACTTTGGCGACGGCGACCCGGTCCTGTCCTCGCTCGACCTCATCGGGGCCCTGGACCGGTTCCCCCCGGATCTGCGCACGATCGTGGACCGCGGGCAGATCGCCTACGCGTGGACGGCCGTTGCGGGCCGACCCGTCGTCGTGGTGGCCGGCCGCCCGGCCATGGCCGGCGCCCCGGCCTTCTACTTCGTGCGGGACGCCTCCGCGATCGACGGTGCCCTCGCCCAGCTCAGGATCGCGTTGCTGGTCGGCGCCCTGGTCCTGATCGGGCTGGCCCTGCTGGCCGCCCGCGGCGTGGCCCGCGGGATCCTGCGCCCGATCGACGAAGCGGGCCGCACCGCGGCCGAGATCGCCGCGGGCAATCTGGGCGCGCGCGTCCCGGTGACCTCGAACGACGAGTTCGGTGCCTGGGCCCGGGAGTTCAACCGCATGGCGGCAGTCCAGGAGGAGACGATCGAACGCCTGCGCGAGGCCGAGGCGGGGAACCGGCGCTTCGTCGCCGACGTGGCCCACGAGCTGCGAACCCCGCTCACGGCGCTGGTGGCCGAGGCCTCGCTCCTGCGCGACGGGCTGCCGGCCCTGCCGCCGGATGCCCGCCGGGCCGGCGAGCTGCTCGTCGCGGACGTCGGGCGATTCCGGGCGCTGGTCGAGGACCTGATGGAGCTGTCCCGCTTCGATGCGGGTGCCGAGGTGGCGGCCCGCGAGCCGGTGGACCTGGCCGCGAGGCTGCGGGCCCTCGCTGCGGCGCGCCTGCCGGCCGCCCGCGTGGTCGCTCCGGACCAGCCCGTCGTGGTGGAGACCGACCCGCGCCGGATCGACCGGATCGTCGGGAACCTGCTCGACAACGCCCGCGAGCATGCGCCCGGGGCGCCGGTCGAGATCGTGCTGGCCCGCGGCCCGGGGTCCGTGATCATCTCGGTCGCCGATCGCGGTCCGGGGGTCCCCGCGGCCGACATCGACCGGCTCTTCGACCGGTTCGCGAAGGCGGATCCCGCCCGCCCCGGCGGGAGCGGGCTGGGCCTCGCGATCGCCCGGGAGCACGCCGCGCTGCTCGGCGGGACGCTCCGGGCAGGGCCGCGACCCGGCGGAGGCCTGCTCGTCGAGGTGGCCCTGCCCGTGACGGAATCGTTACCGGACGGCGATCTGCCGGCGATGGAGGCCGGCCACGATGGTGATCGCCCGAAGCCCGCACCGAGGCTCGACCGATGAGCACCCGCACGTCCACGCCGCGACGGTCCATCCGCCCGACCTCCCTCGTCGCCATCCTGGCTGTCGCCGCGCTCGTCGCGGCCTGCGCCGGCGCCGTCGGAAGCGCGGGTCCCGTGCCCACGCCGATCCAGTCGCCGGCCGCTCCGTCGGGCCTGCCGGCCACGAGCGAGCCCACCCCGCCCGCGCCGAGCGCGACGGCCAGCGAGTCGCCAGCCGCCGCGACGCCCTTCGCCACCCCCGTCACGACACCCGCGCCGTCGGCACCGGCGGCCACGACCACCGTCCGGGTCTACTTCCTGCTCGACGACGGCGGCGGCGACCCGCGCCTCGTGCCGGTCCTCCGCTCGGTGCCGGCCACGAAGGCGGTCGCGACGGCGGCCGTGACGGCGCTCCTGGCCGGACCGCTGCCCGGCGAACGGGGACTGCTCACGACCGTTCCGGCCGGCACAGCGCTCCTGGGCATCACGATCGGCGGCACCACCGCCACGGTCGACCTGACCGGCACCTTCGGGTCCGGCGGCGGGAGCGCCTCGATGCTGG
The DNA here is from genome assembly GCA_963801445.1 of uncultured Chloroflexia bacterium. Taxonomy (GTDB): domain Bacteria; phylum Chloroflexota; class Limnocylindria; order Limnocylindrales; family CSP1-4; genus CTSoil-043. Next base: position 285,985 of record CAWDEW010000002.1, on the reverse strand, counting down.
GTCGGCTCGCCCAGCTCGTCTACACGGTCACCCAGTTCTCCACCGTCGACACCGTGCAGCTCCGGCTGGATGGACAGCCCGTCGCCACGATCGGGGGCGAGGGCGTCCTCGTCGGCCAGGGCCTCCAGCGTTCCGATTTCCGGGACCAGCTGCCCCCGATCTTCGTCGAGCGGCCGACCTGGAAGGGCGCCTTCCCGAACCACGGACGCGTGACCGGGGTGGCCAACGTCTTCGAGGCGCAGTTCCGCCTCCAGCTGCTGGACTCGAGGGGCCGGGTCCTCGTCGACGCGCCCGTCATGGCCACTGCCGGCAGCGGGACCTGGGGCACGTTCGACGTCACGATCGACTACACGGTGACGACCGCCCAGTGGGGCACGCTCCGGGTGTTCGACCTGTCGGCGAAGGACGGCACCGTGATCGACGTCCGGGAAGAGCCCGTCTACCTCACCCCCTAGCGGTAGGGCCGCCCCGATCGGCGCCGTCCGCCCATCGTGCGGGCGGCGCCGCCGAGCGTGCGGCGCCCGGGCTCAGTCGAACGTGGAGATCGCCCCGACGAGCAGGTCGATGAACGCGGCCCGGTCGATCTCCAGCCCGACCGAGACGTTGGGCGGAAGCCCGCGCAGGCCGTGCACGTCCACGACGGTCCGGCCGCGCGTCAGCTCGCTCTCGATCTCGACGTCGACCCGATAGGGCACCTCGCGCACGAGCGCCGGGTCGACCAGGCGGGCCACGGCGACGGCATCGTGGATCGGCGATCCGTCCCACCCGTAGCGCTGGAGATGGAAGATCGCGAAGAACCGCAGCAGGTCCGCGAACACGGTTCCCGCGCGCGTGCCCAGCGCCTCCAGGCGCGGGATGTCCGCGTTGCGGAAGAGGGCCGCGTGGGTCACCTCCAGCGGGACCAGGGCGATCGGGCGCCCGCAGTCGAAGACGATCCGGGCCGCCTCCGGATCGGCCCAGATGTTGAACTCCGCCGACGCGGTCAGGTTCCCTTCGCCGATCGCTCCGCCCATGATGCTGATCTCGGCGATGCGCGGCAGGAGCTCCGGGTGCGTGCGCACGAACAGGGCGATGTTCGTCAGGGGGCCCGTCGGAACCAGGGTGACCGGCTCCGGGGAAGCGCGGACGAGGCGCGCGAGCAGCTCGACCGCCCCTTCCTCGACGGGCCCGACGGCCGCCTCCGGCAGGTCCGCTCCGTCCAGCCCGGACGTCCCGTGCACGTGGTCGGCGACGCGAATCGGGCGGACGAGCGGGCCCGCGGCGCCTGCCGCGACCGGCACATCCGTCCGACCCAGGAGAGTCAGGACCCGCAGCGCGTTGCGGGTCGTGTTGGCCAGGCCGGCGTTGCCGGCAACCGTCGTGATCCCCAGGACGTGGAGCTCCGGGCGAGCCAGGGCGAGGGTGATGGCCAGGGCGTCATCGTGGCCGGGGTCGCAGTCGATGATGACCGGGCGGGGCGTCATCCCGGCAGCGTAGCGCGTCGCGACGCGGCCCTCCGAGGAGTCCGGCCGAGGGTCCCCGACTCGGCGGAATCGCGCAGCGGCGGAACGCGCGGCGCAATATCGTTTCCTTCGGCGGTGTGCCGCCCCTGGACGATCCTTGCCCGGCCGTGGGGCGGCCGGTAGGATGGTCGAGGATTGAACCCGGCCGGGACCGGGCGCTCGCACCGAGGCTCCAGATCGAGCCGGTGCTGCAGGAGGAGTTCATGACCACACGCTACGCACGCTTCGGCATCATGGCCGCGGCGGTCGCGCTCGTCGCATCGGCCTGCTCGGGTGGTTCGACCCCGACGCCGGCCCCGACGGCCGCGCCGACGGCGGCCCCGACCACAGCTGCGTCCACAGCCCCATCCGCGGCGCCCAGCGCCACGCCGGCAGCGTCGTCGGCACTCAAGATCGGCGTCGTCACCGACATCGGGACGCTGAACGACAAGGGCTACAACGAGTACAGCTTCAAGGGCGCCGTCGACGGCGCCACGGCGATCGGCGCGCCCGCGCCGCAGTCGATCGTGCCGAAGGATGCTTCGGAGTACGCCGCTGACATCCAGCAGTTCGTCGACCAGAAGTACGACATCGTCGTGACGGTCGGCTTCAACCTGACGGGCGACACGGTCAAGGCCGCGAAGGCCAACCCGACGATCCACTTCGTGGGCGTCGACCAGTCCCCGGTCTGCGTGGACCCGACGGGTGCCCCCGACAGCACGTTCGCGTGCAAGGGTGACGCCAAGACGCTCCTGCCGAACTACACGTCGCTCTACTTCGCCGAGGACCAGGCCGGCTACCTCGCCGGGATCGTCGCGGCGTACGCGAGCAAGTCCGGCGTCATCGGCGCCATCGGCGGCACCACCCTGTGCGCCCCGTGCGTTCGCTACATCCAGGGCTACGCGCTCGGCGCCAAGTCCGTCAAGCCGGACATCAAGGTCAACTCCAAGTACGTGACCAACGACTTCTCCGCGGCGGCCTTCAACGACCCGGCCGGCGGCAAGGCGTTCGCCCTCACCTTCCTCAAGTCCTACGCAGGCACCGACGTCCTCTTCCAGGTCGCCGGCAAGACCGGCAACGGCGTGCTCGAAGCCGCCTGCGCCTCCAACATCTACGGGATCGGCGTCGACGTCGACCAGTGGACCTCCATCGGAGCCCCCGGCAACGCGTGCATCATCACGAGTGCCGAGAAGCACGTGGAGTCCGCCGTCAACCAGGCTGTCGTCGCGATCGCCGGCTCCGGCCTCGCCGCGGGAGACGTCCTGTACAACGCTGCCAACGATGGCATCGGCGTCTCGGACTTCCACGACAAGGCCAGCCTCTTCGGCGCCGACGTCAAGGCTGCGCTCGACGCGGCCACGGCGGGCATGAAGGCCGGCACGCTCAAGACCTGCCCCGACACGGGCTGCGGCGTCTACACGCCCTAGCCGCCCTCGGGCGCACTGAACCAGACGGGCCGGCCGCACGCGACCGGCCCGTCTGCATACCCCCTCCGAACTCCGGAGCCCATTCATGACGGATCCGACGAGCGCGATCTCCGCCCCCGCCCTCGAGATGCGCGGCATCACCAAGCGCTATCCCGGGGTGACGGCCAACGACGGGATCAACCTCCAGGTCCGGCCCGGTGAGATCCACGCCCTGCTGGGCGAGAACGGCGCCGGCAAGACCACGCTCATGAACGTCCTGTACGGGCTCGCGACGCCCGACGAGGGCGAGATCCTGCTCGCCGGGACGCCCGTCCGGATCACCGGCCCGTCCGACGCGATCGCCCGCGGGATCAACATGGTCCACCAGCACTTCATGCTCGTGCCGGTCCTCTCGGTGGCCGAGAACATCCTCCTGGGCGAGGAGACGATGGCCAACCGGTTCTTCCTTGACCGGAAGGAGGCGCACCGCCGGATCGTCGAGCTCGGACGGCGCTTCGGCTTCGAGATCGATCCCGAGGTGAAGGTCGGATCCCTCTCGGTGGGCTGGCAGCAGCGCGTCGAGATCCTCAAGGCGCTCTACCGGAACGCCCGGATCCTCGTGCTCGACGAGCCCACCGCCGTGCTGACGCCCCAGGAGACGGACGAGATCTTCACCGTCCTCCGGCGGCTCGCCGGCGAGGGCCACAGCATCGTCTTCATCAGCCACAAGCTCTACGAGGTCCTGGAGATCGCCGACCGGATCACGGTCATCCGGCGCGGGCGCGTCGTCGGCGAGCGGAAGCCGTCCGAGACGAACGAGGACGACCTCGCCGAGCTGATGGTCGGCCGCGAGGTCCAGCTGACTGTCGATCGCGGCACTTCGCACCCCGGCGGAGCGGAGCTGAAGGTCGCCGGTCTCACCGCGAGCGACGACCGCGGCCACCCGATGGTCCGGGGCGTCGACTTCGAGGTGCGGGCGGGCGAGATCTTCGGGATCGCCGGCGTGGCCGGCAACGGGCAGGACGAGCTCGTCGAGTCGATCATCGGCCTGCGCAAGCCGACCGCCGGCACGGTGACCCTGGGCGACCGGGACGTCACCGGCCACAGCCCCCGCCAGATGAACGAGGCGCAGGTCGCCTACGTGCCCGCCGACCGGCACCGCTTCGGGCTGATCCTGTCATTCCCGCTTTCCGACAACCTCGTCCTGACCAGCTACTACCGCCAGCCGTACGCCCGGGGACTCCTGCGCAACCGCGAGGTGATCGAGCGCGACGCGGCCTCGGTCGTCGAGCGCTTCGACATCCGGACGCCCTCGGCCAACGTGAAGGCCGGCACGCTGTCCGGCGGGAACCAGCAGAAGACGGTCGTCGCGCGCGAGTTCGATCGCGAGCTCAAGCTGCTCATCCTGGACCAGCCGACGCGCGGCCTGGACGTCGGGAGCATCGAGTTCATCCACCGCCAGGTCATCGCCAAGCGCGACGCGGGCACGGCCGTGCTGCTCGTGTCGGCGGAGCTCGACGAGGTGCTGGAGCTGTCCGACCGGATCGGGGTCATGTACGACGGGCGGATCGTCGCGGTCGTCGATGGGCCGACCGCCGACAAGAACGCCGTCGGCCTGCTGATGGCGACCGGCGGCACGGAGCGTGACCCGGCGGAGCAGGGCGTCATGCCGGGGGCGGTGGCATGACCGCGGGCCGTCCAGCCGAGCCCGCGATCGCGGGGCGCAGCCCGCTCGCGCGGATCTGGTCCGTGATCGCGCTCCCCCTGACCGTGATCCTGCTCTCGGTCCTGGTCGGGGCGGCGATCGTGCTCGTGTCCGAGCTCCTCGTCCCGGGCAAGCCGTTCGACTGGGGGCTTCCGCTGACGGCCTACGGAGCGCTCCTCGAGGGCGCCCTGGGCAATCCCGACGCCGTGGTCTCGACGCTCGTGAACACGGCGCCGCTCGTGTTCGCCGGCCTCGCCGTGGGCTTCGGGTTCAAGGCCGGCCTCTTCAACATCGGCGCCCAGGGCCAGTTCCTGGTGGGCGCGCTCGGCGCGGTCATCGTGGGGGTCTGGCTGGCGAACGCGTCGCCCCTGATCGCGATCCCGGCGGCCGCCCTCGCGGGCTTCGTGGCCGGCGGGCTGTGGGGCTTCGTGCCCGGCTTCCTCAAGGCGGTCTCGGGCGCCCACGAGGTCGTCAGCACGATCATGATGAACTACGTCGCTGTCCAGCTCCTCGCGGCGCTCGTGAGCGGTCCCCTGAAGGTGCCGAAGTCACCGTCCCCGATCACCTTCGACGTGGGCAACGCGGCCTTCCCGGTCCTCTTCGGCCGCAACGGCCACCTCGGGATCCTGCTGGCCCTGATCGCGGCGATCTTCGTCTGGTGGCTCCTCTACCGGACCACGTGGGGCTTCGAGGTCCGGGCGGTGGGCGCGAACCCCGACGCGTCGCGCTATGCCGGGATGCGCCCCAAGCTGATCACGATCGCCACGATGACCTTCAGCGGCGCCCTCGCGGGGCTCGCCGGCACGAGCGTCCTGCTGGGCGTCACCCACTCGATGACCTCCGGCTTCGGGACGACGGTCGGCTTCGACTCGATCGCGGTCGCCCTGCTCGCCCGTTCGCACCCGCTGGCGATCATCCTGGGCGCGCTCCTCTTCGGAGGCATGCGCGCCGGCGCGGGCCTCATGCAGATCCGGGCCCAGATCCCGGTCGAGCTGGTCGACGTGCTCCAGGCCGTCATCCTGCTCTTCCTGGTCGCGAGCCCGGTCCTGCGCAAGCTGCTCCGGGCAGGCGCCGCAACCGGCATCGCGGGCGTCCCCGCGAGCGCCGGCCTGGCGCCGAAGGCGAGCGCCTGATGGACCTCACCCCGATCATCAACACGCTCTACGGGATCCCGATCATCGGGCTCCTCTTCCAGGTCGTCGGGTACCTGATCGAGGTCATCCCTTCCAACGCGCCGAACATCCTGAACCAGGCGACCCCGCTGGCCCTCGCCGCCCTGTGCGGCGTCCTGTGCGAGCGCTCCGGGGTCGTCAACATCGGCATCGAGGGGACGATGCTGGCCGCCGCGTTCACGGCCTGGGTCGTGGGCGTCGCGGTCAACCCCGCCTTCGGCAGCCCGCTGCCGGGCCCCGTCTTCGGGATGACGATCCCGCTCGTGATCTGCCTCGTCGCCGCGGTGGGCGTCGCCATCCTGATCTCGGCCCTGCACGCCTGGCTCTCGATCTCGTTGAGGGCGGACCAGATCATCAGCGGCACGATCATCAACATCGCCGCGTTCGGGGTGACCGGCTATCTCGACCAGCTGATCTCCAAGACGTCCCCGGCGGGCGCGGGCAGCTTCGCCGCCTTCACGCCCCCCGCGGCGCTCACGGAGCTCCCGGTCATCGGCTGGCTCATCGCCATGTTCCTGAACCAGGGCCCGATCGCGATGTCCGCCATCATCATCATCATCGCGGTCCAGATCTGGCTCTTCCGCTCGCGCTGGGGCCTGCGCACGCGCGCCGTGGGCGAGCACCCGCGGGCCGCCGAGACCGTGGGCATCGACGTGATCCGGCTGCGCTACCGCAACGTCCTGATCGGCGGCGCGTTCGCCGGCCTGGGCGGCGCCTGGCTGAGCATCGAGGCCACCAACTCGTTCCAGATCGGGATGACCACCGGGCGCGGGTTCATCGCCCTCGCGGCGATGATCATGGGCCGCTGGACGCCCATCGGGGCGTTCGGTTCCGCACTCCTCTTCGCGCTGTTCCTCCAGATCAGCCAGCTGATCAAGATCGACCCGCCCGTTGGCGACCTCGGGCACATCATGGGCTCGGTCCCCGCCCAGCTCTGGGACGCCCTGCCCTATCTCCTGACGATCGTGATCCTGGCCGGGGTGGTTGGCCGGAGCATCCCGCCGGCCGCGGACGGCCAGCCGTACGAGCGCGAGGCCGCAGCCTAGCGATGCTCCCGGATCCCGCGCTCCCGGCCGCGCTCGGCTACCGACCGTCGAGCCCGGCCTTCGTCGCCGACCCGTACCCGGCCTTCGCGCGGCTGCGCGAGGAGGCGCCGCTGGCCTACGACGCGGCCACCAACCAGTGGCTGGTGAGCGGTCACGCCGACGTCAGCGCGCTGCTCCGGGACCGGCGCCTGGGCCGGTCGTACCTCCACGTCGCGACCGACGAGGAGTTCGGGCGGACGCCGCCGCCGGCCTGGCAGGCGCCCTGGACGGCCTCCCAGCGGGCCCAGCTGATCGACATGGAGCCGCCCGACCACACCCGCCTCCGGCGCCTGGTCACCACCGCGTTCACGCCCCGGACGGTCGAGGGGCTGCGCCCCCTGATTGGCGAGATCGTCGACGGGCTCGTGGCGGCCGCCGCGGCGCGCGGCGAGTTCGACCTGCTGGCCGACGTGATCGAGCCGCTGCCGGTCACGGTGATCGCCGCGATGCTGGGAATCCCGGCCGAGGACCGGGCCCTGCTTCGTCCGTGGTCGGCCCAGATGACCATGATGTTCGAGCTCGACGCGAGCGAGGCGGACCAGGGCCGGGCGGTCGCCGCGACGGTCGAGTTCACCGACTACCTGCGCGGCATCGTGCGGGCCCGCCGCGCCGCACCGCGGGCCGACCTGATCAGCGAGCTGGCGGCGGTCGCCGAGGGGACGGACCGGCTCACCGAGGACGAGCTGATCGGGACCGCGATCCTCCTGCTCAACGCCGGCCACGAGGCGTCCGTGAACGGCGCCGGCAACGCCTGGCGGACGCTCTTCCTGCACCCGGATGCGCTGGCGGCCCTGCGCGCGAACCCGGCCGGGCTCGCCGCGAGCGCGGTCGAGGAGCTGCTCCGCTTCGACACGCCGGCCCCCATGTTCGAGCGCTGGGTCCTCGAGGACGTGGAGGTCCGGGGCGTGCGCATCCCGCGCGGCCAGGAGCTGGCGCTGCTCTTCGCGTCGGCCAACCGCGACGAAGCCGCCTTCCCGGCGCCCGACGAGGTGCGCCTCGAGCGCAGCCCCAACCCGCACGTGACGTTCGGGGCCGGGATCCACTTCTGCCTCGGCGCCCCGCTGGCCCGGGCCGAGCTGCAGGTCCTGTTCCGGGCGCTGGCCGAGCGGCTGCCGACGATGGAGCTCACGGTCGAGCCGGCCTTCAAGCCGCGCTTCATCCTGCGCGGCCTCGAGGCGCTGCCGGTCGCGCTCCGGTAGCGGGGCGGGGGCGCGGCACGGTAGAGCGGCGCCGGCGCGCCGGGCGCACGTCCGGCGCGCGGCGGCGCATGGCCGGGCGCCGCGGGCTACGTGGAGGCGCGGCGCCGGGCGCCGCTCCCCGCGCACGAGGCGCTCAGCCCCGGATCGGGTACCGCCCGAGGTCCCGGGCCGCGTCGACCATCGCCAGGATGTTCTCCGGCGGGACCTCGTCCATGATCGTGTGGACGGCCGCCAGGAGGTACCCGCCGCCGGGGGCCAGCTGCCCGATCACCCGGCCGACCTCGGCCCGGACCTCCGCCGGCGTGCCCATCGGGAGGACCCGCTGCGTGTCGATGGCGCCGCAGAAGCTGACCCGCTCGCCGTAGCGGCGCTTCAGCCCCGCCAGGTCCGACATCCGCCCGGCCGAGGTCTGGACCGGGTTCACGATGTCGACGCCGATCTCGACGAGGTCGTCGAGCAGATCGAAGACGTCGCCGTCGGTGTGGAAGAAGACCCGGGCCTTCGTCCGCTCCCGGATGAAGGCGATGTACTCCGCGTGGATCGGCTTCAGGAGCCGCCGGTACATCGCGGGCGACATGAGGAGCGACTGCTCCGTCCCCAGGTCGTCGCCGATCTTGATGATGTCGACATCCTCGCCGAGCGCGTCCAGGAAGTGACCCATCAGCCGCCGGCAGAGGGCGGCGATCCTGCGCAGGAGCGCCTCGGCGAACTCGGGCTCCATGGCGAGGTTGGCCAGGAAGACGTCCATCCCCTGCATCGCGAACGCGCGCTCCAGGGGAAAGAGCAGCCAGGGCGTGGCCATGATGGCGTACCGCCCGTCGGCGGCCAGCGCTGCGGCGGCCTCGCGAGCGTGGGCCACGCGCGATGGGTCGTCCATGTCCGGCCACGGGTACGCTTCGATGGCGTCGAGGGTCACCGCCTCGCGCAGCGGATGGACGCCGGGGAACCAGTGGCCCTCCTCCACCTCGACCTGGCCGCTCCCCCAGTCGTCGACGAACGGGGCGTGGGCCGGGCGCGCACGGTTGCGCTCCAGGGTCGCCGCCGGGAACGCGTCCAGGACGGGGCGGACGTCCGTCCCGAGCCGCTCCAGGATCGCCTCCGTCGGGAGGGCCGTCCCGAGCTCCGGCCAGTCGTAGATGAAGCGCTCGCCGGGGTCGAGGCCGAGGAGTGCTGCGAGCCGCCGATAGGAGCGCGCCTTGATGCCCGTCGCGTTGCTGACGCCGACGACGATCGGCACGCGATCCGGCTCCTCGTGGGCGAGGGCGGCGAGGACGCGGTCGCGCGGAGTCAGCGGCATGGTGAGCGGCCTCCGGTCGGCTGGCGGGGCGCGAGGTGCTGGGCAGGGCGCGAGATGCTGGGCGGGCGCGCGCCGACGAGGGGCCGGCACGCGATCGACCGCTATTATCGTCCCGGCCGACGCCCCGATCGCGCCGGCCGAAGGAGGCAGCGGTGGACGACGAGAGGATCGCCGCCAGGGCAGCCCGGGCGGCCCGGGCAGCCGACGCGGCCCGCGTCGCGGCGCTCCTGGACCTCGAGGAGGGCCGGGGCACGGTGCCCGTGCTGGACGATGCGGCCGTCGCTGCGCTGCTCGCCTCGAACCCGCGGGTCGCGGTCATCGGTGCCTCGGACCGCGCGGGACGGCCGTCCCGGGACGTCTTCGAGGACCTGCTCCGGGCGGGCGTCGACGCCGTCCCGGTCACGCCCGCGTTCGCCTCGGTCGCCGGCCGGACCACTTACCCGGACCTGGCGTCCGCGGTGGCGGCGACGGGCCCCTTCGAGCTGGTGGACGTCTTCCGCCGGGCGGAGGATTGTCCCGCCCATGCCCGCGAGGCGGTCGCCGCGGGCGCCGCGGTCCTCTGGCTCCAGCTCGGGATCGTCAGCTGGGAGGCCGCGTCCATCGCCCATGAGGCCGGCCTCGGCGTCGTCATGGATCGCTGCATCTCGATCGAGCGCCGCCGCCGCCTGCACCGCTGACGACGCGCGGCCCCCGGCGACCCGCCCGTCCCAGGGCGGCCGGCCCGCTACCGGGCCAGGAAGCCTGCCAGCACGAGGCCCGCGCCGAGGGCCGCCACGAGCATTCCGAGCTGGGCCCGGCGGCGCAGGAGCGCCTTCATGACGGCCGCCCCGGTCACCTCGCCGGGGTCGGCCGAGAGGCCACCGCGCCAGGCCCGGTAGCGATTCGCGTTCTCGTCCTGCTCGCGCAGCCGCTCGTAGCGGCCCCAGGCCTCGCGGGCCCGCCGGTATCCGACGATGAACAGGACGATCCCGGCCGTGAGCAGGCCGAGGCCGATGAGGCTCATCGCGCCGCCGCCGCGCAGCTCACGGCGTCCCGAGGCGCTCGCGCAGCGCCGCCTGGACGAGCGCCGCGTTGGCCTGGCCGCGGCTGGCCTTCATGACCTGGCCGACGAGGAACCCGGCCGCCTGGGCCTTGCCGGCGCGATAGTCCGCCACCGCCGCGGGATTCGCCGCGAGGACCTCGTCGACGAGGCTCCCGAGCGCACCCGCATCGGAGATCTGGGCGAAGCCGCGCCGGGCGATGATCGCCGCAGCCGGGTGCCCGTCGGCGAGGTGCTCCGCCAGCACCTCCTTCGCGTTCGCCCGGGAGAGGCGGCCGGCGACGATCTCGGCAAGCAGGTGGGCGAGCGATGGCGCATCGGCCGCGCCGACCAGCCCGGCGGGGCCGCGCTGGGTCAATTCCTTGGCGGCCCGGCCGTAGTCGCCCGTGACCAGGTTGGCGACCTCCTTGGCCGGCAGGTCCGGGCCGGCAGCCCGGATCGCCTCGAAGGCCGTGGTCATCCCCTCGTCGGCGACGATCACCCCGGCGTCGTAGGCGGACAGGCCCAGCTCGTCGCGGTAGCGCGCCCGGCGCGCCGCCGGCAGCTCCGGGAGCGCGGCCCGGATCGCGGCAAGCCAGGCCGGGTCGACGACGAGGGGCGGCAGGTCCGGCTCCGGGAAGTAGCGGTAGTCGTCCGAGGACTCCTTGACCCGCATCAGGTAGGTCGCGCCCTTCCCGTCGTCCCAGCCGCGGGTCTCCTGGCGGAGCTCCTCCCCGGCATCGAGGGCGGCCGCCTGGCGCTCGATCTCGAACGCGATCGCCCGCTCCACGGCCCGGAACGAGTTCATGTTCTTGACCTCGGTCCGGATGCCGAAGGGCTCCGTGCCGCGGGGACGGAGCGAGACATTGGCCTCGACCCGCATCTGGCCGTTCTCCATCTCGGCGCCCGACACGCCGATCGCCCGGAGCAGGACCTGGAGCTCCTCGGCATAGCGCCGGGCCTGCTCCGCGGTCCGGATGTCGGGCTCCGTCACGATCTCCATGAGGGGCATGCCCGACCGGTTGAAGTCGACGAGGCTGACCCGGCGGCCGTCCGGCAGCGCCGCGTGGACGAGGCGCGCCGTGTCCTCCTCGAGGTGGGCGCGGGTGATCCCGATCGTGAACGGACCGTCGGACGTCTCCACGGTCAGGCGCCCGTTGGCGGCCAGCGGGAGGTCGTACTGGCTGATCTGGTAGCCCTTGGGCAGGTCCGGGTAGAAGTAGTTCTTGCGATCCCAGCGGGTCGTCACGGGCGTCTGGGCACCGATGGCGACGCCCGTCGCCAGGACGTGCTCCACCGCCCGCCGGTTGATGACGGGCAGGACCCCGGGCAGGCCCAGGCAGACCGGGCAGGTGTGGGAGTTCGGGGCCGCGTCCGGGTGCGGGACCGCGCACGAGCAGAACATCTTGCTGGCGGTGCGGACCTGGCAGTGGACCTCGATCCCGATGACGGCCTCGAAGCGGTCCAGCGCGCCGCTCACAGGCTGACCCCCAGCCCAAGGGAGGCGAGGTAGATCCCGTAGATGGCGAGGACGATCCAGCCGATCGCGAACGCCACCTGCCGGGCGAACCGGCGAACGCGGACGCGCTCCACGGCCGGGCGGGCCGCCTCGATCGCCGACCGGGTCGGGTCGCCCTCGCGCAGGAAGCCCAGGAGTGCCTCGCGCGCGTTCCGGTAGCCCGACCAGCCGCCGATCACGGCGAGCAGGAGCCCCGACCAGGCGAGCGTGACCTGGATCACGGGACGCTCGCGGCCCGCAGGCGCTCCACGAGCCGCCCGATCCGCACCAGCGCCTCCTGGAGCTTCTCGTAGCTCGTCGCGTAGCACATCCGGACGTGGCCGGCGCCGGAAGGCCCGAATGCGCTGCCCGGGACGGCCGCGACGTGCTCCTCCTGGAGGAGCCGCTCCACGAACGCCTCGTCGTCGAGGCCGGTCGAGGTGATGCGGGGGAAGGCATAGAAGGCGCCGCGCGGCTCGAACGTCTCGAGCCCGAGGGCGTTCAGGCCGTCGACCAGGAGGCGCCGTCGGCGATCGTATTCGCCGCGCATCGCCTCGACGTCCGGCTCGCCCGTCGTGATGGCCACGAGGGCGGCGTCCTGGGCGACGGTGGGCGCCGACATGATCCCGTACTGGTGGACCTTGACGATCCCGTCGAGCAGGTGGCGCGGCGCGCAGGCATAGCCGACCCGCCAGCCGGTCATCGCGTAGGCCTTGGAGAAGCCGCCCATCAGGATCGTCCGCTCGCGCATCCCGGGCAGCGAGCTCATCGCCCGGTGGCGGTAGTCGCCGTAGGCCAGGCGGTCGTAGATCTCGTCGGAGTAGACGAGCAGATCGTGCTCCACGGCCAGCCGGGCCAGCTCGTCCTGGACGGCGACGGGCAGGACCGCCCCGGTCGGGTTGCACGGGTAGCCCAGGAACAGCGCCTTGGTCGCCGGGGTGATCGCCGCCGCGACGGCCGCGGGGTCCAGGGCGAAGTCGTCCTCGAAGCGGGTCGCCACGTGGCGGACGATCCCGCCGGCGAAGACGATCGCCGGGACGTAGGCGACGTACGAGGGCTCGTGGAGGACGACCTCGTCGCCCGGGTCGATCGTCGCCCGCAGGGCGAGGTCCACCGCCTCGGACGCGCCGACGGTGACGAGGACCTCGGTCGCCGGGTCGTAGCGGACGCCATAGCGCCGCTCCAGGTGTGCGGAGATCGCCCGGCGCAGCTCGATCGTCCCGTAGTTGCTCGTGTAGTGGGTCCGTTCCGCGCGCAGCGAGGCGATCCCCGCCTCGATCACCTGGATCGGCGTCGCGAAATCCGGCTCGCCGACCCCGAGGCTGATCACGTCGTCCATGGTGGCCGCGATGTCGAAGAAGCGCCGGATGCCCGAGGGCGGCACGGCCATCACGCGCGCGGCGAGGGCGCGCTCGGCGAGGGGGCGACCGACGGACGGGATCGTGGCCATCTCAATGCTCCACGGCGGCCAGCCGGGCGGCCCGGAGGGCCGGCGACGGCGTGGCGGGATCGGCTGCGGCGGCGAGGCCGGCGGGCTCCAGCGCCCGCCAGGCGGCCCCGGCCGTGATCGCTTCGTAGGCCCGGGCGAGCCCGAAGAGGCGGAGCTCGCTCCAGGCGGGCCCGATGAGCTGCAGGCCGACCGGCAGGCCGTCGGAGAGGCCGCAGGGGATGCTCAGCCCGGGCAGCCCGGCCATGTTGACGGGCAGCGTGCAGGCATCGGAGAGGTACATCGCCACCGGGTCGGCCATCTTGGCCCCGAACGGCCAGGCGACCGAGGGCGAGGTCGGGGCCACGAGGGCGTCGATCCCGCTCTCGAAGACGGCGTCGAAGTCCTGCTTGATCAGCGTCCGGACCTTCAGGGCCTTGAGGTAGTAGGCGTCGTAGTAGCCCGCCGAGAGGGCGTAGGTCCCGAGCATGATCCGGCGCTTCACCTCCGCGCCGAACCCGCTGCCCCGGGTCGCCAGGTAGTTGGCCAGCACGTCGCCCTCGCGGACGGCGTGCCCGTAGCGGATGCCGTCGTAGCGAGCCAGGTTCGCCGACGCCTCGGCGGGCGCCACGATGTAGTACGTGGCCAGGCCGTACTCGGTGTGGGGCAGGCTCACGTCCACGATCTCCGCGCCGGCCGCCTCGAGGGCCGCAACGGCAGCGCGAACCGTGGCCTCGACGCCCGCCTCCATGCCCGCCACGAAGTACTCTCGCGGCAGGCCCAGGCGCACGCCGCGCAGGGCACCGGCGGCCTCGTCGTCGGCAGGCAGGTCCAGCAGGCCGTCCGGGACCGGGATCGGGGCCGACGTAGAGTCGCGCTCGTCGCGCCCCGCGACCGCGTGGAGCAGGAGCGCCGCGTCGCGGGCGTCCCGCCCGAAGGGGCCGATCTGGTCCAGGGACGACGCGAACGCGACGATCCCGTAGCGGCTCACGCGGCCGTAGGTCGGCTTCAGCCCGACGATCCCGCAGAGCGCGGCGGGCTGGCGGATCGAGCCGCCCGTGTCCGTCCCGATGCTCAGCGGCACGTGGTAGGCCGCCACCGACGCGGCCGAGCCGCCCGAGCTGCCGCCGGGAACCCGGTCCAGGTCCCACGGGTTGGACGTCGGCCCGAAGGCCGAGTGCTCCGTCGAGGAGCCCATGGCGAACTCGTCCATGTTCAGCTTGCCCAGGATCACGGCGCCCGCATCGCGCAGGCGCTCCGTGATGTGGGCGTCGTAGGGGGCGACGTAGCCCTCCAGGATGCGGGAGCCGGCCGTGGCCTGGCCGCCGCGCACAGAGACCAGGTCCTTGAGACCGACCGGGACGCCGCACAGGGGCGGGAGCGCCGCGAGGTCGGCCTGGCCACCGGAGCGGGCCGCCGCCAGGCGGGCATCGGCCGTGTCGGCCGCGGCGAGCGCCCCGGCCTCGTCGAGCACGAGCCAGGCATTGAGCGCCGCGTTCTCGCGCCCCGCGACCGCCAGGTGGGCGGCGGCCAGCTCCCGCGCGCTCACGTCGCCGGCGCGGAGGCGGTCGGCCATGCCCGCCGCGGAGAGGCGGGTCAGCGACTCGGGCACAGCTCAGTCCCCGCCCAGGATCGCGGGCACGACGATGTAGTCGCCGTCCCGTTCCGGGGCGTTGCCGATCGCCGCCTCCACCGGGAGCGAGGCCCGGGCGACGTCGTCGCGCAGGATGTTCTCCAGCTCGATCGTCTGGGCCGTCGGCGGGATCGCGTCGGTGTCCAGGCGGGCCAGGATCTCGTACTGGTCGAGGATGTGGTTCAGCTGGCCCTCGAGGCGGGCGAGCTCGTCGTCGCCGAGGCCGAGGCGGGCAAGGTGCGCGACGTGCTCGACGTCGGCGCGGGAGAGGGTCGCCATGCCCGCGATGATAGCCGAGGCGGCGGTCCCGCCCGGGCCGGCCACGATCGCGCGGCGCGCCGGGCGGTCGTCAGGGGGCCGGCGCCGGTTCTGTGCCCCCGAGCAGCGCCCGGAACCCGTCCTCGTCCAGAACCGGGACGCCCAGCTCCTGGGCCCTGGCGAGCTTGCTGCCGGCGCTCTCGCCGGCCACCAGGTAGTCCGTCTTCTTCGAGACGGAGCCGACCGCCTTGCCGCCGGCCGCGCGAATCGCGTCCTCGGCCTCCTGGCGGCTCAGGCCCGGCAGCGTGCCGGTGACCACGACCGTCTTCCCGGCGAGCGGGCCGGCGCCCCCCGCGTCGGTCGCGACCGGCGGGGCCGGCCGCTCGGGCTCGACGCCGGCGGCGACCAGGTCGTCGAGCACGTCGCGCGTGGCTGGGTCGGCGAACCACGCGGCGATCGCGGCCCCGACCGTCGGCCCGATCCCCGGCACGGCCGTGAAGTCCTCGGCGCTGGCGGCCTTCAGGGCGGCCGAGACGCGGGCGAACCAGCCGCCCGGCCCGCCCATCGACTCGTCCGGCTGCGGCGGGATCAGGCCGGCCAGCCACCCGGCGAGGTCGATCGCGGTCGCCTCGCCCACCTGCGGGATGCCCAGCGCGTTGAGGATCCGGGGAAGGGGCCGGCGGCGCGCCCGTTCGATGGCGGCGTGGAGGTTCTCGGCGCTCTTCCGGGCGAAGCGCTCGAGGCTGAGCAGGTCGTCGACCGTGAGCCGGAAGACGTCCCCGCGCGAGCGGACCAGGCCGCGCTGGAGGAGCTGCTCGAGGACGGCCCAGCCCGCGCCCTCGATGTCCATCCCGCCCCGGCCCAGGAAGTGCGCGTACGACTGGGCCACCCGGGCGGGACACGCCGGGTTGGGGCAGTAGTGGCGGACCGCCCCGTCGTCGCGAACGACCGGCGTGGCGCACACGGGGCAGCGCTCGGGCATCTCGAAGAGCCGCTCGGCTCCGGTGCGCCGGGCCGGGATCGGGGCAACGACCTCGGGGATCACGTCGCCGGCCTTCTGGAGGATCACCCAGTCGCCGATCCGGATGTCCTTCCGGCGGACCTCGTCGAGGTTGTGCAGGGTGGCCCGGGCGACCGTGCTGCCGGCGACGACCGCCGGCTGCAGGTGGGCGACCGGCGTGAGCGTGCCCGTCCGCCCGACGTACGGGACGATGTCCTCGAGGTACGCCTCGACCTGTTCGGGCGGGAACTTGAAGGCGATGGCCCAGCGCGGCGCCCGGGCGACCATCCCGAGGCGGGCCTGCTGGTCGAACCGGTCGACCTTGACGACGACGCCGTCGGTCTCGTATTCGAGGTCGTGGCGTCGCTCGCGCCACTCCTCGAGGAAGGCCACCACCCCCTCGATGTCCAGGCCCTCGGCCCGATTCGGGTTGACCGGCAGGCCGAGCGCCGCCAGGCGGGCCAGGGCGGCCGACTGCGAATCGACAGACGGCCGGGCCCCGGCCCCGCCGGGTGCGGCTCCCCCGTCCGGGCCGGCGGCGGCGCCCGCGCCGAAGAGGGTCGCCTGCGTCGGGGCGTCTTCGAGAAGCTGGTAGGCCCAGGAGCTGAGCCTCCGGGCCGCGGTCACGGACGGGTCGATCTGGCGCAGGGAGCCGGCCCCGGAGTTGCGCGGGTTCGCGTAGCGGGGCAGGCCGGCCTCCTCGCGCTCGGCGTTGATCCGGGCGAACTCGGCCTTGGGCATGTAGACCTCGCCCCGGACCTCCAGGGTGGCCGGCTCGCGGAGGCGCTCCGGGATCGCGGCGATCGTGCGCAGGTTCGCCGTGACGTCCTCGCCGGTCGTCCCGTCGCCGCGCGTGGCCCCCCGCACGAACCGCCCGTCGCGATAGCGCAGGCTGATCGCCAGGCCGTCGATCTTGAGCTCTGCGACGTAGCGCAGGTCGGGCGCCGGCTCGGGGGCGGGCGGCAGCCCCAGCCCCTTCCGGACGCGCGCATCGAAGGCGCGCAGCTCGTCCGGCGAGAACGCGTTTCCGAGGGAGAGCATCGGGCGCTCGTGGCGGACCTCGGCGAAGGGGCTGCTCTCGTCGAGACCGCCTGCGCCGACGCCCTGCGTGGGCGAATCGGGCGACGCGAGCCCCGGGAACGCGGCCTCGAGGGCGACCAGCTCGCGGAAGCGCTCGTCGTACTCCGCGTCCGAGAGCGTCGGGTTGTCCTCGGCGTAGTAGGCGTGATTGGCGGCCCTGATCTCGGCGGCCAGGGCGGCGTGGCGCGCGGTCGCGGCGGGCTCGCCGAGGGCCGCGGCCGCCGCGACGAGCGCCGGGTCGACGGGCAGGCTCGCGCCGATCGGGGCGGCCTCGGGGCCGGTCATCGGGCGCGGTCTCGCGGGTCCATCGACCCGGAGTCTACCCGCGGTGGCGGGGGCGGGGCGCCGCAGTCGAGGCGCGTCCCGCGCCGCCGCCGGAGCGCGCCCTCGTGCCGCCGTCGTGTAGCCGCCCCCGCCGTCGTGCAGGGGCCCCCGCCGCCGTGCAGGCGCCCCCGCCGCCGGGGCATCATCTGCACATGGACAAGCTCGAGCTCCTGGCCGTCCTCCGGGCGGCCCACGACGAGATCGGCGACGCGATCGCAGCGCTCTCGGACGAGGATCTCGCCGGGCTCGCCTGGGAGGGCTGGACGCGGCGCGACGTCGTCGCCCACGTGGAGTGGTGGGAGCGCCACTCCTGCCGTGTGCTGACGGCCCTGCGCGCCGGGGGCGTTCCCTACGATCGCTCGGCCGCCCCCGACACGGATGCCCAGAACGCCCAGGTCCTCGCCGAGAGCCGGGGGCGCACTGCTGCCGACGTCCGGGCCGGCGAGGCCGCCGCCTGGGCCGAGCTGCAGGCCGCCCTGGAGGACGCAAGCGACGCGGACCTGTTCGAGCCCGACCAATTCGACTGGACCGGCGGCGAGCAGCTGGCCGAGGAGATCCACTGGGACACCGATCGGCACTGGGCGGAGCACCTCCCGGCGCTGCTGGTCGGACCGGCGGGCTGAGGCCGGCGGCGCTCGGCGCGGGGGCGGTCGCCGGGTTCGCGCAAGGCCGCGACCCGCGCGGCCCGGTTCCTACTCGGCCGGCTCCAGGTTGGCCATGCTGGCCAGGAGGGTCTTCACGCCTCCGTTGCGGAAGGCGACCGTGACCTCCTCGTCATCGCGGGTGAGCTTGCTGGTGACGACCACGCCCTCGCCGAAGCGGGCATGGGCGACCCGGTCGCCGTCCCGGAAGAGCCGCTCCCCGGGGACCCGGACGCGCGGCGCCGAGACAGGGCGCGGAGGAAGCCGGCTCGGCAGCTGGCCCGGTCGGCCGACCGGTGCCACGCCGGCCCCGCGATCCAGCGACTCCACGTCGCGGGCCGGGACGTCATCCCCGAAGAACGCTGCGTCCGGGTGATCCGGGGCCGGCCCGCCCCGGTCGCCGAATCGCCGCCCCGGAACCGCCAGCGAGCCCGATGGGGCGCCGGCCGCGAACGCGTCGCGCCGGGCGGCGAGGTCACGGCCCGGGCGGAAGGCCTCCCCCGGCGCGGGGGCGCCCGGCCGCCCGCTGCCGATCCGGAATGCGCCACCGCCGGTCCGGACCCCGAAGCGGCTGCTCCGCCGGGCCCCGAAGGCCAGGTCGAGGTCGTAGGGATCCGCGGCCCCGGGCAGGAGCCGGGGGCCTTCCATCAGGTCGGCGGGGATCTCGAACAGGAAGCGCGAGGGCATCGCCGGTCCGCCGGCCGGCCCCCAGGTCGCCCGCCGCGAAGCGTGCGAGAGGAAGAGGCGCTCCTTGGCCCGGGTGATCCCGACGTAGGCCAGGCGGCGCTCCTCCTCGAGCTGGTGCGTGTCGCCGCGCTCGCGCTCGTCCTCGAGGGCCCGCGCGTGGGGGAAGATCCCCTCCTCCAGCCCGGCGATGAAGACCGCGCCGAACTCGAGGCCCTTTGCCGCGTGGAGCGTGATCAGGGTCACCGCGTCCGCGTCGCCCTCGTAGGAGTCCTGGTCCGCGACCAGCGCCGTCTCCTCGAGCAGGCGGTCGAGCGCATCCTCGGGGGCCAGGTCGTCGTAGCGGGTGGTCACGGAGCGCAGCTCGAGCAGGTTGCGCCAGCGCTCCTCGTTCTCCTCGGTCCCGTCAGCCAGCATCGCCCGGTAGCCCGACGCCTCGAGGACCTCGTCGAGGAGCTCCGGCAGGGCCAGGACGCCGACCCGCGCCCGGAGGCGCCGCACGAGGGCCACGAAGTCCGCGACCGCGCCCCGGGCGCGGCCGGTGAGGACGCCGTGCCCGTCGACCGCGGCCTGCTCCAGCGCGCTCCAGTGGGTGGCCCCCTCCGCCTCCGAAGCGATCCGCAGGACCTCCAGCGACTTCTCGCCGAGGCCGCGCGGCGGGACGTTGAGGATCCGCTCGAAGCTGACTCGGTCGCGGTCGCTGCGCAGGACCCGCAGGTAGCCCAGCGCGTCCTTGACCTCGCGGCGCTGGTAGAAGCGCGTCCCGCCGATCAGCTGGTAGCGGATCCCGTAGCGCAGGAACGCCTCCTCGATCGCCCGGGACTGGGCGTTCGTCCGGTACAGCACGGCGAGGTCGCGGGCCCGGAACTCCACCGTGTCGTCGGCCCGCCGGGTGAGCGACGCGCCCCGCCCGCCCAGGAGCCCCTCGACCTGGCGGGCGATCCACTCCGCCTCCTCTTCCTCGTCGTAGGCCTCGAAGCGCTGGATCGGGCGGCCCCCGGCCCGATCCGTCCAGAGCTGCTTCTCCTTGCGGTCGTCGTTGTTGGCCACGACAGCATGGGCCGCATCGAGGATCAGCTGGGTGCTCCGGTAGTTGCGCTCCAGCTTGACCACCGTCGCGCCCGGCTCATCGCGCTCGAAGTCCAGGATGTTCCGGAGGTCCGCCCCGCGCCAGGCGTAGATCGACTGGTCGTCGTCGCCCACGACGCACAGGTTGTGGTGGGCCGCGGCAAGGGCCCGGACGATCCGGTACTGGGCCCGGTTCGTGTCCTGGTACTCGTCGACGTGGAGGTAGCGCCAGCGCGCCTGGCAGCGGGCGAGCACGTCCGGCTGGGTCTCCAGGAGGCGAACCGTCTCGCCCAGGAGGTCGTCGAAGTCGAGCGCGCCAGCCGCCCGCAGGCGCCGCTCGTACGAGGCGGCGAGCTTCGCCACCTCCTCCTGGTAGTGCGTCGTGGCCGCCTCGACCAGCGCGTCGGCGCCGGCGAGGTCGTTCTTGGACCGCGAGAGCGCCTCGAGGACCGCCCGGGGCCGAATGGGACCGCCCTGGAGCGGCACGTCGGCGTCGCGGAAGACCTGCTTCATCAGGGTCAGCTGGTCCTCGGCGTCGTAGATCACGAAGCGCGGGTCCAGGCCGAGCGCGGCACCGTCGCGCCGCAGGAGCCGGGCACAGATCGCGTGGAAGGTCCCCATCTCGACCTTCCGGCCGTCCTCCTCGCCGACGAGGGCGATGATCCGGTCGCGCATCTCGCCGGCGGCCTTGTTCGTGAACGTGACCGCCAGGATCCGCCAGGGGGCGACGTTCCGGACGCCGATCAGGTAGGCGACCCGGTGGGCGACCACGCGGGTCTTCCCGCTGCCGGCGCCAGCCAGGATCAGGAGCGGCCCTTCCGTCGTCGTGACCGCCCGCGCCTGCTCCTCGTTGAGGCGACCCGTGATCGTCGCGGCCAGCTCCTCGCGCGAGGTGACGCCCGTCGCCAGCCCCCGATCACGCGGCGGCCTGGGCACCTCCGTGCCCTCGAAGCCGGCCTCCGCCCACGGCGGGGGCTCGGCGAGGTCGGGCGCGCCGGTTGTCGCCGCAGTGGTCGCCCCGGGCGACCCGGCGGCCGCATCGTCGGGCGCGTCGAATGCCGCCTCCGGCGCATCGTCGGGCGCGTCGGGCACGGGCAGCTGGTCGGTCAGCCAGGCGGGCGGGGAATCCACCTCCCGATTGTACCGGGGGTGGCTTGGCGGACCGTCAACGCCGGAGAGTGGCGGACCGGCCGTCGCGCGGCGCCCGGCCGCCCCTACGCCGCTCGGGCGGGCCCCATCGCAGTCGGAGCCGTGATCGTGATCGGCGCGTCGAAGGCCGAGAGCTGCATGGTGGCCGAGATCGACCCGGCGGCGCCCAGGGCAAGGTCCATGGTGAGCTTGGTCGGCCGCAGGTCGCCCGTCCGGATCCAGGCGATCACGGGAATGTCGCCGATCGCCAGCCCCGGCACGAACCCGGCGAGGGGCCCGAGCGCGCCGGACGAGTCGGCGGCGGGAATGGTCAGCGAGACGCGGTAGCAGCTCCCGTCGCCGCAGGACTCGGTCCCGAGGAGGCGTGCGGCTACCTCAGGGCGGTCCAGGAGCGAGGTGACGACGCCGACCAGCATCCCCGGGTCGGCGAAGCTCGCGAGCGGGTTGCCCCCCGACCCGGACGGCGCCTTCGCCCACCCGCTCGCGCCCAGGAGCGGCGCCCGCACGTACGTGACGCCGTCGACGGCGATGAGGTCGGCCTTGAAGTTCAGCAGCGACGGGGCGGAGATCGAGACGCTCGCCTTGCTGCCGGCGAGATCGAGGTCGGCGAGCAGCTCCGTCCCGTCGAGCGCCAGGGGCGCGCCGGCCGAGGACCCGCCGAAGCTCAGCTTCACCTGGCCGGCCAGGTCCGCCACGACGTGGACCGTCTTCAGCCCGCGCACGGCCGTGACCGCCTTGCCCAGGATCTCCTTCGGGTCGGTCAGGCCGGAAGCGGACGGAGCGCAGGCGGCGACGAGGACGGCCAGGACGACGAGCGCGAGAACTGGCGAGGGGCGGCGCGTGCGGGCGGCCTTCGCCGGGCCGTGGCCATCGGGCCGGCAATGCCAGGGAAAGCGGGCGCCCCCGAGTCTGATGCTCATGACTGCCCCAGCGTCGGCGTGACGGCCGATGCTGTCAACCGGGGCCCTACTCCGTCCCCCCGAACGCCGCCGGCACGCCCGGCAGCCGGTCGAAGCCGGCGCGCCGCAGGCCCGCCGCGACGACCTCGACGAGCGCCCGCGCCGGGCCTTCGTCGAGCGCCGGCGGACGCTCCGCGGCGAGGATCGCCGAGACGATGTCGCGGGCCCGCGCGGCGGCATCCCGCCGGCCCGCGTCCTCCCAGGCCCGCAGCGAGCCGCGCTCCACGACCTTTGAGGGCAGGTGCTGCTCCTCGCGGAAGCGCCGCCGCGTCTCGGGCAGCTCGAGGAAGCGGCCCTCGAAGCCGGCCGCCCGGATCGTGGCGAGCCCCAGGCCCTCCGCCGGCGCCGCGATCCCCCGGACGACCCGGAGCGCCGACGCCACGTTCTCGGCGTCGATGACGAGCTTCTCCAGGCTCTGGCAGCGCAGCTCGTCGAGCATCCCGGCGCCGGAGATCATGTCGATCCCGGCGAGGGCGCCCAGGAGCGCGGTCGTGGCCGACTCCATCCCGGCCTGCGCGTCGATCGTCTTGGCGTCGCTGGCCCCGAGGTAGCCGTGCGTCGGCAGCCCGAGGCTGCGCCCGACCTGGGCGTTGGCGGCGTTGAGCATGGCCGTCTCGATGGCGCCCATCGGCGTGGCGCCCGTGCGCATGTCGAGGATCGCCGGCGCGCCGCCCCACACGATCGGCGCGCCCGGGGCCGCCGCCTGGTGGATGACGATCCCGGCGAGGCACTCGGCGGCGTGCTGGACGACCGAGCCGGCGAGGGACGCCGGCGCGGCCCCCCCGGCGAGGGGCATCGAGACCATCTGCGCCGGCACGCCCGCCCGCCCGAGGTCGAGCAGGCAGCGGCAGGCGAACGACGTCCAGGCCAGCGGCGGCGAGGGACAGACGTCGAAGACCGCCCGGGGCCGGGCCCGCAGGGCATCCCCGCCCCCCGCGTCGAGCGCCAGCAGGTCGATCATCCCCTGCGTCCCGGCGGCCGAGAACGAGCCGGTCACGATCGGCTTGACGGATCCCAGCAGGACGACCAGGAGCCGGTAGAGGTCGCCCGCCTCGGGCGGCACGTCGGAGCAGACGATCGCGGTCGACTGCGCGCCGTAGGCCGGGAGCGCCTCGGCCACCGCCACGACCCGGGCCAGGTCCCCGGCCCGCGACGGGCGGTGCTCGCCCGTCTCGGGGTCCAGGATCGAGACGCCGGACGAGCCCGGGTCGAAGGCGACCTCGCCGGCACCGTAGCGCACGGCCGGCGCCCCGGCCCGGTCGTGGAGGGTGAAGCCGTGCGGCACGGTGGCCAGGGCCGCGCGCACGACGCGCTCCGGGATCCGGGCGACGCCGTCGCGAACGTCGGCGCCGGCCCGGGCGACGAGCGCGGCGGCCTCCGGGTCCACGACCCGGACGCCCGGATCGAGCAGGACCGCCAGCGCTTCGTCCAGGACGCGCGCCACGGTCTCTGTCGCCAGGAGCTCAAGGCGCGGGCGGGCAGACGACCCGCCCGCGGCCTCCGGGCTCATGCGCCGGCCTCCCCGCCCGCGACCGAGCGGGCCAGGCGGTCGAGCTCCGCCGCGAGCGCCGGCTCGAGCGGGACGCCCGGGGCGGTTGCCAGCAGCTCCAGGGCCCGGCGTCGAGCGCGTTCGGCCGGTCGATCGCGGGGCGTGCCGTCCGCGGCAGGCGGGCGCCGATCGATGAGGGCGGGAGTCCAGCGCTCGCGCATGTGGCGGCGCGTGTGCGGCTCGGTCAGGTAGTCGCCGCCAGGGCCGACGGCCGTAATCGCCTCGAGGGCAAGCTCCTCGTCCCCGACCGGGATCCCGGCGCAGATGCCCCGCACGAACCCGAAGATCTCCGCGTCGAGCAGGAGCTGCTCGTACGACCAGGTCCGGCTCCCCGAGAGCAGGCCGAAGCCCAGGAGCATGTCCGCGCGGCCCACGCAGGCGGCCAGCGCCGCCAGCCCGTTCTCGAGGCCGGCCCGCCAGTCCGTCTCCGGCGAGCCGGTGGCGAAGGCGCCCATCGAGAGCGGGACGCGGTAGCGCTCGGCCAGCTCGCCGGTCGCCAGGGCGAACAGGACGTCCTCGGGGCCGCCGCCGGTGTACGCGCCGGTGCGCAGGTCCATGGCGGTCTGGGCGGCGGCGTAGTAGACCGGCGCGCCGGGCGACGCAAGCTGGACGAGGGCCAGCGCGCTGAGCACCTCCGCGTTGCCGACGACGAGCGTGCCGGCCGGGGTGACCGGCCCGGTGTGGGCGCACGAGGCCATCGTCATGAAGCCGACCGGGATCCCCGCCTCCGCCCCGACCAGCGCGGCGTCGATCGCCACGCCGTCGTGGGCGAGCGGGCTGATGGTGCAGAAGGTGAGCGAGATCGGCGGCCGCTCCCGGAGGGCGGCCCGGCTCCCGGCGACGGTCAGCGCCATCTCGACGGCGACCGCGGCCTCGTCCGGCTTGACGATCGACTCGGTCTGGACGTGCTTGGTGGTGGTCCCGAGCGCCGTCGCGATCTCGCGGAGCGCGCGGCCCGCGACCGGGACGTCCTGGGCCGAGACGGGCATCCAGATGAACCCGACGTCCGGCAGCTCCTCCGAGACGCGGCAGATGTCGGCGACGTCGGCGAGGGTCGAACGTCGCTTCTCCCCCGTCGCAGGATCCTGGACCTCGACCCCGCAGCCGTCGGTGGCGGCCCACACGTGGCGCCCGTCGAGCGGCAGGTCGCGCTCCGGCTGCCGGCCGGCCAGCACGTAGGCCTCGGGAGCCCGGGCGAGGGCCGCCTCGATGACGTGGCCGGGGACCCGGACGATCCCGGTCGCTCGATCGACCGAGGCGCCGTGGCTCGCCCAGATCTCCTGGGCGCGGACGGACGGGAAGCGGACGCCGACCCGCTCGATGACCTCGAGCGTCGCCGCGTGGACGCGCTCGAGGGCGGTGTGGTCGAGGACCTGGAGGCCCAGGGCGGGATCGGTGATGGGGGCAAGCCCGGCGGGCGCGCCAGCAGAGCGCGGCGGCATGACGGTCATGGGGATCTCCTCGAGAGTCGCGACGTCAGCTGCGCGCGCCGACGAGCCGGCGGGCGGCGTCGACGGCGGAGATCGCATCCTCGGCGAAGCCGTCCGCGCCGATCTCGTCCGCCCAGGCCCGGGTCACGGGCGCGCCCCCGACCAGGAGCTTCACGTGCGGTCGAAGTCCCGCCGCGGCAAGCTCGCTGAGCACGTCCCGCTGGCCGGTCATCGTCGTGGTCAGCAGGGCCGACACGCCGACGACGTCAGCGTGCACCTCGGCCGCCTTGGCCGCGAACGCAGCGGGTGCCACGTCGACGCCCAGGTCGAAGACCTCGAAGCCGTTGGCCGCGAGCAGGAGCCCCACCAGGTTCTTCCCGATCTCGTGGATGTCGCCCTTCACCGTGCCGATCACCACCCGGCCCGCGGCATCCCGATGCCCGCCGGCAGCGGCCAGCGCCGGCTCCAGGACCCGCATCGCGGCCTGCATCGCGCGGGCCGCCAGCATCAGGTCGGGCAGGTAGAGATCCCCCGCCGCGAACCCCTCGCCGATCGCCCGGAGTGCCGGCATCGCGGCCTCGTCGATGAGCGCCAGCGGACCGAAGCCGCCCTCCAGGCCGGCCCGAGCCGCCGCCTCGGCAGCGCCCTGGTCGCCTTCCTCGATCGCCGCGCGAAGTGCCCCAACAAGCTTCTGGTCCATGTCCTCGTCTCCCGTGCCCGGCCGCGCCGGCCGTCAGCTGCCCTCGCCGCGGGTTGCCCGCGGCCCGCCCATGGATCGATCAGAGGCCGGCGCGTGCTTCGGCGTGGGCGACGATCTCGCGGATCTCCGTGGCGACGGCGTCGGGAAGCCCGGGAGCGGGCGGATGGCTGGCCAGCAGGGCTTCCACGCGGTCGGCGGCCCGGACTGCCAGGCGCTCTCCGCCGGCCGCCTGCCAGGCTGCCATGGAGCGCCGGTCGAGCAGGCCCGGGTACCACCGGGAGCGGTAGTTGTCGAGCGTGTGGTCCGCGTCGAGGAACGAGCCGTCCACGCCCAGGCGATCCACGAGGTCGAGGGCGAACGCGTCGTCCGAGAGATCCACCGGCGCGGTCGCTGCCCGGACCCACGAGACGATCTCGTCGCAGATCGCGAGCTGCTCGAGCGACCCGGCAAGGCCGGATTCGAGGTACCCGCTGTCGTGGGTGACCTGGCCGCCGGCGAGCCCATCGACGAGGATGCCGAGGGCCGCCTCGAGCGCCGCCTGCTCGTCGACCATCTTGGAGTCTGCGCCCCCGCCGAGGCTGAACATCGGGAGCCGCAGGTGATGGGCCAGCGCCTCGGCCGCGCCCCTCGGGTCCGGGGCGACGTACGGGTCGATCGCGGTCCGGAGGTCCAGGGCATCGCCGCCGAAACCGGGCGCCACCACCGGTGCCCCCGGTCGGACGAGCTGGGCGATGACGATGCCGGCCAGCACCCCGGCCTGGTTGACCGCGAGCGTCCCGGCCAGGGTCACGGGCCCGGTCGTGCCACCGGAGGTGACGGGGATCCAGAGCGCGGGCTGCCCGCGCGCCGCCAGGAGCATCAGGCGGGCGACGGCATCCTCGTCGAGGAGGAGCCCGCGGGTGACGTTGATGTACCAGCCCACGAACGGCCGCGCGTCGAGCGCCGCCGCGCTGCCGGCGACGGCGTCGGCCATGGCCAGGACGTCGCGCAGCCCGTCGATCTGGTAGGTCACGACGATCAGGGGCTTGGTCGTCCCGGCCATCATCGCGGCCGCCTGGTGGCGATCCGCGATGCGCCCGTCCACGTCGGACGGGAAGAAGCTGGACATGTGGAAGGCCATCTCCGGCAGGGCGTCGACGAGGGCGGTCGCGCGGTGGACATCGGCCATCGTCGGCCGACGCCGCTCCCCGGTCCGGCCGTCCACGAGGGTCATGCAGTCCGAGCCAGGCCCGAACCAGGCGGCGTCGCCACCCCACGGGATCGCCGGATCGCCGAGGCGATCGTGCAGGAGGATCGTGGAAGGTGCCTCGGCCAGCGCCTCGGCGACGAGCCGGGCGGGGATCCGGACGCGGTCCGCCGCGTCGACCCGCGCGCCCGCGGCCGCGAGGAGGTCCCGCGCCGGGGCATGGTCGACCCGGACGCCGGTGCGCTCGAGGATCGCGAGCGCAGCGCCCTGGATCGCGGCGGCACCCGCCTCGTCGATCCGGCGCCAGGGCGCCGCGCCGGGCACGATCGGCGCCGGCCCCGGGCGGCTCACGGTCTGCTGCGCTGCGGCCATGCCCCTCCAGCCGCCACGCCCGGGCGGGGACGCTGCCAAGTCGACGGGCCTGCCCCGGCGATCCTCCGGGCCGAGCGTGGAACGTCGGCGGCGCCCTTCGCCAGTGCCCAACGGCAGGGGCCGGGCGGGCCGGGCGGGCCGGGCCCGCAGCCGGGCCCGCGAGCGCCGGGCCCGCGAGCCTCCGGGTAGACTCCGGCCATGTCGACGATCCGGATCGCCGTCGCCTCGACGCCGCTGACCGCGACGCTCGATGAGGCCGTGCCGGCGGCCGTCGCGGCGGTCGAGGAGGCCGGGCGACTCGGTGCCCGGATCGTGTGCCTGCCCGAGACGGGCCTGCCCGGGCACCGCTGCCAGGCCCGGCGGGTGCCGGACCTCACCGCCGCCGCGCTCGACGAGGCCCTGCGCGAGGTCGCCGCTGCGGTGCGCCGAGCCGGGGTCGTGACGATCGTGGGAGCCGAGCGCCCGACGCCCGCCGGTCGCGAGATCGTCTCGGTCGTCTTCGACGCGGATGGAACGCGGCTCGGCTCGCAGGCGAAGACGCAGATCGACCCGACCGAGGAGCCGAGCTACATCGCGGGAAGCGGCCGTCGAGTGTTCACTGTCGCGGGCGCGACGTTCGGGATCGCGATCTGCCACGAGGCGTTCCGCTATCCGGAGATCAGCCGGTCGCTCGTGCTGGGGGGCGCGCAGGTCGTCTTCGTCCCGCACTACGTGACGACCGAGGACGGCTCGCTGCCCACCCATTGGTGCGCTGCGTCGAACCCGTACAACGAGAAGGCGCTGCTCTGCCGGGCGCTCGAGAACACCGTCTACGTGGCCCAGTCCAACGTGGCCGGACCCGACCAGGGCTCCCTGAGCTGCATCATCGCCCCGGACGGCACGCTCGTGGCCAGCCTCGACTACGGCCGGGTCGGCGTGGTCGCAGCCGACGTCGACCTCGACCGGGCGGACCGCCGGCTCGCGCTGCGCTGGGCACCCGAGCGCAACGCCGGGCGGGGGCCTGAGCGCACCCGATGATCGAGTACCGTGCCGACGTGGCCGCCCTCACGGCCGAGCAGCTGCGCGGCGGCTTCTTCGAGGAGTGGCCGGCGCCGCCGAGCCCGGAGCTGCATCTCCGGCACCTGTGCGGAGCGGAGGTGGCGATCGTGGCCGTCGACGCCGCCACCGGCCAGGTCGTCGGGTTCGTCACGGCTCTCGGGGACGGGGTGCTCGCCGCGTTCATCTCGCTGCTCGAGGTGCTGCCGGCCTACCGCGGGCGGGGCATCGGCGCCGAGCTCATGCGTCGAGTGCTGGCCCGGCTCGGCGACCGCTACTCGATCGACCTCGTCTGCGACCCGGACCTCGTCGCGTTCTACGAGCGCCTCGGCGGGCAGGCCGGCAGCGCGGTCATGTGGCGCAACCGGGACGTTCCGTAGGCGGGCCGGCGCGCCGCTGCCGCCGCGCCCGTGCGCATCACGGCACTAGGGGGGTCCCGCCCGGCGGTCGCTCCCGGGCGTCCACCACGCAGAAGTGGTTGCCCTCCGGATCGGCCAGGATCACGTAGTCGGCGTCTGGCGGGCGCTTGTCCCAGTGCACCGCCGAGGCACCGAGGGCCAGCAGGCGCCTGACGTCACCGGCCTGGTCGTCCGAGTAGAGGTCGAGATGGATCCGTGGCGGCAGCAGCCCCGTCGAATGGTGCAGGTCGAGGGAGAGGTTGGGCCCGAGCCCATTCCTCGGGCGCAGCAGCAGGAAGTCATCGCTCTCCTCGTTGCGAGGGACGTAGTCGAGGGCGGCCGCCCAGAACGCGGCCTGCCGGCGCAGGTCCTGGACGCGGAGGACGATCGAGCCGATACGAGCCATCCCAGGCCACTCTACCGCTCGGCCGCGGCGGTGGCCTCGCGTCCGCTCACGAGGGCGCGAATCCGAGGGGCCCGACCGTTGCCGGCCGGGCCCCTCGAGCTGGTGCGAAATGGAGCGGACTAGAAGTCCATGTCTCCGCCGCCGCCGTGGCCGTGGCCGCCGGCGCCGTTGCCGTCCTTCTTCTCGGGGATGTCCGTCACGAGCGTCTCCGTCGTGAGGACCATCGCCGCGATCGAGGCCGCGTTCTGGAGCGCCGAGCGGGTGACCTTGGCCGCGTCGACGATGCCCTTCTCGAACATGTCGCCGTACTCGCCCTTGAGGGCGTCGAAGCCCTGTCCCTTGGGGAGCTTCTTGACCTGCTCGATGATGACCTCGCCGTGCTCGCCCGCGTTGTCGGCGATCTGGCGGGCCGGGGCCTCGAGGGCACGCCGCACGATGTCCACGCCGACCTGCTCGTCGCCCTCGAGCTTGAGGGCGTCGAGGGCCGGGATGGCCTGCAGGAGGGTGGTGCCGCCGCCGGCGACGATCCCCTCCTCGACGGCCGCGCGGGTCGTCGAGAGAGCATCCTCGATGCGGTGCTTCTTCTCCTTGAGCTCGACCTCGGTCGCAGCGCCGACCTTGATGACGGCGACGCCGCCGGCCAGCTTCGCGAGGCGCTCCTGGAGCTTCTCCCGGTCGTAGTCCGAGGTGGTCTCCTCGATCTGCGCCTTGATCTGGTTCATGCGGGCCTTGATGTCGGCTTCCCGGCCGGACCCGTCCACGATCGTCGTGTCGTCCTTCGTCGCGACGATGCGGCGGGCCTCGCCGAGGTCCTCGACCTGGACTGAGTCGAGCTTGCGCCCGATCTCCTCGGAGATCACGGTCCCGCCGGTGAGGATCGCGATGTCGCGGAGCATCTCCTTGCGCCGATCGCCGAAGCCCGGCGCCTTCACGGCGAGAGCCTGGATGGTGCCCTTGAGCTTGTTCACGACGAGCGTGGCCAGGGCCTCGCCGTCGATGTCCTCGGCGATGATCAGGATCGGGCGGCCGAGCTGGACCACCTTCTCGAGCGCCGGGAGCATGTCCGGGACGGCCGAGATCTTCTTGTCCGTGATGAGGATGCGGGCGTTCTCGAGGACGGACTCCATGCGGTCCGTGTTGGTCACGAAGTACGCCGAGATGTAGCCCCGGTCGAACTGCATGCCCTCGGTGTATTCCTTCTCGAGGCCGAGGGACTGGCCCTCCTCGACGGTGATGACGCCGTCCTTGCCGACCTTGTCCATCACCTCGGCGATGATCTCGCCGACCTCCGGATCCGCCGCGGAGATGGCCGCGACGGCCGCGATCTGCTCGCGCGAGTTGACCGGCCGGGCGCCGGCCTTGATCTCGGCGACGATCACCTCGACGGCGCGCTCGATGCCGTGCTTGAGGACCATCGGGTTCGCGCCGGCGGTGACGTTCCGCAGGCCTTCGTTGACGATGGCCTGGCCGAGCACGACCGCGGTGGTCGTCCCGTCGCCGGCGACGTCATCGGTCTTCGTCGCGACTTCCTTGAGCAGCTGGGCGCCCATGTTCTCGAACGGGTCCTCGAGCTCGATGTCGCGAGCGATGGTGACCCCGTCGTTGGTGATCGTGGGCGAACCGAACTTCTTGTCCAGGACGACGTTGCGGCCCTTGGGGCCGATCGTCACCTTGACCGCGTCGGCGAGGCGATCGATGCCCCGCTTGAGCGAACGTCGGGCGACGTCGTCGAAAACGACCTGCTTTGCCACGGGTGGGGGTTCCTCCTGGGAGCTCTCTGGCGATGATGGAGCGGTGAGCTGACGGGCCGCGCGGGGCGAGGACCGGCGGGTGCCGGTCGGGTGCGACGCGCCGGGTCGGTCAGGACTCGACGACCGCCAGGATGTCCTTCTGGCTGACGATGAGGAGGTCCTCGCCGTCGACCTTGAACTCGGTGCCGGCGTACTTCGCGTAGAGGACCTTGTCGCTCACGACGACGTCCATCTTCTCGCGCGACCCGTCCTCGAGGATGCGTCCGGGGCCGACGGCGAGGGCGACGCCCTCCTGGGGCTTCTCCTTCGCGGTGTCGGGCAGGACGATCCCGCTCTTGGTGACCTCTTCGCGGGGCGTCGGCTTGATGACGACGCGATCCCCGAGCGGGCGGAGCTTCATCTTCGACTCGGAAGCGGTGGCCAACGCGTGACCCTCCTTGGTTCCTGTGCCGGCGGGCGGCGGGAACCGCCCGATTGGTGGATGGCCGGCCCCGGGACCGCGCTGTCGGCGGCCGCCCGGCCCTGCCGGCCGATGTGATTGGCACTCTCACTGTGAGAGTGCCAGAACTGTAGGCGACACTGCCTGCGCCTGTCAACTGGGCTCGCCGGAGCTGGCCCCTCGGCCGCGGCCACCGGCGCGCCTGTCGTCGGGCGCGCCTGTGCGCCAAGGCTGGTCGGCAGGGCGGCGAAGGACATGCCGGTGATCCCCGGACAGCGCATGATTGGATCGATGGTCGCCCGGCCGACCTCAAGGGGGAGAAGCGTGCGCCATCACGTCCTGGTCGTCGTCCTCGCCATGATGGTCGGTGGCTGCGGGTCAGCAGCGACCCAGACGGCCGGCCCACCGTCTGTCGAGCCCCCATCGTTGGTCGTCGCCTCGCCGTCCACGGTGAGCCCGACGCCCGAGGTCACCGCCGAGCCAACGCCTCGGATCACGGAGGCTCCCGCGTTCGTCACGATCTCGTTCGCGGGCAAGGACGACGAGACCCTGAAGCTGGCGCTCCCCGAGGGTGTGCCCGCGATCGCCACGATCACCAACAATGGAGCCGGTCCGTTCGACGCGTCCGCTTACAACAAGGCTCACGACACCATGGACTTCATCGCCAGCGGGACTGGCAGCTACGCCGGCACTGCCCTGTTCAACATCGACTTCGACACGGCCTCCATCGCGGTCCAGTCGAGCGGATCCTGGACGATAACGGTCAGTCCGATCACTGCGGCACGCCGATGGGATCCCACGACGAACCTGAGCGGCAAGGGCGCCGACGTGATCTGGCTCGTGCGATCGAGCTCGGGCCCCACCACCGCGACGGTCACCTACAAGAGCAGCGACTTCGTCATCGTCGGGACCTGCGACGGGCACAAGTGGACCACCAACCAGACGGCCCGGCCGGGCAGCTCCCCGGCCGACATCCAGATCCCGGGGGGCACGCTTCTGATCGCCATACGCTCCCTGGGCCAGTGGAGCTTCACGCCGCCGCGATAGGGCAGACGGGCTCGGCAAGCGCCCGGCCGTGACAGGGCGCGTCGATGTCCCGCCGGTTCCCTCGCGACCGACCTCCGAATCGCGCTACCCTCCGGGCATGATCGGGCAGCCGCGCCTCACGCTCCGCACGGACCGCGCGACGGCCGTGCTGGACCCCGGAGCCGGCGGCCGGATCGCCGCGCTCCGCGTCGACGGTCGCGAGCTGCTCGTGACGGCCGGCTGGGGGCCGCTGTCCTGGGGCGCCTACCCGATGGTCCCGTGGGCCGGCCGCCTGCGCGACGGCCTCCTGCGCTGGCACGGCGAGACATACCGGCTTCCGGCGGACCTGCTCCCGCCGCACGCCATCCACGGCACGCTCGTGGAGCGCGCCTGGCAGGTCACCGCCGGGACCGCGACCTCCGCGACGCTGGCCGCGCCGCTCGATGGGCCGTGGCCATTCGGGGGCCGGGCCGTCCATCGAGTGACCATCGAGCCCGGCGCTCTCCGCGCCGAGCTGGAGGTTCACGCCGGGGACCGGCCGTTCCCCGCAGTCGTGGGCTGGCACCCCTGGTTCCCGCGCCACCTGCGCAGCGCGGACGGGACATTCCACGGGGCACCCGTGGAGGTGGAGCTGCCGGCGGGCGGAATGCTGGCGCGCGGCCCGGACGGCCTGCCGGACGGGACGATCGTGCGCCCGATCCCGGCGGGGCCGTGGGACGACTGCTTCGTCGAGCTCGCGGCGATGCCGGCCGTGTGCTGGCCCGGCGCGCTGCGGGTCACGATCGAGAGCGACGCCCCGTGCTGGGTCGTCTATACGGAGCGCGACGAGGGCGTCTGCGTCGAGCCCCAGACGGGGCCGCCCGACGGCCTCAACACCGGTGACTGCACGCTCGTCGAGCCCGGTCGTCCGCTCACCGCGACGATGACGCTGCGCTGGGAGCTCCTCGCCGAGGGCTGACCGGCCTCGACTGGCCGCTCGGCCGGTCAGGCGCCGGCGCTCGGCTCGCCGAAGAGCGCATCGAAGGCCCGGACCAGCCCCGCGCCCAGCTGTTCGGGATCCTCGCCGCGCTGCCCGGCAACCCAGCGGGCCGTGACCCCCACCCAGGACGGCTCGTTGCGCCGGCGCGGGGCGCCCGGCGGAGAGAGGTACGGGCTGTCGGTCTCGACCAGCAGGCGATCCGCGGGCACGAGCCGGACGGCCCCTGCGGTCGCCTCCTCGCCGGCCCGAAAGGCGAGGCCGGAGACGGACACCGCGCAGCCGAGGGACAGGGCGTCCTCCACGTAGTCGACGGGGCCGGAGACCGAGTGGAGCACGGCCGGCGGACGGGATCCGAACGCGCTCCGGGCAGGCTCGCCGGCGAACCCGGCCGCCCGCAGCTCCTCGAGGAGCGCGTCCTGGGCATCGCGGAGGCCCGGCCGGGATCGGCAGTGCAGGATGGCCGGCTTGCCCGTCGCGAGCGCGAGGGCGAGGTTCCGGCGCAGGTTCGCACGCTGGTCTTCGACGGGCGACCACATCCGGTCGAAGTCCAGCCCGGTCTCCCCGATCGCGGCGACGCGTGGGTCGGCCGCCATCGCGACGATGCCTTTCCAGGCATCAGCATCGACCTCGGCCGCCGCGTGGGGATGGACGCCGACGGCGACCCGGAGCCGCGGCAGCCGCTCGACGAGCGCGAGCGCCCGTCTGCACGAGGCTACGTCCCAGCCCGGGACGAGGATCCGCTCCACGCCGGCGGCCTCCGCCGCCGCAAGGACCTCCGCCGCGTCGGCGGTGAAGTGCTCGGCGTTGAGGTGGCAGTGGCTGTCGACGAGGCGCATCCGATGCAGGGTACCCGAGTCCGGCCGAGGCTCCCGCGGGCAGCCCGCGCCAACCCTCCTGCCGCCAAGGGAAGTCCGCCTGGGCCACGGCGGGCACCGCGAGGATCGTCGAGGGCCCCAGGGCGCGGCGGAGCGGCGGAGCCGAGTGGCGTGCGCCAGAATGCGCCCAGCGCGGCAGTGCAGGCGAGCGCGGCAGCGGCCAGCGCGCACCGGGAGTCGACACGCCGACGAATGGAGGTCGCGACATGAGCCGGTCCAGTCTCGCCCGGAGCCTCGTCATGAGCGTCGTGCTCCTGGCGTCCACGCTGAGCTTCGCGCCCGGAGCCGCGGCTGCCTCGCCCCGCGGGTCGACACGATCCGTCGCCGCCCCTGTCTCGATGAACGTGCGAGGTCTCGTGCAGGCGGTTCGCGGGCCCGGCTTCGTGGCGCCCATTCGGCGCGCGGTGCCCGTCCTTGCGCTGCCGAAGAAGTCCGCGCCGGCGCGGCAGCCGGCCAGGGCCGCCACCCAGTCGGTCGTCGCGGGACCTTCGCCGCGCTTCGTGGTCCCGTGGGACGGGTTCGGCGAGAAGGTCGCGTTCGGCGGCCTGGCCGACACGGCCACGGTCGTCTCCCCAGCGCCCATCCTGGAGCCACCGGATCCCTGGGTCGCGGTCGGTCCGAACCACGTGGTCCAGTCCGTCAACCGGACCGTCCGGATGTCCGGGCGGGACGGCAGCCTGATCCTCCAGGTGCCCCTGGCAACATTCTTCATGGAGCCGCCCGACCAGGTCGGTGATGGCGATCCCCGGGTGCTCTACGACGCCGCCCACGGACGCTGGGTCGCGAGCGAGCTCTCCTGGGACTGCGCGGCCGGGCACGTGCGACTGGCCATCTCGGACACCGGCGACCCGACCGGGGCGTGGCACGTCTGGAACCTGCAGTTCGCGGGATCGCTTCCCGGACTACCCCGGCCTGGGCCTCTCCGCGGACAAGATCGCCCTGTCCGCCAACCATTTCGGGATCGACCCCATCTCCTGCACGCCAAGCGGCCCCTTCTCGGGCAGTGAGCTCGACGCGTTCGACTGGGCGGACCTGCTCCTCGGCGGAGGGGCTGCCCCCCACTTCTGGACGTCGACGAGCGTGACGACGTGGCGGCCCGCGGTGAACCTCACGGCCGACACGACCCTGCATGTCGTGGCCGAAGGTCCCGCGGGCGAGGTCATCTACGGCGCGATCACCGGGACGAACGGCGGATCCGACATCGCGCTCACGACGACCGACCTGACGACGACCGGGGTCGTGACGGGCTTTGCGCTGCCGCCGATGCCGGTCGACCCGCTCGGCAGCTTCGCACCGGGCGTCCTCGACGAGCGGCCGACCGATGCCCTCTGGCAGGACGGCCATCTCTGGTTCGTCTCGACGGCGCCGATCACGCACGACGCCGGGGTGACGTACAACGACGCCGTGCGTGTCGTGGAGCTCAGCACGGGCGGGACCGTGACGCTCGTCCAGGACCTCCGGCTGGGCCTCAACGGCCTCGACGCCTACCTCGGGGGGATCGGCCTCTCCCAGGTCGGGGGCCTGTACGTCGTCTACACGGAGAGCAACGCGTCGATCCCCGCCACGCTCGTCGCGTCCTTCCAGAGCCCGCTGACGGCTCGGGGCCAGGTCAGCGGCAACAAGGTGCTGGCCTTCGGCCAGACCGGCTACAAGGGCTCGCGCTGGGGGGACTATGTCGGCGTCGCGACCGATCCGGTCGACCCGTACGCGGTCTGGCAGGCGGGCGAGTACACGAATGCCGCCGGATCGTGGTCCACGCGCGTCTCGATGCTCACCGAGGATCGGACGCCGCCGCGCGTGACGGTCCCGGGCGTGCGGATCCCCGTCCCGGGCACGGCCGCAACGACGACCATCCCCGTGACCGTGAGCTGGGCGGGGTCGGACGACTTCTCAGGCATCGCCCTGTACGAGCTGCAGGCAAGCGTCGGAGGCGCGGCGTGGACACCCATCGCCCTGCCCGGCCTTCTCACGACGTCGGTCGCCCGGAGCCTGATCCCCGGAACGTCCTACCGGGTCCGGGTACGCGCCACCGACATCGCCGGCAACGTCGGGGCCTGGTCCGTCAGCCCGCTCGTGACGCCCCTCGTCACCGCGGAGACGAACGCGGCCGTGAGGTACGCGGGGACGTGGTATCTCGGCTCACTTTCCGGCGCCGTCGGCGGAAGGGTGAGGTACGCCTATCGACTGGGCGCCACCGCCTCGTACCGGTTCAGCGGGCGGCAGATTGCCTGGCTCGCCCCGAAGAGCGTGACCCGCGGCAGCGCGAGGGTGTATGTCGACGGGGTGTACAGGGCGACGGTCAGCCTCTACGCGACGACGACCCGCGCCCGCCAGCTGGTCTTCTCGTACGCGTGGGCGAGCACGGGCACCCACACGATCAAGATCCTCGTCCTGGGGACGAACCGGCACTCCCGGGTCGATCTCGACGCGTTCGTCCTTCTCCGCTAGCGCTCCGATCGCGCCGCCCGATCGACGGCGGACCGCCGGCGTCCGGGCGGGCGGAGGCGGGCTCCGTCGCCCTGCTCCCAGCTCTCAGCTCGCAGCGGGTCCCTCGACCGCCTCCACCTCGAGGCGCGGGAACAACGGGCTGGGCGAGCCGAGCGTTCCGGGCTCGTCCGCGTGGGCGCCCCAGGCCAGCTCGTCGTCCAGCGACGGGCCGCCGTTGCCGTCGGGCCCCCAGCGGTAGGCGTGGCCAAGCTGGGCGAGCACGCGCGGGGCCGCTCCGGGCATGACCGGCGCCGCCGCCACGGCGACGAGGCGACAGGCCTCGAGGAGGTCGCCGAGGACATCGCGCAGGTGCGCGGCCGCCTCGGAGTCGCCGGCCTTGGCGGCCTTGGCCAGGGCCCAGGGCTGCTCCGCCTCGACCGTCCTGTTGGCGCTTCCGACGAACTCCCAGAGCTCCGCCAGCGCCTGGTGGAGCAGGCAGCCATCCAGCGCCGCTTCGTAGAGACGGCTCGCCTCCGCCCAGCCGGAGGCGAGCGACGACGTCCCGGCCGGCCGCGGGGCCGGCCGCTCCCCACCGAGGTAGCGCGTCGCCATCGAGATCGTCCGGTTCACGAGGTTACCGAAGTCATTGGCGAGGTCCGCGTTGTAGCGCCGGATCAGGCCGTCCCACGAGATGTCGGTGTCGCGGTCGAACGCCGCCTCGCGCAGGGCAACGTAGCGCGCCCCGTCCGACCCGAACGCGGTGGCGAAGTCCGTCGGGTCCAAGAAGTTCCCGCGGCTCTTGCTCATCCGCTCGCCCTGGGCCAGCAGCCAGCCGTGGACCCAGACGTGGCGGGGCGCCTCGAGGCCGGCGGCCCAGAGCATGGCCGGCCAGAAGATCGTGTGGAAGCGGGCGATGTCCTTGCCGATGACATGGAGGTCGGCCGGCCACCAGCGCCCGAACGACTCCATGTCGCCCGGGAAGCCGGCCCCCGTGATGTAGTTGATCAGGGCGTCGTACCAGACGTAGATGGTCCCGGCGTCGGGATCCGCCGAACCGTCGGCCCGCAGCGCGCTGCTGCCGTCAGCCAGGATCGGGAACGGGATTCCCCACCCCGCGCCGGCCCGGCTGATCGAGAAGTCCTCGAGCCCCGAGCGGATGAAGCCGAGCATCTCGTTGCGCCGGTATTCCGGCTGGACGAAGTCGGGGTGATCGGTGAACCAGCGCTCCAGGCGTTCCTGGTAGGCCGACAGGCGGAAGAACCAGTTCTTCTCGCTCAGCCACTGCAGGGGCACGCCCGGGTGGTTCGGGCAGATCGTGCCCTCGGCCGTCTCGAGGACGTCGGTCACGTTCCGGAAGCCCTCGCTGGGGCAGTACCAGCCCTCGTAGGTGCCGGCGTAGATGTCCCCGTTCGCGTACGCCCGGCGGACCATCTCCTGGGCCGAGGCGATGTGGTCCGGATCCGTGGTCCGGATAAACCGATCCGGGCTGATCAGCAGGGCGTCCTCGGCAGCCCGGAACTCGGCGACCTTCTCGTCGACGAACTCCCGGGGCGAGCGGCCTTCTTCGGCGGCCCGCATCGCGATGTTGACGCTGTGCTCATCGGTCCCGGTCAGGAAGCGGGTCGGGATTCCACGCATCCGGTGCCAGCGCGCCAGCGCATCGGCGCCGATCACCTCGTAGAGGGTGTGGACGCCGGGACGATTGTTGGCATAGGCGATCGAGGTCGTGATGTAGTAGCGGTCGGGCATGGCCGGGCGATCGTAGCAGGGGCGACGGGCGCGCCGCCGGAAGGGTTCGAGGCTGGTGACGACCGGGGCGGTCACCCGTCCGGCCGCACCGATCTGATGCCGGCGCTCGCCAGCGGCGATGATTGAACGTTCGAGGCATCCGAAAGCGCCTGATACGCATGACAGGGCTGGAGGTGCTGGAAAGGGTCGTGCGGGTGCAGGTCGACACGCCTGGGGAGACACCGGCTCAACGCCGCGTCGCGTTCGAGCGCCTCACGCAGGGACGGCTCGACCGCGCGTATCGGCTGGCGGCGGCGCTCCTCGGCGATCCCGACGAGGCCCAGGACGCCGTCCACGACGCGGCCGAGCAGGCCTGGAACGACTTCGGCAGCCTGCGCGACCTGGCCCGCTTCGACGCCTGGTTCGACGCGACAGTCGTGCACCGTTGCCGGGATCGCCTGCGGCGACGGCGGGTCCGGCCGCTCCTCCTGGTCGACCCACCGGATCGGCCCGGCCCCGACCTCCTGGTCGGATCCGTCGAGCGGGACGCGCTCGCTCGCGTGCTCGCCCAGCTCGACATTGACCACCGGATCGCGGTGATCCTCCGCTTTGGTGCGGACCTGACCGTGGCCGAGATCGCGGTCCGAACCGGGGAACGCGAGGGGACCGTGAAGTCCCGGCTGCACTACGCGCTGCGCCGGCTCCGCGCGGCGTACGACGCGGCCGAGCGGTTGCCCGGAGGCGTCCGATGAGCGACGACGAGCGCTTCGAGCGCGACCTGCGCGACGCGATCCTGCGGGATGTCCCGCCCGCCGCGCCGGGCGAGCTCCGGGGTCGGGTGGCCCGAATCCCCGACGCGAGGTCCAGCGCATCGTCACGGCCCGGACGACACGCTGCCCCGGCGTGGGCCGGAGTCGGCGTCGCAGCCGCCGTGGTCGTCGTGCTGGCAGGGGGGTTGTTCGCGCTGGCGCGCCCGGCCGTCGGGCCCGCGGCATCGCCGGCGACGCTCGGGTCGCCGCCCACGACGGCGACAGCGCCGGCTCCGACACCGTCCGCCGCGGCCAGCCCCGTCGTCGGACCCGAGGTCGACGAATACGGGCTCACGGACGCGATGCACGGGTGGGCGAAGTCGGGCGGCCGGCTGTTCCTGACTGCCGACGGCGGACAGACGTGGACGTTCGTCGATCGCCCGGCGGATGGACTGGTCGCGTTCATCGACGAACAGCACGGCTGGTACGGTCCGCTCCGGAGCACGGTAAGCGGGCCCGCGGTCGTCGAGCGCACGATCGACGGCGGCCGGTCGTGGCAGTCGGGCGGGACGATCCCGTCGGTCCTTGGCGTGCCCCGCGGACTGCGATTCTTCGACACCCGCCACGGCCTGCTCCCCTTCGAAGGATCGGCCGGCCAACCGGGCAGCCTGTGGTCGACGGCGGACGGCGGCGCGAGCTGGTCGCGGGTTGCCGCGATCCCGGCTGCCATCGTGGGCGCCATCACGTTCAGCGACGCTGAGACCGGCTGGGCGCTGGCGGCGAGCGACCCGAACCCGCCCACGGGTCGCCCGTCGACCGACCAGCTCTACGTCACCCGCGACGGTGGCGCCACGTGGAAGCGCTCGCTCCTGCCGGCTCCTCCCGCTGGCTGGAGCGCCGGCCTGTGGTTGCCGCTGCTGGAGGCGACGCCGTCGGTCTTCGGTCCCGGGCAGGCGGTCCTCGCCGCGTGGTACGGCAACGGCGTCTCGGGCGAGACGCAGCTGCTGGTGACCGACGACGCCGGCGCGAGCTGGACCGTCGCGGCGATCATCCCGTCACTGGTTCCCGTGCCCATCGACGCTCTCGATGCCAAGCACTGGGTGGCGGGCATTCCCGGCCAGGATGGCACGGGCGCGATGCGCATCAGCGCGACCGACGACGGGGGCAGGACCTGGCGCGCGCTCGCCGACGTCGCGGATGGAAGCGCCAACTACCTGGAAATCACGTTCGCGGACCGGCTGCACGGCTGGACGCTCGACAACGGCGATGTGTCGCTCCAGCTCTACGCCACGGACGATGGCGGGGCGAGCTGGCGGCTGCTGCGCCCGCGCGGTGGCCCGACGCCGACCCCGCAGCCGTGCTCGGCCGACAGCGTCGTCCTCGGTCCCATGCCGGCACTCGCATCGGCGGACACGACGCCGTGGTTTAACGTCTTTCCCGCGCATTTCGACCCGAACAGCCCGGTCACGATCTCGTTCGACACGCCGGTGATCGCGTGGGCTGGGCAGGGTGCCCCGACCGGTCCCCTCGGGACGTTCATCGCGCCCCCCGGCGCCGACGGCGGGAAGTTCACGTTCCGGCCGGCCGACCAGGGCGTGGCCAGGATCATCGTGCGGATGGACGGCGGGGGCTGCTCC
This sequence comes from uncultured Chloroflexia bacterium, assembly GCA_963801445.1. Taxonomy (GTDB): domain Bacteria; phylum Chloroflexota; class Limnocylindria; order Limnocylindrales; family CSP1-4; genus CTSoil-043. The sequence goes on along the minus strand of CAWDEW010000002.1, from coordinate 245,215 downwards.
GCGACCACGACCGTCGATCTCTCGTCGCCTGGAGGCACGACCGCGCCCTGATCGCCGGTGGCGACGGGTCGCCGGCCCGCTCAGTGGCGGAAGTGGCGCGTCCCGGTGACCAGCATCGTGGCGCCTGCGGCGTCGACGACCGCGGTCGCCTCGGCATCGCGCACCGAGCCGCCGGGCTGGACGAACGCCGAGACGCCGGCGGCCAGGCAGGCCTCCACCGCGTCCGGGAAGGGGAAGAACGCGTCGGACGCGCAGGCGGCGCCGACCAGCCGGTCCGCGCCGAGGATGGCCCGGGCCTTCTCCACGGCCTGGCGGGCGGCATCGACGCGGCTCGTCTGGCCCGAGCCGAGCCCGATCAGCATCCCGTCGCGGACGAGCACGATCGCGTTGCTCGTCACGCCCCGGACCAGCCGCCAGGCGAGGTCGAGGTCGACCCGCTCGTGCTCGGCGGGAGCTCGCCGGGTGAGGCAGGCCCAGCCGGCCGGGTCGTCGGCGATCGTGTCCGGCGCGGTCACCAGGACGGCGCCCCCGGCCGTGCGGAACGAACCGCGTCGATCCGGCCAGGCCGGGTGGCCGGCGCCACCCAGGCGACGGTCGATGACGAGGCGCAGGTTCGGCTTGCGGGCCAGCACCGCCCGGGCGTCGGCGTCGAAGGCCGGCGCGACCACGATCTCGAGGAAGATGCTCGCGAGGCGCTCGGCGAGCGGCCCGTCGACCGGGCCGGTCAGCGCCACGACGCCGCCGTAGGCGCTCACCGGATCACCGGCGAGGGCGTCCTCCCAGGCCGCAGCGAGCGAGCCCCGTTCCGCGGCGCCGCACGGGTTCATGTGCTTGACGATGACGCAGGCCGGACCGTGCAGGGCGCGGCCCAGCGCGGCGGCGGCCGACGCATCGAGCACGTTGTTGTAGGAGAGCGCCTTGCCCTGGAGCGGCGGCTCCCCGGTCGCGAACGGACCGTCGGCGTCGGTCGAGCCGGGACGCCGGTAGCGGGCGGCGGGCTGGTGGGGGTTCTCGCCGTAGCGCAGCGTCGCGACCTTCTCGAGGCCGATCACGAGCGTGTCGGGGTAGGGATCCTCGCTCCGGGGCAGGCCCGGCTCGTCGGGCAGGGCGATCCCGGCCCGGTCCATCTCGCAGGGCAGGACCTCGGCGATCCGGGCGTCATACGCGCCGGTGTGCCGGTAGGCGTCCACGGCCAGGGCGGCGCGCAGCCCGAGCGGGACGGACCCCTCGTCGCCGAGCGCGGCCAGGATCGCGTCGTAGCGGGCGGGCGAGGTCACGATCGCGACGCTGGCGTGGTTCTTGGCGGCCGCCCTGACCAGCGAAGGTCCGCCGATGTCGATCTCCTCGACGAGACCGTCGAGATCCAGCTCTCCCCGGGCGGCCCGCTCGGCGGCGGCCGCGAACGGGTACAGGTTGACCACGACCAGCTCGAACGGCTCGATCGCCGCCGCCGCAAGCGCCTCGCGGTGGGCAGCGTTCCGGCGATCGGCGAGGAGCCCGCCGTGGATGCGCGGATGGAGCGTCTTCACGCGCCCGTCGAGCATATCCGGGAACCCGGTCACGGCGGCCACGTCCGTCACGGGAAGGCCGGCCTCCCTGAGGGCCCGGGCCGTGCCACCCGTGCTCACGAGCTCGAAGCCGCGCGCCGCGAGGCCGCCGGCGAAGGGCACGAGGCCCGACTTGTCGGACACCGAGAGGAGCGCCCGGCGCGGCATCGCCATCCCGGCGGCGGCCGCCGTAGCGTCGATGGCCACCTGCCGGCCGCGCACGTGGATCGCCCCGGCCAGGAAGAGTCCCACGGCGTGGGGCAGAAGCCGGTGCTCCACGGCCTGCAGTCGGGCATGGAGCGTCGCCTCGTCGTCGCCCGGGAGGACCGCGACGGCCTCCTGGAGGACGATCGGACCGCCGTCGAGGGTCTCGTCCACGAGGTGCACGGTGACGCCGCTGACCGCCACGCCATGGGCCAGGGCATCGCGGACGGCGTGCGCGCCGGTGAAGGCCGGGAGCAGGGAGGGGTGGACGTTGAGGATCCTGCCCGCGAACGCCCCGAGCGCCGCCGGGCCCAGGACGCGCATGTATCCGGCGAGCACGACCAGGTCGACGCCGACCGCCTCGAGCGTGGTGGCGAGAGCCGCGTCGGCAGCCGCGCGGTCCGCGGGTTCCCGCGAGCCAAGCCCGGGCAGGAGCGCGGTCTCGAGGCCGGCCTCGGCCGCCCAGTCGAGCGCCGGGCAGGGACGATCGGCGAAGACGAGCGCGATGGCGGCGTCGAGCGCCCCGCGCTCGATCCTGGCCTGGAGCGCCCGCAGGTTCGAGCCGCTCCCGGAAACGCCGACGGCCAGCCGGCCGGTCATCGCAGCTCCTCCACGTAGCGCAGGCCGCCGGTGGCGCCGACCGGCACCACGTCGCCGATCACCCAGGCCGGGATGCCCGCCGCCCGGGCCGCGGCCACCGCCGCAGCGACGCCCGCCCCGGGGAGCGCCACGACCATCCCGATCCCGCCGTTGAAGGTTGCCCGCGACTCGGCGCCACCGACGCCCCCGACCGCTGCCACGAGCCGGATGACCGAGGGCACGGGCCAGGCCGCGGGATCGACCCGGGCGGCGAGGCCGCCGGGGACGATCCGGGGCACGTTGCCGGGCAGGCCGCCGCCCGTGACGTGGGCGATGCCGTGGACGTCGAGCCGGGCGGCACCGTCGGTCGGAGTCGTGTCACGCGCGGGCCTGTCCGCCGCCCGGACGGCGGCCCGGATCCGGAGCAGCGCCGCGGCATAGATCCTGGTCGGCTCCAGGAGCGCCGCCGCGAGGTCCCCCCAGGGCGCCAGCCCGAGCGCTCCGGCGTCCACGGCCAGCGCCTCCCCGGCCGCCTCCCCGCCCAGCGCGGCACGCAGGACCTCGCCGTAGGGCGTCTCGAGGTCCAGGCCGCCGGTCGCGACGATCTGGCGGACCAGCGAGAAGCCGTTGCTGTGGAGGCCGCTCGAGGCAAGCCCCAGGAGCACGTCGCCGGCGGCCACGGCCGACCCGTCGAGGAGGTCGGAGCGCTCCACGACCCCCACGCAGGTGGCCGCGAGGTCCAGGTCGTCGGGCGCCATCACGCCCGGATGCTCCGCCGTCTCGCCGCCGAGCAGGGCGCAGCCCGCGTCGCGACAGCCGGCGGCGATCCCGGCGACGATCGCGGCGACCTCCTCCGGGATCACCCGGGGCACGGCCACGTAGTCCAGCAGGAAGAGCGGGGCGGCGCCGGAGCAGGCCACGTCGTCCGCGCACATGGCGACCAGGTCGCGTCCCAGGCCCTCGAGGCGCCCCGCGGCGCGGCCGAGGGCGACCTTGGTCCCGACGCCGTCGGTGGAGGCGACCAGGACCGGCTCGCGCAGGCCGGCCGGCAGGCCGATCGCCCCGGCGAACCCACCGAGGCCGCCGACCACCTCGGGCCGGCGCGTGGATTCGACCGCCCCGCGCATCAGGGCGACGGCCCGCTCGCCGGCGTCCACGTCGACGCCGGCCGCCCGGTACGCCTCGCGGGGCGCCTGCTCCTTGGCGCCCGAGGGCGCTCCGCCGGCCGGGGACCCGCCGGACAGGGCTGCCTCGGCGGGGGCCGCATCTGCCGGTGCCTCGTTCGGGCCCCCGGCGTTCCGCCGATCCATCTCAGCCACGGAGCCCAGCCGGCTCCTCCTCGAGCATGAACTTGCGGCTCGAGGCGTCGTACGGGACCGGCACCGGGTAGTTGCCGTCGAAGCAGGCGAAGCAGAAGCGGTCGTAGGGCAGGTCCAGCGCGGCCAGGACGCCCGCGATCGAGAGATAGCCCAGCGAGTCCGCTCCGATGAAGTCCCGGATCTCGTCGAGGGAGTGGGTCGCGGCGATCAGCTCGGTCTCGATCTGGGTGTCGATGCCGTAGAAGCAGGGGTGGTAGATCGGCGGAGCGCTCAGCCGCACGTGGACCTCGGCGGCGCCGGCCTTGCGCAGGAGGCCGACGATGGAGCGGGTCGTCGTCCCGCGCACGAGCGAGTCATCCACGACGATCAGGCGCCGGTCGCGGACGACCTCCTTGAGGGGCGAGAGCTTCACGGTCACGCCGCGCTGGCGCATCCCCTGGGAGGGCTGGATGAAGGTGCGCCCGGCATAGCGGTTGCGCATCATCCCCTCGCGGAACGGGATCCCCGAGGCCTCCGCGTACCCGGCCGCGGCGGGGGCGCCGGTGTCGGGGACGGGCATCACCAGGTCCGCCTCGACGGGCTGCTCCCGGGCCAGCTCGATGCCCATCCGGCGTCGCGCCTCGTACAGGTTCACGCCCTCGAGGTACGAGTCGGGTCGGGCGAAGTAGATCAGCTCGAAGACGCACGAGGCGGGTTGCGCCTCTGCGAAGCGCACGCTGACCGGCGCCTTGCCCGGCTCGAGGATGACGATCTCGCCGGGTTCCACGTCCCGGACGTACTCGGCCCCGACGACGTCGAGGCCGGCCGTCTCGCTCGAGAGGACCCAGCCGGCGCCGGCGTCCGGGTCGTCCCACAGGCCGGCGTCGCGGGTGGCCGCGGGCAGGCGTCCGAGGGCCAGCGGCCGGAAGCCGTGCGGGTCGCGGACGCCCAGCACCCGGTGCTCGTCGAGGACGACGAGGCTGTACGCGCCCCGGACGGTGGGCAGGACCCGGCGGAGCGCATCGACCGTGTCCACGGCCGGCTCGTCGGCGAGCAGGGCGGTCAGGAGCTCGGTGTCGGTGGTCGCCGGCAGCCGTGAGCGGCCGCCCGCGAGCCGGCCCAGCAGCTCCCGGGTGTTGACGAGATTGCCGTTGTGCCCGATCGCGAGGGCGCGCCGGGGGCCCAGCCGGAGCGTGGGCTGGGCGTTCTCCCAGATCGTCGAGCCGGTGGTCGAGTAGCGGCAGTGGGCGATCGCGATCTCGCCCTGGAGGCTCGGGAGGCGGCGGTCGTCGAGGACCTGGGCGACGAGCCCGAGGTCCTTGTAGAGCATCAGCTGCTCCCCGTCGCTGACGGCGACGCCGGCCGATTCCTGGCCGCGATGCTGGAGCGCGAAGAGGCCGAGCGCGGCGATCCGGGCCGCTTCCTGGCCCGGGACCACGGCGGCGAAGACCCCGCACACGGCTAGCCCTCCTCGCCCAGCGCGCGCGGGAGCCCCTGCTCCCAGGCATGGCGGAGGTCCGTCACGGCCACGTCCACGGCATCGGCCACCCGCGCCCCGCGCTCCTCGGCCGCGCCGGTCGCGCCCTCCCCCACCAGCTCGATCAGGACGCGGTCGCCGCCGAGCTGGCCCAGCTCGGAGAGCGGCACGGCGCTCTCGGAGGCCAGGGCCACGAGCGCTCCCACGTCGGCCGGCCGGGCAGCGAAGACGATTCGCGACGGACCCTCGCCGAAGAGGGCCGCGGCGGGCGACCCGGCCACCGCGACCCGGAACCGTCCTCCCCGGCCGCCCCAGACCGCCATCTCGGCGATGGCGACGGCGAGGCCGCCGCCGCTGACGTCCTGGGCCCCGGCCACCAGGTGCCGGTCGGCCGCGTCACGGATGAACGCCTGCACGGCGACCTCCCGGTCCAGGTCGAGGGCCGGCGGGCCGTCCTCGGCCGACAGGCCGGCGAGGCCCGCGTAGGCGCTCCCGGCGAGGCCGGGCCCCGCGGCACCGGCCAGGAGCACGACGGCGTCGCCGGCGGGGAACGCCGCGCCGACCAGCCGGTCCACGTCGTCGAGCAGCCCGACGACGCCGATCACGGGCGTCGGCGCGATCGCGCTCCCGGGGGCCTCGTTGTACAGCGAGACGTTGCCGCCCGTGACCGGGATCCCCAGCGCGCGGCACGCGTCGCCGAGGCCGCGCACGGCCTCCCGGAGCTGCCAGAACGCCTCGGGCCGGGTCGGGTCGCCGAAGTTGAGGCAGTTCGTGACGCCCAGCGGCCGCGCCCCGGTGATCGAGACGTTGCGGGTCGCCTCGGCCACGGACAGCGCCGCCCCGAGATACGGATCGAGGGCGCTGACCGCCTGGTCGCAGTCCGTCGTCGCGACGAGCGCGCGGCGGGTGCCCTTGATCCGCAGGACCGCCGCCCCGTGTCCAGGGTTCGCGACCGTGTTGGTCTGGACGTGGCGGTCGTACTGCTCCCAGACCCAGCGCCGGCTGCTCAGGTTGGGGCTGCCCAGCAGGGCGAGGAGCACCGCCCCGGGGTCCATGCCGCGCTCGGGCAGCGCATCGACGCGCTCCGGCGGGGCGCCGGGGGCGGGGGCCGGACGACGTCGCTGGGGCGGCGAGGCCAACCGTTCGAACACGATGGCCCCGGATGCCAGGGCTCGGGCGGGCACCCGCGCGAGCTCGCGCGCGCCCGCGTTCGGGCGCCCGTCGGGACCCAGGCCACCCTCGACCACCGCGATGGCGCCGTCGTCGGTCACCCGACCGATCACCGCGCAGGGGATCCCCCAGCGGGCGCAGATCGCGGCGATCCCGTCGTACCGGTCCGGCCGGCAGACGACGACCATCCGCTCCTGCAATTCGCTGATCATCACCTCGAAAGGCGCCATGCCCGGCTCGCGCCGGGGGATCGCGTCGAGGTCGACCCGGATTCCCGTCCCGGCCCGGTCGGCGGTCTCGGAGACGCCGCAGGTGATCCCGGCGGCGCCGAGGTCCTGGAGCCCCTCGGCCAGGCCGGCCTCGAGGATCTCGAGGGTCGCCTCGATCAGGAGCTTCTCGGCGAACGGGTCGCCGACCTGGACCGCGGGGCGCTTCGAGGGATCCTGGTCGCCGAACGTCGCGCTGGCCAGCACGGACGCGCCGCCGATCCCGTCCCGCCCGGTGGCGCTGCCGTAGAGGACCACGAGGTTGCCGGGACCCGGCGCGGCGGCCCGCATGATCCGATCCTCGCGGACGAGGCCGATGGCCATCACGTTGACCAGCGGGTTGCCCTGGTAGGACGGGTCGAACACGAGCTCGCCGCCGACGGTCGGGACGCCCACGCAGTTGCCGTAGCCGCCCACGCCGCGCACGACGCCCGAGACGAGGTGACGGGTCCGCTGAATCCGCCGGATCACCGAAGCGCAGCGCGTCGAGCACCGCGATCGGGCGGGCGCCCATCGCGAAGATGTCGCGCAGGATGCCCCCGACGCCGGTGGCCGCGCCCTGGTAGGGCTCCACCGCGCTCGGATGGTTGTGGGACTCGATCTTGAAGGCGACCGCCAGGCCGTCCCCGATTCGCTGGACGCCCGCGTTCTCGCCCGGACCGGCCACCACGTCCGCGCCCTTCGTCGGAAGCGTCCCGAGGAGCGGCCGGCTGCTCTTGTACGAGCAGTGCTCGCTCCACATCACGCTGAACATCGCGAGCTCGAGGTCATTGGGCGTCCGTCCCAGGCGCTCCTCGATCGCCGCGAGCTCCTCGTCGGTGAGCCCGAGCGCGCGGTGGAGCGGTGTCGCCGCGGCGGCCGCGGCTGGCCCGGTCATCGGCCGCTCCCCGCCACCGCCACCGGGCGATCACCGGCCGCCGCGCGCGCGGCCGACTCGACCAGCGAGCGGACCAGCAGCAGGCCGTCATCCGAGCCGAGGATCGCCTCGGCGGCCCGCTCCGGATGGGGCATCAGGCCGGCGACGTTGCCGGCCGCGTTGACGACCCCGGCAATCGCCCGGAGCGAGCCGTTCGGATTCGCCGGATCGTCAGGCCCGGCCGGAGCACCGGTGGCGTCCACGTACCGGAAGAGGACCTGGCCAGCCGCCTCCAGCGCGTCGAGCGTAGCCTCGTCGGCGTAGTAGCAGCCCTCGCCGTGGGCCACCGGCATGCGCAGCGGGCGTCGATCCGGGACGAGGTGCGTGAACGGGAGATCCAGCCGCTCCGGGCGGATAGCGACCTCCCGGCAGGCGAACCGCAGGCTCCGGTTGCGCAGCAGGGCGCCCGGGACCAGGCCGGCCTCCGCGAGGACCTGGAACCCGTTGCAGATGCCCAGCACCAGGCCGCCGGCGGCCGCGAACGCCGCAACGCTGCGCATGACCGGGGAGAACCGGGCGATCACCCCGGCCCGCAGGTAGTCGCCGTAGGCGAACCCGCCGGGGAGCACCACCGCCGCGACGCCGCCGAGGTCCGCGTGCTCGTGCCAGAGCTCCACCGGCTCCGCGCCGGCGCGCCCCAGCGCCCAGGTCGCGTCCGTGTCGCAGTTCGAGCCCGGGAAGACGACGACGCCCACCCGGACGCTCATCGGCCGACCTCCGCGGCCGGCCGGGTCGCCGGGTCGTCCAGGGTCGCGCCGCCCGCGGTCGCGCCGCCCAGCCCCTCGAGGCGCTCGATCGCGTACTGCTCGATCATCGGGTTGCACAGGAGCTCGCCGGCCAGGCGGTCCACGACGGTCCGGGCTGTCGCCGCGTCCGCCGCCTCGACGGCCATCTCGACGCGCCGGCCCACCCGGACGTGGCCGATCCCGGCCAGCGCCAGGTGCGCCAGGCTCTGCTCCACGGCCCGGCCCTGGGGGTCCAGGATCCCCTCCTTGGGAAGCACGTTGACGGCGAACCGGAAGCGCGCGACGACCTGGGCGCTCATGGGGCGATGACGTCCTCCTGGAGATACCGGGCGAAGCTCGCCCCCGTGATCCGCTCGAAGGCCTCGACGTAGCGGGCCCGCGTCCCGGCGACGACGTCGTCGGGGAGCGCCGGGCCGGGCGGCGTCTTGTCCCAGCGCTGGCCCTCCAGCCAGTCGCGGACGTACTGCTTGTCGTAGCTCGCCTGGGCGCGGCCCGGCTCGTAGGCAGCCGCCTCCCAGAACCGCGAGGAGTCGGGGGTCAGCACTTCGTCGGCGAGCACCAGGCTCCCGTCCGGAGCCAGGCCCAGCTCGAACTTGGTGTCGGCGAGGATGATCCCGGCCCGCTCGCAGGTCGCGGAGCCGAACGCGTAGAGCGCCAGGGCGACGTCGCGGACGCGCGCCGCCAGGTCCCGCCCGTCACGTCCCGGCCGGTCGAGGAGCGCGGCCAGCGCATCGAAGGCGATCGGCTCGTCGTGGCCCCGCTCGGCCTTCGTGGACGGCGTGAAGATCGGGGAGGCAAGCCGATCCGACTCGCGCAGCCCGGCCGGCAGGCGGATCCCCGAGACCTCGCCAGCGGCCCGGTAGTCCTTCCAGCCCCCACCGGCGAGATACCCGCGCACGACGCATTCGACGGGCAGGATCTCGAGGCGCCGGCACAGCATCACCCGTCCCCGGAGCTCCGCGACGGCCGGCGCGAACGCCCCGGGCAGGTGCATCGGGTCGGTGCCCAGGAGGTGGTTCGGGACGATCCCGGCGGTCGCCGCGAACCAGAACCGCGAGAGGCCGGTCAGCACCCGGCCCTTGTCCGGGATCGCCGTCGGAAGCACGACGTCGAAGGCCGAGAGCCGGTCCGAGGCGACGAGCAGGAGCCGCCCGTCCGGCAGCCCGTAGAGGTCGCGCACCTTGCCCGAACGCTCGAAGCCGGCGACGCTCATGCCGGGTCCTCGCTCCCGCCCCGCCGCCCGGGATCGATGGCCGCGAGCCGGGCGATGATCGTGGGCACGTGGGTCAGGAACGCCGACTCGTCGAAGCAGGCATCCAGCTGCTCCAGGGTCAGCCGCTGGGCCACCACCGGGTCCGTCGCGAGGACCCCCTGCAGGGGCCGGCGCTCGTCGGCCGCGCGAAGGGCCGAGCGCTGGACGATCGCATAGGCGTCCTCGCGCGCGAGCCCGGCGCCCTCGACGAGGGCGAGCAGGACCCGGCTGCTGGCGTGGAGGCCCAGTCCCCGCTCGATGTTCTCGCGCATCCGGTCGGGTCGGACGACGAGCCCCTCGACCAGGCCCGTCATCTTCGCCAGCATGTAGTCGAGCAGGATCGTCGCGTCGGGCAGCAGGACGCGCTCGGCGCTGGAGTGGCTGATGTCCCGTTCGTGCCAGAGCGCCTGGTTCTCGAGGGCCGCGGCCGCGTAGCCGCGCAGGAGGCGGGCGAGGCCGGCGATCCGCTCCGAGAGGATCGGGTTGCGCTTGTGGGGCATCGCGGAGCTGCCCTTCTGGCCGGCCCGGAACGGCTCCAAGAGCTCGCCGATCTCGGTGTGCTGCAGGTTGCGCACCTCGGTGGCGAAGCGCTCCAGGGAGCCGCCGGTGATGGCGATCGCGGCAAGGACGGCAGCATGCCGGTCGCGCTGGACGATCTGGGTGCTGACCGGATCGGCCCGCAGCGAGAGGCCGGCGAGCACCTCGGCCTCGAGATCCGGCGGGAGGTGGCTGTAGGTCCCGACCGGCCCCGAGATCTTGCCCGTGGCGACGTCGTCGAAGGCTCGGGCCAGGCGCTCCCGGTCGCGGGCCACCTCGAAGGCCCAGCCCGCGATCTTGAGGCCGAGCGTCGTGGGCTCCGCGTGGACGGAGTGCGTCCGACCCATCATCACGGTCCCCGCCTCGGTCCGGGCCCGGCCGACGAGGACCGCGAGCAGGGCATCGACGTCGCGCAGGAGCTGGTCGCCGGCGGCTCGCAGCTGGAGCGCGAGGCCGGTGTCGACGACGTCGCTGCTGGTCAGCCCGAGGTGCAGGAAGCGCCCGTCCGGCCCGACCGTCTCGGCGACCTGGCTGACGAACGCGATCACGTCATGGTCGGTCGTGCGCTCGATCTCCGCGATCCGGTCCACGTCGATGCGGGCCCGCGCCACCATCGCCTCGAGCGCGCTCGCGGGCACGAGGCCACGCGCCACCTGGGCCCGCGCGACGGCCAGCTCCACCCGGAGCATCGCCGCGAAGCGCGCCTCGTCGGACCACAGCCCGCCCATCTCGGGGCGGGTGTAGCGGCCGATCACCGGGCGACCCCGGCCGGCGTCCCCGCGGCCGCGATGTCATGGCGCCGCTGGGCACCGGGGAAGCTGATCGCATCCGCCGCCCGCTCGGCCGCCGCGCGGGCGGCCTCGAGCCCGGCTCCCCGCCCCACGACCGAAAGGACGCGGCCGCCGTCGGCCTCCCAACCGCCGGGCCTGACCCGGGTGCCGGCGTGGAACACGAGGGCGCCGGTCGCCTGCGCGGCGTCGATGCCCAGGATCGGGTCACCGGCGCGGCCGGCGGCGGGGTAGTCGCGAGTCGCGAGCACGATCGCCACCGCCGCCTCCGGGTTCGCGGGCACGAGATCGCCCTCGATCCCGGACGCCAGCGCGGCAGCCCGAAGGCGACCCGTGGCCGCCGCCAGGAGCAGCGGTCCGAGCGGTCCCGCGAGGCGCGGCAGGATCGCCTGCGTCTCCGGATCGCCGAAGCGGGCGTTGTACTCGAGGAGCACGGGGCCGCGGTCGGGAGTCAGCATCAGGCCCGCGTAGAGTGCCCCGCGGAACGGCGCGCCGCGCGCCGCGAGCTCGGCCAGCGCCGGGCGGTGGAACCGGGCGACGACATCGGCCACGGCCCGGTCGTCGAGGTCGGGCAGGGGGCTGTAGGCGCCCATGCCACCCGTGTTCGGGCCGGCGTCGCCGTCCAGGAGCCGCTTATGATCCCGGGCGGCCGGGAGCGCCAGGGCGTCCGTCCCATCGCACAGGGCGATCACGCTCGCTTCGAGGCCCCAGAGCCGCTCCTCCACGACGGCCCGCGGCGCACCGTCGGCGGCAGCGCCGTCGGCGAAGAGGGCGGCCAGCGCCAGCTCCGCCTCGGCGAGCGTGGCGCACACGGTCACGCCCTTGCCGGCGGCCAGGCCGTCGGCCTTCACCACGATCCCCTGCCCGCTCGCGGCCAGCGCCGTCGCCATCGCGCGGGCGGGGGCGAAGGCGGCGAACGCGCCCGCGCGCGCCATCGGGATCCCGGCCGCGGCGGCGATCTCGTGGCAGAACGACTTGCTGCTCTCCACCCGCGCGGCGCCTGCATCCGGCCCGAAGACCGGCACGCCGGCCGCCCGGAGGGCGTCGGCAACCCCGGCGGCCAGGGGTGCCTCGGGACCGACGACGGCGAGATCCGGGCCGAATGCGGCGGCGGCCGCCACGACTGCCGCGGGGTCCGTGGCGCACACACCCGGGTCGCAGGTGGCACCGGGGAGCCTCGCGATCGCCGCGCTCCCCGGGACGGCCAGCAGGGCCCGGGTGCCGGGCTCGCCGGCCAGGCGCCAGGCCAGGGCGTGCTCGCGCCCGCCGCCCCCGACGAGCAGGATCCGGGCGGGCGCCGGGGCGTCCGTCACGCGCGACCCCTGGCCAGCAGGTCGGCCGCCAGGACGACCGTCTGGGTCCGCTCCGGCCCGACCGAGACGAGCGCGATGGGCACGCCGGCCAGCTCCTCGAGCGCCCGCACGTAGGACCGTGCGTTGGCTGGGAGATCGTCGGGCGTGCGGGCGTCGTGGATCGCCTCCGGCCAGCCGGGGTAGCGCTCGTACACGGGCTTCGCCCGCGCGACCTCGTCGGCCGAGGCCGGCCAGCGCTCCACGCGCTGCCCGTCGATCTCGTAGGCCACGCAGAGCATGACCTCCGGGATGCCCGACAGGATGTCCAGCTTGTTGAGCACGATGCTGGAGACGCTGTTCACGTCGACGGCGTAGCGCAATGGCACCGCGTCGAACCAGCCGACCCTGCGGCGCCGGCCGGTGGTGGTCCCGAACTCGTGACCTCGCGCGGCGATCCCCTCCCCGACCTCGTCGGTGAGCTCCGTCGGATACGGTCCGGCGCCGACCCGGGTGGTGTACGCCTTCATGATCCCCATCACCGCGGAGACCTGCAGCGGCCCGATCCCGCCGCCGGTGCAGGCGCCGCCGGCTACCGGGTTCGACGAGGTGACGAACGGATAGGAGCCGTGGTCCAGGTCCAGGAGCGTTCCCTGCGCCCCTTCGAAGAGGACGTGGTCGCCCGCCCGGAGCGCGTCCTGGACGAGCGTGGTCGTGTCCGCGATGTGGCCACGCAGGCGGACGGCCCAGGCCCGGGCGGCCTCGACCAGGGCCTCGACGGCATAGGGGCCGCCCTCGTCGCCGAGATGGGCGAGCCAGGCGTTCTTGTCCGGCACGAGGCGCTCCAGCTTGCGCCGGAGGACGCGCTCGTCGAGGAGGTCCTCCATCCGGATCCCGACCCGCGAAGCACGATCCGCGTAGGCCGGGCCGATGCCCCGGGTGGTCGTGCCTATGCCCTCGTGGCCGAGGCGAGCCTCCGAGGCCCGGTCCTCGGCCACGTGGTACGGCATGATCACGTGCGCGGCGTGCGAGACGCGGACCCGCGCGATGTCCACGCCGCGGGCCTCGAGGCCGTCGAGCTCGCGGATCAGGGTGGCCGGGTTGACCACGACGCCCGGGCCGATCAGGGGGGTGATGTGCGGGTAGAGCACGCCCGACGGCACGAGGTGGAGCTTGAAGACCTCCTGCCCCAGCATGATCGTGTGCCCGGCGTTGTCACCACCCTGGTAGCGGACCACCCAGCTGACCCGCTCGGAGAGGAAGTCGGTCGCCTTCCCCTTGCCTTCGTCGCCCCACTGGAGTCCGACGATCACCGTGGCCGGCATGTGGTCACTCCCCGGTCGGGGCCGCGCCGGCGGCCGGCTGGCAAACGAAAAGGCCCTCGGCGCGGAGGCCGGGGACCTGCTGGATACACTGCCCCTGTGTGCCGACGCCGCCGCCGCGGCGACGTCCGGTGACGGGGATTCCGGCTGCTCGCGTCACCGCTCGGTGACCGGGCCGCCTACCTGGGACAAGGGCTCTCTCCTTCGTGGCGGGCTCCCACCGGCCCACAGCGTCGGGGAAAGCCGGAGTATAGCAGCGGCCCGGCCTGGGTCGCACCCGGTGTCCCTGCTCAGTGAATCTGTCAGGGCCAACTGCTCAGTGACTTTGTCAGTCTCACCCGATGAGGGAGAACCTGAGATTGACCACCAAGGAGCAGCAGCGCAGCGAGGTCGTGAGCCGCTGGCTGGCCGGGATCGTCACGACAGCCGAGGCGGTCGCCCTGCTCGGGACGAGCGAGCGGACCGCCTGGCGGCTGCGGGCGGCGATGCTGGAGCGCGGGGCGGATGGCCTCGCGCACGGCAACCGGGGCCGCGCCTCGCCCCGGCGGCTGCCCGACGGCGACCGGGCACGGATCCTCGAGCTCGCCAGGACGGTGTACCGGGGGTACAACGACACCCACCTCGCGGAGGCACTCGCCGAGGACGGGGGGGTCGCGATCAGCCGCCCGGCGCTGCGGCGTCTGCTGCGCGGCGTCGGGATGGCCTCGCCGCGCCGGAGGCGGGCGCCCCGGTACCGGAGCCGCCGCGAACGCATGGCCCAGGCGGGCCTGCTCGTCCAGGTCGACGGGAGCCGGCACGACTGGCTCGAGGGCCGCGGGCCCTGGCTCACCTTGGTGGGCGGGATCGACGACGCGACCGGGATCCTCGTCGGGGCGGTCTTCCGCGAGCAGGAGGACGGCACCGGGTACCTGACCATGCTGCGCGACATGGCCCGCCGGCACGGCCTGCCGGCCGCCCTGTACCGGGACGGCTCGTCGGTCTTCGCCCCCACGGCCCCGGGCGCCGCCGGGCGCGACGAGGCGACCCAGGTGGGGCGGGCCCTCGCCGAGCTCGGGATCGCCACCATCCTCGCGGGATCGGCCCAGGCCAAGGGGCGGATCGAGCGGGCGTGGGGGACGCTCCAGGACCGCCTCGTGTCCGAGCTGCGCCGGGCGGAGGCGGCCGACCTGCCGGCCGCGAACGCGGTGCTGCGGGACTTCCTCCCCCGCTTCAACCGCCGGTTCGCGGTCCCGCCGGCGAGCGACGTCCCGGCTTGGCGACCGGTGCCCGAGGGTCTCGACCTCGCCCGGGTCTGCGCCTTCCGCTGGCGGCGTGTCGTCGGCTCGGACAGCTGCATCCGGCTCGACGGGATGGTGCTCCAGCTCCCGCCGGGGCCCGGCGGCCGCTCCCTCGCCGGGCGGCGGGTGGAGGTCGAGCTCCGGCTCGACGGCCGCCTGCTCGTCGTCGCCGAGGGCCGGCTCCTCGCCGCCGTGGCAGCACCGCCGGAGCCGGCCCGGCTGCGCGACCTGCGGGTCCTCGCGCCCGGCGGTCCGCAGCCCGAGCCGACCAGCCGCAACGTGGGCTATCGTCCCGGTGCGGACCACCCCTGGAGGCGACGGCTCCTCACCCCGCGCGACGAGCGGCTGACAAATTCACTGAGCAAGTGACCTGACAGAGTCGCTGAGCATCAACACCTGGGTCGCACCCGGGTTCAGGGCGCACGTGCGCCCGCGGACGCACGTCTCGGCAGGCGTACGGCCCGACCTCCGGCGGCCGAGGGTAGGACTATCGGGTCGCCAGCAGGTGACGTTGGCGGCAGTACCCTCAGGTCGTGGTTCGAGTCCTCGCGGCCCTGGGTCTCCTCGCACCCGTCGCGGTGGTCGTCCTGGCCCTGCTGCTGGTGGCGCATGCAGCCGGCATCGCGGTGCCGGTCGAGCTCCTCGTGATCGCGGCGGCCATCCTCGGCTCGAGCATCACCGCAGCCCTGTCGACGACCTGGATGCTGGGACGGGTCGCGCCCCTGATCAGCGCCGTCGAGCGCCTCGCCGACGGCGACCTCGACACGCCTGTCCCCAGGCGGACGACCGGCGTGGAAGGGCGCTTCGCGCGCGCCATCGGCGGGCTGGTCCGGACGCTCACCGAGAACCACGTCGCGGCCACGATGGATCGGCTCACCACCCTCGCCAACCGGTCATCCGTGCTCGCCTCCCTGTTCACCGAGGTGGAGCGGGCCGTCCGCTACGACCGACCCCTGACGGTCGCGTTCATGGACGTGGACCACTTCAAGGGGATCAACGACACGTACGGCCACGACGCCGGCGACGTCGTCCTGCGGGGGATCGGGCGGGTGCTTCGCGAGAACACCCGGACGATCGACCGGGTCGGCCGCTACGGTGGCGAGGAGTTCATGGTCGTCCTGCCCGAGACCGACGTCGAATCCGGCGCGGCCCTGGCCGAGAAGCTGCGCCAGCGCGTGCTCGAGGCCCGCTTCAGGACGGCGGACGGCATCGAGCTGAGCGCGACGATCTCGATCGGCGTCGCCGGCGGGGCCGGTCGCCGGCTGCAGGTCGAGGCCCTGGTCCGCGACTCCGATGCCGCCATGTACACGGCCAAGGCCATGGGCCGCAACCAGGTCTACGTCTTCGAGGAGCCCGACGAGGACTCGCGGATCCCCCGGGCCCCCATCTCGCCGGCCGGACGGACGCGCGCGTCCGAGGTCGGCCGGCTGGCCCGCATGGCCGCCGAGAGCGCGCTCATCACGACCCTGGCGCCATTCGCGAACCATCGCGGCCAGCCATCGATGCTGATCGCCACGATCAGCACCTCGATCGCCCGGGGGATGGGCCTGCCCGACCAGGACGTCGACCGCCTGCGCATCGCCGCCCTGCTCCACGACGTCGGCAAGCTCGCCCTGCCTCCCGAGATCCTCGAGAAGCCGTCCGCGCTCACGAGCGTGGAATGGCTCTCGGTCGTCCAGCACCCCCGGATCGGCCAGGTGATCCTCGAGCAGGCGTCCGCGATCAAGGACGCGGTGCCCATCGTGCTCCACCACCACGAGCAATTCGGCGGCGGCGGCTACCCCCACGGCCTGCACGGGTCCGAGATCCCGCTCGGGGCCAGGATCGTCTCGCTCGCCGACGCCTACGACGCGATGGTCCACGACCGCCCCTACAAGCGGGCCGTCTCGCACGCCGACGCGATCCGCGAGATCCGGTTGCACTCCGGCACCCAGTTCGACCCCGACGTGGTGGACCTCTTCTGTGCCCTCTACGAGGCCGTGGCCCCGGTGGCCCGCCAGGAGTCGCTGCTGCCCGAGTTCGGCCTCGAGACCCACCGGCCGACGAGGCGCGGGCGATCCGCATCCGGCTGAGGGCAGGCGCGATCACGTCGCGGCCCCTGCCCGCGTGGTGGTCCCCACATCGTCCCCCCCGCCGGGCCTCCCCCACTCCGCGGCGGTCCAGGCCTCCACGGCTCGGCAAACCGGGCGTGCAGCGCCCGGTGAGGGCGCGGTGAGCGGCCCCGGCTAGCGTTCGTGGTGCGGGCGGGCCTGTCGATCGTCCATCGGGCCCGCCCCGCTGCCCGCCGTGCCGACCCGCCGTCGTCGCAGGCCGGACCGGCGCCGCCGGCCGGCAGGGAGGAACGTGGACCGATGAACAGGGTCCTGCTCACCGGGCGCCTGACGCGCGATCCGGAGCTGCGCACGCTCGCCAGCGGGAAGAACGTCACGACGTTCTCCGTGGCGACGAACGAGTACATCGGGAACGGGAAGGAGAAGGCCGAGTACCACTCGATCGTGGCCTGGGAGCGCCTGGCCGACATCTGCGCCCGCTACCTCGGCAAGGGGATGACCGTCTCGATCGAGGGTCGGATCCAGACTCGCCAGTGGGATGACGACCGGGGGGCTCGCCACTGGAAGACGGAGATCGTCGCGAGCTCCGTCGAGATGCTCTCCGGCCGGCGCAAGAAGGACTACGCCGCCGACGCGCTGGCGGCCCAGGCGAACGCCCTCGGCGCCGAGGAGCCGGAGTCCGAAGGCGCCGTGTCCGGCGACGAGGCGGGTGATGACGCCGCCGAGGTGAAGCCGGACGTGGCACCCGACGACCCGGAGACCGAGGCCCCGTTGACGATCCTGGCGGCCTGACCCGCCTGGTCGATCTCGTGGTGCGAACGGGCGCCGACCCCCCGGCGCCCGTTCGCACGCCCCGGCGGACGGCTCCTCAGGCTGGCTAGACGATGGACTCCGTTTCGATGA
Source organism: uncultured Chloroflexia bacterium (assembly GCA_963801445.1). Classification (GTDB taxonomy): domain Bacteria; phylum Chloroflexota; class Limnocylindria; order Limnocylindrales; family CSP1-4; genus CTSoil-043. The sequence continues at coordinate 227,593 of CAWDEW010000002.1, read as the reverse complement.
CCACGTGATCGTCGCGGTGGATCCGGCGTCGCAGGAGCAGGAGGGCGAAGACATTGAGGAGGATGAGGATCACGACGATCACCATCGCTTCGCGCCGGAAGATGCTCTCGGTCAGCCGGGCGTCAGCGAAGCTCTCCGCCTCGCCGGCCTTGGCGACCGCGGCGTCGGTCAGCTTGGCCACCTCGGTGAGCTTCGTGGTATGGACCGTCGCCCGGGCCTGGATCAGGTCGGTGCGAGCCTCGGTGAGGGCCACGTCGGCGTCCGTCACGATCATCCCGAGCGCGGCGGCCTCCTTGAGCTTCGCATCGGCGGTGTCGTAGGCGCTGCTTGCCTTGACCACCGCGTCACGGATGCCGCTGGCCTGGGCGAACTCGTCCGAGGCTGAGTGGTGGCAGGTGTCGCAGCGCCGGTCGGCGTCCTTGGCAAACTGCTCGGTCTTGAGCTGGAACGTGTTGTTGACGGGGTCGTGGCACATCGTGCAGACGACCGTCGGCGGCGTCGCGTGGAGCAGCCGTTCATCGCCCGTGGGCTGCACGTCGTGCGTGCCGTGGCAGGTCCAGCACTTCGGCCCGACGTCGAGGACCGAGTGACGGCTCTGGACGTAGAGCGCCTGCGTGGCGGTGTGGCACTTGCCGCAGACCTCCACGACGTCGCTGCTGGTGGGGGGCTTCGCGTCGTGGGATCCGTGGCAGGAGGCGCAGGTCGGGGCGCGCAGGTCCGACTTGAGGAGCAGGTCCTGGCCGTGGACGCTCTGCTGGTACACGTCGTACTGGTCGGTCGGGATGCCGTAGGAGGACATGAGCGACGTGTTGGAGTGGCACGACGCGCACAGCTTGGGGACGTTGAGCGGGTAGACGGCGGCCGTCGGGTCCGACGCCTTCTTGATGTCGTGCGAGCCGTGGCAATCGATGCAGGCCGCGACGCGGGCATCTCCGGCGGCCAGCTTCTGGCCGTGCACGCTGGTCGCGTACTTCGAGTACTGGTCCGTCGAGAGCTGGTACTGGCCCATCCTGGCCGCGTCCGCGTGGCAGCCGCCGCAGACCCCGACCGAGACCACCTTCGACGGCTTGCCGATGAAGCCCGCGCTGGCCGACATGGCAACGGAGATCGAGTCGGAGCGCGGGTCGCCGCCATGGCAGTCCGCGCAGCCGACGCCGTTCTTGCCGTGGACGCTGGCGGACCAGTCCGCGGTGATCTGGGCCTGCGTCGCGTTGACCGCGCTGTGGCAGTCGAAGCAGGTGTTGGACTGGCCATCCGAGGGGTGGATGATCGCCTTCGGGTTCTGCGCCAGGCCGGGACCGGGGCTGGCGGACGGAGACGGGCTCGCAGTCGGGGCAACCGAGGCGGATGGGCTCCCGGACGGCGATGCGCCCGGCGTGGCCGGGAGCGTTGCCGCGGGGCTGGCCGACGGCGCCGGGGCAGCCGGCGACGGCGATGCGGCGCTGGCGACCTGGGCGAGGACCACCCCGCCGACGAAGAGGAGCGCCAGGGCCGCGCCCACGCGGTGGGCCCGCGGGCCGAGGGCGTTGCGTCGAGTCTCGGGCGTCATCAGCTGGGTCATCTCGTTCAGTTCGCCCCCATGACCGTGAGCACGGCCATGGCCCCGAGGGTCAGCATCCCGATCCCGAGCGCGATCGGGCGCTTGCGAGGTCGAACCTCGGGATTCCGGTCGAGGAAGGGCAGGAGCGCGAGGATGCCCAGGGCGATGCCCGGCAGGACGATCCCGACCAGGCGCGGAACGAGCTTGAGGAGCTCGTAGACGGAGAGGAAGTACCACTCCGGCTTGACGTGCGCCGGAGTCTCGAGGGCGTTCGCCTTGTCCTCGAGCCCGGCCGGCAGGACCGACGCGAGGATCACGAGCAGCGCGAGCACCGCGTACCAGGCGATCACCTCGTCCAGCACGTAGTTCGGGAAGAACGGCTTGAGCCGGCCCCCGGGCTCCGGACCCTTGGGCTCCGCCTTCTTCGGGTTGGCCAGCCCGAGGTGGTGGACGATCAGGAGGTGGCCCGCGACCAGGGCGGCGAGGAGGAGCGGCAGGACCAGGACGTGCATCCCGAAGAAGCGGCCCAGGGTCGCCTCCGTCACGTCCTGGCCGCCCCTGAGGAGCTGCAGCAGCGCGTTGCCGACGACCGGCACCCCGCCCGCGATCTCCGTGCCCACGGTCGTGGCCCAGAAGGCGCGCTGGTCCCAGGGGAGCAGGTAGCCGGTGAACCCGAATCCGATCGTGACCACGAGCAGGCCGGCCCCGAAGAGCCAGAGGACCTCGCGGCGGTGCTTGTAGGCGCCCTGCCAGAAGATCCTGATCACGTGCAGGACCATGAAGATGATCATCAGGTTGGCGCTCCAGTGATGGACGCTCCTGATGAGCCATCCGAAGGCGACGCCGCTCGTGATGAACTTGACGCTGTCGTAGGCGGCGTCGGGCGTGGCCTTGTAGTAGAGGGCCAGCAGGGTCCCGGTGGCGACCTGGATCCCGAACAGGAAGAGCGTGATCCCGCCCAGGTAGTACGTCCGGGCCTCGATCGGGATGCGCACGTGGAGGAGCGCCCCGGAGAGCGCGCCGAGCCCCGTCCGGCGCTCCAGCCACGATCCGTTGCCGGCCGCCGCCTCCGGGGCGGTGCCGGACCCCAGAACCTCCTGCTGGCCGGCCATCTAGCTGCCCACCAGGAAGATCTGGTCCTTCTCGACCGCGACGCTGACCGGCTTGAGCGGCGCCGGCGGCGGCCCGGAGACGACGGCGCCCGTGGTGGCGTTGAAGACGCCACCGTGGCACGGGCACTCGATCTGGCTCAGCGTCGCGTCGTAGGCGACGATGCAGCCGAGATGGGTGCACACGGCGCTGAAGGCGTGCACGCCCTGCGCGCTGTTGGTCACGATGACGGGGGTGCTGCCCATCGCCACGACCTTGCCCGAGCCGGGGGGGATGTCCGCGGTGGTGCCGGCCAGGACCCGGCCGCCGGCCGCGCTGGATTCGCTCTTGGGCGGCACGAGGAAGGCCAGGACCGGAGCTGTCACCATGGCCAGCGTGGAGAAGGCGCTGAACCCCAGGACCGTCCTCAGGAACCGGCGGCGCCCGCTCTGGGCACCGCCCGTTCGGGCGCCCGGGGTGGCTTCGCTGGACTGGGGCTCCACGACGACCTCCGGCAATGGGCAATTCGGGGCGCAAGGCGAGCCGGGAATATGACCCGGAACATGAGGCCTGCCCCCGACGGCCAGCAATATGCCGTTGGATACGTTTTGTATCCACGCGCAGGGGCCCCAGCCGTACCCTCGGAGCAGGGCTGCTGCTCGCACAGCGGCTTCGGCCGATCCAGGGCCATGCGGGAAGCCGCGCGGCACGGGCCGGACACTCCGCGACCGCTCCCACTGGGCGCCCCGGCAGCGAGGGCCTCGCCGGTCAGTCGCCGGGCCGGCGGTAGAGCTCCCGACGAGCGAGCCCCGTTGCCGCAGCCACCTCGCGGGCCGCCGCGCTGCGGGCCCGCCCGGCGGCCACCCGATGCTCCACCTCGGCGCGCGCCGCCGCGAGCGCCTCCTCCGTCCCGGCCTCGGCGGGCCTGCCGGGCAGGGGGGCATCGGTCGGCCGATCCCCGATCACGATCACGAACTCGCCGCGCACCACGATCCCGCCCGCGGCGGCCTTCGCCGCGAGCTCGCCCAGCGTGCCGCGGACGACCTCCTCGTGGATCTTGGTGAGCTCGCGGCAGGCGGCCGCCGGCCTGTCCGCGCCGCAGGCCGCCTCGAGGTCGCCGAGCGTCGCGGCGACCCGTCCGGGCGCCTCGAAGACGACCGCCGTCCGGTCGTCGGCGGCGAGCCGGGCGATCCGCTCGCGGCGCTCGCGGCCGCCCCGGGGCAGGAAGCCCTCGAAGCTCCAGCGGGGACCCGCGATGCCCGAGGCGACGAGCGCGGCCAGCACCGCCGACGGTCCCGGGATGGGCACGACCGAGCCGCCCTCGCCGGCCCAGGCCGCCACCAGGCCGGCGCCGGGGTCCGAGACGAGGGGCGTTCCCGCATCCGACACGAGGGCGAGGTCGGCGCCGCCGCGCAGGTGGGCCAGGAGCTCGGGCATGCTGCGCGCTTCGCTCGGGGCGTGATGGGCCACCAGGCGGGTGGTGATCTCGTACCGGGCGAAGAGCCGCCGGGTCAGGCGGGTGTCCTCGGCCGCCACCAGGGGCACCGCGCGGAGGACCTCGAGGGCGCGGAGCGTCACGTCGCCCAGATTGCCGATTGGGGTCGCGACCACGTAGAGCGCGCCGCCGTGCGGCGCCGACTCGCTCGTCACGCTGGTCCGCCGGCTGGCGGGTCCCGCCGTTCGCGCATCGCCGATCCTTCAGGCGCGGGCCGAGCCGGGTCGCCGGCGCGGGTAGAGGTAGTCCACCCCGGCGGTTCGCGGCCCGAGCTTGGCGATCGGCGGGACCTGGCGCTTGAATTCCGCGGCCGCGACCATCCGGGCCACCCGGTCGATCGTCGGGAGGTCGAAGCCGAGCGCGACCAGCTCCTCGTCCGAGCGCCGCCCGTCGATCATCCAGTAGAGCAGGCGGTCCAGCTCGTGGTAGGTGAAGCCGGCGTCCGCCTCGTCGGTCTGGCCCGGCCAGAGGTCCGCCGAGGGCGCCTTGCGGATGATCGCCTCGGGCACGCCCATTGCGGCCGCCAGCTGGCGGACCTGGCTCTTGTAGAGGTCGCCGATCGGGTTGAAGGCACAGGCGCTGTCCCCGAAGAGGGTCGTGTACCCGATCAGCGTCTCGGTCTTGTTGCCGGTCCCGACCACCAGGCCGCCCCAGGTCACGGACCGGTCGTAGAGGACCATCATCCGGGCCCGGGCCATGAGGTTGCCCCGCCGAAGGGGCGATGCAGACGCCGCATCCGACCCGCCCGCGCCCGGCGCGCCGTCGAGCCCGAAGTAGCCGTCGACCATGGCGCTGATGTCCACGAGGTCGCCCGCGCAGCCCAGCCGGCGGATCACCTCCTCGGCGTCCGCCCGCGAGGCCGGCGACGAGGTCCGGTACGGCAGCATCACGGCGAGGAGGCGGTCCGGCCCGAGCGCCTCGACCAGCAGGTACGCGACGAGCGCGGAATCGATGCCGCCCGAGAGGCCCAGGACGACCCGCTCGAAGCCGGCCTGGCGAAGCTGGCCGCGGATGAAGGCGGCGAGCGCGCGCCGGGCCATCGTCGTGTCGATCGCGAGCTCGGCCGGGAGCTCGAAGAGCGAGGGCGCGTTCGGGTCGCTCATTCGCCCGGCTCGCGCTCGGCCGGTTCGCTGGCCCCATCGACCGCGAGGTCGGCCCGCTCGGCGACGATCCGGGCCAGCTCGCGCACCATGAGCTCCGGGCGCTCGTCCCGCAGGAGCGGCAACGAGATGCGCTCGCGGCGGATGTCCGCCAGCGCCACGTCCGCGTAGACGAGCGCCTCGTCGTAGAGCGGCGCCTCCACCAGCACGTCGCCCGACGGGCCGAGGACGGTGGAGCCGCCCCAGAACGAGATCGACTCGTCGACGCCGACCCGGTTGCAGAAGATCACGACGCTGGTCGTGAGCTGGGCGTACGTCCGCAGGAGCGTCCGCCAGGAAGCGGCCGTCCCGAGGCCGCCCGCGTTCGCCGCCGCCAGGTCGCGTCCCGGCGACGAGGACACGTTTACGAGGACCTGGGCGCCGTCGAGGGCCAGCGTCGCGGGGACGCCCAGGTGCCAGAAGTCCTCGCAGATCGCGATCCCGACCTGGACTCCCGTTCGGGATGGCACGGCCCGCAGGGCGTCGCCGGGGGCGAAGAAGCGGCGCTCGTCGAAGAGCCCGTAGGTGGGCAGGTGGAGCTTGCGATGGACGTGGCGCAGCCGGCCGTCCTCGAGCAGCGCAGCGGCGATGAAGAGGCGGTGGTCCGGCGACTCCTCGACGAAGCTCACGACCGCCGAGATGCCGGCCGTCGCGGCGACCAGGCGGCCGAGGCGCGGGTCGTCGAGGCGCATGGCGACGTCCGCGGCGAGGTCCTGGAGGAGATAGCCGGTCAGGCCCAGCTCCGGGAACACGACCAGCCCGGCCCCGCCGGCGCGGGCCTCGGCGAGCACCTCGAGGTGGCGCTCCAGGTTCTCGTCGAGGAGGCCGAGGCGCGGAGCGAGCTGGGCGAGGGCGACCCGGAGCGGCTGCACTCGCCGAGTCTAGCCCGTCGCAGCTGGCCCGGGCGGCGGGGCGGTCGGGACGTCGGGCAGGGCCGGCCCGCGGTCGGGCACCTGGGCCCGGACGCCGACGGCCTGGCGCTGCTCCTGGCTGCCGGCGACGTCCTCGGCGAAGTGGCAGGCGACGAAGTGGCCGGACGCCATCTCGCGCGTCGCGGGCTCCTCGGCGGCGCACCGTTCCGGCCGGCCGAGCTTCTCGCGCAGCCAGCACCGGGTATGGAAGCGGCAGCCCGAGGGCGGATTGACCGGGTTGGGCACGTCGCCGGCGAGGATGATCCGCCGCCGCGCCGCCTCCACGGCCGGGTTCGGGACCGGCACCGCGGAGATGAGGGCGACCGTGTACGGGTGCAGCGGCTCGGCGTTGAGGACCTTCGAGCTGGACAGCTCCACGATCCGCCCGAGGTACATCACCGCGATCCGGTCGGAGACGTGGCGGACCACGGACAGGTCGTGGGCGATGAACAGGAAGGTCAGGCCGAACTGCTCCTGGAGGCGCTCGAGCAGGTTGATGATCTGGGCCTGGATCGAGACGTCCAGGGCCGAGACCGGCTCGTCGGCGACGATCAGTTCGGGGTTGACGGCCAGCGCCCGGGCGACGCCGATCCGCTGGCGCTGTCCGCCCGAGAACTCGTGCGGATAGCGGGTGTTGAACTCCGGGTTGAGGCCCACGACGCCGAGGAGCTCGGCCACCCGGTCGTGCCGCTCGCGCGACGTGCCGATGCCGTGGATGTCGAGCGGTTCGCGCACGATCGAGCCGACCGTCATCCGCGGATCGAGGCTGGCGTAGGGGTCCTGGAAGATCATCTGCATCCGCCGCCGCATCCGCTGCAGCGCGGCGCCGTCGAGCGTCGCGATGTCGACGCCATCGAAGACGATCGAGCCCGCCGTCGGTCGATACAGGCGGATCAGCGCGCGGCCCGTGGTGCTCTTGCCGCAGCCCGACTCGCCCACGAGGCCGAGCGTCTCGCCTCGCGCCAGGTCGAAGCTGATCCCGTCGACGGCGCGCACGTCGCCCGCATGGCGCTGGAAGATGAGGCCCTCGGAGATCCGGAACCAGACCTTCAGGTCCCGCACGCGCAGGAGGACGGGGCTCGAGCCCGCGTCCGGCGCCGTGGGGCCGACCGCGAGCCCGGTCACCGGACCACCTCCTCGGCCGGCAGGTCCACGATCTCGATCGACGGATCGACGGCCAGCTCATCGGCGATGTCGCCCGGCGGTGGCGCCGCCAGGAAGCCGTGGCGCAGCGGCCGACCGGCCGCACCCTCCTCGGCGGTGGGCGGATTGTGGCAGGCGATCCGGTGCGTGGCGGCCGGGCCGGTCTCGACCACCCGCGTCATCCCGTCGAGCGCGACCAGGGTCGGATTCGTCGTCCAGCAGGCGTCGACGCGCCACGCGCAGCGGGGCGCGAACGGACAGCCGAGTGGCGCACGGCGCTGGTCGGGGGGCACCCCCTCGATGGGGATCAGCGGCTCATCCTCGCGGCGGTCCAGGCGCGGGATCGAGTGGAGCAGCCCGACCGTGTACGGGTGCGAGGGCGCCTCGTAGATCATCGCGGTCGTGCCCGCCTCGACGATGAAGCCCGCGTACATGACGATCGTGCGCTGGGTCATCCCGGCGACGACGCCCAGGTCGTGGGTGATCAGGATCACGGCGGTGTGATGCTCGCTGGTGAGATCGCGCAGCAGCTCCAGGACCTGCGCCTGGATGGTCACGTCGAGGGCGGTCGTCGGCTCGTCCGCGATCAGCAGCTTCGGGCGGAGCGCGAGGGCCATCGCGATCATGACCCGCTGGCGCATCCCGCCGGAGAACTGGTGCGGGAACGCCGAGAGGCGATTCTCGGGCTTCGGGATGCCGACCATGCCCAGCAGCTCGATCGCCCGCCGTCGCGCGTCGGCGCGGCTCACGCGCTCGTGGGCCTGGATCGTCTCGACCATCTGCTCCGCGATGGTCAGCACCGGGTTCAGGCTGGACATCGGGTCCTGGAAGATCATGGCGATCTCGCGGCCCCGCAGGTCCCGCATCTCGCCCTCGGAGAGGGCCAGCAGGTCCTGTCCCTCGAGCCGGACCGTGCCCCCCTCGACGTGGCCGGCGGGCCTGGGAAGCAGGCGCATGATGGCCAGGCTGGTGACGCTCTTGCCGCAGCCGGACTCGCCCACGAGCCCGAGCGTCTCGCCCTCCTCGAGCGCGAACGTCACCCCGTTGACGGCATAGACCGTCCCGTCCCGGGTGCGGAAGCGGACGACGAGGTCGCGCACGTCGAGCAGGCTCATCGGCAGCCCCTAGTGCTTCAGCCGAGGATCGAGCGACTCCCGGAGGCCGTCGCCCAGGAGGTTGAAGCCGAGGACCGAGATGACGATCGCGATGCCCGGGAAGAACGCGGTGAAGGCCGCCCCGCTGGTCAGGTAGCGGTAGGTGTCCGTGAGCATGGTCCCCCACTCCGGCGTGGCCGGGTCCTGGGGGCCGAAGCCCAGGAAGCCGAGGCCCGCCGCGTCAACGATCGCGGTCGCCAGCGCCAGGGTGGCCTGCACGATCACCGGCGTGAGGGCGTTGGGCATGATGTGGCCCAGGAGGATCCGGGGGGCCCGCGCGCCGATGGATCGCGCGGCAATCACGTAGTCCGCCTCCTTGAGGCCCAGGATGCTGGAGCGGAGCAGGCGGGTGAAGATCGGGACGTTCTCGATCGCGATGGCGAACGCGATCGTGTTGAGGCCCGGGCCGAGGAAGATGACGATCGTGATCGTGAGCAGCAGCCCGGGCAGCGAGAGCATGATGTCGACGACGCGCATCAGCCAGAAGTCGACCCAGCCGCCCGCGTAGCCGGCCACCGCGCCGCATACGAGGCCGATCGAGAGGCCCACGCTCACTGACATCAGGGAGACCCAGAGCGACGAGCGGGCGCCCCAGATGATCCGGGAGAGGATGTCGCGTCCCTGCAGGTCCGTCCCCAGCAGGTGCTGCAGGCTGGGGGGCCTGAAGCGCTGGACGATCGTGCCGGACGCCGGATCGTAGGGCGCCAGGAGCGGCGCAAGGATCGCCACGCCGATGAAGAGGACCACGAGGACCAGGCCGACCATGGCCCCCCTGTTGTGGACGAGGCGGTCGGCGGCATCGCGCCAGAGCCCCCTGGTCCGGGGCTTCGGGACAGCGCGGGCGGCGGTGGTCGCGGCCGCCATCAGGTGTACCGGATCCGCGGGTTGAGGAACGCGTAGCTGATGTCGACCGCGAGGTTCACCAGGACGAAGATCGTGGCCAGGATCAGCGTGCCGCTCTCGATCACCGGGAAGTCCTTGTCGATCACCGCCTCGAACAGCCAGGAGCCGACCCCGCCCCACGAGAAGATCGTCTCGGTCAGGACGGCTCCGCCCATCAGGAGGCCGGTCTGCAGCCCGATCACCGTGACGATCGGGACCATGGCATTGCGCAGGACGTGGCGGTTGTCGATCCGCTTCTCGGTCAACCCCTTGGCCCGCGCCGTCCGGACGTAGTCCTCGTTGAGGACCTCGAGGACGGCGCTCCGGGTGATCCGCACGATGATCGCGAGGGGGATCGTCCCGAGGGCGAGGGCAGGCAGGATCAGGTGGCGGACGACGTCGATGAACATCCCCGGGTTGTGGAACACGGCCAGCGAGGTCCACAGCAGGAAGCCGCCCCCGGCGTCGGGGTACTGGTGCAGGTCTATCCGGCCGGCGGTCGGCAGGAGATGCAGCCAGACGCCGAACACGTAGGACAGGAGCAGCCCGAGGAAGAAGATCGGGATCGAGATCCCCAGCAGGGACAGGACGGTGGCCACGCTGTCGAAGAGCGTCCCGGCTCGCTTCGCCGCGGCCACGCCGAGCGGGATCCCGACGCCGATGGCGAAGAGCATCGCCGCGAAGGAGAGCTCCACGGTCGCCGGGAAGCGCGCGACGAACGCGGTCAGGACCGGCAACCGGCTGGAAGCGGAGACGCCCAGGTTGCCGTGGGCGAGGTTGACCATGTAGTCGACGTACTGCTGCCCCAGGGGCTTGTCGAGCCCGAAGGCGTGCTGGCAGCTGGCCAGCTTCTCGGGCGTCGCGTGCTCACCGAGCAGCGAGGCGCACGGGTCGCCGGGCAGCAGGTGGACGAACACGATGAGCAGGAGCGACACGCCGAACAGGATCGGGATGAGGATGAGCAGCCGGCGAATGATGTACGTCAGCACGGGCTCGTCGGCTCAGCCTCTCGAATTGGGGGAATAGTCGTCCCCCCGGGCCGGAGGGCCCGGGGGGACGGGTACGGTCGGGTGCGGGCCTGACCTACTGGGTCGCCTTCCAGACGAGGTTGAAGTACTCGGACTGGGTCGGGCTGGGGATGTAGCCATGGATCTGCGTCGTGGCGCCGAGCGCGGAGCCGGCCCACACGAGCGGGACGTCCGGGACGTCGGCGTTGATGAGCTTCATGACGTCCTTCCAGTCCTGGGTCCGGGTGGCCGGGTCGGGCTCGGAAATGGCCTTGGCCATGCCCGCGATCACGGCCGGGTTGTCCTCCCCGAACTCGCAGTTGTGGGCCGTCGTCGGCGTGACGCTCCCGCACTTGGCGGTCGAGGTGGCGTAGAACAGGCCGGGCCCGTCCGCCGGGTCGGCATAGTCATAGATCCAGCCGATGAAGAACGCCGGGTACTGGCCGTTCGCCTCATCGGTCAGGTAGCCGCCCTTCCAGGGCTTGTGCTGGGGGGTGACCTTGAATCCGACCGCCTCGAGCATCTGGCGGATGGCCTCGAACTCGCCCTTGGGGTCGACCATGTACGGGCGCGAGACGCTGTCCGGGTACCAGAAGTCGATGGCGCAGGGTGCCTTGCAGCTCGACGAGGCGAGCAGGTCCTTGGCCTTCTGCTGGTCGTAGCCGGTGATCGTCGCGTTCGGCTCGTAAGCCGGCATGTTGTTGATCAGGTCGGAGTCGGCAACGGTGCCGAGCCCGGGGAAGAACGCATCCACCAGGGCCTGCTTGTCGATCGCGTATGCCGCGGCCTGGCGGACCTTCGGATCGTCGAAGGGCTTGTGGGTCTGGTTGAAGCCCAGCTTGCCGACGGCCAGCGGGGTCCGCTGCAGGAGCTGCAGGGCGGAGTCGGAGGTGACGTCCTTGAGCTGGTTGGCATCGACGAAGTCGATGATGTCGACGGTGCCGGACTTCAGCGCAGCCAGGCGGTTGGCGGAGTCGGCGATCGGCTTGAAGACGACCGAGTCAAGGAAGGCGGCATTCGCCGTGTCCCAGTAGGCCGGGTTGCGGACGATCGTGTAGTGGTCGCCCGGCACGAACTCCTTGTACATGAACGGCCCGGTGCCCGTGGGCGCCGTCTGCCAGTAGTCGTTCTTCTGGTCGTTCGGGGCGAGATCCGCGTTGTGGGCCTTCAGCGCCGTGGGGCTCTGCATGGCGAACGGGATCAGGGTCATGGCCGTCAGGAAGTCGGCCTTGGGCGAGTTCAGGGTGAGCGAGAACGTCGCGTCATCGACCTTCGTCACGGTCTTGATGAGCGACTTGTCGCCGTATCCGCCGAACACGGTGATGTCGTAGTAGTCGCTGCCCTGGAGCGGCTCGGGCAGGTTCTTCCAGCGGTTGACGTTGTAGACGGCGGCGTCGGCGTTGAACGGCGTCCCATCCGAGAAGTTGACGCCGGTCTGCAGGTGGAACGTGTAGGTCAGGCCGTCGCTGCTGACGTCCCACGACTTGGCCAGGTCGGGCTGGAGGTCCGCGGCCGTGCCCGGCTTGAGCTTGATGAGGGTCTCGTAGATCTGCTGCGCGATCCGGAACGACTCACCGTCCTGGATGAGGATGGCGTCCAGCGTGGACGGGTCGGATGCCGACCCGAAGATCATCGTGCCGCCCTTGACGGCCGCGGGGCCGGACGGCGACGGGGCGGGCGTCGCGGACGCCGCCGCGGACGGTGCCGTGGACGCCTGCTGCGACGGCGCCGCCGACGGCGCCGTGGTCGCCGATCCCCCGCAGGCCGCCGCGACGAGCGCCAGGCCCGTCACGAGAACGGTCAATCTCGACCTGATCATGTGCTCCTCCTCCTTGCGCGACCGGCATCAGGCCGGTCGCATGCCTCCGACGTGCGACCCGGCCGCAGCCGACTCGATCGTCTGTGGTGTGACTTCTTCCGGGAAATGGCAGGACACCTGGTGGCCGGGCCGGAACTCGCGGAGGACCGGCCGCTCGGCGGAGCAGATCTCCGGGTTGCCGAGCCGCTCCCGCAGCCAGCACCGGGTGTGGAACCGGCAGCCGGATGGCGGGTTGGCCGGCGAGGGCACGTCGCCGGTCAGCACGATCCGGCTCCTGCGCACGGTCGGATCCGGGTCCGGCACCGCCGACATGAGGCTGACGGTATAGGGGTGGGCCGGCCGCCCATAGACGTCGTCCACCGTGCCGACTTCCATGAGGTTCCCAAGGTACATGACCCCGAGCCGGTCGCTGATGTACTTCACGACGGACAGGTTATGGGCAACGAACAGGAACGTGAGGTCGAATTGGTCGCGGAGCTCCACGAGCAGGTTCAGGACCTGCGACTGGATCGAGACGTCGAGGGCCGAGACGGGCTCGTCCGCGAAGATGAAGTCGGGCGAGAGCGCCAGGGCCCGGGCGATCCCGATCCGCTGGCGCTGGCCGCCGGAGAACTCGTGCGGATAGCGCCGCGAATAGTCGCGCCGCAGCTTGACGGCCTCGAGGGCATCCCCGACCCGCTCGTCCCGGATCGAGCGCCTGGCCCATCCGTTCTCCGAGTCGGCCTGGGCGAGGAGCCCCTCCGCGATCAGGTCGCTCACGGGCATGCGGGGGTTGAGGCTGCTCATGGGGTCCTGGAAGATGACCTGCATCCGGCGCCGCAGTCGCTTGAGCTGCTGTCCGTGGGCGGCCAGGACGTCCTGGCCGTCGAAGACCGCGGACCCGGCGGTCGGCGCCTCGAGGCGCAGGATCGTGCGTCCGAGCGTGGTCTTTCCACAGCCCGACTCGCCGACCAGCCCGAAGATCTCGCCCTTCCGGACCTCGAAGGTCACGTCGTCGACCGCCATGACGTGTCCGATCACGCGCCGCAGCAGGCCGGCCCGGATCGGGAAGTAGGTCTTGAGGTTGCGGATCTCGAGGAGCGGCGAGCCGATCGCGGCGGGAGCGAGGACGGGGGCTGCCGGAACCCCCTGCTCGAGGGAGGTCACGCGGAAGTCTCCTGCGGATGGGACGGGGTCTGCGGGATCGCCGGCGGTGCGTCGCCGCCCGCTTCGGCCGCCGGCGCGGCGATTCCCACCGACGAGCCGGCGGCGCCGGGCTCGGTCATGTAGGAGGCGAGACGCGTCGAGTAGGCGCGGTCCTGGAGCCAGCAGCGCGTGGCGCGGCCCTCCCGGACCTCGAGGAGCTCGGGCTCCTCCGGACACCGCTCGAACCTGTACGGGCAGCGCGGCTCGAACTTGCAGCCGGGCGGCATCCGGAACGGGTTCGGGACGACGCCCTTGATGACCGCGAGCGGCTTGCCCTTCGTTCCCCGCGACGGGATGGACTGCAGGAGGCCCCGCGTGTACGGGTGGCGTGGATGGAGGAGCACCTCCTCGACGGTACCCGGTCTCCACGATCCGGCCGGCGTACATCACCGCGACGCGTTCCACGGTCTCGGCGACGACGCCCAGGTCGTGGGTGATCAGGAGGAGCGCGGTGCCCGTCCGGGCCTGGATCTCCTTGATCAGGTCCAGGATCTGGCGCTGGATGGTCACGTCGAGCGCGGTCGTCGGCTCGTCGGCGATGAGCAGCTTCGGGCTGGCAGGCCAGCGCCATCGCGATCATGACCCGCTGGCGCATGCCGCCCGACAGCTCGTGCGGGTAGCTCCTTGAGGCGCCGCTCCGGCGAGTCTGGATCCCGACGTCGCGGAGCGCGTCGAGGGCGATCCCCACCGCCTCGGACTTGGTCACCTTGTTGTGGAGAAGGATCGCCTCGGTGATCTGGTCCCGATCGTGAGGACCGGGTTGAGGCTGGTCATCGGCTCCTGGAAGATCATGGCGATCTCGCCGCCGCGGACCTTGTGCATCTCCTCGCGGCTGAGCTGGAGGATGTCCCGCCCGTCGAACAGTGATCTCGCCGGACGACGATCTCGCCGGGCGGCGTCTCGATCAGGCGCATGATCGTGAGCGAGGTCACGCTCTTGCCGCAGCCGGACTCGCCGACCAGGGCAAGCCGGCCGCCCCTGCGGGATCTCGAAGTCGACCCCGTCGACCGCCTTGACCACCCCGTCGAGGATGTGGAAGTAGGTCCGCAGGTCGCGGACCTCGAGGATCGGGGACGTCATGGCCGGGCCCCGCTCCGGAAGGCGCAAGTCTGGCCGCTCACACGCGTGGCCCGCGGGTCGAGCGCGTCGCGCAGGCCGTCGCCCATGAAGTTGATCCCCAGGACGGTCAGGACGATCGCGAGGCCCGGGAAGAACGGCCACCACCAGTTGCCCTGGGTGATGAACTCCAGCGAGTTCGAGAGCACGTTGCCCCAGGTCGGCGTCGTGATGTCGACGCCGAAGCCGAGGTAGCTCACGAAGGCCTCGCCGACGATGACGCCGGCGATCGAGAGCGTGGCGGCGACGATGATCGGCGAGAGCGAGTTGGGCAGGATGTGCCGGAAGATGATCCGGGCGTTCGAGACGCCCGACGGCGCGCGCCGCGTCCACGAAGGCCTCCTCCCGGAGGCTCAGGAACTGGCTCCGGACGAGCCGCGAGAGGCCGCCCCAGCCCAGGAACGCCGAAGATCAGCGTCACGGTCACCCAGCTGCCGGAGCCCAGGAACTTCGAGGCGACGAGGATCACGAACAGGAGCGGCAGCGACAGGATCGCGTCGACGATGCGCATCAGGACCGTGTCGAGAAAGCCGCCGAAGAAGCCGGCGATGCCGCCCCAGATGGTCCCGACGATCACGGAGATGGTGGTGGACAGGATGCCGATCAGGAGCGACAGGCGGGCGCCGTTGATCACCAGCGTGAAGACGTCGCGCTGGAGGCGGCCGGTCTCCCCGAAGATCAGGAAGGGGCTCCATTCCCCGCTCGCCCACGACGGCGGTCGACCGGCGTAGACGATCTTGTCCGGGTTCGTGAGGACCTTGCTGTCGTAGGGCAGGAAGATCGGGCCGATCACGGCCAGGGCGACCATGCCGAGGAAGATCGAGCTCCCGACCACGGCCAGGCGGTGCTTCTTGAAGCGCCGCCAGGCCAGCTGCCACTGGTTGAGCGACTCGAGCTGGACCTCGTAGTCCAGGGCGTCCTCGATCGCCTCGAGATCCGCGGGCGACAGCGACGTGACGGGGGCGCCCGGCCCCTTCGGGCGATGCGCGTCAGCCATAGCGAGATCCTCGGGTCCACGATCGCGTACAGCACGTCCGCAAGCAGGTTGGCGCGACGACGGTCAGGAGCGCGGTGATGAGGAGGATCCCCATCAGGACGGGGTAGTCGAAGTTGTTCGTCGCCTCGATCGAGAGGCGACCCATCCCCGGCCAGGAGAAGATCGTCTCGGTCACGATCGCGCCCGTGAACAGGAACGGGATCTCGAGGCCGATGTTGGTGACGATCGGCAGCAGCGCGTTGCGCAGCGCGTGCTTCATCACCACCCGGCGCTCGGGCACGCCCTTGGCCCGGGCCGTCCGCACGTAGTCCTGGCCCAGCGAGTCGAGCATCGCGGCCCGCACGAAGCGCGAGTCGCCGGCGATGCTCACGACGACCAGGGTGAACACGGGCAGGATCAGGTGCTTGCCGAGGTCCAGGAAGGCATGTCACCGGGTCCTGGCCGACGAAGGCCCAGTACTCCGGCGTCCCGAAGATCGGGATGTCCCGCGTCGTCCCACATGCCGCCGGCCGGCAGGATCTTCAGCGTCGACGCGAAGATCGTCGAGCAGCATGATCCCCAGCCAGAAGGTGGGTAACGAGATAGCCGATGTAGCTGAAGATCGTGAGCGCCGAGTCGAACAGGCCGTACCTCCGGACGGCGGCGTACACGCCGGCCAGGAGGGCGATCGTGAGCCAGATGACCCAGGCCGTGCCGGCGAGGATCGCCGTCGGCAGGACCCGCTCGCTGATGACGTCGCTGACCGGGCGGCCGTCGCGGATCGAGAAGCCGAAGTCCCCGTGAAGGACGCCGTTGTCGCCCCCGCCCAGGAAGCCCGGGCAGGAAGTTGGGCACGCCCTTGTCGCTGATGAAGACGGCCAGCCCGGTCGTTGTCCGGGTTGCAGACGCCGAGCCAGCGGCAGTACTGGATCGGGATCGGCTGGTCCAGGCCCCAGCGCTTGCGGAACGCCGTGATCTGGTCCTGGGTGATCTTCGGGTTCTGGGCGAAGCGCGCCTCCGGCCCGCCGGGGGCGATCAGCAGGATCCCGTAGATCATGATCGAGATGATGAACAGGACCGGGATCGCCCCGATCACGCGGCGGACGATATAGCGGCTCATCGGGTGCCGATCTCCGGTCGGGGGAGGGTACGACTGCGGGGCCCCCCGGGGGCCCCGCAGTCGTCTTGCGTGGCGAGATTACGCCCCGCTAGGGCTGGACCCACCAGTCCTGAACGTTCCACAGGACACCGGCCGTGGTCGGGTTGCCCGTGACGTTCTGGAGCTTCGGGTTGACGAGGTAGACGTCCTTCCAGAGGAAGAGCGGAACCTCGACGACGTTCTGGTTGTAGTACTGCTGCCACTGGGCCATGGCGGCCCCGACCTTCGCGAAGTCCACGTTGGTCTTCACTGCGTTCCAGATGGCGTCGACCGCCGGATCGCAGGTCCGGGTGTTGTTCTGGCCGTTGTGGGGAGCGGTGTCCGGGATCCCCTGGCAGGTGTACACGTTGTAGCTGCCGAGCGGATCGAGGGGCGAGACCCAGGCGAACATCGCGACGTCGTAGTTGCCGTGGATCAGGTTGCATGGCGTGTCGGCGGGCTCGTCGTTCCAGCCACCGAAGAGGTCCGGAACTGCCTTGACGCCCTTGGTCACCGCGTCGACCCCGATGGCCTTCATGTTGGCCGCGTAGACCGACAGGGAGTCCATGCGATAGGCGCGGGTGGAGGTGCAGAAGAGAAGCTGGAGCTTCACGCCGTTCTTGGCGCGGATGCCGTCACTGCCCTTGACCCAGCCGGCCGCGTCGAGGAGCGAGTTGGCCTTCGCGGGATCGAACGGCTGGTCCGGCACGCTGGTGTTGTACCAGTAGAGCGGCGAGACCGGGTTCGAGACCGGGGCAACGGTGCCGCCGAGGACCCGGTCGGTGATCTGCTTCTTGTCGATCGCGAGCGCGATCGCCTGCTTGATCGTCGTCAGGTCAGCCGCCCCGAACTTCTCGGTGAGCGACTTGTTGTTGATCGAGAGCTGCTCGTACGTGGTGCCGTCGTTGACCAGCACCTTGTCCTTGCCCTGGAGGCTCGGGATGTCCGAGTGGTTCATGTCCATGGCGAGGTCGTACTCGCCGGCCGCGAAGCCGGCCTTCATGGCGTCGGGATCACCGTAGTACTTGAAGATCATGCCCGGGAAGCCGAGCTTGGCCTCCGGGTGGATCGTCAGGTAGTTCGGGTTGGCCACGTAGTTGAGCTGCGCGTCGGCCTTGTAGTCCGTCGGGATGTAGGGGCCGCTGTAGACGCCGCTCTTGAGGTTGGTCAGCGGATAGAGGTCCGTCGTCGCCTTGGCGACCGGGACCGTGGCCAGGTAGGCCGCCGGGAAGAGCGGGCTGAACAGGCCGAGGTAGCCCTCGTAGACCTTGCTGAAGGTCACGACGCAGTTGGTGTCGGTCGACGTGTCGACCGAGGTGATGTCCTCCCACCCGGTCGTGCCGCCGGCCAGGCCCGTCTGGGCCTTGTCCATGATCCACTTCCACGTGCCCTCGAGGTCCTTGCACGTGATCGCGGAGCCGTCGGACCACTTCATGCCCGGCTTGAGCTTGTAGGTGACGGTCATCCCGGTGCCGCTCACGACGACGTCGCCGTTCGCGACGAGCGGGACCTCGGTGACCATGTCGGGGATGTACTTGAGGTCATTGGACACGTTGATGAGGCCGAGGGTCGACGGCGTCGCCGCCTCGACATCAACGTTGGCCTGCGCGTAGTAGATGTTGAACGTCGAGGGGGTCTGCCACTCGGCAACGATCAGTGGCTTCGCCGAGACGTTCGCGTTCGGGATCGGCACGTACTTCGTGCCGATGATGTCAGGTCCTGCCGCGGCTGACGGCGACGGTGCCGGCGTGGCCGAAGCGGGCGCCGTGGACGCGGGCGGTGCCACGGTCGGTGCTGCGGACGGCGACTGGGTCGCCGATCCACCGCAGGCACCGACAAGCACGGCAGCCGCCGCGAGCAGCCCGAGGCTGCGCCTTCGGGTGAGGCTCATGCGCCGAATTCCTCCCATGCGGAGCGGGTGCTTCACACTCGCTCCATCCAAGTCCGGCGTCTCGTCACCCACGGCCTCCTCCCGCGAATGCCATCCGGGTGCGCGACGCCAGAACACGCGGCCGGATTATACGCACATCAATGTCGCTGGAGTAGGTGCCGCACCTCGCTATTTTTCCGTTGGCGGGGCGGGCGCCGGGCGCCAGCGCAGGTTTGGCTGGCGGGCGGCAGTGGCCTCGTCGAGGCGACGGAGAGGGGCGCTGTGGGGCGCCCCGGTGACGAGCGCGGGATCCGCGTGCGCCTCTGCCGCGATCTCGTGGAGCGCGTCAACGAACGCGTCGAGGGTCGCGAGCGGCTCGGTCTCGGTGGGCTCGATGAGCATCCCCTCCTCGACCGTGAGCGGGAAGTAGATCGTGGGCGGGTGGAAGCCCTTGTCGATCAGGCGCTTGGCCACGTCGAGCGTGCGGACGCCGGTCTCGCGCTTGAGGCGCGCGCCGGAGACCACGAACTCGTGGGCGCAGGCCCGCTCGTAGGGGACGTCCCAGCTGCCTTCCGCGGCGAGGCGCGCCTTCAGGTAGTTGGCCGCCAGGACGGCGTCGTCGCTCACCTCGCCCAGGCCGGCAGCACCGTGGGCGCGGATGTAGGCCCAGGCCCGCACGAGGATGCCCGTGTTGCCGACGTGGCCACGCATCCGGCCGATGCTGGCCGGTCGTTCCCCCGTGCGCTCCAGGCGGAACGAGCCGTCCGGCTCGCGCAGGACCCGCGGACCGGGCAGGAAGGGCGCGAGGTGCGCCCGGACGCCGACCGGGCCGGCCCCGGGGCCGCCCCCGCCGTGCGGCGTGGAGAACGTCTTGTGGACGTTGAAGTGCATGACGTCGAAGCCCGCGGCCCCGGGACGGAAGCGACCGAGGATGGCGTTGAGGTTCGCCCCATCCATGTAGGCGAGGGCGCCAGCCGCGTGGATGAGCTCCAGCAGCTCGACGACCCGCCCTTCGAAGAGCCCCAGCGTGGAGGGGTTCGTGATCATCACCGCGGCCGTCCGCGGCCCGAGGGCCGCCCGGAACGCCTCGAGATCCACGCCGCCGTCGGGCGCCGACGGAATGTTGACCGTCCGGAAGCCCGCCATCGATGCCGTCGCCGGGTTCGTCCCGTGCGCGGAATCCGGGACGAGCACCTCGGTCCGCTCCGTGTCGCCGCGGGCACGGTGGTAGGCCCGCACGAGGAGGATCCCGGTCAGCTCGCCCTGGGCGCCGGCCGCGGGCTGGAGGGTGACGGCATCCATGCCGCTGATCGCGGCAAGGTCCCGCTCGAGCTCCCAGAGCAGCTCCAGGATTCCCTGGGCGGTCTCGTCGGGGGCGAGCGGGTGGAGGTTCGCGAAGCCCGGCAGTCGGGCGGCCCACTCGTTGACCTTGGGGTTGTACTTCATGGTGCACGAGCCCAGCGGGTAGAAGCCCGTGTCGACCGCCCAGTTGAGCTGCGACAGGTTGACGTAGTGGCGCACCAGCGAGGGCTCGTCGATCTCGGGGAGGGCCGGGGGCGCCGCCCGGCGGGCCTCGGCGGGGACGCGATCGAGGGCGTCGGCCGGGGCGGGTGGGACCCGCCGGCCGGTCGCCCGTCCCGCGGCGGAGGCCTCGAAGAGCGACGGCACGAGCCGGGGACCGGTGACGCTCATCGGCTGCCCTCCCGGGAGCTGCCGGCGCGGGCAGCCCGGCCGCGCTGGATGTCGTCGAGCGCCTCGCGGAGCGCCCAGGCGAAGACGCCGATCTCGTCGGAGGTCGTCATCTCCGTCGCGCACACGAGGAGGCCGTCGGCAAGCGTCGGGTCGTCCGGCTCGAGGAGCGCGGTCGGGATGCCCGCGAGCACGCCGTGGGCCAGCAGGCGTTGATGGACCGCGACCGCATCGGGCACGCGGACGACGAACTCGGAGAGGTACGGCCCCGGATGGAGCCGGCGGGCCCCCACGGCGGCCAGCGCCGCCTCGAGGTCGGCGGCCCGGGCGGCGCCGGTGCCAGCGACCGCCTGGAGCCCTCCCGGGCCCAGGGCGGCCACGTAGAGGCCCGCAGCGAGGGCGCACAGGGCCTGGTTGGTGCAGATGTTGCTGGCTGCGCGCTCCCGGCGGATGTCCTGCTCGCGGGCCCGCAGGGTCATCACGTAGGCGGGCCGGCCGTCCGCGTCCGTCGTTGCCCCGACGAGGCGCCCCGGGATCTGGCGGACCAGGGCATCCCGGCAGGCCAGGATCCCAAGGTACGGGCCGCCGTACGCGAACGGGATTCCCAGGGGCTGGCCCTCACCGGCGGCGATGTCCGCGCCGTAGGCGCCGGGCGGCGCGAGGACGGCCAGGCTGACGGGCTCCACGGCTGCCACGAACAGGGCACCGGCACCGTGGGCGAGCTGGGCGATCTGGGCCATCGGCTCGAGCAGGCCCAGGACGTTCGGCTGGGCCGCGAGGACGCCGGCTACCGGGCGCTCCGGGTCACCGAGGAGGCGCGCGAGCGCCGCGAGGTCGGTCGTGCCCGCGCCCGGGCCCTCGCGCAACAGGGGGACCTCCTCGACCAGGAGGTCCGGGCCGGCAGCATACGTCGCCAGGGTCTGGCGGGCCTGGGGGTGGATGCCCCGGCTCACGAGCACGCGCGACCGCCCCGTTTGCCGGCAGGTCATGAGGGCGGCCTCCGCGGTTGCCGTCGCCCCGTCGTAGTGCGAGGCGGAGACGACGTCGAGCGCGGTCAGCTCGGCGAGGAGCGACTGGTACTCGTAGATCGTCTGGAGGGTGCCCTGGCTGATCTCGGGCTGGTAGGGCGTGTAGGCGGTGTAGAACTCGCCGCGCATGAGCATCTGGTCGATCACCGGCGGCAGGTGGTGGCGGTAGACGCCGGCGCCCAGGAAGTGGGCCAGCTCGGTCCGGTTGCGACCGGCCAGCCGGCGGGCGCGGTCCATCAGCTCCATCTCGGTCATGGCCGGGGGGAGCGCCAGGGTCCGCGCGCGAACGCTCTCCGGGATGACGTCGAACAGCGCGTCGACCGATTCGATCCCGATGGCCGCGAGCATCCGCGCCCGGTCGTCGGGCGTATGCGGCCCATAGGTCACGGCTTCAACCCTCCGCCGTGAGGGCCTCGTACGCCGCGGCGTCGAGGAGGTGCTCGAGCTGGCCCGCATCGGCGACGCGGACCCGGATCATCCAGCCCGCACCATAGGGATCGCTGTTGACCGTCTCGGGCGCGCCGGCCAGCCCGGGGTTGGCCTCGATGACCTCGCCGCCGACCGGGGCGAAGAGGTCGCTGACCGCCTTGACGCTCTCGACGACGCCGAACGTGGCGTGCTGCTCGAGCGTGCGACCGGGGGCGGGCAGCTCGACGAACACGATGTCGCCGAGCTGGTCCGCGGCGTGGGCCGTGATGCCCACGGTGGCGATCTCGCCCTCGACTCGCACCCACTCGTGATCCTTGGTGTAGCGCAGGTCGGACGGGATCATCGGTCGGGGTTCCTCCGGTAGAAGGGCAGGTTGACGACGGTGGCAGGGACGGGCTCGCCACGGATCTCGACGGCGAGCGGGGTGTCGACGGCGGCCTGGTCGGGCTCGACGTAGGCCATCGCGATGGGGACGCCGAGGGTCGGAGACTGGGTCCCGGACGTGACCACCCCGGTCCGGCGCTCGCCGGCGAGGACCGGGTAGCCGTGCCGGGCGATCCCGCGCCCGCGCACGACGAGGCCGACGAGCTGCCGGCGGGGGCCGTCGGCGGCGGCCTTCGCGAGGGCGGCCCGGCCGACGAAGTCGTCCGGCTTGTCGAGCTTCACCACCCGGCCCAGGCCCGCCTCGAACGGCGTCGTCTCGCGGTCGAGCTCGTTGCCGTACAGGGGCATCCCGGCCTCGAGGCGGAGGGTGTCGCGGGCGCCCAGGCCGGCAGGGATGAGGCCGCCAGGGCGGCCGGCCGCGAGGAGGACGTCCCAGAGCTGCCCGCCGCTGCCCCAGTCCACGAAGACCTCGAAGCCATCCTCGCCCGTGTACCCGGTCCGGGCGACCAGGGCCGGCAAGCCGGCCACGTGGCCTTCCGCGATGGCGTAGTAGCGGAGCACATCCAGGTCTACGTCGGTGAGCGGCCGGAGGATCTCCAGGGCCAGCGGGCCCTGGATCGCGACGAGCGCGGTGGAAAGCGAGCGGTCGTCGAGGATCGTCCTGGCCCCGCCGAGCCGTTCGGCGAGGGCATCCGACACGGTCGCGGCGTTCGAGGCGTTGGCGACGACGAGGAAGCGGTCCGGCGCGAGCCGGTACACGATCAGGTCGTCGAGGATCCCCCCGTCGGGGGCGCAGATCATCGAGTAGTGGGCGCGTCCGACCGCGAGGCCGGGCGGGTTCGTCACCAGGGCCCGGGCAAGCGCCTCCCCGGCCCCGGGACCTTCGACGAACAGCTCGCCCATGTGGGAGAGGTCGAACAGGCCGGCCCGCTCGCGGACCGCCCGATGCTCCTCGAGGATCGAGCTGTACTGGACCGGCATCAGCCACCCGGCGAAGTCGATGAGGCGGCCGCCCAGGGCGGCGTGCCGGTCGAGCAGCGGGGTCGCACGCGGCCCCTCGTGAGGCGCGTCGGGAATGCCGGCCAGGTCGCTCATCCGGGCTGCCCGGGCCCGGCGACGATGGCCGCGGCGCGCTGGACCAGGCCGCGCTCGGTCTCGAAGGTCAGCAGCGCACGTGCGTCGGCCATCGCGATCCAGCGGACCTCCTCGAACTCCCGATCGTGGCGGGCGAGGTCGCCGCCCGTCGGCTCCATGATCCAATAGTGGACCGTCTTGTGGATCCTCGTGCCGCCCTGGACGAACCAGTACTCGATCGAGTCGAGCGGGCGAACGATCTCCACGATCAGGCCGGTCTCCTCGCGGACTTCGCGGATCGCGGTCTGCTCCAGGGTCTCCTCGGGATTCGGGGTGCCCTTGGGCAGCGTCCAGGTCACGCCGTCGCGCTCACGGCGCC
The DNA here is from genome assembly GCA_963801445.1 of uncultured Chloroflexia bacterium. Classification (GTDB taxonomy): domain Bacteria; phylum Chloroflexota; class Limnocylindria; order Limnocylindrales; family CSP1-4; genus CTSoil-043. The sequence goes on along the minus strand of CAWDEW010000002.1, from coordinate 204,146 downwards.
GCATTCCCACGACGAGGTGCGGGGCGCCGTCGATCGCCCGGACGACGATTCCGCCGGCGGAGGTGGCCGTGCTCCTCCTCAACCGCGCCACGGCGCCGAGGCGGCGCGGGCCCGGCGCCCGGCGGACCGGGCTCCGGGCTTGGCCCAACGGACGGACGCGAGCGAACCACCCAGGCTCGAGGCGTGCGGCGAACGTTCCGGCGCCACGGTCCGCCAGGTCGCGCGCAGGAGCGTCACGGGACCCTCGGGACGGCGGAGCACGGTCGCGAACTGGCCCGCCGGCACCATCAGCGAATGCCGGAAGAGCCCGAGGCGCGGTTCCCGGACCCCCGTCGCCGGGGCGTGGAAGCGGGGCTCGGGTCGTGTCGCGTACCTGGCCACGAAGCTGCGGTGCATGGCACGATCGTACCGCGTCAGCCGGTTTCTGCAAGCCGCGCGCGCACTCGATCGGCCGCCGCCGGTGCAAGTCCGCGCCGCCGTTCGGCGATCTCGAGCTGGCGGAGCGCCAGGGCCCGGTACAGGGGCAGGACGCCGGGCGCCGCGGCCTGGAGCGCGGCGACGTGGGCGGCGACCGTGCCGGCGTCTCCGCGGACGGCCGGACCGGTCAGGGCCGGGCCGATCCCGAGGGCGCGGGCGTTCGCGAGGGCCTGGGCGAAGAGCGGTCCGTAGACGGCGAGGGCGGCTGCCTCGTCCAGGCCGGCCGCGCTGGCGACGTCCGCCATCGCGTCAAGGAGGGCCACGAGGCCTCCGGCCGCCAGGACGGCGGCGGCGTGATAGGCGGGCTTGCTGCCCGGCGCCAGCCGCACGGGGACGCCCCCGATCGATTCGGCCATCTCCGCCAGGACGTCCAGGATCGCGTCGTCGCCCTCGATCGCGATCGTCGCACCCGGGAGCGCCGCGAGCGCCCGGTCCACGTCGGCGAATGCGACGAGCGGGTGGAAGGAGCCGGCGCTCGTGCCGGCTGCCATCGCCGGGCCGAGCACCTCCGCGCCGCGCAGGCCCGACGTGTGGACCGCGGCCTGGCCCGAGTAGAGATGGAGCGACGCGGCAACCTCCGCGAGCGCGTCGTCCGGGACGGCGAGGATGACCAGGTGGCATTCGTCGAGGACCGGGGTCGCCTCGGCGAACGCTCGCGCGCCCGGGAGGAGCGAGCGGAAGCGCTCCCGCCGGACCGGGTCGCGAGTGGCGACGGCTCCGACCTGCCAGCCGGCCCGGGAGAGCGCCACCCCGAGGGTCATCCCCACCGGACCGCCGCCCACGATCCCCAGGACCGGCCGGCCATCGTCGGACGCCGCGACGTGGGGATGGGCATGGGCCTCCAGGTGAACCTCGTCGCCGTGCCGGTGGGCTCCCGGGGGCAGCGCGTCGCGCACGTGCTCTCCTCGCCGCGGTCGGCCGAAGGCCAGCTCCGGCCTCCGCGCGCCGCGGTACTCTTCCGGGGAAAGCGTAGCGCCCGCGGCGGCAGGCCCGTCGCCCGAGCCCCAGCGAGGAATTCCGTGCCCAGCAGCCACCCGATCGGCGCCCGAGCCAGCCTCGGGCCAGGCCTCCCGGCCTTCGTGCCCCTCGACCCCTTCGCCGCCGGGATGGACCTCGCGCAGGTCCCCGTGACGGTCAAGATCCTTCTGGAGAACGCCCTCCGGCATGTCGGTGGCGGGATCGTCACCGAGGATGACGTCCGTGCGCTCGCCGCCTGGAGCCCCGGTGCCGGCGGCCAGGCGGAGATCCCGTTCCTGCCCGCCCGGGTGATCATGCAGGACTTCACCGGCGTCCCCGGGGTCGTGGACCTCGCCGCGATGCGCGACGCGATCGCGACGCTCGGCGGCGACCCGGGGCGCGTCAATCCGCTCGTGCCGGTCGACCTCGTGATCGACCACTCGGTCCAGGTGGACCGCTACGGGACGCCCGGGGCCTTCGCGTTCAACGTCGCCCGCGAGTACGAGCGCAACGGCGAGCGGTACCAGCTCCTGCGCTGGGCGCAGCGGGCGTTCCGCGGCCTCCGGGTGGTGCCGCCGGGGACGGGGATCGTCCACCAGGTGAACCTGGAGCACCTGGCCACCGTCGTGGTGGTCGGTGCAGACCGCGACGGGACGGCCATCGCCTACCCGGACACGCTCGTGGGCACGGACTCCCACACGACGATGATCAATGCGCTGGGCGTCCTGGGCTACGGCGTCGGCGGGATCGAAGCCGAGGCGGTCCTCCTGGGGCAGCCTCTCTACCAGCCGATGCCGCGGGTCGTCGGCGTGCGCCTGCACGGCGAGCTGCCCAACGGGACGACGGCCACCGACCTCGTCCTGACGGTCACCGAGCAGCTCCGCACGCTCGGCGTGGTGGGGGCGTTCGTCGAGTTCGCGGGCGACGGCCTGGCCGGCCTCGCGCTCGCCGACCGGGCGACGATCAGCAACATGTCGCCGGAGTTCGGGGCCACCGCGACGCTCTTCCCGATCGACGACGAGACGCTGCGCTACCTGCGCCTGACCGGCCGCAGCGCGGACCTCGTCGCGCTCGTCGAGCGCTACGCGAAGGTCCAGGGCCTGTGGCGCGAGCCGGGCGCCGGGCCCTCCTTCGACCAGGAGATGGAGCTCGACCTCGGGTCGATCGAGCCGAGCCTCGCCGGGCCGCGCCGGCCGCAGGACCGGGTCTCGCTGCCCGGCGCGCGGGCGAGCTTCGAGGCGGCCTTCCCCGGCCTCCTGCCTCCCGCCGGCACGCCGGCGCCCGGCCCCGGCGAGGTCCGCAACGGCTCGGTCGTGATCGCCGCCATCACCTCCTGCACGAACACCTCGAACCCGAGCGTCATGATCGGCGCGGGCCTCCTCGCCAAGAAGGCCATCGAGCGCGGCCTCTCGGTCGCCCCGACCGTCAAGACCTCGCTCGCGCCCGGCAGCCGGGCCGTGATGGCCTACCTGGAGCGGGCCGGGCTGGTGGAGCCGCTCGCCACGCTGGGCTTCGCCCTGGCCGGCTACGGCTGCACCACCTGCATCGGCAACTCGGGCCCGCTCGACGAGGCGGTCGCCCAGCAGATCGAGGCGGGCAGCCTGGTGGCCGCCGCCGTCCTGTCCGGCAACCGCAACTTCGAGGGCCGGATCCATCCCCTCGCCCGGGCCAGCTACCTGGCGTCGCCGCCGCTCGTGGTCGCCTACGCCCTGGCCGGCCGGATGGACCTCGACCTGGCCGCCGATCCGCTGGGTGTCGGGTCCGACGGGCGCCCGGTCCACCTGGCCGACATCTGGCCCACGCCCCAGGAGGTCCGGGCCGCGGTCACGGACGCCGTCAACGGGGACCTCTTCCGGGACGCCTATGCCTCGGTCTTCGACGGTGACGACCGCTGGCGGGCCCTCCCGGTGCCCGAGGGCGAACGGTACGCCTGGGATCCCGCCTCGACGTACGTCGCCAACCCGCCCTTCTTCGAGGGCATGACGCTCGTCCCGGAGCCCGTCACCGATATCGTGGCCGCCCGTGTCCTGGCCTGGCTGGGTGACTCGGTGACGACCGACCACATCTCTCCGGCCGGCTCCATCGCGGCCTGGGCGCCCGCCGGCCAATGGCTCCAGGCGCATGGGGTCGCGCCGCTCGACTTCAACTCCTTCGGGTCCCGGCGCGGCCACCACGAGGTCATGATGCGCGGGACCTTCGGCAACATCCGCCTGAAGAACCGCCTCACCGACGGCAAGGAAGGGCCCTACAGCCGGATCCTGCCGGACGGGACCGATGCGTTCCTGTATGACGCGGCCATGACCTACCGGGAGCGTGGCGTCCCGGCGATCATCCTCGCGGGCCGCGAGTACGGCTCGGGCTCATCGCGCGACTGGGCCGCCAAGGGGACCCTCCTCCTGGGCGTCCGCGCGGTCATCGCGGAGAGCTACGAGCGGATCCATCGCTCCAACCTGGTCGGGATGGGCGTCCTGCCGCTGCAGTTCCTGGCCGGCCAGTCCGCGGCGTCGCTCGGGCTCACGGGCCGCGAGTCGTACACGATCCTGGGCCTCGCCGGCGGCCTCGTCCCGCGGAGCCGCCTCACGGTCGTGGCGACCGCGGACGCCGCTGCGGGTGGCGCCCAGACGCGCTTCGGGGTGGACTGCCGCCTCGACGGCCCGATCGAGGTCGGTTACTACGAGCAGGGCGGGATCCTGCCGGCAGTTGTCCGCAGGATCGCCCGGGAGAGCCGCCCCGAGGCATAGCGGCGCAGGCCCCGGGGGCGGCATCGTCCGCCCGACCCGCCAGGGACACGCCGGCGGCCGCTCAGGCCCGCCGGGCCGTCCAGCGACCGGCGCGTTCCTCGACCCGCAGGGGGATGCCGTAGGCCGCCCCGAGCGCGGCGTCGACCAGGACCTCGGCGATCGGTCCGGCGGCGACCACTCGGCCGTGCGCCAGCACCAGCGCCCGGTCGAAGCCGGGCGGCACCTCCTCGAGATGGTGCGTGACCAGGACGATCCCGGCCGGCCGCGGGGCCGCCGCGAGGCCAGCGAGCGCGTCGACGAGCTCCTCCCGGGCCCGCAGGTCGAGCCCGGCCGCCGGCTCGTCGACCAGGAGGAGGTCCGGATCGGGCAGGAGGGTCCGGGCGAGGAGCACGCGCTGGCGCTCCCCCGTGGACAGGGTGCCGAACGCGCGGCCGGCGAGGGCGCCGACGCCGAGGCGCGCCAGCAGGGCGGCCGCGCGCGACCGATCCTCGTCGGAGAAGGTGTCCCACCACGGGGCAAGCGCGCCCGTCCTGGCCGTGACAACGACGTCCAGGGCCGCCAGGGTGGGCTCGAATCGCTCCGCGAGCCCCGCCGAGGCGACGCCGATCCTCGGCCGCAGCGTCCGGGCGTCGATCCGGCCGAGCGTGGCCCCCAGCACGCGCACGCGACCGCTCGAAGCGGGCAGCGTCGTGGCGCAGACCGCCAGCAGGGTGGACTTCCCCGCCCCGTTCGGCCCGACCACGACCCAGCGCTCGCCGGGCGCCACGGCCCAGGTGACGTCGTCGACCAGGCGCGCCGTGCCCCGTCGCACGGTAACGCCGCTGAGCTCGAGGACCGCTGTCTCTGCGGCGTCGCGTCCGGACGGTGCACCGCTGCCGGCCGCCTGGACGGGGAGGCCCGCGGGCACCTCGGGGTCGCCTGGCTGCATCAGGGAATCGTAGCGATCCGCCCGAGGGAAATCTCCTGACGCGCGCGGCCGGGGGCGAGGGGGTCGACCAGGTCGCGAAGCGTCTCGCCGGGGGCGGTCATCACGCCTCGGGCAGCGCCGCGCCCAGCACGCGCAGGACGCCCCACGAGAGGACCCGAGGCGGAGGCCCGGACCTCCCCTCGATGGGATCAGGGTGGTGGGCGATACTGGGTTCGAACCAGTGACCTCACGGATGTGAACCGTGCGCTCTGACCGGCTGAGCTAATCGCCCGTGCCGCGGATTATAGGGCCAGCCCCGGCCAGCGGGATCGCAGCGCGTCCGGCCCGAGCCCGTCCACCTCGATGAGCTTCCTGCGGGCGGCGTCTCCGGACACGACCCTGACGCTCCCCCGGGCGACGCCCAGCTCGCGCGCCAGGAGCCGGCAGAGCGAATCGTTCGCCGCGCCGTCGACCGGGGGGGCGGCCACCCGGACCCGCAGCGTCCCGTCGGCGCCCGGGCCGTCCACGCGATCGGCGCCGCCACGGGGCGTCAGGCGCACCGGGAAGCGGGTGCCGGCCACCGGCCGCAGGCCGCGGGGCGCTCAGATGCCCACGACCCGGAGGAGCACTCCGAGCGCGAGCATCAGGAGGAGCGGCGAGAGGTCCAGCGTCCCGGTCGACGGGAGGACGCGCCGGATCGGCGCCAGCACCGGCTCGGTCATCATGATCACCCAGCGCGCGGCTGGGTGCCGGCCCCCGGGATCGACCCAGCTGACGATCACGCGTCCCAGCACCAGCAGCCAGAGCGCGAAGACGAACAGCTCGACGAAGTTCCGGATGTAGGCGCCCACTCACCCGAGTCTACGCCCGGTCCCGACCCCCGGGTGCCGCCTGGCCGACCACGGGCCGCTCGCCGAACAGCGCCCGCCCGACGCGCACGATCGTCGCGCCTTCCTCGACCGCCACGGGGTAGTCGTCGGACATCCCCATCGACAGCGCCGGGCCCAGGAGCGGGCTGCCGTCGCCGGCGCGCGGCCCCTCCATCCGGAGCCGCATCGAGAGCTCGCGGAGCGCCCGGAAGGTGGGCCGGGCCGCCTCGGGCGACGCAGCCGGACGGCCGATGGTCATCAGCCCCTCGATCGCCAGCGCGGCACACCCGGACAGGTCGCCGAGCGCGTCCATGACCACCCCGGGTGCGAACCCCGCCTTGGCCGGGTCGTCGTCCACGTTGACCTGGAGGAGGATCCTGAGGCGCGCCGCGGCCAGCACGGGACCCTCGGCCGGCAGGTCCCGGACCTCCCGCGCGATCCGGTCGAGGCGGCGCGCCAGGGCCACGGAGTCGACGGTCTCGACGACGCTGAAGAGCTCCACCGCGAGGCGCGCCTTGTTCGACTGGAGAGGCCCCAGCAGGTGCCAGCGGGCCCCCGGGAGGAGGGGCACCTTCTCGGAGGCTTCCTGGACCCGGTTCTCGCCCAGCACGTCGAGCCCGGCGGCGATCGCGGCCGCGACCCGGGACGCGGGCACCGTCTTGGACACGGCGACCAGGGTGACCCCGGCGGGGTCGCGCCCGACCCGCGCGCAGGCCGCGGCGACCTCCGCGAGCACGCGGCCACGGGTCGCGCCGAGCGCAGCGACCTCGCCCGGGTCGAGGGACGGCGCGGCCGTCACCGGGGATCCCGCAGCGGGCGCCCCGCCCGGGTCGGCGCGAACGGGCGCGACGTCACGCGGGCCTGCGGCCCCCGCTGATCGGGTGCGCCGGGATCGTCAGTCGGGGCGCCCGCTCGGCCGGCCACCCCGTCCAGCTACTTCGTGCGGCGGAGGAAGCTCGGGATCTCGAGATCGTCCGCGTCGTACTGGCGACGAACGCTCGGGGCCGGAGCGACCTCGGCGACCTGGCGCTCGACCCGGACCGCGGCCGGCTCGGCGCGCTCGCCGGGCCGATCCGTCGCGCCGCGCTCCGGGAACGACGGGCGCGGCTCGACCTCGGCGCGCTGGCGCTCCAGCTCCTCGAGGAAGTTCCGCTCGGGCCGGACGGCGGGCCGCCCGGTCTCGAGCGTGCGCTCCGCGCTCTCGCGGCGGACGACGTCCCGGCGGATCTTGCCGTCGAAGCCCGTGGCGATCACGGTGATCACGACGTCGTCGCCCAGCCGCTCGTCGAAGCTCGTCCCGAAGATGATGTTCGCCTCGGGATCGGCCGCCGCGCGAACCTCCTCGGCCGCCTCGGTCACCTCGAACAGGGTCAGGTTCGAGGATCCGCAGATGTTGAACAGGATCCCCTGGGCGCCGGTGATGTTCACCTCGAGGAGTGGGCTGGCGATCGCCATCTTGGCCGCCTCGAGCGCCCGGTTGTCGCCCGCCGCGCGGCCGATGCCCATGAGGGCCGACCCGGCGTCGTGCATGATCGCCTTGACGTCGGCGAAGTCGAGGTTGATCAGGCCGGGGACCGTGATGATGTCGCTGATTCCCTGGACGCCCTGGCGCAGGACGTCGTCGACGACCCGGAACGCGTCGAGGATCGACGTGTTCTTGGCCACGACGTCGCGCAGCCGATCGTTCGGGATCGTGATCAGCGTGTCGACCTTGGCCTTGAGCAGCTCGGCGGCCTTCTCGGCGACGAGCTTGCGGCGGTTCCCCTCGAAGGCGAAAGGCTTGGTCACGACGCCGATGGTCAGGGCGCCCAGGTCCTTGGCGATCTCGGCGATGACCGGAGCCGCCCCGGAACCGGTGCCTCCGCCGAGGCCCGACGTGATGAAGACCATGTCCGAGTCGCGCAGCGCCTCGGTGATCTTCTCGACGTCCTCCTCGGCCGCGCGCTGGCCGATGGCCGCGTCGCCGCCGGCGCCCAGGCCGCGGGTGATCTTGTCGCCGATCCGGATCTTGTGCGGCGCGTCCGACTGGAGGAGCGCCTGGGCATCCGTGTTGATGGCGATGAACTCGACGCCCATCATCTCGGCCCGGATCATCCGGTTCACGGCATTGCTGCCGCCGCCGCCGATACCGACGACGCGAATGAGAGCGAAGTTCTCGGAATCCGACCGCAGCGGCATCGCTGGTCCTCCGGTGTGCACGACCGCCCTGCGCGGCCGGCCGGGATCTGCTTCGTCGAAGCTTGGTGTGTCGTAACGCGATGGCCCGATCCGGCGCGTGGGCACATGCGTCCCGGAACGGAGAGACTGCCGCGGAGTATAGCGCCGCCGCGCAAGATGGGAACCCCGCGGATCCCCGGCGGCGGTGCGGGGCGACGGCCAGGATCCGGCGGCGGGCCCTCGGGGACCGCCGGTCGCCGGAGGCCCCGGCGGCCGGCCTAGGGAAAGACGCTCCGCAGGGCAGCGCGCATGCGCGCGAGGAGGCCCCCGGCCGGGGCCGACTCGTAGGTCGTCAGGTCCGCCGCGCCGAGGTGCCGGGCGCCCCACAGGAGAAGCCCGATCGAGGTCGCGAAGCCCGGCTCGAGGAGCCCGTCCACCAGGCCGCCGACCTCCCCCGGCGCGGCGATCCGGACCGGGATCTCGAGGATCTCGCGGCCCAGGGGCGCGGCACCGGCAAGCTGCGCGCCGCCCCCGGTGAGGACCAGGCCGGCCGGAAGCATTCCCGGCGCTGCCGACAGGATCTCGGTCCGGAGCATCTCGAAGGTCTCGCGCATGCGGGCCTCGATGATCCGGCAGAGCTCCATCCGCTCCACGGTGCGCCCCGCCTCGTCGCCGAGGACGGTGACGCTGATGACCTCGTCCGGGTCGATCGATTCGACGTCGCAGGTCCCGTGGTCGATCTTGAGGGCCTCGGCGACCTGGAGGCTCGTCTTGAGCCCGATCGCGATGTCGTTCGTGACGTTCGCGCCCCCCACGGGCAGGACGGCCGTGTGGAACGGCGAGCCGTCGATGAAGAGGGTCAGGTCGATCGTGCCGGCCCCGATGTCGGCGACTGCCACGCCCAGCTCCCGCTCATGCTGGGAGAGCACCGCCTCCGCGGAGGCGAGGCCGGCGGCGACCATCTCGTCGATCCGGACCCCGGCCGCGGTCACGCACTTGGTCAGGTTCTGGACCGCCGTGGCGGAGGCCGTGACGATATGCGTCTCGACCTCGAGACGGACGGCGCTCATGCCCAGGGGGTTCATCACGCCTTCCTGCCCATCGACGGTGTACCCGCGGGGTACCACGTGGAGGACCTCCCGCGTCGACGGGATCGAGACGGCCCGGGCGACCTCGATCGAGCGGTTCACGTCCTCCTGGGTGACCTCGCGGCGGGGTCCCGCGACGGCCACCTGGCCCGGGGAGTTGAGCCCGTCGACGTGCTGGCCGCCGACCGAGACGAAGGCGCGATCGATCTTCCAGCCGGAGTGCCGCTCAGCCTTCTCCACGGCGGCGCCGATCGAATGGACCGTCTGGTCGATGTTGACGACGACACCCTTGCGCAGCCCAGAGGCCGGCACCGTGCCCTTGCCGATGATCGTCAGGGACCCGTCGCGTCCGACCTCGCCGATCAGGGCCACGACCTTGGTCGTCCCGACGTCGATCCCGACGAGGACCGCCTCGCGTTCCACTCGTTCCGTACCTCTCCTTTGACGGTCCGGCCTAGAGGAAGTGCCGGCGGATCAGCGCCACGTTCTGGAAGATCCGCAGCCCGAACGTGATGAGGGCCACGAGGTAGAGATCGAGGCCGAGCCGGTCCCCGACGAAGGTCAGGAGGACCGCCACGACCGCGTTCACCACGAAGCCGCTGACGAAGATGCGGTTGTTATACCCGCCGTCGAGCTCCGCGCGGACCGCCCCGAGGACCGAGTCCAGCGCCGCGAGGATCGCGACGGCCGAGTAGCGGGCAAGCTCGAACCCGACGTTGACGTTGAGGACGAGCCCAAGAAGGACCCCGACGAGCAGGCCCGCCAACGGCAGGAGCACAGGCCGGTTCTCCCTCCTCGCACGCGTTTGCGCAAGGCTACCCGACGCGGGGTCCGGCCGCCAAACGGCTGCGCTGGCATCGACCGGCTCGCTCATCGCGTCGTGTACGTCCCGGCGTCCTCGGACGCGAGGACGATCCGCCGGAGATGCCCCTCGCCCTGGTCGAGGAGGATCGAACGGAGCAGGCGAACCTGGGACGGCACCAGGTCGACGGTCCGCAGGTCGGCGCCGTAGAAGCCCAGGACCGCCGTCCAGGTGGCCTGGCCCGCCGGGCTCAGCAGCCAGCCGTCGGTCTCGTCGACGCTGACCACCAGGCCGGCGGCCCGCGACCCCACGTCGGCGGGCACGAGCGGCAGGAGCCGGGTGGCAACGTCCAGGTCGGCGGGGTCCATCGAGGCCCCGACCGAGAGATCGCGGTGGACCTGCCGCGAGCCATCGGCCGTGACACCCGCGACGGGCCGGCGGTCGATCACGACCGGGAGCGTGCCGGCCAGCGCGCGGGCGGCGTCCGTGGCATCCGGCGCCGTGGCGTCCGCGATGACCACGCCGCTGCGGTCGACCAGCAGCAGCGCCGCCCCGACCCGCCAGGCGAGGACCGGCTCGCGCTCGACGATGTGCACGCGGACCACGCCCGGAAGCGCGACCGAGACGTCGGCGGAGGCCACGGCGGGCAGCGCGGCGAGGCGCGCCCGCAGCCCATCCGTGCCCAGCGCGAAGACGTTCGGGGCCGCTGAGCCAAGGTCGAGCGCCGCCCCGAGGGCGACCTGGTCGGTCATCGCCGAGCCGGTCACGTCGACCCGGTGGACGCCGAAGACGGGCGATGCGGCCACGCCCCAGATCGCGCCGGCCGAGGCGATCATCACGAGCGCGGCGGCCGCGCGGCCCGGGCTGAGAAGGCGCGCCGAGCGACGGCGCTGGGCGCGCCGGCGGGCCTGGCCCGTGCCGCGCACCGGGATCGCGCCGCTCATCGGGGCAGGTCCCCGGATGCCAGGTGGCGCCGCGCCGCTGTCGCGTGGCGCTCGACGGCGAGGGCGACGATCCGCTCGCAGAGCGGCCCGAAGGCGAGCCCGCCGGCCGCCGCCATCTTGGGGAAGAGGCTGATCGGCGTGAAGCCCGGGATCGTGTTGATCTCGTTGAGGTAGAGCACGCCCGTCGCCCGGTCGAGCAGGAAGTCGACCCGCGCGAAGCCCTCCGCGCCGATGGCGGCAAACGCCTCGGCCGCGATCCGTCGGCACGTCGCGGACAGGTCGTCGGGCAGGTCGCGCGCGCGCGAGGGTCAGGGCGGCATCCGCCACGTACTTGTCCACGTAGTCGTAGAAGTCGCGACTCGGGATCACCTCGCCCGGACCGTGGACCTCCAGCGCCGCCGCGTCGTTGCCGATGACGGCAACCTCGAGCTCGCGCGGCGTCGCGAGGCACGGCTCCACGATCGCGCGGGCGTCGAACCCGAAGGCCAGGTCGAGCGCGGGCCCCCGGTCGGCGGCCGTCCAGGCGATGGACATCCCGACCGATGAGCCCAGGCGGGCCGGCTTGACGATGACCCGTCCCTCCGGCGTGGCGGTCGCGAACGCGTCGATCTCGGACAGGATGCCTGCTCGATCGACGGCCCACCGCTCTGCGCGGACGTCCAGCCACGGCAGCACGGGAAGCCCGACGCCGCGGGCGACCCGCTTGAAGAACGCCTTGTCCATCCCGACCGCCGAGGCGGCCACGCCCGAGCCCGTGAAGGCGAGCTCGTCGGCATCGAGCAGCGCCTGGACCGTACCATCCTCGCCGAACGGCCCATGGAGCCCGATGAACACGACCGGGGGCGTGTCCGCCGCCGCCAGGGCGGCGAGCGCCTCGCCGGCCAGCCGCGGCCCCGTTGCGCCGAGGGCGGCCGGGTCGTCGTACGCGGCGGCCGGCCGGTCGCCGCGGACGTGGCCCGTCGGCAGCGCCCACCAGCGCCCGTCGAGGTCGATGAGGTGCTCGCTCACCGGATGGCCGGCGGCGGCGAGCGCTTCGGCGATGGCCGTGCCGGAGACGATCGAGACATCGTGCTCCGCCGACGGGCCTCCGAAGAGGACGGCGACCGGCACGGGACCGCCGGGCACGGGCCGCGGGCGGGTCATGGGTGCTCCTCCGCGGGTGGTCGGCCCTGGGCCATCGCGGCGCCTGCCGCGCCATCATCGCCGCGGTCCTCCCAGCCGGCCCAGTCGCCCATGAAGGCGATCTCGAAGGCGAGATCTACGCCCGTCCGCCGGACGACCGTCGCCCGCACCAGGTCCCCGAGCCGGCGGACGTCCGTCGCGCTGCCGCCCCGGTCGTTGAGGATCCAGTTGGCGTGCTTCTCCGAGACGACCGCGCCGCCGAGTCGCCGCCCCTTCAGCCCACAGCCGTCGATCAGGGCGCCCGCCGACTGCCCATCGGGCGGATTGCGGAACGTCGAGCCGGCGCTGGGGATCCCCAGCGGCTGGTGCTCCCGGCGCCAGCGGCGGATCTCGTCGAGGCGGATCCGGATCCGGGCCGGATCGTCGTGCTGCAGCCGGAACGTCGCCTGGATGACCACCTCGACCGGCCGCCCCGGGACCGGGTGCTTCAGGCGGCTCTCGCGGTAGGCGTAGCCGAGGGCCGCCGGGTCGAGCAGCGCCTCCGTGCCGTCCGCCTGGAGCACGAGGGCCGACTCGAGGACGGCGGCGACATCGCCGCCGTGCGCCCCGGCGTTGGCCCAGACCGCCCCGCCGACGTTGCCCGGGATCGCGAGCCCGAACTCCATGCCCGCGAGCCCGGCTTCGGCGGTCGCGGTCGCCGCCTTCGCCATCGCGAGGCCGGAATCGGCACGCAGCTCGTCAGCCGCGATCTCGTGGCCTTCGGCCCGGACGTGGACGAGGAGCCCGCGTACACCGGCATCGGCGATCACGACGTTGCTGCCGCGCCCGAGGATCGTCAGCGGCCACCCCCGGTTCCGGGCGAGCTTGACCAGCGCCCGGAGCTCGAACGGGTTGTGGGCCGCGGCATACAGGTCGGCCGGGCCCCCGACCCGCATCGTGGTGAAGCGGGCGAGCGGCTCGTCGCGCGAGGTCTTCACGCCCACGCGGCGCTGGATCTCCGTTCCGGCACGCAGGGCGTCGAAGGGCTCCATCGGCTCCGGCATGGTCATCGCGGGCCGCCCGACGCCAGCCGCGCGATGTCCGCCGCCGAGGGGAAGGGCCGACGCTCCATCGCCGCCGCGACCAGGGCCGCGACGGCGTCGGCGGCTCCGGGCCGGCCGGCCTCGCGGGCGGCCGCGCTCATGCGCAGGTGGGCGGCCGGATCCTCCAGCAGGCGGGCGGCCTCGACGAGCGCGTCGGCGTCGAACGCGGCGTCGTCCACGAGCCGGGCCGCCCCCTGGGCGACGTAGGCCTCGGCGTTCGCCGTCTGGTGGCCGGCGGCGTGCGGATAGGGCACGCACACCAGCGGCAGCCCGAACGCGGCCGCCTCGGCGAGGGTGGACGAGCCGGCCCGCCCCACGACCAGGTCGGCGGCAGCCAGCGCGGCGGTCATCTCCTCGCCCATGAAGGGGACCGGTCGGTACCGCTCGCGACGCTCCTCGGGCAGCGCCTCGCGAACCGCCAGCATCTCGGCGTATCCGGCCTCGCCGGTCACGTGGAGCACCCAGCAGCGCTCCACCAGGCGGGGCAGGGCCCCCGCGACGGCGGCGTTGAAGCGCTGGACGGCCTGGGAACCGCCGAAGACCAGGAGGAGGCGAGGCCCGCGCGGGATCCCGAGGCGCTCGCGGGCCGCTTCACGGTCCACGGCCCGCGGATCGCGGATCGGGGTCCCGGTGACGTAGCAGGGCTCGAAGCCAAGGGCCGCGCAGGTCGCCGCGAAGGTCACGGCGACGACCGAGGCGAGCCGCGCCGTGGCCCGGACGCTGCGCCCGGGGATCACGTTCCCCTCCCACAGGACGGTGGGGATGCGCAGGACACGGGCGGCAAGGAGCACCGGGATCGCGACGTAGCCGCCGGTCGTGAACACGGCCGCCGGCCTCCGGCGACCCAGGATCCAGAGCGCCTGGGGGATCGCGACGACGAGCCGGAGCGGGTCCAGCACGAGGTGCACGTCGCGGCCCGTGCTCCGGAGCGAGCGCAGGGCAAGCCGGCGGAACGGGATCCCGGAGGTCGGGACGATCCCCGCCTCCAGGCCCCGGTGGCCGCCCAGCCAGGCGATCTCAGCCGCGACCTGGCGCGCGTGCAGCGAGCGGGCGACGGCGAGAGCCGGGTAGATATGCCCGCCCGTGCCGCCGGCCGCGATCACCACTCGCATCCACCCACCCTCCGCTGGGAACGGTCTCCCTCGAGACCGCCAGGAGGATGCCGGCGGCCGCCAGGCTCACGATGAGCGAGGAGCCGCCGGCGGAGACGAAAGGCAGCGTGATCCCCGTGATGGGGAGCAGCGCCACGACCACGCCGATGTTGACGAATGCCTGGACGCACAGCCAGGCGGTCACGCCGATCGCGATGAGCGACCCGAACGTATCGGGCGCCGAACGCGCGATGATCACTCCCCGCCAGGCCAGGATCACGAAGGCGAGCACGACGACCGAGGCCCCGACGAACCCGAACTCCTGGCCGACCACCGCGAAGATGTAGTCGTTGTGCCCGTTCGGGAGGGCCAGCCCGCCGGCCGCGGCTCGATCGCCCAGCCCCGCCCCGAAGAGGCCGCCGAGGCCGAGGGCCAGGAGCCCCTGGACCGTCTGGTAGCCCGTCGTCTGCTCGACCTTGAACGGATCGGCGAACGCCTGGAGGCGGGCCAGCTGGTAGTCCTTCAGGAACATCGCGGCCGCCGCGAGGGCGCTCAGCCCGAGGGCGCCGATCGCCAGCGGATTGCCCCCGGCCACGAAGAACATCACCACGCCCACGATTCCGAGCACGCCGGCGGAGCCGATGTCCGGGGACCGGAAGATGAGGAGCACGAACGGGGCGAGGATCGCGACGAACGGCAGCAGGCCGCCCCGGAGCTCCCGCACCGCCGTGCCCCGCCGGGCCATCCAGTGGGCGAGGTAGATGACCAGGGCGAGCTTGACGAACTCGCTGGGCTGGATCGCCGGGATCGCGGGGAGCTTGAGCCACTGGCGCGACCCGCCGACCTCGATGCCCAGCGGCGTGTAGAGGAGCACCAGCAGGACGGCCGCGACCAGGAGCAGCGGGAGCGAGACGAGGCGCAGCCAGCGGAAGTCCAGGGTCATCGTCGCCAGCAGGGCGCCGATCCCGAGGGCCGCCCAGACCAGCTGCGGCCCGACCGTGGCAAAGGTCCCGTCGCCCGCGGCATAGCCCTTCATCGCCGAGCTGCTGAAGACCATCAGGATCCCCAGCGCGGTCAGGGCAAGGACGATCGCGAGCACCACGACGTCCGGCGCATGCCGATCCCGGGCGTAGGTCGGGGCGACGGCCCCCACCTGCCGGGCACCGCTCTGCGCCGACCCACCCGGACGCTGCTCGGGGTCGCGGCCACCGATGCGCCGGGCGCCGGCAGCACGCGACCCGCCCGGGCCCACGGACCCCCGGACGGTCACCGCGGCGGGCGGGCGGGCATAGGGCCGCGGGCGGGATCGGTCGGGGATGGCCACGGTCAGCTCTCCTCGGCCGCGGTGGCGGCGAGCCGGGCGACGGCCGCGATGAACGCGTGGCCGCGGGCCGCGTAGTCCGTGAACTGGTCGAAGCTCGCGGCCGCGGGGCTCAGCAGGACCGTCGCCACCGTCCCCGGGGCGGCAGGCGCGAGGTAGCCGCGGGCGAGCTCGGCCGCCCTCGGCACGGCCAGCTCCAGCGTCCCGGCTTCCTCGACGTGGGGGACGCCCGCCGCGCGGAAGAGCGTCGCGAGCGCCGGCCCCGACTCCCCGATCAGGACGGCCGCGACCGCACGCTCCGCGACGACGCCCGCGAGCGGGCCCAGGTCGACGCCCTTGTCGCGGCCCCCCGCGATCAGCACGACGGGAGCCGGGAAGCTGCGCAGGGCGGCCGCGACCGCATCCGGCTGGGTGCCCTGCGAGTCGTTGACGAAGCGCACGTTGCCGATCCTGCCGGCCGGCTGCAGGCGGTGCTCGACCGCCACGAACGTGCCGGCCTGGCGGCGGATCGCATCCGGGGCGACGCCGAAGAGGAGCGCGATCGCCGTTGCCGCGAGCAGGTTCGAGACGTTGTGGCGCCCCGGGAGGGGCAGCTCCCCGATCGGCATGATCCGGCCGCCCGGCCCGGTCCAGGCCGTGCCGCCGCCAGCCAGGGGCAGCCGCTCGACGGCCGCGGCCACCACCCAGTCATCGACGAGGCCGACGCCGCCCGGGATCGGGCGGTCCAGGCGATAGCAGACGCTGGGTGCCGTGCCCAGGCCAGCGTAGCCGCCCACGACCGGGTCGTCGAGGTTGAGGACAAGGGCTCCGGCGGGGTCCACCAGCTCCGCCAGGCGCCGCTTGACCCGCCGGTAGGCCCCCAGCGAGCCGTGCCGGTCGAGGTGATCCGAGGTGACGTTCGTGTAGGCGGCGACCGTCGTGCCGCGCGTCAGCGACGGGAGCTGGAGCTCCGAGAGCTCCACCACGACCCGATCGTCGACGGCCAGCCCGGCGACCTGGTCGATCAGGGTGACCCCGATGTTGCCGCCGAGGACGGCCCGCTGGGTCGGGTCCCCGGCCAGGAGGTGAGCGGCCAGGGATGCCGTCGTGGTCTTGCCCTTGGTGCCCGTCACCCCGATCGTGGGAGCCGGACAGAGGCGCAGGAAGAGGTCGGGCTCCGAGACGAGGGCCGGGACATCGGGATCGCCGCCGGCAACCCGGGCGGCCAGGGCGTCGAGGGCGGAGCGGAGGCGCGGCTCGGTCGTCGGGAAGCCCGGCGTGATCGTCGGCGAGAAGGCGACGAGCGCGGCGCCGGCCCACGTTGACGCGGGATCGACGTCGGGACCGGCCAGGAGCGTCATGCGCCGGTCCCCGATCTCGGAGACCCGCGACGCGAGCGCGTCGGCCGGCTTGAGGTCGTAGACGGTGACGAGCGCGCCGGCATCGGCCAGGAAGCGCACCAGGCCGACCCCTGTGCGGGCCAGGCCCAGGACGGTGACCGGCACGCCCCGCAGCTCACCGGCGCGCACGCCGTCGAGCGTCAGGCGGTCCAGGTCGAGCCGGGCCATGGTGCTCACACCAGCTTCTGGAGCGTGGCCAGGAAGAGGGTGACGCCCAGCAGGCCGGCGAGGGCGCCCACGATCCAGAAGCGCAGCGTGATCTTCGTCTCCGGCCAGCCACCCAGCTCGAAATGGTGGTGAAGCGGAGCCATCCGGAAGATCCGCCTGCCGCCGCTGGCCTTGAAGTAGCCGATCTGGATGACGTCGCTCAGGACCTCGAGCACGAACACGATCCCGATGAGGGGCAGGATCAGGATCTGGCCGGTGATCAGGGACACGACGGCCAGGGTCGCCCCGAGGCTCAGCGAGCCGGCGTCGCCCATGAAGATCTGGGCCGGGTGGACGTTGAACCAGAGGAAGCCCAGGAGCACGCCGATCAGGAGCGCGCACAGCACCGCCAGGTTCTCCTGGTGCGGCACGTTGAGCAGGGCGATGATCAGGAACGGGACGAACGCGAAGACCAGGGTCCCGCCGGCCAGGCCGTCCAGGCCGTCCGTGAGGTTGACCCCGTTGCTCGTCGCCACGATCGCGAATGCCGCGAAGGCGATGAACAGCCAGGGTGGCACCGCGACCGCCCCGACGAAGGGCACCCCGACGGCCGCGATCTCGTACGTCTTCTGGATCTGCCAGGCGACGAAGACCGCGACCGCGCTCTGCCAGAGGAGCTTCTGGCGAGCCCGGATCCCGTCCCCCGTGCGGGCGTTCAGCCAATCGTCGGCGAGGCCAAGCACGCCGACGAGCCCGAGGACCGCGAGCGGGGCGAAGGTCGAGGCATCGACGAGGTTCAGGAGGAGGGCCAGCGCACCGACGACGGCGATCATCAGGGCGCCCCCTGCGGTCGGCGTCCCGGCCTTCGCCTGGTGGCCCTCGGGGCCCTCGATCCGGATCTGCTTGGCGAACCCCGCCCAGCGCGCGAACCTGATGTAGGGGGGCATGAGGATGACCATGATCGCGAAGGCGAGCAGGATTCCCTGGATGAGCTGCACGGTCATCCCGCGCCGTTCGCGGGGCCCGGATCGACGGACTGATCCGCGGCCGCGCCCCCGGCAACCCCGATGCGGAGGGCGTCCACGACGCCCTCGAGCGCCGCGCCGCGCGACGCCTTCACCAGGACCGCGTCGCCCGGCCGCAGGATCGTCGGCAGCAGCTCGATCGCGGCCGCCCGATCGGCGACGGCATGCACCCGATCCGCGGCCAGCCCGGCGGAACGCGCCGCGGCGGCGATCCCGGCGGCGCCCGGGCCAACGACGACGAGCTCGGCGACCCGCCGGCCGGCCGCTTCGCCGACGGCCCGATGTCCCTCGTCGTGGGCCGAGCCCAGCTCCAGCATCTCGCCGAGCACGGCCACCGGCCGTCCGCCCAGCGTGGCCAGCACGTCGAGCGCGGCAAGGACGGCGGGCGGCGAGGCGTTGTACGTGTCGTCGATGATCACGAGGCCCGGAGCCCGGACGATCAGCCCCCGGTGAGCGGCGGACGCCCCCCAGGGGAGCGCCAGTCCCGCCGCCACCTGCTCGTCGTCGAGGCCGGCCAGGAGCCCGACCGCGGCGGCCGCCAGCGCGTTCGCCACGCTGTGCCGGCCGAGGGCCGTGATCGTGACAGGGATCCGCGCGGGCCGTGGGGACCGGGCCACGAGCTCGAAGCGCATCCCTTCGGGGCCCCGGGATTCGACCCGCGCGGCGGTGACGTCCGCGTCCCCGGCGAACCCGTAGAGCAGCGTCGCGGCGGGCGTTCGCCCAGCGAAGGACCGGACCCGCGCATCGTCGGCGTTCAGGACGGCCGTGCCGTCGGCCGGGAGCGCCTCGACGAGCTCGGCCTTCGCGTTCTCGATCGCCTCGATCGTGCCGGCCCGCTCCAGGTGAACGGGCGCGACGGACGTGACGACGCCCACCTCCGGCCGGGCAAGCCGGGCCAGCGTCGCGATCTCCCCGCCGACGTACATCCCCATCTCGAGGACGGCCGCCCGGTGCTCCGGTCCAAGGCGCAGGAGCGTCAGGGGCAGGCCCACTTCGTTGTTCGCGTTCCCTTCGCTTCGGAGCGTCGGCATCACGGCCCCCAGGACGGCCGCCAGCGCCTCCTTGGTGGACGTCTTGCCGACGCTGCCGGTGACGCCCACCACGAACGGATCGAACCGGGCGCGCCAGGCAGCCGCGATGTCCTGGAGGCCGCGCAGCGCGTCGGCCACCCGGACCACGGTCACGTCGCCCAGCCCTTCGAGCGTGAGCTCGTCGAGCGGTGCGGTCACGAGCAGGGCGACAGCGCCGCGGGCAACGGCGTCGGCGAGGAAGCGATGCCCATCCGTGCGCTCGCCCGGTAGGGCGACGAAGACCGCTCCGGGCTCGACCAGGCGCGAATCGACCGCCCCCCCGCGAATGGGTCGGTCCGATTGCCGGATCAGCGTCCCCCCGGTCGCGGCCACGAGGTCGACGGCGCGGAGGACGGGTACCGGCGCGGGGTGGCTCGGGTCGGCGTCCCCGGGGGTCGCCCGCGCGGTCGTCACGCCGGGGAGTGTCGCACACGAGTGGTTCATGGGCGCGCCGACGGGGACGGCGAGGCCGTCGCGGCCGCAGCGACGGGCGGCAGGCCGAGGGTGGACATGGAGTCGGTCGCGATCCGCCGGAACAGCTCGAACGACTCGACCGGCAGGATCAGGTTGCCCGGCTGGTTGACGCTCGGTCGACCCTGGTTGATCTGGACCGCGACGACCAGCTCGGGCGCGGTCCGCCCGACGAACCCGATGAACGAGAAGTTGTAGACGTCGCTCCGCCACCGGCCGGACTTGGAGTCCCAGATCTGGGCCGTGCCGGTCTTGCCGCCGACGAGGTACCCGGGGATGAGGGTCCGATCCCGGTAGAACGGGACCACGTTCACGACCCGCTCCATGATCGCGACGAGCTGCGCCGAGAGGTTCGCGGTCATCACCCGGCCCCGGTCCGTGACCGGGACGTCGGACGAACCGGCCACCTTCACGACGTGGGGCGACGGCAGGGTTCCCCCGTTGACCATCGCCCCGTAGCCCGTCGCGAGCTGCATGAGGGTCACCGCGATGCCCTGCCCGAACGACCCGTTGGCGAGGTCGATCTGGGCCCAGGGCTGGAGCGCCGGGTCGCGGACCAGCCCGGGCACCTCTCCCGCCAGGTCGATCCCGGTGCGCGCCCCGAAGCCGAGGCGAGACCACGTGGCGAACAGCGCGGTGGCGGCGCGCTGGGTCGTGCTTCCCAGCTTGAGGGCCACCTTGGACATGACCACGTTGCGCGACCAGGCCACGCCGTCCTGGAACGAGATCGTCCCTCTCGAGAGCCGATCGGCGTTCTGGACCGAGGACGTGCCGTGGTCGAGGACGAGGGTCACCTGGTCGGCGATCTTCGTGGTCCGCTTGACGACGCCGGCGCCCAGCGCCGCGGTCGCGGTCAGCAGCTTGAACACCGAGCCCGGCTCGTAGACCGCCGAGATCACCGGGTCCACGAACCGACCGGGATCGGTCGCGGCCGTCGCCTGGTACTGGTTCGCGTCGTAGGCTGGGTAGCTGGCCTCGGCGAGGACCTCCCCGGTCCGCGGATCCAGCACCACCCCGGACACGCTCTTGGCCCGGTCGGCGACCCACGCCGCGTAGAGCTCCTGCTCCAGCTTGAGCTGGAGGCTGGCGTCGATGGTCAGGGTCAGGTCGGCCCCCGGTGCGCCCGGCTCCTCCACGATCGCGCTCTCCATGGCCGGACGGCCCGCCCCGTCGCGCTGGGTCAGCAGGACCTTGGGGCTCCCGGCGAGGACGTCCTGCCAGTGCGACTCGACGCCGTACTGGCCCACGCCGTCACGGTTGACGAAGCCGAGGAGCTGGGAGGCCAGGGTCGTGTTCGGCGCACCGCCGGCGAGCGGATAGATCCGGATCGACTCGGGCTCCAGGGCGATCTCGATCAGCGACTTGTCGGCGAGCCCGGCCCGGACGGCGTTCGACTGGGCCGGAGTCAGCTCGTGGGCCAGGATGGCGTATGGGGCGCCCGAATCGAGCTGGCGCCGCAGCGTCGCGGCATCGTCGGGGCCGAGCGCCAGGATCGCGACGAGCGCCGCGACGATCCGGGCCCTGACGGCGGATTGGTCTGGCGCCGCCGAGCCCTGGGATGCCGGGCCGGCCGGGACATCGGCCAGCTGCGCCGGGTAGGCCACCAGGCGGTCGCGCTGGATCGTGGTGGCCAGCACGACCGTCCCGGTCCGGTCGTAGATGGTGCCGCGGACCGCGGGCTGCTCGACCTGGACGGTCACCTGGGCGCGCGCCAGCGCCACGAGCTCGTCGTGGCGCACGAACTGCCAGTAGCCGAGCCGCGCCACGCAGGCGATCCCGAAGACCGCGAGCAGGACGAGCAGGACCAGGCTGCGCGGTCGGCTGTCGGTTCGGCCGTTCATCGGCTGGGTTCCCGGTCGATCGATAGGCCCGCGGTCAGCGGGCGGGCACGACGAGCGGTTCGATCAGCATGCTCAGCCCGGCGTCCATGGCCTGCTTGCGGATCGCGGGCTCTCCCCCGAGGCGGGCGAGGTCCGCCTGCAGGTCGCGCCGGGTCGCCTCGAGCTGCTGGCGCGCGGCGAGCAGGCTGTCGACGTCGTAGTCGGTCGCCGAGACCTTCACGGTCTGGGCCAGCGAGAAGAGGCCCAGGAGGAAGGCGACGACGATGCCCACGATGATGTAGCCCACCCGACCCTGGCGCCGCCGGGCGCGGACCGCACCGGCCGAGCGCACGCTCCGGCGAGGCAGGTCTGCCGCCTCGGGCCGGCCGCCGCCGGGCCGGGAGGGACCCTCGAGCGCACGCCGGCGCGGGGCGAGCATGCCGCCGCGCGGCCGTGCACCCGCGTATCCGGCCATCAATCGGCCCCGAGGTAGGCGGTGCCGTAGGCGGGCAGGCCGAGCTCCCGGACCGCGACGTCGACACCGACGAAGACGGACTCGTCCAGGTCACGGCCCTCATCGAGGTCCCCGAGGGCCCGGTCGCGCCGCTCGCGCAGCTCGTGCTGGCGTCGCCCGTACGTGCGGCGACGGCTGGACTGGTGACGCTTGCTCACCGGGACGACCCTCCTTCGCGTCGACGGGCGGCTAGGCCGCGAGACGTTGTGCCGTCCGGAGCCGGGCGCTCCGGGCGCGGGGATTGGCGGCGATCTCCGCATCGGATGGCACGGCCGGCTGGGGGCCGACCGGGCTGAGGCGCGGCACCCGGCCGCAGACACAGACGGGGAAGCTCGAGGGGCAGACGCAGCCGCGTCGCTCCGCCGCGATGAAGCGCTTGACCAGGCGATCCTCGAGGGAGTGGTAGGCCAGCACGACCAGGCGCCCACCCGGCCGGAGCAGGTCGACCGCCGCGCCGAGCACCGCCTCGAGCGCGTCGAGCTCGCCGTTCACCGCGATCCGGAGCGCCTGGAAGACGCGCGTCGCCGGGTGGATCCGCCCTCGCGGACCGGGTCGGCGGGGCACGGCCATCTCGACGAGCGTCGCGAGCTGCTCGGCGGTCTCGATCCGCGTGCTGCGCCGGGCATCGACGATCGCGCGGGCGATTCGCCGGGCGTGGGGCTCCTCGCCAAGGCGCCGGAACAGGTCCGCCAGCTCCGTCTCGTCGAGCCGCGCCAGCAATGCGGACGCGGGCTCCCCCGTCGCAGGATCGAAGCGCATGTCGAGCGGCCCACCCGTGCGGAAGCCGAAGCCGCGGTCCGCGTCGGCGAGCTGGTAGGAGCTCAGGCCGAGATCGAGCAGGATCCCGTCGACGGCATCGAAGCCGGCCGCGGGCGCAACGGAGGCAAGGTCCCGGAAGTTCGCCTGGCACAGGACGAGGCGGTCCCCGAATCGCGCCAGCCGCTCTCCCACCCTCCTGATCGCGGCGGGGTCCGCGTCGATGGCCAGGACGCGCCCGTCCGGGCTGGCGGCTTCCAGGATCCGCTCGGTGTGCCCACCGCCGCCGGCGGTGCAGTCGACATGGAGGGTGCCGGGGCGCGGGGCGAGCATCGTCACGACCTCCACCGCGAGCACCGGCAGGTGCCCAGGTTCCATGTCTCCTCCACCGACGTCGAACGGATCCCGAGCGGACCCTGGAAGCGCATGTGGTGTGCCGGCCCTGCCGGCTAGATCCCGAGGCCGGCGAGATGCGCCGCGAGCGCCTCGGGCTCCTCGAGCGCGCGCCGATAGTCGTCCCATCGGCCCGGCGCCCAGATCTCCGCGTGGTCGAGCGATCCGACCACGACAGCCTCACCGGCCAGCCCCGCGGCGTCCCGGAGGTAGGCCGGGAGGACGAACCGTCCCTGGCCGTCGAACTCGATCTCGACCGCGCTGGCGAAGACGAACCGGCTGAAGGCGCGGGCGCCGGCGTTCTCGACGGTCGGCAGGCTTGCGACCTTGCCGGCGAGGCGGTCCCACCCGTCACGAGGCCAGATCGCGAGGCAGCTGTCGAGCCAGCGGGCGACGAACGCGCCGCCTGCGAGCTGCGCGCGGAACTTCGCGGGGACGGCAAGCCGTCCCTTCGCGTCCACCGTGTGCCGGTACTCGCCGGTGAACACCTGGCCCTGTTCTCCTCGTCGGAGCGGCGGGGGCCGGCGACGTGCCGGCCCGCTGACCTGGATCCCCACCCGATCGGTCGCGAAGCCCGCGAACCGGTCCGGGGTCACCACATTTCCCCACTTCATGGGACGTGCAGGGAATGATACACCCCGACGGAAGGCCGTCAACGCGAATTCGCCCCACCTTGAGCGGCGTCGTTGCCGCCGCAGCGCCCGTTCGCGAAGCGGCAACCCGTCGGGCCGGCCCGGTTGTGCCGGGCGAGCTGGCACGGCCGGCCGGGATGGTGGGCTCGTGACGATCGATCTCCGCCCCGGCCCGCCCGCCCTGCTCGGGCGCGGGCCCCTCCCCACCGCCGATCTCCCGACCGCCGCCGAGCCGGTCGACGTCCCGGCCCGGGTCCTCGAGGCGGCGCTGGAAAGCCCGGCCTGGGCGGCCGAGACGTGGCCGTCCGGATCGCGCGTCTTCATCGTCCTGGGCGACCGTGAGGCCCGGCTCGTGCACCGCTCGGGCGGCATCGGCATCGAGGGGCCCCCGGAGCCCCGCCTCGCGATCGCCCGCCAGCAGATGGCCGCGGCCGCCCGGGACGGCGGGTTCGAGCCGCTCGGGGCGACGGTGCTCGACGCCGTTCTCGTCCCCTGGGGCGAGGTGCGCCTCGACCCGCTCGACATCCTGTGCCTCGACGGAACGCGCCTCGACGGCCTGCCCTGGGCGATTCGGGCCCTTGCCCTCGCCGATGCGTTCCAACGGCTGGCCGAGGCGAGCGCAGCCGGGAGCGCGGTGCACCTGCGGACGGCGCGAACCCCGGCGACCGGTGCCGGGAAGCGCGCGCTGGCCGCCCGGAGCGAGCCGGCGCGCCTCGTCCTGCGCGACCTTCGGGCTCCCTACGGGGCGCCGGCGGCCATCATCCGCGTCCCCTCGCCACTCGCCGGCTTCTTCGACGATCCGTGGCGCGACGCGGTGCCCTGACCGGGTTCCGGGCCCGCTCGGGCTCCCGGAGCGAGTCCGGGCGGGCGGCTGGAAGGGGGCTCGAGGCGCATCCGGCTTACGGCCGCCGCGCCACCCTAGTACCTTCCGCGTCTTGCGTCGCCCGCTCGCCCGGTGCTATTGTCCGGCGCCGAGTCGTCGTCGGCCCCCGAACGGAGCCCGCTCTACCTGATGGTCCAGCAGAACAGCAGCACCGCCCATGCGCTCCTGGCCCCGGTCGGGGTCGAGCGGGCGTTGCTCGCGGCGGCGCGGATCAAGCGCTGCCACTTCCGGCGCCACGTTGCCCTGGACACGCGGGCGGGTCGCGTCTACGAGGTGGAGTGCCTGCTCCCGGATCGCAGCCTGCCGATGCCGCTGGGCGACCTCGAGGCCGCCATGCCGATCTGCAACACCTGCGCAGCCAGCGGCATCTTCCGCGCCGACGAGGACTGACGGGCTCGCTGCCAGCCCACCCCGCGCCCGCCAGGCTGGTCGACCGGACTCGGCCCCAGCTCAGGCGACAGCGCAACGCCACTCGGACGATCCCCCGGCTCCCGGAGGCGACCGCGCCGGAGCGCCCGGGCTGAGCGCCCGGGATGATGCGGGGGAAGCGCCAGCGAGAGCGGCCTGTACGCCGGGTTCTGTCCCGCACCCGAAGGCGCGGGGACGGTCATCCATCTCTGGCCGCCGGTTGCCCGACGGCTCATGCAGCCGACCCGAGGGACCGCGACGGCGCGCCGCTGTCCCGGCGAACCGGGACATGCCCTCCTACTTGGCCTTGCTCCGGGTAGAGCTTGCCGCGTTTCACCCCGCCGCCGGTCACCCGGCGGCGGACTCGTCTCTGTGGCGCTGGTCCTCGCCTCACGGCGGACGGGCGTTACCCGCTACCCTGCGCCGGGGAGCCCGGACGTTCCTCGCGGCGGCGGTTGCCCGTCGTTCGCGCGACCGTCCGGCCGCCTCGCTGGCACCTGGATTCTAGCGCCCCCCGCCCCGGGAGGTCCGCGGCCCGGATCGAGATCGCGCGGCCGACGGCCGCACCGAGTGCCGCCGCGATCCCGCCGGCGCTCGAACGCCGGGCCGGGCATCGGCGGCGGATCGCCTAACGGGCGATCTCCAGCTCGAGCCCGTCGAAGGAGACCTCGACGCCGGCCGGCAGCCGGGCCCCCAGGGCCGCGTGGCCGAGCTCGTGATCGAGGTGGGTCAGGAACGCCCGTGCTGGGCGGAGATCGGCGATGATCTCGAGCGCCTCGGCGACCGTCTGGTGCGTCGCGTGGGGCACGTCGCGCAGGGCCGAGATCACCAGGACGTCGAGGCCGCGCAACAGCGCTCGCCCGTCCTCCTCGATCCGCTGGACGTCGGAGCAGTAGGCGAAGCCGCCGGTTCGGAAGCCCGCGATCAGGCGCTCGCCGTGCACGATCGGGATCGGGACGAAGCGGCGGCCCGCGATCTCGAACGGGCCCGCGATGGCCACCGGCCGCAGCCGCGGGACGGCGAACGCCGCGACCTGGCCGGGATCGAAGGCATAGTCGAAGCGCCCCACGATCGCGGGCAGCAGGTCCGCCAGGGCGTGCACCGGGAGAAGGCCCTGGCCGATCTCGTTGAATCGCCGGAGCTCGTCGAGGCCTCCCACAGCGTCCTGGTGATGGTGGGTCAGGAGCACCGCGTCCAGGCTCCGGAGGTCCGCGGCCAGGGCCTGGCGGCGGAAGTCGGGCCCGCAATCGACCACGACGGCATGGCCGGCCCAGCGCAGAAGGGCCGAGGCTCGCGTCCGCTCGTCACGCGGATCGCTGGACGTGCAGACCGCGCAGGAGCACGCGATCCGGGGAATGCCCTGGCTCGTCCCGCTGCCCAGGATGCGGACCCGGAGCGCCCCGGGATCGGGACCGGCGTCGCCGGGGTCGAACCCGGGCTCCAGGGCCAGGCCCAGCTGGCGGATCGTCGCGCCGGAGCTGCTCGGAGTCGGGCGGCGCACGACGACGGCGGGACCGCCGGCCGCGACCCGGTCCAGCGCCTCGTTGGCCAGCGCGTCGGCGGCGGAGTTCTGGCTGCGTGGGACGTGCCGCGCGCTCCAGCGCCCGAACCGTCGAAGCGAGGCCATGGCCGTCTCGTGGAGCGGCGCGAGCTTCGCGTCCTTCACTCGCCAGCGCCCGCCCAGCTGCTCCACCACGAGCTTCGAGTCGAGGAGCAGGGCCACCTCCACGGCCCCGAGCTCGGCCGCGAGGTCCAGGGCCCGGACCACCCCGGTCCACTCGGCCACGTTGTTCGTCTGGTGACCGAGCGCCTCGCTGATCGTGGCCAGCGGCGTCGCGTCGGGGCGTTGGGATCCGGGCAGGGCGGCGTCGATCAGGACCGCCCCGAGCGATGCGGGACCCGGGTTGCCGCGGGCCGCCCCGTCCGTCCGGATGACCAGGCGGAGCGGCGTTCCTGCCCGGGTCGCAGGGCCCGCGCTCATGCCGGACTCTCGCACCGGGGCAGGCCCCGGGGGCGCCGCCCCGAGAGAGCGAGGCCGCTCAGACGGAGCGCTCCACGATGGCGCGCGAGACCTCGAGGATCGCCCGGGTGATGTTGATCCCCCGCGGACATGCGTCCACGCAGTTGAACGTGGTCCGGCAGCGCCACACGCCGTCCTTGTCGGCCAGGATCTCCAGTCGCTCGGCGGCCGCATCATCGCGGCTGTCGAAGATGAACCGGTGGGCGTTGACGATCGCGGCCGGGCCGACGTAGGAGGGCTGGGCCCAGAACGAACGGGCAGGACGTCGTGCAGGCCGCGCACAGGATGCACTTCGTCGTGTCGTCGTAGCGGGCGCGATCCTCGGGGCTCTGGATCCGCTCCCGCTCCGGCGCGGGCGAATCCGCGACGAGGAAGGGCATGACGGTCCGGTACTTCCCGAAGAATCCCTCCATGTCGACGACCAGGTCCTTGACGACCGGAAGGCCGGTGAGGGGGGCCACGGTGATCTTCTTGCCGAGCTGGTCGACCCGGATCTTGCAGGCAAGCCGGTTCCGGCCGTTGATCAGCATCGCGTCCGAGCCGCAGATGCCGTGGGCGCAGGAGCGACGGTAGGTGAACGTGCCGTCCTGCTCCGCCTTGACGGTGGCGAGGAGATTGAGGACGCGGTCCATCGGCGCGGCCGTGACCGTGTACGACTCCCAGTGCGGGGCGCTGTCCCGCTCGGGATCGAAGCGGAGGATCCGGAGGTCGACCTGCATGTCGCGTTCGCTCCCGGCTCAGTACGTGCGGGGCTTCGGTTGGAACCGGGTGATCGTCACCGGCTTGTACTTGAGCGTGGGCAGGCCGCCTTCCGAGCGGTACGCCAGCGTATGGGCGAGCCACTTCGCATCGTCGCGCTCCGGGAAGTCCTCGCGCGAGTGGGCCCCCCGGCTCTCCTTGCGGGCCAGGGCCGAGGTGACCATGGCCTCGGCGCAGTCGATCAGGTAGCCCAGCTCACGAGCCTCGAGGAGGTCCGTGTTGAAGACCTTCCCGGTGTCCTTGACGCGGACCCGGCCGTAGCGCTCGCGGATCGAGGCGACCCCCGACACCGCCCCGGAGATCAGGTCCGCGGTCCGGAAGACGCCGACGTTGTCCATCATCAGGGTCGCCAGCTCGGCCTTCAGCTCGGACGGGCTCTCGCCTTCGGCGCGGGTGCGAAGGGCCTCGAGCTCGGCGCTCACCGGCTCCGCCGCGTTGGCTG
Organism: uncultured Chloroflexia bacterium; assembly: GCA_963801445.1. Lineage (GTDB taxonomy): Bacteria > Chloroflexota > Limnocylindria > Limnocylindrales > CSP1-4 > CTSoil-043. The sequence continues at coordinate 175,869 of CAWDEW010000002.1, read as the reverse complement.
CGACCTCGGGCATCGACGATCCCCTGCAGTACGCGACCATCTCCCGTCCCGCCCGGCGGCCGAACACGAGGAGGTCGACGAGCGAGTTCGTGCCCAGCCGGTTCGCTCCGTGGACCGAGACGCAGGCCGTCTCGCCGGCGGCGAAGAGGCCTTCCACCACGGTGTTCTTCGGGTCCCGGATCACCCGGGTCCGGAGGTCGGTGGGGACGCCGCCCATCGCGTAGTGGGCGGTCGGCTGGATCGGGACCGGCTCCGTGAGCGGCTCGACGCCCAGGTAGACCCGGGCAAAGTCCGTGATGTCCGGGAGCTTCTCCTCGATCACCTTGCGGCCCAGGTGACGGACGTCCAGGTAGACGTAGTCCTTCTTCGGGCCGATCCCGCGCCCGTCGCGGATCTCGAGGTAGATCGCGCGGCTGACCATGTCGCGCGGGGCCAGCTCCATGGCCTTCGGCGCGTAGCGGCTCATGAATCGTTCGCCATCGGCGTTGAGGAGCGTGCCGCCCTCGCCCCGGGCAGCCTCGGAGAGCAGGATCCCGATCCCGTAGACCCCTGTGGGATGGAACTGGTAGAACTCCATGTCCTCCAGCGGGATCCCGTGGCGGTACACGAGGGACATCCCGTCGCCGGTCAGGGAGTAGGCGTTCGAGGTGATCCTGAACATCCGGCCGTTCCCGCCGGTGGCCAGGAGGACCGCCTTCGCCCGGAACGTGTGGAGCTCCCCGTCGGCGATCCGGTAGGCCACGACGCCGGCCGCCCGGCCGCCGTCCCCGAGATCCGGGCCTTCCGACAGGAGGTCGACGACGTGGTACTCGTCGTAGAAGCGGACCCCGGCCTTGACGCAGTTCTGGTAGAGCGTCTGGAGGATCATGTGGCCCGTCCGGTCCGCGGCGAAGCAGGCCCGCTTCACGGGGCCCTCGCCGAAGTTCCGGGTGTGGCCGCCGAACCGGCGCTGGTCGATCTTCCCGTCGGGCGTCCGGTTGAACGGCAGGCCCATGTGCTCCAGCTCGATCACCGTCTCGATCGCCTCGTGGGCGAGCACCTCGGCGGCGTCCTGGTCGACCAGGTAGTCGCCGCCCTTGACGGTGTCGAACATGTGCCACTCCCAGTGGTCCTCCTCGATGTTCCCGAGGGCGGCACAGACGCCGCCCTGGGCGGCGCCGGTGTGGGAGCGGGTGGGATAGAGCTTCGTCAGGACTCCGGTCGAGACGCCGGCCTTGGCCAGCTCGAGGGCTGCCCAGAGTCCGGCGCCGCCGGCCCCGACGACGAGTGCCTCGTGGTCGATCTGCATCGTCGTCCTACTTGACCGGGAACGGGAGCGTCGCGACGGCGAGCGTCCCCATGAGGAAGAGCGTGATCCCGACGAGGTACAGGAGCATCGTCAGGGCCGTCCGGGCTCCGCCGTGGACGTAGTCCTGGAGCACGGTTCGCACGCCCATGAAGCTGTGGAAGATCACCATCGAGAGCATCAGCCAGTCGGTCGTCCGCCACAGCAGGCTGCCCCAGCGACCCACGATCCAGGTGTCCGTCTGGAGCGCCGGGTCCGAGAGGAAGTGGGTGATCGAGAAGTGGGCCAGGGCCAGCACGAAGAGGGCCAGCCCCGAGAGGCGCATGAGGTACCAGACGGCAAGCTCGAACCCGCCGCCGGAGGGTCGGACGCTGCCGGAGCGCGAGTAGGCAGCCATCAGTGCACCCCCGTCCAGATCGGGCTGAGGATGATGAAGGCACCCGGCAGGCCGACGACCACGAAGATCACCCAGCTCGCGTACCACAGCTGCTTGTGGAAGACGGTCGTCGCGGGCCAGAAGTCCATCACGATGATGCGCAGCCCGTTGAGGGCGTGGTAGAGGAGCGCCGCCCCGAGAAGCGTCTCCCCCACCCGGCCGACCGGGCTCGCGTACAGCTGGAGCACGTCGTTGTAGAGCGCCGCATTGGCCTTGACCAGCCAGATGTCCAGCACGTGGAGCAGGATGAACGCCCAGAGGGCGACGCCGGAGATCCGGTGGAACGCCCAGGCGAGCATCCCCTCGCCGCCTCGATACGTCAGGTAGCGCACCGCGAGCAACGCCTCCATGGCCGGCGCGGCCGACCTGGGTCGGTCGTCCGAGGTTTCTCGCAGCCAGGCCCGGGCCCGGGTCCGGAACCGGGATGGTCGCGGCGCCTGGGGCGCCGGAGGGCCGGCCCGGCGCGGTGGCGCCGATCCTGGCTAGCCGCCGGCTGGGCCGGGCGGGCTCCCGCATTGTACGAGGTCCGACCGGCGGCCGAGGGCCGATCGCGCCGCCTCCGGCGCAGCGCGCGAGGCCGGGGCGCGCCGGGCCGCGGCGCGGGCGGTACCATCAGCGCACGCCCCTTCGGACCGCCGCGCCCGGCCAACACCTGCCGGCGCAACGCTCGCGGCCCGGTCCCGCGCAGTCCAGGAGCCGCCCGTGAAGATCCAGGAAGCCGACGCCAAGACCCTCCTCGCCGCCCAGGGGCTGCCCGTCCCGCCGTGGGCCGTCGCGCGGACGCCCGCCGAGGCGAGAGCCGCCGCCGAGCGCTTCCTCGGTGCCGGTCGGGTCGTCATCAAGGCGCAGGTCCTGGTGGGCGGTCGGGGCAAGGCCGGTGGCGTGAAGCTGGCCGGCTCGCCGGCCGAGGCGGAAGAGGTGGCCGGCCGGATCCTGGGGATGGACATCAAGGGCATCACCGTGCGCAAGGTCCTCGTGGGACCGGCCGCGGTGATCGTCAAGGAGTTCTACCTCGGCGCCATCCTCGACCGGGCGACCCGCCGGATCGTGGTGATGGCCTCGGCCGAGGGCGGCGTGGAGATCGAGGAGGTCGCGAAGTCGACCCCCGAGGCGATCCACCGCGTCGCGGCCCACCCGCTGCTGGGCCTCCTCGACTACCAGGCCCGCCAGCTGGCCTTCGCGGTCGGGCTCGGCGGCCCCCACCTGCGGGACTTCGTGAAGATCGCGAAGGGCCTCGTGGCGACGATGCGGGCCAACGACGCGGACCTCGTGGAGGTGAACCCGCTGGGCATCGTGCGCGAGAGCGGCCCGGAGGGCCAGGTGGAGCGGCTCGCCTGCCTGGACGCGAAGGTCACGCTCGATGACTCGGCGCTGCAACGGCACCCCGACCTCGAGAAGTTCCGCGACCTCGACGAGGAGGACGCGGCCGATGCCGAGGCCCGCCACTACGACATCAGCTTCATCCACCTCGACGGGACGATCGGCTGCATGGTCAACGGCGCCGGCCTGGCCATGACCACGATGGACCTCGTGAAGCGGGCCGGCGGCCAGCCGGCGAACTTCCTGGACATCGGCGGCGGCGCCAAGGCCGACCGCGTCGCGGCCGCGATGCGCCTGATCCTGGCGGACCCCAAGGTGGAGGCGATCCTGGTCAACATCTTCGGCGGGATCACCCGGGGCGACGAGGTCGCCCGAGGCCTGATCGACGCCCGCTCGCGCCAGGAGCGGGAGGTCCCGATGGTCGTGCGCATCGTGGGGACGAACGCCGAGGAAGCCGGCCGCCTCCTCCAGGAGGCCCGCTTCGAGACCGCGGCCACGCTCGACGAGGCGGCGGCCAAGGCCGTCGCCGCCGCCCAGGCCGTCGCCAGCGCCCGTGCAGCAGCCAACAGCGGCGCGCAAGGAGCCCAGGCATGAGCATCCTGATCGGCCGCGACACGCGGCTCGTGGTCCACGGCATCACCGGTCGGGAGGGCGAGTTCCATTCCCGCCAGATGCTCGACTACGGGACCCGGATCGTGGCCGGGATGACCCCGGGCAAGGGCGGCCTCCACGCGCTGGACAACCGCGTCCCGGTCTTCAACACGATCGAGGAGGCGGTCGCCCAGACCGGCGCCAACACGTCGTGCATCTTCGTGCCGGCGGCCGGCGCTCCCGACTCCGTGCTCGAGGCGGTCGCCGCGGGGATCTCCACGATCTTCTGCATCACGGAGGGCATCCCGACCCTGGACATGCTTCCCGTCGTGGAGATCGTCCGCGCCGCCGGCGCTCGCCTGGTCGGACCGAACTGCCCCGGGGCCACGTCGCCGGGCCGGGCCAAGGTCGGGATCATCCCGGGCGCGATCCACAAGGAGGGCCGGGTGGGTGTCGTCTCCCGCTCGGGAACGCTCACCTATGAAGCAGTCCAGGCCATGACCGACGCCGGGATCGGCCAGAGCACCTGCGTGGGCATCGGCGGCGACCCGATCATCGGGACGACCTTCCTCGACGTCCTCAAGCTCTTTGCCGATGATCCGGAGACGGAGGCGATCGTCCTGATCGGCGAGATCGGCGGCAGCGCCGAGGAGGAGGCGGCTGCCTGGGCCGCCGAGAACCTCAAGGGCGTCCCGATGGCCGCCTTCATCGCCGGGCGGACGGCGCCCGAAGGCAAGCGGATGGGCCACGCGGGAGCGATCATCTCGGGCGGCCGGGGCACCGCCGCCGAGAAGGTCACCGCCCTCGAGGCGGCCGGGATCCGGGTCGCATCGTCGCCGACCGAGCTGCCCGCGCTGCTGCGGGAGGCCGGCTTCCGCGGTTAGCCCCGGGGGACGGTTCCGGGGCCGCCGACGCTCCGCCGTTGCCGGGGGGCGACGCTCGCTCCGGCGCGCTCGCCGCCGGTGCCTGTCTGCCGTTCAGGCGGACCGCTCTGCCGCGCGCCGCAGGAGGACGACGACGCTCCGGGGCCCCACCACGTACCGGTCGTCGCCGACGCGCGGCTCCGCGCCGGGATCGACGACATCCTCGGGCGCCGCGAGCGCGGTGTCCACGACGCGCCGCCAGGGACCGGCCTCCATGAGCCGGAACCGCGCGCTCCGCCAGTGGGCGTTCACGAGCACGTAGATGTCATCGTCGCCGACGCTCCTGCCGTCGAGGCACCAGCCGACCGCGCGGCTCTGCGGGCCGAGGTCCACGGGACCCTCCGGGCCGTACCAGCGGACATCCTCGCGCCAGAAGCGCGAGCGGCCGAGCGACCGGTGAGCCTTCCGGAAGGCGATCATCCGGCGCCAGAAACGGTGCAGGTCGGCGTTGCCCTCGAGCTTCGACCAGTCCAGCCAGGTCGTCGCGTTGTCCTGGTTGTAGGGGTTGTTGTTGCCGCCCTGGGAGTGTCCGAACTCGTCCCCGGCCACGATCATCGGCGTCCCGTTGGACAGGAGCAGCAGGGCCGCGACGTTGCGGACCTGGCGAAGGCGGAGGGCCACGACCGCCGCCGGAGCGCCGCTGGCGCCCTCGAAGCCGTGGTTCCAGCTCCGGTTGTCGTCCGCTCCGTCGGCGTTCCTGTGCCCGTTCGCCTCGTTGTGCTTGGCGTTGTAGCTGACGAGGTCCCACAGGCAGAACCCATCGTGGGCGGTGACGAAGTTGACGCTCATCCACGGCCGGTAGGCGTCGGGCAGGCCGTCCGGGAAGAGGTCCGACGAGCCGTAAACCCGCGACATCAGCGCCCCGACCAGCCCGGGATCGCCCTTCACGAAGCTCCGCACGTCATCCCGGAACTTGCCGTTCCACTGGCGCCACGTGATGCCCGGGAAGCCCCGGCCGAGCTGGTAGGCACCGATGTCCCAGGCTTCGGCCACCAGCCGGGCGTCGCGCTCCCCCGCGAGGGCCCCGATCTCGGCGATCAGGGGCGGCGACTGGACGATCCTGCCGTCGGCGCCCCGGCTGAGGATCGAGGCGAGGTCGAACCGGAAGCCATCGACCCCGAAGCGATCCATCCAATGGGTCAGGCTGCGGACGACGAGGGCCCCGCCCGCGGGATGGCCGGTCCGGTACGTGTTGCCGGTCCCGGTGTCGTTCAGGTATGAGCCGTCGGGGTGGAGCAGGTAGTAGTTCCGGTTGTCGATCCCCCGGAACGAGTGGGTCGGGCCGTTCTCGTCGCCCTCGCTCGTGTGGTTGTAGACGACGTCCAGCCAGACCTCGATGCCCGCGTGGTGGAACGCGCGGACCATCGTCCTGAACTCGGCCGCCGGGTCCTCCCCCGCCGCGTAGGCCCGGTTGGGAGCGAAGAAGTTGAGGGTCATGTAGCCCCAGTAGCTGCCCTCCTGGGGATCGACCTGGTGGATCGGCAGGAGCTCGACGGCGGTCACGCCGAGCTCGCGCAGGTACGGGATCTTCTCGACGAGCCCGGCGAACGTGCCTCGCTTCGGGGCCGCCACGCCCGAGCTCGGGTCCATCGTGAAACCCCGCACGTGGAGCTCGTAGACGATCAGGTCATGGGTATGCCGGGGACGCGGCTCGTCGGGCTCCGGCCCGGGGTGGTCCACGGGCGGCGGGAGCATCGCGAGCGGCGCCTTCCCGACCGTCGGCCCGGGCCGCGTCGCCGCGGCCCGGTCATAGCCGGGCGGAAACCAGACCCGCAGGGCATAGGGATCCAGGAGCACCTTCTCGCGGTCGAAGCGGTCTCCGATGGCAGGGTCCCAGGGCCCGTCGATGCGGTACCCGTAGAGCGTGGCCTCGCCCACGTCCTCAGCCGGGACCACCACGTGCCAGGTCCGACCCGTCCGGTTGCGATACGGGTCCAGCCGGATGGCGAGCGCGGGGACCGCTGGATCGCCCGTGCCGAAGAAGCACAGCTCGACGGCGGTCGCGTGGCGTGAGTAGAGGGCGAAGGCCCAGGCCCGCTCCCGGGCGAGCCACACGGCTCCCGGCGGCCACGGCGCACCCTCGGCGCGCTCCCACGGGTCGACGGTTCGGTAGTCGCCGAGGTCCTGCATCGCCTCCTCATCCGGGCACCGAGCCGGCACCGCCACGAAGGCATGCTAGCGAACCGTCCCGCATGCCGCCAGCCGACCGCGGGCACGGGAGGCGACCCCCGCCCGACGACCGGTCGCGGTCCGCCCGCTGGTCGGTCCCCCGGGGAGCCTACTCCCCCGGCGCGTGGAACCCGTGCGGGTACAGGGACCCCCAGGAGGGGCCGCCGGGCGCCTCGATCAGCTCCACGAGCACGCCGTGGCAGCTTCGCGGGTGGAGGAAGGCCACGGGGCCCTCGGCGCCCGGGCGGGCGACCGAATCGATCAGCTCGATGCCGTCGAGGGAGAGCCTGGTCAGCGCAGCGGAGAGGTCCGCGACCTCCAGGCAGACGTGATGGAAGCCCTCTCCCCGGCTGGCCAGGAAGCGGGCCACGCCGGTCGTCTCGTCGGTCGGTTCGACCAGCTCGATCCTGGTCTCGCCAACCGGGAGGAAGGCGATGTTGACCCGGTCCGCGGGGATCGCCACGACCGGACCCGGGGCCAGCCCCAGGGTGTCCCGCCAGAGGCGCAGCGCCGCGGCCATGTCGCGTACCACGACGGCCACGTGATGGACCCGACCGACCCGGCGAACGAGGTCGGGCAGGTCACCCGGCAGCGTCGGTGTTCCCATCGCGGGTCCTCCCTGCTGGAGCTGGGTCACGCCTGCATCGTCGATCCCATCGAGCTCCTCGGGCAGGCGCCCGGTCAGCGCGACGATGAGGGGTGCGGTCCCGCGGGAGCGACGGTCGGCGATCGCCGAGGTCAGCACGCCACGGGCGGTCTGCCAGGCGGCCCGATCGCCCTCCACAAGCGCGGACGGGTCGTGCCAGGCGACGACGTCGACGGCCCCGGGGGCCGAGTTCGGGTAGCGCAGCAGCTCGTCAAGGGCCCCCCAGCTCCGGCTCCACCAGTCCGGGAAGCCCAGGCCGGCCGCGATCCCGTCGAGCAGCTCGGCCTTCGATACCGGCGCCTCCAGCACCGCCACGCGGCCGCCCGCGGCCCGGGCCGCGCGGGCCAGGGCATCCAGGTCGTCGACGCCGAGGCGGACCGGCCCGGCCACGCCGCTCAGCAGGGCCGCGATATCGGCGCTCACCAATTCGTACCGTTGCGAGTCATACCGTCACGAGCTCCCGGTGCTCGCCCCAGGCGGAGCGGAGCCGGTTCGAGATCTCTCCGACTGTTGCGTAGCACTTCACCGCCTCCACGAGCGCCGGCAGGACGTTCTCCTCGCCGCGGGCGCACTCCTCGACCCTCCGCAGGGCGGCTGTCCAGGCCGCTTCATCACGCCCGGCGCGGATGCGCCGGACCGCCTCGACCTGGCGTCGCTCGCCTTCCGGATCGATCCGGAGCGTCGGCGGGGTGCGCACGGCCTCGTCGCGGAACGCGTTGACGCCCACGACCACCTGGTCGCCCGTCTCGATCGCCCGCTGGACGCGGTACGCCGACTCCTGGATCTGGCGCTGCTGGAAGCCGACCTCGATCGCCGAGAGCGTCCCGCCCAGCGCCTCGATCTCGTCGAGCAGGCCCCGGGCCGCGGCCTCCAGGTCGTTCGTGAGGGACTCGACGTACCAGCTGCCGGCCAGCGGGTCGGGTGTCTCCGTGACGCCGGACTCGTGGGCCAGGATCTGCTGCGTTCGCAGCGCCAGGCGCGCCGCCTCCGCGGTCGGGAGGGCCAGCGCCTCGTCGCGGGAGTTGGTGTGCAGGCTCTGGGCGCCTCCGAGGATGGCGGCGAGGGCCTGGACGGTGGTCCGGACGACGTTGTTGTCGATCGACTGGGCCGTGAGCGACGAGCCGGCCGTCTGGACGTGGAACCGGCACATCATCGAGCGCGGATCGGCCGCCCCGAAGCGATCCTTGACGATCCGGGCCCACAGTCGGCGGGCCGCCCGGAACTTGGCGACCTCCTCGAAGAGCTCGCTCCAGGCGGCGAAGAAGAAGCTGAGGCGACCCGCGAAGGCGTCCACGTCGAGCCCGCGAGCCACCGCCGCGTCCACGTAGGCGATCGCGTCGGCCATCGTGAAGGCCAGCTCCTGGGCGGCCGTCGCGCCCGCCTCGCGCATGTGGTAGCCGGAGATCGAGATCGTGTTCCAGCGGGGCAGCTCCCGGGAGCAGAACTCGAAGAGGTCCGTCACGAGGCGCATCGAGGGTCGCGGCGGGTAGATGTAGGTCCCCCGGGCGATGTACTCCTTGAGGATGTCGTTCTGGGTCGTGCCGGAGATCCGGGAGCGCGCCACGCCCTGCTTCTCGGCCGCCGCCACGTAGAGCGCGAGCAGGACCGCAGCCGTCGAGTTGATCGTCATCGACGTGCTGACCTCGCCCAGCGGGATGCCGGCGAACAGGACCTCCATGTCGGCCAGCGAGCAGATCGGGACGCCCACCCGTCCGACCTCTCCCTCGGCCTCGGGCGCGTCGCTGTCGTAGCCCATCTGGGTGGGCAGGTCAAAGGCGACCGAGAGGCCCGTCTGGCCCTGGGCCAGCAGGTAGCGGAACCGTTCGTTGGTCTCGGCGGCCGTCGCGAACCCGGCGTACTGGCGCATCGTCCAGAAGCGACCCCGGTACATGGTGGCCTGGACGCCTCGGGTGAACGGGTACTCCCCCGGCCGCCCCAGGTCGCGCTCCTCGTCGAGGCCAGCCACGTCCGCCGCGGAGTAGAGGTCGGCGATCTCGATCCCGGACGACGTCTCGAAGCGCTCGCGCCGCTCGGGCGTGGCCGCCACGGCCTTCATCCTGGTGGTCGCGCGCCAACGCTCGCGGCCCTCGTCGGGGGCCATGGGCCCTGGCTGGCTGCGATCGTCGCTCATGCGTGCTCCGTGATGACGGCCGGCCCCCTGGGCTCGGGGGGTCGGCCGGGCTCAGTGGATGACGACCAGGAGGTCGCCCACCTCGATCGTATCCCCGACGGCGACCCCGACGCGCTCCACGGTACCCTCGCGGGGCGCCCGGAGCTCGTTCTGCATCTTCATCGCCTCGACCACGAGGACCTGCTGGCCCGCCTCGACGGTCTCCCCGGGCGCCACCGAGACGGCCACGACCCGGCCCGGGATGATCGCCCGGACCTCCACCGGGCCGCCCCGGGACGCGGTCCCGGCGCCCCGCCGGGCCCTCTCGCGAAGGACGGCACGTCGTTCGGGCTCAAGATCCACCTCGACCCGCCAGCCGTCAACGACGACCTCCCGGACACGCGTTCCCCGGGCCCGGTCCTCTCGGATGGGGCCGAAGAGAACGGATGTGCTATTGACCTGCCCATCGACCCATTCCAGGAGCCGGGCGCGCCCGGCGCCGAAGTGCTCGAGGCGGACGGCCGTGGGCACGCCGTCGACGAGCGGGAGGTCCTGGAGGTGGTCAACGCGGACCAGCCCGGCCGCCGGGTCCGGCGGCGGGGCGACGCATAGCGCCAGGTCCCCCTCGATGCGCGTCACCGGGGCGACGGCAACCCGGATCGCGCGCGGATCGATCTCCCGCTCGGGGGCGGGCGCGACGGGGTCCGGACCGGCGATCATCGTCGGGGCCTGGCGCCGATGCTTCCCGCTCATGCCGGCCAGCGGTCCGTGGCGAGCGTCCGTCCGCTGCTGCGCCAGGCGCGGGCCGGCCCGTCGCCAGGGGGCGGCAGCGGGAGGCTCCCCTGCCCCGTCGAGGAGGCGGCATCGCCCGCGAGGGCGGCCAGGCCGGCGGCGAGCGTCGCCCGACGAACGGCTGCGGCGCGGGTGGCCGGGCCGTCCCAGTGGGCGTCGACCCAGGTCGTGGAAAGGTCCGTCGCGTCGACGAAGCCGGGCGTCCGGAGCATCGCGCGATGGAAGGGCAGGGTCGTCTGGATGCCGCCGATCTCGGCCTCGTCGAGGGCGCGCCGGAGCCGCGCCAGGGCCGCCGGCCGATCGATCGCGTGAACGATCAGCTTGCAGATCAACGGATCGTATTCCGGTGGGACCACGTCGCCCGCCTCGACGGCCGTGTCCACCCGGACTCCCGGCCCCGCCGGCATCGTCCAGCGCGTGATCCGGCCGGGCGACGGGGAGAAGACCCGGGCCGGGTCCTCGGCGGAGATGCGCAGCTCGATCGCGTGGCTCGTGGGCCTGGCCGCCCGCTCCCCTGCCGCCAGCGCCCTGGCCGAGAGTGGCGCCCCCGCCGCGATCCAGAGCTGCTCCTGGACGATGTCCAGGCCGGCCACGAGCTCCGTGACGGGGTGCTCGACCTGGAGCCTCGTGTTGACCTCGAGGAACCAGAACTGACCGTCGGCGTCGCGGAGGAACTCGACGGTCGCCGCGTTCCGGAGGCCCGCTGCTTCGCCGAGCCGGACGGCCATGGCGTGCAGCCGGCGCCGCTCGGTCTCGTCGAGTCCGGGCGCCGGGGCCTCCTCGATCAGCTTCTGGTGGCGACGCTGGGTCGAGCAGTCCCGCTCGCCGAGCGCGATGACGCGGCCGTGCGCGTCGCCGAGCAGCTGGACCTCGATGTGGCGGGCCGGCATGATCTCGCGCTCGAGGTAGACCGAGCCGTCGCCGAAGGCTCGAGGCGGCCTCGCGAGACCCCGCCAGGAGCGCGGCCGGCAGCTCGTCCGGAGCCACCACACGACGCATGCCGCGCCCGCCGCCGCCGGCTGCCGCCTTCACGAGCAGCGGGAATCCGACCTCGCGGGCGGCCGCCAGGACTGCCTCGACCTGGTCGGGTCGATCCACCGGCGCCGGCTCCAGGGTCCCCGGGACGTGCGGAACACCGGCCGCCCGGGCGGTCCGACGAGCGGCCAGCTTGTCGCCGAGCGCCGCGATCGCCGCCGGTGACGGCCCGACGAACACGAGGCCTGCGTCCTCGACGGCCTGGGCGAACGCCGCCCGTTCGGAGAGGAACCCGTATCCGGGATGGACCGCCTGCGCCCCGGATTCCGCCGCCGCCCGGACGACCGCATCGATCCTGAGGTAGCTCTCGCCGGGGGCGGACGGCCCGAGTCGGACGGCCTGGTCGGCGGCGCGGACGTGCGCGGCGCTGGCGTCGACATCCGAGTAGACGGCGACGGCTTCGATCCCCAGCTCGTGGCAGGCGCGGATGATGCGCAGGGCGATCTCTCCCCGGTTGGCGACCAGGACCCGCGTGAACGGAGGCGTCATGAAGCCGCTCCGGGTCCCGGTCCCCTGGCGATCAGCCGTCTTTGCACAAAGACGCGGGCCGGACCTGAACGCGCCATGCGCATCTCGCTCATAGCGGGATGTTGCCGTGCTTCTTGCGGGGATTCGTGTCCCGCTTGTCAGCCAGGACCTCGAGCGCCCTGATGAGCCGCGGCCTCGTCTCCGACGGCAGGATCACGTCGTCGATGTACCCGCGAGCGGCTGCGACATACGGGTTGTTGAACTGGCGCTCGTAGTCGGCGACCAGGCGCCGTCGCTCCTCGACCGGGTCCGCAGGCCTGCGCGATCTCGTCCTTGAAGATGATGTTGACCGCACCCTCGGCGCCCATGACCGCGATCTCGGCCGTGGGCCACGCGAAGTTCATGTCGCCGCGGATGTGCTTGCTGCTCATGACGTCGTACGCGCCGCCGTACGCCTTGCGCGTGATCACCGTGAGCTTCGGCACGGTCGCTTCGCAGTACGCGTAGAGCAGCTTGGCGCCGTGCTTGATGATTCCGCCATGCTCCTGGCCGACGCCGGGGAGGAATCCCTGGAACGTCGACGAACGTGACCAGCGGAACGTTGAAGCAGTCGCAGGTCCGAACGAAGCGCGCCGCCTTGATGCTCGCGTCGATGTCCAGGGCGCCGGCCAGCACCGACGGCTGCTGGGCAACGATGCCGACGCTCCGTCCGCCGAGACGCGCATAGCCGATCAGGATGTTGGGCGCCCACCCGGGCTGCAGCTCGAAGAAGTCGCCGTCATCGACGATCCGCCGGAGGACGTCGTGCATGTCATAAGGCTTCTGCGGATCGTCGGGAACGACATGGTCGAGCTCCGGGTCGCGCCGGTCCGCGGGATCCTTCGTCTCGATGAACGGAGGATCACCGAGATTGTTCTGGGGCAGCTGGGCCAGCAGGCGACGGACAGCGTCAAGGGCGGTCGCTTCGTCACGTGCCGCGAGGTGAGCGACGCCGGACTTCGTCGTGTGCGTCGTGGCACCGCCCAGGAACTCCGAGTCCACTTCCTCGTGGGTGACGGTCTTCACCACGTTCGGCCCGGTCACGAACATGTAGCTCGTCCCTTCGACCATCACGGTGAAGTCCGTCATCGCCGGAGAGTAGACGGCACCCCCAGCGCAGGGTCCCATGATCACGCTGATCTGAGGAACCACGCCGGAAGCGAGCACGTTGCGCAGGAAGATCTCGGCGTAGCCGCCCAGGGAGGCGACGCCCTCCTGGATCCGCGCTCCCCCGGAATCGTTCAGCCCGACGACCGGTGCGCCGACCTTCATCGCCAGGTCCATGACCTTGCAGATCTTCTCGGCGTAGGCTTCCGAAAGCGAGCCGCCGAAGACGGTGAAGTCCTGGCTGAAGACGAATACGAGCCGGCCGTCGATCTTCCCGTAGCCGGTCACGACGCCATCGCCCAGGTAGTGCTGTCGATCGAGGCCGAACTCCGTGGCACGATGCGTGACGAACGCGTCCAGCTCCTCGAAGCTGCCGGGGTCCAGGAGGAGATCGAGTCGCTCCCTCGCCGTGAGCTTGCCCCACGTGTGCTGGCGCTCGACGCGGACGGGCCCTCCGCCCTGGAGCGCCTCGGCGCGCATTCGCTGCAGACGGGCGAGCCGTTCTTCGCTCGTGGGCACGGCGCTCTCCTCAGGGTGTGTCGTGCCGGGCAATCGGGCCGGCAGCGCCACGTCTTTGCACACGGACAGTCTGGTGGCGGGAGACGGACCCATCATACGCATCTGCCTGCCATGCTCATGGGCCGATCGTCGACGACAGGCTGGGATTCGGACCGCCGGATGGGCCCGTCGTCGCCTCCGCGGGCGGTCGGTCGAGACCTGCTCGTGAGCAGGCCAGGGTCGTCGCGGGGAGCGCGCAGATCCCGACGTTATCCACAGGAATCGTGAACAACTTCGAGGATGTGTGGACAACGGGCGCCGGATGCTGTACGTGGTGCGGTAGCATTCGGGTCCGCGGAGGCGTGACGCGTCGTCGGCGCGAAGGTATGCAGAGTCGAGAGGTGACTGCCCGGTGGGCCATGTGATCGCGATCGCGAACCAGAAGGGCGGGGTCGGCAAGACCACCGTCGCCATCAACCTCGCGGGCGCGCTGGCCGAGCAGGGCTTCCGGGTTCTCGCCGTCGACATGGATCCCCAGGCCAACCTCACCGTCGGGCTCGGGATCAACCTCGGGCAGGTTGAGCGGTCCATCGCCCACGTGCTCGACAACGCGGACGTCTCGGTCGCCGACGTCATCCTGCCCAGTCTCACGCCCGACGTCTCCGTCGTCCCGTCGACGCTGGAGCTGGCGTCCACGGAAGTCGAGCTGTTCTCGGCGATCGCCCGGGAGTACGCCCTGCGGCAGGCGCTGGAACCGGTCGCGGATTCCTACGACTTCGTCCTGATCGATTGCCCGCCGACCCTGGGGCTCCTCACCATCAACAGCCTCGTCGCCGCGGACAGCGTGATCATCCCGGTCCAGACGCAGTACTACGCGCTCAAGGGCCTCACGGCGCTCGTCAAGGTGATCACGACGATCCGGACCAAGCTCAACCGGAACCTGACCGTCCTGGGTCTCCTCCCCACCTTCTACGACGGTCGGACCGTCCTCGGTCGCGAGATGCTCGAGGAGCTCCGCGACCTGGGCGACCATCACGTCTTCCGGACCATCGTCCGTAACACCGTCAAGCTCGGCGAGGCACCCCTCACCGGTCGACCGATCACCAGCTACGCCAGCAGCTCCGAGGCCGCGAAAGCATTCCGCGAACTCGCGAAGGAGGTCGTCGAACTTGGCCAGGCCTGACTTCCGCGCGTACGCGGCGCGTCGCCTCTCCGAGGAGCGCGAGCTCTCCCCGTCCATCGTCAGCCTCCTGTCCGCCGAGAGCGGTCGGGCGGTCGGCGTCCGCAACGTCCCGATCGACCGGATCGAGGCGAACCCCGAGAACCCGCGCGTCGTCTTCGAGGAGGCGGCGCTCGACGAGCTGGCCGGGTCGATCCGGGAGCACGGCGTCCTCCAGCCCGTCCTCGTCCGGCCGCTCGGACCGAACCAGTTCCAGCTGGTGGCCGGCGAGCGGCGCTGGCGCGCCGCGCGGCGGGCGGGCCTCGAGACCATCCCGGCCCTCGTCGAGGAGCTCGACGACGAGTCCGCCCTGGAGATCGCGGTCATCGAAAACCTCCAGAGGGAGGACCTCTCCCCGCTCGAGGAGGCCTCGATCTACGACCGCATGGTCAAGGAGCACGGGTACAGCATCCGGAAGCTGGCCCAGAAGCTCGGCAAGGACAAGGGCTACCTCGAGAATCGCCTCCGGCTCGCAGATGCTCCCGCCGAGGTGCGCGACCTGGTGTCCGTGCGCAAAGACACGGTCTCGCATGCCTATGAGCTGATGAAGGTGCAGGATCCGAAGAAGCGGCGACGGCTGGCCGAGCAGGTCGCGCGCGGAGAGCTCTCGCTGGTGAAGCTCCGCGAGAAGATCGAAGGACGCCATCCGCACATCGCTGAGGACGGCACCATCGAAGTCCCGGCATCTCGTCGAGCGACCCCGCCCCCGGTCGAGGCGGAGACCGCGTTTGCCGCAGCGAACGTCATCCCGACCGGCGACGACGCCCTCATCGATGCCAAGGCCCAGCTCCAGGGTGCCCTCGGGACGCTGCTGGCCATCCTGCGCAGCAGGGAGTTCGCGAGCTCCGCGTCGGCCAGCGACCGGGACAACCTCGCGAAGTACCTGACCATCTCCAAGCTGACGCTCGAGAACGCGATCACCGTCGTCCGCGGCCACGGCCCGCGCGATCCCGTCTGATCGCTCGGGCCGGTGCGACCGGCAGGTCCAGCTCATGACGAGGCCCGGCAGCCTGAAGGGCAGCCGGGCCTCGTCGCGTCTGCGAAGCCGGCGTCGCGTCGTCGCGGGGCGGGCACCGGCCCCCCGCGTCCCTCGGACGTCGGCACGGGAGGGAACTATCTCGCGGCGCGATGCGGTCAGGGGCGCCGGAGCCGTCGGTCATCAGGGCGAACTGGCCGGACGCCCTGGCTGGGGCCCGGAGCCGAGCGGTCAGGCCGCGCTCACGAGGAGAAGAGGTGGCGGATGCTGTCTGGCAGGGCGAGCAACAGGGCGGCGATCGACGCCAGCTCAGCGCACAGGGCGATAGCCCACTCGAGCGACATGCGCGTGTCCCTGCCATCCGCGATCGATCGGACTGAGCTCTCGACCGCTTCGGCTGCGCAGAGCTTGTCGGTCAGAGTCACTTCCGGGTCCCCCAGGATCCGGACCCTTGCGTCCAGGAACTGGCGGGTGGCGCGATGCTCGAGCTCCTCGACCCGACGACCAAGCTGGATTCGCGGCAGCACGCTCGTGATGGGCAGGCAGATGATGAAGAAGCACATCACGATCCAGCTCCCCGCGTACATCGGCGAATCCAGCGCCGCCGGAGCAATGAATGCCGCGCTCGCCATCACGTAGCCGAACACGAAGACGACCGTCGCGACGAAGAAGCAGGTCACGGCGAACGCGTGGAGTCGGCGAAGACCGATCAGCGCAGGAGTCCGAGACGGACGCCACGGGTCGAAGGCGTGCGGCTCCCGGGAGCTCACGAAGCGCACGAGTGCCGCGAGCGAGAGGAGCTGGAAGAAGGCCTCGGCCGCGACATAGAGACACGGCCCAATGGCAGTCGAGAGCAACAGGCCCGTCGAGTCACCGGGCAGCGCGCCGAAGGCCAGGAAGAACACGACGAGCGCACCAGCGAACGCCGCCCCGATCCGCCTGTTGGCTCGACGGTCGCGGGCACGGTCGATCATCGAGCGTGCACCATCGGCCGCCGGGCCCAGGTACGCATCCAGGGACGTCGTCAACGGAAGGAATCGGGACGCGGCGCTGCCGATCGCCCAGCTCAGGAAGTACTGGTTGAAGAGGACGGTACCCGCGATCGGCCAGAACCACGGGTACCGCGATCCCCCGGTCAGCCAGTAGGCGCAGGCCAGCAGAAGGACCTGGACCAGGAGCGCGAACGGCCCCCAGGGACGGGTCCGGGTCCACCACGTCCCTGGCCACCGCTCGAGCACGAGGGCGGGGTCAAGCGTCCCGGCAGCGGATGCGCCTCCATGAGCGGCTCGGGTGGCGCGCATCGGCAGGCCCCGACCTCACAGTCCGCCGATCCGGGCTCCGGGCCCCGGATCAGGCGTAGACGAGCTCTTCGAAGTTCTCGACGAGGTAGGAGATCAGCCGTTCCCGCGCATCGGGGAAGGCGCTGCGGGTCCCGGGCACGAGGCAGAAGAGCGTCGTGGCCGGGACCATCAGGTGCCCAACGGCGTCATGGCCGATCGCTGCGGCCGGTCCCCCGCCCGCGCTGAAGACGCGCTCGAGCTGCCGGTCGTCGACGCCGGTCGCCTCGCGATAGTCATCGAGGACGGCCAGGACGCCGCGGCGGATCGAGATGTCGCGCATGGCCTCCGCCGCCCACGCGTCTATCTGCTGGTCTGGCTGCTCGCGCAGCCGGACGCGATACTCATCCGGGTTCGCGGCGAGGCCGGTCGCTCCCACGGTGCTCCGTTCTCCTCCGATTCGGCGGCTCGATGGGCCCGAGTATCGCAGAAGCGGCGGCGCGGCGCGGCGCCCTGCCCCTCCCTGCAGCATCCGGGACCGCTCGGCGCGACATCTGGAACACGCGTTCTATTCGTGCTCCGCGGGCGGGCGCACGCCTTCGGGCCAGTCGTTGAACAGCTCCGTGATCCATCGTCCGACCGGACCCGGCGCAGGCTGATCGACGGCATCCTTCACCAGGTCACGGAGCGCGACCTCGACGGCCGTGGTGAGCTCGGCGACGGCGTCGCGGGTGGGCCGCGCGGCGGGCATGATCGGATCCCCGATGCGCACCCTGACGGTGCGGCCCAGGCGGACCCAGCCGATTCCCACGAGCGCGATCGGAACGATCGGGACGCCGCTCCGGAGCGCGAAGTACGCGACACCCTCGTTGAGCGGAAGGAGCGACCGCTCGCCGGCGTGGATCCTCCCCTCGGGTGCGATCGCCAGCCGGGCTCCGGTCTTGAGCACGGCGTCCACGGAGCGCGTGGCGGTCAGCAGGTTGGTCCGTTCCGGGTTGAAGGGAACCGCCCGTCCGCTCCAGGTGATCAGTCGATTCCGGGCTCCCACCGACATGTCGGCCTCCCTGGGACCGAAGAATTGGAGGTCCGGCCGGGCCGGCAACGCTGCGACCAGCACGAACGGGTCGAGCCAGCTCTGGTGCGAGAAGCACAGGATCGCCGGACCGTCGGGCAGCCGTTCCCGGCCTTCGGTGCGGACGCGCAGGTACGTTCCGACGATGATCCGGATCCCGACGGTGACGAACCAGTAGGGAAAGCGGCGCGGCCGCATCCCGGGGACGTGCGGATCGCTCACTGGACCAGCGCCCGGGGGTCGAGGTCGGCGAGGCGGGCGACGACCATGTCGGCATGGTCGGCGGTCCCCTCCCCCGGCGGGAAGCTCGGGTTCGGCACCAGCACCACGGTCATGCCCGCGGCCTTCCCGGCCAGCGTCCCGTTGAGCGCATCCTCGACCACGAGGCAGCCCGCCGGGGCGACCCCCAGGCGTCGCGCGGCCTCCAGGTAGACGTCCGGGGCCGGCTTGCCCAGGACCACGTCATCGGCCGAGACGACGGCGCCGAACAGGTCGGCGAGCCCGACCGCCCGCAGGGCCGCGTCGATCACGGCCGCATGGGAGCCCGACGCGATCGCCACGGGCAGGGTGCCGGCGATCCTTCGGACCGCCTCGACCGCTCCGGGGATGCGCGGGGCAGGGCTCCGGTGGTACCTGTCCACGAGCGCGCCCACGATCGCGTCGACGACGGCTTCGAGGGGCATGTCGAGACCCAGCCGGGCCTGCATCTCGACGGACCACTGGCGGGAACCCAGGCCCATGCAGGCGCGGCTGTCAGCCTCGGTCCAGGTTCGGCCCAGGCCCGCGGCCCAGTCGACCCGGGCGGCATGCCACCAGGGCTCCGAGTCCACGATCACGCCATCGAGATCGAAGATGACGGCCGCGAAGGTCGCCCCGGACGGGGCCGCGGTCACGAGCCCCGACCGTCGACGTCGGTCCCCGGCACGCCGGCCGGACGGCGTCCGTCGATCCCGGCGAAGATCTCGCGCAGGAAGGCGCCGACCGCGTCCGCCGTCTCGTCGCTCCCGCGGAGATTTCGAGCCCTCGAGGGTCGCGCTCATCACGCGGTGGGGCCCCTGGGTCTCCACCACGAACTCCCCGACCTGCACGCGGCTCCAGCGGACCAGCTTGCCCGTGGCGCGGGGGCCCTCCTGGGGGACGAAGACGCGAACGTGCCCGGTCACGAGCCCGGCGTCCGTCGGGACCATGAACGACCAGCGGACGTGCGGCTCCTCACCCCAGAGCACCCAGCATTCCGGGTCGGCGTCCGCACCCAGCGGGCCGAGGATGCCTCCGAGCGCCGACTGGATTGCCGGGGTGACAGCACCAGCCGGAGCGCTGGCCGTCCACTCGCTCAACCGCATGACTCGTCCCTCCCATCAGGCCCCGGATCGAACGCTACCACGGGGCATCGCCAGCGGTGGCCCGCCCCGATGGCCGGCGCCGGGACGCGTCGCGCCTGGCGCGTGCTTCTGAGGCGGCCACCGACCGCGCCCGGGTCGGTATCCTCGGCAGGTACGGAGGGCCAGGTATGTCCGTTGATCGTCGCCTCCTGAACTGGGGAGTCTTCCTCGTCATCCTGGGGTCGATCCCGCTCGCGGTAGGCCAGGGATGGCTCACCCGCGACACGGTCGGGAGGGCGTGGGAGCTCTGGCCGCTCCTGCTCATCGGATCCGGGATCGGCCTGCTCCTGGCCCACACGAGGCTGCACTTCATCGGCGGCCTCATCGTCGCGGCGACGCTGGGACTGATGCTGGGCGGGCTGGTCTCGGGGGGGTTCTCGATCAACGGCCTCGGCTGCTCGCCCGGCGGGGCGACCGGGGGCACGACCCTGCTCGAGAGGAGCGGCACGTTCAGCGGACCGGGCTCGCTCGATCTCCGGGTGAACTGCGGCTCGCTGGCGATCCGCACCGGCGCCGCCGGCTGGTCGGTGGCGGTCTCCGGTCCCGACCGGGGGCGCCCGACGCTCACGACCTCCGGTGACGGCGTGCTGGTTCGCTCGCCGGAGGGTGGGGTCCCGTTCGTGAGCGGCAACTCCACGACCTGGAACGTGGAGATCCCCCCGACAGGCGTGAATCGCCTGGGTCTGGACCTCAACGCGGTCGACCTCCGCGTGACCCTGGGCGGCGCGGCGGTCGGCACGCTGGACCTGAGCGGCAACGCCCTCGGCGGGTCGCGGGTCGACCTTGGCAGCGCGACCGTCGGGCACCTCGCCGTGGAGGTCAATGCCGCGGACGTCCGGGTCGCCCTGCCGGCGACCGGCACGAGCGGAACGATCGCCGCCAACGCCGCCACGATCCGCCTGTGCGTCCCGGCTGGAGTCGCGATCCGCTTCGACATGGGCGGGTCGGCCCTGGCCACGGACAACTTCTCGTCGCAGGGGCTGATCAAGAACGGGAGCACCTGGCTGCGGGCCGGCGCGGGCGCGGCCCCGCCGACCGTTGACCTCCGGTTGACCGGCAGCGCGGTGACCTTCACCCTGAACCCCGGGGAGGGATGCCTGTGAACGATCGGCTGTACCGGTCCGTGGAGGACCGCGTCGTGACGGGGGTCTGCGGCGGCCTCGCCGAGCGCTTCGATGCCGATCCGTCGCTCGTCCGGGTCGGCTACGCGATCGTGGCCCTGATGACGGGGATCTTCCCGCTCGTGATCCTGTACGTGATCATGACCATCGTGGTGCCCGAAGATCCCGGCTGGTCGGGCGTCCCCCCCGTCGCGTCGACCCCCTGGGAACGCGATGCTGGGCTCGATTCGAGCGCCGCGGGCGTCGCGGGCACTCAGGCCGCCGCGATGCCGGGCACGGATCCAGCGCCCGGCGCCGGGATGGCGTCGGGCCCGGTTTCGGGATGGCCGACCGCGACGCCGTCCTGGGACCCGCAGGACCGACGGTCCCGACGCGAGGCAGCCCGGAGCGCCCGCTCCGCGGCGCGTGCAGCGCGCCGGGAGGCCCGCCGTGACGACCCTGTGCCGGCGATCCTCGGTGGCCTGGTGCTGGTGGGTCTCGGGGCGTTCTTCCTTCTGCGGAACGTCCTCGACATCGCCTGGGACGTGGTCTGGCCGGCCGCGCTCGTGGCCGTGGGGGTGCTCCTGGTCCTGGCCGCGCTGCGGCCCCGGGCGAGGTAGTGCGCGACCCGCAGACGGTCATCGCGGCGCTGGCAGTCGCCGGCCTCGTCGGCGGGCTGGTCCTCCTCGCCCGCGGCCTCCGGGCCTACCGGGCCGGCGAGCCGGTCCGCGGAACGTCGACCAGCCGGATCGCGTCGCTTGCGGCGGGCGAGGTGCGCCTGGTCGGGACCATCGAGGCCGGGCCGGTGACCCTGGTCTCGCCGCTCCAGAGCGAGCCCTGCGTCTGGTACCGCGCCCGGGTCACGGAACAGCGGGGCCGCGACCGGGTGACCACCCTGGACGAGCAGCGCGCCGTCGGATTCCGGCTCCGCGATGCGTCGGGCACGATCCGTCTCTTTCCCCGGGGAGCATCCTTCGACGCGCCGGCGCAGCTGCACGCGGCGACGGACTGGATGGGCTCCGACCCGCCCGGGCTGCGGCAGAACGTGGGGCCGACCAGTGCGCTCGCCACGCCCGAGGACCGTGAGGCGGCGATCGCGCGGCTCCTGACGGTCCAGCGGCCGCCGGGTGCCCGGACCGGGGCGGACGGGCCGCTCGACGGCGACGCCCTGGCGCTCCTGTCGGCGGGCGCCGGCGAGGTGTCCCGCCAGCGCACCTACGAGGAGCACCGGCTTGCCCCCGGCGACCTGGTGACCATCGTGGGAACAGCGATGCCCTTCTCCGACATCGGCGACCCGGTCACCGCCGACAGCGACGATCCGCTCCCTGCCCTGGACGACCCGGAGGTCGCGATGAACGTGGCCGAGGCCCGCGCCGCAGGGCTCCTGAAGGGGACGCCGGAGGAGGCGTGGGGGAACGCGGCGATCCCGGGGTTCGGGATCGGCCGGCCGACGCGCGCCCCGGACCTGGATCCCGAAGCGAACCCCGAGGAGGTGGCCCCGGCAAGCGAGGAGGCGCGCGTCAACGCCGAGTTCGACATCCCGCCGGGCGAGCTCGTCCTCGCCCGCGCGTCCGGAGCCACCCTCATGGTCCGCTCCGGCAGCCCCGGCGAAGCAGTCGCCCGGGACCAGTCGGCACTGCTCCTCGGCCTCGGCGGCGGGATCCTCGCCATCGCAGCCGCGTTGACCCTCGCGTTCGTGGCCCAGGGGGGACGCTGGTGACGCCGCTTGTTGCCGCCGCCCTGTTCGCCGTCGGGCTTGTCGTAGCCGTCGTCGGATTCCTCGTCGTCGCGACGTTCAACAACGTCGTCGCGCTGCGTACCCGGATCGAGAAGGCGTGGGCGAACGTGGAAGTGGCCCTCCGCCAGCGGCACGATCAGCTGCCGGCGCTCGTGGAGGCGGTCCGCGACGTCATGGCCTTCGAGGAAGAGGTCCTGGAGGAGGTCACGCGCGAGCGTGCCCGCTATGCGCCGGAGGCGCCGGTCGCGGACCAGGGCGCCATCTCGGCCGCGACCACGCGCGCGGTCCGCTCGCTCTTCGCGGTCGTCGAGAAGTACCCCGACCTCGAGTCCCAGGCCAACGTGCTGCGCCTGCAGGGCGAGATCGAGCGGCTGGAGCAGCAGCTGGCGGATCGGCGCGCCCTGTACAACGACCAGGTCTACCGGTACAACGCGACGATCCAGCAGGTGCCGGCAGTCGTGCTCGCGGTCGTCCTCGGCTGGCGGCCCCGGCCATTCTTCGATGCCGGCCCCGAGTCCGATGCGCGGCCGGACGTGACGCTGCACCCTAACGGCGGCGCTACCGATCGATAGACTGTCGATCGACCGCAGCGGAACGGACGCGACGCAGGGGCGAGGGAACGATGGCGGCTCGATGGCGCGCGGAGGGGCCGGCGTGAGCGCGACGACCATGCCCGGAGCGAGCCGGGTCGCGGCAGCGAACGCGGATGCCTGGGACGTCCACGGTCCGGAGGCGGCACCGGCCATCATCCTGCTGCACGGGACGCGCGTCACCCGGAGCATGTGGCGGCCCCAGGTGGCGGTGCTCTCGAGGCACTACCGGATCGTCTCGGTCGACCTCCCGGCGCACGGGTCGCTGGCCCACATCCCCTTCTCGATCGAGCGGGCCCGGGACCACGTGCGAATCGCGATCGGAGAGGCCGGCGGTGGCTGGGCGATCGTCGTGGGTCAATCGCTCGGGGGCTACGTCGCGATGGAGGTTGCGGCAGCGTTCCCGGAGCTCGTCGCCGGGCTCGTGCTGTGCAACTCGTCGGCAGAGCCGCGTTCGGTCGCCCGCCGCGCACCGGGAGTGATCGGCGGCTACCTCGTGGGCGCCTCCCGCGAACGCCTCTTCGGTCGGCGCGGCCCGGTGGACGCGCCGATCGGACCCAGCGAGACGCCCGAGATCCAGGCGTTGCGAGCCATCGAGCCGGGTGAGCCGGAACCACCCCCGACGGAGGGCGTGCTCTTCCGGGGCGGCGGACGAGCGGCGGTGACGATCCTGCGGCGCAGGTTCCGTCCCCTCCTCCAGGCCTATCCCGGGCCCACGCTCCTGCTCAACGGCGCGAACGACCCGCTGTTCCGGCGGGGAGAGCTCGACTTCCTGGCCGCCTGCACGGACGGGCGCCTCGTCATCATCGACGATGCCGGCCACCTCGCCAGCCGGGAGCAGCCCGACGCGTTCAACGCCGCGCTCCTGCGGTTCGCCGGGGAGGTCTACGCGGCCAACGGACCCGACTGAGCGCGGAGACCAGCCACCCGCCGTTCAGCTGGTCCAGCCCAGCTTCCACGCGTCGAGGATCGGTGCGCACAGGTCCGCGTCGGCGTCCCCGACCACGCAGGTGATCCGGGCGGCGGACGGCCCGGCGCTGTCGAAGTACATATAGCCATGGGCCGGGTACGGACCACCGGAGCCGTCACCCGTGCCCTTCACGCCGGCCGGGTCGTCGAAGCGGACGAGCAGGAGAGACTCCGGCGTGGCGATCTCGCGGGCAGGCTTCGTCGCGGAGCAGGCCAGACCGAACGTCTCCTGCAGGAGCCGGGCAGCCGTGGCGAAGAGCGGACAGGCGAGATCCAGGGCGCACCCGACGCAGCCGATGTCCGTGGAGACGGCGATCGCCGCGGCCCTGTCCCCCGGGTTCGCGACCCGCAGGAACGAGGTTCCGTCGGCCCCGACCTGGGCTGCGCACGTCCAGCCGCGCGGTCCCAGGACTCGGTCGACGTCGTTCGCGTAGACCGCGAGGCGCGACGCGAGGACCGCGGGCAGGGTCACCCGCTCCGTCGCCGGCAGCGGAGCCGGAGATGACGGGACTCCGTACGAAGTCGCGCAGGCCACCACCGGGATCTCCACCGCTGCGGACCCGTGGGTCGGCGACGGGGTCGCGGGCGATGGGACGGCGGGCGACGGCGACGGCGACGGGGCCGCGAGCGAGGGCGACGGTGTGACGGGCGCGGAAGGCAACGGCGCCGTGACGAGGGGGGTTCCGGCGGCGTGGCTGGCGCTCGCGCCAGGGCTGGCAGGAGCGGGCGTGGAGTTGCCACCGCACCCGGCGAGCAGGACCGCGAGCAGCATCATCGGGATCCGGGACCGTCTCCGGGAGAGGCCGACCATCGCTTCGCCTCCGTGACCCGCTGCGCCGAACCCGGCCGGGCAGCGTCGCGAGAACGGGTTCCCCCGCTCGTGCGCCTCAGCCTATCGGGTCCGGGCGAGGGGTGACGCCCCGGATTCGCGGGCCTCGCTCGGTGCAGCTCACCGGGCGGGGGCGCGAGTCAGGTTCAGGCGGTGATCGCCGCCAGGTGGGTCGACGAGACCGGGATCGTGACGTCCGCGGCCACCCGCGCGAACAGGCGCTGGTATTCGCCTCCGATGGCGGACCAGACCGTGCGCCGGCTGTGGTCGTAGGCCCGGCGTCCGGTGGCGGCCCGCAGCTCGTCATCGCCGAGGAGGCGGTTGAGGGCGGCGGCCAGCGCGTCCGGTGATCCGGGCGGGACGAGGATGCCGCGATCGCCGGCCAGCAGCTCCCTGGCGTGGGCGTACGGGGTGGACACGATGGCCCGGCCCGCGCCCATCGCGTAGGCGAGCGTGCCGGAGACCACCTGGTCGAGGTCCTGGTAGGGCGTGACGAACACGTCGGCCAATTCGAGCCAGCGCGTCAGCTCCACCCGGTCCACGAATCGGTCGACGAACAGCACGTGGTCCGCGAGCCCGAGCCGCCTGGCCCGGGCGACCAGCGCGTCGCGGTACGCCTCGCCTTCGCGGCGAACGAGGTCGGGATGGGTGGCCCCGATGATCACGTAGCGGACCTTCGGGTGCTCCGCGACGACCGCCGGGAGCGCCTCCAGCGCGAGCTCGTAGCCCTTGCGCGGGCCCATCAGCCCGAAGCTGAGGATGATCTCGTGCCCCGCGAGCCCCAGGACCGCCTTCATCGTCTCCGAGCGCACCATCGGCAGCTCGGGCACGCCATGCGCAATGACCTCCACGCGCGCGGGGTCGACCCCGTAGGCACTGGCCAGCAGGGCCGCTGCGGCGCGGGACATCACGACGGTGGCCCGGACGCGATCGATGAGCTCGACGAGGATCGCGTGCTGGCGCGGCGTCGGCTCCCGGAGGATGGTGTGCAGCGTCGCGACCGCCGGCACCTCGAGGGCGCGCGCGAAGTCGAGGACGGCCTCGCCGTCGTCGCCGCCCCAGATCCCGTACGCGTGCTGGATCGAGACGACGCCGACGCAGGGGCGGAGCGCCCGGGCCGTCCGGATGTAGTCGGACGGCTCGTCGCGCCTGATCCGGTGGTGGACTTCCAGCGGATAGGACACCGGCGTCTCGGGCGGGTGGATGGCGACGATCTCGCGATCCGTGGTGACCCGACCCAGGTAGTTGGTGAAGGTCGCGATCCCGCAGTGCCGGGGAGGGTAGGTCGAGACGAACGCGGTTCGGACCATGGGTGCACTCCGATCGGGCGCAGGGCGGGCGATCCGGGACACCCGGTGAGGAAGCGGGGACAGCGCGCCGCGTCGGAAGCCAGGCCGCCGGCCCGGCGCGCCGTGAGGGTGGCCCGTCCGCGGGACGCGCCACCCCGGGTGTCAGGCTGCGCGCACCTTGGCGGCGCGCGGCCCCTTCGGGCTCACTTCGACTTCGAACTCGACGTGCTCGCCGCCGACGAGACGATCGAAATCCATCGTCGAGTCGAGAGCGCCGCGATGGAAGAAGTACTCCTTCGAGTCCTCGGCAGCGATGAAGCCGAAGCCGCGATCGGAGATGACCTTCTTGATGGTGCCAGCGGTCACATGGACCTCCACACCTTCCCGAACAGGGAATGGCAGAACGCACGGTCCGTTCGAGAAGGGAGGTCGACCACGCGGAGCATCGCCACAGCAGCGGCGAAGGCAGGATCATAGCACAGATGTTCGATGTCAGCCATCCCTGCGGTCTGGTCGCCCGCTCCATGCGGGACCCGGCGTCAGCGAGCTCCCGGGCGGCACGGCCTCCGGGCCCGCCACGGGCCGGGCCAGCGATCGAGCGGGGAAGTCTGGCTCCGGCGGTAGGATTCGAACCTACGACCAAGCGATTAACAGTCGCCCGCTCTACCACTGAGCTACGCCGGAGCGGTGCGCCCGCCGTCGCGGCGGAGCACGTGGGCGACCGCAGGGCCGCGCCGCGCGAGAGTCTACCAGAGGGCGCGCTCCCCGACCGAGCGGGCATACTCAGGGCATGAACCTTCACGGCCCGCTGATCACCCCCGAGACGCTCCGCGCGACCCTCGGCGACCCTGACCTGCGCGTCGTCGACGTGCGCTGGTACCTGGGCAAGGCCGGCGCCGGGCGGACGGCCTACGAGCATGGCCACCTGCCGGGCGCGATCTTCCTCGACCTCGCCGCCGACCTCGCCGCACCGCGGGGACCGGGGCGCCATCCGCTGCCCGATCCGGCCGCGTTCGCGCGGCGCCTGGCGGCCGTGGGGATCGGGACCCGGAGCGACGTGGTGGTCTACGACGACGCCGGAGGGGGCGTCGCCGCGCGCCTGTGGTGGATGCTCGACGCGCTGGGACATGGCTCCGTGGCGGTGCTGGACGGAGGAATCGGCGGGTGGACCGCCGCGGGCGGCGAGCTCGTGGCAGAGGCGTCGTCGTACCCGCCGGCCGAGCTGCGGCTGGCCGACGCCTGGCCTCGCACGATCGATCGCGACGCGCTCCGCGCCGCCCTCGGCCGCGTCCGGCTGCTGGACGTCCGCGCCCCCGAGCGTTACCGCGGGGAGATCGAGCCGGTCGATCCGGCTGCGGGCCACATCCCGACCGCCCTCAACGCGCCGATCGCCGGCAACCTTGGGCCGGAGGGCCGGTTCCTGTCCCCGGAGGCGCTGCGGGCGCGGTACGCGACGCTCGGGATCGCGGACGCGGGCGCCGCGAGAGGCGCGGGCGCAGCGGCCGATCAGCCCGGACCGGTCGTCGTCAGCTGCGGGAGCGGGGCCAACGCCTGCCAGGCCGCCCTCGCGATGCGGGTCGCGGGCCTCACCGATCCCCTGCTCTACCCGGGGTCCTTCTCCGACTGGAGCCGCGCCGGCGAGCGGATCGCCGTCGGCCCCGAGCCGGGCTCGCCGTAGGACGGTCGGCGATCAGCCGAACCAGGTCACGGCCTCGTCGTCGCTGACCGCCGTCATCGTCAGGAGCGCCAGGATCCTCTCTGGCGGCAGGTTCGTCCGCCGAGACACGAGGCGGGCGATGCAGCGAGCCTCGTGGCGGCAGCGCCGGAGCGCTCCTCGCTCCAGTCTCGGCCACAGAGTCAGAGCCCGCCGCTCGATCGCGGACTCCCCGACCGGAGCAGGCACCCCTTCGTGGGGTGCGCCGACGTGTGCTCCCATTGGCAGGCCCCCTTCCGGCCGAGATGCGACACAACGCTCGCTGCGGTCGCGGCGACCGCGCTGGGCCGCGCCGGCTGGTCGGCCAACCGGACGGCTCGAGATGCCGATCCGTCCGGCGTCGGCGCCCAACCGGGGCGGTCACCCAAGACTGGCACGCCGACGTTGACAGGCGCGTGGGCGATGGATTAAGAAGCCGTGACCTTTGGTCGCCAGGCTCGGCCAGCGGCGGTGTCGGTCCGCAGCCGAGCTGCGGCACGATCCCGGTGAGCGGCCGCACGATCGAGGCAGGCGAAGCGGAGCAGGGCGCGAGGTGGGACATGACCGTCATCGATTGGCTGCTCGACTCCGACCCCTCGATCCGCTGGCAGGTGATGCGCGACCTGACCCACGAGCCGGCGGACGTCACCGCCGCCGAGCGGTCGAGGGTGGCGACCGAGGGCTGGGGCGCCCGGCTGCTCGCGCTCCAGGCGCCCGACGGCCGGTGGGCCCGCAGGCCCTGGTCGCGCGACTGGACCGACACGTTTCACGTCCTCGAGCTGCTCAGGCGATTCGGGCTCGAACCTGAGAGCGAGCAGGCCCAGCGAGCCGTCGGCCTCGTCCGCGAGCACGTCACCTGGAGAGGCGGCGCACCCGTGGAGACCCCATGGGCCGCGAACCGGTTCTTCGAGGGTGAGGTCGAGCCGTGCATCAACGGCAACGTCGTTGCCACCGGTTCGTACTTCGGACTGGACATGACACCGCTCGTCGAGCGGCTCCTCGGCGAGCAGCTTCCTGACGGGGGCTGGAACTGCGAGGTCGAGAACGGCGCGCAGGTGTCGTCGTTCGGGACGACGATCAACGTCCTCGAGGGCCTGCTCGAGCACGAGCGGGCGGCCGGCGGCTCGGCCGTGGTGCGCGCGGCGCGCCGCCGGGGCGAGGAGTACCTGCTCGTGCGCCGGCTGTTCCGTCGGAGGGCGACCGGCGAGGTGATCGACCCCAGCTGGCTCCGGTTCTCGTTCCCGACCTGGTACTTCTATGACGTCCTGCGCGGGCTGGAGTACCTGCGCGGCGCCGAGGTCAAGCCCGAGGAGCGCGTCGCCGAGGCGATCGGGGTTGTCGAGGGCAACCGGGACTCCGACGGGCGATGGCCGCTCCAGAACGTGCACCCGGGCGAGACCCACTTCCAGATGGAGGACGGCGAGGGCGAGCCGAGCAGATGGAACACGCTCCGCGCGATGCGCGTGATCCAGTGGTTCGCGCAGCGCGGTTGAGCGGGACGAGAGCCGAAGCAGGGGCCAGGCCGGACCGTCTACTCCAGGTAGTCCTTGAGCTTGCGGCTGCGGGACGGGTGGCGGAGCTTGCGGAGCGCCTTGGCCTCGATCTGGCGGATCCGCTCGCGGGTGACGTTGAACTCCTTGCCGACTTCCTCGAGGGTCCTGGCCCGGCCGTCCTCGAGGCCGAAGCGAAGCTGGAGCACTCGCCGCTCGCGACCGGTGAGCGAATCGAGCACGGCCTCGACCTGCTCCTTCAGGAGCTGGTGCGAGGCAGCCTCGGCCGGGGCGAGCGCGCCCCGGTCCTCGATGAAGTCACCGAGGTGGGAGTCCTCCTCCTCGCCGATCGGGGTCTCCAGGGAAACGGGCTCCTGGCTGACCTTGATGATCTCGCGGACCTTCTCGGGGGTGACCACGACCTCCTGGCCCTTGGACATCGCCTCGGCGATCTCCTCGACCGTCGGCTCGCGGCCCAGCTCCTGGAGCAGCTGGCGGGAGACCCGGATCAGCCGGTTGATCGTCTCGACCATGTGGACCGGGATGCGGATCGTGCGGGCCTGGTCGGCGATCGCGCGGGTGATCGCCTGCCGGATCCACCACGTGGCGTACGTGGAGAACTTGAAGCCCTTCTCGTAGTCGAACTTCTCGACTGCCCGGATCAGGCCGATGTTCCCCTCCTGGATCAGGTCCAGGAAGCTCATGCCGCGCCCGATGTACTTCTTGGCGATCGAGACGACCAGGCGCAGGTTCGCCGAGGTCAGCTGCTCGCGCGCGTCGCGCCCGATCTTCACGATGTCGCCCTTGCGGTGGGCCAGCTTCGTGTTGAGGGGGACCTCGGGATCGAAGCCCATCTTCTTGAGCAGGTCGGCATCGCGACCGCCCTCGACCCAGCGCTGGAGCGCCGGGAACGACACGTCGTTACGGGTCCACTCGTAGATGGCCCACAGGCCAGGGTTGTCCCGGCTGTCCAGGTCCCCGTTGTGGACGGAGAGGTAGCTCCAGTCGAGCAGCACCAGGAAGGCGTCCGCGCTGAGCGTCTCCGAGTACTCCGCGAGGAGCTTCTTCGCGTCCTTCAGGCGGGCCTTCGTGCCCTCGGACTGGGCGTTCTTGGCGGCAGTCACGAGGTGGAAGTTCGGGTGCGGGACCAGGAGGTCCGCGGCTCCCTCGGCCGAGATCGCATCGCGGACGATCCGGTGCGCCTCCTCGCCGTACGGGAGGCGGTGCTGTGGCTTGGCCGTGCGGGTCTTGCGCTCCGTCTCGTGGAGGGTCCACTCGTGGAGGCTGATCATGGCCTTCCAGGGGAACTCGACCATCCACTCGCCGAGCTCGATCGCCTTGGCCAGGACGACCTCCTCCTCGGCGGTCAGGAGGGCGACCTTGCCGATCTCCTTGAGGTACATCCGGACCGGGTCGTCGATCCCGATCATGTCGGCGGAGAGCGCCTCGAGCTCCTCGGCGGTGGGCTCCTCGAGCGTCTTGACGTCGAGCTTGGTGGGAACCTCGCTGGGACCGGGCTCGCCGCCCAGCTCGGCCACGAGCTCCGCCGGGAGCGCGGAGGCGAGGTCCCCGGAGACGTCGACCACGAGGTCCGGATCCTCTTCGCCCACGATCTCCGCGTCGGGCGCGGCCGCGAACGGCTCGTCATCCTCGTCGTCGTCGTCGAGCTCATCGTCGACGATCGGGTCCGCGACGGCCGCGCGGCTGGCAGCGGAAACGGCCTTCACCTCGGCGGCGGCCGCGCGGCGCCGGCGCGGCGGGGCCGCGAGGACCGCCTCCACGAGCTGGGCGTCCATCGGGTCCTGGGTCATGATCGTCCTCCTGCGGAACGGGAGGTCGCGACCGGTCGGGCGAGCAGGCTGGCCTGCTCGATCCGCCGGTGGAGCGACCTGCGAGTCTCGTTGTTCTGCTGTTCGCTGGTCATCAAACGTTCGATGGTGGCGCGGTCGTCGTCGCGCTCGGCCTCGGCAAGCTCGACGCGCATCCAGCGCGCCCGATCCTCCAGGCGCTCGAGCTCGAGCCGGAGCAGGCACTGCTCGATCCCCTGCTCCGCCACCCGGATGTCCGGGGTGCTGCCCTCCGTGCCGCTGCCGGCACCGAGGCCGTCGCGCCGCTCGATCAGCGCGACCAGCAGGGCCTGCGTCTCGGGGTCCCCGGCGAGCCGGGTGAAGACGCGCTCCGTGGTGTAGGGCGGCTCCTCGCGGACGGCGAGCACGGCGGTCCACAGCTCGCGGGCCGCCTGGCTGGGCAGATCGGCGGGGGCGAGGCGCTCCGCGGTCGCCTCCTGGGTCTCGGGGACCAGCAGGAGGAAGCGCAGGAGGTCACGCTCGACTGGATCGATCGCGCGCATCACGGCCTTCGGGTCGAACGCGTCCGGGCTGGCCATGACGGTCGCCGCGGTGATCCGGCTCCCGCCCTCGCCGGCATGACCGCCATGGCCGTCCGTCCCGGGCGCCCGGGCCAGGGCCTCGAGCAGCACCCGCTCCTCGACACCGGAGACCTGGCGGAGCCGCTGCAGGTAGCCGTCGCGAAGGACCGGATTGCGGATCGGGCGGAGCGTGGGGAGGATCGCGTCGATGAAGCGGGCCCGCCCGCCGGTCGTGCGCATGTCGGCGCCGCGGGCGTGGAAGTCCACCAGGTACTCCACGATCGGGGCGGCGGTCCGGATCGCCTCGCGCCATTCGTCCGGGTTGTCGCGGATCGTCTCGTCCGGGTCCTTGCCGTCGGGAAGCCGGGCGACCCGCACGTCGTCGAGCTCCACGCCCGAATCCGTCGCGGCAAGCTGGTGGGTGACGGCCTCGAGGGCGGTGACGCCAAGGGTCCCGGCGCGCTCGCCGGCCGGGTCGACGTCGTAGGCCAGGACGATGCGCTTGGCGGCATAGCGCGTGAGCAGCGCCACCTGCCCCGGCGTGAGCGCCGTGCCGAGGCTGGCGACGACGTTGTCGAAGCCGGCCTGGTGGGCCATCAGGGCATCCGTGTAGCCCTCGACGATGACGGCGATGCCGCTCTTGCGGATCGAGGCCTTGGCCTTGTCCAGCAGGTAGAGCGTGCGGCTCTTGTCGAAGAGGGGCGTCGCCGGGGAGTTGAGGTACTTCGGGCCCTCGTCCGCCGCCGTCGCCGCCGGCGCGTCGCCGGGCGCCACGGGCGGCGGCGGGAGGATCCGGCCGCCGAGTCCGGTGCCGTTGCCGGTCGCGTCGCGGATCGGGAAGATGACGCGCTGGCGGAAGCGGTCGTAGGCGCCCTGCCCGGAGCGGCGCGGCTGTGCCAGCCCCGCCTCGACCAGGTCCGGCGCGTTGATCTGGCGCTTGCGCGCGAGCGTTCGAACCAGGGCGTCCCAGCCGCCGGGCGCGTAGCCCAGCTGGGCGTGCTCGATCGTCTCGTCCGTGAAGCCGCGGCGATGCAGGTAGTCGAGCGCCGCCGCGCCCGTCTCGGACTTGGTGAGGACCACGTGGTAGAAGGAGAACGACGTCTCGAGAACCTCCTGGAGGTGCTTGCGGTGGGCGTCCTCCCGGGAGGTCCGCTCATCGATCTCGACGCCGGCCCGCTGGGCCAGGCGGCGGAGTGCCTCCGGGAAGGCGAGCCCATCCCGGCGCATCACGAAGCTGAAGATGTCGCCGCCCTCGCCGCAGCCGAAGCAATGCCAGGTCTCGCGGGCAGGGGTGACGATGAAGCTGGGCGTCTTCTCGCCGTGAAACGGGCAGAGCCCCTTCCAGGTGGTGCCCGCCTTCTTGAGCTGGACCGTCTCCCCGACCACTTCGAGGACGGTGAGCTTGCCCTTGACTTCGGCAGCGACGCCGACGGCCAAGCCGTACCTCCTGCGGCGGTGACGGTCGAACCCGTCGCCGCGGTTCCGCGCCTTGTGCCCACGACCGGTGCCCCGAGCGCCGACCGGTCCTCCGGCGTCTACCGCCGGACATACGTACGGGCGTGTCAAGTCTTGACACGCCTCGCGTTGACCAGATTGTCGACTTGGATCGGGCGTTTGTCAAGTACCTTGTCAATACCCATGGGGAGTATCTGGGCGTGGTGGCGCGTTCCGGAGCCGACGTCGCGCGCGGGCGCATGTCGGCGGCCGTGAGCACGGCCTCGCGGAAGATCCTCGCGATGCGATGCCTTGCGCGGCATCAGGGGCTCCCGATGGCGCGGCTGAGGTCAGGGCAGCCCCGCCATCACGGTGAGGATCCTCGCGATGCGATGCCTTGCGCGGCATCAGGCCGGTCCGCGCGGGCCGGCGGCTCCCGGCGGCGCCGTTGAGGTCAGAGCAGCCGCGCCATCACGAGGCTGTCGATCTCCACGCCATCCTTGATGAAGGCCCGCCGCCGCAGGCCCTCCGCGACGAAGCCCAGCTGCTCGTAGAGGTGCATCGCGGGCGCGTTGTCGCTGAAGACTTCGAGCTCGATGCGGGACACGCCGTCTGCCCGGCGGGCCCACTCGATCGCGCGGGTCAGCAGGGCGCGCCCGACTCCCCGGTTGCGCCAGGCCTGCGCGACGGTGATGCCCAGCGCGACGCTGTGGGCGCTCTCGGCCCGGTCGCCGCCGACCATGTCCAGCATGCCGACGACGCGCTCCCCATCGAGCGCCAGGAGCCAGCGGGCATTGGGCTGGTCCTGGCGCCGGCGGATGAGCTCCTGCTCCGATTCGACCGTGAAGGCCAGCGCCCGCTCATGGGTCAGGAGGATCGGCAGCCCCGGCTCCGAGGTCAGCTCGCCGAGGTAGTCGAGCATCGCCTGGGCGTCGGCTTCCCGCGGCTCGCGGACCGCGAAGCCAGTCATGGTGCGTGCGCCGGGCCTCCCGCCTTCACAGGCCCTGGGGGAACGGGTAGCTCGAGGGCAGGGGGCTCGGGAGCTGGGCCGCGGTCCCGAGCGCGACCAGGATCTCCTGGCCCGACTCCAGCGGGATGGCCCGTGGATCGCCGGCCGCCGGCGTGCCGTTGACGAAGACCGCCAGGGTCCGCCCGTTGCCGTCGCAGGAGCCACCGATGCAGTGGCTCGTGAATTGGACGCCCCAGATGTCGAAGAACTCGCCGAGGGTGAACGTTCGCAGCACGGGCGACTCGACGTGGATGATGCCGGTCGCGTCGTGGGTGTGGATCTCGGCGAGGAACCCTCCCGTTTCGTTGATGCCGACGTCGGCCGGCACGGGCACCGGCTGCCCGTCGATGACGATGTCGAGGTGCTGGTGCGTGTGGAGCGCCGTGCCCTCCGCCGAGAGCGCCGGCAAGCCGATCGCCTGGAGCCTCGCCCGCAGGTTGGCCGTCTCGGGAGCCCACGGGGGCGGATCGGAACGCAGGCCCGGCAGGACCGAGCCGGCGGCAGCCGAGCCCTGGCTGGCGGGGGTCGAGCCCTGGCTCGCGGGGGTCGAGGATGGGCCGGCCGGGCTCGCTGATGGGCCGGCGGTGGGCGAAGCCTGACCGGCGGAACCTGGACCCGGGTTGCCGAGCACCAGGGCGACCGCGACGAGGGCGAGGACGCCGAGCGCCGCGACCCCGATGAGCCAGCCCGGAAGATGGCGGGCTGGGCGTGGCCGATGGGGCGGTCGGCGGCCGGCGAGTGCCGCTCGGGCGGACAGCGACGCTCGGGCGATTACCGATCGGGCGAGCAGCGGCGGGGGTGCGGCGGGAACGCTTGCTCATGGGCGCGGAGTGTACCCGGGATTCGGATTCTGCCGGGACGGGCTGATCGGGCGAGCGGGATCCGCCACCGGCGGTCCCGACGCCTGTTACGCGCTCATGCCTTCGGGCCGGGGACCTCGCCGCCGGACGCGGGACGCTCAAGGGCGAGAAGCCGCAGCCGATCGGTCGCTTCAGACGGGTCGATCAGCCCGCCGGCCTCCGCGGCGATCGATCCAGCTCGCGGGGCGCCGAAGCGATCGAGCACCAGCAGGATGGCGTCGTCCGCGCCGGCCCCGACCCTCGCGGCGACGGCCCGCCTCCACGCGCCGTCGGCGTCGGCAAGGATCGAGACATCGTCGGCGATGCCGTGGCGCCAGGCGGCGACCGACCCGGCCGTGCCCGCGACGACGATGACAGCAACCGCCTCAGCCTTGGCGAGCGCCGCCTGCTGCGCTGCGACCTGCCTCGCATAGCCGAAGCAGGCAAGGCACCCGGCATGGTGGCCGAGGAAGAGCGCCACCTGGCGGCGAGCGCGCAAGCCCTCGATCGAGACCAGCTCGCCGCGGTCCGTCGGCAGGTGCCCCAGCGGGATCGTCTGGCCGGCCGGCTCGCCGTGGAAGGCGATCGCCTTCGGACGCTCGGCCAGGTACCCCGCGGCCGCCAGCGCCTCGCCCAACCGCTCCAGGGTCGGTTCGACCACGACCAGTTGCCCGGCCCCGAAGACGATGGTTGGCGTGACTCGATGGCCGCGGTTCGCAGCGAGCTGTTCCCGAGCCGCCTGGGCGTCGAGGTCGATGTCGAGCTCGTGGAACGGGATGCCGACCGCAACCAGGCGGCTCCGGATGATCGCGGTGTCCTCGCAGGCGGCCGCGCCGTACATGGTGTGATCGGCAGTGGACGAACGCCAGGGCGCGCAATTCCCGGCATCGCGTCGTTGACGTGCTGCGCCATCCAGGTTCCCCGTGCTTCGTCGGCGCGGCATGCCGCCGGACCCCGTTGCGTTCAGGCGAGGGTCCGGCGGCGAGCCGACAGACGAAGGTCAGGCGCGTGGCTCCGTGTCGGCGAATGTGCCGGGATGCGCGCGCTTCTCGGCGTCCTCATCCGGCCTGTCCTCGTGACCCACGCTGAACCCGCCGCGGGCATGGACACGCCGCTCCGCGTTCTCGTCCGGATTCTGCTCGTGGCCGGACGCGAAGCTGCCCCGATGGAGAACCCGATCCTCTGCGTTCTTCTCGGGCGTCGTCTCCGCGCCCGCGGCGAAGTTCGGGGTCTTGATCGTTTCGTTCGCTCTGTTCTCGCTCATGGTTCGCCTTTCCGGGCCCCATTCGGGCCCGCTGCCTCGGTCGGGATCTCCCGCCGGCGGGTTGCTCGTGGTGTTCCTCGATATCAGGCGGTCACCGGCTCGGGATGGCGGCTCGAAACGTACGAGCCGACAGGCTGCCGGAAGCCGACGGCCAAGCGGTTCCAGCCGTTGATGGCGACGATGGCCAGGGTCAGCGCGACCCGCTCGGCCGGGTCGAACTCGCGCGCCATCGCCTGGTAGACGTCGTCGGACGCCCCGGACCTGGGCAGCAGCGTGAGCTCCTCGGTCCAGGCCAGGGCGGCCCGCTCCCGGGGCGTGAAGAAGGGCGCCTCGCGCCAGACGGCGACGAGGTGGAGCCGCTGCTCGTCCTCGCCGATGGCCCGGGCGTCCTTCGTGTGCATGTCCACGCAATGCGCGCAGCCGTTGACCTGGGACGCGCGAAGCCTCACGAGCTCGCGCAGCTTCGGTTCGAGGGTGCCCGACGCGACGACCTTCTCGAGCTCCTGCATCGCCCGGCCCGCCTCGGGCAGCACCTTCGTGTATTCCAGTCGCATCGATCGCACCTCTGTCCTCGGACGGTTCTCTGCCTGGCCGGGCGTTCGCCCTCACGCAGGCGACGATGGACCGTCGCCCGGGACCCGTCTGTCCGCTTCCTGACAGAGACGTCCGTCGGGGACGCGAGCGACCGCGCGGGGTCGCGGACCGAGCCCGCGCCGGACGCCGGGCGCGCTCAGGCGGGCCCACTCGCAGCGGAGAACCAGGCCCGGACGGACGCCGGCAGCCAGTCCAGCTGGCGCCCGATCTCCCGTCGCATCGTCCAGTAGCACTCGCAGCTGATCTCCTCGAGTCGGGCCCTGTTCACGACCGTGACCTGGGCGCGCTGATGGGTGATCGCACCGAGCCGCTCGAGCTCGGCCAGGGCGACCGTCACCGTCGGGCCGCTGGACTCCGAGGCGCAGTGCCAGGAACTCGTGGGTCACCACCAGCGCATCCTCGACGCCGAGGTCGCGGGCGGCAAGGAGGTGGCGGGCCGCGCGCGCGACGACGTCATGATGGCGATCGCAGGCTGCGGAGATCGCCCGCTGCCCGATGACAGCCGCGGCATGGTGGTGCAGCCGCCGGTGCAGCTCCGGGCTCCGCTCGGCCTCCGCGGCCAGCTCCCTCGTCGCCATCTGCAGGAACAGCCCGTTCGTCTGGCAGACGACCCAGGTCCCGCTGATCGGGCTGCCGAACACGGCCGGCCAACCCGCCATCCCTTCGCTGCCGATGAAGCCCACCTCGACGGCGGAGCCGTCGCTCATCAGGACGAACTCGGACAGCGCCCCGGTCTCGGGGAAGTAGACCTGGTCGACGGGGCTCCCCGGGGTCACCAGGGTGGTCCTGCGCGCTAGGCGCACGCGATGCGAGTGCTCAGCGATGCGTTCGGCAGCGACCGGGGGAAGGTCGACCAGGAGCAGGTTGCTCCCTTCGAGTCCCCGGTCCGATCCGGCTGCTAGCACGTTCGGCGTCGGTCGCGTTCCAGGCCGCCGACCTTGCCTGCGAGCGACGGGTTCGTGGTCACGTCGTCCAGCACTCCCCGTCGTCAGGCCCTCACGCGGCGGCCACTCGTTTGCGCATCGGCCGGAGGCTCTCCGTCCAGCACCCCAGATCGTAGAGCAGCATCGTCGCCGACATCGCCCTCCGACCCGACCCTACGGGCTGGGGATCGGCGCTGGCGTCGGCGTGGGGTCGGGCGCGGGTGTCGGTGTGGGCGTCGGTGCTGGCGTCGGTGTCGGAGTCGGCTCGGCGTGGGTTCGGCGTCGGTTCCGGTGTCGGCGTCGGGGTGGGCGTCTGGCGCCGGCGTGGGCCGGGCGTCGGCGTGGGCTCCGGGGAAGGGGTCACGTCGGGCGGTGCCGGAGGGACCGGCGGTGCGATCGTGATCGGATCGGGCGCCGGGGTCGCACCGGAGTCGGGGGCCGGCTCCTTGGTCGGCTCGGGCGCCGGCTGCGCCGGGTCGCTCGTCGGCTCGCTCGTCGGGGCGGGCGTCGCCTGCAGGGCGGGGTCGGGGGCCGGCTGTCCTGCGTCGCCGGACGGCCCCCGGCCGCTCTTCGAGACGCTCTCGCAGTGCTCGAACTCGTCGTTCCAGGTGCCGTGGCAGGCGTCGGTCCCGGGCCCGCCGTCGAGGAGGTCCTTGCCGTTGTTGTTGCCGTTCCCGTCGCCGTTGGCGGGGCCGTTCCCGTTGCCAGTGCCGAGGATGGCGTCGCCCGGGCCGTCGGGCGGCACGCCGTTGCCGTCGCCGCCGTCGTTCGACGCGCCGGCGCCGCCGCCGTACAGGGTGTCGTCGCCCCGGCCGCCGAGGAGCACGTCCTTGCCGTTGCCGCCGATCAGGGTGTCGTTGCCGTCGCCGCCGACGAGGCAGTCCTTGCCGTTGCCGCCGTCGATCGTGTCGTTGCCGCCGAGGCCGAACACGAGCGCGCCGCCGTTGCCGGCCTGGATCGTGTCGTTGCCCGCCGTGCCGACGATCACCTGGGCGAACTTCATGTCGGCGCACTCGGGCGGCGTGGTCGGGGTCGGCGGGGGCGGCGGAGGCGGGGGCCCGGGAGCGTGAAGACCTGGAGCGTGCCGCCGTCGACCACCAGGGAGGACGCCGACGCGATCGACAGCCGGTGAGGATGCTCATCGACGCCACGGCGACCATCATCGGGAGCAGTGCGCCGCGTGTGCAAGCGGCGTCTCATGGTTCCGCGACCTCGTGCTGGAGACTCGGCCTTCCGGCGTCGCCTCCATGCCATCAGTCCGCTGCGACCTTCACCACGCGGAGTGCTGGAAGAACCCGACCCCGACGTGAAGATCCAGAAGCCCGCCAGGCCGCCGAAGATCGCGGCCAGCACGAGCGGCGTCTGCGCCACGAGCAGCAGGCGGCCAGTGCCCGGCAACTCGATCCAGCTTCGACCGACGACATCGGACGACTTCGGGTGCCACGGATCGGGCTGGTCGGCTTGTTGTCGCCCTTGACGACGAAGCCGCCGACCGCGTCGCCACCGATGATCCGGTGGACGACCAGCGAGCCGGCTCCCGGCTGGCCGCTCGGGCACGCGGTAGACGACGAGCTCGCCGACATCCGTAGGCGCTCTCGCGTCTGGGCGATCACGAGATCGCCGCGTGTGTAGCTGCGGCTCCATGCTCGTGCCGGACACGATCTCGTACGAAGCTGGGCCCCCGAGTGCGACCGGGCGGAGCAGCAAGAACCACGCCACGATCAGCGCACGCCGGATTGCGACGCGGCGCCGAGTCGAGCTGAGGATGCTTCATGGTCAACGGTCGAATTGGGGCTGATCGAGTGATCAGCCCCAACCGTCCTGAGCGTTCCAGGGGGACGAGGCGTCCTTGAAGAGGACCTGGATTTCGTCCACGCCGATGCCGGGGCCCGTTCCACTATACGGGGCGCCGAAGCGCAGCGTCGTGGTACCCGTACTCCAGGGTGCCCGTGAGGAACGCGATCTGGTTTGCGCCGCTGTTACCGACCACGTGCCCCTGCTGGAAGGACAGGCATTGCACCTTCCCGCCGCGCAGCCACCGCGGCAGTTGCCGATGACGACAGTGTCGATGTGGAACTTGCCGTCGCCTGCGACCATGGTCCCGTAACCGAGGCTGACGGGGTCTGGCTGGCAGGTGAGGATCGGCGATCACCACCCGCCTGGAGGTTCCCGCCCGTTGACCGGGAGAGCGGACGCCGACACGAAGACGGCGCCGAAGATCATCGTGCCGACGAGGACGGCGCCAAAGAGCCTCTTCACTGGAT
This sequence comes from uncultured Chloroflexia bacterium, assembly GCA_963801445.1. GTDB lineage: Bacteria > Chloroflexota > Limnocylindria > Limnocylindrales > CSP1-4 > CTSoil-043. Next base: position 136,131 of record CAWDEW010000002.1, on the reverse strand, counting down.
TCTCCTATCGGGACGCCTCGCTGATGCATTTCGTGCGGTCGGGAATTTACGCATTGGGCACCTGTGGCGACCCCTCCTTTCGGGCTCGGTCGGCCTGGACACATGCGCCCCAACGTTTGGCTTGCGAGTGAACTCCCCCGGTCACCCTGGCCATCGGGCGCACGTTCGCCCCAATCTCCGTCGACCGGGAAGCGCTCCCTCGCTCTTCCGGGGACGTGATCGGGGTTGAGATCCAACCTAGCCACCTCAGCCCGGGCGACCATCCGGAGACCTCCGGAGGCGTCTACCGGTTGGTCGGTCAGTACCCATCCGGGTCGACCAGGAGCCGTGCCACGGCCGCACGCAGGACCCGGATTGCCCTATCCGTAAGCGGCTACCTAAGGCTCCCGATGGTGTCGACAGCGGGCAACGCCTCGGCGTGTGCCGACCGCCGCTCGGTCGCCGGCTCGCCACCGCCCGCAAATCAAGGAGGAGAGCCCCGGCGAGCGCCGGGGCTCTCCTCGCAGCCGGCTTACGGGGTCGGCGCGCGGGGTCGGGCGCGGGTGTCGGTGTGGGCGCTGCCGTGGGCGTTGGCGTTGGCGTCGGCTCGGGCGTGGGTGTCGGCGTCGGTTCCGGTGTTGGGGCCGGGGTGGGCGTCGGTGCCGGTGCGGGCGTCGGCGTGGGCTCCGGGGAAGGGGTCACGTCGGGCGGTGCCGGAGGGACCGGCGGTGCGATCGTGATCGGATCGGGCGCCGGGGTCGCACCGGAGTCGGGGGCCGGCTCCTTGGTCGGCTCGGGCGCCGGCTGCGCCGGGTCGCTCGTCGGCTCGCTCGTCGGGGCGGGCGTCGCCTGCAGGGCGGGGTCGGGTGCCGGCTGTCCGGTATCGCCGGACGGCCCCCGGCCGCTCTTCGAGACGCTCTCGCAGTGCTCGAACTCGTCGTTCCAGGTGCCGTGGCAGGCGTCGCTCCCGGGCCCGCCATCGAGGAGGTCCTTGCCGTTGTTGTTGCCGTTCCCGTCGCCGTTGGCGGGGCCGTTCCCGTTGCCAGTGCCGAGGATGGCGTCGCCCGGGCCGTCGGGCGGCACGCCGTTGCCGTCGCCGCCGTCGTTCGACGCGCCGGCGCGGCCGCCGTACAGGGTGTCGTCGTACCCCGGCCGCGAGCGGCTTCGGCGAGTTCGACGTCCCACCAGCACCGATCGTGCCGAAGGGCAGCGTGATGCTGGACCCGTTGATCGTGCCCCACTGGATCCAGATATCGACGCCCGTGAACAGCGGCGGCGTCCCATAATTGAGCCCGCTGTAGGGCGGGTCGTTCTTGATCAGATTGACGGCAGCCTGATCGCCCTGACAGCTGGCCAGCCCGGGAGTGTTCACGCCGAAGGGCAGCGTGATGCTGGGCCCGTTGATCGTGCCCCACTGGATCCAGATATCGACGCCCGTGAACAGCGGCGGCGTCCCGTAGTTGAGTCCGCTGTAGGGCGGGTTGTTCTTGAACAGATTGACCGCAGCCTGATCGCCGTGACAGGTGCTCTCGATACCGCTGATGGTGACGCTGGCGATCTGGTTCGCGCCTTCGCCGTTCACCTCGGTACCGTACTTGACCGTCACCGGGTTGTTCTGGCAGGTCACGGTGGCGAGGTCGCTCGCCTGGATGCTGCCGGTGCCCGGCACAAGCGGCAGAACGGACGCCGACACGAAGACGGCGCCGAAGATCATCGATCCGACGAGGATCGCCCCAAAGAGCTTCTTCACGGGATTCTCCTATTAGGACGTTGCGGTGGTGAGCTGAGCGATCGGGTACCTAGGCATTGGGCACCTGTGGCAACCCCTCCTTTCGGGCTCCGTCAGCCTGGAGACATGCGCCCGACGTTCAGCCGCGAGTGAGCTCCCCCGGTCACCCTGGCCATCCGGCGCGATCCGTCCCAACCGCCGTCGACCGGGAAGCGCTCCCCCTGCTCTTCCGGCGACGTGATCGGGTTGAGGCCCAAACCTAGCGACGGCCGCCCGGGCGACCATCCGGAGACCTCCGGAGGCGTCTACCGGTTGACCGGTCAGTACCCATCCGGTCGACCACGAGTCCGGACCACGGCCGCTTGCTCAGGACCCGGATGGTTCCTATCCGTAGGCGGCTACGTAGGGCTCCCGATAGTGTCGACAGCGGGCAACGGCTAGAGTCCGCCCATGGCCCAGCCCGAGCGCCCACCCGGCGCACCACCGCAGCCGGACCCCGATCCGGGGATCACCCAGGTCCCCTCCCCCACTCCCTTCCGGGGGCCAGGCGGGGGGTCGGGTCCGGCGCTTCGTGACGCGGACGCGATCCTGGCGCGCGCCACGGCGGACGAGGCGGACGCGGCAGAGGCCCGGTCCCGGTACCGGTTGGAGGGCATCCGGCCAGTGCGTGCCGACGGCCGGATCGCCCGCCTGCTCGATCCCGGCGAGCAGGTGCTCGCGGTCCATCCTTCGGTCGCCCTCGACCGGCGCGAGCCCGTGCTCGACGCGCGGCGCGTCCGGGGACTGGCCGGGAGCCTCTACCTGACCAACCGCCGGCTGGTCCTGGTCGGCCGCCACGTCCTGAACTTCGACCTCGCCGGGATCGATGACGTGGTCCCCCTGGGGGAACAACTCCACGTCGCGATGCGCGATGGCACGGGCATCACGCTCGACGTCGAGGCGCCGCGCCTGCTCCGGGTCCAGATCGCGGCCGCCAGGTCCGCGCTCCGGGGCTGACGGCCCGGAGGGACGGGATCAGGCGCCGGGCCGGTAACGGCCGGCCGCCTCGGCCCGGTTCTTGACCGCGAGCTTGTGCAGGATGCTGCGGACGTGGGTCTCCACCGTTCGCGGCGAGATCGTCAGCGCGGCCCCGATCTGGCGGTCAGTGAGGCCGTCCGACAGGAGCCGGAGGACCTCCCCTTCCCGCTCGCTGAGCGATCCGAGGCCGTCGTCCCCGGTTGCCTCCGGTCCATGCCGGGCCTCATCCACGAGACGGTGCACGAGCCGGGCGGCCATCCGGCGCGACATGGCGAGGTCGCCATGGGCCGCGCTGCGGACCGCCCGCCGGAGGGCGTCCGGCGAGAGGTCCTTGGTGAGATAGCCCACGGCCCCCAGGCGCATCGCGTTGACCAGGTCGCGATCCGCGCTCGAAACGGTCAGCATCACGATCCGGGTCGCGGGAAGGCGTGGCGCGAGCTCGCGAACCAGCTGGACGCCGTCCATGCCGGGCAGGTCGATGTCGAGCAGCAGGATGTCCGGACGGATCTCCGGGGCCAGGAGGAGCGCCTCCTCGGCGGTTGCGGCCTCGGCGACGACCTCCATGTCCGGCGCGCTGATCGCGTGGCGGATCGCCGCCCGGACGAGGGCGTGGTCGTCGACCACCATGATCCGGATGGGCTCGGGCGACCGGGGCACGCCGGGCGGTGGCTGGGTCATGGCGCGACCGGAGCCCCGGGCGCGACGGCATCGGCCAGCGGCACGTCGATCCAGACGCTGGTGCCGTCCAGTGGCCGCGACTCGACGGTCAGGCGGCCGCCGATCAGGCCCGCCCGCTCCTGCATGCTCGCGAGCCCGAAGGCGCTGTCGCCGACCACCTCCGGGTCGAAGCCGCAGCCGTTGTCGACCACGCCCAACCGGAGCGACCCGCCTTCGACCACGGCTTGCACCCGGACGACGGTCGCGTCCGCGTGCCGGCGGACGTTGTTGAGGGCCTCCTGGGCGATCCGCAGCAGCTCGGCCTCGGCGCGGGGGATCAGTCTGGGCACCTCCTGCTCGCAGGTGAACTCGGCGCGCAGCCCGCAGCGATCCCCGAAGTCGTCGACGTAGCGGGCCAGCTGCTCGCGGAAGGTCGTCTCCGCATCTCCCGTCCAGCGCAGGGCGATGACCGCCTGGCGAGCGTCGGCCAGGCCGGCGTCGATCACGTCATCGAGCTCCTCGGCGAGCTCGACGGCCTCGGATCCGAGCATCGGGAGCGCGGCCAGGCGTCCGACCTTGAGCTTGGCCAGCCAGAGGTCCTGGGACAGCCCGTCGTGGAGCTCGCGTCCAAGCCGAACGCGCTCCTGGAGCGTTGACCGGTCCGCCTCCGCATCCTTGAGGCGCACGAGCGTCACGTTCGCCGTTCGCAGGCCCGCCAGGGCGGCCCGCGCCTCCGCTTCGATCCCGAGCAGCAGGGCGACGTCGAACCCGACGCGGAGCAGGTCGCCCCCGCTGACCAGCCCGGGGGTCGCCCCCGGAGCAAGCGCCAGGTGCAGCTCGGCGAACCCGGCGAGGACGAGTCCCACCGAGAGGTATGCGTCGCCGATGGATCCGGCCCGCCGATACAGCTGGCGCGACTGGACGGCCGCCACCAGGAAGAGCGCGGCGCTGGAGCAGGCGATGAACCATCCCAGCGGCGTCGAGCCGATCGATGCTCGCCGCGTTCCGTGGGCCCGCGGGGAATGGCTCCGAGCTCAGGGGCGGCAGGTTCGGACCGTAGAGCTGGACGAGGACGATCACGGCCATGATGCCGACCACCGCCGCCGCAAGCGTGGCCCACGGCCGGCCGGTCGTGGCTCCTCGAAGGACGGCCCAGAGTCCGACGACCAGCAGCGAGGCAGCGAGGAGGTGGGCCATCGAGGCCACGTACAGCGGCTCCTGGCCGGGCAGCAGGCCCGCGCCGGCCGGGCCCGCGTCGGCGCTGGTCACGCCCAGCACCACGGCGATCGAGTTGGCGATGGCGAGAACGAGGAACGCGGCCGCCCGCACGAGCGCCGTGGCGTCTCCCCGCTCCCGATAGCGGATCCACATCAGCGCCGTCACGGCGATCGTCACGAGCGCCGTGACGGTATCGAGGAACACGTCGAGGCCGACCGCGCCGACGCTCACCGCCAGGCTCGGGATCGCGAACAGGGCGGCCGTCGCGACGATCAGGCCGACCAGGACGAGGATGAGGACCGAGTCGAGCACGTCGACGCGTCGCACGCCCGGCCGGTCGGCGGCGGATTGCACGACCTGATCATAGGCCAGCCCACGGCCCCAATTCCCGGTCCGTGGCAGAATCGCCGCCCGCGGCGCGGACCGGTCGCCAGGCCGGGGCGCGGAGCGCGGACTCGACGATCGAAGGGGGGCGCACCATGGCCGAAGCCACCGCTGGAGGGGCGAACAAGCCCGTCTGGGTCGACCTGTCGAGCTCGGACCCTGCCGCCTCCCGGGAGTTCTACTCCCGGCTCTTCGGATGGCAGATCGAGGTAAATCCCGATCCCCAGTACGGCGGGTACGCGCTGGCCAGGGTCGGCGGCGGGGATGCTGCCGGCATCGGCGGCACGATGTCGCCGGACCAGCCGACCGCGTGGTCCATCTACATCGGCACGCCCGACGCCGCGGACCTGGCGGGGCGCGTCCAGGCGGCCGGTGGCGCGGTGATCGCTCCGCCGTTCGACATCGGGGACCAGGGCCGGATGGCCGTCTTCCAGGACCCTGCCGGCGCGTTCATCTCCGCCTGGGAGCCGAAGGCCATGACGGGCTTCCGGTCCGGCGGGCCGGGCACCTTCGGGTGGGCCGAGCTCAGCTCGCGCGGCATCGACCGGGCGCTCCCGTTCTACGAGGCAGTGTTCGGGTGGACCCGCCGCACGACCGACATGCCCGACGGATCGGCCTACACGGAGTTCCACGTCGGCGACGAGAGCATCGCCGGCGCCATGGCCATGAACCCGATGGTCCCGGCCGAAGTGCCCAGCTACTGGCTGGCCTACTTCCTCGTCGACGACGTGGACGCGTCCTTCGCACAGGCGCTGGGGGCCGGGGCCCACGAGATGCTGGCCCCCTCGGACTTCCCGGGCGGGCGCTTCGCGGTCGTCGGCGACCCCCAGGGGGCCGCCTTCGGGCTCCTGCGGATGCGCTAGCGACCCGTCACGCCCGGCGGACCAGGACCCGGTAGGTCACCGCGAACGCGGCGCCGCACCAGGCGGCGAGCAGGAGGAACGCGCCTGCCGGGAGCGGGAAGACGTTGCCGGCCAGGGATCCGCGGATCACGTCGCCCATCGCCTGGAAGGGCAGGACCCGGTGGACGGCCGCCAGCCAGTCGGGCAGCCGCTCCGCCGGGAAGTTGAGCGGCGAGAACATCAGGACGAACACGACGAGGACCTGGGTCAGGAGGTTGGCCAGCATCTGGGGCAGGAGCGAGGCCATCGCATAGCCGATCGAGGTTGCCGTCAGCGCGACGAGCAGCATCGCGGGCACGACCAGCGGGCTGACCTGGAGCGTGAGGCCGAAGCGGATGGCCCCGACCACGACGGCGAAGGCCACGCCCGGCAGCACCACGGCCAGCCACACGGTCAGGTCGGCGAACAGGTAGGCCAGCCTCGGCACGGGCAGCGAACGCATGTAGTCGAGGCTGCCCTCGGTCCGCGCCTGGGCGACGAGCTGGGGCACCGCCACGACCCCCATCGTGATCAGGGTGATGGCCGGGGCCCCGGTGGCCAGGAACAGGATCGTCGCCTGGTCGATCTGCGGGAAGAGCAGCGGGTAGCCCGTCACGATGCCCAGGGCGAAGAGCGCCTGGACGACCGCGGCGAGCGGCAGGAACTCCTTCAGGCGGCGGGCCTGCCAGGTGAGCAGGAGACGGTAGCTACGCAGCGCCGACACCGGAGACCTCCTCGAAGCGCGAGCTCTGGGCGGGGTCGGCGTCCGCGTCGGCGGCGCCGGGCTGGTCCACCCGGCCGACCACGGTCACGTAGACGTCCTCGAGGGTCGCCGCCGCAAGGCTGAACTCCTCGACGCGACCGTCGAGACGCTGGCGCTGGGCCCACGCGGCCGCAGCGCCGGCCTCGCTGGCCGGGATCGTGGCCAGGATCCGATGGCTGCTCGACACGACGTGGTGGGCGTAGTCGGGAACCCGCGGGACCTCGGCGCCGGGCTCGAGCGCGAGCTCGAGGCGCAGGTCGTCCGCGACCCCGGCCTTCAGCTCGGCCACCGTGCCCTCGGCGAGGACGCGGCCATGGTCGAGGATGGCCAGGCGGTCCACCGAGCGCTCGGCCTCGACGACGTTGTGGGTGACGAGCAGGACCGCCGCCCCGTCGTCCGCCAGGGCGCGGACCTGGGCCCACAGCAGGCGTCGGCGGACCGGGTCGACATCGTTGGTCGGCTCATCGAGGATGACGACCCGTCCCGGCGCCACGGCGGCCATGCAGAAGGAGGTGAGGCGCTTCACCCCGCCGGAGAGCCGGGCGCCGTCCGTGTCGAGCCATTCGCCGATCTCGAGGGCGGACGCGAGGGCGGCGATGCGCGCCCGGACCGCGGCCGACCGCTCGCCGCGCAGGCGGCCGACGAGATCGACGGCCTGGCGCGGGGTGAGCCCGTTGATGGGGACCTGCGCCTGGGGCTGGATCGAGCAGGACGCCCGCGCGTAGCCCGGGTCGGCCACGGCGTCGCGACCCGCGATCGCGATCGTGCCCGCGTCGGGCCGGGCGAGCCCGACGATCTGGTTCACCAGCGTGGTCTTGCCGGCCCCGTTGTGGCCGAGCAGGCCGTAGACCTCGCCCGTCTCGATCGAGAGCGTCACGCCATCGTTCGCGCGAACCCCGCCGCGCCGGTAGGTCTTGGTCACCCCTGCGATCTCGAGCAGCATCCTGGTCCGCCTTGCTCCGTTCGGTCGTTGGTCAGCATACCGAGTAGTATCACAATGCCCATATGGCATGTCAATACCAGACGGTATGCCAGTGCGCCATGGCATCTTGATACTGTCTGGTATGCTCACGTCATGGACGGTCGACGACTCGGGCGGGCGGAGCGACGGCAGCAGACGCGCGAGGGCCTGCTCGATGCGGCCGCCCGCATCTTTGGAGAGCGCGGGTTCGACCGGGCTTCGGTCGAGGACGTCGCCGAGGAGGCCGGCTTCACGAAGGGAGCCGTCTACTCCAACTTCGCCAGCAAGACGGAGCTCATGGCCGCGCTGATCGGGCGGCGGATCGAGGAGCAGGCCGTCCAGGCCGCACAGGCGCTCGCGGGCCTGTCGCTCGAGGACGGCCTGCGCGCGCTCGACGAGCTGCCGTCCGAAACGAACGAAGCCATGCGGGATTGGTACCTGCTGGTCGTGGAGTTCTTCAGGGCCGCGATGCGCGACGAACGGACGCGCGAGGCCCTGGCCGAGCAGTACGAGCGGGCGCGCACGATCTCGGGGGCAATGCTCGCCGAGAAGTACGCGGAGGCCGGCGTCGAGCCACCAATGCCGGCTCGCGACCTGGCCATCGTGGTCGAGGCGCTGGGGCTCGGCGTCTGCTTCCAGGCCCTGATCGACCCGTCCGGCGTCTCCCGGGCGCTCCAGGGAACGGCGATGCGACGCCTGCTGGAGCCCGGGCCACCGGCTCGCCCTCCTGCCGCGCCGAAGCCGCAGGGGCAACCGGCCGAGGAACCTGCCCAGCCCGGCGAGAGCCCGGTGAATTGAGCGTTGACGGAGCCGGGCGCCGGGTCCACGCTGTCGCAGCATCAATCTTCGCGTCCCGGGGGAGCCACACCATGAGCACTCCTTTCTTCGTGCCCTTCATGCGCGTCGGCCGAGTCGCGGCGGTCGCGATGAGCCTGGCCGTCGTCCTGGGGGCCTGCGGATCGTCCGCGACGCCGACGCCCCCGCCGGATCCGAAGACGATCCTGAAGACCGGGGCGACCGCGCTCTCCGCCCTGAAATCGGTCCATGTCGAGGTCACGCTGACCGGCACGTTCCAGAACCCGGACGCGTCGGCGAGCCCGAGCTCGGTCACCCTCGACGGGACCAAGCTGACCGCCGACATCGACATCGCCAACCAGAAGGGGACCGCATCGCTGGTGACGCCGGCCGCCCTGGGTGGGCTGACGGCCGACCTGATCGTCTCGGGCGACATCTACGTCAAGGCCCCGCTGCTCCTCAACACCCAGAAGTGGTCGCAGATCCCGGCCGCGATGCTCGGCTCGCTGGGGGGCAGCGCGCTCGGTTCACCGCTGCCGTCCGCGGCCGCCAGCACCGGCCTCGACCAGCTCCTCGCCATGAACGGGGTCACCGTGACCAACCAGGGCACGGACACCTGCGCCGACGGCACGTGCAACAAGGTCCAGATCGTGGTCCCGGGCGCCGCCCTCCAGGAGGCGGCCGGCGCGGCGGCATCGGCGAACCCGCTGGGCGGGGGCGTCCCCGGCCTCGGCTCGCTGGGCAGCATCGGCGACGCGACGATCACCGTGTGGACAGCCGCCTCGTCCGGGCGCCTGAACAAGCTCACGTTCTCGGTCTCCGCCGGGTCGGCGGGAACCCTCACCGTGACGGTCGCGCTCTCGAACTTCGACCAGCCCATCACGGTCACGCCCCCGCCGGCCGACCAGGTCCAGCCCTTCTCGTTCGGCGGGTAGCGCCGTCGTCCGGTCCGGCTCCGGTCGGGCAGGGTCGGGGCGATCTCGACGCACGTGGCGCAGGCTCCACGCTCGCGGGAGCATGGAGCGCGTCATGATCGCGACGTGCTGACCGCTCGTTCGCGCCGGGCCGGATAGGCGTCGCCCAGGCCCGCAGGTGTACCTGCCCGTCCACGTCTGGCTGACCGCGTTCCTGATCACCGTCGCGGTCGAGGTCCCGATCGCGAGCCGCCTCCTGCGGGGCCTCGACGCGCGCGGCTGGCGCCTGCCCATCCTCGTCGTATTCGCGAACCTGGCAACGCACCCCGCCGTCTGGTTCATCTTCCCGCAGCTGCTGTTCGTCTCGACCCCGCAGTTCCTCGTGGCCTCCGAGACGTGGGCAGTGGTCGTGGAGGCGGTCTTCTACCTCACCGCCCTGCGGGGCGTCACGCCGACCCGGGCGATCGCGACCTCCGCCGCGGCCAACGTCGCGTCGCTCGCCGTCGGGTTCGCGATCGCCGAGCTCTGGCCCCAACTGTTCGTCTGACGGCCCTTGCCATTCGGGCCGGCCGGGTCAAGATGTCCTTCGTGGCGGTCGCGCCGGCTCGGCGCGCCGCCGGAAGCGCAGGGGGCACCCCCATGGGCACGTCAGGCCGGCCGATCCCGCGGCGATGCCGCCCCACCCCCAGCGGGCTCGCGCCCCTCGCGGTCGCGCTCGCCGTGATCCTGGCGGCCTGCGGCACGACGCAGTCGGCGGCTCCATTGCCCACGGCCGCGGCGTCCTCCCCGGCCGCGCCAGCGCCCGCCGCATCGCCCGCCTCCGGCACGGGGCTGCCCTCCGCCTCGGCCGCGCCGACCGCCCCGGCCGCAGCGCAGGGCGGGACCTGGGCCGCGGCCGGCACGCTGGGCACGCCACGCCTGTCCCCCCACCTCGTCGCCCTCGGCGACGGCCGCGTCCTGGCGGTGGGCAACGATGGCATCTGCGTCGAGGACTTCGCAGGCGCCCCGGACGACGGGACCACCGCCGAGCTCTGGGATCCCGCGACCGGCACGTGGTCGGCGACCGCCCCGCTCAACACGCCCCGGGCCAACGGCGTCGCGCTTGCGCTGGCCGACGGTCGCGCCCTCGTTGCCGGCGGCGCGAACGCCGGGCGCTGGGACAAGCACGCCGACCAGCTCGGATCCCAGTCGTACTCGAGCGCCTGGACGTTCGATCCGCGCACCGCAACGTGGACCAAGACGGGCCTGATGCGCGCGGCCCGCACCGGCGCGGCGTCCGCCGTCCTGCCCGACGGCCGCGTGCTCGTGGCGGGCGGCTACTTCACGGACTACATCGATGCGTCCAAGTACCCCTGGCTCGTCGGCAGCCTGACCGAGCCGCGCGCGACGCTCGCCCGGTTCAGCGCCGGGACGCTGGTCCCGGGCGGAACTGCCCCTGGGCCGCCGGCGGACGTCGCGCCGCCGAACGCACCGGCAAACGTGCTGGCCACGGCCGAGCTGTTCGATCCGGCCACGGGCACCTGGTCCTCCACCGGATCGCTCGCGGTCCCGCGCTACGACGCGTCGGCCGTCAGGCTGGCGGATGGGCGCATCCTCGTGGCCAGCGTCTCGCCCATGAGCGGAGTGCGTGGCTACGAGCTCTGGACCGACCAGGAGGAGCGGGCGCAGACTGTCGCGGAAGTCTACGACCCCGCGAAGGGGCGCTTCCAGGTGACCGGCGAGTTCCCGGCCGACTGGCTCAAGTTCAGCCCCTTCAACGGTGGATCGGCGGTCCTGGTGGCGCTCGGGGGCGGAGGCGCCCTCCTGGTCGGCGGGTACCACTCCGAGGACGGCCTGCCGTCGGCGCTGACGCTGCGCTACGACCCCGGCACGAACCAGTGGACGCAGACAGGCAATCTCGGGACGGCGCGCGCCCATCCGGTCGCCGTGACGCTGGCCAGCGGGAAGGTCCTCGTCGCAGGCGGAGAGGACGCCTATGGCCCGACCGCGACCGCGGAGATCTACGACCCGGCCACTGGAGCCTGGTCCCCCGCGCCGTCGATGCCGGGCCCTCGGATCGGTGGTGCCGCAGCGGTCCTGGCCGACGGCTCCGTCCTGGTCGCCGGTGGGTACGCGGCGCACAGCCACCAACGGGGCGACTCCCTCTGTCCGCAAGCGCTCGCCGGCGCCGTGCGCTTCGTGCCGGCCCCCTAGACGACTCCTCCGAACGGCCCACTCCGCGGCGACACCGCCAGGTTCTCGCCGGCAATGCCGGAACGCTCCCGCACCAGCGCCCGGGCGGTTGCCAGGTTCGGGCCCCCGCCGCGATGATTGGATCGTGAGCGACCCGATCCCTCCCGAGGCCCTCCTCGCCGGCTTCCCGCCGCCGATGGGCGACCTCGCCGAGCGGCTGCGGGTCATCGTCCGGAGCGCCGTTCCCGAATTGATCGAGCGGGTCCGCGTCGGCTGGCGGTTGATCGGCTACGACGTGCCCGTCGGTCGACGCAGCGCCTACTTCGCCTGGATCCTCCCCGAAGCGACGCACGTACACCTCGGCTTCCCGAGAGGGGTCCTTCTCGACGACGAGTCGGGCGTCCTCCTGGGCAGGGGCATCACGAAGCAGGCCCGCTGGTTCACCCTCCGCGGACCGGGTGACGTGGCGGAAGAGCGGTTCACCGCCTTCGTCCGCAGCGCGGCCGATGCGGCCGGCCTTGCGGGGTCCCCGCGGGCCGCGCGGCGCGACGGCGAGGCGAGCACCAGGGGCTAGCCTCGTACGCGTCCTGACGGTCGAGGCCGCGGAGGGGGCTCAGCGGGACGATCGCTCGTGCCGGGCGACGAACGCGGCGGCCTGCGTCCGCCGCTCCAGGTGGAGCTTGCGCAGGATCGAGCTGACGTAGTTCTTGACCGTCTTCTCCGACAGGAAGACCTGGGCGGCGATCTCCCGGTTGGTCTGGCCCTCGGCCATCCAGCCCAGGATCGTGCGCTCCTGGGTCGTGAGCACGGCCATCTCGTCGACGTACGTCCCATCGGCGATCCCGCGGATCCGGTCGAGGACCTTCCCGGTGACGGCCGGGTCGAGCTGCGATTCCCCGCGACCGACCGCTGCCAGAACGCGGACGAGCTCGGCGGTCCGGGTCTGCTTCAGCACGTAGCCCCGGGCCCCGGCGAGGATCGCCGCCAGGACATCCTCCTCGTCCGGCGAGCTGGTCAGGAAGACCACGGGGATCGCCGGGAACTCCGCCCGGATCTCGCGGCAGGCCTCGATCCCCGAACCGTCCGGAAGACGCAGGTCCAGCAGCACGATGTCGGGCTCGAACCTGCGGGTCAGCTCGAGGGCTTCGGCACCGGTGCCGGCCTGGGCGACGACCTGGAACTGCTCGCGTCGCTCCAGGAGCGCAACGAGCCCGGCCCGCACGACCTCGTGGTCATCGACGACGAGCAGGCGCAGGGTCCCGCCGGGCAGGTCGGGCTTCTCCTCGGGCCGGTTCGGAACCGCGGGCCCGTCCTCCGGTCGGGGGGCGCGCTGGCCGCGCGCGCCGGGGCTCATGACCCGGTCCGAGCGGCCATGTCCGCCCGGCGGTGCTGAGTGAGTCGCATGGGACGCCTTCCTGCAGTTGGCCGGACGTGGGCTCGAGAACCGCCGTGGTCGGCACGCCGGTCGGACGGGAAGCGAGCGTGCACGTTTCGGCGCCGGAACACAATACGCGCTCGGCCCGAACGGGGCGCCGTACGGCCGGCCGGATCACCCGGGGACGGGGCGCGGACCGCGCGGACCGGCGCGCGGCGCCGTCCGCGAAGGCGCGAGCGCGCGCCAGATGGTCAGGCGACGACGGCCGGCTCCCGATCCGGATCGCCGGGTTCGATCGCGGTCTCGCGCGGGTCGATTCTCCCGACCAGCTCGATGACGCTCGCCGCAGCCGAGTGTCCCTGCTTCACGCAATCCGGAAGCCCGACCCCGCGGTACGAGGCGCCGGCGAGCACGACGGCCGGCCACCGGTCGGTCTCGACCTCGACCGCGGCGACCCGGCCCGGGTGGCCCACCGTGTAGCGCGGCATGGTCGCCGGGTGGCGGGCCACCCGGACGAAGAGCGGCTCCCCGACGATGCCCAGTGTGCGCTCGACGTCGGCCCGCGCCCGGGCGACGAGCTCGGACTCGGGCAGGGACGTCCACGTGTCCTCGTCGCGGACGAACATGCGGAACAGCGCCGTGCCCGCGGGTGCGCGCTCGGGCCACTTCTCCGACGTCCACGTGCAGGCGGCGATCGCGCCGCCCTCCGTGGGCGGCACGAGGTAGCCGTGGCCGACCAGCGCATGGCCGACCTGGTCGCGGCGGTACGCCAGGGTGACCAGGATGCTGGTCCCGTGCGCGATCCCGCCGAGCGCGCGCGACGCCGCCGGCAGCTCCGCCTCGAGGAGCGCCGCGGCCACCGGCGCCGGCGCCGCGAGGACGACGGCGTCGAACCTGCCGGCGGACCCGTCGGCGAAGCGGACGGCCGCGCCAGTCCCGGACCGCTCCAGCGCCCGGACTGCGAGCCCGGTCCGGACGCTGGCCCCGGATGCCCGCAGGGAATCGGCGAGGGCCTTCGTGAGCCGGTCCATGCCGCCCCGCAGCGAAACGAATGCGCCGAGGGGCTTCGTTCCGGCCGGCCGCGCGGCCGCCGCGCGGCGCATCGCCCGACCGTCGGCGAGGCCGGCGAGGAGCAGGCTGCGGTGCGCGTCCTCCGCGGCGCGCAGCTGCGGGCACGACGGCGTCCAGGCTCAGCTCGTCGATCGGAGTGCCGTAGATCCCGCCCACGAGCGGCCCCGCCAGGCGGTCCACCAGCGGATCGCCCAGCCGCTTCCGGAGGAAGGTGCCGACCGCGACGTCGGGGGCGCCCAGGCGGCGCGGCGCGACCAGGTCGACGGCCATCCGGAGCTTCTCCGGCCACGAGAACAGGCGGGTCCTGGCGAACGGAAGCGCGCGTCGTCGGCAGGACGAGTCCCAGGCCCTCGGGCATCGGCACGAGCCCCCCACGGTGGCGGATGTACACGGCGCGCGGGTCCCGCGTGCCGACCAGCTCGTCGCCGAGGCCGAGCTCCCGCGCGAGCGAGACCGCCGCCGGTCGGGTGGCCAGGAACGAGTCCGGGCCGCCCTCGATCACGAAGCCCTCGAAGCGCTCGGTGGCGATCTTGCCGCCCAGCCGGTCGCCGGCCTCGGCGAGCGTCACGGGGAGGCCGGCCCGGGAAAGGGCCCGGGCGGCAGCGAGCCCGGTGATCCCGCCGCCGACGACGAGGACGCTCATCGGACGCTCAGGCCGGGGCGCCCGGGATCGCGAGCTCGGGACGGTCGCCTGCGGCAGCGGGAACGTAGGGGCAGAGCGGATCGGCCTCGAGCGGATCGCCGGTCCAGGCGTAGGCCCGGGCCCGGGAACCGCCGCAGATCCGGGCGTACTCGCAGCGCCCGCAGCGACCCTTGAATCCTTCCGGATCGCGCAGGTCGCGCATCAGCGGGTGGTCGCGGTAGAGGTCCACGATGCTCGCCTCGCGGACGTTGCCCAGCGGAATGGGCAGGAAGCCGGACGGATTGACCGTGCCGTCGTGGCTGACGAAGACGATCCCGTTGCCGTCGCGGATCCCGAAGCCGCGCCCGACCGAGGTCCCGGCGATCGCGTCGGCATCCATGCCGGCGGCCTCCATCGCCCGGACGGCGATCCGGCGGTAGTGGGTCGCCTCGGTCGTCTTGACCTGGAACGGGGCCACCTTCGAGCGCTCGAAGGCCCACAGGTTGAGTCGCTCGGACTCGCCCGGGGACACCTCGCGCAGGGCGCTCCCCCGCCCCACCGAGATCAGCATGAACAGGCTCCAGCGCATGATGTCCATGCCCAGCAGCAGGTCGTAGACGGCGGGCAGGTCGGCCAGCGTCTCGTCCGTGACCAGGGTGTTGACCTGGATCGGCAGGCCCGGCCGCCCTGGCCCAGCGGGCCGCCTGGAGCGTCCTGTCGAACGTGCCCGGCACGCCCCGGAACCCGTCGTGGCGCTCCGCGTTGGAGCCGTCGAGGCTGAGCGAGATGTTCTGGATGCCCGCCTCGCGCAGCGAGACGAGGACCTCGGGCCCGAGGAGGTCCGTCGCGGCCGGGGCGAGCGACGCGCCGATCCCGCGCTCGGTCGCGGCGCGCACGAGGTCGTGGAGATCCGGACGGTTGAGCGGGTCGCCGCCGGTGAACACGACGTGCGGGTACGGACGCCCGAAGCGCGGTCACGTCGTCGAGCAGCCGGAAGCCCTCCTCCGTCGTGAGCTCGAGCGGGTTGCGCTCCGCGATCGCCGACGCCCGGCAATGTCGGCAGGCCAGGCCGCAGGCGAGCGTCGTCTCCCAGTAGACGAGCATCGGGGCCCGGCTGTAGACGTAGCCCTCGGCGCGGACGGCACCGACCCCGGTGATGCCGGAGGGGTGCCCGGCGCCTCCGCCCGGATGGCCGGGGTGGGCGGGACGCGCGCCCGGGAGCGGACCGATGGAGGTGGTCATGGCGGGTCTCCTCCGGCCGCGCCGGCGACCGTGGTGGGATGAAGGGCCGCGGCCGCGATGTCGGCCAGGCCCGCGACGAACGTCGGGTCGGTGTTCATGGAGCGGGCGCGCTCGAGGTGGATGCCCGCCTCGCGGGCGACGTCCTGGGCCTCGACGTCGATGTCGTAGAGCACCTCGAGGTGGTCGGCGACGAAGCCCACCGGCCGGACCAGGAGATCGGTCACGCCCTCCGAGCCGAGCCGCCGGATCTCCTCGAGGATGTCCGGGCCCAGCCACGGCTCGCCCGTCCGGCCGGCGCTCTGGAACGCGAACTCGTAGCGCTCCAGGCCGAGCCGCACGGCCACCAGCCGCGCGGTCGCGGCCAGCTCGTCGGGATACGGGTCGCCCTCCGCCAGGACCCGGGCCGGCAGGCTGTGGGCGGTGAACATCACCCGGACGCGGGACGGATCGGGAAACCGGTCCAGGGCCTCGCGGACGGTCTGGGCCAGGGCCTCGATGAAGCGCGGCTGGGCATGCCAGGAGTCGACGTATTCGAAGGAGGGAGCGCCTTCGCCGACAGCGGCCAGGGCCGTCTCGACGGCCCGCCGGTAGCCCGCGGCGTTGGACGACTTCTGCGGCGCGAGCGCGATCGCGACGAACCGCTCGACGCCGTCAGCGGCCATGCGGGTCACGACGTCGCCGATCTTCGGCGCGATGTGGCGCATCCCGGCGTAGACGGGCATCGGCGTGCCACGCGCTGCCAGCTCGGCTTCGACGGCGGCCCGCTGCTCCTCGACGATCCGCGACAGGGGCGAGCCGCCGCCGATCGCCCGGTAGCGCTCCAGCAGCTCCTCGAGGAGGTGGGGCGGGGGCGGGCTGCCCCGCCGGATGTCGGTGTAGTACGCCTCGACCTGGTCGAGCGTGTCGGGGCTGCCGTAGGCCATGAGCAGGACTGCCTCGTGGGTCATCGGGCTCCTCCGCCGCTGGCGGGTTCGGGATGGGTCGGGGCGACGGGACGGGCGAGAACCCCGAGGGCGGACGCCACGAACGCGGCCAGGGCGGAGGCCTCGGGCGATGGCGCGCAGAGGACCGTGGAGAATCCGAGGTCGGCCGCGATGCGCGCGGTCGGTTCGCCGATGGCGACCACCGCCGTGGCGAGCAGACGCTCGCGAGCCTCACCGGCGGCCAGGGCAAGGAGGCCGCGCGCGGTCGACCCGCTCGTGAGCACGATGGCGTCGATCGGCCCATCGTCGATGGCCGCCGCCAGCCCCTCGCGCGATGACGCGGGCGCCTCGACGGTCCGGTAGGCTACGACGTCCGTGACCAGCGCGCCGCGGGCACGCAGGACCTCGGGCAGGATCGAATCGGCGATGTCCGCCCGGGGAACCAGGACCCGGTCGCCGTCGATGAGCGGGAGCTCGCGGGCGAGCACGGCCGCGGTCGGTGCCGACGGCCTGAACGCGGGGACGATCCCGCCTGCCGCCAGCGCGCCCGCAGTCGCGGCGCCCAGCACGGCCCAGCGCAGCGAGCCCGTGGCTGCGCCGGTCCGGGCGAACGCGGCCAGCGCGGATCGCGCCCCGTTCGCGCTCGCGAGGACGACCCAGCCGCCCGGCCGGGTCAGCGCGACCGCGTCGTCGAGGAGCCCTCCGGGCTCGACCGGGACGATCTCGATCGCGGGAACGTTGACCGCGCCGATCCCGGCCCCCTCGAGCGCGGCGACCAGCGGTCCCCCCTGGTCCTCCGGCCGCAGGGCCAGGACGCGCGGACGAAGGCGGTGGGCCACGATTCGATCGGCCAGCCGGGCGGCGAGGGCCCGGCCTCCCTCGGCCGGCGCAGAGCCGCGGACCCAGGCCAGCGGTGAGACCGCGATCGACGCGGCGGGGCCCGGGATCCAGCTGCGCTCCGCCCCGGCGGTCAGCTCGAGACGCCCGTCGACCACCCGCCCCAGCGCGCCGATCGGCGCTCGGCAGCCGCCGCCCGTCGCGTTGAGCAGGGTTCGCTCGGCCTCGACGGCCGTCCTGGTCGCCGGGTCGTCGAGCCGGCCGACGGCGGCCACGGCCTCCGAATCCGCGGCCCGGACCTGGATCGCCAGGGATCCCTGCCCGGGCGCCGAGGGGACGACTCCGGCCGGCAGGATGTCGTCGATCCGGTCCGCGCGTCCGAGCCGCGTCAGCCCGGCCACGGCAAGGACCAGGGCGTCGCTGTCGCCCCGGTCCAGCTTGGCCAGCCTCGTGTCCACGTTGCCGTGCAGCGGATGCATCCGGAGGTCGGGCCGCAGGGCCCCCAGGAACGCGGTCCGGCGGGGGCTGTCGGTCCCGACCCGGGCTCCGACCGGCAGCGACGCCAGGGTCGTCCCGCGCACCCGGCAGACGAGGGCGTCGCGTGGGTCCTCGCGCGGCGGGCACGCGGCGATCACGAGGTCGGGGTGCTCGTCGGTCGGCAGGTCCTTGGCGCTGTGGACCGCGACGTCGACGGATCCGTCGAGCAGGGCGCCCACGATCCGGCCGACGAATGCTCCCTCGCCCCAGGCGGTGTCCGCCGGCCGGTCGTCGCCCTCGGTCCGGATGATCACGAGCTCGGTCGGGACGTCGTGCTCGGCGAGGCGGGCGGCAACCCAGCGCGCCTGGACCAGGGCCAGCGCGCTGCCGCGGGTGCCGATGCGCAGGGGACGGGTCATGGGACGCTGCGCGCTCAGAGGGCGAACAGGGCGCGGACGGCCCGCTCGAGGTCGCCGTCAGCGTCCTCCCGGAGCATCACCAGGGGGCTGTGCAGGAGGCCGGCGACGAGCCGCTGGCTCATCTGCTCGACGAGCTCTCGCTGGTGGGCCGGCAGGTCCGCTCGCCGGAAGAGGCGCTCGAGCTCCTCCTGCCGGTGGGTCTCGGCACGATCGCTCAGGGCCTGGATGGCCGGGACGGCCGTCCGGGCGTGGAACCACTGGCTGAAGCTCGACTCGGCCTCGTCGAGGACTCGCTCGAAGCGGCGGCGGAGGCGCGAGCGGAGCTCGGCCTGGGGGCTGCGGGCGAGGTCGTCCACGGACGTGTAGCGGGAGCCCAGGGCGTCCCGCAGGTCCTGGTCGACCGCCGGGGGCGACGACAGGTCCACGACCGGCAACCGGCCCGCGACCAGGGCGGCGCGGGCGCCCGGCGAGAGCGGCCAGCGGGCTGCGATCGCGAGGATGGCTGCGTCGACGTCCGGCAGCGGCGCGTCCGGGCCGAATGCAGCCGGCTCCCCGGCGGCGTCGTGGGCCAGGGCGGCGGCGCGATCGTGGCTCCGGTTGGCGACGAGGACGCGGGCACCGTGGCGGGCCGCCGCGAGGGCGACCAGGCGGGCCATCCGTCCTGCGCCGACGACCAGCACCCGGCGCTCGAGGAGCGGTCCCGTCTCGGGCACGATCCGATCCAGGGCCACGTCCGCGAGCGAGCGTGGCGGACCCTCGCGCCACGAGCGGGTCTCGCGGCCGAGGTGGAGGGCGACCTGGAACAGGCGCTCGAGGACCGGGTGCAGGCCGACCGCGGCGGCGCTCGAGGAACCGACGTCGACCGGGCAGCGCTCCGCTTCCGGGAGGCGGCGGTCGGAGAGGCACTCGCGGAGCTGGTGGAGGATCTGGTCCTCGCCGACCACGACGGAGTCGAACCCCGCGGCCACGGCGAACACGTGGCGGGCCGCCGCGATGCCCTCCAGCCGGTAGCCTCCCGGGGGAAGCTCGGGCAGGACGAGCGGGGCGAACCCGGGGACCGGCTCATCCGCAACGTACAGCTCGGCGCGGTGGCAGGTCCGCACGAGGATCGCGCGGGGATCGCTCGACACGGCGGCCGCCGCCTCCGCGAAGGCTTCGCGCTCTTCGCTGGCAACGTCCCGGGCATGGGCGACGAGGGCGATCAGGCCCAGGTCCGCGGGGGCCCGCATCACGACTGGTCCCCCGGGTTGGCCGGGCCGGTCCGGCCAGGGTGGCGGCTCAGGCCCAGGGCAGCGGCCTCCCAGCCCCGAAGGGTGGCGAGCAGGAGGCCGTCGAGGGCCGTGTCTGCGTCGGAGATCAGGGACGAGGTGGCGGAGGCATCGAGCTCGCGCCGCCGGGCGACGGCGCCCAGCTCCACGAGGAATGGCCGGCGGAAGCGCAGGAACAGGTCGGCGGTGGTCGCGCCGCCCAGTCCCTCGTGACCGGCGACGCGCCCGTACTCGGTGCAGGCGGCCTCCGCGTCGAGCAGGAGGTCCGTGCGGCGGCGCGGGTCGTCGGTGTCGAGCGCGGCCACCAGCGCCGTCACGATCCCGCGCCCGTACTGCCGGAACCGCGCCCGGGATTCGTCGTCCAGCGCCTCCACCCACGGGACATGGGTCGGCGACGCCTCGGCCGCTCGGCGGTAGCCCCGGGCCATCCGGCCGGCCGTCTCGCCGAGCTCGGTGAGCGACGGGCGGGCGGTTGGCCGCTCCGGCAGGAGCGTCTCGAGGCCGGCCCGCGAGAACCGACGATGCCCGCCCGGCGTGACGAAGGTGCGGACCAGGCCGGTGTCGGCCCAGCGCCGGACGGTCGACGGTGAGACGCCCAGCAGCCGGCAGGCCGCGGTGAGCGTCAGCCAGCCGGGGTCGACGCCGGCCCGTGCTCCCATGGTGCGAGGAAACCTCCCAAAGCTCCCAAATCGGATCGTCGCTCGCCGAATGTTACGAAGCGCAGGGCGGCCGCCGGACGGGCCGACCGGCATCCGGGGTCCCGCAAACGGCCCCGTCCGGACGGCATAGTCCGCGGCCATGCACCTCCCCGGATGGATACACCGGCCGGGCCCGTGGACCGGGCCGGCGGGGCCTCCGCAGCTGGGGACAGCCGGCGCCGTCATCGGGCGTGCTCCGGCCCGGTTCCGGCAGCGACGCGGCCGTGCTCGTGCACGAGGGCCACCAGCCGCCGCAGGTCGTCCGGATCCGTCTCGGGCAGCACGCCGTGGCCCAGGTTGAACACGTGGCCCGGACGCCCGGTCGCCGCGTCGAGGATCGTGCGCGCCTGCGCCGCCACGACCTCGAACGGGCCAAGCAGCGCCGAGGGATCGAGGTTCCCCTGGACCGCCCGCCCGGGCACGCGGGCCCACGCCTCCCCGAGCTCCACCCGCCAGTCCAGGCCGATGACGTCGCCGCCGGCCCCCGCCAGCCGCTCCAGCAGTCCTGGCGCGCCGCCGCCGAAGTGGATCGCGGGGACGCCGAGACCGCCCAGACCGGCGAACAGGCGGCGGACGTGCGGGGCGACGTGCTCGTCGTACTCGGCCGGCGCGAGCGAGCCCACCCATGAGTCGAAGAGCTGGACGACCCGGGCGCCCGCCTGGACCTGGGCCGCGAGGTACGGGACCGTCATGTCGACGATCCGCTCCAGCAGGGCTGCGAATGTCGCCGGCTCGGTCCGCATCAGCGTCTTGAGCCGGAGGGGGTCGCGCGCCGAGCGGCCCTCGACCAGGTACGACGCGACCGTGAACGGCGCTCCCGCAAACCCGATGACCGGGACGCCGGCCTCGCGGGCCACGATGGCGATCGCGTCGAGCAGGGGCCCCATGGCCTCGCGCGGCTCGAACGGCCGGAGCCGCTGAACCGCGGCGAGCGACCGAACGGGCTCCGCGATCACCGGGCCGACGCCGTCGACGATGTCCATGGCAACGCCCATGCCGGGGAGCGGCGACGTGATGTCCGCGAAGATGATCGCGGCGTCCACGCCGAGCCGGCGCACGGGCTGGAGCGTGACCTCCGCGCACAGCCCGGCGTCGCGGGTGATCTCGAGCAGCGAGGAGCGCTCGCGGACCGCGCGGTACTCCGGGAGCGTGCGACCGGCCTGGCGCATGAACCAGACGGGCGTCACGTCGACCGGCTCCCGCCGGCAGGCGCGCAGGAAGCGATCGTTCACGCGGCGAGGGCCCGGCTTGCCGCCTCGACCGTGCGGGCCACGTCCGCCTCCGTGTGGGCAGCCGACAGGAACCAGGCCTCCTGCTGGGACGGCGGGAGCAGGATCCCCTCCGCCTGCATCGCATGGAAGAAGCGCGTGAAGGCCTCCCCGTCGCACTCGGAGACCTCGTCGAAGTCGCGCGGCGCCGTCGGCCGGAAGAACAGCGTGAGCAGCGAGCCGACCCGGGCCACGCTCGCGCCGCGGCCGGCCCGGCGCACGGCGCCGGAGAGGCCAGCCTCGAGCGCGGCACCCAGCGCCTCGAGCCGCTCGTACGTCCCGTCCGCCAGGGCGTCGAGCGTCGCGATCCCGGCCGCCATCGCGACCGGGTGCCCGGACAGCGTCCCGGCCTGGTAGACGGGCCCGGCTGGCGCGACCAGTCCGAGCAGATCGGCCCGCCCGCCGTAGGCCCCGACGGGCATCCCGCCGCCGATGATCTTCCCGAGGGTGGTCAGGTCCGGGGCCACCCCGAAGCGGCCCTGCGCCCCGCCGCGCGCCACCCGGAACCCGCTGATGACCTCGTCGAAGACGAGCAGCGCCCCGCGCTCCCGGGTGATCTCCCGGAGTCCCTCGAGGAAGCCCGGCTGGGGCGGGACGACGCCCATGTTCGCGGCGACCGGCTCGATGATGACCGCCGCGACCTGCTCGGGCGCGGCGTCGAAGACGGCCCGCACGCTGGCGAGGTCGTTGTAGCGGGCCAGCCGCGTGGTTCCTGCCACGGACCGGGGCACACCGCCGCTGGCGGGCATCGCCAGCGTCGCCAGCCCGGAACCGGCCTTGGCCAGCAACCCGTCCGCGTGGCCGTGGTAGCCGCCCTCGAACTTCACCACGAGATCTCGCCCGGTTGCCGCCCGAGCCACCCGGAGCGCGCTCATGACGGCTTCCGTACCGGTGCTCACGAAGCGCAGCCGCTCGACGGACGGCAGGGCCGCGCAGATGCGCTCGGCGAGCTGCACCTCCAGCGGACCGGTTGCCCCGAACGGGCCGCCCTTCGCGGCCTCGTCCTGGATCGCACGGACCACCGCGGGGTGGCCGTGTCCGAGCACGAGCGGCCCGAACGCCCCCAGGTAGTCGAGGTAGGCGACGCCGTCGGCATCCCACACGGTGGCCCCGGCGGCGCGAACGAGGATCGGCGGCTCGCCGCCCACGGCGCGGTAGGCCCGGACGGGGCTGTTGACGCCGCCCGGGAACAGGCCGGCGGCGCGGGCCCGGATGCCGGCCGAGATCGGTTCCTGCGGGCTCATCGCCGGCCACCCCGGCGACGCCGGCCAGGGCCGGCGCGGCTTCGTCGCGGGCACCCGCGGACTCGACCCCGGCGGGCAGCTCGCCCTCGGCCGCGCCCAGCATGGCCAGGATCTCGCCGATCGGGCGGTGGATCGCCGTCAGGATCGGCGTGTCGCGGACCGTGGACCGCCGCCCGTCGGTGCCCCGCAGGTCACGGACCAGGGCCGAGAACGCGGGCAGGTCGTCGGTCTCGTAGGCGACGAGGAAGTCCTGGTCGTCGAGGCCGAACGAGTTGGCCAGCAGCTGCCTGACCTGGGGGTACTCGCGCCCGACCTTCATGTGCTCGTTCATCGAACCCTGGCGCACCTCCTTCGAGGTCAGGTACCACTCCGTTGACTTCGTGAACGGGTACACGACCAGGTAGCGCGACCGGTCGCCCTCGAAGAGCGACTGCTCCTGGCTCGTCGGCTTGACGACGTACTGCGAGCCGCGGATGAGCCCGACGAAGCTCTCCCTGACGCTCAGCCAGCGACCCAGGCCGGTCCGAAGCGCCCGGGCGGCGCTCGTCTCGATCTCGTCGAGCGAGGGGGCGAGCCGCCAGACGAGCAGGTCGATGCCGGCCTTGAGGCCGATCATCGAGTAGGTCTCGGTGCGGACGGGCTCGTCGGTCGCGACGGCGGCGGCGAAGTCGGCGGCCGTGGCGCGCCGGACCTCCGCCGGGAGGCGCCGCCAGGCCGGGTCGAGGCCCAGCGCGAGGGCATGGACGTAGGCGTCAGGCATCGGGCGTCTCCAGCCAGCGGGCGGCGTCGGCCGCGAGGTACGTGATCAGCAGGTCCGCTCCCCCACGCGCGAGGGCGGTGAGCAGCTCGAGGCCCACCCGGCGCCGGTCGATCCAGCCCCGCTCGGCAGCCGCCTCCAGCATCGCCAGCTCACCCGAGACCTGGTAGGCGGCCAGCGGGACGTCGAAGCGCGCGCGGGCGAGGGCAAGCAGGTCCAGTGACGTGATCGCGGGCTTGACCATCAGCATGTCGGCGCCCTCGGCCAGGTCCGCGGCCATCTCCCGCATCGCCTCGCGGCCGTTCGCGGGGTCCATCTGGTGGGAGCGCCGGTCGCCGAACGCCGGCATGGAGCCGGCCGCATCACGGAAGGGGCCGTACAGGCCCGAGGAGTGCTTCGAGGCGTAGGCGAGGATCGCCGTGTCCGCGAATCCGGCTGCGTCGAGCCCGGCCCGGATCGCCGCCACCTGGCCGTCGAGCATGGCCGACGGGGCGACGATGTCGGCCCCGGCCCGGGCGTACGCGACCGCCGCATCGGCGAGGCGAGGCAGCGAGGGGTCGTTCGCGATCACCTCGCCCTGCAAGACGCCGCAGTGGCCGTGGGTCGTGTACTCGCACAGGCAGACGTCGGCCATCAGGACGAGCGGCAGGCTCGCCGCGCGGAGCGCCCGCAGGGCGCGGGCCACCGGGCCCGCCGGGTCCGCCGCGGAGATCCCCTCGGGATCCTTCTCGTCCGGGATCCCGAACAGGAGCAGGCCGCCGACGCCCAGGGCGGCGAGGTCGCGCGCGATCGCCACGGTCGCCTCGACGTCGAGGCGCGACTGGCCCGGCAGGCTCGGGATGGGCGCCGTGCCCGGCCGGTCGTGCACGAAGAGCGGCGCGACGAGCTGGCCGGGGACCAGGCGCGTCTCGCGCACCAGCGAGCGCATCGCCGGGCTCATGCGCAGTCGGCGCAGGCGGTGGCCGGCAGGCACGAGCGAGGCGGCGAGCGTCACCGGGTCGGAGGGGGCGAGCGATGTCACAGGTCGTCCTTTCGCGGCTGGCCGAACGAGGAGGATCGAGATCGAGGTGGCGTTCCGTGCCGGGAGACGGTCACGGTTCGACGGCCCCGCGCGGGGCGCGCTTCCCGACGACGGAGCGCTCGACGGCGGCAAGGGCATGGCCGGTCATGAGCGCGACGAGGAGCGTGTCCGTGGCTGCCTCCGCCTGCGACAGGAGCCCGGTCGCCTCGCGCGTGTCGAGCCCCCGTCGCCGCGCGGTGGCGGCGAGGGCCTCCGTGAACGGGCTGCGGAAGCGCAGGAAGCTCTGGACCGCCTCGGTCATCGAGCGCCCGAGCGCTGCGACCTCGCGCCCGTATGCCGCCGCCAGCTGCTTGGCGCTCTGCAGGCGGGCGCTGGCCGTCGACTCGTCCTCGGTGTCGAGGTAGCTGAGGAGCACCGCCACCAGCTCCCGGCCGCGGTCCCGGAAGATCGCCCGCTCCTCGGCGGTCAGCCCGTCGATCCACTGCGTCTGCGCGCGATCGGACGCCCAGTGATGGGTCCTGTACAGGCGCGCGATGCGCTCCGGCGAGGCGCCCAGGCGGGCCAGCGACGGCCGGCGCGCCCGGTCGGCCGGAAGGAGCGCGCTGATCGCGGCCCGCGAGAAGCGACGGTGTCCGCCCGGGGTCGTGAACACGGGCACCCGGCCCTCGTCCGCCCATCGGCGCAGCGTCGGTGGGGTGATGCCGAGCATGGCGCTGGCCTCACCGAGCGAGATCCAGGGCCCCCCGGCCAGGGTCCGGGGCATCAACAAATCTGCTGAAAGCTGCTCATAGGGTCGGAATTGTAGCGGACCCTGGGGAAATGCACCTGGCGCACGGTCGCGCCCGGCCGGACCGCCGCAGGCGCCGATCCCTCAGCGGAACAGCGTCGTCAGGCCACGCCAGCGCTTGCGCTCCCCCGGCGGCGGCTCCGCCCTGGCGTGCGCGTCGGCGACCGGTTGGGCGACGCGCGCGGCCAGGGCCTCGAGGAGGCGGCGGACGGCCGCGCGCTCACCGGGGCTCCCGGGCTCCGGCGGCGGGTCGGCCTGGTCGAGGCCGGCGAGGGCGAAGGGATCGAGCGGCGGCAGCGCGCGCAGGATCACTCGACGGCCGAGGAAGAGCTCGTGGTTGCCACCCAGCACGAGCGGCACGATCGGGGCCCGGTTCTGGAGGGCCACGTAGCCGACCCCGGCACCGAGTCTCCGGATGGTCCCCGGCGGCGTGGCCGGCCCGGTCTCCGGGAAGAGGCAGAAGATCCCGCCCGATGCGATGGCCTCGCGGGCCGCGGCGAGGTGGATCGCGACGGTCCGCGGGTTGTGCCCGGCCGGGATCGGGATCACGCCGCCGACCCGGGCCAGGACCCAGCGTCGGAGCGGCGAGCGAGCCATCGTGACGGCATCACCGAAGAAGAGCAGGCGCGGCCGCGCAGGGAGGAGCATCCACACGACGAACGGGTCGATCCAGGTCCGGTGGGGCAGCCCGGCGGCGATCCAGCCGCCCGCCGGGCGACCGGCGGCGTCGCGGGGCAGGTTCTCCGCCCCCTCGAAGGCCAGCCGGAATCGGAGCGCGGCAGCAGCAATCCGCCAGAACGTCCGCAGGAAGCGGTAGGTCCACCCGGGTTCGGCCGTGGCGGCCCCGTGGAGCCCCGCTGAAAGCTCCGGATCGTGGGCCGCCCGGCTCACGCCAGGCCCGCGTCGGCGGCCGCTCCCGGGGCAACGATCCGGGCAGGCTCGCGGACCGGCCGGAGCAGGAGCGCACCGACGACGAAGTAGATGACCGCGAGCGCCAGCGCCATGCGCGGCCCGACGCCATAGCCCATGCCCCGGTTCGCGGCATCCATCAGGAGACCGCCGGACATGACCGCGACGATGCCCGAGGTGGCGGTCGCGACGTTGCTGATCCCCATGTAGCGTCCCGACGACGCCTTCGGGATGATGTCGGTCATCAGCGCCCAGTCGACCGCCAGGAACATCCCGCAGCCCGCGCCGAAGAGCACGGCCCCGGCCACGACGATCGGGACGGCGGGCGCCGCGGCGACGATGGCCATCCCGAACCCACCGGTGGCGCAGGCGGCGTAGATGACGGGCTTGCGGCCGATCCGGTCGGAGATCCGACCAGCCGGGATCACGGCCACGACGTTGCCCAGCACGGTCGCGCCAAGGACCAGGACGTTGACCCCGCCGGTCTCTCCCTGGCTCAGGAGGAACGTCTGGGCGAGGTAGAAGGTCGCGAAGTTGATCAGCATGTTCACGCCCATCAGGACGAACCAGCGCGAGCCGACGAGCCAGAGGAACGAGCGCTCGGCCAGGATGTCGGTCCCCCAGGCCTCGCGGGCGATCGTCGGCCAGGAGCGGCCCTCCCGTGGTCGCGCAAGGCTCCCCTCCCGCACGCGCCAGACCACCGAGAGCATCGTCACGAGCTCGAGGGCGCCCAGCGCCATCGTGCCCAGGAAGAAGTTCCCGGTTCCCACCGCGACGGCCCCGATGCCGAAGCCCGCGACGTTGCCCAGCACCTGGAAGAGCCCGACGAGGGCGGACGCAAGGCCAACCTGCCGTTCCGGGACGAGATCGGGCACGTAGCCCTGGAACGGGCCCTGGGCCATGTTCGCACTCACCTGGAGCAGGACCATGAACGCCGCGATCGCGAGGATCGTGTTGGAGCTCGCGATCCCGAGGAGGAACAGGACGTCGAGAACCGAGCCGATGAAGATGTAGGGCTTCCGGCGTCCCCAGCGGCTGACCGTGTAGTCGGAGATCGCGCCGACGGTTGGCTGCACGAGCGCCGCGATGAGGGCCCCGGCGACGTTCAAGGCGAAGAGCGTCGTGCCCTCGCTCCCGCGGTCACCGAGCCCCGCGAACTGGATCCGGCCCGAGAGGATCGCGGTCAGCCCGCTGAAGATGCTCGAGAGCCCGAGCCAGTAGAGCGACAGTCGAACCAGCTGCGTGCGCGGAAGGTCCGCCGTCGGACGGCCCGTGGCACCGGTCATGTTGCCCTCCCTCGTCGTCGGGATCGACGCTGCCCAGCTCCACCCGCGCCGATCTCGAGCACTGGACCGTGTGTCGCCGCTCCCTCGGATTGGGTGGGACTGTCATTCCCGCCCGGCCACCCCGGCAAGGGCCATGCGGCCCGTGCCGTCGCGACGCGGCCGACGGCCGGTCAGGCCGATCCCCGGGGCGGGACCGAGCCGGGAACGAAGCCGGAAAGTAGGGACCTATGGCGCTTGGCAGGGTGCGCTCGAGCGGGCACGATCTGGGCACCGTACGCGGCCGGACTCGAGATGCCTCCTGCATCCGGGCAGATCGCCATCCCCGCGGGTCGTGCACGCGACGGCGAGGGTGACGCTGTCGGGAGAGTCCGCGATGATCAGGACCGCCCCACCTCGTTCCGCCCGCTCCTTCACGGCGGCGGGCATCCCGTCCGACGAGCTCTGTGGGCGCGCCCTGGCGGCCTACTCGGCTCTCGCCACGACCATCGCCTATTGCGACGAGCCCGACCTCGGGCTCGAGATCCATATCGCCGCGGGACGGCGGGCGATCGCGGCCCGCATGGCCGCCACGCAGTGGAGGGTCGGTCCGACGCTGGTGGCTTCGGCCGAGGCCGTCATCGCGTCCGCGCCGCCCCCCGATCCGTGCGAGTCCGCGATCGAGTGGCTGGAGAACTTCCCGACGGCCTTCCTGGCTGTCCTCGACCGGCGCCTCATCCCGACGATCCCGGTGAGCGACGGCCGCCGATCGTGGGACCGCGTCAGCCGAGACGTGGCGAGCAGGGCGAACCTCGCAAGGCGGGCCGGGTGACCCGGGGGCGCGCCGGGTAGACTGCCCTCGGGTCCGTCCGAGGAGGCGCAGCGGCGCCCGGCCTGGCCCCCGATCGAGGACGACGGTGCGCGGTCTCGCCGATCGGCGGCTGGCCGTTGCGCGAGGCCGGTCGCAGTGAGCTCGGTTCGTGCCGCGTTCGACCACGCCGTCGTGGCCGCGCTCCTCGTCTCGTTCGCGGCCGCCTGTGGCAACCCTGTCGTCAGCCCGACGCCGGGGCCGCCGGGGATCTCGCCGGCTCCGGCAACGTCGAGCCCGGCAGCCTCCCCGGAGGCGACGGGAGGTGTTCCGTCGGCCGGTCCGCCGAGCGCCGCTCCCCCGGCATCGGTCGCGCCGACCCCGCGCGCCGCCAAGGTCTCGCTCGCGGTCGTGACCGGCTTCTCCGCCTACACGGTCCGCCCGCCGTCGAAGGCGACCCTCGCGGCGGCATTCACGGCCGGCAAGGTCCGGGTTCCCTGTGGTGCCGCCGCGGCGATCGCGGCCGCGCTGCGCGTGGCAGCCCCTGCCTCGGGCGAGGCCGGCTGCGTGCGCGCCGACCGGATCCCGGCCGGCCTCGACCCGGCGACGACCACCCTGGCCCTGCTCCCGGCCGCCCTGGTGACGCCGCGCGTGCGCGTCCTGCCCCTCGACGGGGCGGATCTCTTCGGCGAGGCGCCGGCGCGAGGCAAGGCCTATCCCCTGGTGATCCCGACGCCGTCCGGCTGGCCCGCCGCCTGGACCGCCTGGAACAAGGCCGACATCCGGGTGATCGTGACCACCGGGGTGAATTGCCCGGATCGCGGGGTCAGCCGCCAGACGAACGTCCTCGGGAAGGGCTGGAACTGGCTCCTCGCGGCCGGCACCGCGAAGTACACCGGGCGCTACTTCGACACCCGCTACGGGTGGTGGGTGATGAAGGCGGTCCGGACCGGCCACGCCGGTGCGGTCGCCGACCTGATCCGGGAAGCGGACCTGGCCGAAAGCGACTTCGAGTGCGCGATGACGAAGGCTTTCGTGCAGCACGATTCGGGAACGTCGTTCACGATCGACCCGAAGGTTGCCCCCCTGATGGCCAAGGCCGGGTTCGACGTCGCCGCGATCGCTGCGGACCACACCACGAACGCCGGGCTCGGACCGGTCGGCGAGACGGTCGACCTGTTCCGCAAGAACGGCATCGCGCCGGTCGGCGCGGGACGCACGCTCGCCGAGGCGCTCCGCCCGGCGGTCATCGACGTCCGGGGCATCAAGTTTGGTTTCGTCGCCTTCGACGCGATCGGCGGCTCGACGTACGCGACCGCGGGGCACGGGGGCGTCGCTCCGCTCACGCTGGCCAACGCGAAGGCGGCCATCAAGGCCGCCCGGGCCGCCGGGGCGGACGTGGTCTTCGCGCTCCCCCAGTGGAGCAGCGTCGAGTACCGGGCAGCGTTCACGCCGTTCCAGAAGGACGCGATCACGCTCCTGGAGTCCGCGGGGGCTGATCACATCATCGGCGCCGACTTCCACTGGGCCGGGGCGATCTCGATCACGCCGGGGGGCGCCTCCGGCTATCGGTTCGTGACGTCGAGCCAGGGCAACTTCTGGTTCGGGCAGGACTGGAGCCGCCAGACCCAGGAGGGCATCATCACGACCCTCACGTTCGTCGGGACCCGGCTGGCCCAGGTGCGGCTCGTGCCCACGACCGTGCTCGACAACGCCCAGCCCAACCTCATCGACCCGGCGACGGACGGGCAGTTCGTCCTGCGCCAGGTGCTCGGGCCGTCGACGCTCCTGCCGCGCTGACCCGGGGCACGGGACGGCCCGCCGGGATCACTCGGCCAGGCGCGGGTAGAGCCGGGCGGCGATCGCGAGCAGGCCGACGAGGGTGGCGGCGAGGACGGCCATGTCCATCCAGATCGGGAACGTGGCCATGCCGCCCTGGACCATCAGGCCGCGCAGCGCATCGACCTGGTAGGTGAGCGGGTTCAGGTGGGCCACGACCTGGAGCCAGGTCGGCATCAGCGCGATCGGGTAGATCGCGCTGCTGGCAAAGAAGAGGGGCATCGTGAGCACCTGCCCGATGCCCATGAAACGTTCGCGGGTCCGGACCAGGCAGGCGACGATCAGCGAGAAGGTCGCGAATCCGGCGGCGCCGAGGACGACCACCAGGGCCACCCCGACCAGCTCGAGGATCCCCAGGCGGAGGTGGATGCCGATCAGGGCGGCCACGACATAGACGACCGCGGCCTGGACCAGGGCGCGCAGGCCGCCCGCGAGGCCCTTCCCGGCGACGAGCGCCGCGCGGGAGGCGGGACTCACGAGGTACTTGTGGAGCACGCCCAGGTCGCGCTCCCAGATGACCGCAATCCCGAAGAAGATCGCCGAGAAGAGGGCGCTCTGGGCGAGCACCCCGGGCGCGAGGAAGTCCATGTAGCCCAGCGTCCCGGTCGGGATCGTGCGCGCCTGGGCCAGGACCTGTCCGAAGACGAGGAGCCACAGGATCGGCTGGACGGCCCGGGTCAGGAGCTCCGTCGGGTCGTGCGCGAGCTTGCGCAGCTCCCCCTGGGCGACCGTCCAGCTGTCCTCCAGGAAGCGGACGGGGGCCGGCGGCTCAGCCCATGCGGCGGGCCGTGCGGCGCGTTCGAGCGACGTCACGATACGTACCTCCATCCCCGAGCCCTCGGCCGGTGAAGTGGGTGAAGACCTCGTCGAGCGTCGCACCCGGGCGCACCTGCGCCTCGAGCTCGGCCGGCGTGCCGAGCGCCACGAGCCGGCCGAGGTCCATGATCCCGACCCGATCGCACAGCTCGGCGGCCTCGTCCATGTAGTGCGTGGTCAGCATGATCGTGGTCCCGTCGCGCTCACGGAGTCGACGCACGTGCTCCCAGACGGCCCGTCGGGCGATCGGGTCGAGGCCGACCGTCGGCTCATCGAGGAAGAGGATCGGCGGACGGTGCAGCATCGCCTGGGCGATCTCGAGCCGGCGGATCATGCCGCCCGAGAACGTGCGCACCAGCCTGTCGGCGACGTCGGCCAGGCCCATGAACTCCAAGGCTTCGGCAGTCCGCTCCCGTCGCTCCCGCGCGGGGATGTGGTAGAGGCGACCGGAGATGTCGAGGTTCTCCCGGGCACTCAGGGCGCCGTCCGACGAGAGGAGCTGGGGGACGTAGCCGATCGCTCGGCGGACCAGGCGCGGCTCGCGGGCGATGTCGTGGCCGACCACCGTCGCGCGCCCTTCGGTCGGCTTCAGCAGCGTGATCAGCATCTTGATCGTCGTCGTCTTGCCGGCGCCATTCGGGCCGAGGAGTCCGAACATCTCACCGACCTCGACAGCCAGGTCCAGGCGATCGACCGCGGTGACGTCGCCGAAGCGACGGGTGAGCTGCGAGATGGCGACCGCCGATGGCATCGTGACCTCGAGATTCGCTGCCTGGATTATACTTCGGGTCCCTAAGAGTCTAGCAGGGAGCCCAGTGATGCCGCCCGAGACCCGCTCCCCGGCCCAGGCCGCCGCCGCGGCCATCCTCGAGACGATCCCGCCGGTCATGCGTGCGATTCGTGCCCGCATGCGCGAGGGGCGGCCGGTCGGGATCTCCGTGCCCCAGTTCCGGGCGCTCCTCTACGTTCGCCGCAACCCCGGGACCGGGCTCTCCGGCGTGGCCGAGCACCTCGGCACCTCGCTCCCTGCGGCATCGGAGCTCGTGGCCCGGCTCGTCCAGCGGGGCCTGGTCGCCCGCGAGGCTGATCCGGCATCCCGTCGGCGGATCCGGCTCGCGATCCGCCCCTCCGGGGCGGACTATCTCGGCGTTGCCCAGGCCGGGACCACGGCGTGGCTGGTCGGGCGACTCGAGGACGAGGATCCGGGGACGCTCGCGGCGCTCGTCGAGGCGCTCGGGCACCTGAACGCGCTCGTCGGGGGGACCGCGGTGCCGGACCCGCCGCGACCGACCGGCCTGCGGGGAACGTGACCAGGCGCCACGTCGAGGCAGGCAGCCTGCGCCTCTCGGTCATCGGGCTGGGGACCTGGCAGCTCGGATCCCGCGAATGGGGCTCCGGCGAGACCCACGCGAGGGACACCGCGCCCCGCGATTGTTCGTCGGGCGATCGAGCTCGGGATCACCTGAGACGGCGGCCCTTCGCGGGCCCCGACCGGGCGCCAGCCGTGCTGCCCTCCGCGCCCAGCCCGGCCGATCGGTAAAATCCCGGCGTGGAGCCCGACGACCGCGGTCACGACATCGCTCGGGCCGCCGCGAGGACTGCGCCGGACGAGGTCACGCCCCGCCAGCTGCTGGCGCGTCCGACGCGACTCCTCACCCTGGCCGGAGTCGGCCTGCTGGTCGCGGGCGTGCTCCTGCCCTGGGCGGACATCCGCTCCCCGTTCAGCGTCGAGAAGATCGACGGCCTGAGCGGCGCGGGCGACGGCGCGACGGCGTTCCTCCTCGCGATCCTGCTCCTGGCCGTGATCGCCAGCCCCCCCGCATCGACGAGCCGGACCAGAATCGTCCAGGCCCTCCCGGGGATCCTGGGCGTGGGAACGTTCCTGGTGGCGATCATCGTCGTGCGCATCCTCGGCGCCCGCGAGCAGGCCTTCGCCGCGAGCGAGCACCTCGACGTCCTGCCCGGCCTCGTCCTGCTCTTCGCCGGCTCCGCGCTTGCCTCCCTGGGGGGCGTCGCCACCAGCGTGAGCGTGGCGCGGGCCCACCCACCGCTGCCCGGCGGTGCCTCGCGGGCCTTCGAGCCGGGCACGGCCGCCGAGGCGGCCGTGGCGATCCCGTTCGCGATCGTCGGCGCGATCCTGCCGGTGCTGGTTGCCGTCGCCCTCCTGAACGGCGGCGGCGCCGGCACGCCCGGTCTCGTCCTGGTCGCGATCTTCGGCTTCGCCTACGGCGGCGTCGTCGGGGCGCTGGCCGGGGTGCGCGTGCTCCGCTATCTCCGCCACCGGCTCGGACGGGGCTCCTGAAGGGCAGGCCAGGGGGGCGGCAGCGCCCTCAGGGGCGCGAGCGAGCCGCGTCGCGAATCCGCCGGCAGATCTCGGCCTGCTCGCGGGCGTCGTCGAGGGCCCCATGGGTGTGCGGGAGATCGACCGGGTAGCGCCGCCGGACGTCACCCTTGCCCGTGTCCGCCCAGCGCTCGACCGTGTCGAGGTGGCGGCCGAGGTAGAGCGCCTTGAGGTCGAGGGCGCTGATCCCGAACGGGTTCCGGCCGAGGTAGCGCCAGGCGTAGTCGGCCACGAACAGCCAGTCGAACGGCGCGTTGAAGGAGACCAGGATCGGGACGCGGCCAGCGGGAACGTGCCCGGCCAGCCAGCCGGCGAAGCGCTCCATCGCGGCGCCGGGCTCGAGCCCGTTGGCGGCGAGGTGGGCGCGCGACAGGTGATGGACGGCCTCGGCCTCGTCGCTCCAGGCGTGTCCGGGTATGGGCCGGACGAGGATCTCGATCCCCTCCGCGGGGCGATCCACGAGGCAGGCACCGATCGAGAGCAGGCTCGCCACCCCGGGCGCGGGTCCGGACGTCTCCACGTCCACGCTGATCCAGGTCTCTGCGCTCACGGGCAATCCTTCCGGGTGCGATCGCCGGATACTAGGCCACGGCGCGTCCCGAGTGCTTCCCATACCGGAGGTCCACCGTGGTCGAACAGGCAGGCGACGGCCAGGTGCCCGGTCCTCGTGCGGGCGACGACGACCACGGCCCCGGCGGGCTCGACGGCGTGATCGCGTCGGCGCGCCGGCTCGGCGTCGAGCTGGACGCGGAGGAGGCCGCCCGCTGGGTCCGGGCGATCGGGGTCGAGGCGGCCGGCGGCGACATCGTCGTCGACGTGGACAGTGGCGTGTACGGCCATCGCGTGTCGATGCTCGACTTCACCCAGCGTGACCTCGCCCGCTTCCGGGCCATCGGCAGCATCGTCGGCCTCCCCGATCGACCGCCGGCGGTCCGCACCGCGCTGGCCCTCTCCGGGTCCGCGGCCCAGGGCAAGATCCAGTCGTTCCCGGGTGACTGCGACTACTTCGAGCGCGTCCACATCGTCGCCCCGACCCGCGCCGAGGCCTGCGCCGTCCTCGCCGACTGCATCCGGGAGAAGGCGCTTGCGACAAGCGTCGGGCCCACGTTCCGGCTCTGGGAGGTGAAGTTCGGGAGCTACCCGGCCGAGCTCGAGCGCGAGGGGCTGCGGATGGCAGCCGGGAGTCCGATCTCGTGGACCTCGGACGAGATCGCGGCCGGCCGCATCGCGGTCGTGCGCGACGGCAGCGCGGCGACGATCACGTGGGCGGACGCGGCGGCCGAGCCGGGCTGGTGCAAGCTCGACTGGATCGTGGCGGATCCCGTCCGGCGCGCCCTGGCCAACGCCAGCAACGTCCTGGACGTCACCTGGGAGGCGCCCGACGGCACGATCGTCGCCCTCGACGGCTTCATCGACCCGTACTTCCAGGAGGTCTACCTCGAGACCGGGTCGCTGCCGCTCTTCTCCAAGGTCGTGAGCGAGCTGTCGGCCGATGCCGTGGACGACTACGTGGACCAGCTGGAGGGGGAGATCCGCAAGTACGCGGGCGAGCACGCCAACTACGGCAAGGTCGCCCGGCGCCTCTACAACGTCTTCCGCCTGACCGGGCGGTACCCCGAGGCTGCCTACGTGCGCGAGCTCTTCGACGAGCCGACGACTGCCCTGTACCAGGTGGCGGCGCTCGTCCGGACCCTCGACGAGGCCGACCGGCCGGGTGGCGCGTTCGACATCGAGATGCTCGTCGGCCAGGCCGACGCCCTCATCATGTCGGCGATCGCTGCGCTCGAGGGACGCTCCGAGGCCGAGATGGTGCGCCAGCTCATGGCCGTCCGCGACAACCTGGCCAACCGGCGAGGCTCGGCCGAACGGTCGGCCCGCGTCGACGAGGTGACGGGCGGTGCCCTCCGGGCGATGAACGACTACTTCGAGCGGCGCCTCAGGGCGGTCCCCGCCATCGCCGCCTACCTCGACGGGCTGGCTCCCGGAGGCTGACCCGGCCTAGCCGGCGCGGGCCGGCGAGCTCGGCGGCTCGCTCACCGTCTTCGGGATGATCCGTGCGCTGCCTGCGGCCGGCCGGATGTCGCTCTCGTGGCCGTCCTCCCAGCGCACGACGTAGTGGGGAGACCCGACACCCGGGATCACCTCGAGGATCTCCCCCTCCCGGTCGGCCTGCCCGACGCGCTCCGACTCGACGACGATCCGATCTCCGACGTTGGCGGTCACCGCAGACCTCCGTGTTCGAGCTTCGCCTGGTCTGGCCAGCCTCGCGCGTCCCGGCGCGGGGCGGAAGAGTCAATCGTCCCGACTCAGCGGGCCCCGAGCGGCTCGCCGGCGAGAGCGGCCGCGATGCCCTCGGCCCAGCGGTCGATCGCCGGCCAGTCCCGGTAGTCGCCCTGGGGCAGCATCGAACGGGCGACCAGGCGCTCGACGAAGCCCAGGTCGGCGCCGGGGATGGACCCACGGTCGAACGCCCCGGCGAACGTCCGGTGATCGCGCGCCCCGGTCAGGGCCCGCAGCTCGTGCGCTTCGCTCGGCTGGACCGGCTGGTGCCGGGTCGCCGTCGCCCCGATCGGCCCGCTGCTGAAGAGCCAGACCGGTCGCGTCGAGAGCAGGTCCGCGTTGCGCCGGACGAACGACAGCGCGTTGGCGGCCCAGTGGCCGCCGTACACGCCACTCCCGATGATGAACGCATCCGACGTCGCCGAGGCCGCAGCCTCGGAAGCCGACTCGGCTCGGGCGTCGAATCCATGCCCGCGCAGGAGCGTCGAGACCCGCTCGGCGATCTCCGCCGTCGCCCCGAGGCGGCTGCCGTAGACGATCTGCACCTGCATCGACGTCGTCCTCCCCCCGGGCGCGTCCGCGAGGACCTTTGGTCCGACCGACGAGTCCGGGCTCGACCATCGTGGCGATGCTTCACCGACCGGCAAGTGCCAACCGGCCTCGCCGGAGGCGGCGAAGCTTGATCGTCCGGAGTCGCCCCGGCGGGTCGCGGCGAGGACCGACCCCACGTCGCCGGAACAACGGGCGCCATGGCCGCGTCCTTGGACCGTGACCACCCACCGGGAGATCCTCCTCGCCCTGGCTGCGGCGCTCCTCGTCGGTGCCTGTTCGGCCGGTGCCGCTCCCGTGCCCGGCGCGGCCGGGCCGACTGCGCCCGGCGCGCGGGCGACACCCGGCCCGACGAAGGTGCCCGGCGCGCCCGGCTCGCCGGGCGGCTCCGCCCCGGCGGGCCTCGACGGGCGCACGTTCCTGTCCACGGGCACGACGGGCCGGGTGCTGGTGGCCGGCTCGCGGGTGCGCCTGGCGTTCGAGGGCGGCCGCCTGACGGCGAGCGCAGGGTGCAACACGCTGGCCGGCACCTACACCCTGGTGGGCGGACACCTGGCAGCCTCCGGGCTCTCCAGCACGGAGATGGGCTGCGATGCGGCGCTGATGGAGCAGGACGCCTGGCTCGCCGCGCTCCTCGCGAGCGCGGAGGTGACCCTTGACGGCGCCGCGCTCACGCTGGCCGCCGGCTCCGTGACGGTGACCCTCGCCGACCGCGTCGTCAGCGACCCGGACCGACCCCTCATGGGCACGCGCTGGATCGTCGACGGCATCGAGTCGGGCGGGGCGGTCAGCAGCATGCCGGCAGGCGTGACGGCCTCCCTCACGTTCGGCGCAGGACGCGTCGCGGTGGAGACCGGCTGCAACAGCGGCGGCGGACCGATCGACGTCGCGGACGGGACCATCACGTTCGGCGACCTCGCGCTCACCGCGATGGCCTGCCCCGGCGATGCCTCGGCCGCCGAGGGCGCTGTCGTCGCCGTGCTCCGGGGCCGGGTCGCCTACACGATCACGGCCGGGACGCTGACGCTCACCGCCGGCAGCGGTGCCGGCGGGCTCATGCTGCGCGCGGCAGGCTGAACGCCCCGACCGCCGATCTAGCTCGCGGCGACCATCCGCCCGGCCGTGCGCCGGGCCAGCGCCATCAGCGAGAGCATCGGGTTGACGCCCGTCGCCGTCGGGAACGCGCTCGCGTCGGTCACGTACAGGCCGGCCACGCCGTGGACCCGGCCGTCGGGGTCGGCAACGCTGGTGCGGGGATCGGTTCCGATCCGGCAGCTGGACATCTGGTGGGCCGTGAAGAGCAGGATCCGGTTCGGGCTGATCGGCCGGCGCTCGAGGGCCGCCAGCCAGGGCTCGAAGGCCTGGCCCTCCTGCCAGTCGAGGGGCGGGGTGAGGAGCGGGATGATCGTCCGGGCACCGGCCGCCCGGTGAACCCTGGCCAGCTCCAGCGAGCCCTTCCGGAGCAGCTCACGCTCCGCGGCTCCCGGCTGGTAGCGGACCGTGATGCCGCCATCACGGGCCAGCTCCACGCGTCCGGTGCTCCGGTCCCGGACGATCGCGATGAACGCGGCGACCCGGTCGCACCTGGTCATCATCTCGCGATGGTCGCGGCTGTTCCACCACGGGAAGCCCGTCGCGATGAGGCCCGGGTGGGTCGGCGCCGCCTCCAGGCGGAAGCCCCAGGTGCCGTCGATCTCGGCGAACGCGTCGCTCATGACGCCCTGAGGCACGCCGGCCCACGGCGCGAGCGGCTCCGGGTAGATCGCCCCGAGACCGGCGACAGGGTGGATGTGGAGGCCCCGCCCGGCCGTGTCGGGGGCGATCCCGGAGCGGAGCAGCACGGCCGGCGAGAGGATGCTGCCGCCGGCGAGCGCGACGAGCGGAGCGTGGACGGTGATCTCGCCGCCCGGGACGCGGGCCACGACGCCAGTCGCGCGACCGCCCTCGACGACGATCCGGCGAACCTCGGTCCGGTCCAGGATCTGCGCGCCGGCCGCGCAGGCCGACGCGAGGTAGGTGCGGAGCGTCGACTGCTTCGCTCCGCGCCGGCAGCCAACCGCACATGGCCCGCAGTCGCCGCAGTCGCGAACGTTGCGCGGGACCACGGTGACCGGGAGGCCGAGGGCCTGCAGGCCGGCGGCCAGGCGACCGTTCGGGCCGTTCAGGGCGCTCTCGCTGGTCGTCACGTTGATCGCTTCCTCGACGGCCGCGTAGTGCGCGTCCAGGTCGTCGTCGATGCCGGCGGCTCGCCACTCGTCGCGCACGGCGGCGGGGGCGCGGAGCGACGTGCTCCAATTGACGACCGTGCCGCCGCC
Source organism: uncultured Chloroflexia bacterium (assembly GCA_963801445.1). Taxonomy (GTDB): domain Bacteria; phylum Chloroflexota; class Limnocylindria; order Limnocylindrales; family CSP1-4; genus CTSoil-043. The sequence goes on along the minus strand of CAWDEW010000002.1, from coordinate 97,533 downwards.
GACGGCGCTCCCCGCCCGGATCGAGATCCAGCGGTCGGACGTGGCCGCCAGGCCGCGGTCGAGGAAGAGCGCGCCGAGGCCGTCGAGCTCGGGGCCGCCGAAGGCCTCCTCGCTCACCATGGCGGCCCTCTCCAGGACCAGCACCTTCTTGCCGGCCGCCGCGAGGACGGCCGCCGCGACCCCGCCGCCGGCCCCTGAACCGATCACGACGGCGTCGGCGTCGAGGACCTCGCCCGGGCCCGGCGTGCGGACCGCGACGGGGCTGGGACTGGGGGCGTCGGGCAGCGGCGCGCTGAAGCCGGTGCGGGCGCGCCAGGGCGAGTCCTCGATCCCGTAGGCGAGCAGCAGGGTCAGCCGCTTCAGGTCCTGGAATGCCGTTCGCTTGAGCGCGATCGGGCTGTTGCCCATCCGGCGCAGGTACTCCTCGCGCGCCTCCTGGCCCAGCCCCGAGAAGCGGACGGGGCGACCGGCCAGGGCGACGTTGGCGAGCCGGGACTCCATCGCCTGGAGCAGCAGGTCCAGCTCGCGGCGCAGCGACGGCCGTCCCAGCGCCTCGACCTCCGCCAGGAGGCGCAGGTGCACGCCGAGCTGGCTGGCGGATGGGAGCCCATCGGCGGCGGGGACGAAGGCGTCGACGATCGCGGCGACGGCGCGTTCACGGGTGCTCATCAGGGCGGAGAGTACCGCGCCCCGGGAACCCCCGGGCGCCCGCCGGCGCGCCGCGGGACAGCATCGCTCGCGGGGTCACGTTCGACTCGACGGGCTTGCCCGATGGGCGCATGATGCGGCGACGCGCCCCCGTTCCGGACGTGCGGGCGGCGTTCCGGGACGAGGAGGCATGCGATGAGACGCTGGTCGCGCCCACGCTGGGTGTCGAGGACCCGGCCGGCCGCGATCGCGCTCATGACGCTCGCGGCCCTCGCGGCGGCGTGCAGCGCGTCGTCAAGCCTGGCACCCCCGACGCCCTCCGCCCCCGAATCGCCGGCGGCCAGCGCCACCCCGACGGCGCCCGCGAGCGTGGCGCCCGCGAGCGTGGCGCCCGCGAGCGTGGCGCCCGCGTCCGCGACGCCGGGACCCGCGCTGTCCGCCGTCCCGGAGCCGACGCTGACCCCACCGCCCACGTCGAAGCCGACGAAGGCACCGGGCCCCGTGGCCTGCACGGCGGCCCAGCTCGCGGCGAAGATCACCCTCTGGGAGGGCGCCATGGGCCACCGGATCGCGCACGTCCAGCTGCAGAACCGCACGACGAACGTCACCTGCACGGTGCGCGTGATGGACCGTCCGCAGCTGGTGGACGGGAGCGGGATCGCGTTGATCGACAGCGCGGCCCCGACGTCCACGCCCCACCTGACCCTCGGTCCGGGCGGCCTGCTCAAGACGCTCGTCCAGGACGGCAACTACTGCGGGCCCGCGCCGGTCGCGCCCGTCACGGTCGCCTTCGTGCTCGCCGGGACGCTCGGGCGCCTCGTGGCGACGCCGATCTCCCCCACCGACACCTCCGGCGTCCCTCCCTGCCTCGGCGACCCGGGAAGCGCGGGATCGATCGAGATGCAGGCCTGGGCTCCCTAGCGGAACCGCGTCCTGGAGGTTCGAATGGACTCCGAACGGTCGCTCGCCCGAGACGTCGCCGCGCTCCTCGTGATCATCATCGCGTGCCCCTCCGCGCTGTTCGGAGGCGCCCTCCTCGGATGCGTGGCCGAGGGCTTCACGGCAGCCTGCGCCCTCAACGGGATCATGATCTCGCCCTTCATGCTGGGTGCTGCCGGGATCATCGCGGGCCTCCTCTCGCGCGGCTGGTCCGGCCTGGGCATCGCGGCGCTCGGGGTCATCCTCGGGATGATCGGCGTCCTCGTGCTCTCTGCCCTGCTCGGGACGCTCGTCCCGATCGATCCCGTCCAGGGGACGATCGCCTGGATCTGGTTCATGACCCCGGTCGTCGTGGGCTACGGCGTCGGGCGGGCCATCGGGCGGCTGGTCGCCGGTCGGAGGCCTGCTCGGGCGCGCTGAGGCGCGGGCTCGGGCAAACGCACGAGCCAGGGCGAGCCCGGGGCCCCCGCGGGAGACCCCGGGGACGGCCGACCACGATGTCACGCACGATGGCACGGGAACGGGGATGATCCGGGCATGCGGCCCCCCGATCCCGCGGCCCTGCTCGCGGACCTGAACCCAGCCCAGCGGGCAGCCGTCGAGGCGACGACGGGCCCCGTCGCGATCCTCGCCGGGGCCGGAACCGGGAAGACGCGGGTCATCACCCGGAGGGTCGCCTATGCCGCGGCCACCGGCGCGGCCGACCCGCGCCGGATCCTGGTCGTCACGTTCACCGCCAAGGCTGCGGCCGAGATGGCGAGCCGGCTCTCGGCGCTGGGCGTGCCCGGGGTGGCGGCCCGGACCTTCCACGCGGCCGCCCTCGACCAGCTCCGGTTCTTCTGGCCGCGGGTCACCGACACGCCGTTCCCCGGGATCCTCGAGAGCAAGGGTCGCCTGCTCGTCCCGATCGTGGGCCGCGAGCCCGCGCCGTTCCGGTTCACCCCCGTGAAGGACGTCGCCGACGCCATCGAGTGGGCCAAGATCCGGCGCCTCGCCCCGGCGGAGCTCGCCGGCGAGGCGGCCCGGGCGGGACGGCTCCTGCCCCTGCCCGAGGACGTGCTGCGGCGCGTCTGGACGAGCTACGAGCGGGCGAAGGAGCGCGCCGGCGTGCTCGACTTCGAGGACATGCTGGTCCGGACGGTGGAGCTCCTCGAATCCGACGCCGAGGTCGCCGGGACCGTTCGGGCCCGCTATGCCTGGTTCAGCGTCGACGAGTACCAGGACACGAACCTGCTCCAGGAGCAGCTCCTGGCCGCCTGGCTCGGAGACCGGCGCGACCTGTGCGTGGTCGGTGACCCGGACCAGACGATCTACTCGTTCACGGGCGCCAGCGCGGACTTCCTGGCGACCTTCGACCGCCGGTACCCGGGGACGCGCCTCGTGGAGCTGAACGAGAACTACCGCTCGTCGCCCGCGATCATCGCGCTGGGGAACCGCCTGGCCAGCCCCACCCGATCGGGGGCCCCCCGGCTGGTTGCGACGCGGGACGCCGGCCCGGTGCCGCGGATCGAGCGCTGCGCCGACGAGGAGGCCGAGCGGCAGCTGCTGGTAACGACCATCCAGGACCTCATCGGTCGCCATGGGCTCGAGCCCGCCCAGGTCGCCGTCCTGGTCAGGACGAACGCCCAGGTCGCGCCGCTGGAAGAGGCGCTGACGCGGGTGGCGATCCCGTACCAGGTCCGCGGCGAGCGGTTCTGGGCCCGGCGCGACGTGCGCGAGGCGGTCGCCGCCGTCCGGGCGCTGGGCCGGGACGCGCTGGCCCGGCGCACGGCCCCGCTGGCCGACACCCTCGCGGACCGCTGGGCCGCGGCGCTCGGATACGAGCCGGACGCCGAGCCCGACACGGACGCCGCACGCGAGCGCCAGGCGATGTTCGAGACCCTGCTGGCGATCGCCGCCGGGCTCCCGGCGAGCCCGGCGGGCGCCCCGTCGGCGGACGAGTTCCTGGCGGAGGTGACCCGCCGCGACGCGCTCGAGCGGGATGGATCCGGCAAGGGCATCGTCCTCTCGACGATCCACCGCGCCAAGGGCCTCGAGTGGGACGCGGTCCTCCTTCCCGGCTTCGAGGAGGGCCTGCTCCCCCACGCCTCCGCCGCGAAGACGCCCCTCGGCCTCGACGAGGAACGTCGCCTCGCCTACGTCGCGGTGACCCGGGCGAAGCAGCACCTGCTGATCGCGTGGGCCGCCCGACGCCGGATGGGCAGGGCGGGTCGCGCGGTGGCCCGCGAGCCGTCCCGGTTCCTCGCGCTGCTGGCCCCCCAGGCGGGACCCCGATCATCGGCGTTCGGGATCCCCCGCCCAGCGCCGCGACCCCGCGAACGAATCGCCCGCCCGATCGTCCCGTCCGAGACCGACACGCCGCTGGTCGCCTCGCTCAAGGAGTGGCGCCGGGGGCGGGCGCGCGACGCCGGCGTCCCGGCCTACGTCGTCCTGGACGACGCGACGATCGGCCAGCTCGCCGCGATCCGGCCGGCGAGCGTGCCGGAGCTCCTGCGCGTCAGGGGCATGGGCCCCAGGCGCACCGAGCTGTACGGGCCGGATATCCTCGCCCTGGTGGCGGACGCCGGACGCCGTTGACGACGGCCGCGGGCCGCCGTCCGGCGGCCGGATGGTGCAGAAGCGCGGGCGCGCCTGGCCGCCACCTGGCCGGCCCTCCCTGCAGTCCCCTATCCTTCCCCACATGGCCGCCCTCTATCGCCGCATCGACACCACTCCACTGGAGTCGCCCACGCTCGTCGCGGCGCTCGACGGCTGGGTGGATGCCGGGGGCGCGGCCACCGCCGCCGCGGGCCAGCTCGCCGACGGTGCCGAGCTCGTCGTCTCGTTCGAGGCGGACCTGATCTTCGACTACCGCGCGCGCCGCCCGACGCTCGAGATCCTCGACGGCCGGCCGGCCACCCTGACCTGGCCCGAGCTCTCGATCCGGCGGCGGCGCGTCGGCGGGCGCGACGTCCTGGTCCTGACCGGCCCGGAGCCGGACTTCCGCTGGGCCGAGCTCGCGAGCGATATCGCGACCCTGGCCGCCGAGCTCGGCGTCGTCGAGTGGATCAGCATCGGGGCGATCCCTGCCGCGGTGCCCCACACGAGGCCGATCAACATCCTGGGCACGGCCTCCGGGCCGGGCCTCCTCCGGGGCGGGGTGGCTCGCGGTCCGGAGGGGTCGCTGCGCGTTCCGGCGGCCGCGATCTCGGTCCTCGACATGGCGGTCTCCGCGAGCGGGATCCCCACGGTCGGGTACTTCGCCCAGATCCCGCACTACGTGACCGGGCCCTACCCCACGGCGGCCGTCGAGCTCCTCCGACTCGTCTCGTGCCACCTCGACGAGGAGGTGACGGGGGCCCCGCTGCGCCACGAGTCACGGCAGCTGCTGGCCCGGCTCGACGCAGCCACGGCCGCCGACGAGGGCACGCGGACCTACGTCGAGCGCCTCGAGGCCATGGTGGACGAGGCGCGCCTGCCGTCCGGCGACGACCTGATCTCCGAGATCGAGCGGTTCCTGCGCGAGGGTGACGGACGCTCCTGAGGGGCGCTCCCCGGCGCAGGGTCGTGCCGCGGCAGGACCCGGCTGCGCTGCCCGGCCCCGCGCCCGGCCCTCCGCCCGCCGATCGCGGATGATTGGTCCTGCGGGCGCGCTCGCGTGGGGCGCGCCGTCCGAGGTTCGGAGGGCATCGTGGCGGAGGCGTACCTGGAGCGGCCGCTGACCCGGGTTCGGCGCAAGGACCGCACGCTGGACGACCCGGCGTGGATCGACCGCTTCCTCGAGTCGGCCGCCGTGGGCCACCTCGCGCTGGCCTGGCAGGGCCAGCCGCTGATCCATTCGAACCTGTTCTGGTTCGACGGATCGGCGATCTACCTGCACGGCGCGCCCGCCGGGAAGCTGCGGGCGATCCTCGATCGGGGGCCCGCGCGGGCCGCGTTCTCGGTCACCGAGCTCGGCCGGCTCCTTCCCGCCGGCACGCCCATGGACTTCAGCACCGAGTACGCCAGCGTCATCGCCTACGGCTCCGTGCGCGTCGTTGCGGACGCGGCCGAGTGCCGGCGCGCGCTCGAGGGCCTGATGGCCAAGTACGCGCCGCACCTGGAAGCCGCGCGCGACTACGAACCGATGCCCGACGACGACGTCGAGCGGACCACCGTCTACCGGATCGACCTCGACGAGCGGGTCGCCAAGCACAACGTGAAGCCGGTCGACTACCCGGCCTACGACTACGGCGGCGGCTCGTTCATCGATGCGGAGCGCGCGGCAGGGCGCACGACGCTGCGCCCCAAGGAGCTCGCCTGAGGGCAGCCCGCCCGACGGGCCCGCCCGCGCTAACGGACCCTGAACGCGTCCCCGTGGCCGGGGATCACGATGTCGACGGCGGCCAGGACGCGGGCCCGCCCGCGCTCGATCGCCGCCTGATCGACGCCCAGCGGATCGACGTCGGGCGTCCGGTCGGCATGCCACCAGAGGTGGGTCATCGCGTAGGTCGCATCGTCCGCGGCCACGACCAGCGTCGCGTCCTCCTCGGTGTGGCCCGGCGTCAACCACAGGTGGGCGTTCGGCGAGAGCGCGTACCCGTCGCCGTCGTGGTCGAGCCAGAGATCGTCCCGGTAGCGCGCCCAGAAGTCCACGACCTCGGCGTTCGGGAACAGCGCGACGTTCACGGTGTGGTCCGGGTGGTGGTGCGAGAGGAAGACATGCGTCACCGCCTCGGGCGCCACGTCCAGGGCCGCCAGCGGGTCCAGGATGCGGCTGCGGCTCGCGACCATCCCGGGATCGCACACGATCCGCGCGTCGCCGTCGCGGACCAGGACGATCGAGGACCCGACCCGGTCCCCGGTGTAGCCAGCATGGAGAAGGTGGACGCTCGTCATCGGCAGAGCATAGCGACGGCCACGCACCCGCACTTCGTGCAGTAGGCTGCCCGGGATGTACGACGACCCACGCGACGTCTCCTGCGCCCAATGCGGCGCGGGCGTCCACCCGTTCCTTGCCGAATGCCCCGTGTGCGGCACGGCGCGAACCTCCCAGCTCGAGGCCGCGCGGGCCACGCCGGACCTCGGCGCGACCCGCCTGGCGGACGATGCCCACCTCCTGCAGTCGGCCCGGCTCACGGTGAACCTCTACCGGCTGCGGCAGGGCGGCAGCCCCGATGACATGCGCCTCGACGACGGGTTCCGGGCCCTCGCCGAGATCGTCACCTACACGGCCAGCACGTCCGGTGGCGAGGTGGCCCAGGCGACGCTCTCCCTCGACGGGGACGACCTCGTGATCCGCGAGGCGCGCCAGCGGAGCCAGGTCGAGCGGATCCCGCTCGCCCTGATCCGCGCCAGCGACGGCCGGAAGGGGACCCTGACCGTGCACGGTCCGGGCGGAGTCGTGGCCATCCGGAACCGGTCGGGGTTCACGGTCTCGAAGGCCCGGGCCGATCACTACCGCACGCTCGCGAGCTGGCTCGCGATCCTGGCCGCGGGGGCCGCCGAGCGGCGCTGGACAGAGATCGGCGTCGAAAGGCACGCCGCCGAGCTGGGCCTCGTCCCGGCGCGGCCGGATACGCCTGCCGCGCCCGCGGAGGTCGCCGGGCCGGGGACCGCGACCGGTCCGCGCGCGTCGGACGAGTCGCGGGCGAGCAGCGTACGGGAGGCCCTCCGGGAGCTCGAGGCGCTGCGCGCCGACGGCCTCGTGAGCGAGGCCGAGTACGCGGGGAAGCGGCGCGACATCCTCGATCGGCTCTAGATCAGCGAGCCGCCCGTCGTGCGCTCCGCGCGAGGTCCACGGGCAGGGCATGATCCGCCCATGAGCGAACCCGACGGAGCATCGATGGCCCCGGAGCGGCGTTCCGTCCGGCCCATCGGCGTCATCTGCGCGCTGCGGGAGGAGCTCTCGGCGCTGGCGGAGACGCTCGAGCACCCGGTCGAGGGCACGATCGGACCGCTCCGCGTGCGTCGTGGCTCGCTGGACGGCATCCCGGTGACGATCTGCCGGTCCGGGGTCGGCAAGGTGGATGCCGCGACCGCGGCCACGCTCCTGGCCGCGCTGGAGGGGGTGCGGGGCCTGATCGTCGCCGGAACCGCCGGGGGCCTCGACCCCGCCATCGGCGTCGGCGACGTGGTGGTCGGGACGACCCTGATCCAGCACGACTACGGGCGCTCCACGGACGAGGGCATCGTCGCGTACGGACCCGGCCAGCTGCCGATTCCGTCCGTTCGACCGGAGCCGCGCCGGCGCCTCGATCCGGCCCTCGAGGCGCGGGTCCGCTCCGCCTTCGGGGCCGTGCCGCTGCCCTCGATCGCCGTGACGCGCGGCTCGCCACCGCGCACGCCCGTCGTGCACTACGGCGTGATCTGCACGGGCGACGTCTTCCTGGCCGGCGACCGGGCGCGCCAACGGCTCGCGCGGGAGCACGAGGGCCTGGCGGTCGAGATGGAGGGCGCCGCCGTGGCCCAGGTCGCGGCGCGCTTCGGCATTCCCTGCCTCGTCTTCCGGACGATCAGCGATCTCGCCGGCGAGGAGAGCGCGATGGACCTGGCGGCGTTCCTCCCGGCCAGCGGACGGATCGTGGCAGCGCTGGTCCGGCGGGCATTGCCCGTCCTCTGAGCGGGTGCGGCCGGCGCACGTCCCGGCGGCGCGCTAGCGTTGAGCCCGGCGACGTTCCCGGGCCCCGACCAAGGCCCCCAGGACGAGCAGGACGGCGAGCGAGCCCAGCGTCACCTGCAGGATCCACCCGTCGCGGCCGGGCTGGCGAGCCCACGCCTCATCCCGGGCGAGCGCGGTCGACCGCGGCCGGACCAGCTGGACTGCCGGCTGGGCGACCGTGGATCCTGCGAGGGCCGCTCCCGACGGGCCACCCGACGAGGTCGGCTGAGGCGCGGAGCCGGGCGCGCCGGGAACGCCTCCCGGCGGGACGGGCGGGGACGCGCTCGCACCCGACGCGCCCTGGTCGTCGCCACGCGGGGTCGGCGCCGATCCGGCGCCGACCGGCCCGCAGACCATGGCGGGGATCCGCCCGCCACAGGGCGGCTCGGGCGCGGCATCGGCGAGGGATCGGGACGGCGGCGTGATCGCGCTGCCCTTCCAGGGCAGGCCGAGGAGCTGGGGCACCGTGACGAACGCGAAGCCGCGCGCGCGGTACTGGGCGATGACGTGGCGCAGGATGCGCGGGGTCACCTGGGGGCCCGCATGCATCAGGACGATCGAGCCCGGTCGACCGCTGGCAGCCCGCGTGGCGATCGAAGCGTCGGAGCTGTGCCGCGCGGTGTCCGCCGAGCTGACGTCCCAGAGCACGACCGTGGGAAACCCGGCGGCCGAGGCCGCCGCGTCGGAAACGGCGTCGTGATCGCCGTAGGGCGGTCGGAAGATGGGCGCCATCGACCGCCCCGTGACCCGCTCGAAGACGTGCTGGTTGTAGAGGAGGTCGGCCGTCACCGAGGCCGGGGTCCGGCCGACGACGTCGGCATGCCGGTAGGTGTGGTTGCCGATCGGGTAGCCGGCCGCCGCGATCCGTCGCCACAGGGCTGGGTTCTGGTAGATGTAGGCGCCGTTCACGAAGAACGTGGCGGGCACTCCCTCGCTGGTGAGGATGTCGAAGATCCTGGCCACCGTCCGAGGGCCGTATCCGTCGTCGAACGTGAGCGCCACGACCCGCTGGCGGCGATCGCCGTGGAAGATCACCCGGGCCACGACCGGCGCCCCGGCGCTCGACGAGCCGGCCGCCGGGGAGGGTCCGGCGGCATCGGCCGGGCCGGCGACAGCCAGCGCGACAGCCAATGCCGGCAGGAGCACGAGGCCCCGCAATCCGATGCGCCGGCGGCGGGCACGGGCCGCCGGACCTGCGACCGGGAGGCGCGCTCGGGCGGAAGAGAGGAACCGGGGCATGGGTGAACGATAGACGCGCGGGCCCGTTCCGGTGCGACGGCCCTCAGGCCGGATCCGGGTCCTCCGCGGCTGCCCGGCTGATGTCGAACCGGCGCAGCTGCGGGAACGCGAGGGCGGTCAGCCCGAGCCCGACCAGCGAGAGGAGACCGCCCGAGACGGCCGAGACCTGTGGTCCCACGACGGCCGCGACGGCGCTCGCTTCCGCGTCGCCGAGGCGCGGCCCGCTCGTGACGACCAGGATGTGGATGGCCGAGACGCGGCCGCGAAGACGATCGGGCGTGATCATCTGGGCCAGCGCGCTGCGCAGCACGGCCGAGACGACGTCGGCCGCGCCCGCGAGGGCCAGGAAGGCGAGCGCCAGGGGGAAGCTGAATGCCGCGAGCCCGAATCCGGTGATCGCAAGGCCCCATACCGCCACCGCCAACAGGATCGCCCGCCCGGTTCGCCGGATGCGCACGACCCACCCGGTCAGGAGCGCGCCCAGGAGCGCGCCGGCGGCCGGTGCCGCGGCCATCAGGCCGACACCCGCGGGACCGACCCGGAAGACATCGAGGGCCAGCGCCGGGAAGAGCGCGGTCGGCATCCCGAAGACCATCGCATTGAGATCCACGATCAGGCTCCCCAGGATCGCGCGGCGGCGGATCGCGAAGCGCAGCCCTTCGACGACCGCGGCGAGCCCGGGCCGGGCCGCCCCGGCCAGCGGCGGGATCGGGCGGATCAGCAGGAGCGCGACGATCGCGGCAAGGAAGGTCAGCGCGTCGACGAGGTAGCCGACGGCGACCCCGAAGAGGAGGAGGATCACGCCGCCCAGGGCCGGACCGATGACGCCCGCAGCCTGGTAGTTGACCTGGCCGATGGCGATCGCGGCCTGCAGCCGCTCGCGGGGCACGAGCCGGGGGATCGCCGACGAGCGCGCCGGCTGGTCGATCGCGCCGAGGCCGGCCGCGAAGAAGGCGACGACGTAGATGAGCGGGACGGGCGGCGCCGGGAGCAGGGCGATCCCGGCGAGCGCCAGGCTGGTCACGGCCAGGCCGGCCTGCGTGACGAGGAGGAGTCGACGCCGGTCCATGGCGTCGGCGACCACTCCGCCGCCCAGCGCGAACGCCAGGATCGGGACCAGCTGGACCAGGGCCAGCAGGCCGATCGAGAGGGCGGAGCCCGTGAGGACGTAGAGCTGGTAGGGCAGCACGATCACGGTGACCTGGCGGCCCATGCCGCTGATGGTCTGCCCGATCCAGAGCAGCCGGAAGTCGCGGTCCAGGCGGAGCGGCGCGGTGTCGACGAGGAGCCGGCGGGCGCGGTCGCGGCGGCGTCGGCGCGGCGGCGGGGGGTCGGGCGCGGTCACGGGGCGATGATCGCACGGGGCCCGGACGGTCCGGGCGGGGCGCTCGGAGCGTGCGGGAATCGCGGGGCCCGGCCGTCCGGCCGGGCCCCGCGTCCGTGACGGGGGGCGGGCTGCCCCGCCAGGTGCCTACCTGTCGTTCTGGGCCGCGCCGCTGAGCACCGCCTGGGCCGCCGCGAGCCGGGCGACCGGCACGCGGAAGGGCGAGCACGAGACGTAGTTGAGGCCGATCTTCTCGCACTTGTGGATCGACGCGGGGTCGCCGCCGTGCTCGCCGCAGATCCCCACCTTGAGGCCGGGTCGGGCCGAGCGACCCTTGTCCACGGCCATCTGCATCTCGGCGGCGATCACGTCGTCGAGCGTCTGGAACGGGTTCTCGGGGAGGATCCGGTCCTCGACGTACTTGAGGAGGAAGCCTCCCTCGGCATCGTCGCGGCTGTAGCCGAACGTCATCTGGGTGAGGTCGTTCGTGCCGAAGCTGAAGAACTCCGCGTGCCTGGCGATCTCATCCGCGACCCACACGGCGCGCGGGATCTCGATCATCGTGCCGAACTTGAAGTCGATCGCCTCCCCGGCCGCCTTGACGACCGCCTCGGCCTCGGCGTCGAGGAGGGCGCGGGTGGCGATCAGCTCGTTCACGTGGCCGACGAGCGGGATCATGATCTCCGGCCGGGGATCCTTGCCGGCGCGCTTCACCGCCACGGCGGCGTTGAGGATCGCCCGGGTCTGGATCTTCACGAAGTCCGGGATCATGAGTCCCAGCCGGCAGCCGCGCAGGCCCAGCATGGGATTCTGCTCGTGCATCGACTTGATGGTCCGCAGGAGCTCCAGGTCCTCGGCCGTCGCCGCATCTCCGGCCCTGGTGACCTTGACCAGCTGGTCCTCGAGGTTCGGGAGGAACTCGTGGAGCGGCGGGTCGATGAGCCGGATGACGACGGGCAGGCCGCTCATCGCGGCGAGGATGCCCTCGAAGTCACCCTGCTGGAGCACCTCCAGCTTGGCCATCGCGGTGTCGAACTGGGCGAGGGCCTCCGCTTCGTCGGCGTCGAGCGCCTCCTCCGCGACCACCTTGGCCTTCGCCCGCGTGGCGACGTTGGCCACCAGGATCGCGCCGCGCACGATCTCGAGCCGATCACCCTCGCGGAACATGTGCTCGGTGCGACAGAGGCCGATCCCCTGGGCTCCGTAGCTCCGGGCCTGGGCGGCCTCCTCGGGCTTGTCGGCGTTCGTCCAGACCTGCATTCGGCGGATCTCGTCCGCGTAGCCCAGGATCTGCTGGAGCTCCGGCTGATCCTCGAAGCGGGCCGAGACGGTCGGGAGCGCGCCGACGAAGAGCTCGCCGGTCGAGCCGTCCACGCTGATCCAGTCGCCCTCGACGAAGCCGACGCCGGAGTCGTTCGACTTCGCGGCCTTCGTCGCGTAGTCCACCACGAGCTCGGCGCAGCCAGCGACGCAGGGCTTGCCGATCTGGCGGGCGACCACGGCCGCGTGCGACGTTGCGCCGCCCCGGGCGGTCAGGATCCCCTGGGCCACGGCCATGCCATGGAAGTCGTCGGGCGACGTCTCGACCCGGACCAGGACGACCTTCTCGCCCCGGGCGACCCACTCCACCGCAGTGTCGGCGCTGAAGACCGCCCGCCCCACCGCGGCACCCGGGGAGGCGTTGAGCCCCTTGGCGACCCGCCTGGCGACCTTCCGGGCGAGCGGATCGAACTGGTCGCGCAGGAGCTGGTCGACCTGCGCCGGCTCGATCCGGGCGACAGCCTCCTGCTTCGTGATCAGGCCCTCGGCGACCATGTCCACGGCGATCTTCACCGCCGCCGCGGCGGTCCGCTTCGCGTCGCGCGTCTGGAGCATGTAGAGGCGGCCACGCTCGATCGTGAACTCGAGGTCCTGGACGTTGCGGTAGTGCTGCTCGAGCTGCTGGCCGATGCGCTGGAACTCGGCGAAGACCGCGGGCATCTCGTCGGCCATCTGGGCGATCTTGGGGGCGGTGCGGATGCCGGCCACCACGTCCTCGCCCTGGGCGTTGGTCAGGTACTCGCCGTACAGGACCTTCTCGCCCGTGTTCGGGTCACGGGTGAAGGCGACCCCCGTGCCGGAGTCGTCGCCCATGTTGCCGAAGACCATGGTCACGACGTTGACGGCCGTGCCCAGGTCGTGGGCGATCTTCTGGCTGTTCCGGTAGTCGTTGGCGCGCTTGCCGAACCAGGAGGCGAAGACGGCCTTGATGGCGAGGTCCAGCTGCTCGTAGGGATCGCTCGGGAAGTCGCGGCCGGTGTCCTCGCGGACGACCTTCCTGTACGCCGCGACGAGGGCCTGGAGGTCCGCGACGGTCGAGGTCCGTGTCCTTCGCGTCGTCGGCCGTGGGCCTCCTTGGCCTGCCTCCAGCGGCTCGTCGAACCGGGCTCCGCCTCGACGTCCATGACGATCCGGCCGAACATCGCGATGAAGCGGCGGTAGGCATCCCAGCCGAACCGCTCGTTGCCCGTCAGGGCGATGAGCCCCTTCAGCGTCTCTTCGTTGAGGCCGAGGTTGAGGACCGTGTCCATCATGCCGGGCATCGAGAACTTGGCCCCCGAGCGGACCGAGACGAGGAGCGGGTTCCGCGGGATCGCCGAAGCCCTTGCCGGAGCGCTGCTCGACCTCCTTCATCGCTCCGAGCACGTCGTCCCAGAGCCCGGCCGGCAGCTCCCTGCCGCTCGCGAAGTAGTCGTTGCACGCCTCGGTCGTGATCGTGAAGCCCGGCGGCGTTGGCAGGCCGGCCAGGGTCATCTCGGCGAGACCCGCGCCCTTGCCGCCGAGGAGGTCCTTCATCTTCCCGTTGCCCTCGGCCAGGCCGTCGCCCCAGGCGTAGATGTAGCGCTTGGCGGCCTCGTGGGCGCGCATGGTATCGGGCATCGGGAGAACCTCCTTGGGAGGGAGCGAGGTCGCGGGCTGCGGCCAGGGAAGGCGCCCGCGGCAGGTACCGGTTCAGTCGCGGCGAATTGTAGCGCCGCGGCGGGGCGCGACCGCTCGACCGGCCGGCTCCGGCCCGCCCGGTCGGCGGGGAGCCTTGCCGGGCTTCCCTGGCCGGCGCCCCAACGAGCCCGAGGGTTGCCGCCGGGCCGAGGACGCTCCATGGACGTACACTCGGACTCGGCCGCCCCGAACCGCGGCCGACAGGAGGCCGCCCAGCGCATGACCGAGACCACGGTCGACCCGATCGCCAGCGACACCCGGGTCATCGAATCCGCCGCCCCGCAGTACAACGCGACGCTGGTCCGGCGCGAGGACCACGGCCCGGACCTCGCCAGCTTCTGGGTGAAGATGGACGGCGAGCCGATCCCGTTCGAGCCCGGCCAGTACATGACGATCGGGGTGTTTGCCGACGGGAAGCTCTGGCAGCGGCCCTACTCGGTCGCCTCGGCACCCAGCCAGGCCGGGATCGACGGCTACGAGTTCTACGTCCGCCACGTCCCGATCATCCGGTTCACCACGCTGCTCTGGCGGCTCCGGCCCGGCGCGCGGATGCGCATGATCGGTCCGAAGGGCAGGTTCATGCTGGAGCCGACGGACAGCCGGCTCCACGTCTACGTCTCCACCGGGACCGGCCTCGCGCCGTTCGTCTCGATGATCAGGGAGACGCAGGCGGGCCATGACCCGCGCAGGACGGTCGTGCTCCACGGGGTCTCCTATGCGAGCGAGCTGGGTTACCGCGAGACGCTCGAGCGGATGGAGCGCGACGGCAGCTACCCGCTCCGTTACGTGCCCACGGTGTCCCGGCCCGACCACCCGCGCAACGCGGGCTGGACCGGTCGCGTCGGTCGCGTGGAGGCGGTCGTCGGGGACGTCTGTCGGGATCTCGGGCTGGCGCCGGAACGGACGGTCGTCTACATCTGCGGCAACCCTGACATGATCGTCAATGTCGAAGAGGAGCTGATCCGTCGCGGATTCCCCGAGTTCCACGTCAAGAAGGAGCTCTACTGGCCGAAGGGCAAGGCGCCCGGAGAGCCGACGCCGGCCGGCTGAATCGGGCCGGGTCGCCACGGGACACGTGCCCCGGGCGAAACGTGACCTTCGGCCCCCCTGATATATGCGCGGCGGCGCATGGGTCGTGCCGCCTCCCACCCCACCATCGCGGTGGGAACCCACCAGATCCTCCGGAGTCGCAATGCACACCGTCCTATCCAAGGCACAGCTCTCGCCGAACGTCACCCGCCTCGTGATCGAGGCACCCCGGATCGCGCAGATTCGCGAGCCGGGGCAGTTCGTCATCGTCCATCGTGGCCCGGGCGCCGAGCGCATCCCGCTGACGATCGCGGACGCGGACCCGATCGCAGGCACGATCTCGCTCGTGATCCAGGCGGTCGGCAAGAGCACAGAGGACCTCGTGGCGCTGGAGCCGGGCGAGGCGATCCAGGACGTTGCCGGGCCCCTGGGCCGGGCGACGGAGCTGATCGAGTCCGGGCACGCCGTCTGCGTGGGCGGTGGCGTCGGGACGGCGGTCGTCTACCCGATCGCGCTGGGCCTTGCCGCACGGGGCGTACGGGTGACCAGCGTCATCGGCGGCCGTTCCCGCGAATGGGTCATCTTCGAGGACGAGCTGCGCCGCGCCGGCGAGGTCGTCACCTGCACCGACGACGGCAGCTACGGCCGCCCCGGCTTCGTCACCGAGGCCCTGAAGGACCTCCTGGACGCGGGCGGCATCGACGGGATCTACGCGGTGGGCCCGGTCCCCATGATGCGGGCGATCGCCGAGCTGACCCGTCCGTACGGCGTCCCGACGTGGGCATCCCTCAACGCGATCATGCTCGACGGCACCGGGATGTGCGGCGGCTGCCGCGTCTCGGTCGGCGGCAAGACCCTCTACGCCTGCGTGGACGGACCCGAGTTCGACGCCCACCAGGTCGACTTCCGCGAGCTCGCCGATCGGCTCACCACCTATCGCGAGTTCGAGCAGGCCGCGCTCGAGAAGCGTGCCTGCAAGGCGGAGGCCCTGGCATGAGCGACCACGCCCCCCAGCGCGATCCCGCCGAGAACATCGCGGCCGCCGCCGCGCTCACCGCGGCTGCCGCCGAGGCAGGCCGCGAGCTGACCCAGAAGGAACGCATGGGGATCGACCGGATCCACATGCCCGAGCAGGTCGCCGAGGTCCGGGCCACCAACTTCCGCGAGGTCAACCTCGGCCTCACCGAGCAGATCGCCATGCTCGAGGCCGAGCGCTGCCTGATGTGCCCGCGGCCGTACTGCATCGACGGCTGCCCGGTGTCCGTGAACATCCCGCAGTTCCTCAAGCACCTGCGCACGGGCGACCTCAAGGGCGCTGCCGAGTCGCTGCTCAACGACAACGCGCTGCCCTGCGTGACCGGGCGGGTCTGCCCCCAGGAGACGCAGTGCGAGCAGGTCTGCCTGCGCGGCAAGAAGGGCGACCCGGTGGCGATCGGCTACCTGGAGCGCTTCGTCGCGGACTGGGCCCAGGCGCATCCGGGGGTGCTCGCCGAGGTGCACCCCACGCAGCTCGGCCGCCGGGTCGCGATCGTCGGCTCCGGGCCGGCCGGCCTGACGGCCGCCGGCGAGCTGGCCAGGCGCGGCCACGAGGTCACGATCTTCGAGGCCTTCCACACCGCCGGGGGCGTCCTCGTCTACGGGATCCCCGAGTTCCGGCTGCCCAAGGACATCGTCCAGAAGGAGGTCGACCGCCTGGTGGCGGCCGGCGTGAAGATCGAGGCCAACGCGATCATCGGGCGCACGTTCACGCTCCACGAGCTGCGCGAGACGTTCGACGCGGTGTTCGTCGCCGTGGGCGCCGGGCTGCCGGTCTTCATGGGCGTGCCCGGCGAGAACTTCAAGGGCGTCTACTCGGCCAACGAGTACCTGACCCGGGTCAACCTGATGGGTGCCTGGAACGCCGACGCGGACACGCCGGTCCTGAAGGGGCAGCGCGTCGTCGTCGTCGGGGGCGGCAACGTGGCGATGGACGCCGTCCGCACGGCCCGTCGCCTGGGCGCCGAAGAGGCGACGATCGTCTACCGCCGCAGCAAGACCGAGCTGCCGGCGCGCGTCGAGGAGGTCCACCACGCCGAGCAGGAAGGCATCCGGTTCGACTTCCTGGTCGCGCCGGTCGAGGTCATCGGCGACGACAAGCGCTGGGTCACCGGCGTCCGCTGCATCCGCATGGAGCTGGGCGAGCCCGACGAGTCCGGTCGGCGGCGGCCCGTCCCGATCGAGGGCTCCGAGTACGTCATCCCCTGCGACATGCTCGTGGTGGCCATCGGCACGCGCTCCAATCCCCTGCTGACGGCGTCCGAGCCCGACCTGCAGATCAACAGGTGGGGCTACATCGTCACCGACGACTGGGGCATGACCTCGGTGCCGGGCGTCTTCGCCGGCGGCGACATCGTCCGCGGCGCGGCCACGGTCATCCTGGCGATGGGCGACGGCAAGCGAGCGGCCAAGTCGATCGACGCCTGGCTGCGCGGCGAGTACCCGCCCAGGGATCCCGCCGCGGCCGGGGCGCTGGCCACGGCGGCCGTGGAGTAGCGCGGCCCGCCGGCCCCGGCGGCTGCCGCTGCCGACGCCGGCGGCCCGCCGGCGACGCTACAGCCCCCGGGGCCTCGCCGCGTCGAGCCGGTCCGTGATGTAGCGGGTGACCTGGTCCGCGGAGATCCGCTCCTGGGTCATGGCGTCGCGGTCGCGCACGGTGACGTTGCCGTCCTCGAGCGAGTCGACGTCCACCGTGACGCACCAGGGCGTCCCGATCTCGTCCTGGCGCCGGTAGAGCTTGCCGATCGCCGCCGTGTCGTCGTAGACCGCCATCGTCTGCCGCTTCAGGTCGTCCTTGATCCGGTGGCACAGCTCGACGATCTCGCCGCGCTTCTTGAGCAGGGGCAGGACGGCCACCTTGTATGGCGCGAGGTCGGGGTGGAGCCCCAGCACGACCCGCTTCTCGCCCCGGACCTCCTCCTCGCGGTAGGCGTCGATCAGGAAGGTGAACGCGGCGCGGTCGGCGCCCGCCGCGGTCTCGACGACCCAGGGGATGAAGTGCTCCCCGGTGGCCTGGTCGAAGTACTCCAGGCTCTCGCCGGACGCCCTCGAGTGGCTGCCGAGGTCCCATTCGCCCCGGTTGTGGATCCCCTCCAGCTCCTTCCAGCCGAAGGGAAAGCGGTATTCGACGTCGATCGCCTTCCTCGCGTAGTGGGCCAGCTCGTCGGCGGCGTGCTCGCGGAGGCGCAGCCGTTCCGGCGTGACGCCGTACGCCTTGTACCAGGCCATGCGCTTGGGCAGCCACTGCTCGAACGCCTCGCTGGCGCCTTCGCCCGGCCGGACGAAGTACTGCATCTCCATCTGCTCGAACTCGCGCATCCGGAAGACGAAGTTGCCCGGGCTGATCTCGTTGCGGAAGCTCTTGCCGATCTGGGCGATCCCGAAGGGGATCTTCCGGCGCATCGACTCGCGCACGTTCTTGAAGTTGACGTAGCTGCCCTGGGCGGTCTCCGGGCGGAGGTAGACGATCGCCCCCTCGTCCTCCAGGGGGCCCATGTACGTCTTGAACATCAGGTTGAAGCGGCGCGGAGCCGAGAGCTTCCCGCCGTCGACCGGGCAGGCGAGCCCGAGGCGATCGACGATCGCCGGGTCCTTGATCTCGGTCTGGGTCAGCCTCTCGGTCCCGGGCAGCTCGTCGAGCCGGAAGCGACGCCGGCACGAGGCGCACTCGACGAGCGGGTCGGAGAACGAGCCGACGTGCCCGGAGGTCACCCAGACCTGGGGGGCCATCAGGATCCCCGCGTCAAGGCCGACGATGTCGTCGCGCTCCTGGACCATGGCCCGCCACCAGGCCCGCTTGACGTTGTTCTTGAGCTCCACGCCGAGCGGCCCGTAGTCCCACACGGCATTGATCCCGCCGTAGATCTCCGAGGAGGGGAAGATGAAGCCGCGCCGCTTCGAGAGCGAGACGATCGTCTCGAGGCTCGCGACGGCGGGCGCGACGGCGTTGGGCTCGGTCACGGGGCGGACTCCACGGGGGGCCCGAGCGTGGCATGCCCGGGCGGGGTCGTTGGCCCGGCGATCGTAGCAGACGGATCCGCCTCGACTGCCGGTGGGCCGGCTCCCTGCGCTGCGGTCCCCGACGGTCCGCCCGCGACCCGCCCGCCCCTCCCGTTCGGGACGACGTTGCCCGAGCCGTACCCGGCCCGCACCTCCTCGAGGAAGCGCCTCGAACGGGTGTCGCGCTCCATCACGTGGCGGACGAACTCGCCCAGGACGCGCTCCACCTCCACCTCGACGGCGGGGGGCAGGCGCAGCCCGGCGAGGGCCTCGACGTCCATGCGCTGGTAGGCCTTGAGCACCTTGAGCGCCTCGGTCGAGAGGCCCGCGGCGGCCATCGAAGGCCCCGCGTGATCGGCGCACAGGATCCCGCCCAGGAGGGGAACCCAGCGGACCTGGTCGGCGGGCGTGATCAGGCGGGCGCATTCCACGCAGCGGTCCACCTCGGGACGGACGCCCAGCTCAGCGCACAGGCGCATCTCGAACCAGCGGGCTGCGCGGGCGGGGGACATCCCTGCGTCGAGGAGCTCGTAGGCCCGCCGCAGCAGGTGGTAGACGGGCTCGGCGGCGTGACGCTCCTCGAGGGACCGGTCGGCCAGCTCGGCGCAGTACCAGGCGGTCGCCGTCACCTCCAGCTTGTCGCGCAGGCCCAGCCAGGCGTGCTGCATCGTCACCTGGGTCACGACGTCGAACGTGCGGCCCCTGGCGAGCTGCATCCGGAGCTCGGCCAGCGGCTCCAGCGCGCCACCGATCCGGCTGGTGGGCCGGCGGATCCCCTTGGCGATGGCCTTGATCTTGCCCAGCTCCGGGGTCAGGAGCGTGAGGATCCTGTCCGCCTCGCCGAAGTCGAAACGGGAGAGCACGATGGCGTCGGTGACGTAGAGGCGACGGCCGGGCACGGGGTCACGGTACCACCGCTATCATCGGGGCCGTGCTTCCCTCCCCGGCCTCCCTGGACCCCTCCGCGCTGATCGCGGCCGTCGAAGGCGAGATCAGCCGCCTCGTCGCGGACCGCGACCCGTCGACGCGCGGGATGTTCGAGATGGTTCGCTACCACATGGGCCTCGACGGCTCGGGGTCGTCGGGCAAGCGGATGCGGCCGCTCCTGGGGCTGCTGGCCTACGCCTCGATCACCGGCGAGTACGAGCCCGCGCTCCCGGGCGCGGCCGCGGTGGAGCTCGGCCACAACTTCAGCCTGATCCACGACGACATCGAGGATGCCGACCGCGAGCGCCGCCACCGCCCCACGCTGTGGACCGTCCAGGGGATCCCCCAGGCGATCAACACGGGTGACGCGGTCTTCGTCCTCTCCCGGATCGCGCTGCACCGTCTCACGGAGCTCGGCTTCTCCGACGCCAAGGTGCTCCGGCTGATGCGCCTATTCGACGAGACGTGCCTCGCCCTGTGCGAGGGCCAGTACATCGACATCTGGGCGGCCGAGCACGAGGCCCCCATGTCGGTGGAGCTCTACTTCGACATGATCGGCCGGAAGACGGCCGCCCTCATCGCCGCGTCCATCGAGGCAGGGGCGCTGCTCGCCACGGACGACGAGGCGGTGATCTCCCGGTACCGGGCGTTCGGCTGGGCGCTCGGCCTCGCCTTCCAGCTCAACGACGACCTGCTGGGGATCTGGGGCCAGGAGCAGGCGACCGGCAAGGAGCCCTCGGATCTCGCGAAGCACAAGAAGACGCTCCCCGTGCTCTACGCGCTCCAGCACGGCACCCCGGCCGACGCCGAGCGCCTCGCCGCGATCTACGCCCGGGCCGACCCCAGCGCCATCGAGATCGGGGAGGCCATGGCCATCCTGGATCGCTCCGGCGCCCAGGACTACACCCGGGCAGAGGCGCGTCGCTGGCGCGACGAGGCGATCGCCGAGCTCGACGCCGCGGGCGTCGTGGATCCCGACGCGCGGGCGCGGCTCGAGCAGATCATGCGGAGCGTGATCTCGGCGTGAGCGCCGGACCCGGGGCCGCGCAGCCCGTGCCGGGACCCGACCTCGAGCCCGGCCCGGTCCCCGATCCGCTCCCCGCGCTGGCGCCGCCGCGCAGCGAACGGCCCACCGTTCCGACCTACGGCATCCCGGAGGATCCCGCCGGCACGCTCCCGTGGACATGGGCCGAAGGGCAGCTGGCGACCGCGGAGACGTTCTGGATCACGACGACCCGGCCGGACGGCCGCCCCCACCTCATGCCCGTCTGGGCGGCCTGGCACGCCGGCCGGCTCTGGTTCGAGGGCGGCGCCGCGACCCGTCGGGCGCGCAACCTGGCCCTCCGTCCGGCCGTCTCGGTGGGGATCGAGCTGCCGGGCGACGGGGCCATCGTGGTCGAAGGCATCGCCCGTCGCCATCTCGGCATGGCCCCCGCGCTCGCGGAGCAGCTCGTCGCGGCGTTCGCGCGGTACGCCGGCCCGCCGCGCACCTACCGCGTCGACCCGGCCAGCTGGTCCGATCTCGCGGGCGGGATCTGGATGGTCACGCCGCACGTCGTCTTCGGGTGGACCGACTTCCCGGCCGACGCCACCCGCTGGCGGTTCGAGGCCGGCTGATCCGGCGCCCGGAACCCATTAGCGGTCCCCGTCGGCGTCGCGTTCCGCGTCGGACGGCGGGCGCTCGCGCGCCGCGAGGACCTTGCCGACGCGGCGGCCGTCGGATTCCTCGACGGTCAGGGTGAGGACGCCGATCCGGATCTCGTCGCCGGGCTTGGGGATCCCGCCCACCCGGTGGAAGACGAGGCCGCCGATCGTGTCGTACTCCTCGCGGTCCTCGAGGAGCTCCCCGAAGTCGAGGTCGGCCCACAGCTCGTCCAGCTCGTCCACGGAGGCGCGCCCGTCCAGGCGCGCCCGGTCGTCGTCGAGCCGGACGACCATCGGCTCTTCCTCGTCGTACTCGTCCTGGATCTCGCCGACGATCTCCTCGAGGAGGTCCTCGATGGTGACCAGGCCCGCTGTCCCGCCGTACTCGTCGAGCACGACCGCGAGGTGGACCTTGCGCCGCTGGAGCTCATGGAGCAGGTCGTCGATCGACATGGACTCGGGGACGAACACGGGCAGGCGGAGCAGCTGCCGGATCGGCGGGCGCTCGCCCTCCCCACCGCCGCGCAGGAAGGGCAGGAGGTCCTTGGCGTAGAGGATGCCGACGATCCGGTCGGCCGAGCCCTCCCAGACCGGGACGCGGCTGTGGCCCTCCTCGATGATCCGCTCGATCGCCTCGTCGAACGTGGCGTCCACCGCGAGTCCGACGATCGCGATGCGCGGGACCATGACCTCGTGCACGCGCCGGTCACCGAGCTCGATGACGGCGTGGATCATCTGCTCTTCCTCGGCCTCCAGGACGCCCTCCTCGCCGCCGCGCTCCACGATGAGGCGAAGCTCCTCGGCGGTGATCTGCGACTCGCGCGCGACGTTCGCCCCGAAGGCTCCCGTGATGGCCCGGGTCACGCCGGTGAGGGCCGCCACGACCGGCCCGAGGACACGGGCGATCACGTCGACGGCGGGCGCGAGGGCCAGGGCGTAGCGCTCGGGACGAGCCAGGGCGAGCGACTTGGGGACCAGCTCGGCGAACACGATCGTGAAGAGCGCGAGCGCGATCGTGACCACGATGAGCGCGATGGCGTCCTTGCTCGGCGCGAGCACGGGGATCTCGCCCAGGAGGTCCGCCAGGGCCCTGACCAGGCTCACCGCCGCGAACGCCGAGGCGAAGAACCCGATCATCGTGAGGCCCAGCTGGGAGACGGCGAGGAACCTGCCCGGGTCGTCGAGGAGATGCCTGACCCGCGCGGCGCCGCGCCGGCGCTCGTCCACCAGCTGCTCGACGCGGCTGCGTCGGATGGAGACCAGGGCGATCTCCGCGGCGACGAAGAAGGCCTCGAACGCCGTCAGGACGGCGATGATCAGGAGGTCGACGAGCACGGTCATCGCGGGCCGGGCCCCGGCACATCGCCGGAGGCAGCCTCGGGTGAGGGGTCGGCGCCCGGTTCGGCTGCCGGGCGCGGGTCGCGAAGGCGCGCGGGCACGCCGACGGCCAGCTTGCCGGCCGGCACGTCGCGGGTGACGACCGCGCCGGCGCCGGTCCGGGCATCGTCGCCCAGCGTGATCGGTGCCCGGAGCATCGTGTCGACGCCCAGGAAGACGCGCTCACCGATCTCGGTGTGGTGCTTGCGGACGCCGTCGAAGTTGGCGGTGATCGTGCCGGCACCCACGTTCGTGCCCGCACCGAGGTGGGCGTCACCGAGGTAGCTCACGTGGTGCTGCTTCACGCCCCGGTCGAGCCGGCTGTTCTTGACCTCGGCGAAGTTGCCGACCTGGACGTCCGGGCCGATCGAGCTGCCCGGCCGAAGGTGGCTGAAGGGGCCCACCGTGGCGCCCTCCTCCACCACGGAGCGCTCCAGCACGCTGGCCCAGACCCGGCAGCGCGGCCCGATGACGGAGTCGACCACCTGGGAGCCCGCGCCGATCAGCGCCCCCTCCCCGACCGTGGTTCGGCCGCGAAGGATGACGTTCGGCTCCAGGACGACGTCGCGGGCGAGGGTCACGTCCGCGTCGATGTGGGCGGTGGCCGGGTCCAGCATGGTCACCCCCGCCCGCAGCCAGGCCACGTTGATCCGTTCCCGAAGCATGGCCGTCGCCTCGGCCAGCTGGGCCCGGTCGTTGATCCCGTCGAGAGTCCCGTCGTCGGGCGCCTCGAAGGCCACGACGGTCCGTCCGTCCCTCTGCGCGAGGTCGACGAGCTCGGTCAGGTAGTACTCGCCGGTGGCCGGGGAGGCGGTCAGCCGCCCGATCGCGCCGCGCAGCCAGGCGGCCTCGAACGCGTAGAGCCCCGAGTTCACCTCGCCGACCGCGAGCTCCTCCTCGGCTGCGTCCCTGGCCTCGACGATGCGGGCGACCCCGGCGCCATCGGCGGTCCGGATCACGCGGCCGAGGGCACCCGGCTCCCAGGTCTCGAACGTGGCGACGGAGATCGCTGCGCCACTCTCCCGCCGACGCTCCAGGAGGCCCGTCACGAGCGGCTCCTCGACGAGCGGCACGTCCCCGCTGAGGACCGCGATCTCGTCCACGCCCGGCGGGACGGCCGCGAGCGCGGCCCGCAGGGCGTCGCCGGAGCCGTCGGGCCGTTCCTGGAGGGCGAACACGACGCCCTCCGGGAACGCGTCACGGACGGCGGCCGTGGCCGGGGACGTGACCACCACGGGGTCGGCGCCGGTCGCCGCGCGGGCGGCATCCAGCACGTACGCCAGCATCGGGCGACCGCACAGGGCGTGCAGGAGCTTGGGGGTTGCGGATCTCATCCGGGTGCCCAGCCCCCCGGCGAGGACGATTGCCACGGCACGGGGTCGGCCCGCCACGGCATCGTCCCGGGCGCGCTCGAGCGAGGTCATGCGATCGGGGTGCTGACGGCACGGCCCCGGAGCGCACGAGGCTCCGGGCCCGGGCGACTGCCGTCCGGCGAGGCGGATTCGGTGGGCATCGGTTGTCCGCGATCGTAGGTGCGGGTTGCGCGGAGTGTCAACCGCGCCCGCCGCGGCGCGCAGCGGCTCGGGCGGATCGCGGACGGCACGATCAGCGCTGCCGTGCCGTCGCCTCGATCTCGATGAGCCCGGCCTTCGGGAGGGCGGCGACCGCGACGGTGGAGCGCGCCGGCGGCGGGTCCGTCATGAACCGGCCGTAGATGGCGTTCACGGTCGCGAAGTCGGCCATGTCGGCGAGGAAGATCGTCGTCTTGACCACGTCGGCGAAGGTCAGGCCGGCGACCTCGAGCACGCTGCCGAGGTTCAGGAGCGCGCGTTCCGCCTGGGCAGCGACGCCGCCCTCCACGAACGCGCCGGTTGCCGGGTCCAGGCCGAGCTGGCCGGAACAGAAGAGGAACCCGCCCGCGGCGATCGCCTGGCTGTACGGGCCGATCGCGGCCGGGGCATTCGTCGTGGCGAGGGCGGTGCGGGACATCGGCGGCTCCTTCGTGCGGCCCTGCCGTGACGCGGGCCATGGCGGTCTGGTCCGAACCCGGGCCACCGGGGCTCAGGCGCCGTCCGCGGCGACGATGCTCGAGGCCAGGATCCCGGTGGCTGCGATGAACGGCGGCGCGTCTCCCGGGGCGATCAGTCGCCCCTCCTCGAGGGACCGCCGGACGGTGGCTTCCGCGCGTGCGGCCGCCCCGAGCGAAGGATAGAGGACCCACAGGGTCGGCCCGGAGCCGGACTGCCCCACCGGACGCTCCACCAGCCGGGCGAGCGCCCTGCGAAACGGGACGAGGGCAGGCACCAGCGCGGCGGCGGCCGGGACGAGGTCGTTGGCCACGGACAGGATCCCCGCCCGCTCGTGCAGGTGACCGACGGCCAGACCGCCGGCCAGCTCGCCGGCGAGGTGGACGGACGAGGCGAGCGCCGCGGCCCCAGCGGCCCGGATGCCACCGGCGTAGGCGGCGAACGCGTCCCGGGTGACGACGGGCAGGGCCGGCGTGACGACAAGGACGGCGGGCGGATCGCCGACGGGGGCCCGGAGGGGCGTGACCCGCTCGCCGCGCCCCTCCACCAGCGCCCAGCCGCCCGCCAGGAAGAACGGCACATCGGACCCGACCCCGGCGGCAGCAGCAGCGACGGCCGCGTCCGGGATCGCGCTCCGGATGCCCCAGGCCTCCAGCGCACCGTCGATGGCGGCCGCGGCGTCGCTCGAGCCCCCGGCCAGCCCCGCGGCCGCCGGGATCCGCTTCTCGAGGCGCGCCGCCAGGGCCGGCGTCGGGGTGTCCAGTCCACAGTCCCGAACGACCCGCCGGCCGGCCGCGATCGCGCGCAGGACGAGGTTCCGCTCCGGCGGCCCGAGGTCGGGCGCCGGGCCGCCAGCGGGCCCGGTCACGTGGAGCTGGTCGTGCGGCCCGAGCGCCGGGGCGAGCGCCAGCCGGTCCGCGAGGCCGAGCAGGACCATGATCGAGTGGAGATCGTGGAAGCCGTCCGGCCGCCGCCCGACGATCGCGAGGGTCAGGTTGAGCTTGGCCGGCGCGACGCGCACCACGGGCCCGAGCCGGCGAACGGGATCGTCCGGCGCGCTCATCCGGCCTCCCGGCCGGCGCCCGCGCCCTGCCCCGCCTGCTCGTCGTCGTCCGGACCCTCCTCGGCCCGGCCGCGGCGTCCCGGGCGCGCCTCGGGCAGCGGGCCGAGCTCGCCCAGGAGGGCGATCCATTCCGCGACGGAGAGCGTCTGGGGGCGCCGGGTCCCCTCGATGCCGACCGCGTCGAGCGCCCGGCCGAGGCGCTCCGAGGACAACGGGAGCTGGCGGACGAGGACGTTGTGGATCATCTTCCTGCGCTCGCGGAAGCCGGCCTGGACCAGCCGCCAGAGATGGTCCTCCATCTCCGGGGGGAGGCGGCCGGGCGCGTCGACGGGGCGGACCTCGAGGGCCACGATCGCCGATTCGACGTCCGGGGGCGGCTCGAAGGCCTCGCGAGGGACCTTGCGCACCAGCCGTGCCGCGGCGTGGTACTGGACGAACACGCCGAGATAGCTGAGGTCGCCGGGACGCGCCGTGATCCGCTCCCCCACCTCGCGCTGGACCATCAGCACGCACCGTTCCGGGCGGGGCGCCTCGCCGCCGAGGAAGACGTGCAGGATCGGGCTGGTCACGTGGTACGGGATGTTGGCGACGACGTCGTAGGGCGGGGCGAGGAGTCCGTGGAGGTCGACGTCGAGGACGCTGCCCTCGACCAGCCGGAGGCTGCCCGGCGGGTTCGAGGTCGGCGGTCGCGTCTCGCCGGCCAGCTCGATCCGATCGGCCAGCGCGTGGGCGAGGTGGCGGACCATCCCCTCGTCGAGCTCGACGGCGGTCAGGGCCGCCCCGGCGTCGAGCAGCGCGCCGGTCAGGATCCCCAGGCCGGGGCCGATCTCCAGGACCGTCCGGCCCGGCGTGACCGCGGCGACGTCGAGGATCGCCTCGAGGACCTCCACGTCAGCCAGGAAGTTCTGCCCGAACCGCTTGCGGGCGACCAGCCCCGCGGAGCGCAGCGTGCGCCGGACGGCGCCGGGATCGAGGCGCGCCGGGCTCACCGGGCCCGCCCCGCAGCGTCGCGCTCCGCGGCGTCGCGCTCCGCGGCGACCGCGGTCGCGTAGGTCCGGGCCGCCGCACCGCGGCGCGGGGGCCGCCGCGTCCCGGGCGACCCGGCGGGCCGGACCAGCGGCCACGCGGGCCGGGCGTCGAGATCGAGCCCGGCGCGCTCCCCGGCGAGGAAGCGGTGGACCCCGGCCGCCCCGATCATCGCGCCGTTGTCCGTGCAGAGGCCCGCCCGAGGGACGCGGAGCTCCACGCCGGCCTCGGCAGCCCCGGCGGCGATGCGCTCCCGGAGCGCGTCGTTCGAGGCCACGCCGCCACCGAGCACGATCGAGCGGGCGCCGGTCACGGCCGCGGCGCGCAGCGTCTTGGTGGCCAGGACGTCGACGACCGCCTCCTGGAAGGCCGCCGCGAAGGCCGCAACGCGCCCTTCCTCGAGCCGTCCGCCGTCCTCCGCCGCCGGCCGGCCCGCGGCGGCGAGCTCGGCCTCCACCTGGCGGCGGAGCGCGGTCTTGAGGCCGGAGAAGCTGAAGTCGAAGGTGCCGCCCAGCCAGGCTCGCGGCAGGCGCGGCTCGACGCCGGGCCGGGGCGCGCCACTGGCCGCCGCGGCGGCGATCGCGGGGCCGCCCGGATAGCCGAGCCCGAGCAGCCGCCCACCCTTGTCGAAGGCCTCGCCGGCGGCATCGTCGACCGTCTCGCCCAGCAGCCGGTAGTCCAGGTGGTCGCGCATCTCCACCAGGAACGTGTGCCCGCCCGAGACGACCAGCGCCACGAGGGGAAAGGCGGGGGCCGGGCGCTCCGCCTCGTCGGGGTCGAGCAGCCACGCGGCGTAGAGGTGTCCCTCGAGGTGGTTGACCCCGATGAGGGGCAGGCCGTGCCCCCAGGCGAGCGCCTTGGCGAACGAGATGCCGACCAGGAGCGCCCCGGCAAGGCCCGGGCCGGCCGTGACGGCGACCCCGTCGAGCTCGCCCAGCCGCACGCCACCGGCGGCCAGGACCTCGTCCAGGGCGGGCACGATCCAGCGCAGGTGGGCCCGGGCCGCCAGCTCCGGGACGATGCCACCGGCGGCCGCATGCAGCGCGACCTGGCTCGCGACGGCCTGGGCCACGATCCGCCGGCCGCCGGCGAGCAGCGCGACGCCGGTCTCGTCGCAGGAGGACTCAACCGCCAGCACGAGCGGCTCCCTTGCGCTCATGCTCCCCGTCCCGGCGGCTGGCCGGACGGGCCGGCACCGGTCCGGACCGGATCGTCCCCGGCCGCGTCGTCCGGCCCGTCCGGGTCCGGCTCGGCCGCGAGCTCGGCCCGGCGCTGCGCCAGCCGGGCGACCATCGCGGCGCCGAGCAGCGGCTCGGTGGTCATGATCAGGGCGTCCTCGTTGTCGTCGCTGTAGTAGCGCGGCCGGATCCCGACGGGCCGGAAGCCGAACTTCTCGTAGAGCCGGCGGGCCGCGATGTTGGAGAGGCGGACCTCCAGCGTCGCCTCCCGGGCCTGGCGCTCGAGGGCGATGTCCAGCAGGGCCACGAGCAGGCGCTCACCGATGTGGCGACGCCGCCAGCGCGGCGCGACGGCGAACGTCGTGACGTGGGCCTCGTCCACCATCAGCCACGTGCCGGCATAGGCGATCACCTCGTCGCCGGCCCGCACGACGATGTACTGGGCCAGCCGGTTGGACTCCAGCTCGGTCCGGTAGGCGTGGGGAGGCCAGGGCGTGGTGAAGCTGGCGCGCTCGATCTCGTGGACCGCGCCGAGATCCTCCACGCGCATCGGGGCGACGACGAGCCTCACGGGCGGGCGGGCGACCACGAGACCTCCCCGCCACCCCGCGCACCACGCGGCAGCGTCACGTACTCCGGGACCAGGAGGGCGGGATCGTCGACGTCCCCGGCCGCGAGGCGCGCCGCACCGAGCCGGACGAGCGCGCCCGGCAGCCCGGCCCGCGCGACCTCGCCCCGGGCCAGGGCGTCAGCGCCGGCACGCGTCCCCAGGTCGAGCGCGACGAGCCACGCCCCCTCCGGGATCGCCCGGCGATCGGCCCCGTGGAGGAGGGTCGGCGGGTCGCCCTCGGTCACGAGATAGACGTCGGCCGGGCCCGCGGGCAGGAGAAGCACGATCGGTCGCGCGCCCGGCCCGGGCGCCGGCCCGACCCCCCCGTCTGCGGCGAGCAGCGCCTGGCCGGTCGGGATCCCCACCAGGGGCAGCTCCAGCCCGCGGGCCAGCGCCTTGGCCGTGGCCAGGCCGACCCGCAGGCCGGTGAAGGCGCCCGGGCCGGTCCCGACGACGAGCCCGGCGAAGGTGGGCAGGTCATTCCGGCCGAGCCCGTGCGCTGCGAGGAGCGCCTCCACCCGGCCGAGCAGCTCCTCCGCGTGGCGGTGGCCGACGACCCACGCATCGGCGGCGACCAGCGTGCCGTCCCGGGTGCCCAGGGCGACGATCACCGTGGTGGTGGCCGTATCGATGGCCAGCACGAGGTTCCGGGGGTCGCGGGGCGCAGCGACGTCGTCCGCCGGGCGCCGCCGGGCGCCACTCACGCGAGGGCCTCGAGCAGCCGGGCATGGCGCGGATCGGTCGCCCTCGCGTCCAGGACCCGCGGATCGTCGCCGGACCCGTCGATGCTGAGCTCGAGGCGGCCGTCGGGGAGCGCTCCGCCCAGCCGGTCGGCCCATTCGATGGCCGTGACCCCGTCGGCGCGGCGCTCGTCCAGGAGGCCGGCAGCCAGGGCATCCTCGGCCCCGGCCAGCCGGTAGGCGTCGACGTGGAAGAGCGGGATGCGCCCCTCGTGCTCGGCGATCACGATGAACGTCGGCGAGCTGATCCGGCCGTCCACGTCGAGCCCGCGGGCGATCCCGCGCACCAGCTCGGTCTTGCCCGCACCGAGCGGCCCGACGAGGGCGATGACGTCTCCCGGCTCGGCGGCCGCCCCGAGGCGCGCACCGGCAGCCCGGGTCGCGGCAGGGTCCGGGAGCACCAGGTGGCGGACGGCGGGGAGTGCGGTCATCATCGGGCAGAGCCTACCGGCACCGGGGCCTTCAGGCGAACCGCTCCAGCTCCCCGATCGGGATGGCGACCGTGCGGCCATCGTCGAGGGCGACCAGGCCTGCCTCGGCGACGACGCCGGCCCGGAAGCGACGCAGCCCGGCCGGCCCCAGCCAGCGCCCCTCGCGGCCGGTCTCGGCACCGCCGCGCACCCTGACGCGATCCGGCTGGGACAGGGGCAGGCCGTCCAGCGGCGGATCGGCCACCAGGAGGGCCGGGCCGCCGACCAGCCCGACTTCGCGGCCGTCGAGCGCATCGAGGATCGAGCGGACCGCCGAGGCGACCGGCCGGCGCAGGTAGCCGTCCAGGACCAGGACGGCGAACGGCGTGAGGCGGTGCATCCCGGCCCGCTGGCGAGCCTCGGAGGACGCCAGGTCACGCCGGTCGCGCTCCGCCAGCGACCCGACGACGGCCCCGTGGATCCCCATCGCGCGGGCCCGGGCGAGGACCTCGGCATCGGCTCGGCCGGGGAGCCCGATGATCGTGCCGGCCATTCCCACGTCCAGCGCGAGGCGCGGATCGGCGTCCTCCGGCAGCATGGCCAGCCGACCGTTGTTCGGCTCGCCGAGCAGGACGGTCCCGGCCAGGCCGACGCCGGAGGCATCCAGCAGGATCCCCGCGCCCGGCTCGATGGCCGCGACCCGGCCGGACGCCGGCGCGTGGACCAGGTCAGGGCGGGCCCCCGACGCGATCCGCCGGCGACCTTCGTGGACGTAGAGCACCTCACCGGCCGGGCTCCCGGCGCTCCGGCCGGCCCGGCCGGCCTCGGCCGCGTGCCACGAGCCCGGGAGCGGCGCGCCCTGGGCATCCTTCGGGATCGGCGATTCGACCAGGCGCGGATCGCGGACCCGCTCCGCCAGCAGGTCCCCGACCGCGACCAGCGCGCCTTCCGCGACGGTGACGTGGTCGCCCGGGAACAGCTCGATGCGAACCCGCGGATGAGCGACCAGCAGGCGCCGCAGCGGAACGAGGTCGAGATCGCTCATCCGTCGCGGTCCGGCCACAGGGCGCGCTCCCACGTCGCCAGGAGCTCGCGGCGACGATCGGGACGCTCGGGGAGGCGGAGGGGCACGTCCCGCAGGTCGACGAGAAGCCCGCCGAGGCCGCCCCGCACGGTCATCGCGAAGCGCCGGCCCCGCGTGCCCAGGTCCGGCGTCCCCCGGAACGTGATCTCGACCTCGCCCCGCGCGCCGGGCGGCAGGTCGACGAGGGCGATCCCGCCGGCCACCAGGTCCACCTCGGATCGACCGCCGTCGGACTCGAGGACGAGCTGTCCGGCCGGCCGGTTGGCTCGCAGGCCGCGGGGCATGATGACCGTCCCGAGCGGCAGGAGGAGGTCGTCGACGAGGTCGGCCATGACGGCGTCGCGCTCCTCGTCGTCCTCGATCGTGCCGAGCGGGGCGAGCAGTCGGGCGTGGTCGATCGCCAGCTGCACGACCCCCGGGCGGCGCATGACGTCGGCCAGGACGTGCGCGGCGGCCGGGCCCGGCATGGCCGACCAGGCGCCCCCGACGCCTACGACGAGGTCGGGAGTCGCGTGGCCGAGGACCGGGTCGGAGGCGGCCAGGAGCCGTTCCGTCGCGGCCCGCAGCGCCGCCGCCCGCAGCAGCGCACCATCGCCGTCGAGATCCGCCCACGGAGCGAGCGCCAGCTCCGCGATCCGGTCACGCAGGCGTGCCCGATCCAGCGCGAGCGTGGACCAGGTGTCGAGACGGTCGAGCGCGGCCGCGTCGTCGATCGCGCAGAGGGCTGCGGCAGGCACCTCCATGGCCCGGATCCGGACCGCCCGCGGCGCTGGAGGCCGCGGCGCCCCGGGCGTGGACGCGGCGGCATCGGCATCGTCGGAGAGGCCCGGGACGTCCGGCGTCTCCGGACCGGCGGCCGGTTCGACCACGACGCGGAGGCCTCCCGACAGCCCGATCTCGAGGAGCTCGATGCGGAGGTCGAGGACCCGGCACAGGGACGCCGCGGCAGCGACGAGGGCGCGACGGGTGCCCAGCGGACCGGTCCGCTCGGCCAGGAGCGCGACGCGGAGCGCCTCGCCAGCCGGGGTGCCGCCCCCCGGGGCGGGCAGCTCGCGAACCTCGACGTTGCGGGCCACCGACCGCGCGTCGGCGGCGGGCAACGGCCCGGCCAGGAGGACCGGCAGGTCGGGCCGACGGCTGGCGATCGCCCCGGCCACGGTTGCCAGCTCGGACGCCAGGTCGCGCTCCTCACCGTCAGGCGGATCGCCGATCGCGGCCAGGATGGCGCACACGTCGGGTCGCGTGCCGGCGGCCGTGAGGGCGAGGGGATCCGTGCGTTCCGCGCTCCCTCCGGCGACCACACGCCAGCCGGCGGCGACTGCCGCGGCTGCGGCCCGGACGCGCGTCCGCTCCGTCGCCGCCACGATCGCGATCCCGGGCGTGGGAGACCCTTCGGCGGCGAGCACCGGGAGCGCCTCGATCGCCGCCTCGTCGGGCCCCACGATCCGGCCGAGCGCCGGATCCGCGGCGGCAACCCGGTCGACGAGGAGCGCCCGAAGGGCTCCCTCGTCGGCGCCGGCCGGCAGGGCGGTCGTGGCGACCAGGCGCCAGCGCTGGCCCACGCGTGCGACGAGCGTGCCGGCAAGGGTCGCGGTGCCGCGCTCGAGGGCGAAGAACGCGGCCGGCGGCACGATCGGGGACGCCGCCTGGACCTCGTCGTCGGCCGGGTCCGGCGCCCCGGCGGGAACGCCGTCCTCCGTCCCGGCGCTGCTCACGCGTCCCAGGAGAGCTCCTCGTCGAGCTCCTCGAGGCGCTCCAGCAGCTGCTCGATCCCGACCTCGTCGGCGAGCAGGACGGAGACCGGCTCGTGGCCGCCGCCGAAGAGGGAGCGCAGCACGGGGTCGAAGAAGAGCATCGCGCTCCCGGCCAGGCCGCCGTCGGGCATGCTGGCCTGCAGGAACAGGAGGGCGTGGCCGGTCATGCCGCGCAGCTGGATCTCGCGAACGACCTGCTCCACGAGGGCCGCGCGCTGCTGTTCGCTCTGCGGGGCGGAGGCGCTCACGGCGCAGCACGCACCGGGAAGCCAACGTCGTCCAGAGCCCGCAGCGTGATCGCCGCCGGGTTCAGGATCGCGTGGACCTCGAGGTCGCGGTTGTCGGCGCTCCGGAGCGCGATCTCGGCCATGGCTCCCGATCGATGGTCAGCGTGGTCAGCCCGACCGTGCGGGCGGCGGCAGTGTACACCCGTGGCAGGCGGGCAGCCATGGTCGTGACGACCTCCCAGGTGATCGTGGAGCGGGTGTTGGCCACCTCCGCGACGGCGATCTGGAGCGCACCCTGCCGCCCGATGAGAGTGAACTCGTCAGCGGTGGTGACCGCCGGGCCGGGCACGTCCGTGACGTCCACCATCACCGCGTCCATCGCGACGGTGCCCACGAGCGGGACCCGGACGCCCCGGACGAGGGCGTCAGCGCGGTTGCCCAGGGCCCGCGACCAGCCGTCGCCGTACCCGACCGGGAGCGTGGCGATCCGGCTGGGTCGGGCCGTCACGAAGCTCGGCCCGTAGCCGACGCCCTCGCCGGCCGGGAGGCTGGCAACCCGGAAGGGGCGGGCGCGCAGCGCGAGGACCGGGCGCAGGGCGCGATCGATCTCCGCCCCGGCGGTGCCGGCCGGGACCCTGTCCGGGGCAAGGCCGTACAGGGCGAGGCCGACCCGGACGCCGTCGAAGACGGGCCGCTCGCCGCCGACATAGCGCTCGACGGAGATGACGCCGGCCGAGGCCAGGAGGTGGCGATGGGGCGCCGGATGGCCTGCGGCGGCGAGCGCGGCAAGGGTGGCCTCGAAGCGCTCAGCCTGGCGGTCGGAGCGGGCCCGGTCCTCGGCGGCCTGGAGATGGGTCCAGGCAGAGAGGATTCGGACCCCGTCCGTCCGCGCGACCGCTTCGGCGACTGCCACGGCCTCGGTTGCGGTCAGCCCGTCCCGCCCGAGGCCGGTCTCGAGCCCGAGATGCACGCCCAGGTCGGGCAGGGGCCGGCGGCCGCGCCGGCGGGCGGTCGCATAGGCCGCCAGGTCGCGCTCGAACTGCGCCGGATCGCCGGCGGTGACCGCGATCCCGGCCCGGGCCGCGGCGACCACGCCGTCCGGCGGGATCGGGAAGAGGACGAGGACGGGTCCGGTCAGGCCGGCCCTCCGGAGCGCCAGCCCCTCGTCGAGCGTCGCGACGCAGAGGCCCCGGGCACCCGCCGCCAGGACCGTCCGGGCCACCGGTGGCGCACCGTGGCCGTAGGCGTTCGCCTTCACGACGGCCTCCAGCGTCACCCCGGCCGGCAGGGCACCGGCGATGGCGCGCACGTTGCCGGCGAGCGCGTCGAGGTCGATCTCCAGCCAGGCCAGCCGGGGAAGCGCGGGGAGGCCGGCGCCTCGCAGGCGTGCCTCGATCGGGACCGGTCGTCCTTCCGTCACGCGGCCTCGCTCACCTGCCGACGCCCGACCCTCCCCCCCGGCTCTCCGGGAGGTCGAGCGGGTCGTCCACGGCACCGGTTCCCGGCGGGGGGAGCGCCCCGCCCGTCCCGGGCAGGCCGAAGCCGAGGCGGCTGCCGCCGGCCTGCCGCGCCGCGACTGCGGCGAGCCGCCGGCGCGCCACGGCGATCTCGACAGGGAGGTCGCCGGCCAGCAGGCCGGCATCGCCCAGGCGGGCCCGGACCGCTTCTCCCGCCGCGCCGTGGAGGTGGACGCCGAGGCGGGCCGCCGCGTAGGGGGCGAGACCCTGGGCGAGCAGCGCTCCGATCACCCCGGCGAGCACGTCGCCGGTGCCCCCGGAGGCGAGCGCCGGGTTCTCGAACGGCGCGACCGCGGACGCTCCGTCCGGCGCGGCGACCACCGTGCGCGCACCCTTGAGGACGACGACATGGCCCCAGGTCGCTGCGGCGTCGGCCGCGGCGGCGAGGCGGGCCGCGTCGTCCGCGTTGAGGTCGCCGTCCCCGCCGGGAGGGATCCCGCTGGCGGCGCGCAGACGCGAGAACTCGCCGGCATGAGGGGTGAGCACGCACGGCCGGACCAGGCCCTCCCACCAGCCGTCCTCGGCGGCCAGCGAGCGGAGGGCCTCGGCGTCCACGACCGCCGGACAGGCGTCCTCGCCCGCGGCGGGGCCGAGGATCCCGCGGACCAGCTCGGCCGTCGCCAGCGAGGGGCGCAACCCGGGGCCCAGGACCAGGGCGTCGTGCTCGTGGTCGAGGATCCGGGCGAGCGCCGGCTCCGGATCGACCTCCTCGAGATCGTCCTCCGCGAGGGCCATCGTGGTGGCCTCCTCGACCTTGGCCGCGAAGAGCGGCTGGAGGGATTCCGGGACGGCCAGGGTCACGAGGCCGGCGCCCGCCCGGCCGGCCGCCCGGCACACGAGCAGCGCGGCGCCCGCGTAGTCGAGCGAGCCGGCCACGACCAGGACCTTCCCGAACATGCCCTTGTGGCCCCGCACCGGGCGCGCCGGGAGGAGGGCGGCGGCGGCGCGGTCGTCGATCGTCTCGGCCGGGCCAACGGCGGCGTCGTCAGTCACCGGGCACCTCCGCTGCCGCGTCCGTGGCCAGCGCAGCGGCCTCGCGGTCGAGGGTCCTGAGGCGCTCCATGCGCCGGAGCAGCGCCGCCTCGCGCTCATCGAGGTGGGCGTCGATCCCCGCCGGGAAGACGTACCGCCCACCCTCGGTCCGGACGCCGAACGCGATCGCGAGGGCGTACTCGCGTTCGTGGGTGATGCTGACCGCGATCCGCTCGAACCCCAGCTGGGTGGCTCGGGTCGCCGCACGGCCGTGGAGGAGGACGGCGGGCTGGCCGGTCGGGAGCCGCTCGATCTCGATGTCCCGCCAGCCGATCCCCCGGACGCCCAGCCCGAGCACCTTGCTGACCGCCTCCTTGGCGGCCCAGCGACCGGCGAAGGTCTCCGGGCGCCCCCGCACGTACGCGGCCTCGGCCGGGGTCAGCACCCGTCCCACGAAGCGCAGGCCGAACCGGGCCAGCGCCTCGCGGATCCGGTCGACCCGGATGATGTCGAGGCCGAGCTCGGCGGTCCCCGGCAGGACCGCGGGGGCCGGCGCCATCCCCTACTCGACCGTGACCGACTTGGCCAGGTTGCGCGGCTGGTCGACATCCGTGCCCCGCGCCACCGCCGTGTGATAGGCGAACAGCTGGAGCGGGATGATCGCCAGGATCGGGCTGAGCGCCTCGTTCACCGGGGGTACCCACATGAGGTCGTCGGCGAAGCGCTCGATCTGGACGTCTCCCTCGGTCGCCACGGCGATGACCCGGGCATCGCGGGCGCGACCCTCCATCACGTTGCTGATCAGCTTGTCGTAGACGCTCGACGCGGTTGCCACCGCCACGAGGGGGCACTCCGCGTCCAGCAGGCTGATGGGCCCGTGCTTCAGCTCGCCGGCCGCGTAGCCCTCGGCGTGGACGTAGCTGATCTCCTTGAGCTTGAGCGCACCCTCGAGGGCGGCCGGGTAGGAGAAGCCGCGCCCGACGAACATGAAGCCCCGCGAGTTGACGTAGCGCAGCGCGATGGCGCGAATCCCGGCGGTTCCGTCCAGGGTCCGCCGGGCCAGCTCCGGCAGCGCGCGAAGGTCCGCCCCGAGGGCCAGCTCCGCGTCCACCGGCAGCTTGCCGCGCAGCTTGGCGAGCGCGGCGGCGAGGATCACGAGCGTGAGGACCTGGGTGGTGAACGTCTTGGAGGCCGCGACCGCGATCTCCGGGCCGGCCTGCAGGAAGAGGACGGCGTCGGCCTCGCGCGTGATCGCCGAGCCCACCGTGTTGGTCACGGCCACGACCGGGGCACCCAGCGTTCGGGCATAGCGGGTGGGGGCGATCGTGTCGGCGGTCTCGCCGGACTGGGTCACGGCGATGACGAGCGTGCGGCCGTCGAGCGGCGGAGGCGAGTAGCGGAACTCGGAGCCCACCGTGGCGCGGGCCGGGATCCCGGTCCAGGCCTGCAGCGCGGCCGCACCGACGAGCGAGGCGTAGAAGGCCGTCCCGCAGGCGACGAGCTCGATCCGGGTCACCTTCGCGAGGGCCGGGGCGATCGCCGCCAGCTCGTCGACGCCGATGCTGCCGTCCTGGCCGACCCGGCCGGCCAGGCACTGCCGGAGCGCCTGGGGCTGCTCGTGGATCTCCTTGAGCATGAAGTGCTCGTAGCCGCCCTTCTCGGCCGCCTCGAGCGTCCAGTCGATCGTCCGCGTCGCGCGATCGAGGCGGTCGCCCGCGACGCTCGTGATCAGCGCACCGTCGGGCCGCAGGTCGGCGACGTCGCCGTCCTCGAGGAAGATCACCTGGTCCGTGTGGGCGAGGATCGCGGCCACGTCCGAGGCGAGGAAGGCTTCGCCGACGCCGAGGCCGACGACGAGGGGCACGTTCTGGCGGGCCCCGACCAGACCGATCCGGCTCGCCCCGGTGCATCACGACGACCGCATAGGCCCCGTCGACGAGGGCCAGGGCCGAGCGCACGGCAGCGGCGAGGTCGCCCGCGTAGGCCTCCTCCACGAGGTGGGCCAGGGCCTCGGTGTCCGTCTCGGACTGGAGCCTGTGTCCGCGCGCCTCGAGGCCGTCGCGGAGCTCGCGGAAGTTCTCGATGATCCCGTTGTGGACGACGGTGATCTGGCCGGTGCAGTCCACGTGGGGATGGGCGTTCAGGTCGTTGGGTCGCCCGTGGGTCGCCCAGCGCGTGTGGGCCAGCCCGATCCCGGCGCGTGGCGTGCGGTCCAGGAGCGCGGTCCTGAGGTTGCTCAGCTTGCCGGCCCGCTTCTCGACGAAGAGGTCGCCCGTCTCGGTCACCAGCGCGATGCCCGCCGAGTCGTACCCGCGGTACTCGAGGCGACGAAGCCCATCGAGCAGGATCGGACCCGCCTCGCGAGGCCCCGTGTAGCCGACGATTCCGCACATTCGAGCGCCAGTCCTCCGTGCCGCCGCCCGCCCGGACGGCCCGGCTAGTTTAGGCGCTCTCTCGCGAGGGTCGCGAGCGAGTCGGCCAGCTCACGGACGACGGCCCGGTCCGGGCCTTCGACCATGACCCGCAGGGCCGACTCCGTGCCGGAGGGCCGGACCAGGATCCGGGCCCCCCCGTCGAGGCGCACCCGCGCGGCTTCGATGGCCCGGCTCAGCTCCGGGTCCGCCTCCCACTGGTCCTTGTGACGAACCGGGATCGTCCGTTGCTCCTGCGGGAAGAGTGGAATCTTCGTCGCCAGCTCGTCGATGGGGCGCCCGGCTCGAGCGAGGATCCCCAGCACCTCGAGCGCGGTGACGAGGCCGTCCCCCGTCGTCGCGTGCTCCAGGACGATGACGTGGCCGCTCTTCTCGCCGCCCAGCGAGGCGCCGGTGACCTGCATCCCCTCGAGGATGTACTTGTCCCCGACGGGCGTGCGCACGATGCTCCCGCCGGCGGCCACGAGGGCCGCCTCGAGCCCCCCGTTCGAGAGCACGGTCACGACGAGGATCCCGCCGGCGAGCG
Source organism: uncultured Chloroflexia bacterium (assembly GCA_963801445.1). Classification (GTDB taxonomy): domain Bacteria; phylum Chloroflexota; class Limnocylindria; order Limnocylindrales; family CSP1-4; genus CTSoil-043. The sequence continues at coordinate 59,207 of CAWDEW010000002.1, read as the reverse complement.
CCCCGCGGGCCATCCGGTCGAGGGCGCAGATGCCGAGGAGCTGGTCCCCGTCGACCACCTGGCCGGCGCGGTCCACCACGACGAGCCGGTCCGCGTCCCCGTCCAGCGCGAACCCGAGATCGGCGCCGCGGGCCACGACCTCCCGGGCCAGGGACGCCGGCGCGGTCGCGCCGCACTCCACGTTGATGTTCACCCCGTCCGGCTCGTTGTGGATCACCTCGACCGACGCCCCGGTCGCGGCGAGGATCCCGGGGGCCGTGACGCCCCCGCTGCCGTTCGCGCAGTCCAGCACGATCCGGAGGTCGCTGGGTGTCCGGCGCGCGAGCGCCAGCCGGTCGGCGACGTAGCGCCCGACGAGCTCCGGGGCGTTGATGACCCGCCCGATCCGGGCGTTGCGGGGGCCGCCCAGCTCGTCGGAGCGCCAGATCAGCGTCTCGAGGTTGTCCTCCACGCCGTCATCGAGCTTGAGGCCGCGCCGGTCGAGGACCTTGAGGCCGTTGTCGTCGGCGGGGTTGTGCGAGGCGGAGACCATGATCCCGGCCGCGAATTCGCCGTTGCCGGCCAGGTGGGCGAGCGCGGGCGTGGGCAGCGTTCCGGCCAGGTGAACGTCGGCCCCGAGGCTCGTTGCCCCGGCCGCGATGGCCGCCACGAGCATGCCGCCGGAGCGGCGCGTGTCCTGGCCGACGACGAGCGCAGCGCCGCCCTCGGCCATCTCGTGGGCGACCGCCCGCCCCAGGGCGAACGCGAGGGTTGGACGAAGGTCGACGTTCGCGATCCCGCGAATCCCGTCCGTTCCGAAGAGGCGGCTCACGGCGCTGCGCTGGGCACTGCGCTGGGCGGCGGGCTCGGCGGCACGGGCGTCGGGGTGGCCGGGCGTGTCACGTTGACGGCAACCTCCTGCGGAGCGATGGCGACGACGGAGAGGCCGCTGGCCAGGCGGATCGTGACGGGCACCTGGTGACGACCCGGCCCGAGGCCGGTGACGTCGAGCGTGCCGATGATGGCGGTCGGGTCCAGGTTGTCAAGGATCGCCAGCGGCCCGCCGATCGTGGCGATGACCGAGTCGACGCCCAGCGCGTAGCTGAGGCCCAGATCGCCGTTGAGGACGCTGAGGCCGACCTGGAAGGACCTCGTCCCCTGCTCCGGCTCCAGCGTGACGACGACCCGCACCGTCGTCACGCCCAGCGCGCTCACCCCAGCGGGCAGGTCGAGCTGGACATCCTGGGTCACCGTCGCGGTCGCCCCCGAGATGGAGATGGGAATCGTGTCGATCTTGGCCAGGCCGCCGAGGATCGCGGACTCCGCCTCGACCGTCACGAGGATCGGGGTGACCGAGATGTTGGTCGCGACGACGTGGGCCGCGGGCGTGCCGGTGACGACCGGGTTGACCGGCAGCGCCTTCGTGGCGAGCTGGCTGCCGATCTGGATCGTGACCCGGACCGCGCCCGGCCTGATCTGCACCGCGTCGACCGCATCATCCTTCGCGTCGATCGCGACGAGGTCCACGCTCTCGTTGATGGAGATGCCGGACGGCTGGATCCGGACCCGCGCCTCGGCGGCGACGACCTGGCGGACGTACGACTCCGGGCCCGAGATGGTGACGGTGTCCTGGGAGACGACGGGATCGCGGACATCGAGCCCATCGGGCACCGTCCCGCGGTTGACGGTGACCGGGACGTCCTTCTGGACGATCGGATCGAGCCGAACCTGGATCCGGCCCGGGGTGAAGTCGATGATCTGGATGAGGCTGGGGTCGGTGGCCCGGACGGTGACCGGCACCGAGATCGGCGGCGAGCCGGAGGCCACGTTCACGCCGCCCAGGTCGATCGTGGCGGTGAAGCTGGCGCTGGTCACGAGCGGGCGGTTGGTCCCGACGGTGAAGTACCGAATCGCCGTCACGTCGTCGAGGTTCCCGATCAGGAACGCGTTGGTCGGCTGGTTGAGCACCTGGATCGGGATCCGGCCCTGGAACGTCTCGGCGCTCGCGCTCACGATCAGCCCCGCATAGAGGAGCGTCGCCAGCAGGATCGCGGCGAGCTTGAGGGGCCAGTTGCGGATGAGGAAGGAGACGACCCGCCGCACGTGCCTCAGCGACCCCCGGGCGTCGCGGCGGCCGGGCCGTCCGTGCCGTCGACGGGCTTCGAGCGTTCGGGTCCGCGACGGACCATCCGCCCCACGTCGCTCAGGGCCGCCCGGCGCAGGCGACCCGGCTCGGGAGGCGTGCGAGGCCCGCCCCGGCCACCCGCCAGGCGGTCGCGGATGGCGGCGCGGCCCGGGCGCTCCGGCGCCAGGAGCACGGCCAGCGCCCGCGCGACCTGCGTCTCGTCCAGGTTCCGGCGGATCCGGGCACGTTCCACCAGGCTGACCTGGCCGGTCTCCTCCGAGACGACGATCACGATCGCATCGGTCGCCTCGGTGATCCCCAGGGCGGCCCGATGGCGGGTCCCGAAGCGCTCGGCCTGGATGGTCGTCTCCGCCAGGGGCAGGACGGCGCCCGCCGCGAGGATCCCGCCGTCCCGGATGATGACGGCCCCGTCGTGGAGGGCGGCCCGCGGAGCGAAGAGTGCCTCAAGCAGGTCGACCGTGAGGTCGCCGTGGATCATCACGCCCGTCTCGGCGACCTCTTCGAGGCCGGTCTCGCGCTCGATCACGATGAGGGCTCCGTGGCGCGCCGCGGCGAGGCGGGCGGCAGTCCGCGCCACCACCGCGGCGACCATCTCGGCCGCCCGCTGGTCGGCCGGCGAGAGGACCCAGGCCAGCGAGCCGACGCGACCGAGCCGGTCGAGGGCCCGCCGGAGCTCCGGCTGGAACACCACCACCAGCGCGAAGAGTCCGACGACCGCGCCGGCCTGGAGCAGCTGGGTGAAGAGGCGCAGCCCCGCGGCCTGGGCGATCCCGTAGATCACGAAGATCACGCTCACGCCGACGACGAGGCGCACCGCCCGGGTCCCGCGGATCAGGCTGAACAGCCAGTAGATCACGACCGCCGTGAGCCCGATGTCGACAAGCGTGGTCAGCCGGACCTGGCCGGCGAGCGACTCTAGGAGCTGCGACATCGTTCGGAGAGTGTAGCACCGGCCAACGGCCCCTCCCGCGGCTCGACCGGTCCCGGGACCCGTCGCGGCGGGCCCTCCGGGCGGTCGACGCCACCCCGTTCAGGAGGCGAAGCGCGGGTCTCCCGGCACGGAGCGTCGGGCTGCGGCCAGGATCCGTTCGCGGGCGACGGAGTCGCCGTCCAGGTCGGACAGGCGGACCAGGTTGCGGTAGAGGTCACCGGCCAGGGCCGTCCAGCCCCGCCCGACGTAGAGCTCGGCGATCAGCAGGTGCAGGGAGATGTCCGCAGGACCCGAGTCCAGGGCGGCCATGCACACGTCGAGCGCCGCCAGGGAACGGCCCGCCGCCTGGAAGCGCTCCGCCGAGGCAATCGCCGCCGCAACCGCGCCGGGCGCATCCCCGTACGTGGCCGCCTCGTCGGCTGCGAACGCAAGCGCCTCCGCCTCCGCGATGATCGACCCCGGGTCCGAAGACGATCCGGACAACGGGGCGCGGGCCCCGTCGACGGGGCCGGGTCCGGGGTGCGCCACGAGCGCGGTGGCGGGGAAGATCTCCGCGACGGCGTCGATGGCCTCGGCGGGAACGCCGCCGGCCGCCTCGCCGGCCGTCGCCGCCCCGGCCTCCAGGTCGCCGGACACGGTTGGCTCGCCCGCCTCCCCGGAGGTCGCGCCCTCCTCGTCCTCGGCCCGGCGGGCAGGCGGGCTCGCCGCTTGCTCCCCGCTGCCGGCCTCGGCCGGCTCGGCGGCTTCGGCGGGGGCGGGTCGGCGATGCTCCGCCAGCAGCTGGGCGCGGCGCGCCTGCCGTTCCGGCGTGGGCTCGATCTCCAGGGCGCGCGCGACGGCGTCGCCTGCCCGGGCGGGCAGGCCGGCCGCCTCCCGGGTGTCGGCGAGCCGGTCGTAGGTCGCAGCGGCCTCCTCCGGCCGCAGGAGCACGACGAGCGCCTGGGCCCGTCCGACCAGGCTCGCGTCGTCGGTCGGGGCCAGGGAGAGGGCCGCCTCGAAGGTCGCCAGGGCCTGCTCCGGCTCGCCAAGGCGGAGCTGGACGGAGCCGAGCGCTGCGCGGGGCAAGGCTCGGTCCGGGGCGATCTCGAGCGCTTCACGGTAGGCCGCGACGGCGTCCTCGAGGCGCCCGCGCAGGACCGCGACATGCCCCTCCCGGAGCACATCCTTGTACCGCTCGAAGAGCTCCTGGCTCATGCCGCTTGGGCTCCCGGAAACGGCGCGGGCGCCCCGAAGGGCGCCCGGCGGGTCAGCGCTTGGTGTACTGCGGCGCCTTGCGGGCGCGCTTGAGGCCGTACTTCTTGCGCTCCTTCATCCGCGGGTCGCGGGTAAGGAGGCCGGCCTGGCGAAGGGGAACGCGGTTCCCTTCCGGATCGACGGTCAGGAGGGCGCGGGCGATGCCGTGGCGGATGGCTCCGGCCTGGCCGGTCACGCCGCCGCCCTCGACCTTGATCAGGGCGTTGAAGTGGCCCTCCGTGCCGGTCACCCGGAACGGGAGGCGCAGCTCGTTCTCGGAGATCGCGTTGCCGAAGTGCTGCTCCAGCGTTCGGCCGTTCACGACGATCTCGCCCTCGCCGGGCATGAGGCGGACTCGGGCGATGGCGGTCTTCCGGCGCCCGGTCCCGTGGAAGAACGTCGGCGTGGTCATCGGGTCGTGCTCCTCATCAAGCCAGCGGCTCAGGCTGCTGGGCCTGATGCGGGTGGTCCGGGCCGGCGTAGATCTTCAGCTTGCGCAGCTGCTGCACGCCCAGGCGAGTGCGCGGGAGCATTCCCTTCACCGCCCGGCGAACCACCTCCTCGGGACGACGCGCGAGGAGCTGGCCGAGCGTCTCCTCCTTGTAGCCCCCGGGATACCCGCTGTGACGCGGATAGACCTTCGAGGTGAGCTTGTCGCGGCTGACCGCGATCTTCGCGGCATTGAGCACGATGATGTGGTCGCCGCTGTCGAGGTTCGGCGTGTAGGTCGCCTTGTGCTTGCCCTCGAGGACGCGGGCGATCCGTGACGCGAGGCGGCCGAGCGTCTCGTCCGTCGCGTCGACGACGTACCAGCGTCGCTCGATCTCCGCTTCCCGGAGCGTGTACGTCTTCGCGATCATGTGTCTCCGTTCATCTCCCCGTCGGTCCGTCCGAGGACGACCCGCCGCAGGCAGAGCCCCTTCGCCGGGGCCACGGCCCCGTTGAAGGCCGGCTGCCGCGACGCGAGCGCCTCGGCCACCGCCGATACCTCGACCTCCCCGCGGCCCGCCAGGAGGAGGGCCGCGACGATCCTTCGGACCATCTGCCGCAGGAAGGCGTCCCCCCTGACGTCGACCGTCACGAGGTGACCCTCCCGTCGAACCCGGACCCAGTGGAGAGTCCGGACCGGCTGGCGGTCCGCCACCCCGAAGGCCGAGAAGTCGTGCCTGCCCACCAGGGCCGACGCGGCCTCCGCCATCGCGGCGGTGTCGAGCGGGACCCGCACCCCGAGCGCGAATCGCTCGCGGAGCGGGCTTCGCGGTCCGTCCCAGACGGTATAGCGATACTCCCGGTATCGCGCCGCGTAGCGAGGGCGGAACCCGATGCTGGCCCGTCGGACGTCGCGAACCGCGACGTCCGCCGGAAGGAGCGCGTTCAGCCTCCTGCCCAGATCCGGCACCGTGATCCTGCCCTGCCAGGTGAACGCGATCACCTGGCCGAGCGAATGGACCCCGGCGTCGGTCCGGCCCGCCGCGTCGACCCGCACCCGGCTTCCACCGGTGAGCGTGGCGAGCGCGGTCTCGAGCTCTCCCTGGACCGTGCGGGATCCCGGCTGGAGCTGGTACCCGGCAAAGTCCGTGCCGTCATATTCGACCCGGGCGCGGACGCGCACGGGGACGCCCTCTCGGGCGCCTGCCTGCCGGTCAGACGAGCTCGATCTGGACGATCGGTGCAGCGTCACCGGCACGACTGCCGAGGTGGGTGATCCGGGTGTACCCGGAGGTCCGGTCGGCGTACTTGGGGGCAATCTCATCGAAGAGCTTCCGAATGACGAGCGGCTCGTCGGGAAGCTCCGCGATGACCGTGCGCCGAGCAGCAAGGTCGCCCCGCTTGGCGAGGGTGATGATCCGCTCCACCTGGGGGCGGATCTCCTTCGCCTTCGCCTCGGTCGTCTTGACCTTCTCGTAGCGGAGGACCGAGACGATCAGGTTGGCAAAGAGGGAAAGCCTTGGCCCGTGCTGACGCGAGAGCTTGCGCCCGGAGATCCGGTGCGGCATCGCTCAGGCCTCCTCGTTGTCGTCGACGAACGGCTCGTCGTCGGCCAGCTCGCCCTCGCCCGGCTCGGTCTCCGGGATGAGGAACCCGCGCATGCGCAGGCGCTCCTTCATCTCGTCGAGCGACTTCTTGCCGAAGTTGCGCATCCGGAGCAGGTCGTCGTCGGAGAGCTGCAGCAGCTGGCCGACCTTGACGATGTTGTTGCGCTTGAGGGAGTTGTAGGCCCGCATCGGGAGGTCGAGCTCCTCGATGGGCATCTCGAGCATGTTCGCCGGGATCTGCGGGGAGCCGACCGCCGGAGCTGCCACGACCGCCGCGGACCCGATGTTCGCGAACAGGGCGAACTGTCGGACGAGGATCTCGGCCGCCTTGGCCAGGGCGTCCTCGGGGGCGATGGTGCCGTCGGTCTCGATGTCGAGGGTCAGCTTGTCGTAGTTCGTCATCTGGCCGACGCGCGTGTTCTCGACCGCGTAGTTGACTTTCCGGACGGGGGTGAAGATCGCGTCGACGGGAATGACGCCGATGGGAAGGCCTTCCGGCCGCTCGGCGGCAAGGTAGCCCACGCCGCGCTCGACCGTCAGGTCCACGTCGATCGTCACGTCGTCCGAGTCCAGCGTCATGAGGACGAGTTCCGGATTGATGATCTCGACGTCGGCCGACTCGAGGATGTCCGCGGCCGTCACGCGTCCGGCGCCCGACTTGACCAGCTTGAGCTGGACCGGGTGCGCCGCGAAGCTGCGCAGCCGCAGCTTCTTCACGTTGAGGACGATCTGGGTGACGTCCTCCTTCACGCCCGCGATGGTCGTGAACTCGTGGTAGACGTCGCGGATCTGGATGGAGGTGACGGCCGCTCCTTCGAGCGACGACAGGAGGACACGCCGGAGCGCGTTCCCCAGCGTGACCCCGTAGCCCGCCGGCAGCGGGCTCGCCTCGTACTTCGCCGAGGAGCCCTGCTCGGAGACGGGCTCGATCTGGGTTGTGGTCTCAAGTTCGATCATGGAGCGGCGCTACCTCGAGTAGTACTCGACCACGAGCTGCTCGTTGAGCTCGAGCGGCATCTGGTCGCGGCGCGGCGGCGCGATGATGGTTCCGGTCAGGTTCGCCGCGTCGAGCGAGAGCCACTCCGGCACCTGGACGGAGCGGGCGCTTTCGCGGATCGCCTTGAACGCGTCCCGTTCCCGGCGTGCCTCCCGGATCTCGATCCGGTCGCCGGGCTTGAGCTGGCACGACGCGATGTTGACGGGGCGGCCATTGACCGCGACGTGCCCGTGACCCACCAGCTGGCGCGCGGCGTCGCGCGAGGCGCCGAAGCCGAGCCGGTAGACCACGTTGTCGAGCCGAAGCTCGAGGATGCGGAGCAGGTTCTCGCCGGTCACGCCCGGGCGCGATTCCGCCTGCTCGAAGTAGTTCTGGAACTGGCGCTCGAGAACGCGGTAGATCCGGCGGACCTTCTGCTTCTCGCGCAGCTGGAGGCCGTAGTCGCCGACCTTGCGGCGACGGACGCCGTGCTGGCCGGGCGGCGTCGGACGCCGCTCGAACGCGCACTTCTTGGTATAGCAGCGCGAACCCTTCAGGAAGAGCTTGGCGCCCTCGCGCCGGCAGAGCCGGCAGACCGCATCGGTGTAACGGGCCATCAGTGGGTCGCTCCGGTCAGACGCGGCGCCGCTTGGGCGGGCGGCATCCGTTGTGCGGGATCGGGGTGACATCGGTGATCGCGGTCACTTCGAGGCCGGCGGCCTGGAGCGAGCGGATCGCCTGCTCGCGGCCGGCGCCGGGGCCCTTCACGTAGACCTCGACCTGGCGCATGCCGTGCTCCATCGCCTTGCGGGCGGCGGATTCGGCGGACAGCGCGGCGGCGTACGGCGTGCTCTTGCGGGAGCCCTTGAACCCGACGACCCCGGCCGACCCCCAGCTGATCACCGCCCCGGTGGGGTCGGTGATCGTGACGATCGTGTTGTTGAAGGTCGCCTGGATGTGGACATGCCCCTGGGGCACGTTCTTCCGCTCCCGACGGCGCTGCTTGGGAGCGCGCTTCCGATCGGCCATACGTCCGGCTCGTCCCTCTGCTTACTTCTTGCGGCGAGCGCCGACCGTCTTCTTCGGTCCGCGGCGCTGACGCGCGTTCGTCTTTGTTCGCTGGCCCCGCACCGGGAGGTTCCGCCGGTGGCGGAGTCCGCGGTAGGAACCGATCTCGATCAGGCGCTTGATGTTGAGCGCGACCTCGCGACGGAGGTCACCCTCGACCTTGTGGCGCCGGTCGATCAGCTCCCGCAGCCGGTTGACCTGGTCCTCGGTGAGGTCCCGGACCCGGGTGTCGGGATTGATGTTCGTCTGCTGGAGGATCTTCTGGCTCGTGGGGAGCCCGATCCCATAGATGTAGGTGAGTGCGACTTCGACCCGCTTCTCGCGCGGGATGTCGATGCCGGCGATCCGTGCCATACGTCTAGCCCTGCCGCTGCTTGTGCTTCGGATTGGCGCAGATGACCATCACGGTCCCGTGGCGGCGGATCACCTTGCAGTTGTCGCAACGGGCCTTCACGGAGGCTCGGACTTTCAACGGACTTCCTTCGCTCTTCGTGGCCCGGCTACTTCAGCCGGTACGTGATCCGACCCCGGGTGAGGTCGTACGGGGAAAGCTCAACGCGAACCCGGTCGCCAGGCAGGATGCGGATGAAGTTCATCCGAAGCTTCCCAGAGATGTGGGCGAGAACTCGGTGACCGTTCTCGAGCTCGACCGCGAACATGGTGTTCGGCAGCGGCTCGATGACTGTCCCCTCGACCTCGATCGCGTCCTTCTTGCCCACGGGCTCCCTTGCGTTTCCTGCTCATGATCATGCGCCGGCCGGAGCCGGGCGCACGAACGCGTAGCGTATCAACTTCGACCGGATCCGGCAAGCGAGCCGGCCCGGCCGACCTACAGGCGCGTCAGCACCAGCGGGCCGTCGTCGGTGACGGCCACCGTGTCCTCGAAATGGGCCGCCAGCGAGCCATCGCGGGTGACGACGGTCCAGCCGTCGTCGAGCGTCGCGACGTCGGCCTGGCCGAGGGTGAACATGGGCTCGATGGCCAGGCAGATGCCGGGCCGGAGCTCGATCCCCCGGGTGGGGGTGCGGTAGTTCGGGACGTGGGGCTCCTCGTGCATCGCGGTGCCGATCCCGTGACCGCCGTAGAACTCGACGACGCCCAGGCCCAGGGGCAGGGCGACGTCCTCGACGGCGGCGGAGATGTCCCAGATCCGGCGGCCGGCCTGGGCGGCCGCGATCCCGGCGTCGAGCGCCCGGCGCGTCGCCTCGACGAGCAGGGCGGCCCGCGGCCCGGCGTCCCCGATGATCCATGTCCGGGCCGCGTCACCGTGCCAGCCCTCGAGGCTGGCGCCGGCGTCGATGGAGACGACCTGGCCCTCGCGGATCGTCCGATCGAACGGGATCCCGTGGACCACCTGGTCGTCGATGGAGATGCAGATGGTCGACGGATAGTCGTGGTAGCCCTTGAAGTTGGGCCGTCCACCCGACCGGCTGATGTGCTCCTCGGCGATCCGGTCGAGACGGGCCGTGGAGACGCCAGGCCGGAGCGCCTCCTCCAGGCGCGCCAGGACCTCGGCGACGATCCGCCCGGCCTGGCGCATCTTCTCGATCTCCGCGCGGGACTTGAGGGTGGGCGGGCGGGCCGTGCTCACGGGCTGGTCCGCCAGTACGGGATCGGCTCGATGGCGTCGAGGAGATCGTTGGTGACCGCCGCGATGGGACGGCGCCCGTCGACGGTCCGCAGCAGGCCCGCGACACGGTAGTGGTCCACGACGTCGGCCAGCGCACCGAGCTGCTTGTCGAGGCGCGCCCGGACGACCTCCGGGCGATCGTCGTCGCGCTGGACCAGCGCCGAGCCATCGATGTCGCAGACGCCGGCCACGCGCGGCGGGTAGGCGACCTCGTGATAGGTGTGGCCGGCCGCGCTGCACAGCCAGCGCCCGGAGAGGCGGCTCAGGAGCTCCTCGGGCGGGACGTCCACGAAGAGCGCCGAATCGACCTTGGCACCCCGCTCCGCCAGCGAGCGGTCGAGGGCCTCGGCCTGGGCACGGGTCCGCGGGAACCCGTCCAGGATCACGCCGTGAGCCGCGTCCGGGGCACCGAGGCGCTCGAGGAGCATCTTCACGGTGACGTCGTCGGGCACGAGCTCGCCCCGGTCCATGTAGGCCTTGGCGGCGACGCCGAGCGGCGTGCCCTGGCCCACCGCGGCCCGGAAGAGATCGCCCGTGGCGACTCGGGGCAACCCCAGGTGCCGGGCGAGGACATGGGCCTGCGTGCCCTTTCCCGCCCCGGGCGCCCCGAGCAGCACGAGAACCCTCATCGACAGGCCGGACCAGGTCGCGCGAGGCTCACCTGATGAAGCCCTCGTAGCTGCGCATGAGGAGCTGGGCCTCGAGCTGCTTCATCGTCTCGACGACGACGCTCACGAGGATCAGCAGGCTCGTGCCGCCGAGCGAGAGCCCCGAGAGGCCGGGGAGGAAGGCCTGGAACGCGTAGGGCATGACCGCGATGATCCCGAGGAAGAGCGCGCCCGCCACCGTGATCCGGCTGACGACCCGGGCCAGGTAGTCCTGGGTAGGCCGGCCCGGCCGGATGCCCGGGATGAAGCCGCCGTTCTTGCGCAGGTTCTCGGCGGTCTCGTCGGGCTTGAACGTGAACGCCGTGTAGAAGTACGTGAACCCGACGGTCAGCAGGAAGTAGAGCAGGCCGTAGACCAGCAGGTTGCCAGGTCCGAACGTGTTCACGAAGAACGTCGCCAGGTCCTTGATGAAGCCCACCGAGCTGTTCTGGAAGTAGCCCGCGATCTGGCTCGGGAAGAGCAGGATGCTGACCGCGAAGATGATCGGGATGACGCCGGCCTGGTTGACCCGGAGTGGCAGGAACGTCGAGCCGCCCTGGTACATCCGTCTGCCGCGCACGCGGCTGGCGTACTGGACCGGGATCCGGCGCTGGCCCTCGGTGATGAAGATGATCGCCGCGACCGCGCCGACGGCCAGCACGGCGAAGAGGGCGAGGGCCGGCACGTTCGGGGAGTCGAGGAACGTCTGGGCGGCGCCGGGTATCCGGCCGACGATGCCCGCGAAGATGATGAAGCTGATCCCGTTCCCGATCCCCTTCTCCGTGATCAGCTCGCCCAGCCACATGAGCAGGATCGAGCCGGCGGTCAGGGTGACGATCTGGACGAGCGTGTCGAACGAGGCCAGGTCGAACCGGGTCGTGAGCACGTTGGCGTTGTTGAGCAGGGCCAGGAAGCCGTAGCTCTGGAGCATCGCCAGGGGCACGGCGAGGTACCGGGTGTACTGGTTGATCTTGTTGCGCCCGTACTCGCCCTCGCGCTGGAGGGCGGTGAGGGCCGGGACCACGCCGGTCATCAGCTGCATGATGATCGAGGCGTTGATGTACGGGTTGACGCCCAGGCCGACCACGGAGAAGCGGGAGAGGCCGCCGCCCGAGAACAGGTCGAGCAGCCCGAACAGCGCGTTGTCCTTGAAGAACTGGGCGAGCTGGGTCGGGTTCGCGCCCGGCACCGGCACGTGGGCCAGCGCGCGGAACACGATCAGGATGGCCAGGACGAACAGAACCCGACGCCGGATGTCCGGCGCCCGGAAGGCGTTGAGGAGGGACTCCAACACCGGCGGGGCCCGGCTCAGTCGGCCTGGGCCGGTTCGGCCGGAGCGTCGGCCGGCGCGTCGGTCCCGGGCTCCGGCTCGATCCCGAGCGCCGCGAGCGGCTCGTCGGGGATCTCGATCACCAGCACGGACCCGCCGGCCGCCTCGATCTTCTGGCGGGCGGCCTTCGTGAAGGCATCCGCGACGACGAAGAGGGGGCCGGAGACCTCGCCGTTGCCGAGGATCTTGAGCGGCTTGTTGAGGGTGCGCACGAGCCCGGCCGCCCGGAGGAGCTCCTGGGTCACCGTGACGGGCGCGGTGCCCTTGGCGCTTCCCTTGGCGCTGCCGGGAAGCTCGCCCGAGGGGAGCCGGCCGGACTCGGCGGCGGCGCTGATCGCGCCGACGTTGACGATCTCGTACTCGATCCGGTTGATGCTCTTGAAGCCGCGCAGCTTCGGGATGCGGATATGGATCGGCGTCTGGCCGCCCTCGAACCAGGGCGGGATCGTGCCGCCCGCGCGGGCCTTCTGGCCCTTGGTGCCGCGACCGGCGGTCTTGCCCTTGCCGGCCGCGATGCCGCGCCCGACCCGCGTCTTGGGCGTGTGGGCACCGGCCGCCGGACGGAGGTCGTGGAGCTTCATCGGGTCTTCTCCGAGGGCGCTTCGGGCAGCTCCTCGACGGACACGAGGAAGCGGACCTGACGGACCATGCCCCGGGTCGCGGCGTTGTCCGGGACGACGACGGTCTCGCCGATCCGGTGGAGCCCGAGCGCCTTGATCGTGGCGCGATTCCGGGCGATGTGGCTGATGGTGCTCTTGGTCTGGGTGACGCGCAGGCTACCGGGCATCGGTCGCCTCCGGGGCCGGCTGGCCCGCCACGAAGACGCGGACCGGGACCCCCCGGCGAGCCGAGACCTCCTCGGCGGACTTGAGGTCGCGGAGCGCCTCGATGGTGGCCCGCACGACGTTCACCGGGTTGGTGGACCCGTGGACCTTGGAAAGGATGTCCCGGACGCCCGCGGCCTCGACGACCGCGCGCACCGAGCCACCGGCGATGACGCCGGTGCCCTGGGACGCCGGCCGCAGCAGGACCTGCGCCGCGGAGTACTCCGCGTGGACCTCGTGGGGGATGGTCGTCCCGATCGTGGGGATCTTGATCAGGTGCTTCTTGGCGTCCTCGACGCCCTTGCGGATCGCCTCGGGAACCTCGCCGGCCTTGCCGAGGCCGGCGCCGACGTGGCCCTGCCCGTCGCCGACGACGATGACCGCGGAGAAGCTGAAGCGCCGGCCGCCCTTGACGACCTTGGCGACGCGGTTGATCTGGACGACACGCTCCTCGAGCGTGAGCTTGGCGGGATCGATCCTGGCCATCCGGTCTCCTCCTAGAAGTCGAGACCGGCGGCGCGCGCGGCGTCGGCGACTGCCTTCACCCGGCCGTGGTAGCTGAACCCGGCCCGGTCGAAGACGACCCTCTCGACGCCGGCGGTGCGGGCCCGCTCAGCGACCAGGCGGCCAACGACCGTCGCCTCCTCGACCTTCGTGGCCTTGCCCTTGCGGAGCTCGGGCTCCAGCGAGGAGGCAGCCGCGACGGTCTTTCCGGCGCTGTCGTCGATCACCTGTGCGTAGATGTGGTTGAGGCTGCGGAAGACCGCAAGGCGCGGGCGCGCGGAGGTCCCCTCCATCCGGAGGCGGATCCGCTCGTGCCGCTTCTGCCGCGCGGCGCCGCGCGAGGCGGCCTTCGTCATCTCTGGGTCCCTTCGATTACTTCTTTCCGCCGATCTTGCCGGCCTTGCCGGCCTTTCGGCGGATCACCTCGCCGGCGTAGCGGACGCCCTTGCCCTTGTAGGGCTCCGGCTTCCGGGTGGCCCGGACGCGGGCGGCCACCTGGCCCACGAGCTCCTTGTCGATGCCGACCACGGCCAGCTTCAGGGGCGACTCCACCTCGAAGCTGATGCCGCCGGGCGGCGCGATCTCGACCGGATGGCTGTAGCCCAGGTTGAGCTGGAGCTTGTCGCCGATCTTCTGGGCGCGGTAGCCGACGCCCGTGATCTCCAGGTTCTTGCGGAAGCCCGTCGTGACGCCGTCGACCATGTTGGCGACGAGCGTCCGGGTGAGGCCGTGCAGCTGCTTGTGATGCTTGGCTTCGCTGGGACGGGTCACGACGAGCGTGTTCTCGACAGTCTCGATCGTCATCTCCGCCGGCAGCGACCGGGTGAGGGTGCCCTTGGGGCCCTTCACCGTGATCACCGCGCCATCGAGCGAGATCTCGACGGTGGCGGGAACGGGGATCGGCTGTCGGCCGATACGCGACATGCCGTCCTCCTACCAGACGTAGGCGAGGACTTCGCCGCCGAGCTGGGCCTTGCGGGCCTGCGCGCCGGTCATGATCCCCTGGCTGGTGCTGACGATGACGATCCCGAGGCCGCCGAGGACCCGGGGGATGTCCGTCTTGCGGGCATAGACGCGGAGCCCGGGCTTGCTGATGCGCTTGAGCCCGGAGACGACCGACGCCTTGCCGTCGACGTACTTGAGGATGAGTCGGAGGTTGATCTCGGGCCCTTCCTTCTCCTCGGTCCAGGACGAGATGAAACCCTCCTGCACGAGGATCCGGGCGATCTCACGCTTCACCCGCGACGCCGGGACCACCACCTCGGTGTGGTGTGCCCGCGATGCATTGCGGACGCGTGTGAGCATGTCCGCGATCGGATCGGAGACGTTCATCGGCGGCTCACCAGCTCGACTTCGTCACGCCCGGCAGCTCGCCCGCAAGGGCCCGCTCCCGGAAGCAGATGCGGCAGAGCGCGAAGCGGCGCATGAATGCGCGCGGGCGGCCGCAGAGGGTGCACCTGTGGTACGAACGCACCTCGTGCTTCTGCTTCCGCCTTGCCTTCGCGATCATCGACTTCTTGGCCATGGTCCTCCTCCCCGCGCTAGCCGGCGAAGGGCATGCCGAGGAGTTCCAGAAGCTTCCGGGACTCCTCGTCGGTCTTCGCCGTCGTCACGATGCTGATCTCCAGCCCGCGGAGACGGTCGACCTTGTCGTAATCGATCTCGGGGAACGCGAGCTGCTCGCGGAGCCCGAGGCTGAAGTTGCCGCGCCCGTCGAACGACCTGGAGGGAACCCCCCGGAAGTCGCGGATGCGCGGCAGGGCGAGGACGGTAAGGCGCTCGAGGAAGTCCCACATCCGCTCGCCACGGAGGGTGACCTTGGCCCCGATCGTGTTGCCGGTGCGGAGGTGGAACTGCGCGATGGAGCGCTTCGCCTTCGTCACGATCGGCTTCTGGCCGGTGATGGTCTGGAGGTCCCCGGTGGCCGCCTCGAGCGCCTTGGCGTTCGTGAGGGCCTCGCCGAGCCCGATGTTGACCACGATCTTCTGGAGCCGGGGCACCTGCATCGGGTTGTGGTAGTCGAACTGCTTCTGGAGCGCGGGCACGACGTCGGTCGCGTAGCGCTCCTTCAGGTGGCTGCTCATGCGCCCTTCTCCTCCACGGGCCGGCCGCAATGGCCGCAGGCCCGAACCCGGGCACCCGACTCCAGGACGAGATGGTGGACGCGGGTCGGCCGGTCGCAACCGGGACAGACGAGCATCACCCGGCCGATGGCGAACGGCATGGGCTTGTCGACGATCCCGCCCTGCTGCATCTGCGGCACGCGGTCGTTCTGGTTCATCTTCTGGCGCGGCTTGGTGTGCCGCTTGGCGATGTTGAGGCCCTCCACGACGACGCGGTAGGGCGTCCCGGGGAAGGTCGGCCGGTCGATGCGGTCCACCGTGCCGCGCTTGCCGGCGTCCTTGCCGGCGAGCACGAGGACGGTGTCACCCTTCCGGATCTCGGGGACCTTCGTCACCCGGGAAGCGATGGCGCGGGCCATCACAGCACCTCCGGTGCGAGCGAGACGATCTTCATGTAGTTGCGGTCACGGAGCTCCCGGGCGACGGGCCCGAAGATGCGGGTGCCGCGCGGATTGCCCTGGTTGTTGATGAGGACGGCGGCGTTCTCGTCGAACCGGATGTAGCTGCCGTCGGGCCGTCCGTACTCCTTGGCGGTCCGCACGACGACGGCCCGGACGACGTCGCCCTTCTTGACGGCGGCGTTCGGGATCGCCTGCTTCACGCTGGCGATGATCACGTCGCCCACCTCGGCGGTGGTCGCGCGGGAGCGGCCCATGATCCGGATGCACTGGATCACGCGGGCGCCGGTGTTGTCGGCGACCTTGAGCCGCGATTGACTCTGGATCACGCCCCGGCCTCCTCACCCGGCTCGGCATGCGCCCTGCCGGGATGGGCGGCCGCGTGGATCGCCTCGGTCGTGGCCGATTCCTCGGCCACGATCTCCGAGGGCCGGTCCTCGCCGGCGCGCGACACGACCTCGACGAGCCGCCAGCGCTTCGTCCGGGAGAGCGGCCGGGATTCCTCGATGAGGACCGTGTCGCCCACCTTCGCCTGGTTCAGCTCGTCGTGAGCCGCGAACTTCTTGGTGACCCGGACGACCCGCTTGTAGAGCGGGTGACGCGTCAGACGCTCGACGGAGACGACGATCGTCTTGTCCATCCTGTCGCTGACGACGCGTCCGACTTTCGTCTTGCGCTTGGCCTGCACGCTGTCTGCTCCTGCCATGCCGGGCCCCCTACGCGTCCTTCCGGGCGAGCTTGCGCTCGGCTCGGACTGTGAGGATCCGGGCGACCGACCGGCGGCTGCCGGAGATCGCGGTGTAGTCCTTGAGCTGGCGCGTCGCGAGCTCGAAGCGGGCCTGCCAGAGGTCCCGTTTCGCGTTCGCCAGCGCCTGGTCCAGCTCCGCGTCGCTCATGCCGCGCAGCTGCGCGATGTCCTGGGCCATCACGCGCCCTCCTCGTCCTTGGCGATGAAGCGCGTCGTGACGGGGAGCTTGTGGGCGGCGAGGCGCATGGCCTCGACTGCCTGGTCGCGCTCCACGCCGGCCATCTCGAAGAGGATCCGGCCAGGGCGGACGACCGCGACCCAGTGGTCGGGCGCGCCCTTGCCGGAGCCCATCCGGGTCTCGGCTGGCTTCTTGGTGGCCGGCTTGTCCGGGAAGATCCGGATCCAGATCTTGCCGCCGCGCTTGACCGAGCGGGTCATCGCGCGCCGGGCCGCCTCGATCTGGCGGCTCGTGATCCAGGCCGGTTCCATGGTCGCGAGGCCGAAGTCGCCGAAGGCGACCGACGCGCCACCCTTGGCCATCCCGGACATTCGCCCGCGCATGACCTTGCGGTGCTTGACTCGACGGGGCATCAGCATGGCGTCAGCCCCCCTGTCCGGCGACTGTCGGGGCGGCGACCTGGGCGGCCGGCGCCGGGCGGGCAGCCCGCACGTCCGGGACGTCGCCCCGGTAGATCCAGACCTTCACGCCGATCGTGCCGTAGGTGGTCTTGGAGAGGACGTACCCGTAGCTGATGTCGGCGCGCAGGGTGCCCAGCGGGATCCGGCCTTCCCGGTCCCACTCGCGGCGGGCCATCTCGGACCCGCCGAGGCGCCCGGCGACCGCGATCTTCACGCCCTTCGCGCCCGCCTTCATCGTCCGCTGGATCGCCTGCTTCATGGCCTTCTTGAAGGCGATGCGGCGGGCGAGCTGCTGGGCGATGTTCGCGGCCACGAGCACCGAATCAAGCTCCGGCTGGCGGATCTCCTTGATCTCCAGCTTGACCTTGCGCGGCTTGGTGAGATCGCCGATCTGCTTGCGCAGGACCTCGACGTTCGCGCCGCCCTTCCCGATCACGATCCCGGGCTTGGCGGTGTGGATGCTGATGGTGACGTAGCCGATCCCGCGCTCGATCTCCACGCCGGAGACGCTGGCGTTGGCCAGCCGGCGCTCGATGAGCTTCCGGATCGCGAGATCCTCCTGGAGGAGCGTCGTGTACTCCTTGTCGGCGTACCACTTCGCCGACCAGGTGCGGCTGATCCCGAGGCGGAAGCCGTACGGGTGGACCTTGTGTCCCATGCGCTAGGCCTCCCGATCCTCGAGGACGATGGTGATGTGGGTCATCGGCTTGTGGATCGCGAAGGCCCGACCCTGGGCTCGCGGCCGCCAGCGCTTGAGGGTCGGACCCTCGTTCGCGTGGGCTTCGACGACCACGAGGGCGTCGACCGCGAGGTTGTGGTTGTTCTCGGCATTGGCGGCGGCGCTGGCAAGGACCTTGGCGACGTTGCGCGCGGCACCCTGCGGCATGAAGCGCAGGAGGGCGGCGGCGTCCTCGACGCGGCGCCCGCGGATCGCGGACGTCACGAGGCTGGCCTTGCGGGTGGAGCCCCGCAGGTACTTGGCGGTAGCGGAAACGCGCACGATCTCGTCTCCTACCGCATCGCTGTGCTGCGGTCGGTCTTCTTCTCGTGCCCGCGGAATGTGCGGGTCGGGGCGAACTCGCCCAGTCGATGACCGACCATGTTCTCGGTGACGTACACCGGCACGTGCTTGCGGCCGTTGTAGACCGCGATCGTGTGCCCGATGAAGTCCGGGAAGACCACCGATGCGCGGGACCAGGTCCGCACGATCTTCCGCTCGCTCTTCTTGTTCATCTCCTGGACGCGGCCGAGGAGCCGCGCCTCGACGAACGGCCCCTTCTTGACCGAACGCGACATGCTTCGTCTCCTCCCTTATGCCTTGCGGTGCCGCGACCGGACGACCAGGCGGTTCGGCTTCGAGCCGCGCCGGGTCCGGTACCCCATTGCCGGCTTGCCCCAGGGGGTCTTGGGGGGCATGCCCGTCGGGGACTTCCCCTCGCCACCACCATGGGGGTGGTCGCGCGGGGTCATCGCGACGCCTCGGGTCTCCGGACGCAGGCCCATGTGGCGGGCGCGCCCGGCCTTGCCGAGGCTCTGGTTCTCGTGATCGAGGTTGGAGACCTGCCCGATCGTGGCCATGCAGCGGAGCGGGACGCGACGCATCTCGCCCGACGGGAGGCGGACCGTCGCGTAGTCTCCCTCCTTGGCCAGGAGCTGGGCAGAGCCGCCCGCCGAGCGGACGATCTGGCCACCCTTGCCGGGGATCAGCTCGATGTTGTGGATCGTGGTGCCCAGTGGGATGTTCGCCAGGGGCAGGGCGTTCCCCACCCGGGCCTCGGCCTCGGGGCCGGCGACGATCACGTCACCGACCTTCAGGCCGTGCGGCAGGAGCATGTAGCGCTTCTCGCCGTCCCGGTAGTGGAGCAGGCCGATCCGGGCGGAGCGGTTGGGGTCGTACTCGACCGTGGCCAGCTTCGCCGGCACGCCCGGCTTGTCCCGCTTGAAGTCGATCCGCCTGTAGTGGCGCTTCTCGCCGCCGCCGCGATGGCGGACGGTGAGCCGGCCCTGGCTGTTCCGGCCGCTCATGCGCTTCTGGGGCTCCAGGAGCGGCTTGTACGGCTCGCTGGTCGTGACCTCCTCGAACGTCGACCGGGTCATGAAGCGCCGGCCGGCGGAGGTGGGCTTGTAGCTGCGAAGCGGCATGCCTACACCCCCTCGAAGAATTCGATCTTCTGGCCGGCGACGAGCGTCACGATCGCCTTCCGCCAGGGCGTGGTCCAGCCGGTGATGCGGCCGCGCTTGGTGCCGCGACGCTTCTCCTTCGCCTTCGTCGTGAGGACGTTGACGCCGATGACCTGGACCTTGAAGAGCTCCTCGACGGCGGACTTCACCTGGATCTTGGTGGCGTCCCCGTGGACCTCGAACGTGTACTTGCCGCGACCGGACTCATCCATCGACTTCTCGGAGATGATCGGCCGGACGATGACCTCGTGGGCGGTGAGCGTCATCCGTACACCTCCTCGAGGCGGGTCAGCGCCGGCTGCTCGATCACGACCATGTCCGCGTTCAGCAGGTCGACGACGTTGAGCGAGTCGGCCAGGAGGACCTCGACGCTGGGGATGTTCCGGGCCGACAGGTCGAGCCGCTCGTCGCGCCCGGGCGAGACGATCAGGACCCGGCCGGTCGCGTGGAGGTTCCCGAGGACCCCGACCAGGTCCCTGGTCCGGATCTCCTCGAGCCCGAAGGCGTCGAGCACGCGGATGGCGTCGGCGCCGAGCTTCGCCGTCAGGGCGCCGCGCAGGGCGAGGCGCTTCATCTTGCGGGGCAGGCGCTGGGCATAGCTGCGGGGGTGCGGTCCGAAGACGACGCCGCCGCCGGCATAGTGCGGGGCCGTGCGCGAGCCCTGGCGGGCGCGGCCGGTCCCCTTCTGCCGGTACGGCTTCTTGCCGCCGCCGCGGACCTCGCCGCGGGTCTTGGTGTCGGAGGTGCCCAGCCGACGACCGGCGAGCTGCGCGGTCACGACCTGGTGGAGCACGGCGACGTTGACCGGCGCGGCAAAGAGCTCATCGGAGAGCTCGACCGTCCCGATCGCCTCGCCCGTCCGGGCGTAGAGCGTGGTCTGCGGCATCGTCAGGCCTTCTTCACGAGGACGAGCGCGTTGGGCGCGCCCGGCACGGAACCAAGCACCAGCAGGAGGTTCCGATCCGGGTCGATGCGCACGACGCGCAGCTTCTTCACGGTGATGCGCTCATCACCCATGTGGCCGGCCATGCGCATCCCGCGGTACACGCGGCCCGGCGTGGTGCCGGGGCCGATGGAGCCGGGGGCGCGATGATGGTCGGAGCCGTGGGTCTTGGGCCCGCGGCGGAAGTTGTGGCGCTTGATCACGCCGGCGAAACCCTTGCCCTTGGAGGTGCCCGTCACGTCGACGAGATCCCCGGCCGCGAAGAGGCTGACGTCGAGCGTCTGCCCCACCTCGAACGCCGAGACGTCCTCGAGGCGGAACTCGCGCTTGACCGCGACCTTGGGGAGGTCCTTGAGCTGCCCGGTGTCGGGCTTGTTGAGCTTCTTGCTGGGCTCGACGCCGAGCTGGACGGCCGAGTAGCCGTCGCGGTCGGCGGTCCGGAGGCGGGTCACGGTGTTGGGTTGCACCGCGACGACGCTGACCGGGATCATCGTCCCGTCGTCCTGGAAGACCTGGGTCATGCCGACCTTGCGGCCGATCAATCCAATACTCATCGGCCGGTCACATCTTGATCTCGATGTCGACGCCCGCAGCCAGCGAGAGTCGCATCAGGGCATCGACCGTCTTCGCGGACGGGTCCAGGATGTCGACGAGCCGCTTGTGGGTGCGGATCTCGAACTGTTCCCGGCTGTCCTTGTCGATGAACGGCGAGCGGAGGACGGTGAACTTCTCGATCCGCGTCGGCAACGGAACCGGGCCGACCACGTCGGCGCCGGTTCGCTGGGCGGTCTCGACGATCTGGGCCGCCGACTGGTCCAGCAGGCGGTGATCGTAGGCCTTGAGGCGGATCCGGATCCGCTGCTTTGCCATCTCGCTACTCGGTGATGGCCACGACCGCGCCGGCGCCGACGGTGCGGCCACCTTCACGGATCGCGAACCGCTGGCCGACCTCGAGGGCGATCGGCGTGATGAGCTCGACGGTCATGTCGACGTTGTCGCCGGGCATGATCATCTCGGTCCCCTCGGGGAGCCCGATGGCGCCGGTCACGTCCGTCGTGCGCAGGTAGAACTGGGGCCGGTAGCCGTTGTAGAACGGGGTGTGCCGGCCGCCCTCCTCCTTGGTCAGGACGTAGACCCGGGCGGTGAACCTGGTGTGGGGCTTGACCGAGCCGGTCTTGGCCAGGACCTGGCCGCGCTCGATGTCGTCGCGCTCGATGCCCCGCAGGAGGCAGCCGACGTTGTCGCCGGCCTGGCCCTGGTCGAGCAGCTTCTTGAACATCTCGACGCCGGTGACGACGACCTTGCGGGTCGGCCGGATCCCCACGATCTCGACCTCGTCGCCGACCTTGACGATGCCCCGCTCGATCCGCCCGGTGGCCACGGTGCCCCGGCCCTTGATCCCGAAGACGTCCTCGACCGGCATGATGAAGGGCTTGTCGATCGGGCGCTCGGGGTTGGGGATGTACGAGTCGACCGCGTCGAGGAGCTCCTGGATGCAGGCGAAGGCGGGGTCGTCGACGCCGCCGGTGGCCTCGAGGGCCTTGAGCGCGGAGCCCCGGATCACCGGGATGTCGTCGCCCGGGAAGTGGTTCTTGGTGAGCAGCTCGCGGACCTCGAGCTCGACGAGGTCGAGCAGCTCGGGGTCGTCCACGGCGTCGACCTTGTTGAGGAAGACGACCATGTAGGGCACCTCCACCTGGCGGGCCAGGAGGATGTGCTCGCGGGTCTGGGGCATCGGGCCGTCGGTGGCGGCCACGACGAGGATCGCGCCGTCCATCTGGGCGGCCCCGGTGATCATGTTCTTGATGTAGTCGGCGTGGCCCGGGCAGTCGACGTGGGCGTAGTGCCGGTTGGCGGTCTGGTACTCGACGTGGGCGATCGCGATCGTGATCCCGCGCTCGCGCTCCTCGGGGGCGTTGTCGATCGTGTCGAACGCGCGGTACTCGGCCCCGCCCTTGAGGGCGAGGTACTTCGTGATCGCCGCGGTCAGCGACGTCTTGCCGTGATCGATATGGCCGATCGTGCCGATGTTGACGTGCGGCTTGGTCCGCTCGAACTTCTTCTTCGCCATCTCTGGTGACGCTCCCTGGCTCCTCGTCGCCGCGTCGGGTCCCACCGGGACGCCCGTCGTCGGCCCTTCGGCTGCTAGACCTTGGACTTCTGGACGAGCTCCGCGGCGACGCTGCCGGGGACCTCGGCGTAGTGGGACAGCTCCATCGAGTAGCTCGCCCGGCCCTGGGTCATCGACCGCAGGTCCGTCGCGTACCCGAACATCAGTGCGAGCGGGATGAACGCCCGGACGACCTGCGTCGTGCCGCGCGAGTCCATCCCCTCGATCGTGCCCCGGCGGCTGTTCAGGTCGCCGATCACGTCACCCATGAACTGCTCCGGCATGGTCACCTCGACCCGCATCAGCGGCTCGAGGATCGCGGGGCTCGCCTTCTCGACGGCGTCCTTCACGGCCATCGAGGCCGCGATCTTGAAGGCCATCTCCGACGAGTCGACCTCGTGGTACGAGCCGTCGTACACGACCGCTCGCACGTCGACCATCGGATACCCGGCGTAGATGCCCGTCTCGAGCGCCTCGCGGATGCCGTGGTCGATCGCCCGCATGTATTCCTTCGGGATCGTGCCGCCGACGACCTTGTCGACGTACTCGTAGCCGGATCCCTTCTCGAGCGGCTCCAGCCGCAGCATCACGTGCCCGTACTGGCCCTTGCCGCCGGTCTGGCGGATGAACCGGCCGTTGCCCTCGGCGGCGCGCCGGATCGTCTCCCGGTACGAGACCTGGGGCTTGCCGATGTTGGCGGCCACCTTGAACTCGCGGGTCATGCGATCCACGAGGACGTCCAGGTGGAGCTCGCCCATCCCGGCGATCAGCGTCTCGCCGCTCTCCGGGTCGGTCTTGACCCGGAAGGTCGGATCCTCCTCGGCAAGCCGCTGGAGGGCCAGGCCCATCTTGTCCTGGTCCATCTTCGTCTTGGGCTCGATCTTCACCTCGATGACCGGCTCGGGGAAGGTCATCGACTCGAGGATCACGGGATGTTCCGGATCGCACAGCGTGTCGCCGGTGTAGGTCTCCTTGAGGCCCACGGCCGCGGCGATGTCGCCCGCGTAGACCTCCTCGATCTCCTCGCGGTGGTTGGCATGCATCTGCAGGATGCGCCCGATCCGCTCCTTCTTCCCCTTGGCGGAGTTCAGGATGTAGGAGCCGGACTTCAGCGTTCCCGAGTAGACCCGGAAGAACGCCAGCTTCCCGACGAAGGGATCCGCGGCGATCTTGAAGGCCAGCGCGCTGAACGGCTCGCGATCGTCGACCGTACGGACGACCTCGGTGTGGCGGGTCGGGTGCTCGCCGATCACCGGGGGCACGTCGAGCGGCGACGGGAGGAAGTTGACGACCGCGTCGAGCATCGGCTGGATGCCCTTGTTCCGGAGGGCGGACCCGGTCAGGAGCGGCACGATCCGGTACTGCAGCGTGCCCAGCCGCAGGCCCCGGAGGAGCTCATCCTCGGTGAGCTCCACGCCCTCGAGGTACTTGTGCATGAGGTCGTCGTCCATCTCGGCGACGGCCTCCACGAGCTGCTCGCGATGCTTCCTGGCATCCGCGAGGAGCTCGGCCGGGATCTCCGCGATCTCGAACTCGGAGCCGAGGTCATCGTCGCGGTAGAGGATCGCGTTCATGTGGATCAGGTCGATCACGCCGCGGAAGCTGTCCTCGGAGCCGATCGGCAGCTGGACCGGCACGGCATTCGCGCCGAGGCGGTCGCGGATCATGCCGACGCAGCGCCAGAAGTCGGCGCCGGTCCGGTCGAGCTTGTTGATGAAGCAGATCCGGGGGACCCGGTAGCGGTCGGCCTGGCGCCAGACCGTCTCGGACTGGGGCTCCACGCCGGCGACGCCGTCGAACACCACCACGGCGCCATCGAGCACGCGCAGGCTGCGCTCCACCTCGACGGTAAAGTCCACGTGCCCGGGCGTATCGATGATGTTGATGCGATGGTCGTCCCAGAAGCAGGTCGTGGCCGCCGCGGTGATGGTGATGCCGCGCTCCTGCTCCTGCGGCATCCAGTCCATCGTGGCGGCGCCCTCATGGACCTCGCCGAGCTTGTAGATCTTCTTGGTGTAGAAGAGGATCCGCTCGGTCACGGTGGTCTTGCCGGCGTCGATATGCGCGATGATGCCGATGTTGCGGGTGCGGGCGAGGGAGACGAGGCGAGGCATCAGCGCAGCTCCGGGCCTACCACTTGAAGTGGCTGAAGGCCTTGTTCGCCTCGGCCATCTTGTGGGTGTCCTCGCGCCGCTTCACGGCCGCGCCGAGCCCGTTCGAGGCATCGACGAACTCGGAGGCGAGCTTCTCGCTCATGCTCTTGCCGTTGCGCTTGCGGGCCGCCTGCACGAGCCAGCGGACGCCGAGCGAGAGGCGACGGTCGCCGCGGATCTCGACCGGGACCTGGTACGTGGCCCCACCGACGCGCCGCGGCTTGACCTCGATGATCGGGGTCGCGTTGCGCAGGGCAGTCTCGAGGACCTCGAGGCCGGGGCGCTTGGCCTGGGCCTCGGCGCGGGCCAGGGCCTGCCGGATGATCCGGTCCGAGAGGTTCTTCTTCCCGCTCACCATCAGCTTCGCGGAGAAGCGGGCGGTGGTCCGGTTGGCCGGAATCGTCTCGTACTTGGACTTGCGCGGGATGCTTTGGCGGCGCGGCATGGTCCGGTCCCTACTTCTTCTTGGCGACGGGCGCCGCGGCGGCCTTCGCCCCGTACTTGCTGCGGCCCTGCTTGCGGTCGCGGACGCCAGCGGTGTCCAGCGTGCCGCGGATGATGTGGTACTTGACGGACGGGAGGTCCTTCACGCGGCCGCCCCGGACGAGGACCACGGAGTGCTCCTGGAGGTTGTGGCCGATCCCGGGGATGTAGGCCGTGACCTCCATCTGGTTGGAGAGCCGGACGCGGGCGATCTTGCGAAGGGCCGAGTTCGGCTTCTTCGGCGTCATCGTGCGCACCTGCAGGCAGACACCACGCTTCTGGGGGGCGCCCGGAATCGGGGTCTGGCGCTGGTCGAGGCTGTTCCAGATCCTGCGCATCGCCGGAGCCTTGACCTTCTGGACCTTCGGCTTCCGGCCGTGGCGCACGAGCTGGCTGATCGTCGGCACGAAGACGCTGTTCCTTTCTCGAGTTCTGTGGTGCGGCCGGCCGGGACGTGTTCCCGGCGCCGGAGCGTCGCTCTTCGCCGTTCGCATCCGCGCCCGGTGGGCGACGCGCGCGGCGACGACCGACCGGTTGCGGCCGCGAAGGCGGAGTCTACCAGCGGGCCCGCGAGCGTGTCAAAGCCCTCGCGGGCCCGCAGGCCTGCCGGCGCGCCGCCCCGGGGCATGGCGCACCGATCCGCGGGTCAGGCCTCGCTGGTGGCGCCCTCCTCGGCGTCCGGCTCGGCCTCGTCGGCCGCGTCGTCGAGGAACGGGTTGCTGCCGCCGGGGATGCCGTCGCCGGCCTCCGAGTCGGCTCCCGCGAGGAAGCCACCGAGGATCCGGGCGGCAGCCTCGTCGGCTCCGCCTTCGCCGGCATCCTCCAGGAAGGGGTTGTATTCCTCCCCGTAGGACAGCGGCAGCTCGCCGCCGGCCAGCGCCTCGGCTGCCCGTCGCCGGTCGGCCTCGCGGCGCGCCGCGACGTTCGCAGGCGCCCCGGTGCCGGCCGGGATGAGCTTCCCGATGATCACGTTCTCCTTGAGCCCGATCAGGTGGTCCTTGGAGCCGTTGATCGCCGCCTCGGTGAGCACCCGGGTGGTCTCCTGGAAGGAGGCGGCCGCGAGGAAGCTCGCCGTGTTGAGCGACGCCTTCGTGACGCCCAGGAGGACCGTCTGGGCCGTGGCCGGCTCGCCGCCCTCGGCGAGGACCCGGTTGTTGACCTCCTCGAAGTCGAGGCGGTCGATCAGCTCGGTCGGCAGGAGGTCCGTGTCGCCCGGCTGGTCGATGCGGACCTTGCGGAGCATCTGCCGGACGATGATCTCGATGTGCTTGTCGTTGATCGTGACGCCCTGGCTCCGGTAGACCTTCTGGACTTCCTTGACCAGGTAGCGCTGCACCGCGTCGCGGCCGCGCGTGTCGAGGTACTCCTGCGGGTTGATCGGGCCGTCGGTGATGGCGTCGCCGGCGCGGACCTCCTGGCCGTTCTCGATCAGGAGCTTCGCGTTGTGGGGGATCGCGTACTCGCGCTCCACCCGGTCCTCGGCCCGCACCGCGAGGTGGTCCCCATCGCGGATGAGGATCCCCTTCTCCGGGGCGGCGAGATCGGGCGCGTCCTTGGCGCCGTCCTTGGTCGCGACCCGGGCCAGGACCTGGCCCTTCTCGACGAGGTCGCCCGTCGCAGCCAGCATCTCCGCGCCGGCCGGCAGCCGGAGCGGCGCATCGAACTGCTCGACGCTGGTGACCTTGACCTTGCGGCCGGCGTCGCTGGTGATGACCTCGACGATCCCGTCGATGTGGCTGATCTCGGCCTTGCCCTTCGGGATCCGCGCCTCGAACAGCTCCTCGACGCGGGGCAGGCCGGCCGTGATGTCGGCGCCCGCGGCGGACGCGACGCCACCGGTGTGGAACGTTCGCATCGTGAGCTGCGTGCCCGGCTCGCCGATCGACTGGGCCGCGATGATGCCGACGGCCTCGCCCACGCCGACGAGCGAGCCCGAGGCCAGGTTGCGGCCGTAGCAGAAGCGGCAGACGCCGTAGCGGGCCTCGCAGGTGAGGGGGCTGCGCACGAGCACGCCCGGGATGCCGGCCGCCTCGACGCGGTCGGCGAGCTCCTCGGTGAGCTCGTCATTGCGCTCCGCGATGACCTCGCCTCCGGACCCGGTCACCGTGGCGGCGACCAGCCGGCCGATCAGGCGGCGGGCGAACGCGCCCGCCTCCTGGGCGATCTCGGCGGAGTCGTCGCGGGTGATCCAGCTCCCTTCCTGGGTGCCGCAGTCCTCGTCGCGCGTGATCACGTCCTGCGCGACGTCGACGAGGCGCCGGGTGAGGTAGCCGGAGTCGGCCGTCCGCAGCGCGGTGTCGGCCAGGCCCTTGCGCGCGCCGTGGGTCGAGATGAAGTACTCCAGGACCGTCATCCCCTCGCGGAAGTTGCTCCGCACGGGGACGTCGATGATCCGGCCGGACGGGTCGGCCATCAGGCCGCGCATGGCGCCCAGCTGGCCGATGTTGCCCTTGTTGCCGCGGGCGCCGGAGGTGGTCATCATCGCGACCGCACTCTGCGGGTCGAGCGTCTCCATCATCCGGTCCGACAGCTTCTGGGAGGTCTTCTGCCAGACGTCGACGACCGCCTCGTAGCGCTCGTCCTCGGTGATCAGGCCACGCTGGAACTGGCCGTCGATCCTGTTGACGCCGGCGTCGGCGCCCGCGAGGAGCTCGGCCTTGTCGTCCGGGACCTGGATGTCCGCGACCGCGATGGTCATGCCGCCCTGGGTCGCGAACTCGAAGCCGATCCGCTTGATGCCGTCCACCAGGTGGGCGGTCTCGGTGGGTCCGAGGAGCCGGTAGCAGCGACCGACGAGGGCCCGCAGGTCGGTCCTGCGGAACTCGCGGTCGTCGAACTTGAGCGGGTCGGGCAGGACCTGGTTGAAGATGATCCGACCGACCGTGGTCGTGACGCGGCGGTCGACGAGCGCCTGGGACGTCTCGTCCCAGGTCTTGACGCTCACCTCGATCGGCTCGTGGAGGCTCAGCTTGACGGGCTGATGGCGGATCGGCCCCTCGTGGACCTCGATCGTGCGGCCGCCGCCCGCCATCCCGCCCTGGGTCAGCTCGTAGGCCAGGACCGCCGCCTCCTCGTCCGCGAACGGTCGCGGCGCAGGAAGGTTGCCCTTGGCATCGCGGGCCGGCACGTTGGTGGTGAGGTAGTAGCAGCCCAGGACCATGTCCTGGGTCGGCGACACGATCGGGCTGCCGTCGGCGGGCGACAGCAGGTTCGCCGTCGAGAGCATCATCGTGCGGGCTTCTTCCTGGGCGGCCGTCGAGAGCGGCACGTGGACCGCCATCTGGTCGCCGTCGAAGTCCGCGTTGAACGCGGTGCAGACGAGCGGGTGGATCTGGATCGCGGAGCCCTCGACCAGGACCGGCATGAAGGCCTGGATGCCCAGCCGGTGGAGCGTCGGGGCGCGGTTCAGGAGCACGGGGTGGTCCTTGATGACCTCCTCGAGGACATCCCAGACGACCGGGTTGACCCGCTCGACGATGCGCTTCGCGCTCTTGATGTTGTGGGCGTAGCCCTTCTCGACGAGCTGGCGCATGACGAACGGCTTGAACAGCTCGAGGGCCATCTTCTTGGGCAGGCCGCACTGGTGGAGCTTGAGCTCCGGCCCGACCACGATGACCGAGCGGCCCGAGTAGTCGACCCGCTTGCCCAGGAGGTTCTGGCGGAACCGGCCCTGCTTGCCCTTGAGCATGTCGCTCAGGCTCTTGAGGCGGTGGTTGCCGGTGCCGGCGATGGCCCGGCCACGGCGGCCGTTGTCGACCAGGGCGTCGCACGCCTCCTGGAGCATCCGCTTCTCGTTGCGGATGATGATCTCTGGCGCGCCGAGCTCGAGGAGCCGCTTGAGGCGGTTGTTCCGGTTGATCACGCGCCGGTAGAGGTCGTTCAGGTCGGAGGTCGCGAAGCGCCCGCCGTCGAGCTGGACCATCGGCCGCAGCTCGGGCGGCAGGACGGGCAGGACGGACAGGATCATCCACTCCGGGCGCGTCCCGGAGCGGCGGAACGCCTCGATCAGGCGGAGCCGCTTGATCGCCTTCTTGCGCCGCTGGCCCGAGGTCGTGCGGACCTCCACGTGGAGCTGACGACCCAGCTCCTCGAGCTCCATCCGGGTGATGATGTCGCGGACCGCCTCGGCACCCATCCCGGCCCAGAAGATCCGGCCCGTGCGGGCGCCTGCGCCGTACTTCTCGTCCAGGTAGCGGAAGTCCGTCTCGGTGAGGGTCACCAGCGACTTGAGGCCCTCGATCTCGTCGCGGGCCTTGCGGATCTCGTCCTTGCGACCCTCGGCCTCGCGCTTGCGGCCCTCGCGGTGCGCGTCGATCGCGGCCCGCATCTGGACCTCGAGGTCGGCGACCTTCTGGTCGGTCCCCGTCTTCTCGGCCGCCTCGCGGGCGCGCAGCTCGTCGGTGACCCGCTCCGACTCGGCGGCGGCAACCTTCTGGAGCCTCGTGGCGGCAGCCTTGCCGCCCTTGTCCCCGGCCGCGACCACGACCTCGCCCGTGGGCCCGAACGCGATCGTCTCCTCGGCGACGGCGGTGCCGAGCTCGGCGAGCCTCGCCTGGACGGCCTGGGCCGCGGCGCTGATCTCGTCGGTCAGCCGCGACCGCTCCGCCTCGAGCTCGCCCAGCAGGGCCGCCTGGGCGGTGACCAGCTCGTCCTTCTGGCGCTGGAACGTGGCTCGCTCCGCGTCCTCGAACTCGTCGGCCTTCCCGCCGCTGCCGCCGCGTCCCTCGGATTCCTCGTCGAGCGCCTGGAGAGCCCGCTTGCGAGCCTCGGCGTCGACGTGGGTGACGATGTACAGGGCGAAATAGAGGATCCGCTCGAGGTTCCGCGGGCTGATGTCGAGGAGGATGCCCAGGCGCGACGGCGTGCCCTTGAAGTACCAGATGTGGGACACGGGGCTGGCGAGCTGGATGTGGCCCATCCGCTCCCGGCGGACCTTGGCGCGGGTGACCTCCACGCCGCACTTGTCGCAGATGATCCCCTTGTAGCGGATCCGCTTGTACTTTCCGCAGTAGCACTCCCAGTCCTTGGTGGGACCGAAGATGCGCTCGTCGAAGAGGCCGTCCTTCTCAGGCTTGAGCGTGCGGTAGTTGATCGTCTCCGGCTTGGTGACCTCACCGGACGACCAGTCCCGGATCTGCTCCGGGGACGCGAGCGAGATCCGGATCGCGTTGAAGTTGTTGACCTCGAGCATCGTTCTCCTCTGCGCCGCCGCGGGCCCTCAGCGGCGCGATTCGAGTGCGGGGTGTGCGAGGCCGAGCCGGCCGAGCGTCGGCCTCGCGGAAGGTGTTCGGGTGGCGCTCAGTCCTCGAACCCGGCGAGGTTGATCCCGCCGAGGTCGGGGAGCGGATAGGCCGAGACGTCCTCGACGAACCGGATCTCCTCGTCGTTCTCGTTGAGGATCTCGACGTTGAGGCCGAGACTCTGGAGCTCCTTGATCAGGACCTTGAAGGACTCGGGCACGCCGGGCTGCTGGATCTCCTCGCCCTTCACGATCGCTTCGTACGTCTGGACACGGCCCATGACGTCGTCGGACTTGACCGTGAGGAGCTCCTGGAGAATGTTCGCCGCGCCGTATGCCTCGAGCGCCCAGACCTCCATCTCGCCGAAGCGCTGGCCACCGAACTGGGCCTTGCCGCCGAGGGGCTGCTGGGTGATGAGGCTGTAGGGACCCGTGGACCGGGCGTGGATCTTGTCCTCCACCAGGTGGTGGAGCTTGAGCATGTAGATCTGGCCGACGGTGATCGGCCGGTCGAACGTCTCGCCGGTCCGCCCGTCGCGCAGGTCGATCTTGCCGTTCTCGGGGAGATGGCCCCCCTCGGCCCAGTCGACCTTCGCCGAGCGCAGCGCGTCCCGGATCTCGCTCTCGGTCGCCCCGTCGAAGACCGGCGTGGCAGCCTTGTAGCCGAGCACCGAGAGGGCCCAGCCGAGGTGCGTCTCGAGGATCTGGCCGATGTTCATCCGGCTCGGGACGCCCAGCGGGTTGAGCACGATGTCAACCGGGGAGCCGTCGGGCAGGAAGGGCATGTCCTCCTGGGGCAGGATCTTGGCGATCACGCCCTTGTTGCCGTGGCGGCCGGCCATCTTGTCGCCGACGCTCACCTTGCGCTTCTGGGCCACCGAAACCCGGACGAGCTTGTTGACGCCGGGCAGGAGCTCGCTGTCCTCGCGCGTGAAGACCTTGACGTCGACGACCTTGCCGCGCTCGCCATGGGGCAGGCGGAGCGAGGAGTCCTTCACCTCGCGGGCCTTCTCGCCGAAGATCGCCCGGAGCAGGCGCTCCTCGGCGGTCAGCTCGGTCTCGCCCTTGGGCGTGATCTTGCCGACGAGGATGTCGCCGGGCTGGACCTCCGCGCCGATGTAGACGATCCCCTCCTCGTCGAGGTCCTTGAGGGACTCCTCGCCGACGTTGGGGATGTCCCGGGTGATCTCCTCGGGGCCGAGCTTCGTGTCGCGCGACTCGATCTCGTGCTTCTCGATGTGGATGCTGGTGAAGAGGTCCTCGCGGACGAGCCGATCGCTGATCACGATCGCGTCCTCGTAGTTGCCGCCCTCCCAGCTCATGAAGGCCACCAGGATGTTGCGGCCGAGGGCCAGCTCTCCGCCGTCCGTCGAGGACGAGTCGGCGAGGGCATCGCCCGCCTCGACCCGCGTCCCGACGTCGACGATGGGGCGCTGGTTGATGCAGGTGCCCTGGTTGGAGCGCACGAACTTCTGGAGCGGATAGGTCCGCAGCTCGCCGCCGTCCTCGTCGACGAGCACCCGGTCCGCGGTGACCGAGGTGACGACGCCGGCGTTGCGCGCGACGACCACCTGGCCCGAGTCCAGCGCGGCCCGGCGCTCCATCCCGGTGCCCACGATCGGGGCCTCGGGCTCGAGGAGCGGCACGGCCTGGCGCTGCATGTTCGAGCCCATCAGGGCCCGGTTCGCATCGTCGTGCTCGAGGAACGGGATGAGCGCGGTCGCCACGGAGACGACCTGCTTGGGGCTCACGTCCATGTACTCGATCCGCTCCGGCGCGACCTCCGGGAACTGGTCCCGGTGGCGGCAGGGAACGCGGTCGCCGGTGAAGTGGCCCTGATCGTCGAGCGGCGCGTTCGCCTGCGCGACGTGGTGCTCCTCCTCTTCGTCGGCCGCGAGATACACGATCTCGTCGGTGACGACCGGGCGGATCGAGAACGCCCGGGCCTTCTGGCGCTTCAGCTCGGCCGCTCCGGCGCTGCCGAGCGGCTCGCCCTTCTTGACGATGACCTCGCCGCCCTTGCCGGCCAGGTCCGTGCCGGCGGTATAGGCGGCCACGTCCCCGTCGTCCCAGGCGACGGAGCGCTTGACCATCCGATAGGGCGTCTCGATGAAGCCGTAGTCGTTGATCCGGCCGTAGGTCGCGAGCGAGCCGATCAGGCCGATGTTCGGGCCTTCCGGGGTCTCGATCGGGCAGATCCGACCGTAGTGGCTGTGGTGCACGTCGCGCACGTCGAAGCCGGCGCGCTCGCGGGACAGGCCGCCGGGACCCAGGGCGCTCAGGCGTCGCTTGGAGGTGAGCTCGGCCAGCGGGTTCGTCTGGTCCATGAACTGGGAGAGCTGGCTGCCCCCGAAGAACTCCTTCATCGCCGCCGAGACCGGCCGGATGTTGATGAGGGCGTTCGGGGTGGCCTTCTCGATCTCCTGGATCGTCATGCGCTCGCGGACGACCCGTTCCATGCGCAGGAGGCCGATCCGGAAGGCGTTCTGGATCAGCTCGCCGTTCGCCCGGATCCGCCGGTTGCCCAGGTGGTCGATGTCGTCGGCCGTGCCCCCGCCGTTGTTGAGGACGATGAGCTGGCCGACGATCGCCGCGATGTCCTCGCGGGTGATGGTCCGGCCCAGCTGCGGGTTGACGACGTCCTCGCGGGGCAGCTCGATGCCCAGGCGCGCGGTGACCGGGTCGAGCTTCTTGTTGAACTTGTAGCGGCCGACCCGGCCCAGGTCGTAGCGCCGGAAGTTGAAGAAGAGGCTCTCGACGAGCTGGCGGGCGTTGTCCCCGGTGGGCGGGTCGCCCGGGCGCAGCTTCTTGTAGACCTCGATGAGGGCCTCGGCCTGGGTGTTGGTCGGGTCCTTGTCCAGGGTGGCCGCGATGTAGGGATGCTCCGGGTTCGTGTCGACGTTCCCGAAGAGCGCGGCGATCTCCTCGTCGTGCTCGTAGCCGACGGCGCGCAGGAGCGTGGTCGCCGCGATCTTGCGCTTGCGGTCGACCTTCACCGAGAGCAGGTCGCGGCTGCTCGTCTCGAACTCCAGCCAGGCGCCCCGGTTCGGGATCACCTTGGCCGTGTAGAGGTCCCGGCCGGATGCCGGGTCCTCGCTCTTCCCGTAGTAGACGCCCGGCGAGCGGACGAGCTGGCTGACGACGACTCGCTCGGCACCGTTGATGATGAACGTGCCAAGGTCGGTCATCCACGGGTAGTCGCCCATGTAGACCCGCTGGCGCTGGATCTCCCCGGTCTCCTTGATCAGGAGCTCCACCGCGACGTACAGCGGTCGGCTGTAGGTCAGGTCGCGCGTGCGGCACTCGAGCTCGGAGTACTTGGGGTCCCCGAACTCGTAGTCCAGGAACTGGAGCTCCATCACCTTGCCGGTGAAGTCCTTGATCGGGCTGATCTCGTCGAAGAGCTCTCGCAGCCCCTTCTCGATGAACCATCCGAACGATCGGACCTGGAGCTCGATCAGGTTGGGGATCTCGCGCGTCTCGGGGATTCGCGAGTACGAGACCCGGGCGGAGGCGTGGGACGACGAGGACTCAGCGACAGGCAGCATGAACCGCTCCTAGCGGAGGGAGGGAGGGGGAAGGTGGGCCGCGCTCACGGAATTGGAAAGTGTACCGCGTTCTCCGCGTCTGTCAAACGCGCGGCGACGCCAGGGTGGTGACTCGCGTCGCCACCCTGGTCGGAGCGGCCGGGCGGGCCGGGCGGCGAGCCGCCCGGCGCAGGTCCCGATCGGGCCGGTCGCTACTTGATCTCGACCTTGCCACCGACCTCTTCGACGGCGGCCTTGATCTTCTCGGCCTCGTCGCGGGCGATAGCCTCCTTGACGGCCTTGGGGGCCGCGTCAACGAGGTCCTTGGCCTCCTTGAGGCCGAGTCCGGTGAGCTCGCGCACGACCTTGATCACGGGGATCTTGTTCGGCCCGATCTCGGTGAGGATGGCGCTGAACTCGGTCTGCTCCTCGGCCTCGGCGACCGGGGCGGCCGCAGCGGCGACCGGGGCGGCAGCGGCGACCGGGGCGGCCGCGGTGACGCCGAACTTCTCCTCGAACTTCTTGATGAACTCGCTGACCTCGAGGAGGGTCATCGCGCCGATCGCGTCGAGGATCTGGTCCTGGGTGAGGGTGGCCATCGGTGGGTGCTCCTGCTGGTAGGCGCCGGCTTCCCGGCGCGGATGGGTTCGGGTCGGCGGTCCGCGGCTACGCGGCGCTCTGGGCCTTCTGTTCCTCGAGCTTCGTCAGCGCGTAGCCGAGGTTGCGGAGGTTGGCCGCGAGGAGGCCCGCCACCTGCTGCGCGGGCGCCGAGAGGGCGCCGGCGAGCTGGGAGAAGAGGATCTCGCGGGACGGGAGCGTGGCGAGCTTCTGGACCCCGTCGAGACCGAATGCGCGGTTCCCGACGACGGCGCCCGTCACCTTGACGAGCTTGAAGGGTCGAACGGCCTCGAGGACGGACCGGGCGACGAGCGCCTCGTCCCCCGTGCCGAAGGCGACCGCGGACGGCCCGCTGAGGAGCGGGACGATGCCCGTCCGGCCCTCCTGCTCGGCCGCGATCCGCATCAGGCGGTTCTTGACGACCCGGTAGCTGATGTTCTGCTTCCGAAGCGCGCGTCGGATCTCGCTGAACTCTCTCACGGTCAGCCCGCGGTACTCGGTCGTGATGAGCGCCGTGGCGCCCTTCAGGTCCTCGCGGAGCTCGGCGACCGTCGCGCGCTTGGCATCGGTCGGCATGCGTCCCTCTCGTGCAGTGCGCGCGTCCGGCGCGCCCGGTGAACCCACCCGGCGGGGTCCCCTGCCGACGGTCATTCCTCGCGTCTGCAGGGTCCGCATCGGGGGCCCGGTCGAGGGCTCGCGGTGCTGGTCCTGCCTCGGCGTGCTCGTCGTCGTCCCCGGCCCCCGGGTCAATCCCGGGCAACCGATCCGGTCCGGCGGATCAAGCCCCGACCGTCGAGCCCCGAGGGGCCTGGCGGTCAGCGGGCGCAGGCTGTCTGCGGCGGTCCGTCCTTGCTGTGCTGGCGGCGCGCCTCTCGGCCGCCGCGGCGTGTGATGGTACCCGGTCCGGGCGCAGCGCGCCCGGCCGACGCTCGCCGACCCTAACGGTCGACCGGGCGGCTGGTCAGCTCGCGAGCGCGAGGAGACTCGGCAGGTCGACCCGGATGCCAGGGCCCATGGTGCTGGCGATGGTCAGGCCGCGCAGGTAGGTGCCCTTCGCGCCGGCCGGCTTGGCCCGGTTGATCGCGTCCACGAGGACGGCGAGGTTGGCGACGAGGGCGGGCGCCTCGAAGCCCGCCTTGCCGACCGGGGCGTGGATGATCCCGGCCTTGTCGACCTTGAACTCGACCCGGCCGGCCTTGACCTCGTTGATCGCCCGCTCGATGTCGAACGTGACGGTGCCGGCCTTGGGGTTCGGCATGAGACCCCGCCGACCGAGGATCCGGCCGAGCTTGCCGACCATTCCCATCATGTCGGGCGTCGCGACGGCGACGTCGAACTCCAGCCAGCCGCCCTCGATCTTCTTGACCAGGTCCTCGCCGCCGACCTCGTCCGCGCCTGCCCGAAGCGCCTCCTGGGCCTTCTCGCCCTGGGCGAAGGCGGCCACGCGGACGACCTTGCCGATGCCATGGGGCAGGACGACCGTGCCGCGAACCATCTGGTCGGCATGGCGGGGGTCGACCCCGAGGCGGAGGTGCGCCTCGATCGAGGCGTCGAACCCCACGACGGAGGTCTGCTTGACGAGGTCGATCGCCTGGGCCGGCGCGTAGACCTGGGCCGGATCGACCAGCTTGGCGACTTCCAGGTACTTCTTCCCGTGGTGGGCCATCTCGTGGCTCCTCGTGCTGGCGGCCGGCGCTCCGGCCTCCCCCGTGACGTGGGGTGGACGTCCGGCCCGACGGGCCGGCAGGATCGGATGGGCTAGCCGACGACCTCGATGCCCATGCTCCGCGCGGTTCCCTCGACGACCTTCATGGCGGCGTCGAGATCGTTCGCGTTAAGGTCGGGCAGCTTCTGGGTCGCGATCTCCCTGAGCTGGTCGCGGGTCACGCGGCCGACCGTCTCCGCACCCGTCGTCGCCGCGCCCTTGGTGATCCCGGCGGCCTTGCGCAGCAGGTCCGCTGCGGGCGGCGTCTTGAGGATGAACGTGAAGGAGCGGTCCTCGAAGACCGTGATCTGGGCCGGGATGACCTGGCCCACCTTGTCGGCGGTCTTCTCGTTGTAGCTCTTGGTGAACTCGACGATGTTGATGCCGTGGGGTCCCAGCGCGGTGCCGACCGGCGGCGCCGGGGTGGCCTTGCCGGCCGGAAGCTGGAGGGTGAGGACGATTCGGATCTTCTTCGCCACGGGGGCCGCTGTTCCTTTCGCTCAGAGCTTCTCGACCTGCAGGAGGTCGAGCTCGACGGGGGTCTCACGGCCGAAGATGGAGACGAGGACCTTGACCTTGTTGCGCTCGGGGTCGACCTCGTCGACCGTGCCGACGAACTCGGCGAACGGCCCATCGGTGACCCGGACGCTCTGGCCCTTCGCGAACGCCACGCGGTACTTCGGTGTCTCCACGCCCATCTGGCGGAGGATCTGCTTGACCTCGTGCTCCTCGAGCGGGATCGGCTCGCTCCGGCTGCCCGGGATGTTGCCGGTTCCCACGAAGCTGGTCACGCCCGGAGTGTTGCGGACGACGTACCAGGACTCGGGGTCGTAGATCATCTCCACGAGGACGTAGCCGGGGAACACCTTCTTCTGGACGGTGTGCCGCTGGCCCTGCTTGATCTCGATCTCGTCCTCCATCGGAACGAGGACCTGGAAGATCTTGTCCTCCATGCCCATCGACTCGATGCGGTGCTCGAGGTTGGCCTTGACCTTGTTCTCGTAGCCCGAGTACGTGTGGATCACGTACCAGCGCTTCTCGGGCGCCCGGACAGTCTCCGTCATCCCGGCCTCCCTACGCCGACGGGGTGATCAGCCGGACCACCTCGGTGAAGACGAAGTCGCACGCGGCGATGAAGGCGCCGATCGCCGCGCTGACCGCGAAGACCAGCACGGTGAGATTGCGAACCTGGTCGCGTGTCGGCCACGAGACCTTCTTCAGCTCGGACCACGATTCCGTGAGGAACCGGCGGATGCGTCGCACGGTTGGCTACTGCACTTCCCTGGTATTGATGGCCGGAGGGCTGGCAGGGGCGATAGGACTCGAACCTACAACCGCCGGTTTTGGAGACCGGTGCTCTGCCAATTGAGCTACACCCCTGCGGAACTCGCCGCTACTTCGCCTCCCGGTGCAAGGTGTGACGACGGTCACGCGGGCAGTACTTCCGAAGCTCGATCCGGTTGGGATCGTTCCTCTTGTTCTTCCGCGTGGTGTACGTGCGCGACTTGCACTCGGTGCAGGCGAGCTGGACGATCGGACGGTTCTCGGCTGCTTTTGCCATCTCGCTACTCGGTGATGGCCACGACCGCGCCGGCGCCGACGGTGCGGCCACCTTCACGGATCGCGAACCGCTGGCCGACCTCGAGGGCGATCGGCGTGATGAGCTCGACGGTCATGTCGACGTTGTCGCCGGGCATGATCATCTCGGTCCCCTCGGGGAGCCCGATGGCGCCGGTCACGTCCGTCGTGCGCAGGTAGAACTGGGGCCGGTAGCCGTTGTAGAACGGGGTGTGCCGGCCGCCCTCCTCCTTGGTCAGGACGTAGACCCGGGCGGTGAACCTGGTGTGGGGCTTGACCGAGCCGGTCTTGGCCAGGACCTGGCCGCGCTCGATGTCGTCGCGCTCGATGCCCCGCAGGAGGCAGCCGACGTTGTCGCCGGCCTGGCCCTGGTCGAGCAGCTTCTTGAACATCTCGACGCCGGTGACGACGACCTTGCGGGTCGGCCGGATCCCCACGATCTCGACCTCGTCGCCGACCTTGACGATGCCCCGCTCGATCCGCCCGGTGGCCACGGTGCCCCGGCCCTTGATCCCGAAGACGTCCTCGACCGGCATGATGAAGGGCTTGTCGATCGGGCGCTCGGGGTTGGGGATGTACGAGTCGACCGCGTCGAGGAGCTCCTGGATGCAGGCGAAGGCGGGGTCGTCGACGCCGCCGGTGGCCTCGAGGGCCTTGAGCGCGGAGCCCCGGATCACCGGGATGTCGTCGCCCGGGAAGTGGTTCTTGGTGAGCAGCTCGCGGACCTCGAGCTCGACGAGGTCGAGCAGCTCGGGGTCGTCCACGGCGTCGACCTTGTTGAGGAAGACGACCATGTAGGGCACCTCCACCTGGCGGGCCAGGAGGATGTGCTCGCGGGTCTGGGGCATCGGGCCGTCGGTGGCGGCCACGACGAGGATCGCGCCGTCCATCTGGGCGGCCCCGGTGATCATGTTCTTGATGTAGTCGGCGTGGCCCGGGCAGTCGACGTGGGCGTAGTGCCGGTTGGCGGTCTGGTACTCGACGTGGGCGATCGCGATCGTGATCCCGCGCTCGCGCTCCTCGGGGGCGTTGTCGATCGTGTCGAACGCGCGGTACTCGGCCCCGCCCTTGAGGGCGAGGTACTTCGTGATCGCCGCGGTCAGCGACGTCTTGCCGTGATCGATATGGCCGATCGTGCCGATGTTGACGTGCGGCTTGGTCCGCTCGAACTTCTTCTTCGCCACGTGCGCGTCTACCTGCTACCTGGGGGACGATCCGACGTTGGAGATGCTGGAGCCCACAATGGGATTCGAACCCATGACCTCTTCCTTACCAAGGAAGTGCTCTGCCAGCTGAGCTATGTGGGCCCGAGAGCCTTTCGCGATGATGGATGGTGGGCAGGAGAGGAATCGAACCTCTACAGTCGAAGACGGCTGATTTACAGTCAGCTGAGCTCACCACCTGCTCAACCTACCCACCGGGGACTCCACGGACGGGCGGGAGCTGCGGCCCCGTGGTGCGCCCGACGCAGACGTCTTAAGTTGGAGCCGACGACGGGACTCGAACCCGGAACCGGCGGTTTACAAAACCGCTGCTCTACCAATTGAGCTACGTCGGCGCACGGCACAGGAGAATACCGCAGTCGTCTCCGAGGCGCACCGGGGATCATAGGGGCGGCCCTGACCCGCGGTCAAGCAAGCCCGGCGGAGCCGGTCAGCGGGGCGGCTCGAGCCGCCCTCCCTCCGGCCCGGCGTCAGGCGGGAGCCCGTCGTCGTCGATCGCTGCCGGAACGTCGTTGGCTGGGTCGTCATCCGCGGCCGCGAGGCCGCCGGCGGTTGGATCGGGCGTGGCCGTCGGGTCGGCCGCGAGGCCGCCGGCGGCGGATCGGGCGTGGCCGTCGGGTCGGCCCCGACGGCCGGGTCGGCCACGGCCGCCGGCTCGGCGCCCGGGCCGTCGCCGGGCTCCGGCGCCTCCCGTGCGCGGCGGGGCGTCGGCGGGGCTCCTTCGGGCAGCCCGCGCTGGGCCGCCGCCTCGAAGAGGAGGATGGAGCCGGCCACGGCGGCGTTCAGCGAGGCCACGTGCCCCCGCATCGGGATGCGCACGAGCAGGTCGCAGCGGCGGCGGACGGCGGGCGCCAGGCCGCGCCCCTCGCTGCCGACGACCAGCGCGACCGGCCCGCGCAGGTCGGCCTCCCGGTAGGTGAGCGGCGCGTCCGCATCGGCACCGACCACGCGGATCCCGCGCAGGTGCAGGTCGGCCAGGGCTCCCGGAAGGTCGTCGACGGGAGCCAGGAGGAGGTGCTCGCTGGCCCCGGACGACGCCTTGACCGCGGCCGGCGAGAGCGGCGCCTGGCGTCGAGTCGGGAAGACGACGCCGTGGACGCCGGCCGCCTCGGCGCCGCGCAGGAGCGTGCCGAGGTTCTGGGGATCCTCCAGCGAGTCGAGGGCCAGCACGAACGCCGGCTCGTCGCGCTCGATGGCGCGGGCCAGGATCTCGGCCGGATCGGCCGCCCGGCGGGCGTCCACGACGAGGGCGACGCCCTGGTGCCCGTCGAAGCCGGCGATGGCGGTCAGCGACCCCCCTTCGACCTCGACGACCGGGATCCGGAGGGCCGTCGCGTGGAGCACGAGACGCTCCAGGGCGTCGCGGCGTGCCGGCACGACCAGCAGGCGCCGGGCCCGGCGTCCGGCGACGAACGCCTCCTCGACCGGATGGCGGCCGGCCAGCAGCTCCTCGTCCTCGGCCAGGACGAGCTCCGGCCCCCCTTCGCGAGGCGCGCGAGCGGGGTACGGTCGCTGCATCGGGCGACCGGCCGGGGGGCCAGCGGGCCTGCCTCGGCCGGGGAACGGCCGCGGAGCGGGGCCGGACGAGCGTGAGAAGTCGCGCGGGGGCCGCTCGGGGGGACGGGGCGCCTCGGACGCGGGGTACCCTCGACCCTCGCCCCGATCCGGCTCGTCCCGCGGCTCGAACGGCGGCGGTGCGAAGCGAGGAGCAGGCCGGGACGGAGCCGGTCGATCGAACCGTGGTCCGGACGGAGCCGGTCGATCGAACCGGGGGCCGGTCGATCGAACCTGGGTGCGGAGCCATCGAAGCGCGGTCCGGGCCGGTAGGTGCGCTGCGTTGGTCCGTCGATCGGGCCGCGGTACGGTCCCTGGGGCCCGCGGTCGGGCGGCGTCGGTCGGTCGTTTCCGAAGCCGAGACCGCGCCGACGTTGATCGCCGGGAGCGCCGGCGCCGGGGCCCCGGGCATCGCCGGGGTAGGGTCGCGGGCCGGGTCTCGGGGCGCCGCGGTCGAAGGACGGCGGGCCGGGCCGTTGCCCGGGACCGTGCCACGTCCGACGCTCGTCAGGCGGCCGCTCGTCGCCGCCCTTCCGGAATGGCGGGCGGCCTCCCCCGGGCGGAGGGCCACCGTGCCCGCCCCGGCCGGGCTGGCGATCCCCGGGGCGATCCCGGCGATCTCCGGGCCACCCGCCCGGCTTCCGGCCGCCGGGTCGTTCAGGCATGCCGCTCGCTCCCTGCCGGCGTCCCGGCCCGCCGCCAGCGCTGGCCGTCGCGCGTGTCCTCGACGAGGATGCCGCGTCCGGCGAGGGCGTCGCGCAGGCGATCGGATGCCGCCCAGTCGCGGTTGGCCCGGGCGGCCGCGCGTTCCTCGAGGAGTGCCGCGAGCGCTTCATCCAGGCGGGGCTCCTCCGCGTCCGACGGCAGGACGCCGAGGACCCGGTCGAGGTCGCGCAGCGCGCCGAGCGCGATCGCGGCATCCGCAGCCGAGAGCGTCCGGGCGGCGATCCGCCGGTTCAGGTCCCGGACCAGCTCGAAGACCGCGCCGAGCGCCGGGGAGATCCCCAGGTCGTCGTCGAGGGCCGCCCCGAAGGCCTCCCGTGCCGCGCCGAGCACGGCGGGCAGCTCCGGGTCGTCGGATCCCTCCTCGCGGTAGGCGGCCAGCGCGGCGACGAGCGCGTCGAGCCGCTCCACGGCGGCGGCGGCGCCGGCGAGGGACTCGTCGCTGTAGTTGAGGCCCGTCCGGTAGTGGGCGGCGAGCAGCGCGTAGCGGAGCGCCCGCGGGTCGACGCCGGCGTCGATGAGCTCGCCCACGCGGGCGATGTTGCCCTCGGACCTGGCCATCTTCCGGCCGCCCATCTGGAGGTGCGCACAGTGCAGCCAGGTGCGCACGAAGGGCTGGCCGGTCGCCGCCTCGGACTGGGCGATCTCGTCCTCGTGGTGCGGGAAGACCAGGTCGACGCCGCCGGTGTGGATGTCGAACGTGGGGCCGAGGTACTTCATGCTCATGGCCGAGCACTCCAGGTGCCAGCCGGGGCGGCCCGGGCCGATCGACGTCTCCCAGCTGGGCTCGCCCTCGCGGGCGCCCTTCCAGAGCACGAAGTCGCGGACATCGTCCTTGGAATACTCGTCGGCCGCCACGCGCTCCCCCACCCTGAGCTGGGTCGGGTCGAGACGGGCGAGGCGCCCATAGGCCGGCCACGAGGAGATCCGGAAGAAGATCGACCCGTCGTCCGTGCGGTAGGCCTGGCCGGACTCGAGCAGCGCCCGGACCAGGTCGACCATCTCGGGGATGTGCCCGGTTGCCCGCGGCTGCACGTCCGGCAGGGTCATCCGGAGCGTCGCCGCGTCGGCCCGGAAGAGGGCGATGTAGCGGTCGGCCAAGGCGTCGATCCCGATCCCCTCCGCGTTGGCGCCGCGGATGATCTTGTCGTCCACGTCGGTCAGGTTCATCACCCAGGTGACCCGATAGCCCCGCCAGCGCAGGAACCGGACGAGCAGGTCGGCGAAGAGGAACGAGCGGAAGTTGCCGACGTGGGCCGGCCCGTACACGGTCGGGCCGCACGAGTAGATCCGGACGTGGTTCGATTCGAGCGGCTCCAGCGGCTGGAGCGCGCCCGTGAGCGTGTCGTGCAGGCGGATCGTCACTCCCGCGTCTCCCTGGCCAGGACGGCGATCGCCCGGGCGGCGATCCCGCGACCCGCGCCCTCCCATCCGGCCTGGTTCCCGGTCGAGGCCTTGACGTTGACGGCATCGGCCGGAAGCGCGAGAAGCCGGGCCACGGACGCGGCCATCTCGGGGAGCCGTCCGGCCAGCTTCGGCCGCGCGGCCACGATCGTGACGTCGATCGAGGACGGTCGCCAGCCCGCCGCGCGCACGCGGCCCAGGCACTCGGCGAGCATCGGGGCGCTGGCGATGCCCGGCGCCGTCGCCGGCCCGGCCGGGAAGATGCGCCCAAGGTCGCCCAGCCCGGCGGCCCCGAGGAGCGCGTCGCACACGGCGTGGAGGACCACGTCGCCGTCGGAGTGACCATGGAGGCGGGGCGCGCCCGCGATCGAAAGGCCACCGAGAACGAGCGGCTCGCCCGGGCCGAACGGGTGGACGTCGTCGCCGAGCCCGACCCGGAAGGGCAGCGCCCCGCCGGGCGCGCTGTGGTCGGGGAGGTTGGCGGCGGGCGGGAAGGGTCGCCCTTCACGGTGCGCGAGGATCATCGCCGCCCGGTCCAGGTCGTCGGGCAGGGTCACCTTGAGGTTGGTCGGCTCGCCGGGGATTGCATGCACAGGGATCTTACAGGCCTCCAGCAGGGCGGCCTCATCCGTGAAGGTGACGGGCCCGGCCGGGGGGTAGGCGGCGTAGGCCGCGGCGAGGACGGCGCGCCGAATCCCCTGGGGCGTCTGCGCGGCCGCGAGGCCCTCACGCTCGACGGTCGCCCCGATCCGGTCACCCTCGACCCGCTTGAGCGACTCCACCACGGGTACGACGGGAATCGCGGCGCCGTGCTCCGCCGCGGCGGCAGCAACCCGGTCCACGAGGCCCGGCGAGACGAGCGGCCGCGCCCCATCGTGGACCAGCACGACCGGCGCCGGCAGGTCGGTCCCGCCCGGCTCGCCGAGGGCAGCCACGCCGGCGGCCACGGACTCCTGGCGCCTCCTGCCACCGGCGACCACGCCGGCAACCGCCGGGGGCAGCCACGCGGCCCCGGCCAGCGCGTCGACCCGGGACGGCGCGGCGACGACGATGATTCGGCGGACCGACCTGGCCGCCGCGATCGCGTCCAGGGTGACGGCCAGGAGCGGCCGGCCGCCCAGCGACGCCGAGAGCTTGTCGCGGCCACCCATCCGGGTGCTCGAGCCGGCCGCCACGACGACGACGTCGGCCGTCGGGCCGGGCGGGCCGTCGCCCGCCGGCGCGCTCACTCCGTCCGCGGCTGGGCGAAGATCATCCGCCCCGCGACGGTCTGGAGGACCCGGGTGACCAGCACGTCGACCTCCCGGTCCAGAAGTCGGGCCCCGCCCTCCACGACGATCATCGTGCCGTCGTCGAGGAAGCCGACGCCCTGGCCGGCCTCCTTGCCTTCCTGGATGATCCGGACCCGCAGCTCCTCCCCGGGCAGGACGGCTGGCTTGAGGGCATTCGCCAGGGAGTTGACGTTCATCACCCGCACGCCCTGGATCTCGGCGACCCGGTTGAGGTTGAAGTCGTTGGTCAGGATCGCACCGCCGCGGGACCGGGCGAGGGCAACCAGCTTGGCGTCGACCTCGGGAATCGCCGGGAAGCCGTCGTCGATGATCTCGACGGGTGTCCGCTCCCCCTTCTGGAGCCGGGTGAGGA
The DNA here is from genome assembly GCA_963801445.1 of uncultured Chloroflexia bacterium. Classification (GTDB taxonomy): domain Bacteria; phylum Chloroflexota; class Limnocylindria; order Limnocylindrales; family CSP1-4; genus CTSoil-043. The sequence goes on along the minus strand of CAWDEW010000002.1, from coordinate 14,910 downwards.
TCTCGAGGCCGCGCCGGCCCCGCGCGCGGCGCAGCGTGTCGGAGTTGTCGGCGATCCGCTGCAGCTCGTCGAGGACGACCCGCGAGATCACCAGCACGCCCGGCAGGAAGCCCGCTTCGCCGATGTCGGCGATCCGGCCGTCGATGATGGCGCTCGTGTCCACGATGATCTGGGGCTCCAGGCGCTTCTCGCCGTCGCCGGCGCCGGTGCGCCGGAAGATCCCGATCGCCTCCGCGGCACCCACCAGGTCGTTGCGCTTCGCCACCGTCAGGCCGGCCATCCCGAGCCCGAGGCAGATCGAGACTCCGGGCGGCAGCCAGGTCCCGAGCGGTCCCCCGATCGAGGCCATCGGCAGCCCGAGGAGCAGGCCCATCAGGAGCCCGATCAGCAGGCCGGCGACCGCCGTCACGAACTCGGCGGTCGAGAGGGCCTGGACGCCCCGCACGAGACGCCCGGCCGGGACGATCGTCAGGTAGGGCAGGATCGCGAACCCGACCACGAACCAGGCCACCAGCCAGGCCGAGATCTCGACGCCCGCGACCGGGGAGCTCGAGAACAGGTTGGTCGGGCCCGCCACGAAGGAAAGGCCGATGAGGAGCCCGAGGGCGGCGCCGAGGAGCCGGATAATGCGGATCACCGGCGGTGAGCCTAGCACCCGGCCATGGACGCCGTCAGCGACTGCCGGACGGTTCGCGGCCGCCGCCGGGCGCGCGATCGTCGAGGGCGGCCGCGAGCGCCTCGCGTACGGTTCCCGCCCTCAGCACGGCGAGCCCGGGCAAGCCCGGGAGCGGGCCGCGCCCCCGGGGCACGATCGCCCTGGTGAAGCCGAGACGGGCCGCCTCGCGAAGCCGGCGCTCGGTGCCACCGACCGCGCGCAGCTCGCCCAGCAGTCCGACCTCGCCGATCGCCACCGTCCCCGGCGCCACCGCAAGATCCCGGAACGTGGACGCCAGGGCGATGGCCACGGGCAGGTCCAGCCCGGGGTCCTGCACGGCCAGCCCGCCGGCCAGGTTCGCGTAGACGTCGTGATTGCCGAGCCCGATCCCCGCGCGGCGGCCGAGCACCGCCACGAGGAGCGCCAGGCGTCCCGGGTCCAGCCCGATGGCCGTCCGGCGCGGCGTCCCGTACGAGGTCTGGGCGGTCAGGGCCTGGACCTCGACGAGCAGGGCCCGGGTGCCCTCCAGCGTCGCGCCGACCACGCTGCCGGGCGATGGCGTGTCGTGGTCGACGAGGAACGCGCGGGCCGGATCGGGGACCTCGCGCAGGCCGGTCTCGCCCATCTCCATGACGCCCACCTCCTCGGTGGAGCCGAACCGGTTCTTGGCCGCGCGGATCAGGCGCAGGGAGCCCGTCCGGTCTCCCTCCACGGACAGGACGGCGTCGACGAGGTGCTCCAGGGTCTTCGGGCCGGCGAGGCTCCCGTCCTTCGTGACGTGGCCGACGAGGACCACGGCGATGCCGTCTCCCTTGGCCAGCTCCATGAGCCGAAGCGCCGATTCGCGGACCTGCCCGACGCTGCCCGCGGCACCGTCCAGGTCGGACGTCGTCGCGGTCTGGATGGAGTCCACGATCACGACCGTCGGCCGTTCGCGCCGGGCGAGCTCCACCACTCGGTCCATGTCGCTTTCGGCGAGCACGCGCACGCCCTCGCCGGCCGGGCCGGCCAGCAGCCCCAGCCGGGCCGCGCGGAGGCGCACCTGGGCCGTCGATTCCTCGCCCGTGGCGTACATGACGTGGCCTGTTCCCGTGACCAGCCCCGCGGCGACCTGGAGCAGGAGCGTGGACTTCCCGATGCCCGGCTCGCCACCGACCAGCACGAGCGAGCCCGGCACGAGGCCGCCCCCGAGGACCCGGTCGAGCTCGCCGATCCCCGACGGGAGTCGTGAGACGCTCGACTCCGCGACCCGGGCAAGCGCAACCGTCTCGCTCGCCGTGCTGCCGCCCGGGGCAGGCCGGCGCGCAGTCGCGGCCGTCTCGCGGACCAGCGTCTCGACCAGCGTGTTCCAGGCGCCGCACAGGCGACACTGGCCTTCCCAACGCAGGAAGGACTCGCCGCAGGCCTGGCAGACGTAGCGGCTCTGGGGCCGCGCCACGTGATCCTGCGGCCGGCGGTCAGCCGGCCTCGACGGCGGCCGGGGCCTTCTCGTCGGCAGCGTGGATGGAGAGGCCGGCCTCCTCACCCTTGTCCACGACGATCGTCGTGCCGGCCGGGTAGCGGCCCAGGAGCAGGTGCTCGGCCAGGACGTCCTCGATCATGTTCTGGATCACCCGACGCAGCGGACGCGCGCCGTAGGCGACGTCGTAGCCGATCTTGATGATGTGGTCCTTGGCGGCCTGGGTGACCTCGAGGGCCATCTCCTGCGTGCGCAGCTGGTCGCGGACGCGGGCCAGCATCAGGTCCACGATCAGGCGGATCTCGTCCTGGGTGAGCGTGCGGAAGACGATCGTCGCATCGATCCGGTTGAGGAACTCCGGCCGGAAGGAGTTCTTCAACTCCACCTGGACCTTGTCGCGCATGTTCTCGTACGAGGCCTGGACACGCGCCTCCTCGGTCTCGCCGACGGACCGGAAGCCCAGGGAGGAGTTGGTCTGGAGCTGCCGCGCGCCCAGGTTCGAGGTCATGATCACGATGGTGTTCCGGAAGTCGACCCGACGGCCCTTGGCATCGGTGAGCTGCCCGTCCTCCAGGATCTGGAGGAGGATGTTGAAGACCTCCGGGTGCGCCTTCTCGATCTCGTCGAGCAGGACCACCGCGTAGCTCTTGCGCCGGACGGCCTCGGTCAGCTGCCCCCCCTCATCGAACCCGACGTAGCCTGGCGGCGCCCCGACGAGGCGGCTGACGTTGTGGCGCTCCATGAACTCGCTCATGTCGATCTTGATGAGGGCGTCCTCGGAGCCGAACATGAACTGGGCGAGCGCCTTGGCGAGCTCCGTCTTCCCGACGCCCGTGGGCCCCAGGAAGATGAACGAGCCGATCGGCCGCTTCGGGTCCTTGAGGCCGGCCCGGGCCCGCCGGACGGCGCGCGAGATCGTCGCGATCGCCTCCTCCTGCCCGATCACCCGCTCGTGGATGTGCTCCTCCATCTTGAGCAGGCGCTCGGACTCCTCCTGGGCGATCCGGGTCACCGGGATCCCGGTCCACATCGCCACGACCTGGGCGATCTCTTCCTCGTCGACCGTCGGCTGGACCGCGCTGACCTTCGCCTGCCACTCCGCGCGGAGCGCGTCCACCTTCTCGCGGGCGCCAGCCTCGGCGTCACGGAGCCGGGAGGCGTCGTCGTATTCCTGGGTGTTGATCGCCCCATCCTTGTCGCGGACGATCCGCTCGAGCTCGCGCTGGGCCTCGCGGAGTGCAGGCGGCGCCGAGGCGTAGCGAAGGCGGACGCGGCTGGCGGCCTCGTCGATCAGGTCGATCGCCTTGTCGGGGAGATGACGCTCGGTGATGTAGCGGATCGAGAGATCCGCGGCGGCGCGGAGCGCGGCATCGCTGATGGCGACCTTGTGATGCTGCTCGTAGCGCTCGCGGATGCCGAACAGGATCTCGATCGTCTGCTCGAGGGTCGGCTCCTCCACCATGACCGGCTGGAACCGACGCTCCAGCGCGGCGTCCCGCTCGATGTACTTGCGGTACTCGTCGAGAGTCGTGGCGCCGATGCACTGCAGCTCGCCACGGGCCAGCGGCGGCTTGAGGATGTTCGCCGCGTCGATCGCGCCCTCGGCCGCACCCGCCCCCACGAGGGTGTGGAGCTCGTCGATGAACAGGATCGCGTCGTTGGTGTTCCGAAGCTCCTCGATGATCTTCTTGAGGCGCTCCTCGAACTCGCCGCGGTACTTCGTGCCGGCGACGAGCGACCCGATGTCCAGGGTGAGGACCCGCTTGTTGAGGAGCATCTCCGGGACGTCGTTGTTGACGATCCGGTGGGCGAGCCCCTCGGCGATCGCGGTCTTGCCGACACCGGGCTCGCCGATCAGGGCCGGGTTGTTCTTCGTCTTCCGGCCCAGGATCTGGATGACCCGCTCGATCTCCTTCTCCCGGCCGATCACGGGGTCGAGCTTGCCCGCCCGGGCCGCCTCCGTGAGGTTGATCCCGAGCTGATCGACGGTCGGCGTCTTGCTGGTCCGCTTCGCCTCCGGCGCAGGGCCCGCCGTGGAGCTCTGGGACAGGACGCGGATCACTTCGTGGCGGACCTTGTCGAGGTTGACGCCCAGCGACTCGAGGACGCCGGCAGCGATCCCCTCGCCCTCGCGCACGAGGCCGAGCAGCAGGTGCTCCGTGCCGATGTAGTTGTGCCCCAGCCGGCGCGCCTCGTCGATCGCGAGCTCGATGACCCGCTTCGCGCGCGGGGTGAGGCCGACCTCTCCGACCACCGGCCGATCGCCCCGTCCGATGATGAACTCGACGGCGGTCCGGACCTTCGCCAGCTCGACGTTCATGTTCTCGAGGACGCGCGCGGCAACGCCCTCGCCCTCGCGAACGAGGCCGAGCAGCAGGTGCTCGGTGCCGATGTAGTTGTGGTTGAAGCGCTGTGCCTCGTCCTGCGCGAGCGTCAGGACCTTGCGTGCGCGGTCGGTGAACTTGTCGAAGCGGTCCATGGAGATCGAACGTCCGTTCTGGCGGCGGCCGCCGCCGTTCGGGTCATGCTAGCACGACCCCCCGCCCCTGCAATGTGACCCGGCCACCCCCGCCTGGCGGTGGGGCGCCCCTGGTCGGAGGGTCCGGAGCGCGGAGCGCGGGTCGCTCAACGGGTAGTTCGCCGCGCCTCCCCGACCGGATGCCGCAGGCCCGCCGCTGGCCTGCGGGGGGCCGGAGACGCGTGACGCCCCGCCTAGGTCCGGCGGGGCGTCGACGACGCGTTGTCGGGCGGAGGCGGGACCTAGGCGGTCTCGCCGTCGCCTTCGTCGGCCGGCTCGGGTGTCGCGTCAGGCGCCGATTCCTCGGCCGCCGCGTCCGCAGCGACCTCCGCGACCGGTGCCTCGGCGACGGCTTCGGCAGCGACGTCGGCCGGCACCTCCGCCGCGACTTCGGCAGCCTCCTCCGCAGCGACCTCATCAACAGCCGGTACCTCGGCGACCTCGGGCGGGGCCGGTTCCTCGTCGACGGCGGGCCGCGCGGGGACCGCCTCGACCGGATCGGCTGGCGCGGGCTCCCGCTGGGCCTCGGCCTGCTCGAGCTGCTGGCGAACCTGCGCGAACGCGGCTGCCAGCGTGTTGTCGATCCCGCCCTCGGGCTCCTGCACCGCGTCGGAGAGCGAGTAGCCCCGCTCCTCTCGCGGCCGTCGCGGGCGCGGCTCGGACGGTGCCGGGCGGGCCGGCGCCTCTTCGGCCTGCTTGAGGCTGAGGCCCAGGCGATGGCGCTCGGAGTCGAGGGAGATGATCTTCAGCTTCAGCGTCTGGCCCTCGCGGACGACGTCGCCCGGATGGGCGACCCGCTGGTGCGAGAGCTCGCTGATGTGGATCAGGCCCTCGAGCCCGTCCCGGACCCGCACGAAGGCACCGAAGTTGACGAGCTTCGTGACGGTCCCGTCGATGACGTCGCCGACCCGGAAGTCGGCCACCGTGGAATGCCACGGGTCCGGCTGCAGGCGACGGATCGACAGGCTGATCCGGCCCCGCTCGTGGTTGATGTCGATGACCTCGGCCTCGACCTCGTCACCGACCTTGTACCCGGACTCGGGGTTGTTGACCTTGTTCCAGGACAGCTCGCTCTTGTGGACCAGCCCGTCGATCCCGCCGAGGTCGACGAAGACGCCGAACGGGGCGATCGAGCGGACGTTGCCCTTGACCTTCTGGCCGACCTGGAGGCTGCTGAAGAGCTCGTCGCGCTTCTCGCGCCGCTCCTCGTAGAGGGCCACCTTCTCCGACAGGATCAGGCGATTGGCCTTGCGGTTGACCTCCAGGATCTTGAGCCGGAGCCGGCGGCCGATGTACGGCTGCAGCTTCTCGGCGATCTCCTGGGCCGCGTCGCGCGGCTGCTCGTTCTGGGGCCGGCGCGGGAAGTCGACGATCTGGCTGATGGGCACGAAGCCGCGGATGCCGCAATCGACGATGAGGCCGCCCTTGTTGTGATCGATGACCGGCGCCTCGATGATGACGCCCGCCTCGAACTGCTCCTGCATCGAGCGCCACTTGCGCTCGAGGCCGGCGCGACGGAGCGACAGGACCACGTGGCCTTCGGGCGACTCCGGCTGGAGCACGTAGACCAGCACGACGTCGCCGATGGCGAGCTGCGGGGATGACTCGGCGTTGCGCCCGTAGAGCTCGCGGTTCGAGACCACGCCCTCGCTCTTCGCCCCGATGTCGACGAGGATCTCGTCCTTGTCGATCCGGACGACCGTTCCCTCGACCACGTCACCGTGCTTGAAGCTCTTGATGTCCGAATCCTGCTCGGCGAGGAGCTCGGCCATCGTCGACGGCTCGGGCAGGTCCCGGCGCGCCACGACGACCGGGGCCGGCTCCTCCTCGACCGCGGCGGGCGCAGCGGCGAGCTCGTCCTCGGCAAGATCCACGGCCTCGGCGGCGGGCGTCACGAGGGTGGCCTCGCCGGCTGCCTCGTCCTCGACGGCGAGTGCCACCTCGGCGGACCCGACCGCGGCGTCGACCACCGGAGCGACCTCCTGGGCGGCTTCGGCGTCGGCCACCGGAGCGACCTCGTCGGCGGCTTCGGCCTCCATCACCGGCGCTGCCTCGACGGCGGAGTCGACGGCTTCAGCAACCGGCGCCTCCTCCTCTACGGCGTCCGCCGCGACGGCCGGGGCCGGCTCGGTGACGTCGGCGGCCACGTCGGCGACGCCGGTCGCCGGTGCTGCCACGGAGCTCTCCTCGGAAGCGGCTGCCTCCGCCTGGATCTCCGGCGTGGTCCCTGCCTGCTGGTCTTCGGTCAACGGTGTGTCCTACCTCTGTCTGAGATTCGCCCGAAACAAGAAGCGACGGCCGAGCCTCGCTCGAGCCGTCGTCCATTGTGTCGGTCGGGGTCCGTGCGCTCTGCGAGCGGTCCGCCTCCTCCGCTTGGCGTCGGTCGGGTTGTAGCTCTTCGGCTGTACGCCCTCGATGGGCCGCGCGAGTCTAGCACACGGTCAGGACCGGTACAATCCGCGCCGTGCCCGAGTTGCCCGATCTCACGATCCTCGCCGAAGCATTCTCGCCGGCCCTTGTCGGACGGGCGGTCGTGGCTGCGAGCGTAGCGGACCCCCTCGTGCTGCGGGCGACACCGGACCAGGTCCGGGCCCTGGAGGGCGCGCTCCTTCGAAGCGTTCGCCGACGGGGGAAGTTCCTCGTCCTCGCGTTCGACCGCCACGAGGTCTGGTTCGCCCCGATGCTGACCGGCCGGCTTGCGCTCGTCGCCCCCACCAGCACCCGCCCCAGGCCTGCGATCACGCTGCGCTTCGGGCCGCGCAGCGCCAGCGGCGCGGCGGCGCCCGCCTGGGCAGCGGGGGCAACCTGGCTGCCCGCCGAGGCGACCCAGGTGGACCTGCGCTACCTCGATCCGACGCGCATGGGCAAGGTCTACGTCGTGCCGCCCGGCGGAGAAGGCGTGGTCCCCAACACGGGTCCCGACGACCTGGGGCCCGACGTGGACGACCCGGCCTTCACGATCGAGGACTGGCGGGCCCGGATCCGGCGCCATCCGGGCGAGCTCAAGGGGCTGCTGCGCAACCAGGGCTTCGTGGCCGGCATCGGCAACGCGTACGCGGACGAGATCCTCTGGGCGGCGCGCCTCAGTCCGTGGCGCAGACGGTCGAGCCTCGCCACGGAGGAGATCGACCTGCTCTACGAAACGGCGCGGGCGGTCCTCGCGGACTCCGTCGACGTCCTGCGATCGCGCGTGGCGCCCACGTTCGAGAAGCAGGTCCGCGACCACCTCAAGGTGCACCTGCGCGGGGGTTCCCCGTGCGCCCGGTGCGGAGCGACGATCAGCCAGGTCGGCGGTCGCGAGGCGACCTCGTGGTGCAGGACCTGCCAGCGCTGATTCGCGGGGCTCCGGAAGCCGGGCAGGCGCGAGTCCGGCCGATGATGGCTCACCTGCCCGCTCGGGGGCGCGCGCGGGCGCGCGACGCGCCGACGGCCGCCTTGGTCAGGGCAGCGCGATGACCTGGCCGACGTGGATCAGCCCCGGATTCGTGATGCCGTTGATCTGCGCCAGCACCTTGGATGTCGTGCCGAACCGTACGGCGATCGAGTACAGGGTGTCGCCACGCTGGACGGTGTAGGTCCTGCCCGAGCGTGACGGAGCGGGCGTCGGCGAAGGTGCCGGAGACCGACCGGGCGTCCGGGCGGGGGTCGGCGACGCCGACGGCGTCGGGGCGGGAGTCGGCGTGGGCGTCGCCGCGGGCGAAGGCTCCGCCGTCGCGACCGCCAGCGTTGGTCCGGCCGAGCCAGCGGGCGTCGCAGTCCCCCCTGCACCGCCGCCCGCGCCCCCTCCCGGGCTCCCTGACCCGCGGGCCAGGACCAGCGCGGCCAGGGCGACTCCGACAACCATCACCGCGACCGGCGCCGCTGCCCGCCGGGCCGTGCCCCTCCGGATCGCGCCGCCCACACCAGCCAGCGCGGGCCGCTCGAGGAGCACCGGCGCCGTGGCCGCGAATTGACCTGCCCTGGTGCGTCCCCCGTAGACCGGACACTCGACATGACCGGCGCCGACGCAGTAGCGCCGCTGGAACGCAAGGTCGAGCCGCGATCGATCGCCGAGAAGCCCGCAACGATGGTCGCGCGAGGGTCGTGGGGAACGCCACGAGCCGTCGCTGGCACGAAGATGGGGGCAGGGCACCTCCCGGGCGCCATGCAGGTCGGCTGCGCCGTCCGGGGGACCGGGGTGATCCTCGTCGATGGCTGCGGCCTCGTCACCACTCATGCGCCGGAGTGTACGCGTCGCGTCGCCGGCCGCACGGCCCCGGGCAGGCGCTCGGGACGCTTCCCGCCCCACCTGGCCGTGCCGAGCCGACGCGCGGACGACGGGTCCCCCGCGGCTCGGCAAGGACTGTCCACGGCCGCGTCGAACGAGGGGGCCGTGCGGGCGTTAACGGACATCCGCGCCGCATCGCCGTTCTGCCCTCAATCAAAGCAGCGCCGGGAAGGCGCTGCAACACCAGGGCGGCCGTCGGGCCGATGCGGCTCGTGTCCCCTCAATGAAGGCAGCGCCGGGAAGGCGCTGCAACTCGGCTCGATCGCGAGCCTCGGCCTGATCGCCGTCCCTCAATGAAGGCGGCGCCGGGAGGGCGCTGCAATACCGCCAGCGTCGTCTTGCCGGCGCCGATCGTCCCTACCCCGCAATGAAGACAGCGCCGGGAAGGCGCCGCAACCCGTCGATCTGGTCGTCGTGGGGTCCGTCGGGGAACCTTCAATGAAGGCAGCGCCGGGAAGGCGCTGCAACTCGCGGTCGGCACGAGCCGCACGACCGTGTCGAACCCTCAATGAAGGCAGCGCCGGGAAGGCGCTGCAACCCGGCGAGTGGATCCGCTGGCACGACCTCAACGCCCCTCAATGAAGGCAGCGCCGGGAAGGCGCTGCAACCTCGGCGCTGACCGTGGACGTCGTCCAGGTCTACCCTCAATGAAGGCAGCGCCGGGAAGGCGCTGCAACCGGCTTGCCGGCCAGCCGGGTCAGGGCCAGCGTCTCGGCCCCTCAATGAAGGCAGCGCCGGGAAGGCGCTGCAACCTCGCGCTTCCCGACGCCCACCTGCATCGCGTTCAGCAGCCCTCAATGAAGGCAGCGCCGGGAAGGCGCTGCAACCGGCGGTACAGGATCACCGCGACCTTGCGCTTGGTGGCCCCTCAATGAAGGCAGCGCCGGGAAGGCGCTGCAACTGGAGGAAGCGCGTGGGCAACGGGTCGGGCTCCGTCCCTCAATGAAGGCAGCGCCGGGAAGGCGCTGCAACCTGCCGTGATCGTGGGGGCCGGGTTCTTCATGTTCCTCCCTCTATGAAGGCAGCGCCGGGAAGGCGCTGCAACGCGATCTCGCCCCTTGCAGCTCGACCGGACGTGGTGCCCTCAATGAAGGCAGCGCCGGGAAGGCGCTGCAACCCTTGCTGGGATCGAAGGGCTTGGTCTCGAAGACCCCTCAATGAAGGCAGCGCCGGGAAGGCGCTGCAACCGGGGCGGAAGTACTCGGTCCGGTTCTCGTTGACCCGCCCTCAATGAAGGCAGCGCCGGGAAGGCGCTGCAACCGAAGATCACGTTCGCGACGCCATCCGTGCCCAACCCTCAATGAAGGCAGCGCCGGGAAGGCGCTGCAACTCCCCATCGCCATCGCCTCGATGCCCGAAAGGGCCCCTCAATGAAGGCAGCGCCGGGAAGGCGCTGCAACCCGGATGGCGAACCGTCTCCTTCTCTGAGATCGAGCCCCCTCAATGAAGGCAGCGCCGGGAAGGCGCTGCAACGCCGCCGGCGCCGGCGCCCGGGACCCATGTCGTCCCCTCAATGAAGGCAGCGCCGGGAAGGCGCTGCAACTCCGCGGTGTCCCGGCGAAGTCGGCCGGTGTCTCCCCTCAATGAAGGCAGCGCCGGGAAGGCGCTGCAACCGCTTCGGGATCCTCCACGTCACCGACGGCGGGACGCGCCTCCCTCAATGAAGGCAGCGCCGGGAAGGCGCTGCAACGGCGGCCTTCGCTCCGTGGCGCAGGTGGAGAAACCCCCCTCAATGAAGGCAGCGCCGGGAAGGCGCTGCAACTCGGTGCGATCCAGTCGCCGCCGGACCCGAACGACCCTCAATGAAGGCAGCGCCGGGAAGGCCCTGCAACATGGCGACGATGCCCCACCACCGGACGGGCAAGCGCCCTCAATGAAGGCAGCGCCGGGAAGGCCCTGCAACGATTGCCCCGGGGATATCGGGTACCGCTGGTACCCCCTCAATGAAGGCAGCGCCGGGAAGGCCCTGCAACATGTGATCGGACACGACGGGATCACCGTCATGCGACCCTCAATGAAGGCAGCGCCGGGAAGGCCCTGCAACCATACCCGGAACGCGTGCGGCGACACCGCGCACCTCCCTCAATGAAGGCAGCGCCGGGAAGGCCCTGCAACGACAACATCGCGAACACGGGGACCTTCAGGGTCAACCCTCAATGAAGGCAGCGCCGGGAAGGCCCTGCAACTCGGCGCTCGCCCCGGGCGACTTCGTCCGGATCGGCCCTCAATGAAGGCAGCGCCGGGAAGGCCCTGCAACTGGATCTCCACGCTCAACGTCGACGTGGAGTCCGCGAGCCCAGCGATCGAACGGGCGGATCGCGCAGCCCGGCCAAGATCGTACATGCGTGCGCACACGCTCCAACCGGCCGATGGAGCTGCGAGCGCTCCCGCACGGGTCCCGGGCTGCGGGACCGGTCGCGCAGGCCACATGCGACCGCGTCACAAGACGATGACGTCCTCGTCGGTAATCGCCCGCCGTCGACCTATGAGTTCAAAGCGGCGGTCGAGGTCGCCCGACACTGGCCCGATGTCGCAGATCAGGACGGAGTCCGGCATCTGGTCGATGATCCGCGACAAGTCCGATCGCAGGCGCACGAGCTTGGCCGGCCTCCCATCAATAACGAAGACGCTGAACTGGATCCGGTCACCGTAGCTCGAGAGCTTCGTAGCCACGCGCAGCCGGCGCCGGTCATCGGCGACGTCGTAGGCGATCAGGTAGCGCCGTGCCGCGTCGCGGCTCATCGTGTCCGGATCCCGACGTACCGTGGCTGCGTGGCGTCGATGACGCCCAGGACCATCCGGGCCTGGACCTCCATGGCGCGGCGCCAGGTGAGTCGGTAGCCGAACACCGGGTGCCGGAACTCCGTCTGCACGCGGCGTTCATAGGCGGCGATCAGCGCCCGGCGACCGCTCTCGCGAAGTCGTGTGGTCCCGAGCACATCGGAGAAGTCACCTGGGCCCAGCTCGCCGTTGTTGAACGCGCCGATGACCGTCGAGTCGGCGACTGGCGACCTAAACTCCTCGCACAAGTCCAAGGCGAGGGCCGGCTTGTTCCGCGTGCTCGTGTGGAGGAACCCGGCGTGGGGATCGAGACCGCAGGCCGCCACCGCCCGTACCACGTCGGCGACCAGGAGAGCGTACGCGTAGTTGAGAGCGGCATTGACGGGGTCTTTCGCAGGTCGGCCCACGCGGGTTGCGAGCCCTAGCCCTGACGCCCTCGCCCGGACCGTCAGCATCGTCGAGAAGCGCGAGAAGTAGATCGCGGCGGCCTCTCCTTCCAAGCCCAGCAGCTCGGTTGCCGATCTTGCGAGTGCGGCACGGTGCTGAAGGGCGCGCATGAGGGGCAATCCATCGTCAGCGCGCCCGTTCCGGCGAAGCTGTGTCGCCTGGTTCGCGATCTTCGCTCCGACGAACTCGCGGGCGAGATCGAGGCGACCGCCCGCCGACGCCTCGTGTTGCCTGACTCGCTCAGCGCCGTTGGGGCCCGCCCCGGGCACAGCCCATCCGACCACGCGACCCGATCCAGTGCACCAGACGATCGAAAGAGAGCGCCAGAGCAGCTCTCGGATCAGGCCGCCGCTCAGGTCGACGTTCCCGTGCACGACCAGACCCTGGATCCGCTCGAGAGGGATCGATGCGATCTCGTCGCCATGAGCGTGGACAAGCATCCGGCCGTTACGGGTCGACGCACGCGATCCCGCCGTTGCGAGATGGACGACCTGCGTGTCGGGATCCGCCACCACGATCCGCCGGGTGACCACCTCCTCTGCGCGCTCCTCCGGAAGGCAGATGCCGGCATGCGAGCAGGACATGCACCGGGCATCGTCTTCGAGGGGAGGCGGGGCTTCGGTGCCTCCCGACGGTTGCCCTCGTCGCCAACGCGGCCGCTCGGGCCGCGGCGAAATCATCCTCCTCGAGCGCCACGGGCACGCGGACCCGATGGTTCGTGAAGTAGACGGCCTGGCTGGTTACCAGGTGGCCGGCGGCGCGAAGGGCACCAACCTGCAGGGCCAGTTGGATCCGCATCGCATCGGTGATGCGAGGCTCGCGCCGGACCGGGGTGGCCTTGCGTACTCCACCACGGTCAGCCCTCCGTCCGGCGCGACCTCGATCGTGTCGCACCGCCCGGTCACGCCGAGGAACACGTCGGCCACGTCGATGGCCCGCAGCGCGGCCGGTCGCGCCGAGGCCGGGTCGTCGGTCGCGGCATGGGAGGCCGACCCCTCGGCGACCTGCCATGTATCGGTCACCTCGCCTGCCGCCTCGAGCCAGGCTCGTCGAGGGCAGAAGACCAGGTGCGCGACGAGGCTGATCGGGATCATGTCACCGCCCGATCCCTTGGCCATCTTGGGCTGCGTCATGGGCGGAGTAGGACGACGGATCCCATGAGGGCCCGCCGCTCGGGCGCGCTCGCACTGCCGAACACGCCGATCGGGAACCGGACCACCCCGCCGATGCCCTGTCCGAGCAGCCACTCGCGCGCCGACCGGGCGGCCAGTTCACCGGTGGCGTCCGGGTGCGCGTCCGCCGATGCGGCCGTCGCGAGCTGCTCGCTCACGATGACCGTGCGGAAACTTAGGCGAGGGTCATCGCGCTGGTGCGGCACGGGCACGCTGGAACCAGTCCTGTCGTGGCGCCCCGGCGGGGCGGACCGATCCGTGCCCGGCGCTCACCGACGGGCGCCCGGTCCGCGCGGCCACCGGGAAGAAGACTCAGCCCCCAAAGCGCGCACCAAGCCAGGGCGTTGTCCACGGGTCCGGGCCCCGCGAGCCCAGTGCCGGTCCGGCTGTCGGGCTGGTTCCGGCCGACCTCGTCCTCCACGCGAATGCCTCGCAGCCCATCGCGCACGTTGTTCACATCACGGGCCGCGACGGACAGGGCGAGCCTGCGCAGTCGGTGCTGGACGAAGTCCTCCCCGCGGTTCCGGGTCTTCATCTCCCAGCGGGTTAGCCCCCTCGTCGGGCCTGGGGCTTGCCCTGGTGATCGAAGCGCCAGTAGGCGGGCTCCGCCGAGCGAACCGATCAGGGCGAGATCGAGCGAGCGACGCGCGGCGGTCACCTCGTCGATCGGTCTCCCGCCGGAAGCGCACCGAGCTCCAGCCACCGCCTCGTCGTCGGCCGGCGGCTTGATCCGTGGACTGAGCCGTCCCGGCGAGCGGGCCCCCGGACGTCTCGACCGTGGCCGCGGTCCAGGAGTCGTCCGCCGGCGGCGTGCCGGCGCGCATGATCCAGGACCGCTGTGGCGATCTCGGTGGGGTCGCGGCCTGACACGGGTCACGACCGGGCCCGCGCAGTCGAGCGACGGAGTCCACCGAGAAGTGCGACGTCCGGAGCTGGCCGCGCTCCTCGATGATCGCCGCGAGGCCGTATGCCGCAGCGTGGGAGAGCGCGACGCGGATGTCGCCGGGCAACTCAAGCTCGCCCATCTGCCTCACCTGACACCTGTCCGTCGGCGGCCCTGAGGATCGCCTCGAGGTACGCGCAGCCCCAGACGCCGTGCGCCCGGTGCGTCGCCTCGATGATCGAATTCCACTCGCCCCGGTCGTGGAGCGCCGCACTGGGCCCCCAAGGAACTCGTGCCCGTCGCCGACGAGCCCCGCGCTTCCGTGCGGGAAGGTCTCGACCCACCATGGCCGTGGCTCGTCCCGACGAGTCGCGCGAGGAGCCGCGAGTCGGCGCTCGTGCCCCGCCCCGTCCGCCTCCCACCGCCACGACGGACGAGAGCTGCTCGTGGCGCCAGCCCGTTGGCAGCCCTGACGACGCAACCGCCGATCGATACTCGGCAGGCGTCCGGCTGCCGCTCTTGGCCAGCGGCTCGTCGACGGCCGCCCCATCGGATTTGCGGCCGCCGCCGCGGAGGAGCTGCTGGAAGCGGGGATCCCGCTTGCCTTCGTCGTGGGCGGAACCCGCTTCGTGGAGCACGCGGCCGATGTCCTCGCCGAGCGCGAGCCGTGCTGCGATCTGGCCGGCGCGCATGGCGACGCCGGCCTGGTGCTCGACGAGACCGACGGC
>CAWDEW010000001.1:0-14622 GCA_963801445.1 uncultured Chloroflexia bacterium | reverse complement strand
GATCGTGGCCGGCCCGTCGATTGCCCCGGCATCGACCCCGACACCCGCACGGACCGCCGAGCCGACCGCGAGATCGACGGGGTCCTTCGACCTGTGCACCGTGCCCGGCAACCCCGGCTCCTCCTACTGCGTGACGAAGAACGGCGAGGGCGCTCACGGTGGCTCGCCCCTGGTCGAGCTGCCGAACGCGATCGCGATCGACTACCGAGTACGCGGGTCATGCGTGTTCTCGCTGGGCCTGTCCACGCTCGAATTGACCAAGGGCTTGCCGAACCTGACCATGACCGTCAGCGGGCCGGAGATCGACGGCACCTGGCGCGCACTGATCAGGCCCGGTCAGTACTCCCCCGTCATCGGCGAAGCGGTTGGCTGCGTCTACAGCGTGAACGTTCGCGACGACCGGTAGGCCACGCCAGTGCGGACGCCGACCACCTGCGCGCTGATCTCGCATTCTGGCGGGCCATCAGCCCTCCCTTCAAGCCCCCGGACTCGCCGGCGCGTAACCGCCGCCGGCGACGGTCAGCCCGACCCGGGCTCGGCCAGGCAGTACAGCTGGCGTGCTCCGGAGACGCCCTTCAACACGTGGGTCCCGGCGTCGACGAACGTCAGGCCCGAGTCGGCGACGAGCTCCCGGGTCGTGGCCGACACGTAGACCTGGCCGGGGCCGGCGAGGGCCATGACTCGCGCGGCGACGTGGACGGCCAACCCGCGGACGTCGCCCGCACCGACCTCGACCTCGCCCGTGTGGATCCCCGCCCGGATCGCCAGCCCGAGCGACTTCGCCGCCAGGCAGATCGCTCCGGCCGCGCGGACGGCGCGCTCGGAGCCGTCGAACAGGGCGAGCACGCCGTCGCCCGTCGTCTTGACGAGCCGGCCCCGGAAGCGGTCGAGCTCGAACTGGATGCGTTCGTTGTGGGTCGCGACCAGCTCCCGCCAGCGGGCCGGGCCGAGCGACTCCGCGAGAGCGGTCGAGTCGACGATGTCGGTGAAGAGCAGGGCGCCGAGGACGCGCTGCGTCTTCTCGTCGACCCTTGCGAACGAGCGGACGCCGGCGACGTCGTAGGCGACGAAGGCCTCGTCGCCGATGACCCAGCCGTCGTGCCCGGGCGGGATCTCGAAGACCATGCCCGGGCCGATCTCGCTGGTCGTGCCGTCCTCCAGCCGGTTTCCCAGCCGCCCGGAGATGCAGACGCCGACATGGTGGTACTGGCACAGGCTCGTGCCCGCGATCGGCTGGACGTGCTCCATCCAGTGCCAGCCGGGTTCGAGCACCATCCGGCCGATCACGAGGTCGTCGAGGTTGTAGATGTCGACGTGCCCGAACGGCGTCGGGCGGACCTCGTCGGGTTTGTCGAGCGACTTCGCCTGGAGACGGGCCACGGCATGGTCCTCACGCCACGCGCCATCACCCCGCGGACCATCCGCTCGGGGTCGCGTGGGGGCGATGATGCGTCATCGGCCTCGTGGGTGGGTTCGCGGCTCCCGCCGTTCCTGCTTCTCCCTCGCTCAGCTTCCCGCGAGCAGGGCCCGAACCTCGTGGAGACGCTCGATCGTCTCGCGATCGTAGGGCGCCGGCAGATCGATGACCAGGTGCCTGAAGCCGAGCTCGAGGAACGGGCGCCACAGCTCGGCGACCCGCTCCGGAGGTCCGACGAGGTCGGCCCCGGGCTCGGGCGCGAAGGTCTCGCCGTTGGCGGCCAGCGATTCCGCGAGCACCCGCCTGGCCTCGACGGGGTCATCCCGGATCACGCAGTACGGCCCGACGGAGAACTCGATCTCGGAGATGTCCCGCCCGGCGTCCGCGCAGTGGGCCGCGAGGATCTCGACCTTGTGGCGCAGGAGCTCGAGCGACCCCCAGGCGTTCCAGCCGTCGGCGTGGCGGGCAACCGTCCTGAGCGTCTTCTTCTCGCCGACGCCGCCGATCACGATCGGCAGCCGGCCCGGGCCGTTGAATGGGAGCGGCCGCACGACTGCATCCCGGAGGCGGTACGCGCCGCCGTCGGGAGATGTCACGGATTCGCCGCCGAGCATCCGGCGCAGGGCTCCGGTCGCCTCGTCGAGGCGGTCCAGCCGTTCACTGATGCCCGATCCGAAGTCGATGCCGTAGGCCGTGTGCTCGTCCTCGAACCAGGCGCCCCCCAGCCCCAGCCGACAGCGCCCGTGGCTGGCGTGATCGACCGTGACGGCTGCCTTGGCCACGACACCGGGGTTGCGGAACGTGTTGGCGCCGACCATCAGCCCCAGGGTGGCCCGCTCGGTCGCCTCGGCCCAGGCGGCCAGCGTCGTCCAGCCTTCGACGATCGGCTGGTGCGGGTCGCCGTAGATCGCGTACAGGTGATCCCAGGTCCAGATGGAGTCCAGCCCGGCGCGGTCGGCCGCGACCGCGACGGCACGGATCTGCTCCCATGACCCGACCTGGGGCCAGATCAGGGCGCCGATCCGGATCGGGAACCGGGGTCCGTCCACGCGGCCTCCTCCGGCGGGTCACGAGCATGGTTAGCGGCCTGCCGCGATGAGTCTAGGGCTGCGCGGAGCTCCCGAGCGTGGACTCCGTCGCCTCGCCTCACCACGGCGTCGCAGCTCGTGCTCGGCCACATCGAGCGGATCTACGCATGCTGCTGACGTGGGGCGCCGCGCGCGGCCGTCGTGGGCGGCCGGACACCTCGGACAGCGCCTTCCGGACCTCGAGCAGTGCCCCCGGTCGGCGCGATCTGGCCAAACCCCAACAGGGATCGCCGTCGACGTGCGGAGCGGGGGCAATCCAGATTCTAGTCCCGCAGCCAAGTCCACTGCCTGGTTGCCGACCCTGCTCAGGTGGCAGACCCGTCCCCCAGCCAGTGACGCAGGCTGCCGCGCCAGAGGGCTCGCCCGTGATCCCAGCTGGCGCCGCTCCTGGAGCTTCTCGTCTCGGCCGGCGGCATGAAGAGCATCCGGCCCGGGGGTTCGTACTTCGAGCGGGCACTCGCGCGCGGGAGCCTCCGCTACTGGCAGGAGCGATCCGGATCGGGCGCCCTGGTCGGCGCGGCCGGCGCCGGCGCCTGAGCGGTTGGGACCCAGAATCACCGCGAGGGTCTCAGCAGGGCGTCCGGGCCAGGCCCCAGCGCGACGATCGCGACGCGGGTCGACGGCTACATCGGCGGCTTGAGCCCCCCAACCTGCATCATCGCCCGCGCGCCGTCATTGAGCCCCCAGTGGGCGACGACCTTGCCGTCGCGGAGCCGGTAGACGCCCCACATCTCGAAGTCGACCTTCGCGCCGTTCGCCTCGGGAGCGTTGAGGAACGCGGCGCCCCCGGTGTTGGTGCCCGTGACCTGGCTCCGCACGAACACCCTGTCGCCATCGGCGACGAGGTCAAGGATGCGCACCCGGCGATCCGGGAAGGCCGCCATGGCGGCGCCGTGGGCGATCTTCGCGCCCGCCAGCCCTGGCGGCAGCCCCGGGGTCCCGCTCTGGGCGTTGTCGAAGGCGGGGGCGAAGTACTGGTCGAGGGCCGCCGGATCGTTGCGATCCCAGGCCTCCTCGATCCTGCGCACGACGTCCTTGTTGTCGGTCGGGTTGCCCATCGTCCTGTCCTCCTGATCGTTCTGCCCGGTTCACTCAAGCGACGAACGAGTGAGCCCGGAATCGACCGTGGCACGAAGCATTCGCGGGGGCCGGGCCGGAGAGCCCTCCGTCAGGCGGTGGTCTTCTCGTGCGCGATCGTCCGCGCGACGATCGCTGCGTCCTCGCCGACCCCCAGCAGGGTCGACGACTTGCGGGTCCGCAGGAAGTGGGTCCCGACGAAGAAGAGCCCGTCGACGACCGTGCTCCTCCCCTCGAGCTGGATCGGGAAGCCCAGCTCGTCGAACGCATCGGCCCAGGGCAGCCAGGAACGGAAGTCAGGGCGGAAGCCACCGGCGAACACGACCGCCCCGAACCCCTCGAGCGAGACTGCCTCCGGCGCCGCCCCGTCGAACGGCGCGGGATCTGCGATCTCCGGTCGTGGCAGCCCCCGCTCGTCGGCTGCCCTGACCACCAGTCCCATGAGCTCTCGGCAGCGCGCGTCGCCCCAGGCCACCGTGTCGGCGAGGTCGGGGGCGAAGCGCGCCTCGTGGCCCGCGGCTCCCAAGAAGTGGCCGACCAGCGTGACCCCCATCGTCCGCAGGGTCCGGAGGTTGAGATCGTGGCCGCCACCGTGGCCCGTCGCCAGGGGGTTCGCCCCGAGGCGGGCGGCAGGAGACGGCAGGGCGGCAACCGGCTGGTCGAGGAAGCCCACCGCCTCCAGCCACCAGACGAGATCGCGACCACCCAGCCGGCGCGGCGCCCATGGGGCCTTCCCGCACGAGAGGACGACATCGCGGCCGGATTCCCGCAGCTCCTCGGCCGTCTGGCAGCCCGACTGCCCGCTGCCGACGATCAGGATCGGCCCCGGCGGTAGGCTGGCCTCGTTCCGGTAGTCCTCGACGTCGATCTGCAGGAGACCGGCCGGCAGCGCCTCGGCACCGGCGGGGCGGTGGGCGCGCTGGAATGCGCCGGTGCCCAGGACGACGCGGGCGGCGTGCACGTCGCCGGCAGACGTTCGCGCGACGAAGCCGCCCGGCGCCCGATCGATCGTCTGGACGGCAACGCCCTCCCGGACGGGCGCCCCGGAGGCGGCGGCGTATCGCTCGAGATGGGCCACGATCTCGTCGCGGGGCATGAAGCCGTCTGGATCGTCCCCCGCGTACGCTCCGCCCGGCAGCCGCACGGACCAGTTCGGGGTGACCAGGCAGAACGTGTCCCAGCGATCCCGCCATGCCTGGCCGATCCGGCCGCGCTCCAGGACGAGGTGGTCGATCCCGAGGCTCGTTAGCTCGTGGCTGACCGAGAGGCCGGCGGACCCACCACCCACGACAAGGACGTCGACGCGCTCCATGGGCGCGGAGTCTAGGCTGGGCGGTCGATTCCTGCGCAGCAGGGCGAGCGCTCCGCAGGGCCCAGGCTCCAGGGCCCTTCCGGCCGCCGAGGGTCGCCCCGCCGCAGCCCGACGAGATCCGCCGCCTCGGCCCCGCAAGGGGCGTCGGCTTCAGGTCGGGACGATCCCGTCCGGGACCAGCGGCAGGGCGCGCAGCCGCACTCCGGTCGCCGCGAAGATCGCATTGGCCAGCGAGGGGGCGATGGCGATGATGGGCGTCTCGCCGGCCCCGGCCGAGGGAAGGTCCCGCCGGTCCAGCAGGACGACCTCGATCGGGGGCACGTCGCCGACGCGCGGGACGCGGTAGGCCGCCAGCGACGCGTTGAGGACCGTGCCCGCCTCGAACCGGATGGCCTCGAAGAACGCCGCGCCGAGCCCCATCACCAGGGCGCCCTCGACCTGGTTGGCCAGGCCATCCGGGTTGACGATCGCGCCACATTCGAAGGCGGTCACGACCAGCCGGATCTCGAGGCGCCGGTCGGCCCCGACCTGGACCTCGACGGCGGTCGCGACCCGGGCGCCCTTCTCGGCGCCGCAGGCGATGCCGAGCCCGGCTCCGCCCTCCCGCGGCCGGCCCCACTCGATCCGCTCGGCCGCGGCGCGCAGGACGGCTGCCAGCCGGTCGTCGCGGAGGTGGTCGAGGCGGAGCTGGAGCGGGTCGACGCCCAGCGCGTGCGCCAGCTCGTCCATGTGGGACTCGCGGGCGAAGTGGTTCGCGGTGGCCGCAAGGGCCCGGTACGAGCCTTGCTGGAGGGGTGAGTCGGAGGGCTGGAATTCGAGGCGCTGGTGGGGGACCTCGTAGGGCCCGACGAGGCCGAACATGCCCGAGTTCGCGTTGCTCATCTCCCACGCGGTGATTGCGCCGCCCCGGGCCCCGCTGCGGACGTCGATCACCCCGGCCGGTCGGAAGTACCCCTCGGTGAACTCCTCGGCGCGGCTCCAGCGCACCTTCACCGGGCGCCCGGCGGCACGGGCCAGGCGTGCGGCCTCGGCAGCCACCGTGCCGGCGTGCTTGCCGCCGAACCCGCCGCCCGTGTCCGGGACGATGACGCGCACGTGCGCCTCGGGCACGCCGAAGGCCTCGGCAAGTCCCTGGCGCACCCCGAACGGGACCTGCGTCCCGGTCCAGACGGTGAGCCGGCCGTCGCCGCCCCACTCCGCCAGCGCCACGTGCGTCTCGAGCGGGACGTGGGCGACGTACGCGGTGGTGTAGGTCGCGGCGAGCGTGGTCGACGCGTCGGCGAGCGCGCCTTCGAGGTCGCCGACGACGTGCCGAAAGGCCCCGCCCCAGCCCTCTTCCTCCACCACTGGGTGGGCGCGGAGGTAGGCGCCGAGATCCGCCTCGGACGGCTGCGGCGAGCGCTCCCAGTCCACCGCGATCGCGCCGAGCGCCCGCCCGGCCGCGAACGGGTCCGGCGCGACCACGCCGATGAACGAGCCCTCGCGGACGACGGTGACGCCGGGCAGGGCCGCGGCGGCGGTGACGTCTACCGAGCGAACGGCCGCGCCCCGGGCGGGCGCCCGCAGGACGCGGCCGTGGAGCATGCCCGGCCGCGACAGATCGGACGGGTAGCGCCGGGCGCCGGTCACGATCTCCGGACCGGACACTCGCCGGGCCGCCCTGCCGACGACCTGCTCACCGGGCCCGCGGGTCAGGGGCGCACCGCCGCCGACATGCTCGACGTGGTGCAGGCCGCGCACGAGCTCGGCATACGGGACGGGCGGGCCGGCCCGGGATCCCCGGACCGCCCCCTCGTCCGCGACGAGCATGCCGGCGTCCATCCCACGGCGCTCGGCCAGGTCCACCAGGCATTCCCGGGCTCCCGCGGCGGCCCGGCGCAGGAGCTCCCCCGCATCGGGCATGGATCGGCTGCCGAACGTGCCCTGGTCGCGGGGGCAGAGGTCGGTATCGCCCATCACCAGGCGCACGGCGGACAGCGGCAGGCGCAGCTCCTCGGCGACCAGCAGGGAGAGCGCCGTCCGGTTGTCCTGGCCGACGTCGACCTTGCCGGTGAACGCCGTGGCGATCCCGTCGGTCCCGACATGGAGCCAGGCCCCGGCGCTCGTGGTCCAGCCCGCGGACTCGTCCGGGGCCGGCTCGTGGACCACCACGAGGCCCTCCGGCAGGACGGCGAACCAGTCCCGCTCCTCCGGGCGGGCGAGATCCCAGGGCACCCGCGGCCGGACGGCCGGCCAGGCCGCGACGCCGCCTGGGGTCGGCTCGGCGGGCGATCCCGGGCCGATGCCGGGGGGCAACGCGTCCCCGACGGTGGGCGCCGCCGCTCGCGCCGGCTCGGCGGCCCGGCCCAGCTCGGCCGCTCGACCCACGGCGCGGATGATTCGGGGGTACGCGCAGCAGCGGCAGAGGTTGCCCTGGAGCGCCGCCCGGATCCGCCCGTCGTCGGGGTCGGCATCCTCCTCGAGCAGCGCGAAGGTGCTCATGATCATGCCGGCCGTGCAGTAGCCGCACTGGAACGCGCCGACCTCGAGGAACGCCAGCTGGACCGGGTGCAGTCCCCCGTCCACCGCCAGCCCCTCGACCGTCCTGATCGCGTGGCCGGCGGCGTCCCCCACGCGCACCTGGCAGGCGCGCACGGGCGTCCCGTCCAGAAGGACCGTGCAGGCGCCGCACTCGCCTTCCCCGCACCCGGGCTTGGCGCCCGTGAGCCCAAGCTCATCGCGGAGCGCGAAGAGCAGGCTGCTCGGCGGCGCCGCGGCCAGCTCGCGAGGGGACCCGTTGACGACGATCGGAACGGATTCGCTCATGCCTCTGCCTCCACCGCGCGGATGAGACAGACCGAAGGATATCTGCCCGCCCGCGCCCGGCCCTGGAACGGCGCCGGAACGGGGATCTGGTGCCTTTGCGCACCTCCCCCGGCCATCCGGCCCTGTCTGGGCAGGGCGGGGCGCCTCTACCTTGCGCGTGGAGACAGCGTTGACCTGCGGTTCCAGCTCGGTCGCCTGAACCGCAGCGAGCTACTGGCGAGACCGGGCCTCCCCCGCGCTCCGGCGTCCAACGTCCCCGGGGTCACGCCTCGAGGAGCGCTACAGCAAGGAGAGGGAATGCGGAGACTCCTCGGCGCGCTGGTGGTCGCGGGTTCGCTGCTCGCGATCTCGGTCGCGCCCGCGCTGGCCATCACGAAGCACTACGTCAAGGACTTCGACCATCCATTTGTCGGCCTGATCGGGTTCTACGGCCCGGACTGGGCGTGGTCGCACCGGTGCACGGGCGAGCTGATCGCCCCGACCGTCGTGCTCACCGCCGGGCACTGCACGGACAACGAGGAGGGCGGCGTCGAAGTGACCGCCCGGATCTGGTTCCAGCAGGACGCCGGGGTGAACTACGACCTGACGACGGAGCGCGATGCGGTCACAGGCTATCCCGACAGCTGCACGGGCACGGCCGGCAACAGGCTGGGCACCCTGTGCGCCGAGTCGCACGTGATGTTCAACTACGGCTTCAACAACTTCGCCGGCTTCCCGGACACCCATGACGTTGGCATCGTGATCCTCGACCAGCCGATCGCCGGCCTCGGGTACGCGACGCTGGCCGCGCCGAAGACACTGGACCCGCTGCTCAAGGCCCGGGGCACCCAGGACACGACCTTCGGCGTCTCCGGCTACGGGATCAGCTTCTCGGCGAAGCAGGGGGCCTACGCGATCTCGTTCCGCGAGCGCCTGATGGCCACCGAGACGCTCGTCAACATGGTCAGCCACAACAACGACGGCTTCAACGTCCAGCTGAACGGCAACGGCGACACGCGGGGCGGGACCTGCAGCGGCGACTCGGGCGGACCGGTGTTCTATCCGGCCGACTCGAACCAGGTCGTCGCGGTCACCTCGTGGGGCATGTCGAACGCTGGCTGCCGCGGCGACGGCTGGTACTACCGGACCGACCGCCAGGTCGTCATCGACTGGATCAATCTCAAGGCGGGCACCGACTTCTAGGCAGCGCCCGGCGCAGCGCCACCCTTTCGAAGCCCCGGCCGATCGGCCGGGGCTTCGAGCGTACAGGTGCACGTGCGGGCGGTGCGCACGGCCCGTTCGAGCGTGCCCCCTGTCGATCGCGCGGCTCCTGCTGTACCCTCGGCCCCTCAGGTCGCAACGGGGCGCCACGTGGTCTGCTCGAACTGTGGGACCGAGAACGAGGCAGGGCGCAAGTTCTGCAGTGAGTGCGCTGCTCGACTGGCCGCCCTCTGCCCGTCCTGCGGCGCCCCGAACAACGCGGCCGCGAAGTTCTGCGGCGAGTGCGCGACCCCACTCGTGCTCGGCGCAGCGCCTGCCGCGAACGCCGCCGCCCGCCCGGGCCTCCCGGCCGCCGGTGCTGCACAGGCCGCGGGCGGCGCACCCATCGCGGAGCGTCGCCTCGTCTCCGTCCTCTTCGCCGACCTCGTCGGCTTCACGACGCTCGCCGAGGGCCGGGACGCGGAGGACACGCGAGAGCTCCTCTCACGCTACTTCGACCTCGCCGGCGACGTCATCGGCCGCTACGGGGGCACCGTCGAGAAGTTCATCGGCGACGCGGTCATGGCGGTCTGGGGCGCCCCAACGGCCCACGAGGACGACGCCGAGCGCGCCGTCCGGGCCGGCCTCGAGCTCGTCGACGTGGTCCGCGGCCTGGGCCCGTCGATCCAGGCGCGGGCCGGGATCCTGACCGGCGAAGCCGCGGTCACCCTGGGCGCCACGAACCAGGGCCTGGTTGCCGGCGACCTGGTCAACACGGCGAGCCGGCTCCAGTCGGCCGCGGCGGCGGGAACGGTGCTCGTCGGGGAGGCGACCCAGCGGGCGGCCGCGAGGGCGATCGCGTTCGAGCCGGCCGGTGATCAGGCGCTCAGGGGCAAGGCCATCCCGGTCCCCGCGTGGCGGGCCCTCCGGGTCATCGCCGAGGTCGGCGGCCGCGGTCGAACGGACGCCCTGGAGGCCCCGTTCGTCGGCCGCGATGACGAGCTGCGCCTGCTCAAGGACCTCTTCAATGCGACCGGCCGCGAGAACCGGGCCCGCCTGGTGTCGGTGATCGGCCCGGGCGGGATCGGCAAGACCCGGCTGGCCTGGGAGTTCCTCAAGTACGTCGACGGCCTGGTCGACCCGGTCTTCTGGCACGACGGCCGCTCTCCGGCCTACGGCGACGGGATCAGCTTCTGGGCCCTCGGCGAGATGGTCCGCGAGCGCTGCCGCCTGGTCGAGACCGACGACGAGGCGACCACCCGGGCGAAGGTGACCGAAGCGCTGGCTCGCCACGTCCCCGACGAGTCGGAGCGGCGTTGGATCGAGCCTGCCCTCCTGGCCCTCCTGGGGATCGTCCAGGGCGTGAGCTCCGAGCAGCTCTTCGGCGCATGGCGGACCTTCTTCGAACGCCTGGCCGCCACGGCCCCCGTGGTGATGGTCTTCGAGGACTTCCACTTCGCGGACTCGGGCCTCATCGGTTTCGTGGACCACCTGATGGAGTGGAGCCGGGGCGTCCCTGTCTACGTCGTGACGCTCGCCCGGCCCGAGCTGCTCGAGAAGCGCCCGGACTGGGGGGCGGCGAAGCGCAACTTCACCTCGCTGTACCTGGAGCCCCTCGCGGCGCCGGCGATGCGCCTGCTCCTCGGCGGGCTCGTGCCCGGCCTGCCCGAGCCCGCCGTCCGGGCCATCGTCGCCCGGGCCGACGGCATCCCGCTCTATGCGGTGGAGACCGTCCGGATGCTCCTGGCCGACGGCCGGCTGACGCTCGAGGACGGGACCTACCGCCCGACCGGCGACCTCGCCAACTTCGCCGTCCCCGAGACGCTCACCGCGCTCATCGCGAGCCGCCTCGACAGCCTGCCCCCGGCCGACCGCGCCCTGGTTTCCGATGCGGCCGTCCTCGGCCAGAGCTTCACCATGGCCGGGCTGGCCGCCGTGAGCGGGCTGGAGGATGAGGAGCTCGCAACCAGGCTGCGCTCGCTTGTCCGGCGCGAGCTCCTGGCCCTCGAGGCCGACCCCCGGAGCCCGGAGCGTGGCCAGTACTCGTTCGTCCAGGCCCTCATCCGGGAGGTCGCCTACAACACGCTGGCGAAGCGCGACCGGAAGGTCCGCCACCTGGCCGCCGCTCGCTTCTTCGAGGCGCTGGGCTCCGACGAGCTCGCCGGCGCCCTGGCTGGCCACTACCTGGCCGCGCACCAGAACGCCGGCGAAGGTCCCGAGGCCGACGCGCTCGCGGCCCAGGCGCGGATCACCCTCCGGGCGGCCGCCGAGCGGGCGATCAGCCTCGGGTCCCTCGGCCAGGCCGTCGGATTCCTCGAGCAGGCCCGTGCCGTTGCCGGCGACGAGACCGAGATCGCCGAGCTCCTGGAGCGGGCGGGCTGGGCGGCTTTCATGGCCGGGATGAACGAGATCGCCGAGGATCGGCTGCGCCAGGCGGTGGACCTGCGCCGGGCGCTCGGAGAGGCCGACGCGATCGCCGGTGCGATCGCGAAACTCGGCGCGGTCCTGATCACGCTCTTCCGGCGCGACGCCGGGCTCGCGCTCCTCGAGCCCGCCGTCGACGAGTTGATCGGTCGTGACCGCGCCCCGACGGGCCCCGGCGGGGTGGACCTCCTGGCCCAGCTGTCGCGGGGCTACTCCTTCCACGAGAAGCATGGCCGGGCGGTCGAGGTCGCGGACCGCGCGCTGGAGGCCGGCGAGCGGCTCGACCTGGTGCCGATCGTGAGCGACGTCCTGGTCACCCGGGGCCTGGCCCTCTGCCACCTCGGGCGGTCGTACGAGGGCATCGGCGCGATCCGGGCAGGGATCGAGCTCGCGGACGAGCGTGGGCTCATCTCGACCGCGCTCCGGGGGCGCCTGGACCTGGGCGTGCTGGCCTCGGAGCCGCGGACTTCGTTCGCGGCCGCCGAGGCTGCGCTCGAGGTCGCCCGGCGGTTCGGGCTCCGCGGTTTCATCCGGACGCTCGTCGGGAACTTCGCCAGCGCGGGTCTCGAGGTCGGTGAATGGGACCGCGCGATCCACGAGCTGACGACCACGCGCGACGAGACCACGGACGAGCTCGAGGCGAACCACATGCGCTGGGCCCTCCTGACCTTCTCGGCCTGGCGCGGCGACGACGTGGCTGGGGACGTCGTCCGCATGACCGCCTGGGTGGAGAGCTTCGACGAGTCCGGCCCGCGGGAGGCCCTGCACGGGGCCCGCGCCGAGATCGACTTCGCCGCTGGCAACTTCCGCTCTGCCTGCGACGAGTGGATCGCGTTCGCCCGGTCCGATGCCCTGAATGCACCGCTCGCCTGCTTCTATGCCGGGCTGGCCGGCCTCCTGGCGGCCGACCGGGGCCGGGCCGAGGCGGCCCTGGCCGAGCTGGACGGCCTGCCCGGGCACAGTCGGCTGCGCGGCGACGATCGGCGCCTGCTCCGGGCCGGCCTCGCGGCGCTCGACGGCCGGGGGCCCGAGGCGCTGCGCGAGGCTCGGGCGGTCTTCGGGGAATACGGCCGTCTCGGCCTGCCCTGGCGCCAGGCCCTGGGTGCCCTCATGCTCCTCGGGACGATCGGCGGGGGCGACGCGGAGGTCAGGGTGCTGGCGGAGTCCGCGCGTGAGACGTTCCTCCGGCTCGGGGCGAAGCCGTTCGTGGCGCTGCTCGACGCGCAGCTCGCACGCCCGACGGACCGGGCCGGGCACCCCCGCCGGGCTGTCCAGCCGGGCGTGGGTGACGCCCCGGTCGAGGCCCACTAGCGAGGCGCCGTCCTCTCGCGGGCGGCCGTGCGCTCTTCCCGACGCCGTGAACGATTCGCCCGGCCGAGGCGTCGGATGGGGTGAACGGGCATCGCTGACCCGGACCGGTTCGCGAGGGGAGCTGTGCAGGCGGTGATGGCGATCGACCGGCGGGACGCCCTGGCCCGGCGGATCGAGCAGGCCGTGGATCGCGGCTACCGGCTCGCCCGGGCGATCCTGGGCGACGACCAGGAGGCCCAGGACGCCCTCCAGGAGGCCTGCCTCGCAGCCTGGCGGCGCGGCGACTCGCTCCGAGACCCGGATCGCTTCGGGGCCTGGTTCGAGCGGATCCTCATCAACGAGTGCCGCGACCGGCTGCGCGGGCGCCAGCGCCAGCGCGTCCGCGCCATCGCCCTCGAAGCGGCGTGGCGGGGCGATGGCGAGGGACTGGCGCCCGACCCCGCGGACCGGGCGACCGAGCGCGACCTGGACCGGGCCTTCGACGGCCTGGACCCGGACCACCGGGTCGTGGTCCTCCTGCGCTACTGGCAGGACCTGACCGTGGACGAGATCGCGGAGCGCGTGGGCGTGCCGGCCGGCACCGTCAAGTCGCGCCTCCACTACGCGCTGCGCGCACTGCGGACCAGCCTGGAGGTCTCCGATGGACGAGCGTGAGCTCGAGGGGCGCCTGCGCCGGCGCCTGCACGACCGATTCGACAGCGCTGGACCGTCGGACGCGCTCCGCCTGGCCGTGGCGCGCTCCCTGGTCGTGGAGGCGCAGCGCGCCTCGCGACCGAGGTTCGCCGCCTTCTTCTCGACCGGCGGCATCGTGGCCTCTGCCGCGGCCATCGTCCTGGTCGTCGTCGCCGCCCTCGTCATCCGGTCCTCGGGCCCCGTCGCCCCAGGTGGCCCGACCCCCTCGGTGGGCCCGAGCGGCACGCCGGCGCCGTCCTCGACGGCCCCGGCCTCGGCGTCGCCCGCGCCGTCCCCGTCGCCCGCCATCCTCATCCCCACCATGCCGCCCGTCTCGACCGCGGCCTGGACCGGGCTCAACGTGTACGACCTGGCCGGTGCACCGGCGGGATTCCAGGAGATCGTGCCCTGGAGCCGGGGCTACGTCGGGTTCGCTGCGACGCCATCCGCGGGTCACACCACCGCGTGGACGTCCGTGAACGGGCACAACTGGGCCCCCCTCCCGGCCGGCACGTTCGGCCTGGACGATCCGACCGGCAACACGTTCGTCATGGGCGGTGCGCCCTGCGCCGACCGCGTCCTGGTCCTCGTGGGCGGCGGCTCGCGCGAGGTCCTCTGGTCGTCGAGCGACGGCGCAACGTGGACCTCGACCCCGTTCGTCGTCACCGGCCTCGGGATGGACAGGGGCGGGGGCCTGGCGGGCGGCGTCAGCGGCGCCATTGCCCCGGCCGACACCGGCCTGGCGGTGGAAGCGACGAGCGATTGCGCGACGTGGCACTGGGTCGCCCTGCCCGGCCCCGCCCAGGGCACGGTCCGGGCCGTGGCGGCCTTCAACGGCGGGTTCGTGGCGGTGGGCTTCGCCGGACAGATCGACTCCCCCGGCACCGAGCCGCTCGCCTGGTGGTCCGCCGATGGGGCGCACTGGTCGGCCGCGGCCGTCCCGGCCAGGAAGGGGGAAGGCTTCCTGTCCGTCCGGGCGGGAAGCGCCGGGCTCGTCGCGGAGAGCTCCCAGCCAGGATTCATGCCCGGCCTGCAATCCCTGTGGAGCTCCCGTGACGGGCGCTCGTGGACGTTCGGCGCGCCCAGCCCCCTGGGACGGATCGCGTCGGGCGAGGGGGTCGGGTCGGTCGCCGGGGCCTTCATCGGCGACGGCAGCCGCATCCTGGCCCACGGATCGCAGCAGAGCGGTCCCGGGCCGATCGAGCTCTGGATCTCGGCGGACGGCGCAGCCTGGACCAGGCTCGCCCTGGCCGGCAGCGGCGCCGCGGCCATCGCCGCGGACGACACGGTGCAGCCCTTCCTGATGCGCGACGGGGTCCTCTTCAGCGGCACCTCGT